>NZ_NPJA01000001.1 GCF_002251295.1 Prevotella sp. P5-50
TGATACACAATTTCTACAAGACCATCATGAGCAGGCTTGACACCAAGGCTTTTGGGCTCAAGAAAACGAGTCGCATAAAGGCTTTTGTCTTCAGATTCATCTCCGTACCTGCCAAGTGGATCATGACTGCAAGGCAATACGTGCTGAATATCTACACAGAGAACCGAGCTTATGCAAAACCCTTCAAAACAGAATTCGGATAAGAATCCTTTCTTTCCGGTTTGAATCTGCGTATTACCTCAAGTCGCATCGTGGGGTAAGGGGATGGTGGCTACATATTGATGTTGTGCTGTTGCTTTTTACTGAAAGCTGCTACTAACGACTCATAAATCTACCCTTAATCGTGTATTGGATGATAGTTGCGGATTTTAGGATTCAGATAAATTCGCAACATTTCGTTTGCTACTATTTTTGCAACTTTAAAATCGCAAATCGTAGAAAAATTAGGGTCTCTTTCAAAATAAAATGTTTCCATTGTCATTTGAATATCTTGTTTTCCTCTCAGAAAAAAGTACTTATCCAAATGCGTACTTCCCGAACGGTAGTATTTATAGAAATCAATGTTCTTATTGTAGAAATTCTCTAACTGATTCAGTTCATTGATGAAATAATTTTTCAGCACACAATCTTGTCCGTTGGGGCGCATCATTTCGATGTTATACACTTTCCTGTAATAGATTAGTTTACTAAAAAACTTGGGTTTTATTATCTTGAAAAAGAATATTTCATCCATTTCACTTTTGAACTTATAAAACGAAACTATTTCTTTCAATTCCGAGAACCCCTGTTCCAACAGCAATATTATTTGAGGAATATCTTTAATCCTGTCATTTAAATCGAGTTCATGCATCCTGATTTGATGTTCTAATTTTTCTGCAATGTTTTTTATCTTATCTTTCATTTTTATTGATTTTGAGTAAAAAAAAGGATGATATCGTCAGTTGACGACACACAAAGGCGTTCACTGAATTCCGATAGGATTCAGTGAACGCGAAGCAACAACATGTCGCTGAAAGATAATTAGTGATAGATTTGCCAGAAATACATAATACAGAATTTGTTGAAATCAACACCTAATCTTACTTATAACTTCCTTTGATTCCGTAGTCGGTATCCTGATTATTCAGCGATTTAGTACCGACAAGATGAGTTTTTCCGAAATTAAAATTCCAAGTGAGCGTGGCAACGAGAATTCGGGATGCATCGCTAAAACTTTCTCTTCGGAAAGGCGCTTGTGCATTTTTGTTTTCCATAATGGTTCGGGAAACATTCTTAAACGGATTGAACGCACCTATGCCAAAAGAAAAATTAGTCGCATTGTACCGGATAGCCAAGTAGTGATAATTACCATCCTTTATGACGGTTTCGCCGTATAACCTTTCGTCAAAAGGCTGTAGCTGGCCTATCAGCATCCATTTCTTATACATTGCCAAAACATCTGCCCTGTAATAAAAATTAGAATGGGTATGCGAATAGTTGTTCCCACGACTGTCAAAGTGGTTGAAGCCTCCTGTAACCGAAAATTGCAGGAAGTTTTTTATCATCCCTACTTTCAATGTTATCTCCGCATTATACTTATTCCAATCTTTCATGTTTTCGGGCATTGTCAGGAACACATTTCCATGTTCTCTTTTCGATTCCATGATAGGATTGTGTTTGTAGTGATGATGCAGGCTTGCATTGAAAGCGAACAACCCTTTTCTGTTTTCGTAATATAAATTATTATTCAGATTCAGGTACGGTTGAAGCAACAGATTCCCTTTCTCGGCAAGATACGAGTCAAGACGGATTTCCGTGTCGGCCAACTCCATCAGGGTTGGATTCGTTTGACTCATCTCCGCATCATACCGGATAAAAGAATTATCACTGAACCGATAGCCAACCATCGCTTTGGGTAAGAAATGGTAATAGCTTTTGGTAACAGATACATTGGAAAAATGCAGGCGATTCAGGCGAAGTCCCAAGCTATAGCTGAATTTGCCCTTACTATAAAACCACTCTGCAAAAACCGACGATTCCGCCTGATTCAAATCCGATTTGAATTCCTCGCCCTGATTAATTGTCTGCTCTGTAAACGACTGAATATGTTTTATCCCGAATTTCAAATTTCCATGGGCAAATCCTTTTTCGTATATGCCTTCGGCAATCAGTGAATATTTATCGGAAAACAGTTCCGAACGTTCGCTGTAAAGAGTATCAACATCGTTGTATTCGCAGTAATTCCGCGAAGATGCTGCGTTCGCATAACTCCCCACCACATTAGCATATATTTTCTGATTTTTGGGTAAACCATACTGGTAATACAAGTCGATGGTAGGAACATTAATTTTTTGCTGACTTCCGTCAAAAATCAACCCTTTGTCCGTGCCATTCTCTTTTAGAAAACTGTTGAAATCGTTGTGAGGCTGATTGCTCAGATTATATTTCAACTTGGCATTGAAAAAAGCCGAATCGCTCTGCTGATAGTTGTATGTCAGCGAAAAATCATGCATTTGGTACGAATAATCACCTCCGGCACTGATTTCTTCCCTCAATATAGGGGATGAATTTTCAAACTGATAACTACCTGTGCGATTTCTGTTATTCGTGTTGATGCGTTGAAACGCTGCGGTGTAGTTCAAAGCATATTCCGATTTTCCTTTGTTGAATTTGGCAAAGAAAACATCGCCCCCTGCAAGGATATTCAGCGAGTTCATCAAATCCACACCAACAACACCGCCTTTATCATCCCTTACTACCACGTAGTTGATAACTTTGGAAGCATGTCCGTATCGGATACCTGCATAATCCGAATATTCTATCCGCTTGATTTGGCGGGGTTGCAAGGTCTGAATTTCTTCCGGCGTGGTATTTACGCCGTTAATCTGCAAAATGACTTTCCCGCCGTCGGATGATGAAATCGTATTCAGCATCGGATTGATGTTCAAGCCGGGAAGCATCATTGTATTCAGCAATTGCATTCCGTTGGCAGAATGGCTGATTTGCAATTTTGTCGGGAACACAATCCGTTGGTTAATCTTGTTTATTGTGGAAGAAGCAGAAATCACCACTTCCCCAAGTAACAAAACATTTTCATTCAAATACACATCTATTTGTGCTGATTCCGTCAGATTCTGTATCAAAATCCGCTTTGTTTCAAATCCTAAACAGGATACTGACAGCACATAATTATCTGTGGGAAGATTTTCAAATTCAAATCTTCCGATAGTGTCTGTCGTTGTTCCTTTCAGAAAGACTGAATCTTGTTTGAATAGAACGACATTAGCAAACTCAACAGGTGTTTGCGTATTTTGTTGAAGTACTCTTCCTGAAACATGAATCGATTGTCCGGACACACTTAGGCCGGAATACAGGAAAAATACGATAAGATATAATAATCGAGCTTTATTAAAGTCCATACTTGTTTTCTTATAATCCTTAATTCCGCAACACTATAATTTAACTTTATTTATAAGTTCCTGAGCAACAAAAAGTTGCCCAGGATTTTGCCATGTCAGAATTTTCACTTATCTTAGTGTTGCAATTAGAAAACAAGCGAAAATCGTAACAAGGCGCGGCAAAGGTACAAACCTTAATTCCGCAACACTATAATTTAACATTATTTATAAGTGCCTGAGCAACAAAAAGTTGCTCAGGATTTTGCCATGTCAGAAATTTCACTTATCTTAGTGTTGCAAATAAAAAACAAATAAAACTCTGAATGACATGGCAAAAGTACAAATAAAATCTGAGAAACTCACTCCTTTTGGAGGAATTTTTTCTATTATGGAGCAATTTGATGCTCTTTTAGCTCAAACCATAGATTCCACCTTGGGATTGAGATGCACTATGTTTGGTTATCAATATAGCGAAATTCTACGCTCTCTGATGTGCGTATATCTTTGTGGCGGCTCATGTATTGAGGATGTTACAACTCACTTGATGAAACATTTGTCTCTTCATCCAACTCTTCGCACTTGCAGCGCAGACACCATATTGCGTGCTATCGAAGAACTGACTTGTAAGAACATCACCTATAAATCTGCTTCTGGCAACTCCTATGATTTCAATACTGCAGACAAGATGAACTGCTTATTGATCAAAGCCCTGCTTGCTACTGGTCAATTGAAATCCGGTCAAGAGTATGATTTTGACTTTGACCATCAGTTCATTGAAACAGAGAAGCATGATGCAAAACCAACCTACAAGAAGTTCCTGGGCTATAGTCCAGGTGTGGCAGTCATTAACGACATGATTGTCGGTATTGAAAATAGAGACGGCAACACAAACGTGCGCTTCAACCAAAGAGAGACTTTGGAAAGAATCTTCAAGCGACTGGAGGCATCAGAAGTATATATATCCCGTGCCCGCATGGATTGCGGCTCATGCTCGGAGGAAATCGTAGATATGGTAGAGGCTCATTGCAGGCATTTTTATATTCGTGCCAACAGATGCTCTTCCTTCTACGATTCCATGTTTGCCTTGACTGGATGGAAAACTGTTGAAATCAACGGTATTGAATTTGAGCTGAATTCCATCCTTGTTGAGAAATGGAAAGGAAAACCGTATCGTCTTGTCATACAGAGACAAAGGCGAATAGAGGGAGACCTTGACATTTGGGAAGGCGAATATACCTACAGATGTATACTGACTAACGATTACAAGTCGAGTGCAAGAGACATTGTGGAATTCTACAATCTTCGTGGTGGCAAGGAACGCATCTTCGATGACATGAACAATGGCTTTGGCTGGAATCGGTTGCCAAAATCGTTCATGGCACAGAATACTGTATTCCTGCTTATGACAGCTCTCATCAGAAACTTCTACAAAGCTATTATGCAGAGATTGAAAACCCATGAATTTGGATTGCGTGCCACCAGCAGAATCAAGACCTTTGTGTTCAAGTTCATCTCTGTTCCTGCAAAATGGATTAAGACGTCACGTAGGCATGTATTGAACATTTATTCAGACAACTATGCTTATGCCAACCTGTTCAAGACAGACTTTGGTTAAAGGCCATGCTTTTCTGGTTAAACCGGTGTATTACCTCAAGTCGCTTTATGGGGTAAGGGAATTTTGTGTTTACGACGTTTCTGTTATGCCCAAGGAATATGTACAATAAAAGAATTTTTGTCGTTTTACAAGTAAATTCCCACGAAACCCTATAGGTTGCGGATTTGAGGTGATATAAGTTACATTGATACCATTCATTAGGAATAACAGTTAGCAGAAATGAAAATGAAGAAGATTTTATTAGGAATGGCTGTCGCGCTGACGCTGACGGCATGCAACGAGAACAAGCAACAGGTAACGACCGCAACAGATACTGCAAAAACGGTGACCGATGTGATGATGAGTCGCAGAAGTATCCGCGCATACAAAGACTCTGTCATCAATCGTGAGACCCTGAATGAGATTCTGAAATGTGGTATCAATGCCCCAAACGGTCAAAACCTACAGTCGTATGAAATCAGAGTGATTGACTCTCCTGCCCTCATCGACTCTATTACGCAAGCCGTAGTAAAAGACAATCCGAAGATTGCTGAGCGTAAAGGTTTTAAGAACATCTTTGTGAATGCTCCCTGTGTGATCTGCATCGCCAACAATACCGAATACGACATGTCGCAGATAGACTGTGGACTGCTGGGTGAGAATATCATTCTCTCGGCATGGGATAAAGGTATCGGTTCATGCTGTCTGGGAAGTTCTGCACGCTGGATACAAGATTCTCCATCTGCCAAGCCATTCCTTGACCGCATGGCATTCTCCAAGGGTTATCAGCTACTCTACTGTATTGCCTTAGGTTATCCAGCAGAGACTCCAGACGCAAAGCCAAGACGCGATGACATGATCAGATATCTGGAATAAGAACCTGATAAGCATTCGGACAACAAAAGACACGATGATACGACTCACCTATCTCTTCCACAGCGGTTTTGTTTTGGAAACAGACCATTGCGTGCTAGTATTTGACTACTGGATGGATCCTGCCCAAAAGATGGAGCGCTTTATTGGACCACAAAGTCAGAAACCAATATATGTCTTTGTCAGTCATTTCCATGAAGACCACTTCACGAAAGAGATCTTCACATGGAAAGCCACCACGCCTGATATCACCTATATTCTATCAAAGGATATTCTGAAACATCATAGAGCGTGCAAAGAGGATGCTGACGTGTGGATGACCAAGGGTATGGTGTGGAACGACAGCCATATCCAAGTGACTGCTACTGGTAGTAACGACAGTGGGGTCAGTTGGATAATAGAGACCGCCGGTTACCGCATCTTCCATGCAGGTGACCTCTGCAACTGGTTTGCCCGTTTTTTGGCAGAGGGCACTCCTGAAGGAAAAGTGTATAGTGAAGAATGTGACCAATGGATAGACCCTGTGGCAGAAGAGAAACAGTTTTTGGGCGAGTTGAAAGACATCAAGAAGATTGCCGATAGCTTCGATGTGGTTATGTTCCCCATAGATGGTCGTATTGGCAATGGATATACATTAGGAGCACGCCAGTTTATAGAGCGCTTTAAAGTAGGATTATTGGTTCCCATGCACTTTGTGATGAGCGGTTTTGACTCTGCCTGGCGCATGGAACCATTTTGCCAAGAAAAAAATATTCCGTTTTGGTGTATCAGAAACGAGGGAGATAGCATCACACTCGCAGACCATCTCGTCATCAGACAGACTGCACCAGAAGACCTGCCACGCCTCAAGGAGATTTTTGCCATTGCCCGGAAATTCATGAGTGAAACAGGCAATCCAGGACAATGGGACGAGAACTATCCTGGTGATCAACTCCTTCGTGAGGATATGGATAATGGCGACAGCTATGTAATACAAAAGGGCAACACCATTGTTGCCACCTTTGTATTACGTGGTGGAACAGATCCCACCTACAATGTCATCTACGACGGACAATGGTTAAACGATGAACCGTATGCTGTCATCCATAGGGTGGCAAGTAGTGGAGAGGTGAAAGGGGTTATCCGAGTTGTACTGGACTTTGCACGCCGGCAATATCGGAACATCCGAGTTGACACACATGCCGACAACAAAGTGATGCAACACCTGATGCAGAAAGAGGGATTTCGATACTGTGGCGTTATCCACTGCTGGAACGGTACAGAGCGACTGGCATACCAGTATGTGCAATAGTAAAAGGTGGCACACGTGAAACTAAGAAATAGTTTGTTTTCTATTAAACTTTCACTATCTTTGAAATGACACTACAAAACAATGCCCGACCATAGATGAAGCATATTCGTCAATGGTCGGGCATTAAGATATGTAATAATGTGTATGTCTTTATTCTGAAAGATGGAATTTAGATACCTCGCTAACGGTATTGATTTCCAAAAGTTTTGTTCCACCACCATCGCTGATGTTTCCCGATAGGTAGGCAATCTTGTCGTCAGCCTGAAGATAACCTTTCTGACGAAGCATGCGAACCGCAGCTTGGAAAAGACGCTGCTTAGAGATATGGTCTTTCTGGAAAACAGGAATAACACCATACGACAGGTTGAGCAAACGCTGAAGTTTCTCGTTATAGCAAACAGCAAGTACGGGGTTGGGACCACGGAATGCAGCCAAATCACGGGCAGTCCTGCCACTTATCGAATCGATGATAATACCTTTGACACCCAAGCGTTCTGTTGCCTCAATGGCACTATGCGCCATAAATTCACGAATGTCGCAGTTGGGAGACAGAGGAACCTCGATATCGTTCTCGCGCAATTTGTCACATTCAGCCTGTTCGGCAATGGTCGCCATGGTTTGTACAGCCTCAACAGGATATTTTCCGCTGGCTGTTTCACCACTAAGCATCAATGCGTCGGTACGATAATAGATAGCATTGGCGATATCGGTCACCTCAGCACGTGTAGGACGCGGATTATTGATCATGGTATGCAGCATCTGGGTTGCCACGATAACAGGTTTGCGTTTCTGCACGCACTTACGGATAATCTGACGCTGAATACCAGGAATACGCTGAATGGGAATCTCTATACCAAGGTCACCACGCGCAATCATGATACCATAGCTGGCATCGATAATCTCATCGATATTATCAACACCCTCTTGGTTTTCAATCTTTGAAATGATCTTGATATCAGAATGATAAGCATCGAGAATCGCCTGTACGGCACGAACATCGGCAGCAGAACGCACAAAACTATGAGCAACGAAATCGATATCTTCTTCGATAGCCAACATGATGTTATGACGGTCTTTGTCGGTCAATGCAGGCAGGTCGATATGACGTCCCGGTACATTGACACTCTTGTGGCTACCCAGTTGTCCATCATTCTGTACCTGTGCAATAACAGCAGGTCCGTTGATATCCAGTACCAACATATCGAGTGCACCATCATCGAAGAGAATGTGGTCGCCCACTTGCACATCGTTGGCAAAATCAACATAAGAGAGATTGATGATATCATGCTCTGTATCCACTTCAGGACGACCGAAGATCTTCACCACATCGCCCGTTTTATAATCAATCGGCTGGTCACAACCGGTAGTGCGTACCTCAGGACCTTTAGTATCAATGAGCAAGCCAATATGGTGGCTCACAGCACGTGTATTGCGGATAATCTCACGCAGACCGTCTTCTGAAGCATGGGCGGTATTCATGCGCACCACGTTCATACCGGCATCAAAAAGTTGTCGAATAAAATCCTGACTGCATCTTCGGTCGCTGATGCTGGCAACAATCTTTGTCTGTTTCATATATAGATATTAATTAATGTATATTCTTGACGTAAGTAACGAGGGGGGATGCTTGCATAGGAAAAGCAATACCAACCGACTAAGATTTTGCAAAGTTAGTCTAAATTACGAAAATTACAAAATAAAATAGCTGCAAACTGTCGATAATTCGATTTTTTGCTTTAACTTTGCATCATATTAACAAACACCTAATATGGAAAAGCATGATTTTGTGACTATTGCCAATCTCACACGAGAAAAAATTCTCTATATGATTGAGATGGCACAGGAGTTTGAGCGCCATCCCAACCGCGAGTTACTCAAAGGAAAGGTTGTGGCTACACTCTTCTTTGAACCTTCCACCCGCACCAGACTTAGTTTTGAAACAGCAGCCAACAGACTCGGAGCACGCGTCATCGGTTTCGCAGATCCGAAGATTACCAGTGGTACAAAAGGCGAAACGCTGAAAGATACCATTTCTATGGTTGCCAACTACGCAGACGTTATCGTGATGCGCCATTATATTGAAGGCGCTGCACAGTATGCTGCGGAAGTTACCGATGTGCCCATTGTCAACGCGGGCGACGGTGCCCACCAGCACCCCTCACAATGTATGCTTGACCTTTACAGTATCTACAAGACCCAAGGTACCCTTGACAACCTCAACATCTACCTGGTGGGAGACTTGAAATATGGACGTACCGTCCACTCCCTTCTGATGGCCATGCGTCACTTCAACCCCACATTCCATTTTGTGGCTCCGAAAGAACTTGCCATGCCGAAGGAATACAAAATCTATTGTGAAGAGCACGGCATCAAATATCAGGAGCATACCGCTTTCAACGAGAAAGTCATTGCTGATGCCGACATCCTCTACATGACACGTGTACAGAAAGAACGCTTCTCAGACCTTATGGAATACGAACGCGTGAAGAATGTATATATCCTCAACAACGATATGTTGAAACTGGCAAAGCCCAACATGAAGATTCTTCATCCCCTGCCACGTGTCAACGAAATTGCATACGATGTTGACGACAATCCACATGCTTACTATATCCAACAGGCAGGCAACGGACTCTTTGCGCGCGAAGCCATCTTCTGCGATGTGCTCGGCATCGATTTGTACCAAGTAAGAAACGATCAAACCATTATCCCATGAACAAAAACGAAATGTTGGTTGCCGCCATCGAAAACGGCACCGTAATAGACCACATACCTTCTGAGAAAACATATCAGGTGGCACAGTTGCTCAATCTTGACAAACTTAGTTCTACCGTCACTATCGGCTATAACTACAGATCGAAGAAACTCGGCAAGAAAGGTATTATTAAAGTAGAGGACAAATGGTTTACCGACGAAGAAATCTCACGGTTGTCGGTCGTAGCACCTAATATTGTGCTCAATATCATCCGTGGCTACGAAGTAGTAGAGAAAAAAACGGTATGTACACCCGATGAGATCAAAGGCATTGTGAAATGCAACAATCCAAAGTGTATTACCAACAACGAACCGATGCCTACTTATTTCCATGTCACCAACGGCATCCTCACCTGTCACTATTGCGAAAAGGAACAAGATATTAATAAGGTGGAACTGGTATAAGCCATTCCCCACCCTTTTGACCATATCACCCCCGACAATCGCCACACAACAGAGCGACTTGTCGGGGGTTTCTGCATAACGCCAAGCGTTTGGCGTATGAAAACATCACATTTCACACAATAAATCCGCCCCGCACTCGTTATACTGATAATGAAACTGCAAAGAGTCATCATCACTATACTCGCACTACTCACCTATTCATGGGCAGAGGCACAGTCGTTCTCACTTTCGGGAAAAATTCTCGATGAAGACGGTCACGGCCTACCCTTGGCAACAGTCAGTTGTCAGGAGCAACATGCCACAACCATTGCCAATATCAAAGGCGAATATTCACTCCATCTTAAATCGGCAGACTCTGTCAAGGTGCGTTTTTCGATGATTGGCTACCAAACCAAGACACGCACCCTACGCCGTCCCAAAGGACGTCAACGCATGGTAGTGACGCTTTACCCTGCCACTACACTCAACGAAGTTGTAGTGACACAACAAAAGCGCCAAACCAATACCATGCAACAACTGAAATCCGATGCTGTCCGCCATGCACCATCAACAGCAGGCAACGGCATAGAGGAACTCGTTCAACAGCAAGTAGGCGTCTCCACCCATAACGAACTGTCGAGTAGATATAATGTCAGAGGCGGTTCGTTTGACGAAAACTCAGTATATCTGAATGGTACGGAAATCTACCGTCCCATTCTGGCAAAAACCGGGCAACACGAAGGACTCTCCATTATCAATTCAGACCTGGTCGATAAGATAGGATTCTCGTCGGGAGGTTATGAAGCAAAATATGGCGGTAAGATGTCCAGCGTGCTCGACATCACCTATCGCAGGCCGAAACAATGGGAAGGCAATATACAAGTAAGCCTGTTAGGTGGATCAGCTTATGTGGGCTATGGCAACAAGCATTTCTCTATGTCTCATGGGTTGCGTTATAAAACCAACAGATACCTACTGGGCAGTTTGGAAACAAAAGGAGAATATAAACCACGATACCTCGACTACCAAGCCTATCTCAGTTGGCGTCCAAACCAACAATGGGAAATTGAGGCATTAGGAGACTATTCAGAAAACAGATACCACTTCACACCCACAGACCGAGAGACCTCATTCGGAACGATACAGAACGCAAAGACCTTCAAAGTATATTTCGACGGACAGGAGCGTGATCTGTTTCGTACTGCCACAGGAATGACTTCCGTCAGTTTTAGTCCCTCCAATAAAACCATAGTGCGTCTGCAAGGGTCAGCCTTCCATACCCGCGAGCAGGAACGCTATGACATACAGGGACAATATTGGCTCGATGATACACAGACTTCTGAAAACCTCGGAGTAGGCACCTATCGGGAACATGCCCGTAATTACCTGACTGCTCATGCAGAACAACTCCAACTGACAGCATCCCATCGCAACAGCCGCCATCATTGGGAAGCAGGTTTCACAATGAAATGGGAGCACGTCAAGGAGCAGTCGAAAGAATATGAGATGCGTGACTCCAGCGGCTATAACATCCCCCATAAGAGCGACCGCCTTGACATGATTTACTCGATGAGCAGTCGCCAACAAGTGACATCCACCCGAACAGAAGCATACCTACAAGACCAGATAAAATGGCAGTTGGGCACCGACAGCCATCAATCCTATTGCACCTTGAATATCGGCTTAAGATGGGCAAGATGGAATTTCAATAGCGAGTCAACACTATCTCCGAGACTGAGTTTTGCCATTATACCAGCCTTCAATACCGACATGACATTTCGTTTGGCAACAGGCATCTACTACCAGTCACCTTTTTATAAAGAGATGCGCGATACGACCACCGCCAATGGTGTAACGACCGTGGCGCTCAACAGTCATATCAAAAGTCAACGCTCCATCCACATCGTAGGTGGATTCGATTATCAGTTCCGTATGTTGGGACGACCTTTCCGATTCACAGCAGAAGCCTACTATAAGAAATTAGACCACCTTATTCCATATAACATGCAAAACATGAAAATCGTCTATGAGGGTAATAACATCGCCAAAGGCCATGCCACAGGAATCGATTTCAAACTCTTTGGTGAGTTTGTTCCAGGCACAGACTCATGGCTGACCCTCTCGCTGATGAGTACCCGACAAGACATCAATGGTATCAGCACACCATTACCCACCGACCAAAGGTGGGGTGTCAACCTTCATTTCACAGACTATTTCCCCGGTACCGAACGATGGAAGATGACGCTTCGCCTTGCTTTCACAGACGGACTCCCCTTTGGTGCGCCACACCGCGGATTAGAACAGCAATTCCGTGCGCCAAGCTATAAGCGAGCCGACATCGGAATGAACTATCTGATAGCAGGACAGACCTCATCCAAGCGCAAGGGTCTGCGCCATATCTGGCTCGGTATAGACCTGCTCAATGTGTTTGGTACAGCCAATGTCAGCAACTACTATTGGGTAACCGATGTGACCAATCAACAGTATGCAGTCCCCAACTATCTTACGGGCAGACAAGTAAACGGAAGAATCACAATCGACTTTTAATTAGTGTTAATTCATTGGTGTTTTTCGTTTCCGTAACTTTTTATTAGTATCTTTGCAGCAGATTTAAATACATTAATTTAAAACAACATGAAAATTTCGCACATTGAGCATCTGGGCATCGCAGTCCAGAGCATCGAAGAGAGCCTCCCTTACTTCGAAAACGTATTGGGACTCAAGTGTTATGCCGTTGAAACGGTAGAGGATCAGAAAGTTAAAACCGCATTCTTGAAGTGTGGTGAAGTGAAACTCGAACTGCTGGAGCCGACATCACCCGAAAGCACTATCCAGAAGTGGCTTGACAAAGGCAACAAGGGTGTACACCACGTAGCTTTCTGTGTAGAAGACGGTGTTGCCAATGCATTGGCAGAGGTTAGCGAAAAGGGCGTTCGTCTGATTGATCAGGCTCCCCGTAAAGGTGCTGAGAACCTCAACATTGCATTCCTCCACCCCAAATCAACCGCAGGTATCCTTACCGAGCTTTGCGAACACTAATAGATCATTCAAGTTAAGAATCAAAATACAATTATGTCTAAACAGTTAGAAAAAATCAAGCAGCTCATCGAGAAGCGTGAGAAAGCTCGTCTCGGTGGTGGTGAGAAAGCCATCCAGAAGCAGCACGACAAAGGAAAATATACAGCACGTGAGCGCATTGAGATGTTGCTCGACAAAGGCTCTTTTGAAGAATACGATATGTTCAAGGAACACCGTTGCCACAATTTCGGCATGGAGAAGAAGCAGTTCCTTGGCGATGGTGTAGTAGCCGGTAGCGGTACTATCGACGGTCGTCTGGTATTCATCTTTGCCCAGGACTTCACAGTTCATGCAGGTTCTCTCTCTGAGACCATGAGCCAGAAGATTTGCAAAGTGATGGACATGGCCATGAAGATGGGTGCTCCCCTGATTGGTATCAACGACTCAGGTGGTGCCCGTATTCAGGAAGGTATCAACGCTTTGGCAGGTTACGCAGAAATCTTCGAGCGTAACATCCTCGCTTCGGGTGTTATCCCACAGATTTCAGGTATCTTCGGTCCTTGCGCAGGTGGTGCAGTTTACTCTCCTGCTCTTACCGACTTCACTCTGATGATGGAAGGCACCTCATACATGTTCCTCACAGGTCCAAAAGTAGTAAAGACCGTAACAGGTGAAGATATCGACCAGGAGCACCTCGGTGGTGCAAGCGTTCACGCTTCAAAAAGTGGTGTAACCCACTTCACCGCTAAAACAGAGGAAGAAGCTATTGAAATGCTGAAGAGCCTGTTGAGCTATATTCCATCTAACAACATGGAGCAAGCTCCTCGCAAGGAATGCAACGACCCCATTGACCGCTTGGAGGATTCCCTCAACGAGATCATCCCTGAGAATCCCAATGAGGCATACGATATGTACAAGGTAATTGGTGCTATCATCGATAATGGCGAGTTCTTTGAAGTACAGCCTAAGTTTGCTAAGAACATCATCGTAGGTTTCGCTCGTTTCAATGGTCAGAGTGTCGGCATCGTAGCCAACCAGCCTTCTTGCTATGCAGGTGTGCTTGACGTAAATGCTTCACGTAAGGGTGCACGCTTTGTACGTTTCTGCGATGCATTCAACATCCCCATTGTATCACTCGTTGACGTACCAGGCTTCCTCCCCGGCACAGGCCAGGAGTACAACGCAGTCATTCTGCACGGTGCTCAGTTGCTCTACGCTTACGGTGAAGCTACAGTGCCCAAGATTACTGTTACCCTGCGTAAGTCATACGGCGGTTCTCATATCGTTATGGGTTCAAAACAGCTCCATACCGACCTCAACTACGCATGGCCTTCAGCTGAAATCGCTGTTATGGGAGCAAGTGGTGCTGCTGCTGTTCTCTATGCGAAGGAAGCTAAAGCCAAGAAAGAAGCAGGTGAAGATGTTAAGTCATTCATTGCCGAGAAGGAAGAAGAGTACAACGAACTCTTTGCCAATCCTTATCAGGCAGCAAAATATGGCTATATTGACGACGTGATTGAACCACGTAACACTCGTTTCCGCATCTGCCGTGCGCTTGCTCAGCTTGCCACCAAGCGTGATGCACTGCCCGCTAAGAAGCACGGTAACATTCCGATGTAAAATATCCCGTCTATGAAGAATGAAGTATATGCAGCTATTGCCATGGCTCTTCATGAGTTCAAAGGCAATAATGTCCACGACAAAGAGTCATGCATCATCACTATTGATGACAAGCAGACCCAGTGGAATGGATATGCTCTGACTATGACAGAACATCCCTAAACACAAAGCGCGATGAAAAAAGAATACAAATATACAATTAATGGCAACAAGTATGAAGTAGCCATTGGTGACGTTGTCGAGAACATGGTTACCGTCAATGTCAATGGTGAAGAATACAAAGTGGAAATGGAACCAGAACCTGAAGTGGAGAAGGTTGTTGTGAAGCCTGTTGTGGCAAAGCCCACAGCAGCTCCATCAGAAGCTCCATCAGGAAGAGCCAACTCCAACAATGCACTTAAGGCTCCACTGCCAGGTGTCATCACAGAGATTCGCGTCAATGTAGGTGACGAAGTACAGGCAGGCGACGTAGTCTTGGTATTGGAAGCTATGAAGATGGCTAATAATATCGAGGCAGAGAAGAGCGGTAAGATTACCGCAGTATGCGTTCAGCCTGGACAGAGCGTCATGGAAGATGATGCACTTGTAGTAATCGAGTAATCTCTATTCATACTAAATAAAGGAGGGAGCCTCTACTGAGGTTCCCTCCTTTATTTTTGTTTATCTGATTGATGCAGAGACTATATTGTTGCTGTACGATTGCAGGCAGTCATCTTCTCTGCCGATGTTTACCCTGACATTAGCACTTGATTACAGGCTGTTGTCTGCTTTAGGAAAGACAACGGTCGGCGTAAACGATTTAGCCTCTTCAAAATCCATCAAGGCATAGGATATGATGATGCACACATCGCCAACTTGCACTTTACGTGCTGCAGCACCATTCAGGCAAATACAGCCACTGCCTCGTTCTCCCTTAATAATATAGGTTTCAAAGCGTTCGCCATTATTATTATCTACTATCTGGACTTTCTCCCCTGCTATCATATTGGCAGCATCCATCAAATCTTCATCGATGGTGATACTTCCCATATAGTTAAGATTTGCCTCTGTCACTGTCACACAGTGAAGTTTTGACTTCATTACCTCTATCATCATGACTATGCCTTATATTTAATGTGATCAATGAGTCGGATTGGAGTCTTTCCACAATATACTGTGATGCAACCTACGACGTAGGGAGTATCGTCCCAAGCGGCAATATCCTGCAAGGTGTTACCGTCAACGATAGAGAAATATTCCACTTCAAGGCCATCCACCGCATTGATGGTATTGACCACAAAATCATGGGTTTCGCCCACAGTATGCGTCTTAGCGTAAGAGATACTTTCCTTCAGGGTCTTGTAGATGGCAGGTGCTATGGCGCGCTCATCTTTAGCCAACAGGGTGTTGCGTGAACTGCGTGCCAATCCGTCAGCATCGCGCACGATGTCGCATTCCACAATCTGCACTTTCAAACCGAGTTGTTTCACCATAGCCTTGACCACAGCAATCTGTTGCCAGTCTTTCTCACCAAAGTAGGCACGATTGGGCTTAACGATATAAAACAAGCGGCTCACCACCTGACACACACCATTGAAGTGTCCGGGACGGTGTGCACCTTCCATTACCGTTGAAACTGGCGGAAATTCAAACTGACGAGTGTCTGGAGTAGGATACATCTCCTCCACAGAAGGAGCCAGCACATAATCAGCTCCACACGCATCGAGCAACTGACAGTCGGCATCAAGCGTGCGTGGGTAATTTTTCAAATCATTCTTGTCGTTGAACTGTGTAGGATTGACAAACACCGACACTACGGTAATGCCATTCTCCTTGACACTACGTCTAACCAACGATGCATGTCCTTCATGGAGGGCACCCATGGTAGGAACCAAACCTATTTCTTTTCCATTTTTTCGGTCTTCAAACAATTGGTTTTGAAGATCTACGATTTTACTGAAAACTTTCATTTCAAATTTCTTTGTTTTTCTAAAGCGAGTGCAAAATAACTACTTTTTTATCAAATAATGAAAGGATTTGGTGAAAATATGCCAAAAGAAGGTACAAAAACCTTAAAATATCGCATTTACAAATCATTTTTTGAAAAAAAATTCGTATCTTTGCAAAGATTAAATCATTCAATAATATGGCAAAGAAGATATTGTTCATCAACCAAGAGATTGTTCCTTATGTACCGGAAACAGACCTTTCACACATGGGTAAGGCATTGCCTCAAGTCATGCAAGAGAGTGGTCACGAGATTCGCACCTTCATGCCCAAATGGGGTAATATCAATGAACGTCGCGGTCAACTACATGAAGTGATCCGTCTCTCAGGTATGAATCTTATCATCGACGATACCGACCATCCATTGATTATCAAGGTAGCTTCTATCGTCCAGACTCGCATACAGGTATATTTCATTGACAACGATGATTATTTCACTCGTCGTCAGATGGACAAGGATGAAAACGGTATGGACTATGCAGACAATGGCGAGCGTGCAATTTTCTTCGCTCGTGGCGTATTGGAAACTGTTAAGAAGCTCCGTTGGGTACCCGATATCATCCACGTACAGGGATGGATGGGAGCCGTAGTACCCTTGTTTATCAAAAAGGCCTATTATGATGAACCTTCATTTGCCAATACCAAGGTAGTCACCTCGTTGTTCCCCAACCAGATGACAAGTGATTTGGCGCCCAACTTCAAAAAGTGTCTTGAGTTCCGCGATATTACAGCCGACACCCTCACAAAATACAACGAAGTATTTGATGCTACAGAACTGGCTAAGTTGGCTATCGACTATAGCGACGGTGTCATTGCTGCCCATCAAGACACAGAAGCAGACTGGATGAACTACGCCGCAGAGCAGGGCATCCCCACTCTCGCCTATCCCGGTGCTGATTTCGGTAAGGCTTATGAGGAGTTCTACGAAAAGATTTAATGCAAACCTTAATAAGGTAAAAGATAAATTAGGATATCATTAAGATAATCATTACTTCAATGACAAAGGAAACACTATTAGCAGCTATTGTCCTCCCACTGATGGCAATCTGCTCTTGCGACGAGGAAACAGCAAACGTCGGTAATTCTATTAGCGACAGCGCTGACTTGTTTGCTATTGCAACCGACTCTTTTCAGGTGAGTTCTCGGTCGCTTGTGGTCGATTCGGTGATTTCACGAAGTGAATACAGCTATCTCGGTCGCATCAAAGATCCAGAGACCGGATCATATATCACGAGTGACTACATGTCGCAGTTTACCTTGCTTGAAAACGAAAGCAATGCCATCTTCCCTCCAAAGGATAGTGTGGCAAGTCTGATTGACAATGAAATCGTAGCAGACTCATGCGTACTGAATGTTGTTGTCAACAAGTGGCAAGGTGACTCTCTCGCAGCTTTGAAACTCTCTGTTTTTGAGATTGGCAATCCTGTAGAAGAAGGAAAAACCTACTATACTAATTTCGATCCTGCTGCAAAGGGTCATATCCGTGAAGACGGACTGCACGAAAACAAGATTTTCTCTATCGTCAATCTTCAGTTGAGTGACAGTCTGCGTAAAGTGCAGCAATCAGGTTCCTATTATGAGTATGTCAGCATTCCCCTCAACAAGGAATATACCGACAAGGATGGTAATACCTACAACAACTATGGTACCTACCTGATGCGCACCTACTATGCTCATCCAGAATACTTTAAGAACTCATATAACTTCATCCATAAAGTATGTCCCGGTTTCTATTTCAAGATTACAGACGGACTGGGACTGATGAACGAGGTGAGTCGTACACAGCTGATGATTTATTTCCGTGGCAAAGAGGGTGGCAAGACCTACGTGGGTAGCAAAACCTTTAACGGCACAGAGGAAGTATTGCAGACAACCCGTATCACCAACGACAAGAAGACTGTGGCTCGCTTGGCTTCAGACAATAGTTGCACCTATCTGAAGACACCTGCCGGTATTTTCACAGAAGTGACCCTGCCCATTGATGACATCAAGCGCAACCATGAGAATGATACGATCACGTCTGCTAAGATTGTATTCAACAAGATGAATACCCAAAACGATCTCAGCGATAACCTCCTTCAGCAACCCACACAATTGTTGATGGTAGAGAAAGACAGTCTCTATTCGTTCTTTGAGAATCTGAAAGTCACAGACAACAAGACATCGTATTTGGCAACATACAGCAGTACAAAGAATACCTATACATACAGCAATATCTCCAACCTCATCAATCATCTCTATAAGAAGAAGCAGGCTGGTGGTAGCAATTATACTGCAACACATCCTAATTGGAACAAGGTTGTATTGGTGCCTGTCAAGACTGTGACCACCTCGTCAACATCTTACTATCAGACGACAACCACTATTACCGGTATCAACAACGAGATGTCGCTGACCAGTGTTCGTCTTGTGGGAGGTAGCGAGAATGCCCATACCCCACTCCACATTACCGTCATATACAGTAGAAACCAATAGTCATCATTATGGCCGATAATTTTCTGGAGAAGCATTTCGAAGAATATGAGGCTCGCAAAGCCGCTTATCTCCGTAAAAAGAAACATCTACCCAAGATCAAGAAACCATCGATACAACGGCCTGACGACGAAGCACTATAAGTAAAAGCCCCGATTTCATGAAAGATGAAATCGGGGCTTTCTGTTTCGCATCAATATAGTAAGGTTCATCTGACATTTCGAGTGATGAACGATCAATGATGGTGTATATCAGCAATTTGGGAAATTCTGTTTCCCACAAAACCCTTAATATACAAGACTAAGAGAATTCAAAAGTCTTAATTTGCATATAATGTAAGAAGAGATTGTTTTTAATAGCCCAAGTATTAAGTAAACTCTTTGCTGTAAACAACTTATACAAGATAATTTTAAAACAATCATAGATTATTTAATATGCCATCACTCCAAATTCCTGAAGCCCCCAAAATATCACATGATGAAACAGCAAAACCCAAACAAATCTCGTTGACGACCCGAACACACCGGGAATAAATAGCACAACTTAAACTGCAATCATTCAGAATACATGATACGGTAAGGGTTCTGGCATTGCCTCCTCCAGATTGGTAGGATGAACAAAACGGAAGCGAGCGCCACCATGATAGGTATTGTCGAGCCATATACGTCCTCCAAGTATCTCTATGATCTGACGACATATCTGCAATCCAAGACCAGTGCCTTTGGTAAACTGGTCAAGTTTGACAAAACGATCGAAAATCTTTTCAGCATATTCCGGTTTGATGCCACATCCCTGATCGGTAACAGCAAACGAAGCACTCTCGTCATCATGGTCCACAACAAGTGACACTGTAATATTACCTTTGTCACTAAACTTAATGGCATTGGTAAGCAGATTGACAAGTACTTGCCGCAGACGTGTCTTATCGGTAACGAAATGAACAGACGGTTCGTCACACTCAAAAACGAAATGTATGGGTTTACGACACGTCATCTCTACCGATTCTATTGTTGTCTGGCACAATTGCTTCACATCACACAGAGTCAACTCCATCCTTACATGTCCACTCTCTATACGCGAGAGATCGAGCACATCGTTGATGAGATTGAGCAACGCATTGGTATTCTCTTGTATGACATTGCTGAAATGGTTTTTCTCTTGAACGCCCAAATCTTCTGACTGTGTAGCCAACAAATCTGAGAATCCCACAATAGCATTGAGTGGCGTGCGGATTTCATGACTCATATTGGCAAGAAAAGCCGATTTCATATGATTAGCTTCCTCGGCTTTATCACGTGCCTCTTCCAATTCCTTTCCTTTCTGAATCAGTTCTTTGCGTAAGCGGTGAGACTTGATAAGTGCCACAATGGCAATACTGAGTCCTATACTGAGAAACACCGTGGCAAAAAGGATGTAGTCGATAACCACACTATGTTTCTCGAAGAATGGTTTCGGCTCATTTATAATCGTAAAACCTTCGGGCAACCGGCTCTCGCTGATGTCTAAATCCTGCATGCGCCGATAGTCGAAGACAAAACCTTCATTCAGATATACCCATCCTTGGTCAGAGCGTGTTTCAAGATAATCCTTACACATCTCACCAAGTTTCTCATTCTTGTTAGCATATTCAGGAATCCAACCACCCACAGCCCATCCATTCATACCCGATCCCGCAACAGAGAATACCGGTACTGACGGATTGAGCGTACGAAACAGTTCTGCAGAATGGCTCACATTGAAACTGTTGTTAGCATCAAGTCGCCAAGAGCCTATCAGAAGTACATCAGTTTCGGGATTAAGCCGTTTTATTTTCTTGGCTAACGTATCAAAAAAGCCTGTACGCCCATCATAATAATGCATCTTAATATTGCTGAACTTAGCTTGCCGCATATCCTTGCGTGCCAAGGCTTGCAATGACACACCGCCCAACGAATTATCGGAAACGAAATAATAGTTTTTCGCATGAGGATACATCCGTTTGGCTAACTCTATATTTTTCTCAACAGAATAGCGCGTCAGAATACCACCAATAAGATTATAGTCCTGATAATCAGAGCGCAAGTATTTTAATTCAGGGGTCCACGATGCCACATCGGTTGTATCATCCGGCAATTCCACCATGGAAAAGCTACAACCACCTACGAGCACTGGGATTTTCTTATACTTTGGGTTTGGAATAGAAAGGAAAGTAGATACTGCCTCACAGCCCGTCAGCACTACGATATCGGGGCGCATGTGACCATTATTGTATTTGCTGATGATGCCTTCCATCCATTTGCGCCAGTCTTTTATGTCAATCATTCCATTACAGTTCATGCTCTCCACAAAAAGACGCGAATTGGGAATATTTGTCTTGACATAATTGGAAAACTCTCCCAAATTATCAGCAACTATCTTGTTGTCGGGTTCATAAGAAGTCACATAGAGAATGCGGTCATCGGCTAAAAGTCGGTGAGGCATGCCTAACATAAGCAACAATAGACAAATGTGTGTCCAAAAGGAAATATTCTTATAAATCCTATTCATGATGCAAAGATACTGTTTTTTATTGCTTTCTGCGAATAATTAACCAGAATATTTTCAATCAAAACATTTTTTCCCTATCTTTGCAAAACAATAACAAACAATAGAAATCATTCCCATAGCGTATGAATATCATTATGGTCAGACACACCCGTGTCAATGTTGCACCAGGCACCTGTTATGGTCAGACAGACGTTAGCGTAGCCGATACTTTTCAGCAAGAAGCAGAACAAACAAAAACACAGCTTGAAACATATTGGAAGGATGGTTTTCCTGATGCTGCATTCACTTCACCACTTACCAGGGCGCGATTGTTGGCAGACTATTGTGGCTTTGCCTCTGCCAACGCCGACAAGCGATTGATGGAAATGAACATGGGCGATTGGGAAATGCAACGCTACGACAACATTACAGCCCCCTATCTGCAACAATGGTATGATGATTATCTGCATTTGCCGACACCCAATGGCGAGAGTTTTCCAATGCAGTATCAACGGGTAGCCTCCTTCTTCGACGAATTGAAAGATCACAACTACCATCGGGTGGTCATCTTCGCCCACGGTGGTGTACTTGCCGCAGCTTCCATCTATGCCAAGCTCTATTCCCCAGAAGAGGCATGGAAGCATCAGACACCTTATGGTGGGGTGATAGAATTGAATATCGCCCCATAAAGCGCATCATTCAGAACGTAAAAAAAGAGTGAAGAACCTGATTCTTCACTCTTCTTTTATGATTTCAACTGTTCTGTTACTGTTTAGCGATAATCTTACCACCCTCTTCAATGGCTTGCATATTCAGCGGAATAAGACCATGATGACGTTCAGGCAACGTTTTGAAAAGAGCTTTCTCTACGCCAGCAGTACTTACAACAGGGGCAACCTTGAGCAGTCCACCCAACACAATCATGTTGAACACCTTACCGTTTTTCATCTCGGCAGCCTTGTCCATCGCATCAATACGATATACTGTGATGTCGCTACGTGTAGGAGGATTAATGATTCCGAAACTGTCGTATATCAGAATGCCACCAGGTTTGAGTTTTGGTTCAAACTTTTCCAGCGAAGGTTGGTTGAGCACAATGGCAATGTCAAACTTACTGAGGATTGGTGACGATATCTTCTCGTCACTCACAATGACTGTGACATTGGCAGTACCACCACGCTGTTCTGGGCCGTAAGCAGGCATCCATGTCACTTCCTTATTGTCCATCAGTCCCGAATAGGCCAGGATTTTACCCATAGAGAGTACACCTTGTCCTCCGAAACCGGATATGATGATTTCTTTTTTCATTGCTTCGTTGTTTATTTCCTGTTGATTGACTAAAGTCCCGTAGTGTCCTTGAGGTCACCCTTTGGATAGTATTTGAACATGTGTTCTTCCATCCATTCGTTAGCGGCCTTAGGTGACATTTTCCATCCACTATTGCAGGTTGATACAATCTCTACAAGACTACTTCCCTTTCCTGCCATCGAAGCTTCGAAAGCCTTACGTATGGCTTTCTTGGCACCACGTATGGCAGCCACAGTTTCCACACTCTGACGAGTCACATAGCATGTGCCTTCGAGTGTAGAAGCAATCTCGGTGATGTGAAGGGGATATCCATGAAGATCAGCCTGACGACCATAAGGACAGGTAGAAGTCTTCATTCCCATCAAGGTAGTAGGCGCCATTTGTCCGCCTGTCATACCATATATAGCATTATTGATGAAGATAATAGCGATATGTTCACCACGATTCAAGGCATGGATGGTCTCACATGTTCCAATACAAGCCAAGTCGCCATCACCTTGATAGGTAAACACAAGACGGTCAGGCCAAAGCCGTTTAACGGCAGTAGCCACAGCAGGAGCACGTCCATGGGCAGCTTCCTGCCAGTCGATGTCCAGATAGTTGTAAGCAAAGACGGCGCATCCCACTGGTGACACGCCAATGGTTTTATCGGCCATACCCATTTCCTCGATGACCTCAGCCACCAACTTATGTACCACACCATGTGAACAACCAGGGCAATAATGCATGTGGTTGTCGTTCATCAGGGTCGGTTTCTGATATACCAGATTCTCCGGTTTAATGATTTCGTTCTCCATAGTTACCTCATCTTCTTTATAGCTTCAACGATTTCCTCTGGCTCGGGAACAATACCTCCCAAGCGACCGAAATGCTCTACAGCGATATCGCCGTTAACAGCCAGGCGCACATCCTGTACCATTTGTCCGGCGTTGATTTCTACCACAAGTACGCCTTTCTTGCCTTTTGCCACTTGAGCGATAGCTTCTGACGGGAATGGCCACAGCGTGATGGGGCGCAACAGTCCCACCTTCAGTCCTTCTTCGCGAGCCATTTCCATAGCTTTCTGTGTCAGACGTGCTGCACTACCGAAGGCCACAACGATAAAATCTGCATCATCACACTGGATGGTTTCATAGCGTACTTCCTTCTCGCGGATGGTCTTATACTTCTCTTGGAGATGAAGATTTCGTAGCTCCATAGCCTCAGGTTTGAGTTCGAGCGACGTGATGATATTGGGTTTGCGGTCTTTGGTGCGTCCGATAGTAGCCCAAGGACATTCTTTTCTGATTTCCTCTTCTGTGCGACGCGGTTTGATGGGTGGCAAAACAACCTTTTCCATCATCTGTCCTATCACACCATCAGCCAAAATCATGGCAGGGTTACGATATTTGAAAGCCAGCGTAAATGCGAGATCCACAAAGTCTGCCATTTCCTGAACGCTATCAGGAGCTAAGACGATGGTATTATAGTCACCATTACCTCCTCCACGAGTAGCTTGGAAATAGTCGCCCTGTGAGGGTTGGATGGTTCCCAGTCCGGGTCCTCCGCGTTGCACGTTGATAAACACACCGGGCAGTTCTGCACCAGCCATATAGGTAATACCTTCCTGCATCAATGCGATGCCTGGCGATGATGACGAGGTGAGCACGCGCTTTCCTGCAGCGGCTCCACCATAGATCATATTGATAGACGCCACTTCACTTTCAGCCTGCAACACCACCATACCGGTGGTTTCCCAGGGTTTCAGTTCTGCCAGAGTCTCGATGACCTCACTCTGCGGAGTAATAGGATATCCGAAATATCCGTCAGCACCACAGCGGATGGCAGCATGGGCCAAGGCCTCATTGCCTTTCATGAGTGTTACTTCCTGTTCTACCATAATCTTATCCCTCCATTTTTTGACGATAGACAGTAATACAAGCGTCCGGACACACAATGGCGCACGAAGTGCAACCTATACACTTGTCTATCTGTGTAGGTTCCACATAGGGATAGCCATGCACATTGACACGATTGGCCAATACAATAACGCCTTGTGGACAAGCACTTACACACAGCGCACATCCTTTACAGCGGTCGGTATCAACCACAACAGCTCCTTTAACCTTTGCCATAATTTTTATATTTTATGGGTTATACGAATCCTTGTGATAATAGTTCAGGATATCGTCAAGCATTTGCTTTGCTTCGACAGCAGGACTCTCTGGGTCAATCTCGATGGCTTTCAAGTAATTGTTGATAGCTCCTTGCCAGTCGGCCTGTCTGCGGCAAGCATTACCTTGTTCATAATATTCCTGAGCTGTCATTATTCTCTATTTATAGTATTCCTTCTTACCAGCAGCCAAAGTATTCTTCATCAGCGAGCAGATAGTCATCGGCCCTACTCCACCGGGCACGGGAGTGATAAACGAACACTTAGGTGCTACCTCATCAAACTTGACGTCACCATTAAGACGGAATCCGCTTTTGCGTGTGGCATCAGGTACTCGAGTGGTGCCCACGTCAATAATAACTGCACCAGGCTTCACCATGTCTGCTGTAACGAAGTCGGGACGTCCAATGGCAGCGATGATGATATCAGCATTTCTACATTCCTCTTTGAGGTTCTCCGAATGAGAGTGACAAACAGTAACGGTAGCATCGCCATATTGTTTCTGCATCATGAGTTGTGCCATAGGTTTGCCCACGATATTGCTTCTGCCCAATACGACACACTTCTTGCCACTTGTTTGAACATTATAGCGCTTGAGCAAAGTAATAATGCCCAATGGTGTGGCCGAAATGAAGCAAGGCAATCCAATAGCCATACGTCCTACGTTGACGGGATGGAATCCATCCACATCCTTTCGATAGTCGATGGCTTCAATTACTTTCTGCTCATCAATATGTTTGGGCAATGGCAACTGTACAATGAATCCATCGACATCGGCATCTTTGTTCAACCGATCGACGCACTTCAGCAGTTCCTCTTCAGTAATATTGTCCTCATAGCGGATAAGGGTTGATTTAAATCCACAAGCTTCGCAAGCCAGTACTTTATTTTTCACATAGGTCTCCGAACCACCGTCGTGACCTACCAACACTGCTGCCAAATGAGGTTGCTTACCTCCATTGGCCATGATGCCTTTCACTTCTTCCGCTATTTCAGCCTTAATAGCCGCTGCGGTTGCTTTACCGTCTATCAGTTGCATAAAGTTTATTTCGTTTGAATTGTTATGTTTCTGTGTCCTTTATCTATAAGAACATTACATCTTGGGCATTCCACCCTTCATGTGGCGCATGGCATTAGCCATCTGCATCATTTTCGAGCTATTGCCGCCTGTCATCATCTTCATCACCTTACGGGTCTGCTCAAACTGTTTGAGCAGGCGGTTCACATCTTCTATCTTTGAACCACTACCCTTTGCTATACGCTGACGACGACTTTGATTGATGATATCTGGGTTTGCACGTTCTTTGGGTGTCATCGACTGAATGATGGCCTCAACACCTTTAAAGGCATTATCATCGATATCCACATCCTTGATAGCTTTTCCTACACCAGGTATCATGGCTGCAAGATCTTTGATATTACCCATTTTCTTGATTTGCTGAATCTGACTCATGAAGTCGTTGAAATCAAACTTGTTCTTGCGAATCTTCTTCTCAAGTTCTTTGGCCTGTTTTTCATCAAACTGTTCCTGAGCACGTTCAACAAGTGATACGATATCACCCATTCCAAGAATACGGTCTGCCATTCGATCAGGATGGAATACATCAATAGCTTCCATCTTTTCACCTGTTCCCACAAACTTGATGGGTTTGGTTACAACAGTACGAATGGAAAGGGCAGCACCACCACGGGTGTCACCATCGAGTTTGGTGAGTACTACACCATCGAAGTCAAGCCGATCGTTAAACTCCTTGGCAGTATTAACAGCATCCTGACCCGTCATGGCGTCAACCACGAAGAGCGTTTCATCTGGATTGACAGCCTCTTTGAGCGTAGCTATCTCGTTCATCATCTCCTCATCAACGGCCAAGCGACCAGCAGTATCGATGATGACAACATTATAGTTTTTAGCCTTCGCTTCACGAATGGCATTATTGGCAATCTCTACAACATTTTTATTATCTGGCTCGGAATATACAGGTACACCAACACTCTCGCCCACTACGTGCAACTGCTGGATAGCAGCAGGACGATAGACGTCGCATGCCACGAGCAATGGATTCTTATGCTGTTTGTTTTTCAGCATATTAGCAAGTTTTCCGCTGAACGTTGTCTTACCCGAACCTTGCAGACCCGACATCAGCACGATGGCAGGACGATTCTCTAATGTAAGTTCGACAGCTTTACCGCCCATCAGTTCAGCCAGTTCGTCGTGTACAATCTTCACCATCAACTGACTGGGCTTCACAGCAGTCAGCACATTCATACCCATGGCTTTCTGCTTTACCGTATCAGTAAAGCTCTTGGCTACCTTATAGTTGACGTCAGCATCCAATAATGCACGACGCACATCCTTTAAGGTTTCTGCCACGTTAATCTCGGTGATTTTTCCTTCACCTTTCAGTATCTTGAACGAACGTTCAAGTCTTTCACTTAAGTTTTCAAACATATCTTATTACTTATATCTTTGGTGCAAAGATACAAATTAGAACCCGAAATACCAAATTTTACTGCACGTAATGCTTGGGAAAAATACAACCGCCCCTTCTATTTGCACACCACAAAACGGAATGTGCAATATCTGTAATCGAGAATCGCCATCAGAGATGGAAAAGAAAAACGGTCGGCAGCATACCGACCGATTTCATACTAAACTAAACAAATACTATTACCATTTTTGTGTCTGTGATGTTCTTAACACGTTGCAAAGGTACGCCTATTCTCCCAATGCCACAATACCTAAAAATGAGGGATTAGCCAAACACAAAGCGTATGGACTCATAGATTTGCATGAATAGTATATAGAAAAGTATGAAAGGAGTAATACTACGGAGTCCATCCAACAACGAGTCATAGACATGCCCGATATGACGGATTCGCTCCATTACCGCTCCATATAACATGGATGAGGTGACGATGGAGAATGCCAATACAGGAAGGAGGCTTGAAGCGAATGGCGACGGAAACAGATGTCCGGTAGCGCTCAACAACACGGCATGGGGCAGTATGGTCAGCAAAAGTAATGCCACAGCATAGACCACCAAGAGTCCCAGACTCATCAGCAAGGCACGGCGTTCGCGATAGGTATTGCTGTAGGCCAATACTCCACATCGGCGCAAGCAACCATAAGCCATTCCCATCAACAATATATTCACCATCAATGGCGTTGCCAATATCTCAGAGAAATGTCCGAAAAACCAGCGCAATCCTTCACTAGACAGAAGAGAACGAACTTGATCGTTTGGAAATGCCGCACTCCATATCCACGAAAACAAGATTAACGCCACCTCTGCCATTGCCAAGGTTGTTGCAAAATATGCTAATCGCTTTTTCACCATATCGACATACTCATACTGATTACTCTCTTCACCTCTAATCGGTCAGTTTCATCACTCTGCGTCAGGTTCAAGATTGTCAAGGTCGAGGATACGCAACTCCAAGGCTCTTACCACCAAACGGGTGGCGTTAACACTCTCTCCTTCAGGAAAGAGTTTGTGGACCAGTTCATTCTGTCGCTTCTCCAGACTCTTCACGCCAAAGGGCATTCCCCGCAGGTTGGTAATCTGTTCTTTAGTATAGCCGAGGGCCAGATGACGCAGGAAACGCTCATCATATTCATCAATCTCATAGTTGACCAAAGCCTCTTGACGTACCAGTTGCATGGTAACATCCCGTTTGAAACGCTCAACAATCTTTTTGAGTATAGGTTCGTTGAATACCAGTTGTTTGCCTTCCATCACAGCTCCGACATCTGAACGAGTCAGCAATTCTCCACTTTTAAGAATGATGCCGTCTGCTCCCGCATCGAGTGCATCAACCCAGAGTTTCTCATTGAGAATCTCGCCGGTAAAAATCAGCACTTTTACCTCTTTATAGTTTTGTTTGGTCTGACGACAGATTTCCACACCAACAGTTGTAGAACCTCCAAGTCCGAGGTCAAGCAATACCAAGTCCGGTCTTTGCTGACGGATCAGCTTCCAATAGTCAGCTTCATTGCTTGCCGTACCTATGATGTCGGCTTCAGGAATATCGTTTCTGATGATTCCTTCCGTGCCTTTAAGTTCCAACGGCACATCTTCTACGATAATAAGTTTAAAGTTTTCCATATTTGGGTAATGTTAATTTCACATAAGTTTTACCATCCTCTACTGTTGCCCAAATGCCACAACCACGCAAGTTTGTTGTTTCTCCATGATCGCGCACCACCTGTCGGCATAACAGATAAGGTATATGTTCTGAAGAGGAAGGGGTGAAGAGTGTTTCTGCCTCCTCCTTTGAAATATTCATGTGTGGTTGGGTAATAGTAAAGAGCCAATAACGGTTGTCTTTGCTCTCTACACTAACCTCGCTGTCTTTTTGCACCAAGATTTGCCACATCACATTCAGCGCATGGCTATCTCCCAAAACTTGATGACCATAGCAATCGACAGCCTTGAGATGAAGATGGAAGCGTTCCACTTGTCGAAGTGCTTGTTCGCTGAGAATACCATAGAGTTCGCGATAGTAGCTGACCACTTCTGCGAGATTGTTCTGATCATCTGCAGAAGCCAACTGTCGGATGCGGTTGGGATAATACATGGTCTCATGTTTTAGCGTTGACAAACAGTTGTCAAGTACGGCATTGGTAACATGAAGATTGCTACATTCAAGTTCTGCCCGCCGCAATTCGTCATCCGCCAGTTCGATATCTATGCGTTGTTTTTTCTCCCTATTGAACTGTTTATATAGTCGATGCCGATAATATTGCATATAGTAGGCTGGGATGAGAAGCATGAGGATGATGATGAGCAGAATGACCGCGATACGCTTATTAGATTGCGATTGCTGCATTTTTCGGCAATAGTCAGCAAGGGTATTGTCTGCTGAGAGTTCTTTATACAGTTGGGTGTAGGCCTTGTTATTATAAGCATAGAGTTGCCAATCGTGAAGGGCAAGGGCTGCCACCGCACTCTCATTACGAATGTCGAGCACTACTTGATAGTTGACATCAACACTATCGTGCAGCCACGCTATTTCTGGCGATAGTGTGGCACTCTCGTCAATCAGTTTCATGAGCAGGCGGCTGTCAGAACGTTGTTTGAGATACTGCAAGTTAAGGTATTTCATGCATGAATCTGCAAATTCCAACGTGCGTTCATACGTTCCGTTGATATTGGAGAAATAGGCTGAGTCTGCATAGATATGAGCCTGATTGCGGTTATATTGAGCGACCATGGTGTTCCACCCTACCATTAGCAACAACAATACTGTGAGCGTACGACGAACTCCTTTGGGCAATCGGAAAGCAAACCTACTCCCCTTTCCTACTGCGCTTTCTGCAGTCAGCGTACAGACGCTGAAGATGCTGCTTATCTTACGGTATTTCTCAATAATACCTTTACAGTTCATCAATCCGAAGCCATGCGAGCGTTGTTCTCCTGTTGGCGTTTCGCCCACATGATCTATTACTGGCTTGGCATCGAAGAGATGGTCGAGGGTCTGTTGGTCCATTCCTTTGCCGGTATCGCTAACCGTTACCTCCACGTATGTTTCAGTTTCGCTGGCGCTGACCGTCACGAGTCCATTACGTTCTGTAAACTTCCGGGCATTATCTGCCAACGTATTAAGCATGAAGAGGGTGAGCACTCTGTCGGCCTTGACTACTGCGGTAGTTGGTTCCACTTCGAGTGTCACTTGTTTCATATTGAATCCTGTACGACTATGGGCAACAATATCGAAGAGTCCTTGAAGTGGGAAACTCTCGATATGGAGATTCAGACTGCCTTGACGCAATTGAATCCATTGTGTCAGCACATCATTATATTTATTGATTTGATCGGTCAGTTCCTGAATATAGCCAAGCCGTTCCTGCCGTATCTTGAGCATATTCTGCTGTTCATCAGTCGAAGGTTTAGCATGAGGAGTGTCCCCGAGTCGCTTCACTTCATGGAGAATACGGTCTATGAGTGGTATGATGCTGATGACAAGTGCGACCTTGGCCCGCTGTTCCAAATGCTGTTTTTCGTTGCGCTCCACCCTCATCCATGCTTCTGCAACTTCTTCTTGCTTTTGTTCCAGGATCTCTGTCAGTTGGTTGTCCTGCTTCTGCCTGCGGTTCATGCGGTTGAAGATCCAAAGTAACAGTATCAGCAGGAAGATGGCCACGATAACGGCTATTATCATGACGTTAAGTTGCATGGAAGCCACTTCATACATATTGGCGCGTGCTTCTAATTCACGATCCTGACGAGTGCGTTCCTGTATATCGATATAAACATTGCGGTTATAATCGCTTTGGGGTTTATCGTTGAGAGCCGCATAGGCCACACTCATCTGTTCGCGAATACTTGCCACAAGGTCTGGAGCCTGATTGATGCGTTTGTCTGCCAATGCTTGGTAAAGGTGTTTGAGGGCTTGGCGGTCGTCTCCCATGACATGGTAGCATGTGGCCAGCGTGCGGTGTGCACCTGCAATCTGATAGACATCGCCAAACTGCCGGAACAGCATGAGTGCCTCTTCTGCCAGTTGCAGGTCATTCTGACGTTCTGCCAAAGCCTCTTTGGCGTTGGCTTCAAAGTAGGGATAATGACAACGTTCTGCCATGGAAACACAATGGAAAAGATTTTCTATTTCTTCGTTGGCAATATCTTCGGCTGTTCCCTCTATGATAATACCTCCTGCGCCGATATTGTAGAGGTAATTAAGATACTGTGCTGTGTCGCGACGCACATCATCCTCGTTGATTTGTCGAATGGCATTGGAGGCTTGTCGCTCCAAACCTACATAATAATAGTAGGTGGAATTGACGATGGCCAATTCGCTCTCGGCATAAATCATCCGTCGGGTATCTCTTGGCGAGAGTGCTGCACGCTCTTCGTTGATACGGCGCAAACAGTTTAGTGCTCGTTCGCGATGCTCATAAAAATCACGATTGCGAGAACGACGTTGACAGAGTCGCATCAGTTGCACTTGCGAGACGAGTTGTTCTATCTGATTGTCGGTTAGCGTAGCAGCCTCTGTCAGTTGCTGTTCTGCCTTGGCATAATCCATCCGGACAATATTGGCGAAGGCCAGATTGTTGAGTGCTTCTGCCTTTCCGTCATCGTCATACTGTGCCAGTTGGAGGGCTTTTCGGGCATAATGCTCCACAGAATCCAACGAGCGGTAATGGGCTTCATAGGCCTTGTCGTTGAATTGTTGTACATCTTGCCGTGGAGGAGCCTGACATGAGCTCGTCAGCAGAAGGAGTGCTAATGGTGCAATAAAAAAAACGTAAAGGAGATTAAGAAATGAACTCTCTGCTTTTATCGCATCGTGTTTCATATCTTAATCTCCTTTTGTTTATGATGATAATAAGCCGATGATTTTCTCCTTTTAGCAAAGGGAGTGAGTCATCATGCGCGAGCAGCGGCTACATAGCCAAGTGCTTCCTTGCACTTGTCGGTAACATACTGCCAGTCGCCGGCTTTTACCTTGTCAGCGGGGAAGAGCTTCGAGCCCATACCTACGCAATAGACGCCAGCCTTGAACCATGCTTTGAGGTTTTCGGCTTCTGGAGCCACACCACCTGTAACCATGATTTTTGACCAAGGCATTGGAGCCTTCAGACCTTTTACCATGTTGGGACCTACCACATCGCCAGGGAACACCTTGGTCAGGTCGCATCCCAGTTCCTGGGCTTTACCGATTTCGCTGACTGTCATGCAGCCTGGGCAATAAGGCACAAGGCGGCGGTTGCACACGGGAGCAATTTCGGGATTGAACAATGGACCAACCACGAAGTTGGCACCCAACTGCAGATAAAGAGCTGCTGTGGGAGCGTCAACTACAGAACCGATACCGAGAGCCAGTTCGGGGCACTCTTTATCAGCCCATTTCACGAGTTCACCAAAAATCTCGTGGGCGAAATCGCCACGGTTGGTAAATTCGAATGCACGGACACCACCTTCGTAGCAGGCTTTTACCACATTCTTACAAACCTCAAGGTCTTTATTGTAGAATACAGGAACCATTCCTGTATCGCCGATTTTCTTCAGTACGGCTATCTTATCAAATTTACTCATAATGATTGCTATGATTAGAATGATTAGCGCTGAACACGTCCGTTGGCATTTCCGCCAGCCAAAGCCTCTACCTCGTCAGCACTTACAAGGTTGAAGTCGCCGTTGATAGTATGCTTCAGAGCTGAAGCAGCTACTGCAAACTCAAGAGCTTCACCCTGAGTTTTCTTGGTGAGCAGACCATGGATCAGACCACCAGAGAATGAGTCGCCACCACCTACGCGGTCGATGATGGGGTTGATCTCATAACGCTTCGACTGATAGAACTCCTTGCCATCGTAGATCAAAGCTTTCCAACCGTTGAAGGTTGCTGAGTAAGACTCACGAAGAGTAGATACTACATATTTGAAGCCGAAAGTTTCCTTCATCTGCTTGAAGATAGTCTCATAACCTGAAGCATCGGTCTTTCCACCTTCTACATCGGCATCGGGTTTGAATCCGAGACAGAGTTCTGCGTCTTCCTCGTTACCAATACATACATCAACATACTGCATAAGTGGACGCATGATAGAGATTGCTTTCTCTGAGGTCCAGAGCTTCTTACGGAAGTTCAGGTCAACAGAAACGGTCACTCCGTGACGCTTAGCAGCCTCACAAGCCAGACGGGTCAGCTCGGCAGCTTTGTCAGAAATGGCAGGAGTAATGCCTGACCAATGGAACCACTGAGCACCTTCCATGATTTTATCAAAGTCGAAATCGGATGCATCAGCCTCGGCAATAGCGCTGTTGGCACGGTCGTAGATAACCTTTGATGGGCGCATAGAAGCACCAGTCTCTGCATAGTAAAGACCGACACGGTCACCACCGCGAGCCACAAATTCGGTATTCACGCCATAGCGGCGCAGTGCGTTAACGGCAATCTGACCAATCTCGTGCTTGGGCAGTTTGCTGACAAAATAGGCTTCATGACCATAGTTAGCCACTGAGATTGCCACATTAGCCTCACCTCCACCGGGGATGATGCGGAATGATTCACTCTGAATGAAACGGTCGTTGCCGTTGGGTGACAGGCGAAGCATAATTTCGCCCAATGTTACGATTTTTGCCATTTGTTTTAGTAATTATCTGCTGTTTGATATTTTGTTTGCAAAAGTACATATTAAATTTCAAACGTGCAAATTCTATACTGTTTTTTCGATTTAAATATGCCGTAAACGTTTTAGTCTGACCTTTTTTTGCCCCTAAAGACGGCAGAAACAGACTATAAGAGTCATGCTATTCCGTATTGGTTATCATACACCTATTTTATATATATGTTTCAGAGTTTCTTCAGCACTTGATAGAATTTCTTCAGAACATCCACAATACCTTTATACAACTTTCGCATGATTCCGCCACAGCTTGCCACTCTTCATTTCTTACCATCAAACTCCCATTATCGTCTGTTATTTCTTGGGACTTACTTAGGACTCACTTAGGACTTATCGCTTGTAAACATCCCGAAGCCATTCCCAAGGCATCCCGAAGCCGAGAGCAAAGGCTTAAGTTTACTTTAAGACTATGCCGAGGCGAAGATGGCTCGACCAAAGGTCAAGGCATCCCGAAGCCGAGAGCAAAGGCTTAAGTTTACTTTAAGACTATGCCGAGGCGAAAATGGCTCGACCAAAGGTCAAGGCATCCCGAAGCCGAGAGCAAAGGCTAAAAATCGGTAACATATAACCACTCAATCCCTCCTCCACAACCAAACATGATACTATTATGCCATTTTCTGATACCAAGGACAGACTACATCTTAAGAAACAGACAAAGAAAAACGAGTTTTCTTTTTGTATTTTGAGCGAATTACATTACCTTTGCAACAACTATGGATACAGGCAAAATAAGAATCAAGGATATTGCCGAACGTGCTGGCGTCAGCGTCGGCACGGTCGATAGGGTGCTCCATAAGCGTCCCAACGTGTCGAAAAGCGCACTCGAGAAAGTAGAAAAGGCTTTAGCAGAAATGGACTACAAGCCCAATATGTATGCCTCTGCACTGGCGTACAACAAGTCGTACCGATTCTTTTGCATCCTTCCCAAACACGAATCGGAAGCATATTGGGACGAAGTGGAAGAAGGCACCCTGGCAGCATGCGAACGCTTCCGTGACTTCAGAGTCTCGGTCAAACTGCTCTATTACAATAGGTTTGCGACAGACACTTTTGAAAAGGTTATGGACGAATGTCTCAAGGAAGAACCAGACGGCATCATCATGGTGCCGACAAAAATCGACGTCATGCGCAAATACTGCGACTTGATTCACCAATGGCAGATTCCATTCGTACTACTCGACTCATACATGCCGGACCTCAAACCGCTGACATTCTTCGGACAAGACTCATTCTCCAGCGGATATTTTGCAGCACGCATGCTCATGATGCTCGCTCCTCACGAGACAGAAATCATGCTGATGAAACAAATGCGCAACGGCAACGTGGCATCAAAACAACAAGAAAACCGAGAAACGGGATTCCGACACTACATGCACGACCATTTCCCTGATGTAACGATTACAGAAGTTAACCTGTCACTCGACACCGAACGCGAACAATACGATGATATTCTCGAAGAATTCTTCACCTCGCATCCACTCATACACCATTGCATCACCTTTAATTCGAAGGCACATCTGGTAGGAGAATTTCTACTACGCTCCAACAGAAGAAACGTGCAGATTATGGGATACGACATGGTGCCCAAGAATGCTGAATGCGTACGCCAGGGAAGCATCTCATTTCTTATCGCACAGCATGGATTCATGCAAGGATACACCTGTGTCGATGCACTTTTCCGAGCCATCGTACTGAAAAAAAAGGTGGAACCCATCAATTATATGCCCATCGAACTCCTCACCAAGGAGAATATCGACTTCTACCGACGTAACAACATCGGATAAACAGCTTCAGAAAACAAACTAAACTACTATACAAAATGAAACCACTCAAGACTTATCTCAAAATCAATCCAGCCGACTCGGTTGTAGTATGTCTCGAAGCCAAACAGAAAGGCGACATCATCGAAATCGACGACCAACAGATTATCGTCAATCAAGACACTCCTGCCGGACACAAAGTGCTCATCAAGGATGTGAAACAAGGCGAAGACATCATCAAATACGGCTACCCTATCGGACATGCAAAGACTGACCTAAAAGCAGGCGACTGGGTAAACGAAAACAATCTGAAAACAAACCTCAGCGGAACACTTGAATACACCTATCAACCCGTTGATGCAACACTCAATATTGCCGACGAACACCGCACCTTCAAAGGTTATCTACGCAAAAACGGCGACGTAGGCGTACGAAACGAAATATGGATCGTTCCGACCGTGGGATGCGTCAACGGAATTGCAGAACAACTGGCACACAGACTGCAAGCAGAAACCCACTGCGAAGGTATTGACGCCATTTGGACTTGGCACCACAATTTCGGATGCTCACAACTCTCAGACGATCACGAGAATACTCGAAAAGTGCTACGCGACATCTGCCTACACCCCAATGCAGGTGGTGTACTCGTACTCAGTCTCGGATGTGAGAACAATCAACCCGAAGACTTCATGGCTATGTTGGGAGACTACGACAAAGACCGCATCAAACTGCTTGTCACACAACGTGTTGAAGGAGACGAAGTAGAAGCCGCCATGCAGGAACTACGCCAACTCTATCAAAACGCACGTCAGGACAAGCGCGTTGACGTACCCGTCAGCAAGCTCCGCATCGGACTGAAATGCGGTGGTAGCGACGGATTCAGCGGAATCACAGCCAACCCACTCGTGGGAGAATTCAGCGACTGGCTCGTAGCACAAGGCGGAACAAGCGTTCTGACAGAAGTTCCTGAAATGTTTGGAGCAGAAACCATTCTCATGAACCGCTGCAAAACTCCAGAACTCTTCCAGCAAACCGTTTCTATGGTCAACAACTTCAAAGAGTATTTCCTCGCACACGGAGAACCCGTAGGAGAAAACCCAAGCCCAGGAAACAAAGCAGGAGGCATTTCCACCCTCGAAGACAAAGCATTAGGATGCACACAAAAATGCGGAAAAGCACCTGTGAGCGGCGTCATGGAATACGGAGACCGACTGCAACACGACGGACTCAACCTGCTTTCTGCACCAGGAAACGACCTCGTTGCATCTACCGCTCTGGCTGCCAGCGGTTGCCATATCGTACTCTTCACTACCGGACGCGGAACACCATTCGGCACTTTCGTACCCACCATGAAGATTGCCACCAACCCCACTTTGGCAAAAAACAAACCACATTGGGTAGATTTCTCTGCCGGACAACTCATAGAAGGACGCACCATGCAAGAACTGCTGCCTGAATTCATCGACAAAGTACTGGCTGTGGCAAGCGGACAACAGGCACGAAACGAAGAACATGGCTATCGCGAAATATCCATCTTCAAAAATGGAGTTACGTTATAATAAAAGTATAATCACAAAAAAGGTGTAACACAATCGTGAAAAAAGGCATCATCGCACTATCACCACTATTGGTGTTCATCGTCCTATATCTAGTCACGAGTATCATTGCTCGTGACTTTTACAAAGTGCCCATCACCGTGGCTTTCATGGTGGCCTCTATCTATGCGGTCATTATGGCAGGAGGAATCCCACTACGCAAACGCATAGACATCTACAGCCGAGGAGCAGGAACAGGACAGATGATGCTGATGATATGGATTTTTATCTTGGCAGGAGCCTTTGCCAATAGCGCAAAGGCCATGGGATCTATCGACGCTACCGTCAATTTAGCACTTACACTACTGCCCGCCAACATGCTGCTGGCAGGACTGTTTCTGGCGGCTTGCTTCATTTCGCTCTCTGTGGGAACAAGCGTAGGCACAATCGTCGCCCTGACCCCTATTGCAGCAGGCGTTGCCAGTCAGACCGGTACAGCACTACCACTCATGGTGGCAGTCGTAGTTGGCGGTTCGTTCTTCGGCGACAACCTCTCATTCATATCCGACACGACAATTGTTGCTACCTCAACCCAAGGTTGCAGACTCTCAGACAAATTCCGAGTCAACTCCTATATCGTCATTCCTGCAGCCATCGCTATCCTCGCCATATATGTGGTCATGGGACTCCATACTCAGGCACCACAAAAGGTAGGACCAGTATCGCTACTAAAGGTTATACCATACCTCGTCGTTCTGCTGACAGCAGTTTGCGGAATGAACGTCATGGCAGTACTCACGCTGGGCATCGCACTCACAGGAGCCATAGGCCTTATCGACGGATCGTTTGACTTCTACGGATGGATGGGATCCATGGGGCAAGGTATCATGGGAATGGGTGAACTCATCATTATCACCATGATGGCAGGAGGCCTGCTGGAAATCATCAAACACCAGGGAGGAATAGACTTCCTTATCCAGCGCATGACGCGTCATATCCACACCAAACGGGGAGCAGAACTCGCTATCGCCGCTCTGGTATCGCTCGTTGACCTCTGTACAGCCAATAATACCGTGGCAATCATTACCGTAGGAGGTATTGCCAAGCAAATAGGCGACCGTTTCGGAGTAGATAATCGGAAATGCGCATCCATACTCGACACCTTCTCATGCATGATGCAGGGACTTATACCCTATGGAGCACAAATGCTAATGGCTGCAGGACTGGCTGCACTCAACCCCATCAGCATTCTGCCTTATCTCTATTATCCAATGGCAATCGGCTTTACTGCCCTACTCGCCATCTTGTTGCGTTATCCTAAACACGTATCCTGATTATGAACATCATCCAGCGCAATTGTATCCGTCTGCTACGCGAAGGGGCTTTCAACGAGCATCTGACGCTTGAACCCATGTCGGCATGGAAATGGGAACGCGCACTCGTCTTTGCACAAATCCATGATATTACACCATGGGTATTTGACGGAATACGACAGTCTGCCGATGACTTCTTCCTACGTCTTGACGCAAGTCTATTGGCCAACTGGCAACAAGCAACTATTCATGCCGTTTCAGAGCAAGCAGAAGCCGATATCGACAAACAAGAAACCGAAGAACAACGGTTGTCCAATCCCCTACTCAACAGAAAACTGCGCCGACTGCTCCAACAAGCTGAAAAGGAAATATCGATAGAAAGCCTGCAAGCTACTAAGGCTTTCATGCTACGGTTGGTAGGAATCTCGCGCAACCTACTCACACAAGGCATACATCTACGGCGCTTCGTAGAACTGGCCATCTATCTACGAACCACACGCGACAACATCGACTATGAACACATCCGTTCATGGATAACACAACTCTACATGGAACATGTTGCCAGTCTGACAGCTTCCGTATTGGTCAGTCTCTTCGACTTCGATGCCGGCAATATCCCATTTGCAGAGGCATCTTCACCCAAAGAAGCACAGCAACTGATACGCGAATTCATGAAGATTTCAGGCAACGAACTCGATGAATGGTACTTCACACAAGGAGACCATGTCTTTGTCGGCACCAACAATTCCAGTTCTCTTATCTGGCACGTGAGACACTCCTTCAGATACATGTATGTTTTCCCACAAGAGTCACCATTCAATCTTTTGGGAAACTTCATCCATTCCCTATCGCATATCGAAGAATAATCGAATCTGAATATCAGAAATTCCGTTTGATGTAAACGAATCTGAAAAAAAACATATACCTTTGCATCAATCTTGGTAAACCGACCGACGAATCCCCATAGGTTAACGCCATAGAAATGATCACAATTAAATATTATTATTAAAAAACAATTAATCATATGGAAACTAAAGAATTCAACTACTCAGGCATGTGTCTCAACGGTATCATAATGCTCGTGCTCAATCTGTTATGCTTCTTCGGAGGTATTGCATTAGTCATTACAGCCATCAGCATGGAAGAATGGGAACTCGCCTGCTCCATCACCAGCGGTATTGCCGGAGGACTTCTTATACTACTCTCGCTTATCATGGCAGGAGGATTCATCCTCGTAGAACCGGGAGAAGCTCGTGTCCTGATGTTTTTCGGCAAATACAAAGGAACCTTCACCAAGGCCGGTTTCTATTGGATACACCCCTTCATAAACCAAAAGAAACTATCACTCCGAGCACGTAACCTTGACGGGAAACCCATTAAGGTAAACGATAAAACGGGAAATCCTGTAATGATTGGAATGGTACTGGTATGGAAGCTGAAAGATACCTATAAAGCCATGTTTGAAATTGACTCACAGACCATGGCAAGCCAACAAACACAAGGAATCGCTACCGCAGCAGGAATCATGAACGCCTTCGAACTCTTCGTAAGCATTCAAGCAGATGCCGCCCTACGACAAGTGGCTGGACAATATGCTTATGACAACGAAAACAACAACACCCAAGAGCTGACACTACGCGACGGAAGCGATGAAATCAACAAACAACTGGAAGCACATATCGACGAACGACTGGCGATGGCTGGCATAGAAGTAATTGAAGCACGAATCAACTATCTGGCTTATGCACCGGAAATTGCTGCCGTGATGCTGCGTCGCCAACAAGCTACAGCCATTATTGCTGCACGCGAAAAGATTGTAGAAGGGGCCGTATCAATGGTTAAAATGGCACTCGACAAACTAAACAACGAGGGAGTAATGACACTTGACGACGACAAAAAAGCAGCGATGGTGAGCAATCTGCTTGTCGTACTCTGTAGCGATGATGCTGCCCAACCCGTGGTAAATACCAGCGCATCCAACTAAAGAAGTCCTCACACGAACATACCATTAATTACGCATTTCTGATGAAAAATCATCAGGAATGCGTAATTTTGCATACGAAAAACTATAAAAAACAAGCTATATGAAGAATTTCAACTATTATGCTCCAACACAAGTTGCGTTTGGTCGCAATACAGAAAGCCAAGTGGCAGAACTCGTAAAAAAACACGGAGGTTCAAAGGTTTTAATACATTATGGCGGACAAAGCGCCATACGCTCTGGCCTCTTGGCGAAAGTAGAACAGATCCTCACAGAAGCAGGAATAGCATACGTAAAACTGGGAGGCGTAAAACCCAACCCACGTCTTTCACTCGTAAGAAAGGGCATAGAACTCTGTAAGGAGGAAAATGTAGATTTTCTCCTTGCCGTAGGCGGAGGATCTGTCATTGACTCCTGCAAAGCCATATCATCTGGACGATTCTACCTAGGTGATGTATGGACACTATACGAGCACAAGGATCACGCAACACAATATCTTCCTATCGGCTGTATCCTGACTATCCCCGCAGCTGGCAGCGAGATGAGCAACGGCTCGGTAATCACCAATGATGAGGTAGAGAGCTGGCTCAAAAAAGACTATTGCGTAGATGAGTTCAGATGCAAATTTGCCATCATGAACCCAGAACTGACATTCACACTCCCTGCTTGGCAAACAGCATGCGGTATCACAGACATGATGATGCACACCATGGAACGCTATTTCAGCAAAGATGATGACATGGAAACAACTGATGCCATTGCAGAGGCTATACTACGCACTTGCATGAAAGAAGGGCCTTTGGCATTAGCCAACCCTACCGACTATACCTGTCGGGCAAATATCATGTGGGCAGGTACTCTGGCACACAACGACCTCACAGGATGTGGAACAACAGGCGACTGGGCTACTCACAATATTGAGCATGAGCTCTCTGGACTGTTTGACGTGAGCCATGGAGCAGGACTTGCGGCAGTTTGGGGGAGCTGGGCTCGATACACTCGCAACGAGAACCTTCCTCGCTTTGCACGCTTCGCCCACAACGTAATGGGCATCGATACCACTAATATGAGCGATATGGAGGCTTCTGAAACGGGTATCAAAGCGATGGAGCAGTTTTTCCGCTCAATAGGTATGCCAACAGACATACATACTCTCGTTGGCAAAGATATCACCGATGCAGAAATTGAAGAAATGGCACAGAAATGCACCAATGGAGACACCACCACTATCGGTGGACTGAAAATACTTCATGCTGCTGACATCGTGAAAATCTACCAAATGGCCAAGTAATTTCTGTAGAATAAACCACTATCCGCAGAAATGTGCCATTTCATGGCGAGAAAACTTAGGCAGAAAGCCACAAGAATCAAGAATTGACAAGCACATGGCTACAAGCATTTACGCCATACTAAGAAGACCCTTCTATCATATATGCAGGAAGGGTCTTCTTTTTTGCGCGCATTATAGACTCCAGAAGATGTCTCTGTAGGGCCTTTACAAAACCTGAAGGACCTATCAAATGCCCCATTTGTCCGCAGATATCATAATATTTGTTGTCCGAATACATCAATGAGACTTCATGTAAGTGAGTTGCCAAGGCCGGTATTACCATCGGAACAAGCGGTTCTCGCATCTCACGAGACGCCTGGGAGAGGATAAATTTGATAAAATGAGTGCCCCTACCAGTGTTTAGCATCGTTGGAGCGGTAGTACTAAAAATATCGTAAGTCATTGATAATTAATTTTTTAATCATTTAAATTACTTGTTACTTGTTGTGCCGTAATCTCAATCTCAGTTCTCTCAATTAAAAAAAACATACCCCCTAACTTTACTTTCTTATATATATATTATTGATTATTAAATAGTTATAAGTATATAAAGAAGGGGGTTTCGTTTTTCATGTGACTATTTTATAATTGAGATAACTGTGATTGAGATTCTTTCTCTATCGAAAACGACCTGTCAATCGGGTGATGAAGTGGCAGGATTTCCCTCTCCTTGGCGTCAAGGCCATATAAACTGGTTTCCGCCTTGTGAAGCAAGTTCATTTATGGGTAGTAAACATTTTGATAAAAATGTCCTCAAATCGCAAGAAACGTATGATTGGTTTTTGGGGATGTTGTATCTTTGCAACGTGGTTCAAGAGAGAATCACTCATCGCACAAAACATTCCGTCCGCACACAGTCGTAGTCAACTCCTAAGTAAGTCACAAGTGACTCCGCACTAAGTCCCAATATTTAGCGGACAATGATGTGACAAAGATGGGAGAAACAAGGAACAGAACAGGAGAATACCACGATGTGGGAATGTTGAGAGCGAGAAAATATCACATCATGAAACAACAAAACCCGAACATATCCCGATGATGACCCGAACACACAGGGAAGCAATAGTATGATATGAAAGTTAAGCCAAATGAGCAGAGTTAAGTTCACTTGAACTATGCCATGGCGAGAAAAGGTGCCATGAAATGGAACGTTTCTGCGGACTGTTTTTACCTATCAACTCAAAATGGGAAAAGCAATGGAAGAATTATCGTCATGACAATGCCTATGATAATCTGCAAAGGCAATCCCACGATAATATAATCCATAAAAGTATATCGACCGGCTTTCATCACCAAAGCATTGGGAGGGGTTGAAAATGGCGATGCAAAACACATACTGGCTCCCAATGTTACGGCAAACATGAATGAGTATGGACTCACTCCGATTTGTTGGGCTGCAGTAAGGGCAATAGGAGCCATCAATACCGCCGTTGCTGTATTGCTAATAAACATAGTCATCAATGAAGTGGTGAAATACATACCTGCCAATAAGGCATAAGGACCTAACGCTCCCAGACTCCTTACTAGATTTTCAGACACTATCTGTGACACACCCGTCTTTTCCAAAGCAATTGACATAGGCATCATACTTGCAATCAACATAACGCTCTCCCAATTGATGGTCTTATACGCAGCATCCACACTTCGGAAACAACCTGCAAAAACCATCAGCAAGGCTGCTGACACAACCGCAACCACAGGCGCTATGGGAATGAAATCGAACACCATCATCACGATCATCAAAAGCATGATAGCTGCAGCTACTGGTGCCTTGTAATCAAGGGAAACCCTCTCCATCAACTTGTCAGGACGACCTAATACTACCCAGTTTTCATTTTCGTGGTTCATCTGCATGATTTTTTCCCACTGACCCTGCACCAACAGGATGTCACCGTTTTGCAAGCGATGTTCACTGAGTTCTTCCTTAATATACTTCTTATCTCTGTGAATACTGAGAATATTGACCGAGTAATCCTCACGCAGACGGGAATCCCTGATACGGGTTCCGATAAGGCGCGAGGTGGGAAGTACTACAATCTCAGAAATGCCTATATCATAGAAATCAAGTCGGTCGGTTGACATGCTGACAAGATGACGCTCACGGGCAAATGTCTCCATTGCCTGTTTGTCGCCATAGAAATATAAGATGTCACCCTGCACTATCATAGTGTCCGCCCAAGCCATATTCTGACGGATTTCCTTGCCCAACGCGTTCTTCGTTTCATTGCGTATTTCAAGTATCGTCAATCCATACTTATTCTGCAAGTCCAAATCTTGCACTCGCATGCCAGCCAATCCTCCTTTGTTGTTGCCTACACTATACTTATAGATATTTTCATGAAGCTGATACTGAACTGCCAAATCATCAACGCTCTTGCCTTGACCACCGTTTTGATGTTTGCCTATCTTCTTAATGAGCAACAAACTCATTGGCAACAATACAGCCAGGCCGATAGCAATCACAATAACACCAACTGGGAAAAAAGAAAAGAACTTCAACGGAGCATAACCATTCTCTTCAAGTGTTTCACTAATAACAAGGTTAGGAGGAGTACCTATCAATGTCAGCATACCACCAAGACTACCAGCAAAGGCAACTGGCATTAACAGACGCGACGAACGTATGCCGGAACTTGCAGCCATACTCATAATGATGGGCATCATAATAGCAACCGTTCCTGTATTGCTCACAAAAGCACCAATAATAGAAGTGGCCAATACCACATATATCAAAGCTCTGGTCTCATTACCTTTAGCCATTTTCGAAATGCTATTACCTGCCGATTGAGCTAATCCGGTTTGCAATATTGCTCCACCAACAACAAAAAGTCCCACCATCATGATAAGAATTGGCGATGAAAAACCACTTAGTGCTTCACTTGTTGTTAGAACACCTGTTGCAGTAAGAACCATGAGAGAAGATAAGGCAACAATATCGCCACGCACCCTTCCCCAGATAAACATGGCTATAGTTATAATCAATACAATTATAGTTATGGTCATGAATCTATTATATTTTGTTATTCTACAAAGATACTACAATATCACAAGACATACGAAAATACCATAAAGCTACAACCATAATATTAACCAAAGTTAACATGTTTTGAGGGTTGTTATCAACACATAGACTAACAACATTCACAATAATCGGAAACAATAAGCCGAAGTACCTCATGCCACATCAATAATGGCCTATGTTAGAATCATAAGAAGGACAGCATCATTCACGCGTGAAGAGAGCGTGGAGAGAGCGTGGAGAGAGCGTGGAGAGAGCGTGAATACAAGAAAAATATGCCATCGCAAGAATACGAGGGATAAAATCCAATCCCCAATCGACACCTTAGCAGCAATCGGTTGGGGACTGTTATGATTCGTATAAAATCTCTTAAGCCACTACTTGAATAACATATTCTATGGACTTAAACTGATAAATAATCACTCATCATTTCGATTTCGCAGGTACAAAGGTCTCGTAGGTCTGATCATCATAATAAACGCGAATCTCTGTAACCTTGCGCGGTTGTCTGTCAATGTTTTTCATATCACATGCAGAAAAATCCAATCGTGTACTTTTTACACCATGTGAATAACTATGTTGATAAGCCGGTTCTGCACGATCTTGAACTGCAGAATCAAAATCTAATGTTGGCTCCGATGGGGTGGAAGTGGCTGATAAAGAGCTATCGACAGGTTCTGAAGAGGCACCTATATGCATGTCTCCGATACCCATCAACAACCAGTCGGTGTTTATAACAGGTATCTTCTTTTTGATGGCCTCGACAATGTTAAGGGTAGGACGGGTACGTCCATTGAATATACTGCTCAATGTTGCAGCCGACAATCCAACGAAGTCGGCGAACACTTGTTGACTCATATGCTGCTCTTCCATGACGAGCCTGATGCGATCTTTCATCTCCATAAGGTATGATTTTAGTGCAAAATTAGTATTTTGGATTCGGTTTACAAAGGTAAACAGAATTTTTGAGATACACAACAAATGTAGAAGGAATTTGCGTTTTAAAATTATAGCTTTCAAATTCAGAATTTAAAACTCCAAAGCATCGAAGGGGTTGTTTTTAGATTTTGATTTTAAAACCAAAATTTCAAGTACTAAAAGTGATATCCCGCACGATTTTAGCGTTTTTTCTTAACTATATGGCTACTATTGTGTTATTTACGAAAATATGCTCAGAAGAAAGCATCTATGCAATGTTAAGTAGGCAAAAACTACATAATCTTTTATTGGTTCCTTGTTGTATTTTACATAAAATACTGAGTTTAAGCATGTTATTTATATATCTTAATCATGTATAAATATCAATATTGATTTTGATACTGCAAGTTTTATGTTTTAATATTGAAATTCAAAGCTCAAAATTGATGGTTAAATTTCGATATTTATGTTTGTAAATTGTAAATTTGAACCAAAATTGCATCATGTTTTGATTTTGATATTTACAAAGCAAAATAAAAATAAACGTTAACGCCAAATTTTGAACTTCCCAAAAACGCAGTTTTTTTTATTTTGGATGAATTGTGAACAGAGGTCTGAAATGCTCAAAAATACGCGATTCTCAGAGGGGAAAAAAGTCAGAAAGATGAGTCAGAATCAACGTTTCAGGCCATTTTTTTATGTATTCAAAAAACTGTGAAATAGAAAAAAAGAGCCTCAAAAAGGCTCTTTTTTAGTGTAAAATATAGAAGATTAACTCCTTTGCAAGCTCTTCCGGAGGCGTATTAGGGTTATCCAGACCTTTGGTTTTTGCGTCAATCTCTCTAATCTTGGAAATTATCTGGAAAACCTTCATTGCGGTATAATTTCGCATACCCGTGATATAGTCGTTAGCCCCCCACGCATTACGCATTTCCAGCCATTGTGCAATAGCATCTCTATTGCCTCGATCTGGACAATAATAGGCAATCATGAGATTTTGGAAATAATTGAAGAGAAATGGGAGAACAGAGTAGAGCCCCCCACTCTTTGGATTGCTGTCAAAATAATTCATTATCTGGTTTGCCTTAAACACATCGCGGTTAATAATAGCATTCTTCAATTCAAACACATTGAAGTCCTTGCTCACCCCTATTTGGTCTTCCACCACCTGAGGTGTTACCCTTCGATTGGATTCAGGCAACGAAACAAGCACCTTATTGAGTTCCCCCACCAATCTATGAAGATCTGCTCCAATATAGTCGGCAATAATTTGAGTTGATTTAGGATCAATGGATGCATTGCGTTCATTAAGATACTTTTCGATGAACGCTGGCAAATCTCGGTCTTTGAGCTTTTGACTCTCAAAAAGCACACCAGCATCACGGATAGCTTTCATATATTCGCGTTTTCGTCCATCCACAGTACCGTTTTTATGGCACATCACAAGAATTGTGGAAGACATGGGTGACTTAAAATAGCGTTCTAACGGCTCAGTATCTTTTACATTCTGTGCCTCTTTAACTATAATGACCTGATGTTCTGCCATCATAGGATAGCGTTTGGCAGCATCTACAATCTGTGCAGCGTTGACATCTGATCCAAACAATACTGTTTGGTTGAAATCACGCTCTTCAGGCAGGAGTGCATTATCAGCAATCCAGTCTGCAATCTTGTCGATATAATAAGCTTCATCACCCATCAGATAATAGACAGGCTTAAACTTACGCGCTTTCAGGTCGCGCATTACATTCTCATAAGTCACTTTCTCTTGTGCCATATTGCTTACAAAGGTACGAATAAGCGAGCGAAAAACCAAATTATATTTTGTTTTTCCGAGCGTGAGTACCTGAGCATCGCAGATGCTGAGGTACGAATAAGCGAGCGAGATCCCCTATTAGGAAAGAATACAACGTACCTTATTTATTACGAAACACGTTCCAGGGCCTTCGTATTCACGATCAAAAACCAACGTTCCTCCCATTTGTTCTGCAATATGTCGCGCAACAGAAAGTCCAAGTCCAAGTCCTTTCTTAAAGGGATCAATCTTATAGAATTTCTCAAAGATACGTTCACGCAGTTCTTCAGGAATACCTATACCCGTATCACTCATATGAAACTCCACCCATTTCTTATCGGTAGAAAGTTTTGTATGACACCCTACACACTACCGTTTTCTGTGAATTTCAGACTATTGTTTCCCAAGTGCCATAGTATTTTCTTGAGTCCTACAAGATTGTTATGTATCATAAAATCATCGTCCACATCAATTCTATAATGCACCTGCAAACGTCCTTTATCTGCCTGTTCCAATTGGCGAATCATCTCATCACAAACCCTTTTTACATTGATCTCATCGTCGGGAGCATAGTTATGCCGACTCTCTTCGTCAGACAACTCGAGGAGCTCATTAATCAGACTTGTTATCAACTGGGTGTTATCGGTGATTCGTTTCACCACATCTTTTCGCGCCTCAGTACTGAGTGAATAGTCAGGATTTGCCATAACCTGCGAAAATCCCGTAATGATATGAAGTGGTGTGCGCAACTCATGACTGATATGCTTGACAAAAGAATCCTTCATACGAGTACTTTCTTTCGAACGGTCGAGCACTACCAGCAACTGGGCATTTTTCTTATGAATACGGTGCATAAAGAAAACCACAACGGCAACAAGCAACAACATGCACACAATAACCAAAGTAAAAAAAGCATAGATGGTATGTTCCTTGTCCTGTTGTTGTTCCTGTCGTAGCCTATCTATCTGATAGTGTGCATTAAGCTCATTAAGTTGATTACGAGTTTCTATCAGATTTCTCTCATCAACAGAATCCATCACACTTCGCAGGATTACAGCAGTCTTTTCACAATTTCCCATTCGAATATATATATCTGCCCTTTGTCGCACTACGCGCAGCTGATCACCCATATAATGAAGTAATAGTGAACGGCAGCTATCAGCCATACTATTATAATGAAGGGCTTTCTGATAATCACCTTCATTGATATATAATTCTGCCATACGGTAAAGCACATCACGCCGTACATAATCCGAACGATTACGAGTGATACGCTCGGCTCCTTACAAGATCTTCAATGCTTCTGACACCCGATGTTCTTCTCTGAGCACTATAGCGCGCACCAAACAGAAATACACATAGTTGGGTGATTTACTCAAACATTCTTCAGAGACGCCCAATTTCTCCTTATATATATGGCGTATTTGTTGACAACGTTCCGTAGCATCCTTCAAATCACCATAGAGTTTTTCATCTGCCAATGCCCCACAATAGAATGGATATATACAGATATGAGCCGCATGATAAGACTCGATATTACTCAAGGTCTGTATGCACTGCTTATAGTTGCGTATAGCCTCTTTGTTTTCACCCATATTACGATATAGGTTTGCCAGTACATACTACGCCAATCCTATGCCATATATATTATTTCTCTTCTTGGCATCTTCATACATATTGCGCACCTCATTCTGCGCTTTACTGCCTTCATTGGCGAAAATAAGGAAATTAGCCCACAGAGACCATGTCGAGTAATAGTAGTTCCAGCTCTTCTGTTGATGCAGGAAGTGGTGTGTCTCAGGAAACACATGCCGCAATGAATCGGCACATCCGTCCTTGAATACATAGTAGTTGACAAGAGCCGCCTTTGCCAAACAGCGCATTGGAATATTATCTTGCAATTCTGCCTCTCGCTGCATTTGAGCAATGGTTTGCCGCTCATTATCACCTGAATAGATTTGAACATAATACACATGCCGATAGGCATCCAACAGCGCTTGTCCTTCGAACGACAATATAGCGTGGTGAATGGAATCAACCTGTCTGTCATTACTGTTTCCAGCAAGAGCCATCGTAGTACATTGAGCCTGCACAACGATTCCGGCCATTAGAATGATCCTTCGAATGTTCATTAGGTGCTTAATTGCTGCAAAATTACTCATTTATTTTGTGTTTCTATCTTTTTTCTTCATAGATATTTAATTTTCTCAGATATTTCTTCAATATCAAGAAAAAAAGCGGTAAGTTTGCAATATGTTTCAATTAAACCTTCCCTCATTTCCCATCCAGTTGGGTGGCACTCGCGAAAAACCGGAGATATTCGACTTTCTTCGTCGTCGCTATGTAAAGCTGACCCCAGAAGAATGGGTCCGCCAGCATTTTGTACATTGGTTGGTGACAGAAAAAGGCTACCCCAAAGGATTATTAGGCAACGAGATTGCGCTACAATGCGGTAGCAAGCGCCTACGTTGTGACTCTATCCTATACAATAAGCAGGCCCAACCCATGATGATAATCGAGTATAAAGCCCCTACTGTTGCGTTAAGTCAGAAGGTGTTCGACCAAGTTTCGTCCTACAACCTTTTACTACATGTTGACTATCTAATGATTAGCAATGGCATGCAACACTTCTGTTGTCGCATGGACTATGAGCATCGATGCTACAGCATCCTGCCTGACATTCCTAACTATGAAGATTTATAGGATTTTCATATTTAGCTCATAAGACCAGTTTATTTTCCCCAATTCATAAATAAGACAAAAGGCGCAGATTATTCTGCGCCTTATATTTTATCAACGAATTAGGACTTGTATTAAGCCTCATCGTTGGCATCAGCAACCTTCTTCGTGGTTTTGCGGATAGCACGCTTGCGGGGTTTCTTCTCCTCTGCTTTTGGAGTAACGGTCTTAACACCAGCCAATTCCGAATCTACGAGGATACGTCCACAATACTCACAAACGATAATTTTCTTATGCATTTTGATGTCGAGCTGACGCTGAGGTGGAATCTTATTGAAGCAACCACCGCAGGCATCACGCTGCACATAAACAATACCGAGACCGTTGCGAGCGTTTTTACGGATACGCTTGAATGAAGAAAGGAGACGTGGTTCAATCTTAGCCTCAAGGTCTTTCACCTTAATTTTCAGTTTTTCTTCCTCTGCACGAGTTTCGTCCATGATCTCGTCGAGTTCGTTCTTCTTCACTTCCAAGGCCTGACGACGGTCTTCGATGTTTTCCTTATTGACAGCGAGCTCCTCTTTCTTCTCTGTCACACGATTCTGAGCCTCTCTGATTTTCTTATTACAGAGTTCGATTTCAAGTTCCTGAAATTCGATTTCTTTTGTCAGAGTGTCATATTCGCGGTTGTTCTTAACCTCGTCCAACTGCTTTTTGTAACGTTCCACGCTGACTTTGGCGTTTTCGATATCGCCTTTTTTCTGTACGATGGCAGTCTCATACTCATTGATATCTGCCTGGATTTTCTCGATACGAGTTGTCAATCCTTCGATTTCATCTTCCAGGTCCTGTACTTCCAAAGGTAGTTCACCTCTCAACGCACGCTTCTCGTCGATAGCCGAAAGCGTAGTCTGCAACTGATAGAGCGTCTTCAGACGTTCTTCTACCGGCATTTCTGATGGATCTTTTTTTGCCATTTGCTTATAGATATATAATTGGATTTGTATTTGTTTCTGCTATAAATGTCTTTACATCAGGATATTGACGTTGTATCACATCTTGGAATATTTCACTTGTAAACTGTTCGCTCTGATAATGTCCTATGACACATATCTGGATTCTCTGCTCATATCCGAAATACTGATGATAGTGCATTTCTCCTGTGATAAAGGCATCTGCCTGTTGGTTCACAGCCTCATCAAGCAAGAAGTCACCTGCTCCTCCGCATAGAGCTACCTTGCGGATTGGACGTCCCAATAGCTCATTGCAGAGCGCACATTCCACGTCAAACTGTCGTTTCACCAACAAGACGAAATCATCGGCAACCATGGCTTCGGGCAACAGGCCTATCACTCCACTACCCGATTGTGCGCTGTCAGCCTCACCATTAGCTTGGAGAAATTTCACTTCCTTAAGCCCCAATCGTTCTGCAATTTTCCAGTTGACACCATTTCTGGCATTATCCATATTAGTATGCATCGATGCGATAACGATATGTCGCTCTATGGCTTTCATTACCGTACGCTGCACATAATCTGCACCACAAATCTGTTTCAGTCCACGAAACAAGAGTGGATGATGACTGATAATCAGGTTACACCCTTTTTCTATTGCCTCATCAATAATTTTTTCGTTGACGTCAAGACACAATAATGCCCCTGAAACCTCCGCCTCTGTCAATCCAACTTGCAGGCCAGCATTATCCCAACTTTCCTGTAAGGGCAGAGGCGCGAACTGTTCAAGGGCGTCAAGCACTTGCTGTATTTTCACGCTTCTATGATATTTTATCAATATGCAAAGTTACTGTTTTTCATCGGAAAGACATAGTCCTTCCGATGAACATTATCATTTTTTAACGATTATTCTGGATCATTGTCATGCTCATGACAATAGCTACTACCATCAAAACAATGGGTGCAGACCCGATCTTTGGGCAATCCGATAGATTCGACAAGATCTTCCACATGAGCAAATTTCAGACTCGTCAGTCCCAGTTGCTTGGCTATTTCCTGCACCATGCGCTTGTATTCTGGTGAATCTGTTTTTGCATACTCTGCCAGTTTTGCATTTTCATCGCCCTCAAAATCCTTGATGATGCGACGGGTAATGAGTTCAAGAGGGCTCTTCTGTGAGGTAAAACCGATAAACGGACAACCATACACCAATGGTGGGCAAGAGATACGTACATGTACTTCCTTTGCACCATTATCGAAGAAGGTACGCACATTGTCGCGTAACTGGGTACCACGTACGATAGAGTCATCACAGAAAACAACACGTTGATCCTTCAAAATGGCAGGGTTGGGAATGAGTTTCATGCGTGCCACCAAGTCACGACGTTTCTGGTTGCCAGGAGTAAACGAACGTGGCCATGTTGGAGTATATTTCAATACAGCACGCTTGTATGGTACTTTCTTTCCGTGTGAGTAACCAAGTGCCATTCCTACTCCCGAATCGGGAATACCACAAACTAGGTCGGCTTCCACTTCAGTATCCTTCTCACCCACAATGCGTCCGTTCTTCTCGCGTACTGCTTCAGTATTGATTCCTTCATAGTCGCTGGCAGGAAATCCGTAATACACCCACAGGAACGAGCATATCTGACAACGGCTCATAGGTTTTTGCAACACTTCGATACCGTCGGCACGCAGTTTTACTATTTCTCCCGGACCTACATCGCGCAGTACTTGATAGTCAAGATTGGGAAAACTTGTCGTTTCGCTTGATACTGCATAGGCATCATCACGTTTTCCTATAACGATAGGGGTACGTCCAAGGAAGTCACGTGCGGCAATAATACCATCTTCGGTAAGAATCAACATCGAGCACGAGCCCTGTATTTTCTGATAAACCTTATTGATACCATCCACAAACGAGTCTCCCATATTGATAAGCAATGCCACGAGTTCTGTCTGGTTGATGACATTCGCCGACATTTCACTAAGGTGCATGCGGTTGGCCAACAGTTCATCAGCTATTTCTCTAAGATTATTGATTTTGGCCACTGTGACCACTGCATAACGTCCCAAATGGGAGTTGATGATGATGGGTTGTGGATCTGTATCACTAATAACACCCAGTCCCTGATGCCCCTTAAAGTCGTCAAGTTCATCTTCGAAACGCGAACGGAAATATTGGCGTTCCAACGAGTGGATAGAGCGATGAAAACCGCTTTCCTCATCAAAAGTCACCAATCCTGCGCGTTTGGTTCCTAAGTGCGAATTGTAGTCTGTACCGTAAAACACATCGTTTACACAGTCCTTAGTCGAGATCGTACCGAAAAAACCTCCCATTGTATTGCTTGTATTGAAATTACTATACTTTGTTTAGGTCTGCAAAATTACAAAAAATTCATGGAATTACAATAGCCCATGCTTTTTTTTTAGTTTTCCATACCGTTTATTTATGCTATATCAATATTCCATCTGCCTCACTCAGCGTCGAAGCCACTCATAGACCATAACAGAAAGCAGTATCGACAACACCGAGCAACACACCATTCCAATAGTGGCTACTACAGCGAAAATACCTGCCTGTATTGGAGGCATCCCACTGAGCATCAACACACAAAGTATTGCAGGAACTGCCACGAGTCCAGTATCGCGCATCTTGGTCAGCAACGGATTAAGTGCTTTACTCATAGCTCGCACCAGAAATGGGCGCAAGGCTTCTGTTTGCGTTGCACCATTTCCCTGCAAATACTCAAACATACTGGCATGTACCTTGCGATTAAAAGCATAAGTGAGTAACCCACTCCTACTCGCTCTCAAGGCTTCGCCATGAAGCAGAGCCATTACAGGCACCCAAAACCAAATATTACCGAAGGGATTCTGACCCATAATCACCATCACCAGAAGCCCCACAATAAACGTAACAGGAACCACTCCTATTAATATTGGTACAACAAGCCACTTTTTTCGGCAACAAACCATCGTTACTATAACCTCCAACAATAGTAGCAACAGAACGTCAAGCCACCATACGGCTGATTGAAACACAAAATTAAATACCACGACCAGCACCAACATGGCAATAGCCCAACAACCTGTTGTAGTGAGCAGACGATAGAGTAGTCGGCGGTCGTTCTTATAAAAGACGGTCAACGGAATGGCCAACAGCATGAGTCCGGCCAACAACTGAAAGATGATACTATTCATAGTTGTATCTGCTTTTGAGCAATTTGGGGGTTAACAACCAATACCGATGCTCCGTTGCGAGCTGCTTCCAAAAGCATTTTGTCTGCTGCCTGTCGTGTTGCTTCTGATATTTGTGACGAAGGTTCATCCACAACGACGAGCGTCTTTCGCAAGCCAACGGCACGATGCACAAGCGACAGAAACTGCTCGTCTGCAGTAAGTTGCGACCAAGTCCGACCATCTTCTTCACCTTGAGAAGATTCTTGTACTGAAGTTTCTCGACTATTGATTTTCAGCGAATTTACCGTTGCGTCACATTGTGCTATTGTATCATAGCCCTCTACCAGCGACAGTTGTTGCGGCACATAAGCTGTAGCGCGCCGAAAAAAAGGAGCCGACAATGGAGTTAGCAATTCACCATCGATACTGATATGCCCTCCGTCGATAGACACCATCCCGAGCACAGCCCGAAGCAAAGTGGTCTTTCCTGTCCCTGCTTCACCATATACACCAACCATCTCACCATCGCCCACTGTCAGCGAGCAATCAGCCAAGAGTCCGTCAATCTTTACATGGTGTAATTCTAACATCGGTTGTTTTTTTGATGGCAAAGATACAATATAGTGAATAAAAAGCCAAATATATTCGTGATTTTCTTTTGTACTTCTCCCGATTTGCACTACCTTTGCACTCATGATAAAAAGTAAGAGACGAATGTTGGCCGAATGGGAACCGCAAAGTGCGGTACAACTGACATGGCCTCACAAAGATACAGACTGGGCTCCTATACTGCCAGAAATCACCGCAGTATATGAGGAAATGAAGCGAGAAATAGAAAGCAGAGAAACCGTTGTCGTAGTCGATGACATACCACACAACGACACATGGGCACGCGACCATGGTTTCATTACCGTAGAAGAAAACGGCCAACTGATTCTGCTCGACTTTAAATTCAACGGATGGGGCGAGAAATTTGCCGCAGAACTCGACAACGATATCAACCGACAACTCTACGAACAACAGCTGGTGAAAGGCATTTACGAGTCACACCTCGATTTCGTTCTTGAGGGCGGTAGTATTGAAAGCGATGGCAAAGGCACTATCTTCACTACCACCTGTTGCCTGATGGCGCCACATCGCAACCAACCTCTTACACAACAAGAGATAGAACAACAACTGAAAGAATGGCTCGGAGCAGAACGCATCGTCTGGATCAACCATGGTTCGCTCATAGGGGACGATACCGATGGACATATTGATACACTGGTACGCATAGCTCCTAACGACACCTTATTATATATAGGGGCCGACGACGAACATCCCGACCTGTTGCTCATGGAGCAAGAACTCCAGCAGCTACGCACCATCGACGGACATCCCTACCGATTGCTCCGATTACCCATGCCACGTCCCATCTATGATGATGGCGAGCGACTACCTGCCACCTATGCCAACTACCTGGTGATAAATGGCGCCGTCCTCGTACCCACCTACAACCAACCGGACCTTGACCAAGAAGCCATAAGCACCATCGGCAAGGCCTTCCCAGATAGAGAAATCATTGGTATCGACTGTCGCGCTGTCATCCGGCAACACGGATCGTTACATTGTTGCACCATGCAGTATTACTAAGATGAAAACAGGAATCATTCAACAGCACAATACGGCGGACATACAAGACAACCGCCAACGACTGGCAGAGAGCATACGTTCGCTCGCCAAACAGGGTGCAGAACTCATCGTTCTGCAGGAACTCCACAATTCGCTATACTTCTGTCAGACCGAGAATGTCGATCTATTCGACTTGGCAGAAACCATCCCAGGCCCTTCTACCGATTTCTTCGGAGCATTGGCACGAGAACTCCAAGTGGTCATCGTCACCTCTTTGTTTGAACGACGTGCACCCGGACTCTATCACAACACGGCAGTAGTATTAGAGAAAGATGGTTCTATAGCAGGAAAATACCGCAAAATGCATATCCCCGATGACCCAGCATACTACGAGAAATTCTATTTCACACCAGGCGATTTGGGGTTCCACCCCATCCAGACCTCTGTAGGCCGACTTGGCGTACTGGTTTGCTGGGACCAATGGTATCCTGAAGCAGCACGCCTGATGGCACTACAGGGAGCAGATATGCTGATCTATCCTACCGCCATCGGTTACGAGAGTAGCGACACACCCGATGAGCAAGAACGTCAACGCATGGCTTGGCAAACCGTACAACGTGGCCACGCAGTAGCCAACGGACTACCCGTAGTGACCGTCAATCGTACCGGCCACGAACCAGACCCCAGCAAACAAACCAACGGAATAGAGTTCTGGGGCACCTCGTTTGTTGCCGGCCCGCAAGGTGAACTGCTCTACGAAGCACCACGCGACAGCGAAACCACAGCCATTATCGATGTCAACCTGCAACGCTCCGAACAGGTACGCCGTTGGTGGCCCTTCCTTCGCGACCGACGCATAGACCATTACGATGATATCATCAAACGGTTCATCGACTGACAATCAACTCTCTTCAACAAGCAAACAACAAACAACCCAAACAGAATATGGCAAACAATCTAAGATTCCAAGTGGTAGAAGAAGCCTTCAAGAAGCATGCACTCGATGTGGAGGCACCAAGCGAGAGACCATCAGAGTATTTCGGCAAATACGTATTCAGCCGACAAAAGATGTATAAATACCTACCTGCCGACATCTACAACAAGATGATCGACGTGATGGACAACGGCGCCCGATTGGACCGTTCCATAGCCGATGCCGTAGCGGCTGGCATGAAACAATGGGCAAAAGAGATGGGGGTAACCCACTATACCCACTGGTTTCAGCCACTCACCGAAGGAACTGCCGAGAAACACGATGCCTTCGTAGAACACGATGGCAAAGGCGGAATGATAGAAAAATTCTCAGGAAAACTGTTGGTACAACAGGAACCAGACGCCTCTTCTTTCCCCAATGGCGGTATCAGAAACACATTCGAGGCACGAGGCTATTCTGCCTGGGACCCCACAAGTCCGGTGTTCATCATCGACGACACACTCTGTATCCCCACCATCTTCATTGCCTATACTGGCGAAGCCCTCGACTATAAGGCTCCGCTATTACGATCTATCCATGCCGTAGACAAAGCTGCAACAGATGTCTGCCAGTATTTCTATGACGATGTCAATAAAGTGCAGGTCAATCTGGGTTGGGAACAAGAGTATTTCCTTGTTGACGAAGGACTCTATTCTGCACGTCCTGACCTACTAATGACAGGTCGCACCCTAATGGGACATGAGAGTGCGAAAAACCAACAGATGGATGACCACTATTTCGGAACCATCCCCGACCGCGTACAGGCTTTTATGAAAGACCTTGAGATACAAGCTCTCGAACTGGCCATCCCTGTAAAGACCCGCCATAACGAGGTTGCCCCCAACCAGTTTGAATTAGCCCCCATCTTTGAAGAGTGCAATCTGGCTGTCGATCACAACATGCTGCTCATGTCGCTCATGAAAAGGGTGGCCCGCAAACACGGATTCCGAGTGTTGCTCCACGAGAAGCCCTTTGACGGCATCAACGGATCGGGCAAGCACAACAACTGGAGCTTGTCTGCCAATAATGGTATACTACTCCACGCACCAGCTAAGACTCCTGAGGAGAATCTGCGCTTCGTCACCTTCATCGTTGAGACCTTGATGGCTGTTTTTCATCATAACGGACTGTTGAAAGCATCTATTATGAGTGCCACAAATGCCCACCGTTTGGGGGGCAACGAAGCACCACCTGCCATTATCTCGTCATTCTTGGGCAAGCAACTCAACGAACTCCTCGACCATATCGAAAAGAGTGAGAAAAACGAGCTCTTCAACCTAAAGGGCAAACAGGGCATGGAAATAGATATTCCACAGATTCCAGACCTCATCATCGACAATACCGACCGCAACCGCACATCGCCTTTTGCTTTCACCGGCAATCGCTTTGAATTCCGTGCTCCCGGTTCCGCAGCCAACTGCGCCTCGGCCATGATAGCACTCAATGCAGCGATGGCAGAAGCCCTCGTATCTTTCAAAGAGCGTGTCGATGCACTCATCAACAAGGGCGAAAACAAAATTTCTGCTATTCTCGATGTGCTGCGCGAAGATATACGCACCTGCAAACCCGTGCGCTTCGATGGCAACGGCTATTCCGACGAATGGGTAGAAGAGGCACGTCAACGTGGTCTCGACGTCGAAAAGTCATGTCCCATCATATTCGAGCGCTACCTCGACGAGTCGAGCGTCCGCATGTTCGAACAGACCAAGGTCATGAACCGCAAAGAACTTGAAGCTCGCAACGAAGTAAAATGGGAGATGTATGTCAAGACTGTGCAGATTGAAGCACGCGTATTGGGCGACCTCGCCATGAACCACATCATCCCTGTCTCTACCCACTACCAAAGCAAACTCATTAAAAACGTGCAGGGCATGAAAGACGTCTTTAGTGCAGAAAAGGCCGACAGACTCTCCTCACGCAATATGAAACTTATTGAAGAGATTGCAGAGCGCACCGAGAAGATTGAACAACTGGTAGAAGAACTAACCGATGCCCGTCGTGTAGCCAATCATATCGAGTCCATCCAACAGCGTGCCATCGCCTATCACGATACTGTAGAACCTCATATGGATGCCATCCGTTACGAGATAGACCATCTCGAAATGATTGTTGAGGACGGACTATGGACGCTACCCAAATACCGCGAACTGCTGTTCATCCGATAGCCGTTTGTCCTTTATCCCCATCCCAAGCGCATGGCTTCTGCTATTGAAGACCATGCGCTTGGGATTTTCATTTCCTCATCACAAATACAACCCTATTAACCAACCATCTCACCGAGTAGCCTCATCAGCATAAACATTTGAGAAAGCTATTGTCACTCTTTGTCACCACTTGAGCTGCAGTTTCGTAGGCGTATCCGCGATGCTCATAAACTATCCATAAAAATAAAGAAAGAATGTCGTTTAGGAATATAACAGATTGATATTCTTTAAGACAACGTTTTGCCAAGGTATTTCCATTGTTTGGCAAGAGTTTTTTCTAACGTTTGACAAAGGTATTATCAACGTTTGACAAAAGTATTATCCAACGTTTGATAAAGGTATTATCCAACGTTTGACAAAAGTATTATCCAACATTTGATAAAAATGTTATCAAGGTTTGAAAAAGTGATGATAAACATCAGCAACTCCGTTTATACATCGATATAGATGGTAGTAGTGGGCGAAATTTTTACAAAAACAAAACCTTTTCGATTATGGAGCAATTTGATATCAACTGGCTATTGTCGCAGTTTCCCCCGAACAACAATCTTTTCACTTCTTGACAAGTTGCCCGGATTACTTCCAGGCTTTCCTTCCGGAACTTCCAAACCCTGGCGACCATAATACTCCTTCCAATAGGCAGTCACTTTTCCCGTCTTGTCATGAAACGACATGGGGATGGGATTAAACACCAGTTCACCATGCGGTGTCCTATAGCATTTTTGCACCAGTTCGCTACAATACATCGCACTATCTGACGGCATAAAATTGAAGTCGTATGGTGTACCGATAAACTGCATAGCCCGTTCCACCGAGCGTGCCACACCAGTAGTATCTTTGAGCTGCGCCACCACCACAGTCTGTCGCCTTGCCTTAAAACTATCTATTGGAGTGAGGCACACCCCTTGGCGTATCGCCTCAAGTGCAAATGCCGCCCCCTTGTCTTTATGGAAAATCGCCACATGATCTATTTGTTTTCCATCAAGTCCTGTTGTCACATCGGTAATGTTATTACCGTTTTCTGCCACACAGAAGAGCAAGTCCCCTTCTGCCAGGCTTTTAACGTTTATCTCATTTTGTCCTCGTGTACCAAGACACATAGCTAAGCACACAACAACTGCCATATTTTTCATCTTATTCATTATGATTTCTACTTTACCCACATTTTGACAAGCAACAAAAGTAGGCTTTTATTTTGAATTCAGCAAATGAAATGATGTTTTTTTATTGTTGTCCAGTAAAATGACTATCTTCGCTCATGATATTATTATTTCTAACAAAAACAAAGATAAACCAAAGGACTGATACCTCGTGAGAAGTATCTGCCCCAATATATGTTGTTTGCAAAAGTTCTAGTAGCCAGCAATAATTTCAAATAATCTCATCGTTAAATTAGCAATCAACAATTTTGTCAGCATATTGCTTCTACCCCTCAGCGTTTTATATACAACAACTGCGGCTTTGGGCACATATATATTTTTTTAGCATAGATAATGGTATTTGCTTGTAGTTCTTGTTTTTTTTTCTTAACTTTGTAGTCAATATATATAATCTTCATCACGTATGAAACTAAAACTGTTTGTCTTATTACTATTGATTATCATCGTTGTCATGCCATCGGATGCCCAAACACCTGGGACTTCCCACATGCCACCAGTTAATCAAGCAATACCACACATCAGCAACCACCTAAACGTGACAACAAATCTACCTGTCAAAAAGAGCATGCCAGCCGTTTCAGAGGCCAGAATACAAGATTATTTCCCTTTAAGCGAAGCTGTGATATATACCGATACTAAAGAGTATAAAGTCGTAAATATTACCGCAAATATGCTGGCCGATGATATTGAATGCGTCACAGGCAAACACCCCAGAGTTGTGAAAACGACATCACTCAAAAACATCCCAAAGGGAGGAGCTGTAGCCGTAGGAACTATCGGAAAAAGCCGTCTGATAGACGAACTGGTCAGACTGAAGATTATCGACGTATCTTCCATCACTGGCAAATGGGAGTCGTTTGTTATCACAACCATCAAACGTCCTAAACATGGTGGACAGTTGCTCGTGATAGCAGGTAGTGATAGGCGTGGTACAGCTTTCGGACTGACATCACTCAGCGAGGCTATCGGAGTGTCACCTTGGTACTGGTGGGCAGATATTATACCACCGCACAAAGATGCATTATATATTGAGCCTAAGACATTTATTCAAGAAGAACCCTCTGTGCAATATCGAGGCATCTTCATCAATGACGAACGCTTTGGTGGATGGGCACGATGGGCCGAGAAAAAATATGGCAAGGTAGGACCTAAAACCTACGTACGGGTCTTTGAACTACTGCTACGCCTAAAAGCTAACTACCTCTGGCCTGCCATGCACCCAGGAACCCAAGCCTTTAATGCCAATCCTGATAATGCACAATTAGCTGATAACTATGCCATTGTGATGGGGTCGTCACACTGCGAACAGATATTGCGCAATAATGAAGGTGAATGGAAGGCTGTAGAACAAGAAAAACCTGGTTCTATGGGTGACTTCAACTACATCACCAATCGTCAGAAAATGCAAGATTACTGGGAGACACGTGTAAAAACCAATGGAAAATATGAGAATACCTATACGCTCGGCCTGCGTGGCATTCACGACTATCCCATGGAGGGCGCCAATACAACTGCCGAACGTGTGTCCCTGATGCAACAGGCTATCAACGACCAACGAGATATATTACAACGCAACATCAACAAACCAATCGAAGAGATACCACAAGTGCTTTGCACTTACGAAGAGGTATTAGAGGCCTACCATAACGGCCTGAAAGTGCCAGAAGACATCACCCTACTTTGGAGCGACGATAAGCACGGCTACTGCCGAAACCTTTGTAACCCTAAGGAGATGAAGCGCAAGGGAGGAGCAGGAATCTACTATCACCTCTCTTATCATGGCGATCCCGCCAGTTGGATATGGCTAAGCCCACTCTCGCCAGCCTTCTTAAGCACGGAATTGACTAAGGCCTATACCTATGGCGCACGCAAAATATGGGTATTCAACGTGGGTGACATCAAACCCGCTGAGAAAGAAATCTCTTTTGTGATGGAATTGGCTTGGGATATCAACCGTTGGAGTCCCTCCAAAGCGCACAACTATGTAAAAGACTGGGCAACAAAAACTTTTGGTAACGAAGTGGCACAAGATATTGCCGACATGCAAACAGGCTACTATCGCTTGCAAGCAGCTGGTAAGGATGCTCATGTATGGTTTGTCAACTACAGTGCTGAGCAGATAGAGCAACGCATTGCAGAATGGCGCGCCTTATCAGCACATGCCACCGAACTAACCTCTCGCATACCAAATGCTCTTAAGGATGCATACTTCGAACTTGTCAGCTACTCTATTTGTGGTGCGGCAATGATCAACGAATACCAACTCCTAGCGCGTCGTAGTATGGTAAGAGCTACTGTTGGCGATAGCCTTGGAGCAATGACAGATGCCCAACGTGTAAGACAAATGTTTGACGGTTTGAATGATTTGACTCGCCATTATAATGAAGGTATCTTAAATGGTAAATGGCAACAATTCTTCAACTGGCAACCCTATCATTGGTTCCGATCTGAGAAAATTGAACAACCTATAGCCACACCTGAGCTTATTGCACAGGCTGCTAACGGGACAAAGGCTCGTTTGCTCTCAGTCAGCGAAGCCTTATCAAACAAGGGCGTCACTATTGTAAGTGATGTCAATTCAGAAATTCCTATCTGGATAGAAGCACTTACACCTATCCATAATTTCTCCAAGCTAGCAAAGGACAACGAGTTTTGTACAATTAAAACAGAGAGTGATAGTTTTGTTGCCTCTGCTACCCCAATTAATAATGTATGGCATGCACCATACGTCGGACCAATGTGGAGCCGTGTAGGAACGATACACCTCAAGAAAGGAGACAACCATATCTGTATCACCAACCTGAAAGCCAATGCCCGCATTGACCAAATATACCTCGGTCTTTATCCTCCATTCGTCAAAGAGCCTCGTCTGCGTATTCCCGCTTCGCTCTTTCAGTACACGCAAGGTGATATTCTGCGAGTGAAAGGATTAGGCTATACCGATGGTGTACTCGTTATGCCCTTCGACACACCATCATATAAGCAAGACAATCTGCAGGAAGCTCCATACGCAGAATATGAAATCAACTTGCAGGAGAACGATAGCACTATCGAGATTCGCACGCTACCTACCCTACATGCGTATGAAGGCAGAGATATATGCTATGCAGTACAATTAGGTAACACAACTCCCACTATTTATTCAATTCATGCCAATGATTTCACCTCCGAATGGCGTTGGAATGTACTTCGCGGCTATGCCTCGCGCTGCATTCCCATCAATTTGACAGGCTGTCAGAAACTACGCATCTATCTCCTCGATCCTGGCATCGTACTACAAGAAATATTGGTTCATTCTTCAAAATAACATTCTTACCCACAAGTAAAGTGAAACAAAAACAGTTTTTTTAGAAACTTAAACAAACAAATATTATATTATTATGAAATTATCAAACAAATTTATCGTCATCATTGGCATACTTACCATGACGACAATGCCTTGCAAGGCACAGAAGTGGGAACATTTGGCAGACACCCCTCAAATGGGATGGAGCACATGGAACAAGTTTCAAGGTAATATCTCTGAGGACATCATCAAGGGCATCGCTGATGTGATGGTAGAAACAGGGCTACGCGATGCGGGTTATACCTATATCAATATCGATGATTGCTGGCATGGGAAACGTGATGCCGACGGGTTTATTCAGGCCGACCCGATAAAGTTTCCAAACGGCATAAAGGCCGTGGCCGACTATGTTCACAGCAAAGGGCTTAAACTTGGCATCTATAGTGATGCTGGCTCTGCAACCTGTGCAGGCAGACCAGGATCACTCGGACACGAATATCAAGATGCTATCCAATATGCCCGTTGGGGAGTGGACTATCTGAAATACGACTGGTGTAATACCACCAATGTGAATCCCCAAGGAGCATATCAACTCATTAGCGACGCTCTCCGTTCTGCTGGTCGTCCAATTTTCCTAAGTATGTGCGAATGGGGCAATAGTCAACCTTGGAAATGGGCTCGTGAGATTGGCCACTCATGGCGTACCACACCCGATATATGGTGTCATTTCGATTCTTTGCGTGTATTCCCAGGCTACACCCAGTTTGGTGTGATGCAGTGCATCCAATTCAACGACTCATTGCGTCAGTATGCAGGCAAGGGATACTGGAACGACCCCGACATGCTGGAGGTGGGCAATGGTATGACAGAAAACGAGGATCGTGCCCACTTTACCATGTGGTGTATGATGGCCAGTCCACTGATACTTGGAAACGACCTACGCAACATGAGTGAGGCTACTCGCAATATTATTATGAACAAGGAGATGATAGCAATCAATCAAGACACACTTGGCATTCAAGGTCTGCACTATTGCGACCGTGATGGACTACAATTCTGGTTTAAGCCTTTGGCAGGTGGCGATTGGGCCTTCACCATTCTTAATCCCACACAGAATAACATTGTGTGTGAACTAAATTGGCAAGATTTCAATTTTATTGATTCGCAAGTGAGTAAAATGAGCACAGCTTTCAATACGAACATATATAAAGTCTATAACCTTTGGACACATAAGATGGAGGGCAAAACAAATTTAAAAAACAAAATCGTCCGTAAGGTTACTGTAAAATCTCGTGACGTTGTATCATATCGTTTAATAAAATAAGTTATTACTTTCTGGCAAATAGAAGGCACTCTCCGTCTCATTTTTACCAGATAACAATGGTACTATATTTTAGTAATTAAGAATAAGACAAAGAAACATCATATTCATAGTGATTTCCATAAAAAATGTTGATTACGGCATCACCTTATGCAAATGATAGAAAGATAAGCAACTCCTAAGATAGCAAAACATGACTATTTCTCGAAGTGTTGATAGTCTTTCACAGTACGCCAATGTCCTCCCCAGACAAAACCATGTTGACGAAACAGCCGATAGCATAGATCGTGTTCTGTTATCTTATAGGGAAAGGAAGCCCGACGGTCTGCATATCTGCGGGCAGTAGAAGGTTGTATATAGAGCGTTCCATCTTTGCGGCGTCGCACGCATGGATTGTAGAGAGGATTGATGTCGATAGCTAATCCTCGCGCATGTTTAGAGAGTGTTTTACTTCCTGCCACTTTGCGATAGCAATAACACGAAGTATTATTGGCCCGCATGGATTGTTCATCGTCGTTACCATAGTCTGAGATAGGGCGAATGCGTTCTATGGGATATCGTTGTCGGTATAGTTCTGCAAATATCTCACGCAGGTCATCTGTTATTGTATGATTACAAACAATTGTTCCTGTATGTGTCACTCCTTGCCCATCGATATGTTTCACTTGAAGCGTATCGAGTCTCACCCCTGCCGGTTGTGCAGAAGTTGTCAGTAGTGTCAAGCACCATACCATAATAATTAGTATTTCTCGCTTCATCGCTACAAAGGTAGTGCAAACCGAGAGAAATACAAAGAGAAACAAAGTTTTTCTTTTATTTCCGAACTGACGAACGAAGAAAGTGCAGAGTAAAGCTCGCTTGAACTATGCCTTTCAAGGAGAAAGGAAACCAAAAAGTTAGGTGCAGCCTACCTTGGACCGCAGGTCAAAGGCAACGATCAAATAAGAAAAACACCAATTTTTGTAGCAACTAAGGCTGAGAGAAAATGCAATATAAAAGGAGTATTATGCACATATTTGATGAGAAATGCTTACCTTTGCAGATAAAATGAAATAAAAACGGCAAGAAATATTCACTTTTGAAAACAAAATACAGCACAATAATGACAAATGATAACATTAATGAGATACTGCTAAAGAATGTCAGCATCCTCTCACGACATTCGGAGAAAGAAGACAGTATGATGCCGAAAGGTAACGCTCCCCTGCCCTCTGTAGAGAGTGTGCGCAACATTGTGACGTTAGTGAAAAGCATCATTTTCAGCGACTATTTCTACCAACGACAACCACAGGAGGAAATCCGTTCCTATTATATCGGTGTAAAGATGGAAGACCTATACAAAGAGTTGAAGGAACAGATTGCCCGTGGACTACAGTTCTGCAAGCAGATGGGTGAAGAGGAAGTGCAACGCAAAGCCGAGACGCTGACTTTAGAATTTATTGATGAACTGCCAGAGCTGAAGCGTCTGCTCTATACCGATGTGGAAGCCATGTTCGACAACGATCCTGCCGCAGAAACCTACGGTGAGGTAATCTTCTGTTATCCAGTGGTCAATGCCATGACCCACTATCGCATTGCCCACGCCCTCCACGTGAAGAATATTCCCGTCATACCGCGTATCATCACCGAACAAGCACACTCCAAGACTGGTATCGACATACACCCCGGCGCTACCATAGGAGAGTATTTTGCTATTGACCATGGCACTGGTGTTGTGATTGGCGAAACCTGTATTATCGGCCATCATGTCACGCTCTATCAGGGTGTTACGCTTGGTGCAAAGAGTTTCAAATACGACGAGCAGGGTAATGTGCTTAACGTTCCACGCCACCCGATTATAGAAGACCATGTGACAGTATATTCCAATGCTTCGATACTTGGACGCATCACTATTGGCCACGATAGTGTGATAGGCGGTAACATCTGGGTTACACACGATGTTCCACCCCATTCACGCATTCAACAGTCGAGGGCGGTCGATGTATCATTCAATGGTGGATTGGGGATATAAATTCCTCTTGGATTAGACTGAGGTCGGATAAAGACTGAGAAAAAAGAGGGCCTGTTTGGGTCCTCTTTCCTTTTTCTCTTATATAACGATATTATTTAAATTCATCTTTCGGTACCATGATAAACTGTCTGTCTCCGGCAGCTCTTGTTCTTGTCACCTTTACCAGATTGAAAGCGGCAAGTGTTGAACCATCATAGTAATCGTCGAAATATCCACGGAAGTGTGGGGTTCTACCCACAGTGTAGATATCATAGTCGCGAACTACCACGGTTGTATTATCATCGTAGTCAATATATATTTTGCCACCTCTTACCGTCCAATCGAAATAAGTATGACTACTGCGTCCTGTGTTGAGGTTGTAGTCAATTTCATACCCCGTACCACCACGTGAGAAGTCTCCTTCCTGTACAAAGGTTATCTCTGTTTCGTAGGTATCAGTCATGTGCTGACCATAGCGATAGTCATAAAACTCGCTTGAAAGTGTTCCACTCCATACGCCATCGAGGTCGTATGCCAAATCGGTATCCGAATCGCAACTGGTCATCACAAACATGGTGCAGATGGCCATCAGGGTGTAAGTCAATGTTTGTTTCATAATCATATATCGTTTAGTTTCTGGAAACAAAGGTAGTGCAAATCGAGAGAAATACAAAACATATTTCCCTTTTTTCTATAGGGAAACCCCTATTCTTCTGTAGGAAAATATATTTAACCCTTATTGCCCTTCAACGCAGAAACACGATTTTAGAGACAGAGTCCTACAAGAATCTATTAGTCGATTTATGATAAATATCATAGAATAGATTTTTTCACAATTTTCTTCATGGGTATTTGATTAAATTTTGCTATCATTGCAAATGATAAGCATGAAGTGGCTGTACGAGTACCACTTCAAAATTTCTTTTCCATTATTAACACAATCAATAAAGAAGCGGCACGATTGGGAAATCCTGCCGCTTTCTATTCTTTTTAGTATTCTTACGAATTAGGATTGTTTCTTACCAAATTCGGGATCAACATTCAAAAACCACGTCACGATATAAGTCAGCGAACAAGTCCCTATCACGATGAGGAAGAACACAGGATAACCCACAGCCTCTTGCAGGGCTCCAGCAAACATGCCCGGTATCATCATCGACAGAGCCATGAAGGCAGTACACAGCGCATAATGGGAGGTTTTATGGTCACCACGGCTATAATAAATAAGGTATAGCATATAGGCAGAGAAGCCGAATCCATAGCCAAACTGCTCAACAAAGACGCATATATCAATGATCAACAGATTGGAGGGTAAGGCATAGGAGAGATAGACATAGACAAGGTCGGGCAACGTGATCGCCATTACCATAGGCCAGAGCCATCGTTTCAATCCGTCACGACTTGCCACTACTCCACCGAGTATTCCACCGAGGGTCAGTCCGATGATTCCTACTGTGCCCTGCACTAATCCGTATTCCACATCGGAAAGACCGAGTCCGCCATTGCGTACGGAGTCAACAAGGAACAATGCCGACACCTTAGCCAACAGTCCTTCAGGCATACGATAGAATAGCATGAAGCAGATAGCCACCCACATCTGCGGTTTTCTAAAAAATGTCACCACTGTGGCCACAAACTCATCTGCTATCTGGCGCATAGTACGACGCACTTTATCGCTATCCTCGCTGGGGCGTGGTAATACCCAACTATGGTAGAGCCATAAGGCGATGAAGAGTCCTGCCATGAAATAAAATACCAGACTCCATGCATAGGTAATACTACGAGTGAGGACCTGTAACACACCGGCAAGACCTACCAACAGTCCTGATGCCACAATAGTGGCTATGCGATAGAAGGTGGAGCGGATTCCTACAAAGAATGCCTGTTCGTGTTGGTCAAGACCGAGCATATAGAAACCGTCGGCAGCAATATCGTGGGTAGCACTACCAAACGCCATCAACCAAAAGAAACATAGCGACCCTTGCAACCACCATGGACCTGGTATGGTAAACGCCACACCAGCCAAGGCTGCCCCGATGAGCAGTTGCATCGCCACTATCCACCAGCGTTTGGATCGGAGTATATCCACGAACGGGCTCCAGAGCGGTTTGATGACCCATGGCAGATAGAGCCATGAAGTGTAGAGTGTGATATCGGCATTTGACAAGCCGAGACGTTTGTACATGATGAGTGAGATGGTCATCACAGCCACATAAGGCACTCCCTCGGCAAAATAGAGCGATGGAACCCATGTCCACGGCGACATTCGTTTGTTGTGTAACATCAGTATATCTTTTTAATTTCGGCTCCACGATAGTAGTGAAGCAGTATTTCATCGTATTTATATCCTTGTTGTCCCATGACGGCGGCTCCTATCTGACAGAGTCCTACGCCGTGTCCCCAACCGCGTCCATGCAGTCGGAAGCCTGTTTCAGTTTTCTCTACATCGAAGGCAGAACTATAGAGATGGCTCTCGCTGAGGGCACGACGTATCTCAAGTTCCTTACCGATAGTGAAGGTTTTCTTCGTACCCACTATTTTGAGTTTCCATATACGTCCACTCTTGCCTCGCTCTAAAGGAATGAGGTCGGTAATGGTGCCGAAGTCTTCTTTGAGTTTCTCGCTGACCAGTTGGGAGAGTTTCTCTGTAGAATACTCCACGGTCCAGCGATAGAAATCGTTGGTCTCTTGATCGTAGTCGTTGAGTACTTGTTCCAGTACGGCCTTATCGTTGGTGTTGCAGAAGGGGTCTTCTACTGAAACGAGATATGGTTTCGGAGTATCCTCCCAACAATACTGAAATTCCTCGGTCACTCCACCGCAACATTTCGAGAATCGTGCGTCACATATTTCATCGCCATAACATAGGATTTGTCCTCGTGTGGCTTGCAAGGCTTGTTCTACAGCCGGACTGGTTTGTTTGGTGATGCCTTGATAGCGTTGGCAATGGTCGTCGGCACAAACATCGAAGATGGTATGGTCTTCGCGGTCGTACCAGCGGATGAGTTCATCGTCTTTCTTGACAAACGAGAAGAAACCATCTTTGCGTTGTCCTGCTTCCTCCCGTCTGCGCATCTGCGCCAAGAGCCATGACCGGGAGATAACGGCATGAGCTTTCAGCAGTTCCACACCAGCCGTTGCCTTCATCTCGCTGGAGATGACGCTGGCCAGATAGCGTTCCACAGGCAGTTGGTTGATGGCTGTTATCTTATCAGATTCGACCACAAGGCGTAGTGTGCCGAGGAATACCTGTGTCTCTTTTCGTTCCCAATGGAAATTAACACCGATGGTCACATCATGGAGCGAGAACGACGCTGTTGGGGTTTGTGGTGTGAAGGTCAGTTCGCGATATTGCATGCCTCGCCATAGGATTCCGCCTTCAGAAAATTCCACTACCTGTTCGCCTTTTATGAGTTCTCCTTTTGCCATATATGGTGCGTTGAGAGCAAAGGCGATTTTCTGTCCGCTTACAATTCCCACGGTGACATCAGGCTGTACGCCGTGTTCCTTCTGTGTTGATGTAGAGACTCTTGCCTCTTTCATCTTGCGGATGGCTTCTGCCACCTCATCGGGGGTGAGAGTCACTTCCTGCAGGATGGCTGATGCCTTTTCTGGAGTCAGTTTACGGAAGTCTTCCTCACGTGGTGTGATGATGAGTCCCCCCATATCTACGGCACCCGGACTGATGATGTATTGTTGTTCGCCTGTTGCAGTATAGCAGTCTGGGCGATGTTTTCTGCGTGGCAATACGACAGAGAGGATTGCGTCACCTTGTTTCCATGCTATGATATTCATCATCGGTTCGGTGTCGTCTGCCTGCATCGGCAAACTGTCATACAAGCGACGGAACAACTGGCAGCCTCGCTCTTCGCAATGGCTGCGCACGAGGAATGCAGCTGCGGGATATTCGGGTATCTGCCAGATGCCCTCTTCACCATCGCTCACCACTTCTATCAAGCTGCGACTGAGTCGTTGCCATGAACGTTGCAACGGCAACTTACCGCTACAGATGGCTTGCAGATGGGCATGATCAGGTGCCGATGCGCCACATTTCGGTCCATTATATAATAAGGTAAAATCACGATGCTGGCACACCAGGTGGAGCAGTTCATCGTACATAGGCAGGATGGCTTGTCGCTGATGGCGCAAGGTAGGTAGTGTGAAATGGATGGGGAGGATGGGGAACGGATTGACTAAGAGTTCGTAATCGCCATCGATTGTATGGTGCATCTGTTCTTTGGGTCTGTTCTTCTGACAGAGGAAGCAAGGTCTTTCTGCCAACGATTTAGCATCAATCTTCGCTCCTGTAGATCGGATGCGCGCTGGATTCCATTGCACTTGGAGCGAGAGATTGTCGGCCAACAGTTCGCGAGTCTCTACTCTTGTCAGTTCGCGATAGCGTTGGCACACTTCATCCCACACGGCCAATTGTCGGTTGAAGAAGCGCATCAGAGCAGACTGCTCCATCCTGTCGTGCAGTCCTTGGTTCATCCGCTGGCGTGCTTTCAATTCCATGGTGCGCAGACGGTCTTTATAGAGATTGTTGGCGTTGATTTTCTCTACAGATAGTGCTGCGTCTGAGTTGCCCCCCCAACGGCGGCAGAGATACAGTTCGGTGAAGATACGTCCGATACGGAAGTGGCGCGAGAACATCAAGCCGAGAGCATAGTCTTCGCCATACGAGGTATTGGGGAACTGCACCTGTCGGAGCAATGGGGTAAAGAAGGCGCGTGGCGCACCGAGTCCATTGATGCGGAGTGCATTGTTTGGTCCGTTTTCGTCAGTCCATTCGTGATGATCGATAAGTCCTGGCGGTAAGGTGTTGAGTTCAAAGTCGCACATGCGATAGGAACCAATCACCATGGCTGCCTTCTGCTTATAGAATGCTTCTACGATAGTTTTCAGCGTAGCGGGTGACGAATAGAGGTCGTCGCTATCGAGCTGTACGGCAAAGCGTCCACACCATTGGCTGTTGATTGCTTCGTTCCAACATCCGCCAATACCGAGATCATGACGTTTTGGAGTGATGACCACGAGGCGTTTATCGGCCTTTGCCATATCCGCCAGGAGTTGTCCTGTACCGTCGGTCGAATGGTTGTCCACCACAATCACATTGAAATTGAAGTCGGCTTTCTGTGCCAATGCACTCTTCACAGCATCGCAGATGGTCTTGGCACGATTGAAAACCGGGATAACGACCGAGGCTTCAACCTCAAATTCCTGTTCTTGGAAGTCGATATCTTCGTATTGTGTAGTATCCACCATGGCGTTGACAGCACGCAGATGTGCTGTACAGGCGCGTTCCATCTCTATCTGCACTTCGCGGTTGGCAGGATTGACATAGTCAAACTGCTTGACACCTGATGCTCGCAAATCGCTTTCGTCTTCGGTATAGAGAAATTCGTTGAGGTGGAACAAGAGTCCTTGTCGGCTCAATGCCAATCGCAAGTCATAGAGTCCTGCCCATTGATAGTCGGCAGAAGGTCCATCGGTCATATATTGTTGCAAGGCTTCGTTGCGCAACAGCCAGATGCTACCGAAATCGAAATCGTCGCGTAGAGAACCCTCTTGATAGTCGATCACGGGATGTGCGGTACGCTTACCTTCTTCCATTTGCCAGCGGTCGCTATAAACCATAACGGCTCCGGTATCTTCTGCTGCCAGTGCCATACGTTCCAATGCGACGTTGCCTAAAGTTCCAGAATTGGGTTTCACGCTTAGCATGACATAGGGAGCGGAAGCATGTTGCGCCACTTGTTTCACCAATGCACTACTGGTGAGGTTTTCCACACGAAGGAGTGTACATCCTTTGGGTGGCTGTTGTTCAGCCAAGTCTCCGTTGACTAAAAGAAATATATTGCTTACTGTTGTGCTTTGCTGTAGTTGTTCCACTTTTTCGGCAATATCCGCAAGTGAGTGGCAAGCCACGAAGCAGTCTATTTTCTGTCTCATTTTTCTTTTTTTTTATTTATTTTCTACAAAGGTAGTGCAAACCGAGAGAAATACAAAGAGAAACGAAGTTTTTCTTTTATTTCCGAACTAAAGAACGAAGTAAAGGCATAGCCCAAAATACATTTTACGGCTCGGCTTCGGGATGTATTCGGGATGCCGTCGGGATATATTTCTATCCTTTTCATGTACGAAGCAAGTCCCAAGCAAGTTCCAAGTAAGTCCCAAAAACTTACTAATGGAGGGGGAGTCAGATAGGAGCTACTACCCAGATACATATTAAGCATGTTGAACTCTAATAAGCGATTAAGGGTAATGTTTATCCACCTACAAATCCTAACTGCATGATCATCTAAGTCTTTTTTCACGCGCGCTCGGAAAGAAGATACGTCAAGTAAGCAATTATCAGGCAACAAAAAAGTACATCATACTATAACACAATAACTTAACACATAAAACCAACAAAGAACAAACCATAGTAAATTAACGACTATCATGATGCCTGATTACAGAATTATTGTTGTCAAATGGTGATTTCTTGCCATTATTCTCGCGCACGCGAATAAACAGTCAATTTTATACTTCAGAAACAACAAATATTGTAGTCCGGAAAACAAATCTTCCATCGAAAAATGGTTGTTGCCTGCTATAAAATTCACAAATAAATCATTTAAGAGAATATGCAAAGAACCCCCTTTATACGAAAATAGCAGTAAAAAGAATATAAAAGGTAATTCAGAATTCGTCTTTCTCGACATTTTTTCATACCTTTGCAAGCTATAATGCAACCCGAAAGAATGGACATAACAAAAAAAAGACTGCTCGGACTGACGCCCACCGAACTCAAGACTGTGGTCGCTGAGTTTGGAATGCCAGCATTTACCGCTAAGCAGATAACCCAATGGCTCTACGAGAAACATGCCAAAAGCATAGACGAGATGACCAACATCTCGAAGCAAAACCGTATGCGGCTGGCTGAAGAATACGAAGTAGGCGCCTGGGAACCCATAGATTGCCAACGCAGTATCGACGGTACTGTAAAATACCTATTTCCTGTCAGTTGTGGAGAAGGGAAGTTTGTTGAAACCGTTTATATACCCGATGGCGACCGAGCCACAATCTGTGTATCATGCCAGGTGGGCTGCAAGATGAACTGCCTATTCTGCCAAACGGGCAAGCAAGGATGGGAAGGCAACCTCACCGTGGCAGACATCCTCAACCAGATTTACGCCATGCCAGAGGCCGAAACCCTGACAAACATTGTGTTTATGGGACAAGGCGAACCGATGGACAACCTCGATGCCATATTGCGCGTATGCGAAATAATGACCGCAGACTGGGGATACCAATGGAGTCCAAAACGCATCACAGTAAGTTCGGTGGGCGTAAAAAACAAGTTGAAGCGCTACCTCGACGAGAGCGATTGCCACGTAGCAATATCCATGCACTCGCCACTCCACGAACAGCGCCTGCAACTGATGCCTGCAGAGAAAGCAATGCCTATCGAAGAAACGGTAGAACTGCTGCGACAATACGATTTCTCACATCAGCGACGTTGCTCGTTTGAATATATCTGTTTCGGTGGACTCAACGACACGATGGAACATGCCAAAGCAATCATCAACTTGGTAAAAGGACTGGAATGTCGCGTCAACCTGATTCGTTTTCACGAAATCCCAGATGTCAAGTTGCCTGGAGCCAATGAGACTCGCATGGAACAGCTACGCGACTATCTGACACAACACGGAGTGTTTACCACCATACGCGCCAGCCGCGGACAAGACATCTTTGCAGCCTGTGGACTACTCTCCACCGCACACCAGAACAAGAAAGAATAACAAACCACACAATAACGACTTACACAATAACGACTTTAATAGACTTACACAATAACAAACTCACACAATGGAAGATAAAATGATTCGCGTGGCTATCACGCATGGAGATACAAACGGCATAGGATACGAGGTAATCCTCAAAACATTTGCCACCCCAACCATTCTCGAACTCTGTACCCCTATCGTATACGGTTCGCCAAAACTGGCCGCCTACCACCGTAAAGCACTCAATCTGGAAACCAGTTTCAACATCATAGAACGAGCTGAGGATGCCTGCGATGGTAAGCTCAACATATTAGCATGCTTCGACGACGAAGTAAAAGTAGAGCTCGGACAACCTTCAGAAGAGGCTGGAAAGGCCGCACTAATGGCACTCGACCGCGCCATGACCGACTATCGCTCAGGCTTATATGACGTACTCGTCACCGCACCAATCAACAAAGCCACCATACAAGGTGAAGGATTCCACTTCCCCGGACATACCGAATACATCGAGACCTGCGTGGGAGAAGGAAACAAAGCATTGATGATTCTGATGAATGAAGACCTGAGAGTGGCTCTCGTCACCACACATCTGCCCATACGCAACGTAGCAGAAGCCATCACCCAGGAAGCTATCGTAGAGAAAGCCTCTATCTTCAACCTCAGCTTGAAACGCGACTTCCGAATCTCCAGTCCACGCATAGCAGTACTCTCACTCAACCCCCATGCCGGCGACAACGGACTGTTGGGCAACGAAGAGAAAGACATCATCATCCCTGCCATTGAAGAACTGGAGAAGAAGGGCATACAAGCTTTCGGACCATTCCCTGCTGACGGATTCTTTGGAACCGCAGCCTATTCACACTTCGACGGCGTCCTCGCCATGTATCACGACCAAGGATTGGCACCATTCAAAACCATCGCCCTCGACAACGGAGTGAACTTCACCGCAGGACTACCTATCGTGCGCACATCACCCGACCATGGTACAGCCTATGATATTGCAGGACAAGGCAAAGCCGACGAGAACTCATTCCGTCAAGCCATCTACACCGCTATTGACGTGTTCCGCAACCGACAGTTCTACGACGAACCCATGCAGAACCCACTACCCAAGCTCTACCACGAGAAGCGCGACGACAGCGAGAAAGTGCGCTTTGCCATTCCCAAAGCAAAAGGCAAGACCGAAGACAAATAACAAGCAATAAATGAGTAAGCACTGGCAAAACGGATTCTTCATCTTCGGACTCATTGTGCTCGCCTTGATGGTGACACAACTTGACTTTGCTGCAACATGGGCAGGACTGCAACGGGCAGGATATTGGGCCGTAGCAGTCATCGTACTATGGGCATTCCTATACCTGTTCAATACGGCAGCATGGTGGCTTATCGTCAAAAGTCAAGAAGAACAGAACCCAAACAACAACAGCGCAATAGCACCCTTGCCAAAGACAACGGAAGATACATCCAACACAGGGAACAGCAAACCCACACCATTCTGGTGGCTATATAAAGTGACCATTAGCGGTTTTGCACTCAACTATGCCACACCAGGTGGACTAATGGGAGGCGAACCCTATAAAATCATGATGCTCAAGCCAAAAATCGGAACCGAACGGGCCACCTCGTCAGTCATACTACACACGATGACCCATATCTTCTCCCATTTCTGGTTCTGGCTGTTGTCATGTGCACTCTACATACTGACACAACCCATGACCACGCTGATGTGGATTCTATTACCCATCATAGCCACATTCTGCCTGTTGGCCATTTGGTTCTTCCTGAAAGGCTACAAGCGCGGTATCACCGTATGGCTCATGCGGTTACTAAGCCATTTCCCCTTGGTAAAACGCTGGGCACAACCTTTCGTGGAACGCAATGCCGAACGACTACACGAAGTAGATAAGCAGATTGCCGCACTCCACAACCAAAACCAAAACACCTTCGTAGGAGCCGTCATTTTGGAGCTGGCCTGCCGCATCGCATCAGCATTGGAAATATTCTTCGTACTGTTGGTCATCACGCCATCTGCCAACTATCTGCAATGTATCCTCATACTGGCATTCACAAGTTTGTTCGCCAACCTACTGTTCTTCATACCCTTACAATTGGGAGGACGCGAAGGCGGATTTCTCATGTCGGCAGGCGGACTGGGAATGACAGCATCCGCAGGAATCTTTGTGGCACTCATCGTACGCATACGCGAATTGGTGTGGACAGGAATAGGCTTGCTGATGATAAAAATCAACCGCAAAACACAAGAAGAGCGATAATTTTCAGCAAGATATGCCATAATGTCAGATTTATTTAGTACCTTTGTCCGCTAAATGAAGAGTTCTGAACTACAGACCATCAAACAACGTTACAGCATCGTAGGCAACTGCGAAAGTCTGAACCATGCACTCGACGTCGCACTACAAGTGGCGCCGACAGACTTAAGCGTGCTTATTGTTGGAGAAAGCGGAGTGGGAAAAGAAATCATACCACGCGTCATACACGACAATTCACCACGCCGCAGAGAGAAGTATTTCGCCATCAACTGCGGTTCTATTCCAGAAGGCACTATCGACTCTGAACTCTTCGGACATGTGAAAGGATCATTCACAGGAGCCATCAACGACTCACTAGGATATTTCGGAGTGGCAAACAAAGGAACACTCTTCCTCGATGAAGTAGGAGAACTGCCTTTGGCAACACAAGCCCGACTGTTACGCGTGCTCGAAACAGGAGAATACATACCAGTAGGAGCTACCGAAGTGCATAAAACCGACGTCCGCATCGTAGCTGCAACAAACGTCAATATCCGACAGGCCATTACAGAGGGACGCTTCCGCGAAGACCTCTACTACCGCCTCAACTCAATCCCCATTCAAATGCCACCACTCCGCAAACGCGGCGAAGACATCATCTTGCTGTTCCGTCTCTTTGCCATGCAGATGGCAGAGAAATACCACATGGAAAAGGTTGTGCTGACCGAAGGAGCAAAACAAGTGCTGATGAAATACAAATGGCCTGGCAATGTAAGACAATTAAAAAACATCACCGAGCAAATCTCAATACTCAGCACCGACCGGCAAATCACAGCAGATGCTATCATGCGGTTTATCCCACAGGATCAGGAAACCACACAACTGGCAACTATCCGCACAAAGGATGACCATAGCTTCGAAAACGAAAGAGAGATTCTCTATAAAATACTCTTCGAACTTCGCAGTAATGTCAACGATATGCGACGAGAGATAAGCACGCTGAAAAAACAAATAAACGACGGACAGCCCACACCGGCGAATGACACAACCGGTATTGCCACCACACAACTGGCAACCATCAATACCATACAGCCCATCCAACCAAGAATGGAAGTCGCAGAGGCAGAAGAATATGTTGAGCCAGAGAAAGAGCCAGAAAACCTCAATCTCAACGACTGGAGTCGGCAGGCACTGGAAAAGGCTCTGGAAAGAAATGGAGGTAACAGAAAAAAAGCAGCATTGGAGCTGGGCATCAGCGACCGAACTCTCTACCGCAGACTGAAGCAATACGGACTGGACAAACCATCCAACAACAAATAACAAAACAGAAATAACAGAGCATGAAACCATTATTCACACATACCACCATCCGACACCTCGCAGCTCCTATGCTTCGCGGAATTGCCGTTGTGGCACTCATGCTGCTCTGCGCCTGTTCGGTAAGCTACAAATTCAATGGTGCCAGCATCGACTATTCAAAAACTAAAAGCATCCAGATAGCCGATTTCCCTATACGTTCCAGCTATGTATGGGGCCCGATGGGACCATTATTCAACAATCAGTTGAAAGACCAGTTTGCAAACCACACCCGTCTGCAACAGGTAAAGCGCAACGGCGACCTAAAAATAGAAGGCGAAATCACCCAATACCAACAGCGAAACAAATCTGTTTCTGCTGAAGGATATTCTGCACAGACCGAACTCTCAATGACGGTCAATGTGCGTTTCACCAACAATGTGAACCACAACGAAGACTTCGAGCGCCAGTTTACGGCCTCGGCAACATACGAAACGACAAAGTCACTCAACTCCGTACAGGAGGAACTCGTGACACAAATGTCGAAAGAACTCTGCGAACAGATATTCAATGCCACAGTGGCCAACTGGTAAAGTCACCGTTAACACAAAAGGTTTAAAGCATGATAAATATTGCAGAGCTCATCAATAATCCGGAGAGAATGGACCGCGACACACTCTATGAGTTGCGAGCCATGCTGGCATTACACCCGTACTACCAGACCATCCGATTGCTGATGCTGCAGAACCTCTATCTGCTCCACGACCCATCATTCGATGAGGAACTGCGCAGATCAGCAGTATATATCACCGACCGACGCACGCTGTTCAATGTGGTGGAAGGCGCACACTACCGCTGGAATCACGAAGCGAAGCCCGTTGAAACAGCACCCGATAGCGACCGCACCATCGCACTCATCGACACCTTCCTTGGATCCATTCCGAGCGAGGAGCCAGAAGCAGAGAAAAAGAAACGACGCCCCACCCCAGCAGACGCTACCGTTGATTACGTAGCGTATCTTCTGGAAAGTGAAGATGAGGAAGAACAAACAGGAAACGAACTGCCAAAGATGCAGGGACAAAGCCTCATCGACAACTTCCTTGAAAAAGAACAAGGACGCTTTGCATTAGGCGATATGCGCGACAATATAGCCGACGAAGAAGACAACGGCGAAGGAAACAGCCAACAAGCAGCACAACCCGCCAATGCCAAACCAGAAGCAGAGCAAAGCAGCGACAACGAAGAAGAATTCTTCACCGAGACCTTGGCACGCATCTATATCAAACAAGGACGCTACCAAAAGGCACTCGACATCATACAAAGGCTCAGCACGCAATTCCCAGGAAAGAACGCATACTTTGCCGACCAGATAAGATTCTTAGAGAAATTAATAATAAACAGTAATAAAAACAAAAAGTAAAACAACATGGGACTTTACACATTATTTGTAATTCTGATCCTCCTGGCTGCAGTACTGATGATTCTCGTCGTACTGATCCAGGAATCTAAAGGAGGTGGTCTTTCATCAAACTTCTCTTCCTACAACTCATTGGCCGGTGTACGCAAGACAACCGACTTCATCGAGAAAGCCACTTGGGGACTTGCTATCGCAATGGTGTTCTTCAGCATCGTATGCGCATGGGTAGCTCCTACTGCCGTTACCGAAAGCTCCGTGATGGAGAATGTTGAGAAATCAACAGCCAACCCCAACACATTGCCAGGTTTCGGTGCCAGCCAAAGCAAGCCTGAAACTCCAGTACAGGATGCCAAAACACCTGCTGCTCCTGCACAGACTCCTGCACCTGTCGCTCCTGCAAAATAAGCCTTGCAGACGGTCAGGCATCGCGCAAACGCTCCTTTTTGGAAGAAAATAAAGCTAAAGTGTAAAAAAGTGCGCGATTTATTTGGTAATCTCGAATAAATCGCGTACCTTTGCACTCGCTTTCCAGATGAGAGCACAGATGGTGCCCGTAGTTCAGTTGGTTAGAGCGTCAGATTGTGGTTCTGAATGTCGTGGGTTCGAGTCCCACCGGGCACCCAACTAAACCGAAGCCTGCAAGTTTCAACACTTGCAGGCTTTATTGTTTATATCAAACAAACGACACAAAGCTATCATGCAAACACAGAAACAGCACGAAAACTCCCATACTAACACAACAAAATCTCTATACGCGCGTACATATTATATATAATACCACAACAGATTTTCAGCATACAACATCCACATCATCATTATAAGATAAAAACATTATGAACAAAAAGAGAATACTATTCGTTTGCCTCGGAAACATCTGCCGTTCACCAGCAGCAGAGGGAATATTCCAACACCTCGTCAACCAACAGCAACTGACTGACGATTTCATCATTGACTCAGCAGCAATAGGTCCTTGGCATGTGGGCGACTTGCCCGATGCAAGAATGAGACGATGTGGCACACGCCATGGCTACGACTTCAGCACAAGAGCTCGCCAACTGACAAGCGACGACTTTGCCCGTTTCGACTATATCATCGGCATGGACCACGACAACCTCAAAGCCATCAAAGCCAAAGCCCGTAGCGCAGAAGACGAATCGAAAATACTACTGATGTCCGACTTTCTGCGCCACCACAATAATGCCACCATCCCCGACCCCTATTACGGAGACGGGCGCGACTTCGAACTGGTGATAGAACTACTCGAAGACTCCTGCGAATCACTACTGAAACACCTTACAACAGCACTATAAAAACAATCTACACATGTCACACTTTACAAACAAACTACTGCTTCTGATGGGACTGGCCGTCAGTATAGCAACAGAGGCGCAAACGCGCTTCACCTATCAAGGCAACACCCTCACCACCAACGAGCACAGACTGCTGGTGGGAAGCAAACCTACCAATGCTCGACGAAACACATTCCGCACTATTGAAGAAGCGCTGCGTGCCGCCGAACAGAAGTCGTCAACCGATACGACATGGACAGAAATCTATATCGAGCCCTCTGTCTATTGGATTGACAATCCCGACGATAAAGCCATACGCATGCCTCGCAAAGGCGAAACCACCCCTTACGGCTGCGAAGTAACCATCAACAGAGTACACATGATAGGCATGAGCGACAAAGCCGAAGACGTAGTATTGGCATGCAACCGCGGACAAACCCAAGGTGCAGATGGCAACTTCACCATGTTCCACTTTATCGGATCTGATTTCAAAGCCGACAATATCACCTTTGGCAACTATTGCAATGTCGATCTTGAATATCCCCGCAATCCAAAGCTCAACCGCGCCAAAAGACGAAACGCCATTGTACAGGCACAGTTGGCCATCTGCCAAGGTGACCGCTACACCCTGACCAACTGCCGTTTTATCTCACGCCTCAACCTCTGCCCGTTTGTCGGAGCACCACACACCAATTTCGAGCGTTGCTATTTCGAATGTACCGACGATGCTCTCTGCGGAACTGGCATCTATCGTCAGTGTCGCTTTACGCTATTCAGCAGCAAACCCTTTTACACTACCGACGGCATCCAAGGTGCGACGTTTATTGACTGCGACCTACACAGCAAGACGAAGGGCACCCAATATCTGACCAAGGCGAGCGGTCCCGTTAGTATGACCGACTGTCGTTGGACCAGCGACGATCCTATGCTGACTATCGAATGGACCAAGCGTCCGGATCCTCGTCATCGCTGTGTAATGACAGGCTGCACCCTCAATGGAAAGCCCCTCAACGTGCCGCAACCTACCGCAGCATTACCCGTCAGTCTGCCACCCTTTGCCATCGGTCCGCAGACCGCCATTATCAGTGGGCAATGGACACTCGACTGCTACAAGCCACTTGACACGATGGACCGCGACTGGACTGCCGACAATACGCGTAGCAGTTGGGGATATGCAGAAGGCATAGATGGTGCAGAAGGTTGCTGGGGCCTGATGCAACTGCAAAAGGGCGCACGCATGATGTACACCCCCGCAGAAGGGCATGACTCTGTAGGCAATCAGCGTTGCCATCTTGTTGTTGTTCCCTGCAAGAGCGGCGGTCAAGGTTTTGGCAGCGCCACCACACAATATCTCGACATCTGCATCAAGTTCGACACCCGAACACTCACCGGCTATGGCCTTCGACTGCAGCGCACCCCCGACTACGACCATTCCGTAGTAGTCAGTCTTATGGAATATGCCAATGGTCAAGTCACCCCATTGACAGAAGGCACCCGTTGTGACCTTTTCAAGGGCCGTTGTTCCATCACATTACAATCTGTTGACAGTCAGCTGACCGCTACTATAGCATCCTCACCTGTGACTCCAACGTCCGATTCAGTGGCACTACAGGAACAAACGCTGACCGCCACCATGCCCCACCCCAACCATTATGGCGGTTTCCATCTGCAACACACAGGAAGTACAGGAGCTTCAGCCACCGTCATTCAATCCATCCTCTTGCAATAGTTCCGTATTTCTCAGGAAACCAAGTAAAAGGATGGGATAAAACTCAAATCGGTCATTAGGGTTGATGATAATCCTAATGACCGATTTCTTGCTTTCCCATTCAGAACTATAGAATCAGGCAATCCAGCAGATAGACGATAGTACAGCAAATGACAGCTACTGGGAAGAGTCCCATACGCCGCCAAGCCGCAACGATGCCAACTATAAGAGCAACAAGGCCCGATATAGGCGACATTGTAGTCTGGATGATGCCAGGGAAGGTCATCACCGCCAACGTGACATAAGGAACATAATAAAGGAAGCTGCGCAGAAAACGATTGTTGATCTGTCCTTTGATCAGCAACATCGGTATCACGCGAATCATATTCGTAGTGATGATGGCCAAAAGGATGCAGATGATGATATTATGCCTGTCCATATTGCTCCTCCGTCTTTACAGGTTTCCACCAAGCGGCAACAGCCGAGATAAGAATGGTCAGCACAATGGTTCGCGTTCCACTGCTCCACCCGCTTATCCCCGGTGCCACGCTACAAATACCACTCAACACAAAACTCGCAGCAACAGCATAGCGTACATAACGGTCGTTGCGAGCAACGGGCATGATAACGGCAAGAAACATACCGTAGAGCGCCACGCTAAGCGCAGCAACGATCGCAGAAGGCAACATTCCGCCAGCCACAATACCAGCCGCACATCCCGAAGCCCACATCATCGTAGATACCCATGCTGCCGAATAGGTATAAGCCGGTGGGCAATAGCCTTTACGCGCAATAGAAATGCCGAATACCTCATCGGTGACACAGCAAGCCATCAGCACCCTATGCATCCACGACGTTCCAGGGGCAATCTTCTGCGAGAGCGCAGCGCTCATCAGCATATAGCGCAAGTTGACCACCAGACACATGGCAACGATTTCTACGTATGTCGCTTGAGCAGCCACAAGCGTATATACCCCATATTCGCCAGCCGATGCACGAGTAAAGAAACTGCTTACGAATCCTATTGCCGCCGTCAGTCCAGCCTGTTTGGCAATGATGCCCAGTGAGAAAGCTACGGCAAAATACCCCATGGCAATGGGAGTACCGTCGCGAAACCCTTGAATGATATCTTTATATTGCATCTCCGTCTGAAAATCCATTTCCCGTCATGCCAGCAGTCTGCTGTTCGGTCCATATTCATTAAAAAAGTCCCAACCATTAGTTGTTAACGATTGGAACTCATAGGAGTGGAGCTGGAGGGAGTTTTGAAATGATAGCATCTGATATTTAATAATCTTATATGACATTCATTATCAACTCTTTACGATAGCTCTTGTTGTTTATTATTGTCATGTATTATCTTTTATTGTCGCTCTTTGGGGGAGCAGCGTTATTCTCAATTTTTTTATTTACCTTTGCAGCAAAAAAAAATAATATTTACGCATTCAAAATGCAAAGTTACAAATAATAATTGAGATAACAAAATGATTAACATCAGTTTTAACATTCGTTCGCCTATCGACAAGCGAGACAACCGCGTCATTGTCAGAGTGAGGTGGAATCACAAGCAATATGAGGTAGGCTTTACTACTGGTATGTATGCGGAATTGTATGATAAGATAATGAGCCACTCGTCAGCATGGCCTAGTTCAGACCATTCACGATAGCCGCTTAGGTGGTCCTTGTAGGCTCTGCCATACTCATCACCGTCTATGTGATAGTCATCCTCAAACGAACGGGCCGTTATAGGGCGCGTCTCCAAACGCTTCTTTTAAAAAATCCGCCAACTCGGTTGAGCAGCGGGTGGACTCCTGAATGAGATTGCATTCGGTCATCACGTTGTGACCATCTGCATCAAGCCATCTGCGACGGCTCACGTGAAGCAGTACTTCCTGATCTCTAATCGGAAAGTTGTGAAACGCACTTTCGCGTGTAAATCCATTGGGGCGCAGGTCTTCTCTGTCGTCAGGTTTCTGCTCGTTCTCATCGAGATAAAGGTGAATCACCTGTGTGTCACCTTTCTTCTCGACACGTACAGTCTTCAAGTCAAACCAGTCAAGCATGTGGGCTGGCAATAGGCATTCCGCTAAGAGTCTATACTGTTCCATTTTGTTCTAACCTTTACTCTATAAACGTACACCTGCTTGCTTTTATTGTGCTATGCTATCCACACGCTTTTGCAAGTGACCCGATGTTTGTTGACATAATTATTTTGTTTTTATTATTTTTCTTTTTGTTGTTCCCGAAATTTTTATTATACCTTTGCTAAGGTGGTAGTCCTCCGTGCGCAGTTAAGTCATTGTTATATGAAAGTTTGTTTATCCAATGGCTTTCGGAAGAATGAAGAATGAAATGCAAAAAAAAAAAATAAAAATTAGGCAATAATTATACAACTTATGAAATTATTGCCTAATTTTGCTTCCGAAAACATGGGAGCTGTAACAGGCTGTTTAAAACACTAGTTGTGCAAACGATTGTGCAGAATATTCAGTTTGTTATTAATACTCTTTGTTGCTACATAAATGAAAATAAAGTAAACTTGCAGCGAAAAAAAATAACGTATTAGGTTAAACCATTAAAAAAATATTAGTAATTATGCGTTTCCAACATTTAACCATCGCATCAGTCGCTGTCCTGCTTGCTGGATGTTCATCCAACTCAGGCGACTACATTGGTCCGGAACCAGAGAAGCCGGAATTGGTTGAGAAGGAGTACAACACATTCAACTTCTCGACAGAGAACTCACAGTCTTACGTCAACTTGTCGTACAAAGCTGACGCAAAGACCAACATCTACTTTGAACTTTTTGACGAAGAACCAGGAGAATGGGCTGACAACGGTAAATACTACAAGAAAGAGGGTGTATTGCCTATCTATTCGGGATTCACCGACGAGAACGGACAGTTTAAGTCAAATATCTCACTGCCCTCATACGTGTCTAAGCTCTATGCCTACACACCGTATTTCATCGCCACCCCTATACTTGAGACAACCATGGAGGGCAACACCGCCACATTCGTTGACAACAAGGAGTATTCCGCCCGCGCTCTGACAAGGGCAGCAACTGGAGGCGAAAAGAGCTATATGGTTTGCCCTACAAACGAGATACCTAATAATCTCAGTAGCTATGCCTCGGAAAAGCGATGGTATGACAGCGACGTGGATTATGACGCAAACGGACGCCTCAGTGAATTATTCAAGGGGGAGGAAAATCTTCCACTTATCCCTCAGGACAAACTGGATAATTATTTGAAGACCCACCTTGCCATATTCCCTGTTGACAAGAAGTCGTTCCCTGAGGATTATATAAAGCAGGCAGATATCACCATCACCAAACCAGCTGAAGTTGCTGTGACAATCATTGGCGGAAACACATGTTGGAACAGCAGTATGGGTTACTACTATTATCCAGAAGGACAGAAGCCCGCATCATTGGACGAGGCAAATGTCATCCTTCTCTTCCCAAACACTCAGAATGGAACATACGCCGGCTCGGCTTCTTCTGCCGGTGTGAGCAATGGTGACTGCGTAAAACTGAAGTACTATCCCAATATCGCCAACAACGGCGACAAAAGCGGTGCTACAGACATCTTCCCCGCAAACTATCGCATAGGATTCGTTCTTGCTGCAAATGCATGGTCGAAAAGATTTGGCAAATGGAGAGACAACAGGTATCAGCGTTCCGCCACATCTGCCGACATGAGCAAGGATTCTAGCGGCAAGGCATACAGCAAGCCAATGAGTGCTGTGTATAACATCGACGGACAGGTGCTTGTGTCATTCGAGGATGACAACGACTACGACCACAACTACAGCGATCTCGTGATGACATTCCAGACCAACCCCGTGGATGCCCCTGGAGAGACTCCTGATCCTAAGTACGAATTCAGAAAAACAACAGAGAACGTTGGTTTCTATATCTTCGAGGACCAGTGGCCTTCGAAGGGTGACTACGACTTGAACGATGTCATCTTCAATGCAACATACACAAAGGTATATTCCACTGCCAACTATGCCATCTATGAAGAGGGTTACACCTTCAAGACCTACACCAATGCCGCCAAGGCTGAGAAACTCAAGAGCGGAGTGGCAGTGAAGGTTGAGGGATTGAAAGCCACCGACCAGATTGAGTTCTTCGTGAAGAAACCAGGTGAAACAGAGTTCACAGCCGCCAACTTCGAGCGTGACACAAAGAACAACATCATCTATCTGACCGACAACGCAAAGAGCAATATTGGCACTGAGTATATGTTCAACGTGAAGCACGACGAGGCTCTTGGTGCTCTCTACAAGGGGAAGCAGGTGAAAATCAAACCGTTCATCTATCGTGACGTGGATGGCAAGCGACTTGAGATACACATCGCTCAGGAAGCTCCTACAAAAGTGGCAGACAGGTCATTCTTCGGTACAGAGGATGACGCTTCGCAGCCCGACAAGAAGATCTTCTATGTACGCAGCGGAAACTATCCATTCGGAATCTTCCTCAATGGTGCCACAGAGAGCGACATGACGAAGTTGTTTGACGCTGACAATGAGACAAGAGCTATCGACGAAGACGAAGTATATCCTAAGTACAAGTCATGGGTAGAAAGCAACGGTACAAAGTATAAGGATTGGTATAAGTAATTAATACTTATATGATTAAGAATGCCATACAACCTGTTATTATGGGTTGTATGGCGCAAGTTCAACATAGAACTGCAATTTTTAGGTAGATGAGAATAAATAATCTAATACCAGAAAACACCGAGCACCTTGGGGGAGCGATGCCCTTAAAACAAAAATAACCCACTGGAAACCAGTGAGTTATTTAAAATAGTTGTGGAGCTGGAGGGAGTCGAACCCTCGTCCAAACAGGGAAACCATACGCTTTCTACATGCTTATTCCAGCCTTTGTTTTTCGAGCGCCGACAAGACCTGGACCACCAATCGTCGCCTTATCCTCTAAATTTTCATCCGCCGCACGAGGCTGCGGCAGACTATTTCCGATTTTCCTGCACCGCTGGACCAACCTGATTCGGAACAACATCCAGTTGAGCGATGTCTCGTCCCATCACCTTGTGACGGGATAAAGCCAGTAATCTACTGTACTTCGATTAGGCAGCGAGAGCGTATTTGTTTTCGCCAATTAAATTTTTGACCGAATGGATTATGGAGTTTACAGTCGTCACTCCGCATGCTTACATACCATCTCAGCCCGCTGTCAAATCCAGTCAACCCCGAGTGATATTGTTGTTTGAGGTTGCAAATTTACAACATTTCCACATAACTTGCAACATTTCCGTTGGAAAAAGCCGAATTATATTTGCCCTTTCATACATTTTTCACTAACTTTGCCCATCAAAATCCGTACGAACCTGAAACGAATAGGCATGAATCACCCAAAATATATCATGGATTACGTCCATGCATCACATCTTTCGTTTGCTTACCTTGGCAGAATCGGAACAACCATCAGTCTGTTGCTGCTCCTTGCAGTTCATGCCAGTGGACAGGCTTTCACCTTTCTTTCCACGGAGAAAGGCCTGACGAGCAGTCTTGTGACCTTCCTGCATGAAGACCGATACGGATTGATATGGATTGCCACCGAGGACGGATTAAACCGATATGACGGAGTGAAGATCACCACCTACAAGCACCGCAAGGGCGACTGCCATTCGCTGGCCAGCAACTATGTGAGTTCGCTGATTGCCGATGCCAACGGCAATCTCATTGTCGGCACCTATAAAGGCGTGCAAATCTACCGATACGACAGCGACGATTTTTCCCCTCTCGCCACCCTTCCCGATGGCAGGCCGATGAATGCAAGCATCAATGTGATGCACCTTGCTCCCGACGGCCGCCTCTATGGTGCAGGCGGTATGTCGTGTGAGATCTTGACGTCTGGCAATAAGAAGGTGGAGGTGCGCCAGACGGAAAAGCCCTATTTTCCCAACAGGATCATAGCCTCACTGCCTCGCGAGCTCAACGTCCGTACCTTCATGAGATACGACAACAACCACCTGCTGCTTGGCACCGACAGTAAGGGGCTCAAGCTCTACGACGAGCAACGTCACACCTATAGCGACTATCCCCTCGACATACCAGGCTTTTCTCAAAGTTTGGAGAAGGTGCGCCATATAGAGAAAGACCACAGGGGCAACCTATGGATAGCGCTGTATCAGAAGGGCGTTGTCATGGTTTCCCAGCGCAGAAGCATGTTTGGCTACATCGGTTCGCGCACCACACAGAAGAACATCATCGGTTCTCACTGCATCCTGTCGCTATGCCGAGGCAAAGACGGTGGTCTGTGGGTCGGCACCGATGGCGATGGTCTTTATCGTCTGTACGGATCATCGTCCCAACACCTTGTTCAGGGCGTCCCCCCAATCATCAACAGCGTGATAGAAGACTCCGACGGCCGGACGTGGATCGGGTCGTTCGGCTACCCCTGCTATAGCGGCACAGGCGGTGTGTTCACCCCCGTGCCCGGACTTCCCGAACAAGCCAACGTCTTTGCCATTAGAGAAGACCGCAACCGCAGGATATGGCTCGGCACCATGGGCTATGGTGTCTTTTGCTATGACATGCAGAAGAAATCGCTCTCATGGGTGAGCAGTCCCGTCATCAACAAATACGTCAACTGCCTCTATGTATTGTCAAACGGCCATGTGCTGGCAGGCACCTTCAACGGCATATACAACATCACCACGCATCGCCACCTGTGCGAGCAGCGCATAGTCTATGCCATCCATGAAGACCGCCACGGCAGACTGTGGGTAGGCACATCCGACGGCCTCCTTGTGGTGGATGGCGACCACACCAAGACCTACACCACCTCCGACGGCATGCCCTCCAATTCCGTCTTTGCCATCAGCGAAGACGAGCGCGGCCTCATCTGGTTCTCCTCCAATGCCGGTCTGTCGTGCTTCGACGAGCCGGGCAACATCTTCACCAACTATTCCGTCAGCGACGGACTGCAAGGCAACGAGTTCTCGAAAGGAGCCCTGCTGAAAGATACCGACGGCACACTATGGTTTGCCGGTCACGGCGGCATCACCTATTTCCAGCCCTCCGCCATTGCCCGCCATCAGTACGTGCTCCACCCCCGCCTCACAGCCCTGTATATCAACAATGTGCCGGCAAACACCCGAACCCTCACTGGCGGCAAACCCGTCATGACCGACAATATCTACCAGTCGCAGCATTTCAGCATAGCCTACGAAAACAACTCGTTCAGCATCGAACTCTCGTCCGAAGAGACCGATGCTCCTGCCGAGTGCACCTATGCCTACTCCTTAGACGACGAGCCATGGGCCACCATCCCCGAAGGCGGCCACCTGGTCACCTTCAGCAATCTCGATGCAGGCAGCCACATCCTCCGCTATGCCGTGGAGTACAACGGTAAGCGGTCGGAAGTGAAACAGGTAGAGATAGACATCCGTCGTCCGTGGTGGAACAGTTGGCTGACGCGTCTCCTGCTGTCCGCCCTCCTCCTCTTCATCTTCGCCCTTGTATTCTTCTGGATCAAGAGTCGCGAGAAGGTCAAAGCCCTCGCCCTCATCTCCCACAAGATACGCACTCCGATGTCGCTCATCATCAGTCCGCTGACCCAGCTCATCGACACCGATGCAGACCCCGACCGCCAAGCCACCTACCGGCTGATGCTCCGCAATGCCGAGCGTCTGCAGCATCTCGCAGCGCAAGCCACAGAGGAAGAACCCATCGGTCCGATCAGGAGCAACGAGGCGCAGGAAACCGCTCCAGCCAGTCTGCAGAAGTCGCACACCTCCCGCCATCTGCTTATCGTGGAAGACGATGATGAAGTGAGAAACTACCTCTGCCGTGCCCTCTCATCCAGCTACCACATCCGTGAAGCCCGCAACGGCAAAGAAGCCCTTGCCCTTGTGTTCCGCCATGCCCCCGATGCCATCATCAGCGATGTCACCATGCCGGAGATGGATGGTATCGCCCTCTGTCGCAAGCTGAAAAAGAATATCCAGTTTGCCCACATCCCCGTCATCCTCCTCACCGCCCGTGCCGACGAAGAATCCATGTTGCAAGGTCTTGGCATCGGCGCCGACGCCTATATCACCAAACCCTTCAATATCAAGATCCTGCAACAGAGCATCAGCAACCTCATTCTCCTCCGCCAGCAACTCTACAACACCTATCACGGCAAGCAGTTGCAAGACGACAAGCTGGAGGCAGTCGAGACAGAAGATTCCAACGAGATATTCATGCAGCGCGTCATGGCATCCATCAACAGCCACCTCAGCGAGAGCGATTTCTCCGTCGATGTGCTATGCCGAGAGGTAGGCATCAGCCGTGCCAGTCTGCACCGCAAGCTGAAAGACCAGACCAACCAGTCAGCCAGCATCTTCATTCGCAACGTCCGGCTCAGACAAGCCGAGAAGCTGCTCACCACGACCACGCTGCGCGTCAACGAGATCGCCGCCCGTGTAGGTTTCAAAAACCTCTCCTATTTCATCAATTCCTTCCGCGAACTGTATGGTGTATCGCCTACAGAGTGGAAGAGCAACAAGGACTCAGCAAATCCAACCAACTGGACATCAAGAAGTTGCACATGACAGGGACGGTCTGAAACAGTATTGCTGTTCTCCCATCAGTTTCCCGACAATTCGCTGACTGTCGTTGGATTTTCGCAAGAAACAGTAATCTCATCAGGATGAGTCCTCTGCTATCGGGTAGTGGTTGGAATCGGGCAGATCAGATAAAGCCATAAGACGCGCCCTGTTTTTGGTTTTTCAAAACTGTAATACTGTAACTGTAACGCCTTGAAACGCAAAATTGGAGGAATAAAGAAATCTGCAAATCCGTTGTGCGGTTTTTGGAAACTGTTATATTGTAACGCTTGAAATGCAGAAAATGGTTTTTGGAAACTGTTATATTGTTATATTGTAACGCTTGAACCGATGGTATCGTCTGATCTGGTTTTGTTGACTGTCACTATTGCGAGTGTGTTCCTACGTCATCTTCTCGCTTATCGCGATACCTCCATTTTACGGTTTTGAAAGTCAACAGTTCTGGCGATCCACACAACTTCTTGAGAAGCCCATTACGAATTGCCATATTATTTTCTTGGATCTTATCCTTAGATTTCATCCTTCGTTTTCTCGCCATGGCAGAGTTTAAGTGAACTTAACTCTACTCATCTGGCTTAACGAAAACGGTGGATTTCCTCCTTCGTTTTCTCGACCAGTATGTTGTTATCAATAAATTAGCAATATCGCACCCATTCCCACATCGTGAGGTTTCTCCCTTTCAGTTCCCATGTTCCTCCCATTTTGTCCCATCATCGTCCGCCCAATTCTGGGATTTAGTGCGGATTCACTGGTGACTTAATTAGAAGTTGCCCACGTCTGTGTGCGGACGGAATGTTGAGGCGAAAGTGATTCTCTCTTGAACCACGGTGCAAAGGTACGAAGAAAAACAATAGGTTGTTCCACTTGTCGCCAACTTGTGATGGAATGTCCGTCACCACTAGTGTCCACTAAAAACGATTAACAATCGTTGTAAGTGGTTGATATGCGACAAAATACGAGCAAAAAATGACTCTATGGGTTAGAAATGACTATCTTTGCAGAAAATTACAATCTGTAAGTTAG
>NZ_NPJA01000010.1 GCF_002251295.1 Prevotella sp. P5-50
TTACATGGATGGGAAGTGACTGATCTGAAAGTAACTTTTACTCAAGCCGAGTATTATAGCCCGGTAAGTACACCTGCTGATTTCAGACAGCTGACCCCTTATGTCTTCAGGCTGGCCTTGCAACAGTCAGGTGTGGACATTCTCGAACCGATGCTCTATTTTGAGTTGCAGATACCCCAAGCGGCAAGTTCCAAAGCTATTACAGATTTGCAAAAAATGATGTCTGAGATTGAAGACATCAGTTGCAATAATGAGTGGTGTCATATTAAAGGGAAAGTTCCATTAAATACAAGTAAAGACTACGCCTCAGAAGTAAGTTCATACACTAAGGGCTTAGGCGTTTTTATGGTCAAGCCATGCGGGTATCAAATAACAAAAGGCGATTATTCTGATAATATCCGCATGAACGAAAAAGATAAACTTTTATTCATGTTCCAAAAATCAATGTCATCAAAATAATGGAGCGGTCAGGAAATTTCTATAAGGCAATACAGTTGGGATATATACTTATCTCCATTCTTATCGGATGTATGGCATATAATAGCCTCTATGAATGGCAGGAGATAGAAGCATTAGAACTTGGCAATAAAAAAATAGACGAGCTCCGAAAAGAAATAAACAATATCAATATTCAAATGATAAAATTTTCTCTATTGGGTGAAACAATACTGGAATGGAACGATAAAGATATCGAGCATTACCATGCACGGCGTATGGCAATGGACAGTATGCTTTGCCGTTTCAAGGCCACCTATCCAGCAGAGCGCATCGATAGTGTGCGCAGTCTTTTAGAGGATAAGGAACGACAGATGTTCCAGATAGTCCGGTTAATGGATGAACAACAATCTATTAACAAGAAGATAGCCAATCAAATTCCGGTTATTGTGCAGAAAAGTGTGCAGGAACAGTCCAAAAAGCCAAAACGAAAAGGTTTCTTG
>NZ_NPJA01000011.1 GCF_002251295.1 Prevotella sp. P5-50
ATATATAATATATATAAAAAATCGGCTCGAAAGTCAGAAACCGTTTATAAAAACTGTAAAACTGTAAAACTGTAAAACTGTAAAACGCAGTTGGCGCTCTAACACTATGGTTCATTTCTATTACAGCGTCTAACAGCATACCCATGATTTTACCACAGGTTCAAGCCAATATACGTATAGTGCTCCACCTAACTGCCTAATATTCAGCAATATACAATAACCACTAAGATTTACACTCCAAAATTAGGCTTTGTAACGCATTGATACACAGAGAAATGTAACAAGGTGACGGACATTTCCATCACAAGTTGGCGACAAGTGGAACAACCTATTGTTTTTTTTCGTACCTTTGCACCGGAGTCCAAGAGAGAATCACTCATCGCACTGAACATTCCGTCCGCACACAGACGTGGGCAACTCCTCAGTAAGTCACCAGTGAATCCGCATTAAATCCCAGAATCAGGCGGGCAAGATGGGACAAAATGGGAGGAACATGGGAACTGAAAAGGAGAAACCAACGATGTGGGAATGAAGCGAAAAACGAAGGATGAAAACGAAGGATGAAAATGGAACTCCAAAATGATAATAAACGAGTAAAGAAACAGACTATGACAACAAGACAATGGAAACCCATCAGAGCGTTTGAAGAGATCCTCTTCGAAGAATACAACGGCATTGCCAAGATTACCATCAACAGACCACGGTACCGCAACGCCTTCACACCAAAGACTACCCTCGAACTGAGTCAGGCCTTCGCCATCTGTCGTGAACTGCAGCGCATCCGCGTCGTACTGCTCACCGGTGCCGGCGACAAAGCATTCTGTTCGGGAGGCGATATGCATGTGAAAGGCCGTGGAGGATATATTGACGAAGAAGGCGTGCCCAGACTGAGTGTCCTCGATGTGCAGATGCAGATACGCCGACTGCCCAAACCCGTTATTGCCATGGTCAACGGCTATGCTATCGGCGGCGGTCATGTGCTCCATCTGGTGTGCGACCTGACCATCGCATCGGAGAATGCCATCTTCGGACAGACTGGTCCTAAGGTCGGATCCTTTGACGCCGGCTTCGGTGCATCCTACCTCGCACGAATGGTGGGACAGAAGAAGGCCCGCGAGATATGGTTTCTCTGTCGCCAGTATTCAGCCCAGGAGGCAGAACGTATGGGCATGGTCAACAAGGTCGTGCCATTCGACCAACTGGAAGACGAGTGTGTGGCATGGGCAGAAGAGATGATGGAACGTTCACCCATTGCTTTGCGCATGATCAAAGCCGGACTCAATGCCGAACTCGACGGACAAGCCGGTATTCAGCAGTTGGCAGGCGATGCTACCATGCTCTACTACTTCCTCGATGAAGCACAAGAGGGTGGCAAGGCATTCTTGGAGAAGCGCAAACCCGATTTTGACAAATACCCTCAAATCCCCTGATCAGCAATGTATAAGATAGACTTGGAAGAGCGGGTGCTCCATTTCCGACAGCCTGCCGGAACATCACGAGGCATCTATACCGACCGTCGGTCGTGGTTTGTGACCGTCACCGATGGCAATCGTCAGGGCGTGGGAGAATGTGCTCCGCTACCCCAACTCAGTTGTGACGACCGTTCAGACTACGCCCAACTGTTGCGCCGCTTCTGCGACCAGATAGAACAGACGGGATGTTTCGACCCAGAACTCCTGCGCGACTATCCCTCGATGCTCTTCGGACTGGAAACCGCCATGCTCCATCTGCAAGCGGGTGACATCATCTTCGACACCCCATTCAGCAGGGGAGAAGAGGGAATCACCATCAACGGACTGGTATGGATGGGCAATTTCGAAGAGATGACCCAACGGCTCGACCAGAAACTCGACCAGGGATTCCACTGCGTGAAACTCAAGATTGGTGCCATCCGCTTTGAGGATGAACTCGAACTCGTGAAGCGCATACGCAACAGATACAGCCATCGGGAGGTGGAGCTGCGTGTCGATGCCAACGGAGCATTTGACTTTGAAGATGCACTCTACCGCATGGAACTCTTAGCGCAATATGCAATCCACTCCATCGAACAGCCCATTCGTGCCGGGCAGTGGAGCTTCATGGCAGAACTCTGTCGCAACTCACCATTGCCCATCGCACTCGATGAAGAACTCATCGGTGTGAACGACAGAGACCAAAAACGACAGATGCTCAACATCATCCGTCCCGCTTATATCGTATTGAAACCCTCATTGCATGGCGGTATGATGGGAGTAAGAGAGTGGGTAGAGACAGCTCGCGATATGGGAATAGGCAGTTGGATAACCTCAGCATTGGAGAGTAATGTCGGTCTTGACGCCATTGCCCAACTCACAGCCGATATCTATGGTTCTGCCATCCGCATGCCCCAAGGACTGGGCACCGGCCAACTCTTTACGGATAATATACCCATGCCGCTGACCATCAAGGATGACAAACTATGGCGATGCAGATAGAAGAGTTTTTGGAGGAATGGCACAACGACTGTGACACCCTGCTCGTACACACCAGTGGATCGACAGGGAACCCCAAACCCCTATGGGTGGAGAAACGACGCATGGAAGCGTCGGCACGTATTACCTGCCGTTTCCTCGGACTGAAAGCAGGAGACACCGCATTGCTCTGTCTGCCACTCGACTATATAGCCGGCAAGATGATGGTGGTCAGGTCGCTGGTGAGTCAACTGCGGCTGACAACGGTAGAACCCAGCAGCCATCCTCTTGCCCTCTTGCCTCCATCACTACAGCAGATTGACTTTGCTGCCATGGTGCCCCTGCAGGTGTGCCAATCGCTGAAGAATGATGAACAACGGCAACGGATCATGGATATTCGGCAACTGATTATCGGCGGTGGATCTATCGATGATCAATTGGCTGCACAGCTCCGAGATTTCCCACATGCCGTATGGAGCACCTACGGAATGACCGAGACGTTGTCGCATATCGCCCTCCGCCGGCTCAACGGGCCGCAACGGTCGGAATGGTACAAACCCTTTGAAGGTGTCGGTCTGTCGGTTACCGCCGAAGGTTGTTTGACGATAGATGCTCCTGCCGTACATGAGGGAGTGCTCGTGACCAACGATATCGTGGAACTGCGTGCTGACGGATGTTTCCGTATTCTTGGCAGGCGCGATAATGTGATATGTTCGGGTGGCATCAAGATTCAGATGGAAGAGGTGGAGCGGTTGTTGCATGCTTATACCGATGTGCCGTTGATGATAACCCGTGCACCCCATCCGGTATTGGGGCAACAGGTGGTCATGCTGACGGAGAGTGATGACAGGGAAGGCCTTCGCAACATTTGTCGTAATCATCTGCCTCGCTATTGGCAACCACGAAGCATCTTCACCGTAGCACATCTGCCTCAGACTGCGACCGGCAAACCTGCACGTGCCGAAGCTGAACAAATGGCGGTTGCACACGGAATGCATGGATGACACTCAATAATCACAGATCATCAATCAGAATATAAAAGGACTGAAAACATAAGGGGGACGTGTCCTCACGGATTCGTCCCTCTTTTCGGTTGTTAGTATTATAAATAGGTAGTAGAACGAAATGATGCCAAAGCATCATGATGGGTATATCGGTTCAGCACTCACGATAGAAATCGAGTGCCTCTTTGATTTCGTCTTCAGTAGCTGTTTGGTCGATGCGGATGTCGCCCACATGGCCCAAAAGCGTGAAGTTGATGGTGTTGCCCACATTCTTCTTGTCGTGGTGCATCAATTCTATCAGTCGAGGATAGTCGTCGCAGGTGATTGCCATCCGTCCGTAGTTCTCCTTGATGAATGCCACGGTCTGACGCATGATGTCGGTGGGAAATCCAGTCTTGACACAACAGAGATACAACTCCACAATCAGTCCGTATGCTACCGCATAGCCGTGAAGAATAGGCTGGCGCTCCAATGCCAACGATTCGAAAGCATGTCCTGCCGTATGTCCGAGGTTGAGTGCTTTGCGGATGCCGTGCTCTGTGGGATCTTCCGTCACGATGTGTTGCTTCACACTCACATTATCAGCCACCATTTCACTGGTGATGTGCGAGGTGACAGGGGCGAAGCAAACCAACTGACTCCAGCGTTCTTTGGTGGAAATCAGTCCGTGTTTCAACATCTCCGCATAGCCAGAGAGAATATTCTCCCGATCCATGGTGTGCAGAAATTCAGTATCGAGGATGACACAACAGGCATTGTTGAATACACCGATTTCATTTTTCAATCCTCCGAAATTGATGCCCGTCTTGCCGCCAACACTGGCATCGACCATAGAGAGCAGGGTAGTGGGGATGTTGATATAAGCAATGCCGCGCTTGAATGTGGAAGCAGCAAACCCACCTAAATCGGTGACCATGCCACCACCCAGATTGACCATCAGCGAATGGCGTGTGGCACCAAGGCGTTGCATTTCGCTCCAAACAAAGGATAGGGTATCGAGCGTCTTGTGAGTGTCGGTACAGCCGATGGTGATCAACTGTGCATCGTGCATCGACGGACATTGGCAGACCAGAGGCCAACATGCTTTGAGCGTTGTTTCATCAACAAGCACCAAAAGACGGTCGTGGCTACATGCCGCTACAGCTTCGTCGAGTGCTTTCCGAATGTTTTGTGATATGATAACCTTCTGTTGTTTCATTTCTGTCTGCAAAATTAGTATAAAATTTGCAATTTCGTCTATAAAAATTATAGATAATTGACGAAATGGGCATTTTTCCTGTTTTTTGGGTTAAACTCTTTGGCGATTTAAGCGTCAAAAACCCCAGATTGAACTTAAAACGTTACCTATAGAAAATGAAAAAGAGATTCCTAATGACCCTGATGACGTTGACCATTGCCATAATAGCCATGGCGCAGCGCTCCATTACGGGTAAAGTGATTGAAAACGACTCGCAGGATCCAGTGGCACAGACCACCGTACGCCTGTTGAAGACAGACAGTACGATGGTGAAAGGTGTGTTGACTGATTTGAATGGACAGTTCTCGCTGAAAGCACCAGCCACAGGCCGATATATTATTCAGGTGACCTGTGTGGGATTTAAAACCTATACCAAGCGCATCAATGTGACAGCCGACAAGAATGTGGCTTTGGGCACTATTGCCCTTTCGCCCGATGCTATTATGCTGAAAGGAGCCACCGTTACCGGACATGCAGCCAAGGTGACTGTCAAGGCCGACACCTTTGTATATAATGCATCAGCATACCGCACTCCAGAAGGATCGGTAGTGGAAGAACTCGTGCGTCGCCTCCCTGGTGCACAGGTTGACGACTCTGGTAAGATTACCATCAACGGTAAGGAGGTGAAAAAAATACTGATCGACGGTAAGGAGTTTATGACAGGTGACACCAAGACAGCCATGAAGAATCTGCCCACCTCTATTGTAGAACGTGTGCGGGCATACGATCAGAAGAGTGACCAGGCGCGTGTGACAGGTATTGATGATGGCGAAGAGGAAACCGTGCTCGACTTCGGTGTGAAGAAGGGCATGAACCACGGACAGATGCTCAACGTGAATCTCGGGGCTGGTACGAAAGACCGTTACAGCAACCGTGCCTTTGGCGGTACGCAGAGCAAAGACCTTAAGGCCTTCGGTATGATGAGTGCTAACAATGTAAACGATATGGGATTCCCCGGCGGTGGCGGTGGACGCTTCGGCGGTGGACGACAGGGACTGACAGCTACCAAGATGGTGGGCTTCAACCTCAACTATGAGATTCCCGATAAGCTGATTCTCGACGGTAGTGTGCGCTGGAACCACAGCGACGGTGATACCTATGTGTTGAAATCAACCGAAAACTTCCTAAGCGGAACAGCCTCTACCTTTGGCAACAGCCGTAACCAGAACTATACACGATCCAACAACTGGGATGTACGCATGCGTTTGGAATGGACTCCCGACAGCATGACCAATATCATGTTTCGTCCGCACTTCACCTATGGTTCCAACGACGGACTCAGCAAAGGTTATTCGCTGACCTTTGATGAAGACCCCTATACCTATGGCAACGACCCCCTCAACAATGATGAACTGGTGGAAGCCATGCGCAACGACGGACTCGTCAAAAACCGTAACAACGACAACTCGCTCAGTTATAGCGACTCGAAAAATGCTGGTGCAAAATTGCAGATGAACCGCAAGCTGAGTGCCAACGGCCGCAACGTGACCTTGACCCTGGGCGGTAACTATGGTGACGGCATGAGCAAATCGTTTACCAACAGTATGGTGGAGTATTTCCAACTGCTTAATAGTGCGGGTAGCGACTCAACCTATCAAGCCAACAGATACGCCGTGACTCCCACTACCAACTGGAACTACAGTATCAAGGCTCTCTACAGCGAACCTATCCTGCCCAAAACTTATTTGCAGTTCAGTTACCAGTATCAGTATAAATACTCGAAGAGCGACCGTGGTACTTACGACCTCAGCAATATCAATGCCAACTTCTTTGATGTCGATGCAGACTACCGCCAGTGGGACAGTTACCTCTCGCTCCTGGGCAATGCCTCGCTCGACAACTATCGCGACAATAAGCTCAGCCGTTATTCGGAATATAAAAACTACATCCACACAGCCGATGTCATGTTGCGCGTGATAAAAAAAGACTATAATTTCAATGTGGGTGTGCAGGTAGTGCCACAGAAGTCACACTTCGTGCAGGACTATCAGAGCGTACATACTGATACCACCCGTACGGTGACCAATGTCACCCCGACAGCCGATTTCCGTTGGAAGATTTCGAAGTTGAGTCAGTTGCGCTTCACCTACCGCGGAAATACCAGTCAGCCTTCAATGACCGATCTGCTCGATATTACCGATGACAGCAATCCACTCAACGTCAAGAAGGGTAACCCAGGACTGAAACCATCGTTTACCCAAAATTTCCGTCTCTTCTACAACAACTATATCCAGAATCATCAGCGTAGCATTATGGCGCATCTGATGTTTTCAACTACCGACAACTCCATCTCCAATATGGTGACCTACGATAAGACAACCGGTGGACGAACCACACGGCCTGAGAATATCAACGGCAACTGGAATGCCTTCGGTATGTTTATGTTCAATACCGCAATCGATACTGCTGCCTATTTCAATGTGAACACCTTCACGACGGTGAACTACAGCAACAGTGTAGGATATGTCAGTGTGGATAAGGCAGACTCACAGAAGTCAACCACTCGCACTACGAATCTCAGCGAACGCATTGCTGCCAGCTACCGCAACGATTGGTTGGAATTTGAACTCAACGGTTCACTCAGTTATATGCACGCTCGCAGTAAACTGCAGGCCAACAACAACCTCGACACATGGACCTTCTCCTATGGTGCCAGTTTGATGCTGACCGCACCATGGGGTACGCAACTGTCGTCAGGACTCAATATGAACAGTCGTCGTGGTTTCAGCGACTCGTCGATGAATACCAACGAACTGATATGGAATGCACAACTCTCGCAGTCGTTCCTCCGTGGCAACGCACTCACCGTGTCACTCCAGCTCTACGACATCCTTCATCAGCAATCTACCTTCAGCCGCACGGTCAATGCCATGCAGCGTGCTGATACGGAATACAACGCCATTACCAACTATGCCATGCTGACCGCATCATACAGGCTGAATATCTTCGGAGGCAAGTCGAGCATGCGCGGTCCACATGATAACCGTCGAGGCATGCGCGGTCCTGGCTTTGGTGGTCCCGGACATGGTCCTGGTGGAGGTTTCGGCGGTCCACGCAGATTCTAACATCAACTGTTTTCAACAATACAAGAAAAGGTGCAGGCCATTATTATTGGTCTGCACCTTTCTTATGGGGGATATTGACGACAGGATTATTCTGCTTTGCGGTCGTCGATATTGTCACCCTCTGTGGGAACCATCTCCTCTTCAAAGTCGGTAACACCAGCTTTTACAAGGATGTTGTACCACTGAATGAGCTTTTTGATGTCGCTGTTGTGAACGCGGTCGCGATCCCATTCAGGCAACACCTTGGTGAAATACTCATGGAGTTCGGCAGGACTTGCCTTCTTGTAGTTGAGGCTTGACTCCTTGCCACCTTCCAAATCACGCAGTGAGGCGAGGATGGTCATCAAGGGCACATCGTCTGTTTCGGTAAACATGGCGATGTCGGCCAGTGATGTGATACGGTCGTTGCCGAAAGCAGGCATGCGCTTATGTGTCGCATCGAGTGCCTCAACGATGAGGCTGTTGTTGCCGCGTGACACGAGTTTGTAAAGTCCCGGTTTGCCCGAGATGGCTAAAATAGTCTGTTTCATGATTTGTATGCTAATTGTTTGATAATTGTTTCTATTTGTGGTTCGAGGGGCTGTATGCCGTCGTTGACAATCTCGAAGTCAGACAGCTGCCGCACTTTTTCCTGAGACCATTGGCGTTGCATCCACTGCATCACCTTCTCCCTGCTGATGTGGTCGCGTGACATGACTCGGTTGATGCGCACCTCATCGGGAGCACTCACCATGACAACCTTATCGACCAAGCGGTTGATGCCTGATTCGAAGAGGATGGCACTCTCCATCCACTGGATGCCGCTCTCCTCGAAATCGCGGAATACGGCAGGATGGACGATGTCGTTGATGGCTTGCGCATGGGTATCGCTCTGCAAGAGGAAACGCGTCACGGCAGCCTTGTTGAGCGTGTGTTCGTCTTTGTCGGTCTGACAGAGAAAAGCATCGGGGCCGATGAGTTGGCAGAGTCCTTTATATATAATAGGTGAGGTGCGAATGAGGCGTTTGGCAGCCTCGTCGCAGTCGTAAACCTCGATGCCACGCTGTTTGAGCAGGCGACACACGTAACTCTTACCTGTTCCGATTCCTCCTGTGATACCTATCTTCATTCTTCTTCGATGAGATAATCCACCTGTTTCATTTCGAGAGTGGCGCGACTGATGCCATGAGGCACATTGCGCAGGTAGATGTTACACTTGTCAGACGGATGCTGCATGATTTCCTGGTAGTCTGCCACAACGGTGAAGTCCTCTGGGCGCAACGACCTGAACTGGTTGACACCCGTGATGAAGTTCACCTTGACCTTTTGCGGGAAGGTGCGCAACACTTTACCCTTCGGCATGTTGATGGCTTGAATGGTTACACCATCGATACTCTCTTCGGTGAGGACATCGGTAAAGAATCCGATGCGCACATATTCAGGTACAACCTTCACATCTTTAATATGTGCCAACCGGCAGTCAACCATCAAAGTGTCGCGGAATCCTGCATAGTTGAGCGGCTCGGTGAACATGGCACGAATGCTGTCGAGTTTCTCGCTTGAGGCATAAACGTCAACACTGTCGGGCCAATATTGCACATGTGAGATGAAATAAAGCTGTTCGGGAATGACACGGCCAGCCCATCTTACCGGTACACGCTTGCGCTCACCGTTGTTATAACTGAAATCCACCCTGTCGGGCTTCATGCTGATAATAGAGGTGGACGATTCCAGTTGTAGTTCGATGAGGCGTTTGAGTTCACTGCTGCTAACCGCTCCTTTTCCTTGCCCTCGGTCATAGGTCTTGAAGGGAATATTGACCATTGTGGTGTGGTTGTAAAGATAGCCCATGATGACCCAACCCTTGTCGCGTAAGGTGACGCGGATGGTATCTGTCTCAGACGAGGTGAGTACGGCATTGCGAGGGACTCCCTTGATGCGTATGAGAACCTTCACTTCCTGTTCGTAGGTCTCATTGAGAGTGAGAATAAGCCAGAAAGCTCCCGATAGAAAAAGAAAAAACAGAAACACCAGAAGTTGCTTGCTCATGGTGCTGAACAAGAAACGTCTGGTGATCCGTGTCAGGTGTTGTGGATTCAAAATGCTGACTTAATAGTCGCGGCATGAATGCCGGATGTTATTTTTGAGCGGTCTGCATGGTAGCAGCCACATTGTCATATACAAAGTTTTTATCAACTTTGATAACTACACCATGGGCAATCTCCACTTCGATGATGCCTGTTGCCAGGTCAACGCGCTTCACTTTGCCATATATGCCACCGCCGGTTACAACTTCTTGACCTTCGGCCAGAGAGTTCTGAAACTGCTGAATCTTCTTGCGTTGCTTCTGCTGAGGGCGAATCATGAAGAAATACATGATGGCAAAGATAGCCACCATCATAATGATAAAACTCATGCTGCCACCCTGGGCACCACCGGCTTGTGCGGCGAGGATAATCTGTGTCATAGTCGTTAATATTGTTTTTATTGTGTAATCTTATCGTTTCTGTAGTCAATGCGCTTGAGCAAACGTCCTGTTTCAATGAGATGATGGGCAATGTTGTCGAGCATACCATTGATGTAACTGCCACTGCGTGGGGTAGAGTAGGCCTTGGCAATCTCTACAAACTCGTTGATGGTAACGTTGATGGGAATGCTGGGGAAGGATAGCATCTCTGCAATGGCCACCTGCATGATGATGATGTCCATATAGGCCAGACGGGAGAAGTCCCAGTTGATGGAAGCTTCGCTCATGAGATGCTGATATTCATCGGCATTGAGGATGGCATAGCGGAACAGCTTGCGTGCATAGTCCTTGTCTTCCTCGCTGTCGTATTCTGGCAGCAACTCCTGACTGGCTTTCTTCTTTTCGTCGAAACGCTTGATGGTCTTCAGTACGAAGGTGTCAACGATGTCCTTGTCGTCGTTCCAGTAAAGACTCTCTTCTTCAAGCAGGGCATCAAGGTCGTCATTATTCTGAATGAACGTACGATAAATCTTACGCCACACCTCGCGGTCAGCAGCGTAATCGTCTTGCTCGTCAGTCATATAATCGTGGTAAATCTGACTTTCCGTAATCTGAAGATACAACTTTTTAAGAAATTCGGGATTGTCGTTCCACGATTTCTTCTGTGTTTCCATCAGCTCGTTGAGCATCTTGTTCTCTTCAAGCTGCAGTGCAAAACGGTTGTAAGCGAACTTCTGTGATGGCATTTCTGTGCCTTCGCGCTGTGCCCTCGCCTGGGCAACCTCCAAATGTCTGCGCGACTCTTTTGTAATGCCAACAATGAGCGCCAGCAGATAGGCATACATATCGTAGGCCTTGGAGAGGCTGAAAAGAAGTTCCTTCTCTGCCGATTCAATGTTCTTGCTGCCGTTTTGATAATAGGCATAGGTTAACTGAACGGTCTTGATTCTTATTAATTCCCGATTAATCATAAATCTGTTGAAAATAATTATTTTGATACTCTTATCAAGTGCAAAAATACAAAGAAATCCATTCTCGTGCAAGAAAAGCGATGAAATAATGTAAAAAAGTAGTGGATGTTATGGGCATTTCACAAATTTTTCGTACCTTTGCACCGCTTTTTCGCTTCGTGTGATGGTGAATTAAGCAAAAACAACTTAATTTAGAGTAACACATTTATTATTATGAAAGAAATCAACGTAAACGGTCAGAAGCGCACCGATTTGGGCAAAAAAGCCTCTAAACAGCTTCGCAAAGAAGGACTCGTACCCTGTAATTTGTATGGTGAGAAGAAAGATGAGAACGGACTTCCCGTAGCATTCTCATTTGTAGCTTCTATGGCAGAACTCCGCAAGGTAGTTTATACTCCTCATGTATATGTAGTAGTGCTGAACATCGACGGTGAAGAGCACAAGGCTATCATCAAGGAGCTTCAGTTCCACCCAACAACCGATGCTCTGCTTCACGCAGACTTCTACGAGGTGAACGACACCAAGAACATCACTGTAGGTATTCCCGTTAAGCTCAACGGTCTGGCCCAGGGTGTGCGCGATGGTGGTAAGCTTCAGCTCCAGATCCGCAAGATCAACGTTACCGCTCCTTATCAGCAGATTCCTGAAATTCTGAACATCGATGTTACAAACCTCGAGCTCGGTAAGAGCATCAAGGTGGCTGCCCTCAGCTTCGAAGGTCTTGAGATCGCCACTCCAAAAGAGGTTATCGTTTGCTCTGTTAAGGCTACCCGTGCATCTCGCTCGGCTGCTGCCACTGCAGAATAATCTGACTGCATAGAGCATGGACAAATACTTGATTGTCGGTTTGGGCAATGTCGGTAGTGAATACGATATGACCCGCCACAATACTGGATTTATGGTATTGGACGCTTTTGCTAAAGCGTCCAATATTGTTTTTGAGGACAAGCGTTATGGGTATGTGGCAGAGGTTTCTATCAAAGGCCGTAAGGTATTTCTGCTGAAACCTACCACTTATATGAATCTTAGCGGTAATGCCGTGCGCTATTGGCTCAACAAAGAGAATATCGACCAGAGCCGTTTGCTCGTCATCAGCGACGATGTTGCTCTGCCACTTGGACATTTCCGACTGAAAGCCAATGGTTCTAATGGCGGACATAACGGATTGGGACATATCCAGCAACTCATCGGACAGCAGTATGCCCGTTTGCGCATGGGAATCGGCAACGATTATCCGCAAGGCATGCAGGTGGATTATGTGTTAGGACGCTATAGTGACGACGATATGAAGACGCTTCAGCCGGCTATCGACCTTGGTGTGGAGATTATCCGCAGCTTTGTGTTGGCGGGTATTGACATCACTATGAACCAGTATAACAAGCTGGGGAAAGGAGTGAAGCAGAATGGCTGAACTGGCACGTATAGACAAATGGCTGTGGGCTGCACGAATCTTCAAGACACGCAGCATTGCCGCTGACGCCATCAAGAATGGTCGTGTCACTATCGGTGGTGTCAACGTGAAGCCTTCACGTATGGTGAAGGTTGGTGAGACGGTAAGTGTGCGTAAGCCTCCCGTCACCTATTCTTTCAAGGTTCTCAAAACCATTGAGCAGCGTGTCGGTGCCAAACTCTTGCCTGAGATTTATGAGAATGTGACAACTCCCGATCAGTATGAACTGCTGGAGATGAACCGCATCAGCGGTTTTGTGGATCGTGCCCGTGGCACAGGTCGTCCTACGAAGAAGGAACGTCGTGCGCTCGATGATTTTATCGGACCGTCGCTTGAGGGCTTCGATGATTTCGATTGGGATGACGAAGAATAGTCTTTTAGAGATCAAGAAATAGTTTTTATGATACTCGACATCATTATCGTGATTATCGGCATTTCTGTTGTATTGGCAGGAGCAGACCGACTGACAGAAGGTGCTTCGGCATTAGCCCGTCGGCTGCATGTTTCAGAAATTGTCATTGGTCTGACCATTGTGGCTGCTGGTACGTCGGCACCCGAACTCTTTGTCAGTCTGGTATCGGCATTGAAGGGCACCCCCGATTTGGCGGTGGGTAATGTGGTCGGTTCGAATATTATGAATGCGATGCTTATTGTGGGCTGTGCCGCCATGGTAGCCCCGATGGTCATCAGCCGTTCTACGGTACATAAAGACATCCCGTTTGCCGTAATTGCATCGGTACTATTGGTGTTGGCATGTATTGACGGGCAACTGTCGTGGACCATCACCGGACACACTATCGGTCGCTTGGATGGTGTGATGTTGCTGGTGGGCTATGTCCTATTCATGTATTATACGTTGAAGCATGCCAAAGCCGATGATTCGGAAACAGCACAGGTGAAGGCGCAATCGGTATGGTTGAGCATCATCTATGTGGTGGTCGGTTTGGCAGCCTTGGTATTCGGTAGTGATTGGTTTGTCGGTGCCGCATCGCGTATTGCCACTTCGTTGGGAGTAGGTGAGAGTGTCATCGGACTGACGATTGTGGCTGGCGGTACTTCGTTGCCCGAACTGGCAACGAGTGTAGTGGCAGCCCGTAAAGGCCGTTCTGCCATGGCGATCGGAAATGTTATTGGCAGTAATGTGTTCAATGTACTGATGATACTTGGTGTGACAGCTCTTATCTGTCCGATGCAGATTAACGGTATCACGATGATAGATCTGCTGATGACCTTGGTATCGGTCGCTCTGGTATGGTTTTTTGCGCGTACTCGATATACGGTGGCACGCTGGGAAGGTGGTGTGCTTACCGCAGGCTTCCTCGGTTATATGGCTTGGTTGTTGAGTCAGGCATAGACAGCATTGCGATATAAAGAAATAAATATGGGCTTTGCAGCAGGTTTGTTTGCTGTAAAGCCCATATTATATTTATAAGCGGTAGTTTATTCTCCGTAGATTTCCTTGAGTTTCTCGCCAACCTTCTCACCGCGAAGATCCATGGCAACGATGATGCCGTTGGGGTCAACCAGTATGTTGGAAGGGATGCTTGCTACACCATAAACCTCACTTGCAGCACACTTCCAACCTTTGAGGTCGCTGATCTGTGGCCATTTCATACCGAGTTTCTGAATGCCTTCCACCCAAGCCTCTTTCTTTTGGTCGAAGGAAACACCCACAATCTCAAATCCTTTGTCGTGGTATTTCTCATAGTTGGCAACCAGATTAGGCATTTCCTGTCGGCAGGGACCGCACCATGAAGCCCAGAAATCCACTAATACATACTGACCTTTTCCTACCCATTGGCTCAATGGAGCATAGCGGTCGTCTGTGTCGTTCATCTGCAGATCAGTAAATTTCTTGCCAGGTGCTCTTTTCTCCATACCCGCCAAGAGTTTCTTGGGACGGTCGAGTTCCGGGCAGTTGTAGTAGGCAGCAGTAGGATCGAGAATACTCTTCAACTCATTATAGTCGAAGTCGTACATGGCGCTGAGGATGTATTTGGCAGGAATCGTATTGTTTTTATTGTCGCGGATGATGGTACGTACCAGTTTGAGTTGTACTCCGCTGAGTGAGTCCATCTGGTTTGACAACTGTACGATGCGTGCTTTAGTCTCCGGCAGTTCCCCTTTAGGGTCTTTCTCGCGTAGTGCACGATACTCTTTCATTACTTGTTCACCCTGTGCATCGATGGCATCCATCTGCACTTTATACACATCTTCCTGTGCGTATGCGCCCAGTGATATGGCCATTAGGGCCAAAGTTAAAATTTTCTTCATATTGTTTTTGTTTTACCGCTACAAAGATAGTGCAAACCGAGTGAAATACAAAGAAAAACCTTGTTTTTCTTTTATTTCCGAGGTGCCGCCTATCTTCAGCAAGCTTATCTCTGCTCACTTGGATTAACGAAAACGTTGGATTTCTCCTTCGTTTTCTCGCCATGGCAGAATTAAAGCGAGCTTTATTTTGCTCATTTGGCTTAACGAAAACGTTGGATTTCTCCTTCGTTTTCTCGCCATGGCAGAATTAAAGCGAGCTTTATTTTGCTCATTTGGCTTAACGAAAACGTTGGATTTTTCCTTCGTTTTCTCGCCATGGCAGAATTAAAGCGAGCTTTATTCTGCTCATTTGGCTTAACGAAAACGTTGTTTTTTTTATATAGAGAAAAATGGTTGTTTTGGCACTTACCCAATCTTCATGCGAGTCCAAAGCCAATGGGGAATGAGGCGCCAAAAGAATACAAGGATGGCATAACGCCAGTCGATAACTTTGATAGCCTTTTCCCTTTCTATCGCATCGACAATGGCTTTTGCCACCCGATGGGCATCAAGCTGTAGGGGATAATGATTGCCAGCAATGAGGTCGGTCTTTACAAAACCCGGTCGGATGTCTGTGAACAGGATAGGCAGATGACGCATTCGCGCCTGTTGGGAGAGACATTCTATATAATGGTTTTGGAAACGCTTGGTAGAAGAATAGGCAGGGGCGGCTCCCAGTCCTTTGGTTCCTGCTATCGAGGTGATACAGGCGATGTGTCCTTTCTTATGGTTTCCTACCATCCACCGGTAGGCAGTAGCTACCATCCGCACAAAGCCCATACCATTGGTGGCTACGGTTTGCAGCTCCTTGTCAATATCGAGCGTGGTGTTCTGCCAACCGATACCCGAACTGTGGAAATAGAGATCCATGCCTCCCATCTCGCTGATCATCTCCTGCAGAAGGTCAGAGGCATCATCCTTGGTAATATCTATCTGTCGGAGACAAGCGATGCGACCTTCTGGCGCCTGACGTTGCACCTCTCTTAAAAGGTCTGTGCGCCGACCGGCAATGCCTACCAGCCATCCTTTTTCTGCCAGTTGTAAAGCCACTTCGCGTCCGATACCGGAGGTGGCTCCTATCACAATAGCTTTTTTATTCATACGCTCTACCAGTTGACCCATCGTTTCACATCGTATTTCTGTTGATAGTCTGCCGGCGCAATACGTATTGTGGTAGGTGTGTCGCTCTTGCCCAAGAGGAAACGTTCTATGAAGGCAACGACTTCCGGATATTGTGATTCGGGCAATTGGCAATGGTCATGTCCCGGTACGATGGAATAACCGATGCGGTCGGCAATACCGAAACGCTGCCAAACCATGATGGCAGCTTCTGCAGAAACATACATGGAAGGATCAGCCAGCCATTCGTAGTCAGGATTGCCTAAAAGTAATACGGCACGTGGGCAGCACAGGGCAATGAGTTCGTGGTGGTCGTGAGGCAACAGATCTACACGTTCTTCAGCGAATGTTGTCTTCATTGATTCCAAAAACCAGTTGTAGTCTGTACGGTCGAGTGTTTCCACCTTACCTATGGTGCGCGATACACGCCATGACGCAGCACCTCCGCCTCCGGGTTCTTGTGCGATGATCAATGCCACGCGTTCGTCCATGGCTCCACAGAACAGCGCCATTTTTCCAGCATACGAGCATCCTGTCACTCCGATATGCTTCATGTCGATGTGTGTTTGTTCTGGACCGAGTTTCTGTAGTCCGTCAAGCAGTCGGCTGAATCCCCATGCCCATTCACTATAGGCCCCATTGGCTGTTAGCGAAGGATAGAGTCGGTCGAATTGATACAGACCGCGACTGTCGTGCTTCCCCCATTGGGTGTAGTTGTTCACCTGACTCTCTCTAAAGGTCATCAAGGCGATATTGCGCGCTGTGAAGAGTTGTGCAGGAATAGAGTTGCGACTGGCTCCGATGATGAGCGGATAGGGTGCTTTACCACCTTTGGGATAAGTAATGACGGACGAGAGAGTCAGGGTCTGTCCGTCCACGTGTACATCGACGATAAGGGTGTCGCCGTTCATGCGGGCATCAATATCGTCCATGCTTACCGCAGGCTTCATGCCGATTTCATATTTCTGAATACTTGCCAACAGTTCGGCACGTCTCTGTGCCCATTGTCCGTAGCGTTTCACCTCTTTCTTTCCGTTGTCCATCAGAAAAGGATTGGGTAACAAGGGTTGTGCTGTCAATGTACGCTCTTTATAGTATGCTTTCTGCATAAGTGACAGATGCTGGTTTTCGTGGGCAAAGACCAGAGGCGGATTCTTCTTTTGAGCAAGGGCCTGTAGTGAAATAATGATGCTTAATGCCATGCCTATGGCGATAATCATAGGTAAGTGATGGCTTCTGTTTGTTTTCATCATCGTCAATATATTAATGTAGTTCGTGTATCGTCCGCATTTTACTGAGTTCTATCAGCTTTTCTGCATGACTATTATTGAGCGTTCCTTGGTTATATTTCTTTCGATTGTATTTCCACCAGTTCAAGATGTTGGCATACTCCTTGTTGCTTTTGGCGGGCATCTGATGATGCTCCATGACATAAGCTACTGCCAATTGATACATGGCATCCCATGATTCTTCTCTGTTTCTTGCCATAATATTTTATAGTTTTCTGCAAAGATACAAATACATATAAAAACATCCAAACATATTCTGATGATTTTTGTAGAATCGGGCAGATTGATGAATCTACTTGCGTTCAGAAAACCAAAAGAAATTTTTGGATTTCTTTTGCTTTTCACTCACTTATTCGTACCTTTGACCTTAACGGTCCAAGGTACTTGCGTTCGAAAATACAAAAGGAAACGAATTTCTTTTGTATTCTGCTCACTTATTCGTACCTTTGCAGGCGCAAAACCTAGGGGTACTTGCTCAACCCCCTTTAACAAAACAAGAATATGAAACACGACAATCAAAAAGTCAGTGTGCTGTTTATGCTTTTCGGCATACTGTTCTGCGTCTGCCTCATTACGGCAAACGTATTGGAAACAAAGCAAATCTCATTTGGTTTCGTCAATGTGACGGCAGGTCTTATCGTATTCCCCGTGAGCTACATCATCAACGATGTAGTATGCGAGGTGTGGGGATACCGTCGCACACGTATGCTCATCTGGCTGGGCTTTGCCATGAACTTCCTCTTTGTGATGTTTGGAGCAATAGCCGACTGGATTCCCGGTGCCGATTATTGGAATGGCGACGAGGGATTCCATCAGATCTTCGGACTGGCCCCGCGTATCGTTGCCGCATCATTTGTGGCATTTCTCGCCGGTTCGTTTATCAATGCCTATGTGATGAGCCGCATGAAAATGATGACTGAAGGTAAGGGATTCTCGTTTCGCGCCATTGCCAGTACTGTGTTTGGCGAGTCTGCCGACTCGATTATCTTCTTCCCGCTCGCTCTTGGTGGTGTGATTCCCTGGGAGGAGATGCCGTCGCTCATCATTTCACAGGTGTGCATCAAGACACTCTACGAGATTATCGTTCTGCCTGTAACCATCCGCGTAGTGGCATTTACCAAGCGTCACGACCAGGAGGATGTCTATGACGAAGACATCAATTACAACATCTTTAAAATCTTTTCATTCTGATGGAAACAAGACAAGAAGACCATTTGCAGGCCTTGGGTCGCAAAACCGACTATCGCATGGATTATGCGCCAGAGGTGCTGGAGACCTTTGTCAACAAGCATCCGGGTAATGACTATTGGGTGCAGTTCAACTGTCCTGAGTTCACTTCACTCTGTCCTATCACAGGACAGCCTGACTTCGCAGAGATTAAAATCATGTATATTCCAGCAGAAAAGATGGTGGAGAGCAAGAGTCTGAAACTCTATCTCTTTTCTTTTCGCAACCACGGCGATTTTCATGAAGACTGTGTGAATATCATCATGAAGGATCTCATCAAACTGATGGAGCCGAAGTATATCGAGGTGACTGGCATTTTCACTCCGCGTGGAGGTATCAGCATCTATCCTTATGCCAATTACGGACTGCCTGGCACAAAATATGAGCAAATGGCAGAGCACCGTATGATGCAGCACGGACTGTGATGCAGACAAGACCGGATAAAGGTCCAGTAGAACAAATAAGGTGGAAGAGTACTCTTCCACCTTATATGTTATAGTACGGCTAACACTTAGTCGTTTTTCTTGCGATAGAAACTCCAGTCGCCATCGCTGAAGCGCAACACAAGTGTGTCTTTGGTGAGTTCTACGATGCGACAGGTGTCACGGTCAATCTTCAGCTTTGTACCTTTAGTGCCTGATGGCATTTCCATCGTCCCAGAAGCCATAATCAACTTACCGTTGAAAAGTCTCCACTCCGTGTATCGCTTGATTTCTGGATACACAACAGCACTCATCTCATCGGTTGTCTGTTGGCGTTTCATGCCTCTGGTAGTCATACTGTATCCACGCTTAAACTGCAACACATACTCACGCGGTACGAGCAATGATTCTTTGACAGAATCGGGCATCTCTGCCATCATGCGCCGACGAAGACGACGCGACATCTTGTCATAGTCGCGCAGTTTGGGCTTGACCATGAAAGCCCATTGTCCTTTGAGGTCGTCGAGGTTGATGACTGTCAGCGCCTCTGCCTTGTCTTCAGGATTGAGAATCACAGCCAGTTCGTCACCGATAAACGGTTTGCCGAATATCTGTTTCTGCTGACTGGCATTGATGATGTCGAAGGTGTCAGGATCGGCACCGGTGTAGGGGAGAAGCACCAAGAGCGAATCGGTAGTACCGTCGCATGCCAGACCATATAGGGTTGAGTCGCCCGGTTGCCGTTTCAGATAGTTGTCAGTGGCTTTTTCGGCTTGCGGAGCCTCCTTTTTGCCACACGCAGCCAATAGAAGTAAGGCCGAGGCAATAGTCAGTATTGTCTTCGTCATAATCGGTATTTTTTAGTTTTCGATGCAAAAGTACAAAATATCTCCGATTTTTGGTGTAAGTATTGGTTTTTATTTGTACATTTGCAACGAAATAACTATAACTAACGAGATTATTAGCCTTATGAAGAAGAAAATCAGATTCAGTCTTGTCTATCGCGACATGTGGCAGTCGTCTGGCAAGTTTCAACCCCGCAAAGATCAGTTGGCACGTATTGCTCCGGTAATCATCGACATGGGATGTTTTGCTCGTGTGGAAACCAACGGCGGTGCTTTCGAGCAGGTGAACCTGTTGGCTGGCGAAAACCCTAACGAGGCCGTACGTGCTTTCTGTAAGCCTTTCAACGAAGTGGGCATACAGACTCACATGCTCGACCGTGGTCTTAATGCGTTGCGCATGTATCCTGTACCTGATGATGTGCGCCAACTGATGTATAAAGTGAAGAAGGCACAAGGTACAGATATTACCCGCATCTTCTGTGGACTCAACGATACCCGAAACATCATACCTTCTATTAAGTGGGCAAAAGAAGCAGGGATGATACCGCAGGCAACACTCTGCATCACCACATCGCCTATTCATACTGCAGAATACTACTCTGCCATTGCCGATGAGCTGATAGCTGCCGGTGCCGAGGAAATCTGTCTGAAGGATATGGCTGGTATAGGACAGCCTGCCCTGTTGGGTAAACTGACCAAGCTCATCAAGACCAACCACCCCGATATTATCATCCAGTATCATGGTCATTCCGGTCCCGGACTGTCAATGGCTTCTGTATTGGAAGTGTGCAACAACGGTGCCGATATTATTGATACGGCCATCGAACCGCTATCGTGGGGTAAAGTGCATCCCGATATCATCTCGGTACAGTCGATGCTGAAGAATGAAGGCTTCGATGTGCCCGAAATCAATATGAATGCCTACATGCAGGCACGTGCGCTCACTCAGGAGTTTATCGACGACTGGTTGGGATATTTCATCAATCCTGCCAACAAACTCATGTCGTCATTATTGCTCGGTTGCGGACTTCCTGGCGGTATGATGGGTTCTATGATGGCAGATCTGGGCGGCATCTACAATGCCATCAACAAGCTGCGTGTCAAGAAGGGCGAGGCAGAACTGTCGATGGACGATATGTTGGTGAAACTCTTCAACGAAGTGGAGTATGTATGGCCACGTGTAGGTTATCCTCCATTGGTGACACCATTCTCACAATACACCAAGAATATTGCCTTGATGAACCTGTTGACGATAGAGCAGGGCAAGGGACGCTATGTGATGATGGACGATGCCATGTGGGGCATGATACTCGGCAAGAGCGGAAAGATTCCTGGAGAGATCGCACCCGAACTGAAAGAACTCGCTGTCAAGCAGAAACGCGAATTTACCGATGTCGATCCACATACATTGCTTGACAATGCACTTGATGGATTCCGCAAGGAGATGAAAGACAATGGTTGGGAGTGCGGTCAGGACGATGAGGAACTCTTTGAATTGGCTATGCATCCCGAACAGTATCGTATCTATAAGAGCGGTATGGCAAAGAAGAATTTCCTTGCTGATTTGCAGAAAGCAAAGGATGCCAAACTCGGCACGAAGCTCTCTGTAGAAGAACTGGCTGCTTTCAAACATGCCAAGGCGGATGCGCTGACAGCTCCTGTGGCAGGTCAGGTATATTACGAATTCTCAGGCGAAGGAGCTTGCGAACCTTGTCTCGAACCGTTTGTCGGACAGCGCTACAAGGAGGGTGATACCTATTGTTATATACAAGCGCCATGGGGCGAAATCGTTCCTATTCCTGCTGCCCTTGGCGGTAAACTGGTAGAGGTGGCAGCCAAACAGGGTGCCAAGGTGCGCCGTGGCGACAACCTCGGTTGGATAGAACGAGACCAATGATAGACTATCAGACGATAATAGATAAGTATTATCCGCAAGACAATGCGTTGCGCCGTCTGTTGCTTAAGCATAGCAGGCAGGTGGCGCAACGCGCTTTGCAGATAGCGCAGCGGCATCCTGAACTGGGTGCTGACCGGCGCTTTTTGGAGGAGGGAGCTATGCTTCACGATATAGGGGTGTTCCGCTGTCATGCACCATCCATCTATTGTGAAGGTACCGAACCTTATCTGCGCCACGGACTTATCGGCGGACAATTGTTGCGCGAAGAAGGATACCCAGACCATGCGCGAGTTTGCGAGCGACATACCGGCACGGGACTCACTATTGAGGAAATCAACGAGCAGCACCTGCCGTTGCCTCCTGCCGATTATGTGCCAGAGACCATCGAAGAACAGATTATCTGCTATGCAGACAAGTTCTACTCCAAGTCGCACCCCGACCGGGTATCGACCGTAGATGACGTCATCGCATCGCTCATGAAGTTTGGTTCGAAAGGTGTAGAGAAATTCAAGAAATGGTCGGAAACCTTTGAATAGCGGTTTCCGACCATTTCCTTTACTATCCTCTCTATTGCAGTTATCCACAGATAGAGGATTGATTATTGGGAATTACTCCGAATTATTGAGGCATCTTAGGATATTTGCGTGTCCAACCATCCCAACGAAGGCGCATCACACCGAAGAAAGCCTCGCCGAAGATGCCACCCGACATCTTTGAAGTACCTTCACGACGGTTGACAAAGATAACGGGAACTTCTTTGATTTTGAATCCTATCTTATAGGCGGTAAACTTCATTTCTATCTGGAAACCGTAACCCTTGAAGCGGATTTTGTCCAGTTCGATAGTCTGTAGCACACGGCGCTTGTAGCATTTGAAACCTGCTGTGGTGTCGTGAACGCTGAATCCTGTTACTATTCTTACATATTTCGATGCGAAATAACTCATCAGCACACGGCCGATGGGCCAGTTGACCACGTTGACACCGCTGACGTAACGACTGCCGATAGCCACATCGTATCCTTCATCGGCACATGCTGCATAGAGGCGAGGCAGGTCGTTAGGATCGTGACTGAAGTCAGCATCCATTTCAAACACATATTCATAGGGGCGTTCCAATGCCCATTTGAATCCGGTGATATAGGCAGTTCCCAATCCCAGTTTGCCACTGCGCTCAACAATAAATAGTCTGTCGGCAAACTCTGTATCCATCAGATGGTGGACGATGGCAGCAGTACCATCAGGCGAACCGTCATCGATGATTAGGATATGGAAACACTTCTCCAGTGCAAAGACCGCACGGATAATCTTCTCGATATTCTCCTTCTCGTTGTAAGTAGGAATAATTACTATACTGTCGCTTTGATTCATACTTTTATGTTTTATGCTACAAAGGTACGATTAAGCGAGCGAAGTACAAAAGAAAAATCGTTTTTTCTTTTGCACTCCCGAGTGAAAGTACCTTGGAGCGACAGGTCAAAGGTACGATTAAGCGAGCGAAATGCAAAAGAAAAACTCGTTTTTCTTAGCACTTCCGAGTGAAAGTACCTTGGGCCGACAGGTCAAAGGTACGATTAAGCGAGCGAAATGCAAAAGAAAAACTCGTTTTTCTTTGCACTTCCGAGTGAAAGTATCTTGGGCCGACAGGTCAAAGGTACGATTAAGCGAGCAGAATACAAAAAGAAACACATAATTTTATGCGGAAAGAAGCTCCGCGCGGAATAGCAGAAGGTGATCCTCGCTTGGAATGGGTCACATTGGTTAAAACCTTGGTGGCGCAGTTGGGCATATTTGTAGCAAGAGATGAAGATGGAAAAGAGTATCTGCCTCATGTGGAATGTTATGTGGACGATTTTCGCGAAACAGATCATGAAGAGTTGTTGAATATTAATGTACATAACATCAAGTCAATAGAGTATTCAAAGCTGCAAAATCCTGTTAAAAACCACCATTTTTGGGCTATTTTATTCATGAAATCCTCAGAAATCGAGCTCGACTCCCTTGTTTCGATGAATTTCCCTTTCCTTGGCGAACGAGGAAATGATGCGAAATAGTGATATCGCGAGTGCGTTTGGAAGGTAAACAAGTAAATTGAAGGGTGTTTTTCACATAAAACTGGGGATGAACATCAGACTAATGGCATGTAGAGTGGAAGTTAACGACCAACTTTCTTATGGAATCTTTGTATGATGGTTTTACTTTTGTCCTTTCAGGACGTACTGTTTTGTTTGTAACCGTGTCCGCAGGGTGTTACCCTGGGCTAAGGAAACCATTGGGCTTTCAGCCCGTCTCTGCTTGTATGAGGGAGTTATACTACGTAACTTTGTACTGTAAACTCGGTGTGTTCCGTGGATCCGTGTGACCTTTTATTGGTGGGAACGAAAAGCATTCAAAAGCCTCGGAAAAGAAGCGTGAATTTTAGCCAAGCGTTTCAGTTGTTTCAGTTTCAGTTGTGTTTCAGAGGGTCAGTTAAATTTCAAACCCCCTTTTTAAGACTTATAACTAACTAATAATCAATAATATATATATAGGGAGTGAAATAGGTACCCCTCAAAAAACAACTGAAACAACTGAAACTGAAACGCTTGTTCATAAAGGACATTCGTCTAAAAGGCTTATTCTCAACAACTTGCACACTTCTGTCCAGCAAATGCGATTCATGTAACATCAGGAAAACAAACATTCCAAAGCCGCAAACCCTTGATAGAAATGTCCTCGAATCGCAAGAAACGTATAGAAACGTATGATTGGTTTGGGGGGATGTTGTATCTTTGCCCCGTGGTTCAAGAGAGAATCACTTTCGCACAAAACATTCCGTCCGCACACAGACATGGTCAACTCCTCAGTTAGTCACAAGTGACTCCACACTAAGTCCCAATATTGAGCGGACAATGATGGGACAAAGTTGGGAGAAACAAGGAACAGAACAGAAGAATGCCACGATGTGGGAATGTCGAGAACGTTTTCGATAAGCCAGATGAGCAGAGTTAACTTTCCGTTTAAGTGAGCGAAAAATCAAGCTCGCTTGAAGTTTTCCGAACGTGAGGAAAGTCAACGAAGTTAAGTTCACTTAAACTCTGCCATGGCGAGAAAAGGTGCCATGAAATGTAACCGAAAAAATATCACATCATGAAACAGCAAAACCCGAACAAATCCCGTTGACAACCCGAACACACAGGGAAGCAATAGTATGATTCGAAACTTGCAACGTTGCGTACGACGGCGCGCTATGTCTTACGAAGGAGGGAGTAAATGCCAATGCCCGATTGGAGTAAAACAGGCGGCTACTGTTGAGTCAGAGGTCTAAGTAGCTGAATCGCTTCTGCTACAGAGGGAACATTGGATATCAGCAATGAACGTTTGCCGTTGACATCGCGCAGTTGGCAGCGACGTGGATTGCCCACCGCAAAGTCTATAACACGCCCGAACGCTTCGCTTTGATAGTAGGGACTGTCGGCTTTGGAGACGAGATACATAGACATACGTCCTTGTTTGAGAATGATTTTCTCGCAACCCAACAGGCAGGCGTAACGACGCAAAGTCACCACATGCATCAGTTCCTGAGCAGCAGGCGGTACAGGACCAAAGCGATCTTCCATTCGACGACGGTAGGCTTCGAGTTGCTCGTCGGTCTGGAGATTGTCCAGTTCGCGATAGAGCAGCATGCGCTCGCTGTCGGATGGCACATACTGGTCGGGGAAATAGAGTTCGAGGTCGCTCTCCAGGGTGCAGTCGGAAACGTACGGTCCGTCGGTATTGATGGGTGTAGAGGCTTCTGCGTCTGCGACTTCGGCAAAGGTGGGCTCCTCGTTTTTCAGTTCTGTCATGGCTTGGGTCAGAATCTTCTGATAGGTCTCATAACCCAGATCGGCAATGAATCCGCTTTGTTCGGCGCCCAGCAGGTTGCCGGCACCTCGGATGTCAAGGTCTTGCATGGCAATCTGTATGCCGCTGCCAAGGTCGCTGAAATTCTCCAATGCCTCTAATCGGCGGCGACTCTCCTGAGGAAGGTCGGCAAGGGGAGGTGCAAGCAGATAGCAGAACGCCTTGCGATTGCCGCGTCCTACACGGCCTCGCATCTGATGGAGGTCTGACAAGCCGAAGTGGTTGGCACCATTGACGATGATGGTATTGGCATTGGGAATATCGATGCCGTTTTCAACAATGGTGGTTGAGAGGAGCACATCGTAGTCGTAGTTGGCAAAATCGAAGATGGCTTGTTCCAGTTCGTCGGGCTTCATCCTGCCGTGACCAATCACCACACGTGCATCAGGAATATAGGTGTGGATGAGGTCGGCAATGCGCTGTAGGTCGTTGATGCGCGGATTGACAAAATACACCTGACCGTTGCGCGACATCTCGAAATTGATGGCATCGGCAATGATTTCCGGTCCGAAGGTATGTATCTCGGTATGGATGGGATAGCGATTGGGCGGCGGGGTTTGGATGATGCTCAGGTCGCGGGCACCCAAAAGGGAGAACTGCAGTGTGCGCGGAATGGGTGTTGCTGTCATGGTCAACGTGTCGATATTGGTTTTCAACTGGCGCAATTTCTCCTTGGTGGATACTCCGAATTTCTGTTCTTCATCAATAATAAGGAGTCCAAGATCATGAAACTTCACCGTCTTGCCGATGAGTTTGTGGGTGCCGATGATAATGTCTATCTTGCCTTCCTCCAAATCTTTCAGTATTGCCTTGGTCTGTTTGGCGGAACGGGCACGCGACAGATAATCCACACGGACTGGCAGATCCTTCAGACGGCCTTGGAAGGTCTGGAAATGTTGGTAAGCCAGTACAGTGGTAGGCACGAGTACAGCCACCTGCTTGGAGTCGCAGGCTGCCTTGAATGCAGCACGCACCGCCACCTCGGTCTTACCGAATCCCACGTCGCCACATACTAAACGGTCCATAGGACGTGCTTTTTCCATATCGGCCTTGATGTCGTTGGTGGCTTTCAACTGGTCGGGCGTATCTTCGTAGAGAAACGACGCTTCGAGTTCGTGTTGCATGAAACAGTCGGCGCTGAAGGCAAATCCCTGCTCGCGTCGTCGGCGGGCATAGAGACGGATGAGGTCGCGGGCAATATCCTTCAACTTATTTTTGGTGCGCTCTTTCAGTCGTTCCCACTGTCCTGTGCCTAATTGCGAGAGGCGTGGCGGTTCACCGTTGTCCTGTGCTTTGTATTTGCTGACCTTATAGAGTGAATGGATGGAAACATAGATAGCCCCGCCGCCGTTGTAGATTATCTTAATCATCTCTTGGTAGCCGTTGCCTTGTGGCATGCGTACCAAACCACCGAATTTGCCGATGCCATGATCTACATGGACCACGAAATCGCCTACTTCAAACTGTTGAATCTCTTTCAACGTGAGCGAGACTTTGCCGCTGCGGGCCTTGTCGGAACGCAGACTGTATTTATGGAAACGGTCGAATATCTGGTGGTCGGTGAAGATGCAGAGTCGCAGGTCGTGGTCGATAAATCCCTCGTGGATGGTTTTTTCTACAGGGGTGAAGTGTAGGGCCTGTTTTTCCTCATCGGCAGAAAAAATGTCTTTCAGGCGTTGCAACTGCTTCACGCTGTCTGCCAGAACATAGATGCGATAACCTTTTGACAGATAATCGGTGAAACTTTGACGCAGCAGATCGAAATTCTTATGAAACAGCGGTTGCTGGAGGGTGTTGAAACGCAGGGTCGCCTGAGGCACACCTGTGGCATGTGCACCGATTTCTATGCGACGCAAACCGCTGATGGCTTCGGTGAATTGAGAGCCGCTGATGAGCTGAGTCTCCTTTCTCATCTGCTGCATCGTCTCTTGTTGCTCCATTTCGGTCTGTCCTTCCATGCGCTCGGTAAGAGCTTGCGACGAGAATCCTTCACGGTATGTGCGGTCGATGGAATCGTGAACAAAGAGTAAGTCTTTTGTCACGAGCAAAGTCTCCTTTGACAGAAACGAAAAGAAAGGTACGCGTTCCTCTGATGTAACAGATAGTTCGGGAACAATCTGTATGCGGTCACGACGGTCGCGCGACAACTGATCGGTCACATCGAAAGTGCGGATAGAGTCGATGTCGTCACCGAAAAAGTCGATGCGGAATGGATATTCGCAACTGAAGCTATAGACATCGAGGATAGAACCGCGTAGGGCAAACTGGCCTGGCTCATAGACATAATCTACCTCATGAAACCCAAACTCACGCAGTTGTGTTACGATGATCGAAGTGTCAATATTCTGTCCCTGCTCTAAGGATAAGGTTCGCTCGTCCATCTGACGACGTGAAATGACCAGTTCTGCCAATGCCTCAGGATAGCTGACGATGAGGTAACGCCCGTCTTTCATCATGCAACGGCTCAATACCTCGGTGCGGAGAATCTCGTTGGCAGCGTCTCGCTGTGCGTATTTGATGGCACGGCGATATGAGGAAGGGAAAAACAATACCTGTTCGTTGCCCAACATCTGTGTCAAGTCATGATAGAAATAGCCTGCCTCTTCCTCGTCGTTGAGTATAAATAGTGCATTGGGCAACAGATTCTTCTGCGCCATAGTGGCAAACAGTACTGATGCGGCAGAGCCAGTCAGTCCTTCTAAAAACAAGGTTTTGATTTTCTTGCCAGACAGACTTTTTGCCGTAGCCCCCACTTGTGGAGCAACGGAAAGGAGTTCGATGAGGTCTTCTATCTTCAGTGTTGTCATTACTTTCAGGGATTGTAGGCTTCGTGAAGCCGAAAACAATGCAAAAGTAATAAAAAAAAGGCAACTGGAGAAGTAACCTGCAATGTAAATGAAAATAAAGTGCGTTTCGCTTTGTAGTTTAAGTCTTTTTTGCTAATTTTGCATCGCATTTTGCTTTTCCTTTAGGAAAAAGCATAGTTGCGCTGACTCAAACAAGAGGAATAAAAAGTAATCAGATAAATATGAATTTTCAAGTAACGAGCATGAAAACAATGGCAGGCTTGAAGCGCAATATGGTGGTTGCGCTCATGATGCTGTCTTCGTTGACGGTTGCCGCACAGAGCGGAATGACCGACACGCAAGTGATGCAGTTTGTGGCAAGGGAGGCGAAAGCCGGAACGTCACAGTCGCAGATTGTCACCAAGTTGATGCAACGTGGAGTGAAGATCGATCAGATCAGACGTGTGCGCAACCAGTATGATAAACAGATCAGAAGCCACAATATGAGTGCTGCGGCTGATGCTGCCGTCGGTGATGCAAGCAACCGCATGCGGCATAGTGCATCGCAACAGCAGGAACTGGAGAACGGCAAGGTTAATACAGCTTCTGAGAATGCTAACGATGCCAGTGAAGACCATCAGTTGGCAGAGCAGGAAGTAATGGCTACCCAAGGACATTCTGCCGAGACTAATGGCAAGAAAGTGTTTGGACGTGACATCTTCAACCAACGCGCCCTTTCATTCGAACCCAATATGAATATCGCCACACCGCAGACCTATGTGCTCGGTCCTGGTGACCAAGTGGTCATCGATGTTTATGGCGCTTCGCAGAATACACACCAACTGACCATATCGCCAGAGGGAACGGTGACGGTTCCTGGATACGGACCGATTTATGTGAGCGGAATGACGGTGGCTGCTGCCAACGGAAAAATTCGTTCTACACTCGGATCACGCTATGCCAGCAGTAAGGTGAAGCTCTCTGTGGGACAAACACGCACCATCATGATCAATGTGATGGGTGAGGTGAGGACACCGGGTACCTATACCCTCAGCGCTTTCTCTACTGTTTTCCATGCCCTCTACAGAGCTGGCGGTATCAACGATATCGGTACACTACGTAATGTGAAGGTCTATCGTAATGGAAAACTGATTACCGTGGTGGATATCTATGAATATATTCTCAACGGCAGATTGGCGGGTAATGTTCGTCTGCAGGACGGTGATGTGGTACAGGTAGGACCTTACGATTGTTTGGTTGGTGTCACGGGTAATGTGAAGCGCCCGATGTTCTACGAAATGCGTAAGAACGAGAGCGTGGCAACTTTGTTGAAATATGCTGGAGGATTTACCGGAGATGCCTATAAGAAGGCTGTCAGACTGGTGCGTCAGACCGGTGAACGCTATTCGGTATTTAATGTCGATGAGTTTGATATGTCATCATTCAAAGTTGATGACGGCGATGCAGTAACCGTAGATGGTATGCTCAACCGCTATGAGAATATGGTTGAGGTGAAAGGTGCCATATTCCGCCCCGGACAGTATCGGTTGGGTGGTGAGGTTACTTCTGTGAGAGGACTGATAGAGCGTGCAGAAGGCGTTACCGAAGATGCTTTTACTGCTCACGCTGTATTGCATCGCATGAAGGCTGACCGCAGTCTTGAAGTGGTCTCGGTTGATGTACAAGGTATTTTGGCAGGTACTGTGCCCGATATTCCATTGAAGAATGAAGACGTGCTCTTTATTCCAACACAGGCAGAACTGCGTTCAGAGCGTACTTATACGATTACTGGTGAGGTGATGTCACCAGGAACTTACGAATATGCCGACAATACCTCGGTAGAGGACCTCATCATGCAAGCAGGTGGTCTGACAGACGCTGCAAGTACTGCAAAGGTTGATGTGTCGCGTCGTATTCGTGACCCCAAGGCCACCACAACCACACGAGAGATTGCACAGACATTCTCGTTTGCCCTGAAAGACGGATTCGTGGTCGATGGTAATAAGGGATTTGTATTGCAACCCTATGATGTGGTACACGTGCGCCGTAGTCCTGGTTATGTGACACCACAGAACGTTACTATCAAGGGCGAGGTAAACTTCCCTGGCGTACAGACGATGAACATGAAAAACATGCGACTGAGTGATGTCCTGGCAATGGCTGGAGGTGTGACCGAGAATGCCTATATGCGTGGTGCACGACTGGTACGTGTGAAAACGCAAGAGGAAAAGGAGCGCACTAAAGATGTGTTGACTGCACTCAAAAGAAATATGAGTGAGCGCGACTCAGTTGCTATGGAAAACTTGGATTTGGAGAATACCTACGTAGTGGGTATTGAACTCGATAAGGCCATGGCTGATAAAGGTGGTCAATACGACATCATTTTGCGTGAAGGCGACGTGATCACAGTACCAGAGTATAATGCTACGGTCAAAGTGTCGGGTGACGTGATGTTCCCCAATACTGTTTCATTTGTGGGTGACAAAGGTTATAAGTGGTATGTTAACAAGGCAGGTGGCTTCGGACTGCGTGCCAAGAAGCATAAGACCTTTGTCGTTTATACCAACGGAACTGTGGCACAGGTTGGACATGGTGCAAAAATAGAGCCAGGCTGTGAAATCGTAGTGCCAAGCAAACGTAAGCGTGAAGGATTGAACTTCGCACAAATGCTTTCTGCAGGAACCAGCTTAGCAAGTTTGGCAGCTGTGGTTGCCTCTCTTGTTTCTATCACTAAATAATGAAAGGTATGACTATGGATGAGAATAACAAGATGAATCAGGTGGAGGAAGCAAGCTCCATCGACTATGCTGCCTTGTGGGCTGCTGTCAAGCGTCGCAAACATCTCTATGTCATTGTGCTGCCTGTGGCTTTCGTTCTGGCTTGTATCTATGCCTTGGGACTGCCCAACTATTATAATGTACAGGTGAAACTGTCACCAGAACTGTCGTCGAAGAGTAGTACCAGTTCGCTTAGCGCTCTGGCAAGTCAGTTTGGCGTCAATCTCGGAGGTCGTGCAGCTACAGAGGCACTCTTTCCTACGCTCTATCCTGACTTGATGAACTCGGTTGATTTCAAAACCAGCCTCTTTCCTGTAAAGGTGAAGCGTGAAGAAGATAAGAAGGTGATGACCTACTACGACTATCTGCTCAACGAACAGAAAACACCATGGTGGTCGGGAGCTGTCAAGGGGCTGATGAGTATCTTCGGCAGTAAAGAGAAAGAGAAGAATCTTAAGGTGGATCCGTTCCGCCTGACCAAGACACAGACTGCAATTGCGCAGGTGATAGATAAGAAGGTTGTGTGTGATGTGGATAAGAAAACAATGGTCATCACTATCAATGTAACTGACCAGGATCCGCTTATTGCTGCCACCATGGCTGATTCGGTGAAAGTGCGTCTGCAAGACTTTATCACAGAGTATCGTACCAAGAAAGCGCGTCATGATTTGGCTTATACACAAAAACTCTATAAAGAGGCTAAGGAACGCTATACTCGCGCACGACAGAACTATGCTTCGTTCTCGGATGCCAACCAGGATTTGATTCTTGAGAGTGTACGTAGCAAACAGACTGATCTTGAAAACGAGATGCAACTGCAGTTTAATGCCTATAACACACTGGCTCAACAGATGCAGATGGCTGAGGCCAAAGTGCAAGAGGATACTCCTGCCTTTACAACCCTGCAGAGTGCTACGGTTCCTGTGAAGAAGGCTGGTCCTGTTCGTTCCAAAATGGTACTGATGTTCCTCTTCCTCGTGTTTATCGGAACAACAGCCTATATCCTCTATAAAGAGGGTGAACTGAAAAAACTGATTGGTATAGGATAATACCTATATTATATATACAAAGAAGCCGGTTCCTCATCGAACCGGCTTCTTTGTTATTAGCTATGTTGGAGAGTCGGCATGGATTTTCTTGGGCGATACTCTCCGAAATGTATCTCCATTCCTCCATACTTGGCATGGAGGAATGGATGGACTGATTGTTATTCCTTGATGATGGGCTCCAGCTCGCTGACGTTTCTTTCGATTTCTTCGTCAGAAACGGTGTAGTTCTGCAGATCGCCGCTGATAAACTGCTCATAGCTTGGCATGTCGATGAGACCGTGGCCAGAGAGGCAGAACAGGATGACTTTCTGCTCACCGGTTTCCTTGCACTTCTTGGCTTCGCGAATAGTGGCTGCGATGGCATGGCAACTCTCAGGGGCAGGGATGATGCCCTCGGTGCGGGCGAAGAGCATTCCGGATTCGAACGATTCCAATTGGGGAATATCCACACCATGCATCATCTTGTCCTTGATGAGCTGTGACACAATCATGCCGGCACCATGGTAGCGGAGACCGCCTGCATGGATATTGCTGGGCTTGAACTGATGGCCGAGCGTAAACATGGGTAATAATGGTGTGTAACCAGCTTCGTCGCCGAAGTCATACTGGAACTTACCGCGAGTCAGCTTAGGACAACTATTGGGTTCGGCTGCGATAAACTCGGTATGACGCTCTCCGCTGATGTTATGGCGCATGAAGGGGAATGCTATACCTCCGAAGTTGCTACCGCCGCCAAAGCAAGCAATAACAGTATCGGGATATTCACCAGCCATCTGCATCTGCTTTTCAGCCTCCAGACCGATGATAGTCTGGTGCAGACCAACGTGGTTGAGTACAGAACCTAATACATATTTACAATGGGGAGTGGTGGTAGCCAACTCTACTGCTTCTGAAATGGCTGTACCAAGTGAACCGGGATGCAACGGATCTTTGGTGATGATATCCTTACCCGCACGTGTTGACATGGATGGAGAACCGGTAACGGCAGCACCGAAAGTACGCATAACAGATGAACGATAGGGCTTCTGCTGCATGGTAATCTTTACCTGATAAACCGCACATTCGAGACCGAATATCTTGGCAGCATAGCTCAGAGCCATACCCCACTGGCCGGCACCAGTCTCGGTGGTCACATTGGTTGTGCCTTCTTGTTTGGCATAATAGCATTGGGGAAGGGCGGAATTGATTTTATGAGAACCCAAGGGGTTGACACTCTCGTTCTTGAAATAGATATGGGCAGGAGTGCCGAGGGCTTTTTCCAACTCATAGGCGCGTACCAATGGGGTAGAACGGTAAAAACGGTATTTGTCGAGCACTTCCTCGGGAATGTCTATCCACTCATGCTCCATGTCCAGTTCCTGTTTACTACACTCTTCGGGGAAGATATGTGCCAAATCCTGCCATGTTAAGGGCTTGTGGGTCTGGGGATGGATGGGAGGCAGTGGCTTGTTGGGCATGTCTGCCATGATGTTATACCACTGTGTTGGAATCTCATTCTCCGGTAGGAGATACTTCTTTTGTTTTGTCATTGTCTTATGGTTTAGTGTTTTGTACGACAAAAGTAATGAAAAATAATGAGAAAAAGAGGATAAAAACTAAAAAATTGCTACCTTTGTGTGCGATATGATGATATTAGCGATAGTTTTGGGCTATTTTTGCTTGCTGTTTGCCATCAGCAGATGGACGGGAAGACATGCAGACAATGATACGTTCTACCGTGGCAACAGACAGTCGCCATGGTATATGGTGGCTTTTGGCATGATAGGTGCATCGATATCTGGTGTGACCTTTGTAAGTGTGCCGGGTATGGTGACACGTATTGATATGACCTATTTGCAAACATGTATGGGGTTTATCTTGGGCTATGTTATCGTAGCTTTTGTTCTCCTACCTTTATATTATAGGTTGAACCTGACCACCATTTATTCGTTTTTAGGGCAACGTATTGGACGAAGGGCTTATCGCACAGGGGCATCGTTTTTCCTCTTGTCGAAAATGACAGGGGCAGCGGTGCGTTTTTATGTGGTGTGCTGGATTTTGCAGCAATGTATCATGATGCAGATGCCTGATGGAATGCGACAGATAGGTGAGGGATGGCTTTTTACATTTACGGCGTTAGTAATGGTGGCTCTGATATGGCTCTACACCAGAAAAGGTGGCATACGCACACTGGTATGGACTGATTCGCTGCAGACTGCCTGTCTCTTTGGAGCGTTGATACTGATGCTTATTATGGTTACCAAACAATTGGAAATGGGGGTTGGTGATGCTGTATCGGCCATAGCAGATAGCGAAATGTCGCGCATCTTTGTGTTTGATGACTGGATGTCGAAGCAGAATTTCTGGAAACAATTCTTCAGTGGTGTGTTCATCGTCATTGTCATGACGGGACTTGATCAGGATATGATGCAGAAAAATCTTACTTGTAGTTCATTGCGTGATGCACAGAAAGATATGACGACGTATGGTGTGGCTTTTCTACCTGCCAACCTGTTGTTCCTTTCGCTTGGTGCTTTGCTCGTTATGCTTGCTCATCAACGTGGTATTGCAATTCCAGAGATGGGTGACCAACTGTTACCAACTTTTGCTGCATCTGGGCTGTTGGGACCTGCGGTGGTTGTGCTCTTTATTTTAGGTATCTTGGCTGCCTCATTTTCAAGTGCCGATTCGGCTTTGACAGCTATGACAACAAGTTTCTGTGTTGATATCTGTGGGAAACCATACGATGAAAACCTACGCAAAAGATCACATTTGATTATTGCTGTGATTTTTGTGGTCTTTGTTTTGCTTTTTCGTTTGGTGAATTCCACCAGCGTCATTGATGCCATCTATGTGCTCTGTGGTTATACCTACGGGCCGTTGCTTGGACTCTTTGCGTTCGGGCTGTTGACCCATAGGCAGACCAATGACCGATGGGTACCCTATGTATGCTTGGCTTCTCCTTTGTTCTGTTGGGGACTTGACGCTATTGTGGGATATTATACGGGCTATCGATTCGGTTATGAACTGCTGATGCTTAATGGTTTATTCACCTTTGTCGGTCTGCTGGCTCTTCGGCCGACGAGTAAGTGAATCGATGATGCAATACAAATATTGAATCATCCTTCGGTCTGAATAAACCGAAATTAAATATGATGACCGGTTCTCACATGAGAGTTTGCATTATTGATTTCTTAGTTTCTCAAAATACTCCGATGGTTGCATGCCCATTACCCGCTTAAAGGTGGTGGCGAAGTATTTCGGATCTTTGAATCCCACTTGATAGGCAATATCGCTGACACGCAAGTCTGGGTCTGACTGCGCTATCTTGCAGGCTGTCTTGATGCGCATGTCACGGATAAAGGTCGAAACATTCTTTCCTGTGGCTGCTCGCAACTTATTATATAAGGTGGAACTGCTGGCTCCAATGTCAGAAGCAAGCCTGTCGCGATCGTAGTCAGAATCGGATAAGTTGGCTTTGACAAGTTCGGTGACACGGTTTACAAACTCATTGTCTATTGGGCTGTCTGATGAAGTGATTTCCTCAATATGTTCGTCTTGATGGGTGGCATCAATATTTATCTTTTGCTGGTATTGACGGCTTAATAGCGTGTTATTGATATGAAGCAGCAGATCGGTCATGCGGAATGGTTTCTGCAAACAGATGTCTGCGCCTTCTTGCAGGGATAGTTCGCTGTCATTGGTGTCGGCATTGCCCGTCAGCGTAATAATTGGCAATTGATTCTTGGAATAATTTTGGCGAATAACAGTTGTCAGACTAATACCATCAATTTTAGGTAGATTGGTTTCTGCCACTACAAGTTGGATATTTCCTTCTTTTACCAGTCGGAGCGCATCGGCACCATTGCTCGCTGTGAGTATGTTGTAGTATGGACTTAAGGCATGTGCCATCAGATTAAGCATCTCAGGATTATCGTCTGCAAGGATGATGTTGATGCTTTTGCTGCCATCTGCTGATTTCTCGGATTTTTTTATCGGGGTCAGCAAAGGCAGCAGATTGTTGGCATAGGTACGGATAAAACTCTCTGATGACTTTTGTTGATGATTGGTTTGTGCGTCGGTGAAGGCCTCTTTTCCTATGGGCAACTCGATGGTGACGGTAGTTCCCTGACCTTGAAGAGTTTTGTAGTGGATGTTGCCACCATGTAGTCTCACCATATCGTTGACGAGTGATAGGTTGGGGTAGGTTCCGGTAATCATGGACTCCTGAAAACTGGATATAGATGGAGCATTGAATATTTTCTCTACTTCTTCGGGGATGATGCTTACGCCATTGTCGCTAATACGTATATATAGGTGGTCGTAGTCAGAATTTGTACTCACATCTAAAGTTACGGTACCGTCGGTACCTGTATATTTTGTGGTGTTCTGCAACAGATTAAAGATGATTTTATCTATTTTGTCAGTATCTGCCCAACCAACCATCGTGTCTGGTTTACAACTGATGTCAAGGTTGAGGCCTTTCTTGTTCATTAACGGCGCTATGCATAGTGCGGTATCTCTGATGGATTGCATTACATCGCATTGATGTACATGTAGATTCATCTTACCCGTATAGATTAGTGTGGCCTCGTCCATTTGTTGCAGAAGACGCAATGATCGTTGGATGTTAAGGTCGATCATGTTTAACTCGTCTTGCAGTTCAGGATGATTGCCTCGTAGCTGTTCGATAGTGCTACTGATAATGGTCATTGGGGTTGACAGATTATTAGTTAGGTTGGAGATGGTACACTCCAACAGCATCTTGTTTTTGCTTCTTAGATGGATAGAAAGCCTTCTTGATAACCAAAAATGGCCTCCTATCAACAATCCTGTGGCTATAATCAACAGAATGATGGTCAAGTTTGTCATATCTATAACTGTATTTTCGGTTGCGAAGATACGAAAATAAGTTTGAAATACATTCATATTTTACCATAAAAATCGTCAAAAATGCGTATTTTAGTTTGATTTGCGATAAATTTGGTGTATTAAACGTTAAAATCACGCATTTTAAACTATAAATAATAAAATATGAACGCGAGTATGAAATAATTGTAATACATTTGCATCAGAAAACAAAACTAGTTGTGAGTTAATTTTGCATTATATAGGAACAAGAGGTTTCTAATGCAAAACCCAATATGATTTTTAATGGTTAAGGTTTATGGTTGATTAATTTAGTTTTAAACGTGAAAAGGCTCGCTGTGAAGCGAGCCTTTTCTTATTCATACTATTTATTTGTTAAATGCTGGCTATGGGCTTAACCTTCTTTGGCTAACAGGTAGCGTTCGGCCTCTATGGCTGCTTGACAACCGGTTCCTGCGGCTGTTATAGCCTGTCGGTAGGTGGGGTCTGCACAGTCACCGGCAACGAAGATTCCTGGGAGCTTGGTACGTGGAGTACCATCGGTTTTCTTCAGATAGCCCACTTCGTCTGTATCAAGCCATGGGGCGAAGAGTTCTGTGTTAGGCTTGTGGCCAATGGCGAGGAAGAAACCGTCTATGGCAATATCAACTGTTTGTTCATCATTTTCTCCCTTGCGCTTGACGAGGTGTGCGCCTTCTACACCGTTTTCTCCGAAAAGTCCAAGGGTGTTGTGCTCAAACAGGATTTCGATATTGTCGGTATTCATCACTCGTTCTTGCATCACTTTTGAAGCACGGAGATATGGTTTGCGTACGATGAGATATACTTTTTTTGCCAACTGGCTCAGATAGAGTGCATCTTCGCATGCTGTATCACCGCCTCCTACCACGGCAACGGTCTTCTTTCGATAGAAGAATCCATCGCAGGTGGCACACGCAGAAACTCCTTGTCCATTGTATTTACGTTCGTCGTCAAGACCTAAATATTTGGCTGAGGCACCAGTGGCAATAATCACGGTGTCGGCTTCTATCTCGCGTCCTTCTTCATCCCATAAGCGATAGGGAGTTTTAGAGAAATCAACCTTGGTGATGGACCCGTCGCGAAGTTCTGTACCGAAGCGTTCTGCCTGTTCTCTTAGATCCATCATCATCTGGTTGCCATCCACACCTTGTGGGTATCCTGGGAAGTTTTCTACCTCAGTAGTTTGAGTGAGTTGTCCGCCGGGTTGCAATCCGCAGTATTCTATGGGCGCAAGATTTGCACGCGAGGCATAGATAGCAGCAGTATATCCGGCAGGTCCGCTACCGATGATCAGACATTTGGTATGTTCCATTACTTGCAATTCGTTAGTTATTGTTGGAATGCTATATTTAATAATAGGTGTCGCTTACAGCAATGTTTCAATCTGTTGGGCGATATGTTCTATCTTTTCTGTTGGTTCGAAACGGGCTATTACCTGTCCCTTCTTGTTAATCAGAAATTTGGTGAAGTTCCATTTGATATCTGCTTTTTCGCGATAGTCTGGGTCTTCTTTGCTCAGCATATCGTCGAGCACATGTGCTATAGGGTGTGACATATCCCAACCGGCAAATCCCTTCTGTTCTTTTAGAAACTGGTAGAGTGGTTCTGCATCGTTTCCGTTGACCTTGATTTTCTTAAAGCGCGGAAATTCTGTTCCATAGGTGAGTTTGCAGAACTCATGAATGGATTCATCGGTACCAGGGGCCTGTTGCCCGAACTGGTTGCAGGGGAAGTCGAGGATTTCAAATCCCTGGCTATGGTATTTCTCGTAGAGTTTTTCCAATTCTTCATACTGTGGTGTAAATCCACATTTGGTAGCGGTATTGACGATGAGTAATACTTCGTTGGCATACTCTTTTAGTGATACTTCTTTTCCTTTTCTGTCTTTTACAGAGAAATCATAAATCGTTTTCATCTTTATTTTATTAATTGTTTAATCTTGTTTGAAAAGTGTTTGGTTTACTAATCGCAAAGTTACGAATGTTCTGCGTGACAACCAAACTATTTAGCGTTTTTTAGTGGAATGGGTGTTATTGTGGAGAAATGCAGAATGCTTTTTGTCTGTTTGCTGATGGTGAAATCATGGGTTAATCATTATGTTCCATTATATGGCACGTTTTCTCGCCATGGCAGAGTTCATGTAAACATAACTCTGCTTATCTGGCTTAACGAAAACGGTGGTATTAGCGTTTTTTTTTTTTTTGTGTCTGATAATGAAATTTGTTTACTTGTGTAATGGAATAAAGTGTGTATGGTACTATTGCTTTATATGAGTATGGCGTTTTATGTCGTCTTAACTTAAATCGGTTGTTGGATCAGTCAATAATGTTTTCGGTATTCGTTAGACCAGTCGAAAATGTTTTTATATTTATAATGACTGAAATGGGGCTTAATAGAGTAGGTGAATGGATATAAAAACGGCAGGAAACCATAATTGGAATCCTGCCAGTATTTAAAAAACGATCGTTTTCGTTAAGCCAGATGAGCAGAACCGAACTCGTTCGAGTTATGCCATGGCGAGAAAATGAAGGATGAAATTTGTTAGAAACAAAAAAGGCGTGACCATCAGCATATGCAACTACTGTGGGCGCGCCTTTAATTCGTTTTTTCTGTGGAAATTATTTCTTTGCAGCCTTACCGTAGCGGCTCATGAACTTATCTACGCGTCCTGCAGTATCCACAAGCTTGCTCTTACCGGTATAGAAGGGGTGAGAGGTGCTCGAGATTTCGATTTTAACCACTGGGTAAGTTTCGCCTTCGAATTCTACTGTGTCGTTAGTCTTTGCGGTAGAACGCGAAAGGAACATATCGCCGTTGGACATGTCCTTGAACACGACGGGGCGATAGTTTTCTGGATGAAGACCTTTTTTCATTTTAATTGTTACTTATTTAATGTTGTAAATACAAATTCTCGCTTTGAGGTTGCAAAGGTACAAACTTTTTGCCAATCAACCAAATTTTATCCATTATTTGTGTTAAAATATACCGAAAGAGAAAAAATCTCTCGCTAATCTCGTTCTTTTTATATAACTTCGCACCATAATTTAAAACTTGCAATCACAATGAGAAAGTCATGGGTGGCCTTGGTGTTCCTGCTGTTGGCAGGAATTAATATTGTTGGTGCACAAAATAAGAAGACGGCAGTACATGCCATTGGTTTTTACAATCTTGAAAATCTTTTCGACACCTGCCATGATGTCGGACATAATGACTATGAGTATCTGCCTTCGAGCAAAACGCCATGGAATACGGAAAAATATCTCAGAAACTGCGCCACATGTCGCAGGCATTGGCTGATATGGGTACAGATGTAGTACCTCTTCATGTAGGAATATTAGCAGAATGACTACCATCTATCTCATCCGTCACGGCGAGACCGTTGATAATGCCCGGCAGATCATGCAAGGGCAGACCCAAGGTAAACTTAATGATCATGGCATCCAACAGGCAGAAACCGTCAGCAAGCGGTTGGCAGAGGAACCCATCGATGCTGTTGTGGCAAGCGATTTACATCGGGCGGTGGAAACTGCTGAAATCATAGCACGGCCGCATCACTTGCCAGTTGTTACTACACCTCTGCTTCGTGAGCGCGACTGGGGAGCTTTTACTGGACGTTTCATACCTGATCTAAAAGGATTGGTATGGCCTGATGATGTGGAAAGTGAGGAAACGATGATGATGCGTGCTGTCGATTTCTTAGAATATATAACAGCCACCTATCCCGATCAACGGGTGGTGGCTGTGGGTCATGGCATTATCAATAAAGCTATCCTTGCTGTCTATGCCCATTGTCCGATGCGCGAAGTGCAACGGGTGATGAATGCTGAAGTGCGTATGTTATCGACGTCCGCCGTAACTGTGGCCTCCGCCCGTGCTGCGGCCTCCGCCGTTATTGCTACTGCTGTTGCCGACAGAGCGGGTGGCGCCGCTGCCGAATGAACGGTTTCCGCTACCAAAAGAATGGTTGCTACTGGTGGTAGGACGGCTGTTGTTGCTACCGCCTAATGTGCTTTTTCTGTCATTTTCACGACTGCGGTATCCTCCCAACGATTGTCCGTTTCTGTTGTTGTCGCGATTGCTGTTCCAACCACGGTCGTTGTTTCTGTTGTTGTCGCGATTGCTGTTCCAACCACGGTCGTTGTTTCTGTTGTTGTCGCGATTGCTGTTCCAATTACGGTCGTTGTCGTTTCTCCTGTCAATATAGCGATGGTGTGAGTTATTCTGTCGCCAGTCGCGGTTTACTGTGGTACGTGTAGAACTATTGCGCATGCTATGGTGATTATTACGGAAGTCACCTCGATCCCAACCATCCTTCATACCGAAGTGGTTGCGATGATGTTTGGGTGCATAGACATGGCGGCGTGGCTGATACCAACTGCGGTTTCCGTTCATTCGCCAAGAGTGCCCGCCTCGATAGGAAGCGTAGAATACTGGACGCCCGAAATAGAAGAAGTCGCGACGTGGATAGCGGGCATAAATGCCGAAGTGCCAATATCCTCCATGCCAGTAGAGTGGACGATAGAAATATGAAGCAGTTCGGTAGGCGGTCAGTTGCCAGTCGAACAGAACGAAAGCCAAGTCGCTATTGCGGCGCTCCCATCCCAGCGCATAAACATCATCGTAACTTGTAACGCCCATCAGATAGTCAAGGTTGATTTCATAGACGGCCTCATACTGGTCTTCTGTGAGATTGAGTTCGTAAGCCATTTTGTCGGTCAGGAACAAAGCCTCGTTACGGGCTTGCTCATAACTCATAGCGTTGCCTGTAGCTGCGAATGTCAGCAGACTCATCAGGGCTATCATCATCTTCTTCATACCTTTATCTCCTATATTTTAATTGTTATTACTCTTTGGTTTTCACCAGACCTTTTGCAAGGGTTTTATCTTGTTCTCGATGCAAAGGAAAACATTTTCCCGATGTTTCGCAAAGGTTTTTCCCTAAACCATCGGGGAAAATCCCTACTAAAGATTATACAACCAAACTAATAGATAATGCAAAATTTTCATTTGACCCAAGAAGTGAAGATGCAGTATATACAATGGGGAATATACCTCCATCTGCAATAAGTATCGCAAAATGAGCAACCTACAATAGTTGTTCGTTTTTTTTCGTGATTATTTGTGCCAACATATATATCATTGCAAAAAAATATTTCTTGCGAAGCAACTTCTTCAAAAAGATTTCCTCCAAAGATTTACCTGTGGTTTGTTTTGTCGTGACTCAGCATAGTGAAAGCGCGCTCTCACTCTGTCTTCGCTACTCCAAAACATCTTGCCATAGGCAACCCCAAAACATCCGTCTAAATTCCGTCTAAATTGGCATACGCCTTTGTTTTCTCGCCATGGCATAATTAAAGCGAGCTTTATTCTGCTCATGGCTTAACGAAAACAATCCGATGATTGATTTCTGTGTGACATTTCACCACTGCCTAGGAAGCACCAATGCCAAAAAAATCCGTGTCATCCGTGCTATCCGTGTGCGCGTTTAACAATTTTAAGTAAATTTATATATACTATAGTTAAATATAATTAAATTCCTATACGTGACGTGCCAAAACTCTTGCATTCCGTGGGTGCCATGTTGTATATTTGTATTTCAAGCCGAGGATGATTTCCTAAACAAGAAAGAAACCTTCAAATCAAAAGTTAAACAAATAATTTACAACTAAAAAGCCACTTATGTTTACAAAACAAGTAATTCAACACACCATCCGGTCCCGACAGAGAGACCACGGTTTCCCGATCGCTTCTCGTTCGGTTCCCGTTAACTTCTCGTTAGGTCCTCGTTCGTCTCTCGTTCGTCTCTCGTTGGTTATTCGTTAGTCTATCGAAGACCTATCGAGGACCGAACGAGGAACAAGCAAAAAACGAACGAAAGAGCAACGAACGTCGATCGAGATGCCGACGAGAAACTATCGGCAACTCGACGATTTGCCTCCGTCATGGCTGGCAGAATACCCTTCTGCAACCACAAACTAGCATACTGCCATTCACCATGCTCCTGCCGAGGCAGATAGCAGCACTTTCGGCCCCACCCAGGCATTCTCACGGCGAATCAAGCCTTTTCCACCCATTCTGCACATTCCACCCTCCCACATCAAAAGTCCCTCACAGGCTCTAAAAACACCTCACTACCATACTGCCCAACAACCGCCAAAGACACACTCTACTCGTCCTAAACATCCACTTACAAGCACCTAAACACAACCCTTCACGGCCTCAATAGTAGGCCTAACACCACGTTTTGGTAAAGCCAGAGAGCAGAGTTAAGTGCACTTGAGCTCTGATTTGGCAAGAAAAGGCGCCATAAAATGAAACCATCACCCAAAACCACCCAAAAGCCCCCATCCCCATCATTTTAGCAAATATAAGAATAATATGTTTACATCGACATCGTATTACGCGTCCTACAACTTTACATTATGACAAGTAGTCATAGGAATTACTGATTCCACTGATTTCCATTTCTTGATGATAGCGTTAGTATTTCCCTGATTGTTTGGATCACACGGATGACAAAGATTAATTGCTAATTCAGCCGCATGTATAAGGTTATTTTTCTCTGTGGAAGGAATTCAAGAACATCGCCACCCCGACATCTCTGAAATCTGCTATAGTAGATACAAAAGACAGTGAGCGCATCTATGACCTTAGAGGTGTAGAGCAGAATAGAGAGAAAGGGCTTGTCATTAAGAATGGAATTAAAATAATTAATAATTAAAGCGAAAGTTCAGTGAATTATTCAAAATATCGCTGCAAAGTTACAAAACATCGGGCAAACCACCTAATCAATAAAGAAAACCATCGGTCAATAAAGTTAAAAGTGCTGCGAAAAAGTCACTTTTATCTTTATTGACCAAAATTTTTGCTTTATTGACCTACGACTTCCAATGTTTTTTCGTAACTTTACAGCCGAAATATTGAATTAATTAATAATTTTGAGTATGAAGAAGACTATTTTTTCAGTTATTATGCTTGCGATAGTAGGCGTATGCACCATTACGACATTGTCGGCATGTTCTGACGATGATGACAACAAGAAAGATAATGGTGACGGTATTACAATTAACGGTGTTGACCAGGTTGAGTATTTCCGTCAGTTTCTTGGTGCGTTTACCAAGAATGACATCCTTGGCAGCCCATTCAGAATGAAAGCCATTGACAAGCTTACCCCCACGGTGTATAGCTATTTTGTGGAAGACGAGAAGGAAGCTGAGACATTGTTCCTCACTTGGATTCCACAAGAGGCTCGCAAGGCTGTTGTCCGCAACGGTAACACCATTGTCTATACTCCGCGCGATGCCCAAGGTGCAAAGCAAGGCACTATCACATTCCGTGCAGCCTTGCCATCTGAGACTGCTACGTTTGCCGTAGTGGAGTTCAAGGACGTAAGCAAGATTAAGGGCATAGACAAAATAAAGTTCCAGCCCGAGTCGGCAAACCCAGACAATATTGGGGTGTTCGATGGCGTGCCGCACCACTTAACCCTTGAAGAAGTTAAATCTGGTAATTGGTTTTGGGGTAAAGTACAGAAAGGTGACTTTTTTGATTATCCTTATGGAACAAGACTATATTATAGCGCTGCCCTTCCAAAGTTAATTACAGGAAAGGAACTTATTGAGAAAATGGGTGATAAAACCTTCTATACGAACTATGCTTTCGAGAGTTTCTGTATCATGACGAGTCTCAGTACAAAATTTAATGATCATGTATGTGATAATTTCAACCCGGGTGACCATAAGATTATTATCGAAGCTGGCAAGTACTTTGGGGGAGACGAAATCATGATTCAAACAGCCGAAATCTACATTAATAAAACTTATAAAGATATAATGATTTCTGAATGTGATCCTCCTGTAGATGAAGCTTTTGAATCTCTTGATGAGTCAGAACAGTATTGGGTGTGCCAAGGCTATATAGTAGATTATAAAAGTGGAATGAGTTATTAGTACTATCGGAAGTGATGCTTTATTGACCAACGACTTTCAATGTTTTTTCGTAACTTTGCCGCCGAAATACCATTGAAAGTCGTTGGTCAATAAAGTTAAAAGTGACCTAATCCCTAATTCCTACTTCCCCAAGAATTCCCTCATTGTGTTCTGATAGAGGTTTCCGTAGTTGTCGGCATTGTATATCGTGACGTGCGAACCGAGAGTTCCTGTGAACGCCACGTTGTAGAGGTCGCGGAGAGATGTCGCAGGGTCGGAATACAGACGGGAGATGATGGACGATGTGAAGCGGTTGGTAAGATAGACATTATAGGGGGCATACCACAGGTCGGCCTTCGACGACTCGTTGGCATTGGCTGCCGTCATCACGAGCAGTCCGGGAATGCCCTCGCACTCCTTTGCCACTCCGCCTGAAAAGCATGCCTCAACTATCCACATCATCTTGCGGAACCGCTGCTCGTCGCTCATCTTCTGTAGTATGCGCGCCATCTGCTTACCCGACACTAGGTCGATGTCGCCAAGGGCAAGTCCTGCCGGCATGCCGTGACTACTCCAGAAGAAGAGCACGTTGTCGCCTGCGCCACTGTCGAGCACTTCGGGATGGGCAACGTCGGGCTTGCCCGAGAAGATGACGGCAAGGTCGTTGTAGGTGATGTCCTCAAGGCGGTAGTCAACGACAACGTTCTTATACAGGTTGTCTCCATCCACCGAGCGGCGCACCACTCCCTTCTCGGGATTGTTGGCGTTCTGCGCGAGGTCGTCAGCCATGATGAGTATGATGTCGTCGTCGCTATAGCCCGAATTGCGGAGCATCTGGTAGTATTCGAGCGCATCGGCCTGGAAACGGTAGTTCTCCCAACCGCCCGAACCGGCAATGATGACCGCCTTGTTGCCCGTGAGGGCAGGATAGCCAATGTCGGACATGTGCTCGTCGAACTGCTGCTGGTAGGTCTTGTTCCATTCCCAGCTGACTATGGGAGACGAGGAGTGCTCGCCCTCGGAACGCTTCATATAGTTGAGCGAGAGGAACTGTCCCTCATACACCATCCAGAAGTCGTAGGTGGAATGGGTGATGAGCGTGTAGTTCTTGGGATCGAAATCGAGCTTGCCCACGGCACCGCTCACCTCGGGTACACCGCCCTCGGCAATCGTCTCGAAAGCCTGCTTCATGTTGCCCGACATCCATCCGCCCTGACTGTCGGAGTGGTAGTAGAGCAGGGTGCCGACGGCATAGTTGAGGTTGTCGAGATTATGCACTTCGTCATAACGGCTTGCAAGACAGGTGAGCATGATGGCATCATACAGCTCGGCATCGCCATGGATGGGAGCCTCGCCGAAGCGAGATTTATACACCACGCCAAAGCCCGAAGCGGGGTCAGCCACAAGGTTGAGTCCCACAAGTCCCTCGTTCTTCAGCATGGCGGGTTCGTAGGCACGGTCGGTGAAGAAAGGTACAGAGAAATGGGAGAAGTTGTCCATCTTGGTACATTCGTACATGATGGAAGCCTCCTCGGCATTGTTTGGCACGCATAATGTCAAGGTAGGATTATTGGCGCACGCCTTGAGATAGGCATCGGGGATTTCCGACTTGTCCTTATATGTGGCAAGGCCCACGGGATTAAGTCCCATCTCGGCTGCCTGGAAGGCAAACCAATCCACGAAGGTCTGTCCGTAGTCGTTGTCGCAGGCAAGCAGGGCTACATCAAATTGAACCCCTCCATCAGCCATGAGCGAGAGCAGTATCTCGCACTGCGTGATGTCACTCTCGGAGAGTCCCCAGTAGTTGCCGTGTTGACCGAAGATGCGCGCTAACTCCTGCGAGGTGTTGAAGGTGAACATGGTCTTGTCGGTCTTGGCGCACTCGTAGGCGAGCGTCTTGGTGTGCTGGTCGTCATAGCAACCCACCACGGCTGCTATATCCTGGCGCGAAGCGAGTTCCACGGCCAAGGAAGCGAGGGCAGTGGTGTCCTCGTCGTAGTATTCGTAGGATGGCACTACCCCACCCCTTGCCATTGTGATGTTCTCGCGTGCCATGTCGAGTATGCGCTGCACGCGCTCCTGGCGGTCGCCCTTCTTGAGCACCACGGCTATTTTCACCTCGCGGTTAGAGATGACCTCAGGACTGTCGGTGGCGATGTTGTTGTCGTCGGAGCAGGAGGAGAGGAGGAGGAAGATTATTATTAATTGGGAGTTAAAGAAGTTACTTGCTCTTTTCATACTTTGTCTCCTTTCCTAAGATATTGTTCTTGAATGTTTCTATGCCTTGTGCGTCAGTTTCCTTCCAGTCGTGACAATAGATGACGTTGACATAACCCGAATCCCAGAGGAAATCCTGGTGTTGGGGTATTTCCTTCTTATCAAGCCACAGGGCGATGAAGTCGTTGGTGGCACTGCCGATGTTCTTGACGAGCGAACAGTTCATCAGGCCCGAATAGGCAGACATGTCACCGTCGATACCCGCAGTATAGACACCTTGGTTGCGCGAGAACTGATATACAGCCTTGTTGCTGCCGCCTGCCACGGGGAAGAAGAAGGTGTGGCCTGATTCGTATAGGCGGTTGCAGAGGGCGTATGCTTCATTGGGCATGTTGTAGCCGTCGCCGTCCCTGTCGGAGATATAAGATATGGTGGCATCCGCACCTCCTGCCTCAATGAACCCGTCGCGGAATCCCTGTGCGGCTCCGTCAACATTACGGTCGAAGGGATTGGCGGCAAGCACGGCTGCCTTGTAGTCAGATTCATCCTTATTGGTTAGGGCTGTGTATGCACCGATGAGATATGCCGCGCCATACATGCCTATGCGGAAGGTATATACACCGTCGATGGGTTCGTGGGTCTCGTAGAGCAGCACTGAGCTGTTGGCGTCCGAAGGGCGCACCGAGGAGTTACGCAAGGCACTCTCATACTGGTTGCTGGCGAAGATGAACAGCCGTCTCTCGTCCTTGGCGGTCTTCTGCGCCCATTTGTTGTAGATGGCGATACCGTCCTCCACCGATGCGGGCACATGCATCATGACGTCGAAGCCCAGCCGCTTGCGCGACTCCTCAAGTCCCGTGAGTATGATGTCGTTATAGCCCAAGTCACCGAAGCCGGATGGCGAGAAAACGACCTCCACCACATTAGTGGAAGTCAATGAGGGTGTAGTGTTGTTTTCATCGTTATCCGAACACCCTACAATAGAAAAAAGGATGGCTACTATAAAAACTACACGGATAACATTCCTCGTTATGATACCATTCATTTGTGATTATACTAAAATGTCATTATTTCAAGTTGTCTATAAAATAGTGCCTAGGGTCATAGGGACAGGTACCACTGATTCGCGACAAATAACGAACCTACGTACTGTCCCTATGACCCTGGTAAGATATATTTCATCAAGTTCACGTTAATTCATCAGTGGAATACTAACTGTTTCACCATCCTTAACAGCATAGCAACGTATAAGCCAATAGTCACCAGATGGAGGTAAATTATTAATCAATCTGCCCCAAACCAATTCATCTCTCCCGCAGAGATAAGAGTAGAAAGTGGTACGTATGCCTCCGGGGTACGATATAGGCCCCCCTCCCACGAATACTTCAATTCGAGGTTTACTAAGCCTTTTTATTACTTCTGCTTTAAACTTTGGGTCATTATCCATTGCAATTCTAAAACAAACATAACAAAACGGAGAATACCAAACTTCTTTATAATTATATACTTTATTTAAGCGTACTTTTAAGGGGTAAGTATAGTAATAAGTCACTTTTTCCTTATCATCATGCCATGTAAAAATCTCTTCTTTTGGCACATATTGATAAAACCAATTGCCATTTTCTATAGCACCTAAACCCAGAGGCAAGGGATAAGCGTAAGAATTGTCTGGCATCGCCGACTCAGGCTGGAACTTTATCTTGTCGATGCCTTTCATCTTGTTCACTCCGTTGAACTCAACCACGGCAAGCGTAGCCGTTTCCGTTGGCAGGGCAGCGCGGAAAGTGATGGTACCCTGTGACGCTCCCTGTGCGTCGCGGGGAGCATAGACTATGGTGCTGCCGTTGCGGCTCACGCCATCGAGAGCCTTGTCGGGAATCCAAGCAAGGAACAACCTCTCTGCCTCCTCCATATCTTCTACAAAGAAGCTATAGACGGTAGGAGTGAGCGCGTCCAAGACAGTCATTCGCGTTGGAAGGAGGATGCTGTCGTTTTCGGCAAAGATTCCAAGGTTCTTGCGGAAATACTCCGCCTGGTCAACACCTTCGATGGTAATGCCACCACCATTAGTGCTGTTGTTCTCGTCGTCGTCGGAGCAAGCCGACATTGTCATGGTTGTGAATACTCCCGCTATCGCAAGCCATATCACAGAAAGAACCATTTTCTTCATTCCTAATTTATTTTTTTAGTTATTTACAAAATTCTGCTGCAAAATTAATGAAAAAAAGGGAAACAGAAAAGACAAAACGGAAAAACACCGTTCAAAATGGAAAAAAGTGACTTTTCAGCCGTGAAAAGTCACTTTTATCATTCTTAATTCTTAATTAGTACTGATGCGATTAATTCGCACTGCTATTAAAATTCATCAAATAAAGTGAGTTCTTTGACATTTTGGTTTTGAATGATTGAGTCCTTTGGCTTAGTGATGAGGTCTCTCAAATCAATTTTTTCGAGAGCTGAGATTCTTATCAACGTAGCTACTTCAGTGATTGAATATGGACTTTTACAGTCGGCTTTGATTTTGGCGACTATCAGATATGCAATGATGGCCACCCATAGGTGAGTACGTACTGCATTCTCTGAGTATCCCCACAAGGTCTTCACTACGCTGTTCTGTTTTATCCACTTGAAGAAAACCTCGATATCCCACCTGTAGCGGTAGAGATTGGCAACCTCAAGGGCACTTATCTCAAAGTTGTTGGTGATAAACTCCACGTCATTGTCGGTTTCCGAGTCATGGCAAGTAACCATTCGGATAGGCTCTGGGTAGAGTTTCTTCGACTTGTGGGTAGTCAGCTTTATGGTAAAGTCACCGCAGATTCCTGTGCTTGCCTCAAAGTCATGGCGATGGTCTGTGACCTCGTACCTCATATTGTCTTTGGGGCGGCTAATCCAATAAGCGCCAGCTTTATGAAAGCGATACAAGGCAAGGAAATCGACGTATGCCTTATCCATCATGTAGAACGCAAGTGGCTCAGGCACAATTCATTGCCTTTGTTTATATACGTTCACTCTCAAAATACGCTAATGGAAAGATTACTGCACTTCACGAAATATTATATGGCAGAGGCAGACTTGGTGGCTCTGTTGGAAAGTCGTGGACTTGTCATTTCCGATGAAGCCAAAGCGGTTCGGTATTTGGAGAGCATCGGGTACTATCGCCTTTCCCCTTATATGTACCCATTCTTGATGTTTGTTTCTTTGTCGTCTTAGTCCGAGATGACTCTGATGAATTCAAGAAACTCGTTCATCCTTCGCTTTGTCTTTTGAAGAATAATCGAGAACGAACCTTTTTCAACTGGGATCCAATCGAAAAAGGTTCGGGATGAGTTCGGGATGGCTTCGGGAACAGATAAACTACCAATCGACAGTTTGTTGATAGTCGTCATGTGGTGAGTCGTGGTTCTCGTGTTTCGGCCTAATGCCCTCCCATCTTTTGGGTGTTTGGCAGAAAACCTGCGATAATGCCCAATAATGGTAGGAAGGCACTTGCCTGGAAAATGAATTCGATGCTTGTTTTGTCTGCCAACCATCCAAAGAAGGCAGATCCGAGACCACCCAATCCAAACATCAGTCCGAAGAAGATACCGGCAATCAATCCCACCTTGTCGGGCATCAGATCTGTGGCGTAAACCACAATCGAGGAGAATGCCGATGCAATAACTAATCCAGAAAGGAAAGCGCAGATTATCGTCCAAGTGAAATTGGCGAATGGCATGGCTAATGCGAATGGTGCTGCACCGAGGATGGAGAACCATATCACGTATTTCCTTCCGAATCTGTCTCCAAACATTCCTCCTGCCAATGTGCCAATGGCAAAAGCGGTCAGGAAAACGAATAGGCAGATTTGTGATGTTTGTACGCTGACGCCGAACTTGTGGATCAGGAAAAACGTGAAGTAACTTGTGATACAGGAAGTATAGAAATATTTTGAGAATACGAGCAGAATCAAGATGGTTAGTGCTCCGTATTTCGCCCTTTTGGAGATGTCGGTATTCAGTCCCGTATCCTTTTGCGGATGCTTCACAGCATAGACGAGTCGCGCTTTAAACCATGCTCCAAGCCTTATCATGATGATAGCGGCAATTAGTGCTGCAATAGCAAAATAGGCAATCGCATGTTGACCAAAAGGCAGGATGATGATGGCGGCTAAGAGTGGCCCCATGGCAGAACCGCCGTTTCCTCCTACCTGAAAGATGGCTTGTGCCAAACTTTTCTTGCCGCCTGAAGCCATCTGTGCCACGCGTGATGCAGTAGGGTGGAATATGGATGAGCCAAAGCCTACCACGCTTACTGCCAGAAGGATTAAAAGATAGTTTTCTGCAAATGCCAGCAACAGCAACCCTGTTAATGTGAAGCACATGCCAATCGACAGGGCGTAGGGGCGTGGGTGCTTGTCGGCATAATAGCCAGTAAAAGGTTGTAGGATGGACGAAGTCATTTGGAAGACCAAGGTGATGATGCCTATCTGTGCGAAGGAGAAGTCAAATTTGTCTTTGATGATAGGATAGATGGACGGGATGATTGACTGGATCATATCGTTGAGAAAGTGGGAAATGCCACATATCATCAGCATGGAATAGACTGTTCTTTCCGTCATGGTAGGTTTTCCTTTGATGATGCTACCTATTGATTTCATGTGTTATCAGTCGTTTATTGCGTTCAGCAATTGTTTGAGTTGTTCGAAATTGTCTGCCACTTCAATCATATTGTGCCAGTTTCCGCGAATCATTCCTTTTTGGTCGAGGTCATCCATGAGTGCGATGAGTGCGTTCCAAAATCCTTTCATATTATAAAGGATGACTTTCTTAGCATGGTATCCGATACATTTTGAAGCTGCTACACAGAAGATTTCGTCAAGCGAGCCAACACCTCCAGGAAGAGCAACCACCACGTCACATTGGTCAATCATCAGACTCTTGCGGTCGGCAAGGTTATCTGTGGGGATATGTACATCGATATAGTCGGATGTTCGTCCACCTTTTTCTACAAGTGATGGTACAACGCCGATGACCCGTCCACCTCCATCGTGTACGGCTTTAGCGATGCAGTTCATCAGTCCTTGGTTGGTGCCTCCAAAGATGAGGTCGTGATGGTTGGCTACCATCCATTTTCCCAACTCTTCTGTCATGCTGAAGAAATCGGGGTCTATATGCTCGTTGGCAGAGCAGAATACTGTAATTTTCATAGTTATTTTAAATGTTTATAAACCTCTCATCGACAACGATATGCGTTGGCGTTTTATATCAACCTCAGTCACTCTTACTGTTACATGTTGGTGTAGTTTCACCACATCATTCGGGTCTTTCACAAATCTGTCTGCCAGTTGTGAGATGTGTACCAGTCCGTCATGATGAACACCAATATCTACAAATGCTCCGAAATTGGTGATATTGGTCACTATTCCTGGCAAGAGCATTCCCACTTGCAGGTCATTAATCTCATGTACGCGTGAGTCAAATTCGAATACTTCTACGGCTGCACGTGGGTCGCGACCAGGCCGTTGAAGTTCTGCCATGATGTCGGTAAGGGTGGGCATACCGGTCGTGTCGGAAACGTAGTTCTTGAGGTCAACTGATTTTTGTAGTTCTTTGTTGTCAATAAGTTGTTCCACAGTACATCCCTTGTCCTTTGCCATTGCTTTCACAATATCGTAGCTTTCGGGATGAACGGCGCTATTGTCGAGTGGGTTTTTAGCTCCAGGGATGCGTAGGAAACCAGCACATTGCACGAAGGCTACAGGACCGAGGCGTGGAACTTTCTTGAGTTCTGCACGCGATTTGAAGGCCCCGTTCTTTTCACGATATTCCACGATATTTTTGGCGGTTGTGGCATTGAGACCGCTGACATACATTAAGAGGTGACGACTTGCCGTGTTGAGGTTTACTCCAACGGTATTAACGCATGATTCCACCACCATATCAAGACTCTTTTTCAGTTCTCCTTGATCCACATCGTGCTGATATTGTCCCACGCCAATACTTTTGGGGTCAATCTTCACAAGTTCGGCAAGCGGATCCATCAGTCGTCGGCCTATCGATACGGCTCCGCGCACGGTAACGTCCTCGTTGGGGAATTCCTCGCGTGCCGCTTCTGATGCCGAATAGACCGATGCTCCATCTTCACTCACTACAAAGATATTGGTATCTGTATCAAGTCCAATCTCTTTCAAGAATGTGGAAGTCTCACGACTTGCAGTACCGTTGCCCACGGCAATAGCCTCTATCTTGTATTTCTTCACCATGTCAAGTACTTGACGAGCAGCCCCTTGACGGTCGTTTTTAGGAGCATGGGGATAGATGGCTTCAAAGTGGAGTAATGTGCCTTGGGCATCGAGGCAGACAACTTTGCATCCGGTACGGAATCCGGGATCTACGCCCATCACGCGTTTTTGTCCTAATGGTGCAGCCAAGAGAAGTTGACGCAGATTTTCGGCAAAAACTTTGATAGCTTCGTTGTCGGCAGCTTGTTTGCTTGATAGGGCATATTCTGTCTCTATTGATGGTTTTAGCAGGCGTTTGAAGGCATCGTCAGCCGCTTCGCCGACCAAATGACTGCAATAGCCTCGTCCTTGTACATATATTCTGCGGATTCTGTTCTTACATTCATCGTCATCAGCGGAAATACTGATACGCAGAAATCCCTCCTTCTCTCCGCGACGCATGGCGAGAAGTCGGTGTGAGGAACAACGCTTCAGAGGTTCAGAGAAATCGAAGTAGTCGCTGTATTTCTGTGCACCTTCGTCTTCTGCTTTGGTCTTCACAACCTTCGATGTGATGACTGCGTTATGGCGAAATACGTTGCGTATCTCTTTGCGCACCTTCTCGTTTTCGTTTATCGTTTCGGCAATAATAAATTTGGCGCCTTCTAATGCCTCGTCGGCAGACTGCACATCACCCTTGACGTATTTCTGTGCTGTCATCTGCGGGTTAGGATCCCGTTGTAGCATGATGGTATTGGCGAGCGGTTCTAATCCTTGTGCACGTGCGATGTCAGCTTTTGTGCGACGTTTAGGCTTGTAGGGCAGATAAATGTCCTCCAGTTCCGATATGTTCCAACAATCCTCAATACGTTTTCGTAGCGCATCAGTCATTTTTCCTTGCTCCTCTATTGTCGTCACGATAGTTTCTTTGCGTTTTGCCACATCTTGTAGTTTTTCGCGCATGAGTGCAATATCTGCCACCTGCACTTCATCCATGTTGCCAGTACGTTCCTTTCTGTATCGGCTGATGAAAGGAACGGTACAGTTTTCTTCAAGCAGTTGTATAGTATTGTCCACGCCTTGCTCAGGCAAAGCAAGGGCGTTGGCTATGATTTTTGTAAATACGTTCATATCTTATGTCGGGTATTTTCTGGCATTTTGTCGTTTTTGTCTTTGTCAAAATACAAAGGTACGATTAAGCGAGCGAAAAACCAAATTATATTTGAGTTTTTCCGAGCGTGAGTACCTTCGCATCCGTGATGCAGAGGTACGATTAAGCGAGCGAAAAACCAAATTATATTTGAGTTTTTCCGAGCGTGAGTACCTTTGCATCCGTGATGCAGAGATACGATTAAGCAGGCGAAAAACCAAATTATATTTGAGTTTTTCCGAGCGTGAGTACCTTCGCATCCGTGATGCAGAGGTACGATTAAACGAGCGAAATACGAAGAAAAGGAGATTTTTTGCTCATCCAGGAAATGAAGTGATATTGTCTGTTGTATAAGTTCGTTGTGGCGTGTATTATGATGATTGATAGCAGAAATCTCACGCTTTCGTTAAGCCAAATAAATAGAATCACAATTTTTAGGTATTGCACTATAAGCGCAAAACCTCTAACTTTGCAACCGCAAACAAGAAACGTTTCTTGCGGGTGTGTCTGTCTCATGAAGATTGATCCCCGCAGCATCAATCAAGATTCAACAACAAGCAATAGTAAATCAGAAAAGATGAAACCGACAATTGTTATTTATGGTTCTTCCACAGGTACATGCCAGGGAATTGCCGAAACCATAGCCGCCAAGCTCGGCGTGGGTGCATTAGATGTTGCCAATATCAGTTCAGATATCGTAGTAGCCAACGATAACCTCATTCTCGGTACTTCCACATGGGGAGTGGGCGAAATGCGGGATGACTGGTATTCTGGTGTAGAAACGCTCAAGAGCGCCGACTTAACCGGAAAAACCGTTGCCCTGTTTGGTTGTGGAGACAGCGATTCTTATTCAGATACGTTCTGTAGCGGTATGAAAGAAATTGCCGACGTAGTGAAAGCTGCAGGTGCAACGTTGCTCGAAGGAGTTCCAACCGATGATTATTCTTTCTCCAATAGCGAAGCGGTAGAGAATGGAAAGTTCTTAGGACTTGCCCTTGACGATATTAACGAAAGCGACAAAACAGAAACTCGCATCGATACATGGCTCGAAGCCATTAAACCATTTTTATAGTCAATAACAATCTCCAAATCCTATAAGCGATTTGGCCAAAACTCCAGTCACAATGCAGTCAGTCACCATGCCAATAGATCTGAAGGTTCTGATGAACCATATTTATGAGTATAAAAAAGGTGTGCGCCGTATGGTGTTGTTCACCTTCAACAAAAAGTATGAAACTTTTGCCGTGTCGAAGCTGAAGCGCGAGGATATTGATTATATCATCCAGCCCATCGGCAACGACCGCCTCAATCTCTTCTTTGGCAAACGTGAATGTCTGGATGCTATCCGTATGATGGTCACAAAACCGTTGTGTCATCTTTCTCCAGAAGAGGATTTTTCTTAGGAGCCATGTTAGGCTACGACATCTGTGCACAGTGTGAACGCTATTGCGAACGCAAGAAACGGGTGAGCTGACATGCGCTACTTACCATAGCTTTCTGACCGATTCTGGTTCAAGATAGTCCCATCTGTCGATTCTATAAATGGAATATTACAGATGGGACGTCTTGGCTTGATCTTTCTCGTCATGTTATAGAAATTGCAAGTACAGGGAAAGAAATACACGTAAATAGTTGGCTGTCTCAAAATAATCCCATAATTTTGCGCTTTCATTCGACAAGCGTAATAGAACAGCATTATGGCATTATCCAATATAGAGAAACATTATAACAAACATCCCGAAGACTTGCGCTTACTGCGCAGACACGGTATTGTTGAGTTTGAAACCACCATGTACCATCTGCGCAGATTTCTTAAACCCGGTTATCGTTTGCTTGATATTGGTGCAGGTACAGGGCGCTACACCTCGGCACTCATGGCAGAAGGCTATGAGGTGAAAGCTGTGGAATTGGTGCGTCGCAATATTGATGTGTTTTTGAAACGGGAACCAACAGCCGATGTTGTGCAGGGCGATGCACGCCACATGCCGTTTGTGCCTACAGCATCGGCAGATGTCACGCTTCTGCTTGGTCCGCTCTATCATCTTATTGGTGATGATGAGAAATTGAAAGCATTAAATGAAGCCAAGCGCGTGACCAAGCCAGGAGGTCTGATCTTTGTTGCCTATCTGATGAACGAATATAGCATTCTGTCGTATTGTTTTGACGAAGACAGAATAGGAGGGTTATTGGATAGAGGAGTAGTGGATCAGAATTTCCACATTCAAGCACAGGCAGACGAACTGTATGACTATGTGCGTTTGGAGGATATTAATCGATTGGACGAAAATGCAGGATTGGAACGAGTGACGATATTCTCGCCTGATGGTGCCTCTGATTATATGCGTACACGACTCAATCGTATGAGTGATGAGACCTTTGCCCATTTCATAGCCTATCAGAAGAGTATTTCCGAGCGTGCAGATCTCATCGGTGCAGGCAGTCATGTGGTAGATGTGGTGCGCGCTTGACATCAAACAGCTCATCTTCCTGAACAGAACACTCAGGTTCCTCCTAAATCCTAACACCCGATTCGAGAAAAAATCCCCATCCATCATGATCAATAAGCGGTCATGTGGATGGGGAAAATCGCATAGAATATAGGGTGTTTAAGCCTCGGCTTTGTCTTTAGGCAATACGAGATTGAGGATGACTGCCAATAGGAACACCACTGCCACACAGTTGTTGGCGAATACGGTGCGGACAATCTCAGGGAAGATGTTGAACATCTCTGTGGCTTGGGTGAAGCCAAGTCCGACGCTTAGCGACAGACTGACAATGACCATGTTGCGATGAGATGAACCGCAACGGCCCATCATGCCGAAGCCAGCATAGAGGATGCTGCCAAACATCATCAGCGTGCAACCGCCCAAAACACATTGTGGAATCGTGGTTAGTGCATAACCTATCATGGGGAATATTCCACCCAGAATCATGATGAGGGCACCCGTGGCGATGGTAAAACGGTTGACAATGCCCGACATGGCAACCAATCCTACATTCTGTGAGAAAGAGGTGATAGGGGTACAGCCAAACAGTCCCGATACCGAACTGACGAAACCGTCGCAACTGACAGCGGCTCCCATCTCACGCTCGTTGGGGTCGCGTTTCAAAGCACTATTGCAGAGCGCACTCGTGTCACCAATAGTCTCGGTGGCAGATACCAGATAGACGGCAACGATAGACAGAATGGCTCCGATATTGAAGGTTGGGGTGAAAGGCAACAGATGGGGCAATGACAGGATAGGACGACTACCGATGCCACTGAAATCGACCATGCCCATGCACAAGGCAAGGATGTAACCTGCCACAAGACCTACCAAAACAGATAGTGAACGAAGAAAACCTTTTGCAAACACCTGACAGAGCAGACATGTGAGTAGGGTGATGCTGCCCACAATCCAGTTGTTGATACTGCCAAAGTCGGCAGCTCCTTGTCCTCCGGCAAACGAGTTGGCACCAATGGGAAGCAACGAGAATCCAATAGCAGTTACTACCGTTGCTGCCACCACAGGTGGAATCAGTTTAATCCAGTAGCGTGCAAACAGGCCGAGTGTGCCTTCTACCAATCCACCGATAATTACGGCCCCCATCAGTGTACCCATGCCTTGTGTGGCAGCGATGCTGATGGCCAGCGACAAGAAGGTGAATGAAATACCCATGACGACAGGCAACCGTGAACCGATGCGCCATATCGGATAGAGCTGTACCAACGTGCCGATACCGGCAATAATCATACAGTTTTGAATGAGCATACTGCTGGTGACACTATCGATACCGATAGCACCTGCCAGAATCATGATAGGGGTGATGTTGCTGACAAACATGGCCAGTACATGTTGCAGACCGAAGGGTACGGCCTTGCCGACGGGAACACGTCCGTCGAGTTGATAGAGATTACTGATGTCTTGTCCCATATAAAAATGTAATGGATGAGAATTAAAAAATCCTTGCAAAGGTAATTGTTTTTTCGGGAATATCCAAAGAAATACCATTCAAAACCTATTCATATCCATTTCTCATTCCATGCAAGGAGCTGATAGACTTTGATGCCAGCTGAGGACGATGCCTATGACATGTTTTTTGGACTATCTTCTTGTATCTCTTGCAAAATTAGTGTATCTCTGCATCCAGAGATGCTAAGGTACTCACGCTCGGAAGTACAAAAGAAAAAGTGATTTTTCTTTTGTACTTCGCTCGCTTAATCGTATCTTTGTAGCCAGATATGAAATATATTGCAATAGCAACGCTTCTTGCCGTCACATTCAATGCCCATGCCCAACAGCGCGAACCTCTTGCCGACAGTCTTGACTATCGGATGGAACGCCAGAATTCGGCATCGGCGGGTGATCATTCGCCATTATGGCTTCATGCCAATAAGTATGGACTCAGTTCGTTCAAAACTACTAATGGCTTTTGGCGTGCAACCATAGAGCGTCCACTCTCACGTGATGATAGTCGGCGCTGGGGTATTGGTTATGGCCTTGACATGGCTTTAACGGGCAGATATACCAGCCGTTTTGTTGTTCAACAAGCCTATGCTGAGGTGCGCTGGCTCAAGGGTGTGATCACCGTGGGTAGTAAAGAACAACCCATGCAGTTGAAAGATCAGGAACTCAGCAGTGGTTCACAAACTCTGGGTATCAATGCCCGCCCTGTTCCACAAGTGCGACTTTCCTTGCCCGACTATTGGAGCATTCCCGGCACACACCATTGGCTTGCCATAAAAGGACATATTGCCTATGGCAAGACAACCGATGACCATTGGCAGACTGAGTTTACCCAAAGGCAATATAAATACACGCAAAGCACTCTTTATCACAGCAAGGCAGGCTATCTGCGTATTGGAAATGCCAACAAAATCATCGTGTCGCTTGAACTCGGACTGGAGATGGCGGCACAGTTTGGCGGCACCTCATATCTGCGGCAAAGTGATGGCTCGATGAAGGCCTATCACAATCAAGGCGGACTGAAAGGAATGATAAAGGCATTGGTGCCAGGAGGCGGCGATGTGTTGGAAACGGAAAACCGCAATGCTGCAGGCAATACCTTAGGCAGTTGGCTGGCACGTTTCAATTTTGATGCTGACGAATGGGGATTCAGCCTTTATGCCGACCATTTCTTTGAAGACCAGTCGGCGCTGACCCATCTCAGTCCTGATGGATATGGCGAGGGAGACCAATGGAACACGCAGGTGAAACGGCGCTACAATCTCTATGCCTTCAAAGATATGTTGTGGGGCTTTGAACTTCGTATTCCCGACCAACGATGGATGAATAAGATGGTGTTTGAATACCTCTATACTAAGTATCAGAGTGGTGCCATGTATCATGACCACGACCAAACACTGTCAGACCAAATTGCAGGTCTCGACAACTATTACAACCATTACCTCTATACCGGATGGCAACACTGGGGTGAGGTGATGGGCAATCCACTTTATACTTCACCTATTTATAATAGCGACCATCGTATTGCTGTGGAGAACAACCGTACTGTAGCCTGTCATCTTGGTATTGCCGGCGATCCTTCTTCCCGCTTACATTATCGCTTACTGGCTACGTGGCAGAAAGGTTTTGGCACCTATTGGGCACCGTTTCCCGATCCACGGCATAACGTCAGTCTATTGGCAGAAGTCTCTTACCGCTTGCGCGATGGTAAGGAACGATGGACTCGGGGATGGACGCTCAGAGGAGCTCTTGCCATGGACAGCGGAACGTTGCTGGGCGACAACTATGGTGTGCAACTCACTTTGATTAAGAACGGAATACTGAAATGGAGAAAGAGATAATGAAACGGCTGATATTTGTATTGACAATATGTATGGCTTTGGTGGCTTGCGACATCGAGACATCAGGCAATGGCGACCTCGATGGCTTCTGGCAACTGCGCCAAGTAGATACTCTTGCCACAGAAGGCACAACAGACATGCGTCAATCGATGATTTATTGGGCTGTGCAAAACCGCTTGATAGAAGTGCGTTTGTTGGAGAATGAGGAGAGCAACGGCACGGGATATCTGTTTCATTTCGACCGGACAGACGACCAATTGAACCTCTCTGTTCCTTATTTGCATCTGCGCGACGAACCCGATGAGGAAGTGACCGACCTTGAGGTGATGCGTCCTTTCGGATTTGATGCCTTGCAACAGTCGTTTGCCATCAAATGCCTTGATAATGATAAAATGATTCTTGAAACGCAATATTTACGCCTACATTTCCGTAAATATTGATGCCCTGTTGTTTATCGTTTTTGTGACAATCTTATAGAAAGTAATGGATAATATTTTCAAATCTTGCCACCACGAACGGTGTCTCAGATAGTTGAGATCCATCTCCAGGCGGCGAAGCATCTTTTCCATGGTATCAGTATAGCCATTGTAAATGGTGGCATAGGAGGTGATTCCTGGACGTATTTGATATAGAAATTGATAGCGTGAATCTCTTTCCATAATCTGATCAATATAGTAGGGACGTTCAGGACGTGGACCGACAAACGACATTTCTCCTTTCAACACATTCCAGAACTGTGGCAGTTCGTCGAGGTGGTAGCGTCTCATCCATCGTCCGGCTTGAGTCAGTCTGATATCGGTGGCATTGTTGCAGAGCTGAGGACCGCTGTTCTCGGCATTGGTCACCATGGTGCGGAATTTATAGATGTAGAATGGGCGTCCGAAGCGTCCGATGCGTTCCTGCCGATAGATGATGGGACCGTCTTTCCCACGCCGTACTGCCAGATAGCAGGCGAGAAACAAAGGGGAGAAGATGATGATGCACATTCCTGCCATGATGAAGTCGAACCATCGCTTCACTTCTCGTTCAAAAGCATTCATGCCATCGTATATATAGTTGTCTATTTGTTTTGTTTGGGTATTATTCATATGTTATTTTTAACGTAGCAATCTTGGTTTTATTATCTACGTAGTAGGAAAATATAGATGTTTTGTCGCAATTTGTTGGGCAACAGTCTTACAACACACCGCATCAGCATGTTTGTTGTCATCTCTATGGTGCTGATATACTTGAACTGATGAAAGGATCGCAATAGGTTGATTTCCGACTTGGTGTATCGCCAGCCGCCCCGTCTGCCGAAGAAGTCTGTAGAGGTGCGGAAGTGTATGAGCGGCTGTTGCAGGTTGTGAAATCGTGCCCCGTCCATGATGAGTCTTACCCATAGGTCGTAGTCTTCAAACAGATAGATGTCATGGTATCCACCTACACGCATCACCGCTTCGCGGCGGAACATCACCGTAGGATGGTTCATCGGGTTGCGGCGTTTGCCAAACCTCACAATGTCGGCATGGTGCTCGGGCAACCGTCGTATAGAGATGGTCTCTGAGGGAGTGGCGCAAAACTCGTCGGTCCATCCTCCCAACACGTCACAGTCAGGGTGTTCTGCCATGTAGTTGTATTGCAGTTCCAGTCGGTTGGGGTAGCAGATGTCATCGGTATCCATGCGCATCACAAGGTCGTTGTGGCAGTGGCGAAGACCTTCGTTGAGTGCCAGTCCAAGTCCACGGTTTTCCTTGAGTGGCACAAACTGCAGTTCGGGATAATTGTTTCGGTAGCAGTCAATCATCGTGTCCAGCGCTTCTGTCAGCGGGCCATCGCCCACGAGTATTATCTCGCTGGCACGGAAAGTCTGACTGAACACGCTGTCTAAACATTGACGTAGGTATTCTGGCTTTTCCCGATGATAGACGGAGAGCAATATACTGCAGTTTATTTGTTGCATGGCTTGCTTGTTTTAATACATCTGTTCATGCGTTGTTATATGGTTATCCAATGGCTGGGCACAGGAGTGACCGCAGCCTGTCGTCGCCACCAGAGCTTTGGCCCAATGTTGATGGCACCGGTCTGTGTTGCCAACCAAGCGCCCCACCATGAGAACGATGAATTGGCGATGATATGATGTCGGCAGAGGGTCATCAGATGCATGTCCTGTATGCCCTGTTTGCCGTTGTTCCAGTCGGCAAAGATGGCTTCTACATCGTTGAGCAATGGTTGCAGATGGGTTTTACACCATACAATATCATCGGAGAAGATGCAGAACAACTGTGCCTGAGCGTGTTGTCGGATGTAGTGGATGGCTTGGGTGTAATAGTCGGTGGCGGTGAGATCATAAAATAGCTTATCGCCGATATAGTCGGTGCGCCGCACATGGATGCTGACAGCCTCTTCCTTTTCCAACCGTTGTGCCAATGCGGTGTTGGCTTCATCGGCGAAGTCGGGAAAGTGGAATCGTTCTATGAGTATGTCACGGCAGTCGCTGAAATATTCCTCATGTTGCCAGTAACCATCATAATAGGTGTTGCCTTGTCGGCTAATAGCCTCATGGTCGATGGCAAAGTTGTGTGGCTCTACACACATGGTTCTTCGCTTGGGCAACAACCTGCTACCAAACCGCCATGATTGAAAGTTGGGGTAGGGGTAAGCCACGTGGGCTATATTTCCGCATGTTGCCTGTTTGATGTCGATGCCAAACACCTCGTTGAGTTGGTATTTTCGCCTATAGCCATTAAACCCATGCAGGTCTGCCATCACCATTTCATCGGGATGGTGTCGTTGCAAGGCGGTATAGAGGGCATATTGAAACATTTGATTTCCAAGTCCTCCAAGTATCTTGACAATCTTTATCGGTTGTGTCATTATTATGCAAAGGTAATGATAAATCAGTAGAAATGCAAACGATGTTGCGAAATATCTTGGCGCAACTATCTGCCAAATTGTTGCTTGACGGTCATAATCGTCTTCCCGATGGCCAGCATGAGTCGTAGAGAAATGCCCTTGTGCATGGTACCGATGATTTTGGCATCATGCTGCCACGCTTGATAGATATGGATGCTACGGCTAATCTGCCCTTCGTGGTCGTGGGCTGACTCCACGATGAGTGTTGGACAATAGACGATGGCTGACGCGCGAAGCATACGGTAGTACCATTCCACATCGACCAGCCATTGCAACGGCTCATGAAACGCCTGTCGCTTGTCGCATCGAAATGCTACGCAGGCACATGGCCCGATGGCGTTGAGGCCAAATAGCGTGGTGGGGTGGTGCAGCATCCATCGTTTCAATCGTGAAGGAAAGTGTCGCTTCTTTTGTTTCTCTCCTATCATGACGTGCACTTCCGATACGGCAATATCGGCATTGGTCTGTCGCATGACGTGCAGTAACTGGGCGAGATAGTTGTTGCCCACCAAGGCTTCGTCGTGGTGGAGTACAATGCCATATGTGCCCGTAACCTTGCCGAGTCCTTCGTTCCAATTGCCCACCGCCCCCAACTGAGGTCGGTTGTGGTGGTAATTGATTCGATCATCGTGGAGTCCCATGACATACTGTTCGATGCGATTGTCGGTAGAATCGTCGCAGACTATGATTTCCATACTTACCCCTTCTTGGCTGCGCACACTGTCTATAGCACGTTGTGCTAATGCCAGATGGTTGTAGGTTGGGATGATGATAGAGAAGTTGGGAGTCATGATTACGGATGTGATAAGGTTTGATGTTTCTGATTGATGAGATACATGCAGATCAACAATACAGAGAGCGACAATACATTGTCGATACTGCCACCCCAGAAGAGATCGAGTGCCAGTCCGAGAAACAGTCCTAGTTCGGGCGCATAGTGTTTATAGCTACTGTAATGTGAGAAGGTGCGGAATAGTGAAGCGATGAACAAGAACATCAATGGGAGTCCGAAACACAATCCGAAGAGCAGAATGGTCGATTCTGTCACATCGGCTGTTGCCAGCGTTCTGACGCTGAAGCGCGTGTGGCCTGTCACTTGTTGAAACAGAAAACCATTGCCAACCAACGGGCTGTCGTTGAGTCGGTCGATGGTGTGTCCCCATAGTTTATAACGGAAATAATTACTCTCACTACTCATCATTGTCCATCGGGTCAGTACAACCACCATACCTATCGTGGCACATATTCCCGACAGCAGATAGCTTCGATGGCGATAGAGGTGGAAGGTGATGAGCATCAAGACTAACGCCAACGAGATGAAGTAGCGGAGTGACCCTGCCAATAGCAGATTGACCACCATCAGAAAGGCTACAGAATAGCGCAACCTTTTCCGAAGTCCCATCTCGTTGATGAGGAAACATAGTGCCAAAAACGAAATACTACCCGAATAGAGCGAATTACCCTTGATGCCTTGAAAGCGCGGAATCAGTTCTCCGGGACGGATGGTCAGATACACCCATGGCAACTTCACTCCTGCCACCTGCAGTATATTCGCCATGAGATCGGCTGCAAAGATGGCATAAACGGTATATTTCACAGCGGTCAGCAAACGGCTTTTGTCTTTTACTCCCATCAGCATGACGGTGAGGAAATAAAACTGAATCCATCGTGCCAATGGTGCTGTTTCGGTGGGGCGCGCCATCATCATGAAGAGCCCGACAATGAGCGAGGCTGCCGTGAAGCCTGCAAACAAGGGTACACTCTTCACACATGTTGCAAAGGTGTGCTGGGAAAACAACAGCAGTAGCGCCCCTGCTAACAGCGGAACGAAGGCGTAGCCGGCAAACTGGAGCAATACCAGTGCGATGGCAAATAGTGTTATGCCGAGTTCTTCGCGTGTCTTCATAACGGTTGACTGTTGGGAGTGAAACAGATATAAACGCCCATCACGATGGTTTTTAGCAGATACGCCAATAATACTGCCATCGCCAATGCCGACGATCCCCAATGCAGGGGTAACAGCCATAGGGCCAACAGACATGTGGCAACAGCCCATACGACATTGAACAGAAATCCTGTCCACATCTTGCCGATGCTATAAATTGCCATCTCTATCACGTTTGACACACAGGCAAACACCACCGATACGGCGAGCAGTGACAGTGTGACATGGTTGGTGTAGTCTGTGCCATAGAGAGGCATGATGACAGGGGCTACCACAATGATCAGTAATGCCAACAGCGAGGCAATACCTGCGATGAGTTGGATGTGCAGGCGGAGCGTGTGGCTGAAGGTCTGACTCTCTGTCATGCTCGATAGGATGGGGAGGGCTATCTGACTGATAGCACCTGGAACAAACATGATGATGATTTTCCATTGGTCGGCAGCTTCAAATACTGCCAGTTCTGCGTAGCCGTCGTGCCTCACGAGCATGGCGCGGATAGTCCAGAATACGGGAGTGACCATCAGCGCCGATAGTGCTGCTGGCAGACTGTAGGTCAACAGCAGTTGCCAGTCTTTCTTGCGGATAGCCACACCGTGGGTGGCGATGCCTGCGTGTTGCAGGGTGCGCCTCACGGCAAAATGGTAGGCTATATAGAGCACCGCCACACCGAGTCCGAATCCCACAACAGCACCTTCCAATCCATAGATCCAGGCACCGGTGGTCATCAATGTCGCTTCTGCCACGCTGCCCACAAGGGTGCATAGCGCTATGCTGCGAAAGTCTTCCATTCCTGCAAGAATACCGTTGAGCGACCCGTTAAGGGTTGATCCCAACAGCATCAGTCCGCCCAGCATCAATGCTGTTTGCAACTGTGGCGAGTGGAGAATATTGTTTGCCAATAGTCCCGAACAACCTATCATGACCACCATGATTCCCATTCCAAACCATAGGGCGAAGCGGTTGGACATGGCGCAGATGGAAGCTGCCTGTGCGCTGTCAGTATGGCGGTGTTGGGCTATGAAGCGTGTTGCTGTCACTCCGATGCCTGCTGCACCAAACACAATGAACATGCCGATGGTGGAACGCACCATGCCGAGCTCGCCAAACTGGGTTTTGCCCAACAGTCGGGCACAGCCGATGCCTGCCAGCAATACCAGCAGTTTGCCCACAGCCGTCCCGGTAAAGGTCCATAGCGCGCCATTTGCCATGCGTCGTTTGATGTCAGACTTCAATCGTGTGCGGTTCATGCTGTTTTCTCTTCCTCGGTTTCTTCCGTGTCGTTGAGTTGTCGAATATAGAGTACTATCATGGGCAACAGCAGCGCCAAGAGCCATGCTGCTCCAAAGGTCCATAGCTTACGGGGGAAGATGGGGCGCAACTTTCCCATTGGCGGTGTTACCACGCGTATGTTTTTATTGTTGAATGCTCTGTCGATGCCGTTTTCTTCACGCTTCTGCAACAGATAGACGTATAGCGATTCAATCACCTTCTGTTGGCGTTTGGTGGGAAGCATCTTGCTCTTTTTAGTGGGCAGTTCTGCCGCCTTCCCTGTCAGTTCCTGTTCTTTGGCTACCACCCCTTTGAGTTGAATCTCTATTTGCGACAGGGCATGGCTGATTGAAGCGGCAATGGCATTGTGCATGGGCGCAATCTGCGCATCGAGGTCGCGCACCAAGGGATTGCGCTCACTGCTGTTTGCTGCCAGATTCTGCCGTTTCAGCACTAGCGTGTTGTAATTTGCAATCTGTTTGGCAATATTGTCGTTGTCGGGTAGAATGTTGCCTGGCAATACCTGATGGTTGTCTCCTTCCTTGTTCATCAACTGTTGCATGTGTTTCAACACATACCGTTGGTTGCTCAGTTTGAGCATCATCTCATTGATATCGGCAGCAGATATTGCCATTACGTTAGGTGTGGCAGCCCCTATTTCCAACAGGTTGTCGTGTTCGTAGTCGGCGAGTTTGCCATCCAGTTGGCTGAGTGCCTCTTCTATCTCTGTGATGCGCTGATTGATGAAGTTGGTTGAGGCCTGTCGCTCTTCGTCCTTGTCGGCTTGCCACGCTTGAAGATACACCCTTGTCAGCTCGTTGAGTATCAGTTCTGCACGACTGCTGAAAGCGTCATCGTAACTGAGTTGCACTATCGACGTGTTGTTGTTGAGCACATCGCCTTTGATTCGCTTCAAACAGCGTTCTGCCATCTCGTAGGGTGGCTGTTTGGTAATGGTGATGGTGAGTGTCTTTGCCTGGCGCATCAGCGTTTGGAAGGCTGGAGTTGATATTAAGGTGACGGGACCGAGGGGCGTGACACAAACGCTGTTGATGTGTCCGCTTACCTCACCTTTCATCTGTTCTTTGTTTTTCTCGAAATCGGTCAATACCACAGCCCCGTCCTCGTGTAGTGTGGCGCGGAGCCGCAGTTTGTCTGCATCTGTTGCTGCACCAAACTGCGCCTTTATGGGCAGTGTCTCGCCGTAGCGTTCTTCGCGTGTAAACCAGTTGCCTGTGGTGTAGGTCATATCGAGATGGTTGTCTTTCACCACCTTCATCATCAAGGCAGGCGAGAGAAATACTTCCAATTCATTATCCACATTCGATGAGATGTTGAATCCCATATTGGCAAACATGTTCATGCTCGACAGCATACTGCCTGGCGATGTCTCATCTTTCACCATGATGTCGGTGGTGCGACGATATAGTGGTGTGACAACAAGCTGGAACAACACCCCTGTAATGGTCATGGCAATGGTGCTCACGGCAAACCATCGCCAGTGGCTGATGCACATCTGGAGAAAACTCTTCTGAACTTTTTTCATAGTTGTTTTTGAGGATTATCGGGTAATGAGAACAGCGAGCGAAGCCAATATTGAGGCAATAGAAATCCATAGTGACATGGATCGTGTCTCGTTGCCGTTGGTGGTTGATTGTCGAATCTTGGTTGGGTTCGCCTTCACATATATCAGGTCGTTCTGGTGTACATAGTAGGCTTCCGACTCGTGGAGAGCTTTGCCACGGGTGAGGTCTGCCATGAGGGTGGTGTGGCGCTCGCCATCGTTGCGCACCACCACGACACTGTCTCTTCTGCCATATACGGTCAGGTCACCAGCCTTTCCCAGTGCTTCCAGTAGCGTCACTTCATCTTTTTCTATTGCGTATTCGCCAGCATTTTTCACCTCGCCCATCACGGTGTAGCTGAGGTTGCGGAAACCAACGGTAACAGTGGCGTGTTTCAGCAGTCCTTCTTCCTCCAATCGTGTTTTGATGTAGTTCTCAACCTCGCTGCGTCTCATGCCTGCCAGATGAATGGTGCCTAATTGTGGGAAATCTATGTTGCCGTTGGCATCGAGTCTGTAGCCCTCCACATACTGCGACCCTTGTGCATTTCCATTGCTCATAGTGGTAGTCATGCCCTTGTTGAATAGAGCATCCAGTTCCGCACTGTTACTCTTCACGAGGATAGAAATCTCGTCTTTTGGCTGCAGTCGGATATAGCCACTGGCAGGTGTTGTGGTCACACTGCCAGACTGCAAATCTTGCAGATAGTTGTAGTTTTTGGGCGTCACACAGGCGGTCATCACCATTGCCGTTGCCATGGTGCAGATCCATCCGCAAATCATTGTTTTCTGTTGTTTCATATTTATAATAACGACAAATCGCACAAATAATTGTCAAAAGTACAAAGAAAAGTTGAAAATATGAAGATAATGGGGGAGAATTGGAATCATAAACCACAAAACCACCCTGTTTTTGGTTTTTCAAAACTGTTATATTGTTATATTGTAACGCTTGAAAGGGGGCACTTGCAAAAGCGTGTGGATAGCATAGCACAATAAAAGCAAGCAGGTGTACGTTTATAGAGTAAACGTTAGAACAAAATGGAACAGTATAGACTCTTAGCGGAATGCCTGTTGCCAGCCCGCATGCTTGACTGGTTTGACTTGAAGACTGTACGTGTCGAGCAGAAAGGTGACACACAGGTGATTCACCTTTATCTCGATGAGAACGAGCAGAAAGCTGACGACGGAGAAGACCTGCGCCCCAATGGATTTACACGCGAAAGTGTGTTTCACGACTTTCCGATTAGAGGTCAGTAAGTACTGCTTCACGTGCGCCGTCGCAGATGGCTTGATGCAGATGGTCACAACGTGATGACCGAATGCAATCTCATTCAGGAGTCCATCCGCTGCTCAACCGAGTTGGCGGATTTTTTAAAAGAAGCGTTTGGAGAAGCACCCTATAACGGCCCGTTCGTTTGAGGATGACTATCACATAGACGGTGATGAGTATGGCAGAGCCTACAAGGACCACCTAAGCGGCAATCGTGAATGGTCTGAACTAGGCCATGCTGACCAGTGGCTCATCTTCCCCGAGAACATAAGTCCTCACGTCAGCATAGATGAGACATGCTTGTCCACGGGAGAGGTATATACAATAGCCTCGAACAAGGATGCACATGGTCGCAAGGGATGCCTTATTGCTGTAGTCAAGGGCACTAAGGCAAAGGATGTCATAAAGGCATTGATGAAGATACCAAAAGCGTTGAGAATGAGCGTGGAAGAGGTTACTCTCGACTTCTCTGAGAGTCTGCACAACATAGTAGAGACATGCTTTCCGAAGGCTATGCGTACGCTCGACGGGTTCCATCATCAGCAGTTTTGTCTTGAAGCCTTGCAAGAGGTACGCAGAGAGTATAGGCGTGAGCAGATGACACTTGATGCCCATGCTAGGGAAGAGCACCGTCTGATGATGCGCCTGCTGCAGGAGAACGATGGTCCATTTGTGGATGAGTAGGGCAATGCCATAAGGCGCAATGCAAGGTTCTATCCCGAAAGACTTGAGAACGGAGAGACTCGTGCAGAACTCCTTGCACGCAGTAAGGGGCTACTTATGATGTCACCCGAGAAATGGACAGACACACAGAAGGAACGTGCAGAAATACTGTTCCGTGAGTTTCCGGACATAAAGACGGCTTTCTCTCTTACCCACTCTCTTCGAATGATTTTCTCGCAGAGGTGTACTAAGGAGCAAGGTGCTGTCAGCCTGCATTCATGGTACTCGAAGGTCGGTGAGTTCGGCAACAAAGCGTTCAATGATATTGCTGCCGCCATGTACGACCGTGAGGATGATATCCTTAACTATTTTGTCAATCGCTCTACCAATGCATCAGCAGAATCCCTCAATGCAAAGATCAAGCATTTCAGAGCACAACTCAGAGGTATTATTGACCGTAAGTTCTTTCTCTTCAGACTAATGAAGATCTATGCCTAATCCACACACTTTTACTAGTGACCCGAAATTTCTCTTCTCGAATTACAACAGATAAATTGTATTGAGCATCCTTATCTCCATGATCTGCTTGATTTATGTAATCTTTCAGATTAGCTTCAATCTCATTAAAAGTTATACCCTCTAGATATAGACCATCGAAATGGCTGTTTGAATAAAATGTTTCAATCTTGTTTTTTATTACATTTTTATTATCACATTTTTTATTATTTCAATTACATTTTAAGACGAACCACACACCCCATGACAGAATAATAGATTAAGGCATCCTTAACCGTTAGTCCTGATGCCTGTAACATTTCGCGATAGGCTTTAAGCTGTGGGGCATATTTGCCTGCATAGTGATCATTTTGCGGATCTGGATTTGTAATCATTGCTTTGCCACCTGGAAAATTTTTGTAATCGATCAGCACACACTCATGTTCGTTAAGATACCATAAGAGATCTATCTCTCCATGAACAATTTGACCAGAAAGCGCATGCATGAATGGTGTCTCATGTCCAATTTTGTATGCTTTGCCATAAGTAACCTCCAAATAAGAATACAATTTTTCAATAGAAATAATGACCTTATCAATATCAGGAATCACTTCATACATGTTGTGCCCGTTACGAATACGTTCTGCCACAGCTACATTCTGTTCATGAGACATTTTCGGGTCATAGACGGCAAAAATGTTATGAATACAAGTTCCTGCATCTGCCTGATTGGTACTATTGGTTTTATAAGGGGCAATCCTACAGTCCAGGTCTTCCTGAATCTCAATATTCTCTAAGGCAAAATCTTCCAAAATGGGCAACTTGCTTGGAGAGAGAAATTTGTCCCCCTCATTCAAATGGGGATTTTCAGGATACTTATAACGCTTGTATTCTGTGATTTCAGGAGCAACAGCCTCTGGACAGTCTGTAATATCTTCAAAGACTGGTTTTAGTGGGTTATGATACCATAAGTTAACAGCTTCTCCATTCAGATTACCGTCAGAAATACCGGTATTTCTTATCCAAGAAAGAATTGGCAACATTGAAGGAGAGGACTGATGACTTAGTGTTGTCAGATAATCCCTAGCTCTAGTCATTCCAACATATAATAGATGCCGTAACTCATTACATTCCTTATTCACCAACAGATTATATGATGGCAGTTCCTTGCACTTGTCGATAATTTGTTGTGGTAAATTTGTGTTTTTGGTACTGACAATCCTCGGCAAGAACTGTACGATGTATGAATAACGGTCACTTGGTTCTGGGTGGCGCATTTCGCGGACGCCCCAAAAACTTTTCCTTACAAATATTTTCTCTTCAAGACTATCTTCTTCCAATGAAGACAGGATGACATAATACCATTCAAGGCCTTTTGATCCATGATATGTAAGAACCTTGACGGCATCAGAAGCATTGTCTATCTTGCTGTCAATCTCCGCAGATGACAGGTACGTGAGCAGTCCACCCACCGAGGCTCCGATTCCCATTTGAAGGCAATGCTCATCGTATTTCTTTGCCAGTATGCAGAGCGTCTGAAGGTTCTGTCTGCGGTTATTTTCATCACCCCATTTTGCCACCATTACAGGAAGGGCAAGACCATAGATGATGCTTTCGATAAGGTCTCTTACAGATAGGTTCTTAACAGTCCGCTTAAAGGCAATTAGTTTGCTCATCAGGCTGTTTTCTTCGAGCCAAAGGTCTGTTTTGTCCTCCTCACCTTCATTACATTTCAGATTTGTCAGATAGTCTAAACGTTGCAGAAGAATCTCCTGTGTCGTGATGCCCTCCAACAGTCGCATGAGGTCTGCCCTAACATGTTTATTGTTTGAATCTACCATAAATTTCAACAAGGTAAATACCAGCTGAACCTCTGTTTGCTGAAAGAGGTCGTTGTTTACAAACGATACAGGAATACCTTTCCCAATAAGTGCATTGGCAATATCTTTGCATTGTTGATTTGTGCGGCAAAGAACTGCTATGTCACCATACCTTATTGGACGGCATTCTGCCTTACCTTTAACTTGTATCTTGATGTTACTATCTTTTAAAATCTTGATACGATCAGCGACTTTGCCAACATATATTTCTTTCTTTGATGCAGAACAGTTCCAATGGGATAAGGATTTGGAGAATTGTGGCAATTCATGACGTACCGCTTTTAGAACAACATTCTCCTTACTGATAATACCATCAAATGCTTTGGTAAAGCAATCATTCGTAAGTTCCACTAAAGGCTCTCGAGTACGCCAAGAGTTAGGCAGATTACTATGAGTAAGATTAAGATCTAAAGCATTCTCTGTATCAAGAAACTTTCTTGTAATTTCACTCACCAATTCAACATCTGCTCCACGAAATCCGTAAATACTCTGCTTTGGATCTCCAACCCAGTAACTCTGTTCCATTATGTCTGAGAGATGTTTGAATATTTCCAACTGAATAGGACTTGAATCCTGGAACTCATCAACCATCATCAGTTTGTAAGTACCCTTAATTTCATCGGCAACTTGTGGCATACTGAGAAGTTCAAGGAACAAGCGTTCCATGTCGTTATAATCTATGATGTGGCGACGCGTTTTGAATTCGTTAAAGCCATCTTTCCATTGTTTGGCGATGTCAAAAAGGATATCTATCATCTTCTTCATCATTCCCCCAGGACTTTCGTCACCTTCAGAAGATGTCTGGAAATCTTTTAGGTTTGCAACAAGAGCATCATATTTGTCCTGACCGATAAGGTTTATCAGTTTAGTTCTATTTTTCTTTCCCATCTTTGGCTTGTCCTCTGTCAGCTCCTTGTAAATCTTTACAATGACGGAATAGGTCAATTTGTTTTTCAAATCGTCCAAAAGAGGTTGTACGTTTTTCTTCTGATTATCAGAATAGTCTTTGATCTCAGAAGCCAGGACGCGGATAAAATCATCCAACAGTAAACGGTCAAGCAAAGTGCGGCCGCTGAAAATCTGTTCTACGATGGCACAACTGTCCATTTTACTGCGTTCAATGTCAACAGAATAATTGTTGGCTTTGTCGATGATGGTGCGCAGATGCTCTTTCCAGAATTCAAAATCAGCTTTTCCTTGGTCATTGAGATCAAAATAAGCACGATAGTCATTGAAAAACAGGAGGTTGCTATCAGATACATATTCACCCAAAGACTCGCTGATATATACTTGCAGGTCTTCCTCTGACATGACTTTCATGTCAGGTGATACTCCTATGAGATACCAGTATCTCTGAATAAAACTTAATGCCACAGAATGGACAGTGCCAATAGTCGCAGAATCCAATTCTGCCGCTATGTCTGGATGACCGTCTTGAAAGAGCTGCTGTCGTGACCTCTCCCTAAATTCTGAGGCAGCCAGCTCTGTGAATGTGGTGAGGATAACCTCCGAAGGTCTAATTTTGGCATCAGATTTGCCCAGTTCTTCAGAAAGAATCTGGGTCAGTTTTGTGGTCTTACCAGAGCCTGCTCCGGCATTGATATACTGGATATTCTTCATAAGAGTCTTCCTTTTAATATGGGGTGAGTTGTCTTCTTTTCCTTTGGATTATTTGTTTGCGTATTCCATGTTGCTTTTTTCTTAACAAATGGAGGTTTATCTTCTTTCACGTACGGACAGCTTTTGATACCCTTCTCGTTGTCAAGCGGATAGAATGGGGTGTCGTTGCCGGCTTTCGTATAGCCCAATTCCGCTATTTCTTCCATCTCGCCATCCTCAATAAATCCATGATCCAGTTCATCACGGCGATATCTGTAAGAGTTCTGAATTTCCTCAAACAGGTCGTTTGATGCTGCTTCTGTTTTCACTTTAACCCGCCGGATATGGCTGGACTCTGAAAAGTCAGAGGTAAACATAGTCATCATCGGAAAGAGATAATAAGCTACCCCAGCTATTTGTGAGCCATAGTGCTTTTGAGCCGCTTTCCGATACAACTCCAGCTGTATGGACTTATTCTCTTCCAACTTCTTTCTAAAGCCTTTAGATTCAGACCATTTAAAATCAAAGATAACAAGATTGCCATTGGAGTCCTTCAGTACCATATCGACACTTCCGTAGAATGCCCCAATGGTATCGAGGTCAACATTTATCTCAACTTCGCTACCTATTGGCTCTAGACCTAGATTCTGAATAATCCCCGCTAATACAGTAACGCTCTTTTGCAGAATACCCTCAAATTGCTGACGTTCTAACTTGTATTCTGGCAGCAGAAGAACCGCTCCTTTCTGTTGGATTGCTTCGCCCATCATCTTCTTGATGTCATCTTGGTCCATTTTCATATATTCATCTGCCATATTTCCACCATAAGTCTCAAATAACTTCTCAACAAACAGGTGGGCTACCAAACCCTTTGTCGTGTCAAGGTCAGGCAGCTGACCTACTTGTGGCTCACGGAGTTTGAGCAGATGAACCATCGTGTAGTCAAACGGATGCTGGATGAGTGTACCGATACTGGTGTAACTCTCCTTCTCGCGCCTAATTTCTTTCAGTTCCTTTGAGAGTTGATAGTTGTCGTGTGGTTCCAATACTGTAATCTGCCCTGTTTCTTCCTCCAGATTGGGAACAGCATCAACTATCACACGTGTTTCCCATTTGTCTTTGTATCTGTGCTTCAGTTCGGTAATCAGCGGATGCTCCTCCTGACGGGCATTGCTGTCATATTCCCAGGTAACAAGAATAAGCTCCTTGACGTGCTTTAAGCCTTCCAATTCCAAATTGTGATGCTGCGCATAAAATGTGGATTTGCTTGGAATCAATATACCAGATTTTTCAAACGAGGCAAGTTCCGATGTATTGAGGAAATCAAAGGGATAGGCAGGGAAATCTCCTCCGACGCACCCCAGCCAGCAGACCTTGTTGACATCATCTGCTAATTGGCTGATAGAAGAAACCGTATCAGGTGAATCCTTCTGTGCCCGCATGTGAGTAAACGACTGGGGCTGATATATACCATCAACGTGAGCCTTCAAAGTTTCTGAGGTAATATAACCGTCAGCAGGAAGGATTTCATGAAGCGATCTGCAGAAAGAAGCCAATACGACGAGTTGTTCTTTGCGTTCATCTTCTACACCGTCCACCCGTAATAACTGATCACACCAACGTGCCAGTTTGTTAGCGAATGATTTGACATCCTCTACAAGGATCTTATCAGAGAGATAGTCCTTGTTGAGCATTTCAATGAAGGCAAGCTTTTCAGCTCTTTTATCTTTACCTTCGTCATCAGTAAAGTCATACTCCTCGATAATGTCTTCCCAAGTTTTATTGACGCCACCTTCGTCTGAAAGTACACGTGCAAGCTTGTAAGAAACCCCTCCCAAAGGATTACCTGGTATCTGAAGATATGAAAGGAGGTTATATACATTAACTGGTCGGATAAAAAGCGACATTCCTAACTTGAACAACTGAAGAAGTTGCGGATTGCTTTTCGTGGCTGTCGAGTTGACAACTGGTTGTCCCATAGCGATTGCCATGTCATTGAGTATGCAGTTGTCACTACTGATAGTAACATCTACATCCTGCAAGGCTTTTGGTTTAGAAAGATACCATTGATATGCATCAGAACGTGTTTTGAACTGATAGAGACTGAAAGTTTCGGGAAGACTTCCTTCTCTGACAATATAGTTTACTGTCATCTGTTTTTCCAACACGTCCAATGTATTCCTTACAACTGCTGGAATTTGCTCAGTGTCATGAACTTCTATGCTATCATATTCTTGGAATATGCGATGGTTCTCCAGATGTTTGGCTAGTTCTTTCCAGCGTGCCGATATATGTTTGCTTTTGACGCCTTTAACTAACTTCGCAAGGTCTTTAAGCTTATCTGAACAATGATTTGCGTCAGGTGTCCATCCTTCCATAAGCAGGCTGTCACACCAAGTCATCAATTGTCTAGACACACCGACTTCATCCCTTTTGAATGATCTCTCAAATATGGTGTCTGAGATGTTCCCACTCAGCGCTTCGTGAAAATCAATCAATCGTTCTGGCTCTGAAAGCTCTTGTGATACTATACCTGATCTTAGTTCAAGTTCAGACAACAACTCATTGGAACCGCACACTTTTAGGCCCAACAGACAATCTTTGCGTTTCTTTAGGTCAATATAGTAACCATTGCTATAGAAAGGACTATATACTATTTTCATCTTCTCACGCTTTTTAGTTATTTTGTACAAAAATACACCTTTTGATTAAACCAAAAGCAAAACTATTGTTAATAATCTATAATTAAAAAAAGGAAAGACTGATTTTGAAAACTACACTTGTAGCTACCAATTAAATTCCTCTAGAATTGCCCGTAATTCCAAAGGAAGTCTCTCCCATGCGAAAATGGCCAATTCTAATGGTACATCCATCGATGCGGCAGCTATGTTGCCTGCCATACACCCCATGGTATCTGTATCGCCACCGAGGGAGATAGCGCCTATAACAGCATCTTCGAAGGACTCTGCTTCTAGGAAACAGATAATGGACTCTGCCACTGTCTTATCACAGGCGGTTTCGAAAGCATACGAAGGTCGGATTTCGTCAGTGGTACGACTGAGGTCATAACCGAAGGTCTGTTCGATATACGATTTGATGTCAGACTTCGAATGCCTTGTCTTATTCAGGAAGATTGCGGCAGCAATGGCCTGGGCGCCACGGATGCCCTCGTCAGAGTTATGGGTAACTTCGGCTGTGGTCTTCGCCAAAGCAAGACACTCGTCAAGCGACTGGGCATACCAAGCTACAGGAGCAACACGCATGGCACTGCAGTTAGTATTGGCACCATAAGGTTCACGGCTGTCAGAGCGAACCCAAGCGCGGAAATCCTTTTCGAAAGAGTATGGCATGTAACGACGACCGAAATATTTAAAGAGGTCAATAAGCGTCTGTTTGTCATGGGTGGGATCATCAGCGAGCCACTTGGCGACTGCCAGCGAGAGCACAGAATCGTCGGTATATGTCATTGCTACAGATGATTTTAGATGATGTTTGCCAGCGAGCGATTTCACCTTCTGCTTGTCTTTTTCCAACTCATATTTCGAACCGAGAATATCTCCAACAATACCACCAATGAGGCCTTGAGTTGGCAACTGCGAGGGGGTTGCAGGTTTGATAGATGTGACATTTATCGAACCGTCAGTACAGCGGGCAAAAAGCAGATTTCCACCTAGCCAATTGATATACGCACCATTCAGTATGTCGATATCAGCAGGCTCTCCCTGAAGATACTTCTTCCATTCAGCACACCAGAGACAGTCTGATTTCTCGAATTCCAAAACCCTGCGACATTTCACGTGAAAACGGTCTTCAAGGAAGTCGCGGCGGATGCGTTGAGGATTGTTCAAGTAACCTTTTTCGGGGTTAAGAATGGTCTGCTGCGTCTTCAACGCATCGCGACTGTCATCGAAGGCTGCTAACAAGTACGGCACTTCAATATTGAAAAATTGATAACCGAGAATATCAACAGCGCAGTTTTTAGCTTTCAACTGAAGTCTGTCCGTATATGGTACTGGGGCTGACGAGAAGCTGAGAGGACCATACAGGCTAAAATCTTCCTGGAAGGTGACGAAGTCGCGAAAAGCTCCTTTACTGAAACCACCCAGATTGTTTGGGTCGTTGGGATTTGAATGACGATAATTCTCTCCGAAGTCACTGGTGAACATGCTCATTTTATACAACAAATCGATGGAACCCAATGATGAGTCAATGTCAGTGCGGATGATAATGACGGGCAGATGACCTGGCAGTCGATCCAGCAGATTACGGCACACGGTTTCTTCGCGAGGAGTGACTAACAATACTAGTGCGCAGTCGGTCTGTGGGTGTTTCGGACTACTGATGAAGTTGGAGAGTGCAAGGAAACGTCCGTGACATTCGTCGCGGAAGTCTGAGATAACACAAGAGGCCAACCCGGCTTCCGTCATGTTGCTCTCCATTTTGTAGGCTACAGGTTCACCGTATGATCCGTACAGCACGGTGAATTGAGAGATAGAACCAAGGTCTGGCGGTGTAGTGATGCCATCAACGCAACGGTATGTATAATTGTCGGCTGACTCTGACGAGATAACCAACCTACGCGAAAAGTCGGCATCACCTGTGAAGGCCTTATATAATAAGGAGAAGTATGTAAAGGTACCATTAACGCTGATGAATCCGTCAGCACAATCGAAAGAATGACGGATGACACTGTTGGGATTGTTTTTCATCATACGCTTCATCATGGTATTCTCGTCTTGTGACATGGTGAGGACGCAGCTGTGCTGTGGATTCACGCGAATCATACGGTCCGTAATGTACACTGCATCCTGATTCTTCAACGATGTGCTGACAAGCAGGAGTTTCGAGTTACGGATGGTTTCGTCTGAGAAAGAGTTGGCCTCATACGGTGTCACAACCCGGCCCAAACCACAGTTAGTGCCATAAAGCAACGATGCATACGAAGCCGAAGAGTGGGCACCGCCATGTCCCATCGCGATGAGGGGCCGTTCCGGGTTGGCGAGCAGGAACTGACGCAGAGTCTCTACGTCCGCATGTTCTGCCTGTTCAATATACTGACGAGTGTCTGTAAGCAACTCGCTCATGAGTCGCTTGCTGCCCCTAGCTTTCGGTGTGATCTTGCTTGCCTGTTTTGATTTCATACTTCTCTGATTTATGTTTCACGAAGCAAAATTAGGAATTTTCTTTCAAATAAGCTTTTGATCTATATGTATAAATGAAGAATGTCTATAATTATCGGTTACCAGCGGTAAACAACACAAAAGAACATAAAAAGTAACCACATGTCTATTTATACCTATAAAGCCTATGCTGGATATAAAAAAGAATTTGTAAATTTGCGACAAATACAACTGTAACAGTATGGTGCTTAATACCAGTTTCCTCAATCAGAATTGGTGCGAAGAGGACGGTGAGAAAGCAGATGCTGCCGACATCATTATACGCAAAATGCGAAAGTAGAGCCAACTGATTAGAAGGTGAAATGAACACTAAAAACTCCTAATATGGAAACAGATACAATAAGAACCGGATTTTCCTCAATTGATATGGTGACAGAAGGACTGAAATCGTCAGAAGTGATGGTGATTGCTGGACGGGGAAGAACAGGAAAGACCACATTTGCACTATCAATAGCAAAAAACGTTGCCGTTGACAAGAAAATCCCCTGTGCCTTCTTCTCCATGGAGACAACCTGTGTAAAACTGACGAATCAGCTGATTGCCAATATATGTAATATTGATGGAGACAAAATCATAAATGGTCAAATTAATCATGACGAATGGGAGAAACTCGATAAGCATATTTCATCTTTGACGGGTTCACCTCTATATATTGATGACAAGCCAAGCCTTACAATTGATGAGCTCAAGGACAGCGTTCGTAAATTATCGTCAGAGCATGGAGTAAGACTCTTTATCATCGACAGCCTTCAACTTATTGACTGCTACAAGCACTATTGTTCAGATGAGTTGTTTGTATGCATGAATTCCTTGAGAAAATTGGCTGATGAACTAAAAGTGACTATGATCATTACGAGCATATTGGGAGTAGGTACAGAAGAAAAGCATCACTATCCAAAGATGTCTGATCACCATGAATTCATGGTATTCAACGATTTTGCGGACTATTCCATATTCTTGTATCGTCCAGACCACTATCATGTCCAGACCATCGAGAAAAAAGCAGAGGGAGTAAACTTCGGTTGTCTCAAAATAGCTAAACGAGGCTTCGAACAGACAGGCGAAAATATCTTGTTATATATCAACGAGAGGAATGCCTTTGCTCAGTTAAACCATTCATTTGATTATAAGACTCAGCGGATGGTTACGGCTGTGGATGAGATTTGCAAACCGAACAAGACCATACTGCTCCTCCAAGATAATGGAATTATGAAAAATTTGACGGACATCTTGAATGTCTATTTCCCTCACGACACTATTATAGTGCCGCAAATCAACTGCAATCCTGATAAAGATTTGCCATATATAAGACTCTTGTGTCAGGAACATCATCCTGATTTGATTATTGGTGTAGAATTGGGGGCAATGTATGCAATTATGTTGCACGATTATCACCGTATTTGTATCAATCCATGCTCTTGGTATGTTACAAGAAGTTTTACAAACATTACGGCTCTTGAAAACCTGGACAAGCATCTGTTTGATAACCTTTCTGAAGAAAGTCGTAGAAAGTGCTGGGGCTTTTTTATTAGAAGTAAGATACCCTATAACTGTTTGAGGGAAAGTTTCATTTCTCAGTTCTTCCCTAATGTAATTGACATCCCCAAGAACGACAGGGATGATAGAGTTATCCTCCAAGATGTCATTCTGCCTTTTGCCAAAATGCTACTTGATGAGGAACGAACAGATGAATGGGGCGTGACATACAGCAGTTATGGACGCAAATTGAAGAAAATCGCCCCTCTGCTCTTCAACTGTGAGGAATATACCATCCCAGAAGGTGTAGAGGAAATGCTGGATTCATTCTGGCTGACAGAAGCGAAACTTAAAAGAATCCAATTGCCTAGCACACTGCGTAAGATGGATGTAAATACATTTATTCGATGTGAAATTGAAGAACTTGAATTGCCTGAAGGTATTACTGAAGTGCCTGAGTTTATGTGTGAATGTTGCAGAAAACTGAAGAAATTGGTCCTACCTTCAACTATAAAGGAAATAAAAGGTAGTGCTTTCAATTGCTGCACCCAACTTGAAGAGATAAATCTGCCAGGAAATATTGAGTTTATAGAAGATGGGTGTTTCCGATATACAGAATCGCTCAAGTATGTAAAGTTGCCATCTCAAATCGAATATATAAGCTCTGAATTGTTTTATTGTAGCGGCATAGAAACAATAGATATACATGAACAAATTACGGAAATAGGACATTGGGCTTTCTGGGGGTGCGCTCGCCTGAAGCGACTTATCATTCCTAAAACAGTAAAATGCATTGGATACGGAATAGTAAGTGCACACGAAGGTTTCGAAGGTGTTGAATGCCACGCAAAGGGCTTCCACGTAGAGAATGATGCCCTGATTGATGATGAACGGCAGGAACTACTTTGTTGCTGGACACACCAAAAGAATTATATAATCCCTGGTGGTATCAAACGTATTGCAGATTTCAGTGGTAATCCGTATGTTGAAACTATCACAGTAAAACAATTCGTAGAATTAACTACAAGTGATACATTTGCCTCAGATACCAATCTTCAGAAAATAGAATTCCTTAGTGGCGTAACAGGTATTTGTGGGGGCACGTATTATAATTGCCCCAAATTAGAAAACAAATAACAAGGAAAGCAGATTGAGAAAGCATTGCGATATATTAGACAACTAAATACTATTAGGCCTAATAAATTTTTATGTATGTTTACAGAAAACAGACATCTATTGTAGAACTTATAGATTTTAGAATCTGAAATAATATAAATGTTAGAGTTATCAAATATTAACAAAGAGCTCCTTTATAAAGTACTCGCAACTCCTTCATTTTCAGAGAAAGAATTGAGGTTGCAAGAATTCCTAATGGAGTATGCCAGTCAGAAAGACTACGAATGTAGTATTGATGATAAAGGAAACATCTATATGGCCAAAGGCAAATTGTCAGATGGATGCTTTTACCCTTGTGTTACTGCCCACATGGACACTGTTCAAGACTCTCAGGTCGTCTTTATTGACAAAGATGAGCACCTTCCGTTGATTACTGAAAGCCGTGAAGATGGTAAACATATCATCTATACTGAAGGATTCGGATTGGGCGGTGACGATAAAGCAGGTATTGTCATTGCCTTGTCCATCATGGATAATACTCCTATATGCAAAGCCGTGTTCTTTGTCGAAGAGGAAATCGGGTGCCGAGGCAGCTCCAATTGTGAACTGCCATGGTTTAAGGACGCTGGCTATATCATGGCATTCGATTCTCCAGAAGGAAATTGTGCCTCTTGGTCATGTAATGGAGAGAGACTCTTTGACAGGTCCTTCTACGAAACCCATCTTGAGGTACTCGGAGAAAAGTTCGGATTGACAAAGTTCGTTGCACACCCCTATACCGATGCCTACATACTGCGCATGGACACATGCCTTGCTTGTATGAATTTCGGAGCCGGATATTACTTATACCATACGCTCAACGAATATGTCGTTCCTGAAGAAATGGATAATGCTACAGCCATGGGATTGTACCTCATTGATCGTCTCGGTTACAAGGAATACGTCCTACCCTTCTGTCCCAGATACAGATTAAACGAAGAGGATAAGGATTCTGAATGGTTTAGAAACAAGTTTAAGCAGTAGATGGAAATATGATCCTAACAAATAACCACAAAAAATTGGACAGCCTACCAAGGTTGCTTTGTATTGGTCATCATTGCATGCGTCCCCGTTCATGAATTGCAACCTCTTGATTTGTACTAACACGTCCAAGCATTGTAGTTGGAAGCGATGTTTTTTTGTTTTTCAAAACTGTAATACTGTAACTGTAACGCTTGAAACGCAAATTTAGAGGAATAAAAAAATCCGTACAAATCCATTGTGCGGTTTTTGGAAACTGTTATATTGTAACGCTTGAAATGCAGAAAATGGTTTTTGGAAACTGTTATATTGTTATATTGTAACGCTTGAACCGATGGTATCGTCTGATATGTTTTTGTTGACTGTCACTATTGCGAGTGTGTTCCTACGTCATCTTCTCGCTTATCGCGATACCTCCATTTTACGGTTTTGAAAGTCAACAGTTTTGCCGATCCACACAACTTCTTGAGAAGCCCATTACGAATTGCCATATCATTTTCTTGGATTTTATCCTTGGATTTCATCCTTGGATTTCATCCCTGGATTTCATCCTTCGTTTTCTCGCCATGACAGAATTAAAGCGAGCTTTATTCTGCTCATTTAGCTTAACGAAAACGTTCCATTTCATGGCACCTTTTCTCGCCATGGCAGAATTAAAGCGAGCTTTATTCTGCTCATCTGGCTTAACGAAAATGTGTTCTGTCCATAACCAGAAAATCGACGGAGTGGTTAAGATTTTTTAGTGTCTGTTTAGTAAAAACAATCGGTGCAACAATTGCATAGACTCAGCCCTACCTGCATTTCTGCTCGGCTCCCGGTGTAAGCCTGGGATATGAAAGGGTTTTCTTATGGCTCCACCAGCCGCGTGCAGCTTGGCTGTACGATTGCTTCTGTACATATATGGAGCCTGCATATTGCCATTTGCACCATGCGCCTTCGAAGTATGACTATGCTACGGCAACCGATTGAATTTAAAATGGCAGTGCAACAATCGCGATGGGTGTGAGCTGGTATCTAAACATTCCGAAGTAACCCATTGCTACGGCAACTGCTAAATTTTGTTACAGTTCTATATTTTTAATCTTTTCAATGGCATTTGAACCATTTTCAACAGCCTCGAGCAAATCAAAAATTCGGTCACTCCAGCCTGCGATAAGAGTAACATCATCGCGTACAAAGTTTAAAGGCGTAGTACCATAGCCGTTGAGGTCGAAGAGGTAGAGTTTTGCATTTGGTGCAATCTGCTTATACTTGTCCCATTCTTTGCGAATGGTCTGTTCTGTACCAAAACTGTTCCATATCTGACAGTCTGTAAACATCATGACTTTATCCATGACTATGCCTTCGTTGTTTAGATATTCTATGACCTTATAGCCATTGGTTGAATACCCAACTGTACCTTCAAGTTTGTACATCAGTTCAACGTTGCTCAGAATGCCTGCTGAAGACATGTTAACCACTTTCCAGTCTTCTCCAAATATACCACTGATAACATTTTTACAGCGATTTTTAAGTAGCATCGCCAGTACAAGACCTATGTCGAAGTTTTTTACAGAACTCCTTGGACTTATAGGAGTGTACATTGACCCAGACACGTCGCATGCCAACAACACTCTTGTGTGCTCATCGAATCCTGCAATATTCCGACTTGTAACAAGAACAGCCTTTTCCAAAGCATCAAGTAGGATATGTGTGTTACCATTCCCCACATTAACTAACTCGCGATATGCTGAAAGGAATCGGAAGGGGAATTGCTTAGACCGAATGATTTCATACTCGTCGCAGAGCCGTTTGGCAACATCGGTAAGTGCATCTCTCGATACGCCATTTTCAAGGAAATTGCGAAGGTTGCGAAGTAAGGCCATATAGCCTAACTTTCCACTGTCAATAAGCTCTTCCCACTTCTTTGCAAAAGCCGTCTGCTTATCTTCTGCTGTTTCAAATTCCTGCTGCCCAAGCGCTGACAGCTCTGTTTCCCATGTGTATGGTATCTCCAGAGACTTATTCGTGATTTTGTCGAACACCTTTTGTTGAGCATCATCTTTCGCTCTCGGATGCACAATGAAGAGTGCATCACGAAGTTTTACTTCAAGGTTTCTCTTGTCATACTTGGCAAACTGATATTCATCGAAGTTGTTGAATGCCTTCTGTAATCCTACCTGAATCTGATGAGATAATTTCGCAAGTTTTTTAGACGGAGTGCTACCGTCTATGCCAGACACATTCTGACTATTGCGCCACTGATAGCAATGTAGTAGTTCCATAATCTCATCAGCGCGGAGTACAACTTTTTCTATTGCCTTGCTTACTAGATTGTCTCCGCTATGGTGCTTAGCCAACTCCACTATGAGCAGAAGAGGAACTGATCGCAAATTCATCACCGTACGTGCATATACTGCCAATTGGGCGACGAAATGAGCATCACACTTGCCAACAAGGTCGGCAATTCGCTCTATACGTTCATCTGCCGTCTCATAGAACTTGTTGCTTAAGGATGTTGTAACGACGGCGGTATACAACTCCATCTCTGCAGACATACTGAAGACTTCTGCACCTTCGTGGTTTAGGGTCGCAGATTTTTCCTTGATGATAGTGTTAAATTTACTCATTTTATACTCTATTATTATTGTTGTTCATTTTAAAACCAGCATTGTTGTTCATTTTAAAACCAGCGCAACAGGCGTGAAGGAGAGCAACTTTGCTCGCTATGGCACTTAAGCCGAAAGCCAAAATGGTCGCGAGCTATCTAGAATTTTAGATATTTCCGAAGTATTCCGTCACTACGGCAGCTGATTTTACGGTAGGTGGCGCAACAAACGTAACGGCTCTGTTATTATGCCTATTGAAAGCTCTGGATCGAAGGAATCCGTCACAACGGCAGCCACTTATTTCTATTTCAAAGAACTCTTTTGTCGAGTTGACAATGCAAAGATACGATAATATATCTGCACAAGTCCTCTCTATATACGTATAACGATTCTTTTAGCCTTTTATCACAGCAACTGGCAAAAGTCGTGTTTTTACTTTGACGAGGTCTGCCTCGTTGGCTATGACAGTTTCTATGTCCTTGTATGCACCTGAGGCTTCCTGCATGTCATTTTGATTGCGGATTGCGTGAATGATACCTAGGGCATCCAATCGTTCCACTTCCTCTTTCAAGTTGAGGTCACGGATGGCAGCAGTACGCGACAGCGTTCGCCCAGCTCCGTGAGAGCATGAACAGAATGACTCAGGATTGCCCAGTCCCTCCACGATGTAGGATGCTGTTCCCTGTGAGCCGGGAATGATCCCAATAACTCCCTCACGTGCCAGCGTTGCCCCCTTTCGGTGTACAATAACATCCTGCCCGTAGTGCCTTTCCCATGCTGCATAGTTGTGGGCAATATTGATCATTGGTTCAAACCCAATCTCTGGAATAGCATCTTTGATGACCTCTTCGATGCGTTTCATCATCAACTTACGGTTACACAGGGCGAAGTCAACACAATATTTCATTTCCTGCCAGTATGCATTGAACTCGTCGGTTCGTAGAGGAAGAAATGACAGACGAATATCTGGTGAAACCACAGAATACCATCTCTCATTGAGCTTCTTTGCCTTCTCGTTATAGTAATCACCGACAAATTTTCCAAGATTTCTGGAACCAGAATGGATCATAATCCATAGTGTACCTGTTTCATCCTTCTGTAACTCAATGAAATGATTTCCACCACCTAACGTTCCCACTTCTTTGGTAATATATTCCTGACGGCGTTTCACAATTTCCATCTTGTCAATGTCATGTCCGGTAGGTAGGTACTTTTCGTCCTGAGCCTCTTTGTGGTGGTCCATGCCCAAGGGGATACGCTTTCGTATTCCACGCATTATTTGCTTACGAAGTACATCTGTTGGAATATCTGCGACCTTCCAATTTGTCTTTACTGCGCACATTCCACAACCAATATCCACGCCAACGGCATTGGGTATGACGGCATCTTTGCAGGCAAGCACACCACCGATAGGCATTCCCATACCAGTATGCACGTCGGGCATAATGGCAAGGTGATGGAAGAGGAAGGGCAGGGTAGTCAGATTCTCTATCTGACGCATTGCTGATTTTTCTACATAGTCTGTCCATATCTTGACGGGACAGTTGTTGATCATCTTTACTTCCATAGTCTTTTCTCCTTTTTGTTATTACACATTAATTAAATAATAGTGGTGCTTCGTAGCTCAGTTCATTGCACATTCTGTTTTTCTTGAATTGCGTTGCAAAGTTAAATATGCACTATGCAATCTTTCTGCGTAACTGAAAAAAGTTATAAAAAACAGTCCAATAAGTGCATTTTTTTACTTCTGCGCAAATAGGTTGCGTAGATATTTTGTATCTTTGTGCCAACAATAACAAAATAACGACAATTATGCCTGCAAACAAGAATGCTTTGATTCGCTACAAAACCATAGATAACTGTCTTCGTAACCGCTATCGCCGATGGACGCTTGAAGATCTGGTTGATGCTTGCTCGGATGCTTTATATGATATGGAAGGTATTTGTAAAGGAGTCTCTGTTCGTACAGTTCAGGGGGATCTTCAGATGATGCGCTCAGACAAGTTAGGTTATAATGCCCCTATCGAAGTATATGACCACAAATACTATCGCTATGCCGACCCAGACTATTCTATTACAGATATGCCTATGTCACAAAACGATTATGAGGTGATGAAAGAAGCAGTGGACATGCTTCGTCAGTTGCAGGATTTTGACCAATTCACCGAAATGAGTGATGTCGTTAACCGTTTACAAGATAAACTTGCCGTTTCCAAGAACAATAGAAAACCCATTGTACATTTTGATAATGTTCCTGACCTGAAAGGACTTCGTTTGCTCAATCCTCTTTATAATTATATTGCACATAAGCAGACCCTGAAAATCATGTACCAGTCATTCACGGCTAAAAAACCAACCAAGTTCATTCTGTGCCCCTATCTTTTGAAGGAATTTCGAAATCGATGGTTCTTGTTTGGATCAAAGGCAGACGATCTTCTTTTGTTCAATCTCCCCATTGACAGAATGGTAAGTGTGGAACCGATAGATATACCATTCCGAGAGAACCCGGAATTTGACTCCGAACATTTCTTTGATGATGTCATAGGAGTCAGCAAGAATATTCACGAGAGAGCAGAGCGTGTCAAGTTTTGGGCAAATGCAGAGCAGAGCAGGTATATCAAAACAAAGCCTCTGCATTCCTCTCAGTGCATATTAAGTGAGAATCCTACGGACGGAAGTTGTATTTTCTGTATTGATGTGGTGATAAATTTCGAGATGTATTCTGTGTTTATGTCCTATGGTGCGGGAGTAAAAATCTTATCCCCACGTAAGTGCTTGAACCATATGAGCCAAGTGCTGAAAGCTGCCGCCTCTTTGTACGACCAACGTGTATAACGTTATTAACTATACGAATAGGAAGATTAGCATGGATTAAATTTGCTACTTTTGTAAGCGAAAAATTTCGAAACAAGTAATGAAGAAGAAAATCTTGTATAGAAACGATATAAGTAACAACTTTGCTGAATAAGAAAATGACCGAGCAAGAACTGCAAAACAAGATAGGTGCAATGCACTTGAGATTTTTGGATGATCAAGTACATTATGAAGAGTTTGTAAATGTTCTGATGTGCTACTCTGAGTCATCAGACAATTATGGACAATCTGTAACTGCTGCACTGCGAGACGGATTGACTAATAGTGAACGCTATTTCAGAATGGAGAGTGCCATCTCTCCACGATCCATCGTGATTGAGAAAAAGAGTAAAGGCTTGAACGTTTCTAAGGCAGACATAGAAGGCTGTTATTCTCTATGTTTTATCCTCGATGACGAAAGAAAACTAAAGATGCACTTCGATAGGAAACTGAGTCATTTGCTCTACATTCTCATTCTCCTCTGTTCTTTAAAAAACGGCTTTTTGGCCGATTTCTTTCTGTCAGAGGACAATTTGCACACTGTTATACAGTTAATCAAGTTGATTTATCCTCATATGGATGAGAAATCTGCCAGGCTGATGGCCAAGGAACTTGCTTCCGATCGTTCTTTTTCTGATATCCTGCAGAAAATGAAGGCTCCGCTGGGTGATTGCCTTCGGCAGGCGCAGATAGTAGATGACTTGTATTGGTATATGCCTTATGCTGTCAAACTGAAAAAGAAAAGGCTGTATAAAGTGCATATCCCACAGCCCCAGATAGTCTGTCCACCAGAATTTCTTTCCATCTTAGATGCCCTTCCTGATGCCTCTGAGTTTGTTTCAGAAGGATTAGACATAGAGGAACGAGATATGGAGAACGACTTTGCTTGGGCTAAGGTAGCTGCGGCGCAAGGTAAGGCAGATGGGTTGTATAAATTAGGTGTGTATTATGGAACTGGCGATGTGGTATCTCAAGACTACAAGAAATCAAAATACTATTTTGAGGTGGCTGACCAAAGAGGCTGCTTAGATGCCACTTTCGAGTTAGGTGTTTACCACATGTTTGGCTTTGGTGTCAAGAAGGATATCCGCAAGGCACTCGCCTATTTTGAGCGTGCTGCCGCTAACGGTCATGCAGAAGCTGCTGCCTACGCAGGACAAATCTACAAGTGTGGTACGAATGGTGTGAAGGTGAATCACCAGAAAGCATTCAACCTATATATGATTGCAGCAGAGCGCAATCAGGAAGAAGGTATGATGTACGTGATACTTGGATATCTGCTTGGTGAGGGAGTAAAAGCAGACATTGACAAGGCCTACGAATGGTTTCTGAAGGCAGAAGCCTTAGGGTACGAAAGGATTAAGACAATTTATGGCATACATTATTTCAACCAAGGTGATAAAGAGTCGCTCGACAGGGCACTCCAACTGTTTAGTGACGGTTGCAAAGCCGGCATTCCCCAAGCGTTCTTTTTTATGGGGAAAATGATTCATATGGGTTGTTGCAAGACGGACAATGTCAAAGAAGAAATGAAAAAATGGTTTTTGAAAGGTGCATTGTGTGGTGAACAGATGAGCATTTTGGCGGTGAAGAAGTGTTTTCCTGTTGAATATGCCAAATGCCAGGATAGTCTTGAGAATCAGTTGTCCATGCGCGATATCTTCATCAGTCAGGTGCAGTTGATGGGCAATATGTTTTGGGACACCTTCATCCAGTTGGTCGATGCTTACAGGGAACGATGGCATGAGCACTATCTTGCTGAGATTTGCAAACAGTTGAACATCCACAAGAAACCTGACGGTAACGATAATAACAGGGTACCAGAGCGACGTATCACTATCAGGAAGTCTAAAGGAGGCAAACTTCCTTATGAGATTGTTTTAACCCTGTTCAATGGTGACGAGATTGTCATTGATAAGATCAATCCCAAATGTCTCACCCTATTCTTACTAACTATCATCTGTTCCTACAAGAACGGCTATACTACTATGATGGCTACAGACAAAAACTGCAGGCCGATATTGAAGGAACTGGTGTATTTGGTCAATGGTAATAGTATCAGCAATCTCGATGACTATGTGGAAGGTATGATGGGGTATGAGAAGGATGAAGAGAAAAAAATAAACGAGGACTACTATAAGCAATATTCTAATATGACTAAAAAAGCCATTAAAAATGCTGTAGGAGATCGTGATGATGCCAATTACTACCTTTTCAGGTTTGACAGAATTTCAGGAAGGAAGATCTTGAGGCATATTTTTCTTGATACTCATAATATCGATATTCCGCACGAACTCATGCACCTGGCAGTTAGAATGCCAGATGCTCTTGATGTTTTACAACATGCAGAATATCAGATTGTTAAATAATAAACCATAGCAGAAAATCCTTAAGTTTATACCTATACAGTTTGCCGTTTTCTTAGGAATGCGGCTACTCTTTTACTACCTTTGCAGCACGAAATCCAAGGACATTCTGAGGATACATATTAATAAAAATGAATTCATGATAGAGGAGATTAAGAAAACGATTGACGCAATGACAACAGACGAGATGAAGCAGCGTCTAACTGAATACATGGCCGCAGACCAGCAGTTGATTCCTCGTCCTGTTGCGGTTGAAGTCAGACCCAGTGTCGCCAACAGTAGCAGGTGTCGTTACGACGTACTGTTTATTAATGAGAACGGTCAGGAGACTGAGGTGAAATTTCATGACCGATATTCGCGTCTTGTTTATATTTACACCTTACTCCACCCACAAGGCTATCAGCGTCGTATGGCAGCTGCCAACAACTATAAGGAACTGCAACAACTCTACAGCTTGCTCTATTTCAAGGATAGTGATGCTCTGGTGAAGACAGTCGAAAGTACCGATTTCGACCACTTCTTCAGTCATTATATCGCCCAATCGCGCAATGCCATCCGCCAGGCTACACCTCATGCCTCAGACTTTGCCATTGACCGTCCGCAGTCGCACGACGGAAAGGTACTTATCCCATTCGTGGCACAGGGTGGCACAGTCATCCTTGCCAGTTCGCTTCGTAACCAAATGTCTAATCTTTAATTATTATCACACCATGTATCAGAACGGCAGAAACATTACATTTACCGACCGCAGCAACAGTTGTGTTGACATGTTCCTTAAGGACATCAGAAAATCACAGCCCCTTACTAACAAACAGGAATACGACCTTTGGCTTCTCATGCGTCAGGGCAACAAACAGGCTCGTGACAAGTTCGTCCTTGCCAATCTGCGCTATGTGGTGACTGTTGCCAAGAAGTATCTTGCCTCTGGCACATCCTTCGAAGACCTTATCATGGCAGGCTCGTTGGGCATTACAAAAGCAGCAGACAAGTTTGATGCTAACAGGGGAGTTCGTTTCATAAGCTTTGCAAAATGGGACATCGAGAGCGAGATACAGAAGGTGGCATACAACCACTTCAAACACAAGAGTGCTACCCTGTCCTTGGACGAACCAATAAATTCTGATAAGGATGACTCATATAGTCTGATGAACAGTCTGGCTTCGCCTTCAAATGTTCAGCCTGACTGGCAACTCCGCTATGACGATTCTCTCTTTGCGCTAAAGATGAGGCTTGACACCCATTGGCAGGGCGCAGGTGAGATGTTGGACGATTACCTTTCCATGATGGATAAGGGATTCACCGCTTCTGACTTTGCTCGTAAGTATCATTTGAACGACCGACAAAAGCGCTGTTTCCTTGATATTGTGCATACCGAGGGTCGTCGTTTAAGGCTTGTAGCATAAGACAGTACTCAGTTGTTATAGGTATAAATGAAAGGGGAGTATTGAATATATTTCCTATCTTTGCACCAGAATATTAAAAATTGTTTGATATGGCTATTAGAAAGAAACCGGCACGCAGACTTAAATCAGAAATCGGAGGTCATGGAGATTTCCCAGAGGAGACTATGGACAAGTATAAGGAACCTGACACTTGGACCGTCATCACAGCACTCGATAGAATTCTCGACATGGCTCAGCACTCTCAATTGTCTGACGAATTTTGGGAGTCTGTTAAGAATCCATTGGCTTTCCTCAATAAGGAGTTGGACTTAACCAATATTCAGATTGTTGCTCTGGCAATGCTCGTCGAGTCAGGAGAACCGATGTCCTGGAAAGACATGAGCGACTATCTCGGCTGCTCCCGATTGTCTGTCATGGTATATTCTGAGGAGATTGAAGGATTGGTGACCAAGCGCTGGGCCGTTCGTAAAGACGTCCGTGATCTTTATGGTGTTCATGAGGGGCTTGTCTTGGTGCGTGGTGTCGTCACGGCTCTCCGTCATAATAAGTCCTTTGTCCCAGAGAAGATTGATGGTTTCACCGAACAACAGTTTGTTGATCGGCTGGAGAGACATGTTGGAAAGAATATCAACGACCCCCGTGCTTCATTTGAGGATGATGAGGAATGGATGCTTGAATTTGCCAAGGCGAATTCGCATCTTCCTCTCTGTCGTGAGGTTCTGAGGTTTAATAATATTCATGTCCAGTCGCTTCTGCTGTTGATCGTTGTTGATTATGCTCAGTGGGAAGGATCTGACAGTGAGGGACTTACCTTACAGACCATCGATAGTCTTTATCCTGATGAGTATGAATGTGACTTCATGCGTGAGGAACTTACTAAAGGGACTCATCCTCTCATCCAATGCGGTTATGTAGAGCATAAATGTGATGAGGGCCAGGCCGATACAAACCAGTATATGCTCACACGTAAGGCAAAGACCGAACTCCTTTCTGCTTATACCCCCAGTCACTCAAGATGCAGAAATATGAAATCTGCTGACCGTTTTCTGAAGGGACATGCGACAATCAAGGAGAAATCGTTGTTTTTCAATATTTCTGATCAGAAGCAGATAGACCGTCTTACCCAACTGCTCAGCACTGAGAGCTTGCCTACTATTCAGAAGCGACTTGAGGAGCAGGGTATGCGTAAGGGCTTTGCCTGCCTGTTTTATGGCGCTCCTGGTACAGGAAAGACCGAGACCGTCCTTCAGATTGCCCGTCAGACGGGACGCGATCTCATGCAGGTGGACATTGCCGGACTGCGCGATAAGTGGGTCGGAGAGAGCGAAAAGAACATTAAGGAGGTGTTTACCCATTATCGCAGACTGTGTCATACCAGTGAGGTAATGCCCATTCTGTTCTTCAACGAGGCCGATGCCATTATCAACAAGCGTACTGAGAATGTGGAGCACTCTGTCGATAAGATGGACAATGCCATGCAGAATATCATTCTGCAGGAGATCGAAGCCCTCGACGGTATCCTCATTGCCACCACCAACCTGACAAGCAATCTCGATAAGGCTTTTGAGCGTCGTTTTCTCTACAAAATGGAGTTCCATAAGCCAAATACGGAGGTGAAAACCAAGATTTGGCGCTCCATGCTGAAGGACATCAGTGCAGATGATGCTCACCAGTTGGCCTCTCATTTCGATTTTTCAGGCGGTCAGATCGAGAATATTGCCCGCAAACGCACCGTTGACTACATCCTCTCTGGCAAATTCGCCTCTTTGGGTGAGATTGAAGACTACTGTCGTGCAGAACTCCTCGTCAACAAAAACGCCCGTCGCATAGGTTTTACATCATAAACAATAATATAAATACTATATAAGTATGAAGAAGCTTGTCAGCCCTCAGGGACTCATAGACGGAAAATATGAAGATCCCAATTTGTCAGAGGCAATCCACGAAAGAGTGGATAATAAACTCACAGTATCTTACCGTCATGACTTTGGGGAGGAAATCCAGGTTACTCCCCAATTATCCTACGAACTTGTCAATGGTCAAGTCACCCTCATCGAACTCTCTTATACTATAGAAAATCCAACTCCTGAACGGCTGGAGAAATTCTGCTTTGAGTGTGCGATTTTTTATCTGCTCAGCGGTTTCGAAGTGGTTTCAGAAGAAACCCCACGTGTGCGTATCCGTGTCACAGATCTATACGATATGGCAGGACTCATTTATGCCCTTGATTATCAGTCTGTCAGCTTGTATAATATTATGTGTCCCGTTGGTTTTAACGAAGACTCATTGCCGAAATACCCTGAAGTGATGGAGTGGGATACGCATGACGACGGAAGTCTTGATGAAGTTGACGATGAGGATGATGACCCCTTCGTTGTTGATGACAAGGGAGTGGCATATTCTGAAGATGGAAAGGTTCTGAAGTTCTGTCGTTGCACATTTAACGAGCCTTATTATGAAGTGCCTGACGGAGTGGAGGAAATAGAGGATTTCGCATTTTATTCTTGTCGTCACTATATTAAACTCTCCATTCCTCGTTCAGTCCGAACCATTGGTGGCTCCCTTTTCGCCAATGGCGGATATATCGTTATCAGATAAGATAGATTGTGTTTGTTGAAAGCTTTTGACATTTTTGATAAAATAATATATGAAAATTATGAAAATAGCAGGAAAGAGATTGGCAGAGATTATAAAGAAAAGTGTGGGAAGCACTCTTGTTGGACCATCATGGAAAGAGGTGCGTTATTTTCATCCTGAGGGGAAAGATATGCCTAACGGCTCTCATTATCAGCGTGGCTACTTTATTTGTGAATGTAAAACAAATGCAAGCAGTTTTGTTTTAGACGAAGAGGTTCATGATCTCCAATATGAGCAGGAAAGATACAGAGGTGGTGTCATTGTGTTTCCTACCGATATAAATGCTGCTGAAGTGGACGATAATCAGTTGTCTCATAAGATAAAGCGACTGATAACAGTCTTTAAATACCACCCTCAAAAAGATTCTATACTTCAAGGTGTTGTGAAGATATTTGACAACAAAGAAGAAAATTGCATCGGTGCATTCAGTGTCGGGCATTACTTTAAAGGCAAATACATCGGTGACAAGGGAAACGTGTATAATGAAAAATCAATAGCCATTGAAATAAACGGCCTCTCAAGCAAATCTTTGCTGACCATTGCAGCGATGATAGCTCGAAAACTGCGACAGGAAACGGTATTGGTAAAAGACTTGAATAAAAACAAAATCTATACCGCTGCTTCAATACCAGATGATGCTGCTTCGGATGCTGAGTCGGAAAAGTTAAGGAATGATTCAAAACCATTATGGGGCAAATCTTATATAATAGTAAAAAAAACGTAATAATTCAGCATGAATGCTATGATACAGCAGAGTTTTTGCTAACTTTGCGGAAATATTTCACTTATTTACGACCGAATGAAGATACTGCATACAGCCGACCTGCATTTGGGGCAGGTCATCTACCAGAACTACGACCGGAGTGATGAACATCGCCACTTCTTCCATCAGCTGGAACAATGGTGCGAGGAAGAAAAGCCAGACGCTTTGCTTGTGAGTGGCGACGTGTTCGACATTCAGCAACCGTCTGCCACAGTCAAGAAAGCTTTTACCGACTATTTCGTCCATCTGCATCAGGTATGTCCTCAGATGCACATCGTCATCACAGCGGGCAACCACGACTCCGCTTCACGCATCCAGGCAGACAGCTCGGTCTGGAAACTGGCCAATGCACACCTGATAGGCACACCTCCTGCTGTTGACAGTTTGGAGCAGGCTGACGGTTGGCAGCATCAATACATTATCAAGCTTGATCATGGCTATGTGGTTGCACTTCCCTATATGGCAGGTGAACGCAAAGGCATCATCCAGTCCATACTCGACAAGGTGACGGAGGACAATACGCTTGGCCTGCCTGTAGTGATGATGGCTCACCAAGCCGTCACTGGACTCGACATCACTGGTCATGGCTTTGACATCGGCACTTTGCGCACCATTGATTCTGATGCGATGGGGAGCGGTTTCGACTATCTGGCCTTGGGACATATTCATAAACCCCAGACCATCGGTCATCTGGAGGATGCAATGAGCGACGAGGTGTGCTATCATGCCCCTGTCATCCGCTATTCCGGCAGTGCCCTTCATGTCAGTTGTGATGAGGCCTATCCGCATACGGTCAGTCTTGTGGACATTGACCAACATCAGGGTAGGGTACAGATCCGCCAGCTTCGCATTGATGAACTGCGCCATTTCCATGTTCTCCCTTCAGACGGCACATCCTTCACTTCGGCAGATGAAGCCTTGGACGCCATAAAAGCATTTGTTGCAGAAGGCCAACGTGGCTATATCCGTTTCCGTTTCGACGTGAATACAGGCCTGCCGTCTAATTTCGGCCAGATGGTCTATGATGCGCTCCTTCCTTACGATGAAGAGTGGCGTTACAACCCAAAGATGTTGTGGACTGGTGTGAGCGCTGATGATGCATCGGAAAAGGAGAAACTGGTCTTTGAGGTAGCTGAGTTGCAACAGATGACCGACCCTATGGTGTTTATCGAGCGCACATTAAACCAATATCCAAACCTTGACCTTGACGATGTTCGTCAGGCCTTTGAAGAGGTGAAGGCAGAAATGCTGCTTTTGAGTGAAGAGAAACAGGAGAAGAAACGTCAGAAAACAAAATCCGTACAGCCATGAGATTGAAAGAACTGCATATCCGTAATATCGCCTCTATCGAGCGTGCCGACATTGACTTTGAGCACGGACTCAACGATGCCGTGACAGACACTCCTGCCTCTATCTTCCTGATTGCAGGTGATACGGGAGCTGGCAAATCCGTTATACTTGACAGTATTTCGATGGCTCTCTATAAGACCACCCCGCGAATAGATAATACTGCCAATAAGAAACTGAACTCATATACCGACAATGAGGGAGAAAGTCTTAACATCAACAGTCTTGAACAGTACACTCGTCTGGGCATCTCCGAGAAAGACGAGTGCTATAGTGAAGTGGTCTTCGAAGGCAATGACGGCAAAATCTATCATGCCCGTCTTACATTGGGAATGGTAAAGAGCAGAAAAAAGGACGCGGAAGGCCATTATATCATCAAGCACAACACTCCCGTCTGGCATGTAAAGACGGACGGTGACGACTGGACCAAAGCTGACGAACAAACCATTGAAAATGCTGTTGGACTCAACTTCCAACAGTTTGGACGCATGGCGATGCTTGCACAGGGGCAGTTTGCCAACTTTCTTACAGGAGACAAAAAAGAACGTGAGGATATCCTGGAGCAGCTGACCAACACGCAGCACTTCACTGCCTATGGTGAAGCCATCAAGAGCATCTTCGACAAAGCCAAGGCAGCGCAGACCACCATACAGACTCAATACGACACAGAGAAACCTCACACATTGAGTGACGAGGAGGTGGAACAGTTGACCAAAGACCAACAGGCTGACCTGCAACAGCAGGAAGCACTGGAACAGAAGATCAAACAGCAGGAAAACAAGCTGAAGCTGATTGATCAGGTGTTGCAAAACGAGAAGATACAGGAGGAAGCCCGACAGAAGAAACAATGTCTGGAAAACATCGTGGCTGGCGAGGAATATCAGCGGAACAGAGGTCTCTTCACAGACTGGGATGCTACCTCTGACCAGCGTCAGACTCTTGTCAGTCTCCAAAGAGCGGAGCGTGAAGAACAGGCGGTCAGAGGTGAACTTGAGGCTTCGCACAACCTTTTTTTGAAACTTTCTGCTGATCTCGTCGCCAGACGAAACCAACTGAAAGTACTGAATGATTCCATCAGTAAGACACAAGAGTGGATAGACCTGCACAGGCAATACGACGCGCTGTTTGCCAAGGCTGGCGAGATAAAATTGAAAATAGATCAGTATCTTTCCAATCTGGAGAAGGCCGCTGAGACAGACCGCTCTATTCAGGAAGAGAATGTAAAGACAGAACTTCTCAAAAAGGCAGACGAAGAGGCTGCAAAACAGGCAACGGAGGCAGACAGGGCCGTTAAAGCTAAAGAGGAAGAGATAGAGCGGCTGAATAGGCAATGCGCAGCCCTCAACCCACAGCAGATCAACGACCAACTTAGTCGGTCGGAAGCTAAAAAGCGCTCTCTTGAAGACCTTCGCAAACTTTACGACACCTTGTCGGCCAACCAAAAAGAAGCCGATGAACTCAGAAATGAGATGAAGGCAGGAAAAGCAGAATTGGCAAGGCTTCAAGAGGATAAGGAAAAAGCTGAATCAGACTTCCAGACGAAGAAAACCGAATCAGAGTTGGCTGACAAGCATCTGACAACCATGAAGATGAGCGTAAGCGACACCATTGTCCACTTGCGTCATCGCCTGCACGACGAACACACAGAGATCTGTCCGCTTTGTGGAAACAAGATTGACTATAGCCACCTCGAAGACGATTTCAAAGGTATTCTGACTCCTCTTGAACAAGAGCAGGAAAAGGCGGCTGCCGCACTTGTGGCTGCAACGCAACGGCGCGACGGGTCCAGAGATGCGTATCTCAAGTTATACGGAGCACTGCAGGGGAAAGAGCAGCAACTGGCGAGGGCTGACCAAAAAATCAAAGACGACCGTCACAGTATGGAGGTCATGGCAACAGAGATGGATCTGGACATCACCCAACTGCTCACTCCGCAGATTGCGCATGCGCTTACAGGTGTGCTCGCTGACATCGAAAGGCAGAAGGCCTCACAGAGAGACGTTGAACGGCTGCAAAAAGAGATCAACAAACTCTTCCAGGAGAAGAAACCCCTTGATGCTGCCAAGATCAATGCCGAGAAGGTGAAGGCCAAAGCAGAGAACGATGTAAAGACCAATGCAGAGGCGATTAAACGCTTGAAGATGGAGCACGCTGCGATACTTCAGAACTGTGAGCTTGCCAAGACAGAGATAGGTAAACTGCTCTCCGGCTATGCCGATGACTGGCAGGCAAATACCGATGCCACTTGCAAGAAACTGGAAGAAGATTCCAGGGAATATACTGCCCATCAGAAACAGTTGTCCGACGATACTGCAAAGTGCAACCAGGTTTGCACGCTGATTGATGCAATCTCAAAGATTTGCGACAATATCATTCTGTCGTGTCCAGACTGGCAGATTGCGGAGCAGCCTCAGTCCTATTCCTGCCGTGATATCAGCGCCGAGTGGACTGCGTTGATGGGCAGAGTGTCAACACTCACTTCGAAATGCAAAGAGTGCAGACAGACGATAGAGGGTTCCTGCCATGCGCTCAACAGCTTCTATCAAGAGACTGGCAAGACGGCAGAGGCGCTGTTTGCGCTGATGGACAAAGAGCATCAGGTGGCTGCCGCCCGAAAGTTTGTCGGCGATACCGACGCCCAGTTGAAGTCGCGCAACGATGCCATCGGCGATGCCCAAAAGCAAATCGACGATGCCCTTGCGGCACTTCACGTCGGCAGTCGTTCCGAACTGCCCGACAGGCAACAACTGGAAGGGCAGAAGGCTGCCGCCAATACGCTCCGCGACGAGATTCTGTCTAAGATAGCACAGACCAGAAGCCAACTTGAAACCCATCAGACCAACATTAAGAAACTGAAAGAGATTGAGTTGGAACTGGAAGCTGCTAAGCAGCGTTTCGCACGCTGGGATAATCTGAACCGCATATTCGGAGGCACCCGATTCCGCACACTGGTGCAGACCTATATTCTGCGTCCGCTGCTCAACAATGCCAACATCTATCTGGAACAGATAACCGACCGCTACCGGCTCACCTGCAGTGAAGACAACGAGCAGCTGAGCATCCTTGTGCTGGACCGTTACAACAAGAATCAGGTGCGTAGCGCCACCGTCCTCTCCGGAGGCGAGCGCTTCATGATATCCCTGGCACTCTCGCTGGCATTGTCCTCGCTCAATCGGCCCGACATGAACGTCAACATCCTCTTCATTGACGAAGGCTTCGGCACCCTTGACGAGAAGAGCCTCGACTCTGTGATGCAGACGCTCGAAAAGCTTCAGGAGATAGCAGGACAGACGAATCGCCGTGTGGGCATCATCTCTCACCGTGAAGAGCTCGAAGAGCGTATCCCTGTGAAGATACAGGTGATCAAGAAAGGTGAGGGGCGCAGTATGGTGGAGATATCAAATGCATAACCGATTCATAACCGTAAAGCAGAGGCTTTGAACCGCTGCCCCCTGCCTGATGATCAGGCGAAGACATCACATTTCAACGGTAACCATTATGAGCGGACCAGTATGGTTCGCTCTTTTTGTTTTGACGAGTCCGTCAGAGCCCCTGATGGGTTATAGGTATAAATTCCCCGTCTGGTTAGAAAACAAATCGTACTTTTGTATCATAATCAAAAAAACAAGAAAGATGATGATGAATTTATTGCTTGAAAGTGTGGTTGTGATAGTTCTTGAGTTTATAGCCAAATGTCTGCTTTGGCCCTTTATGATCGCTTTGTTCATAGTGTGCATAGCAATGATCCTGGCACTTATTGCCGGAATCGTATTTCTCGTAGGAGCGTTGATAAAAATCGCTATAGAGAAGATCGTCGAAGACTATAAGTCTGACGGCATATTAGGGGCATTGAAAACAATCCTCCTGATATGTTGCGGTGGCTTCGTATTAGTCCTTATTTTCCTTCCTGATATTATCGAGTGTTGGGAAAATATCACCAAAGGCTACAGGGTCTGGGAGGGTGATGTTGACGGCAAACACATCAAGATGCAAATGCGCAGAGGTCCCTTGTACGACGAAAAATAAAACCGCTGGGCTGCCCGTCAGCTGAGAAATGCCAACGGGCATGCATCAAAAAAGGCGAGGGGAGCAATATACTCCCCTCGCTGGTGCTTGGTCAGCGATCCAGCCGCCTGAACCTCGCAAGTCCGTTTCCTGACAGTTCTCCTTATTCTAAAGGAGAGTTGTCAGAATGTTACCATTGCCGACCACATGGAAAGTGGCGTCGAGGGTCTGGTTGCGTCCAGGGTCATAATAGCCAATGACATGAAAGTTGCTGTTGCGCAGACACTGGCGTCCGCTTGATTCTACGTCGATGTAACCCAAAACATGGTTGTTACGGTCTTTTAATGTTTGTCTAGACATAACTGTATAATTTTATTAAAACATATCATTGTCATAAGTGTTGTAAACATAAACGTCAACATATTCCTCGTCGTCTTCTATTTTGTCTTTGGGAACAAACTCGCCAGTATCTTCGACGATATAGCCCTCGACGCCGTCTTTGTGGAATACCACCTCTTCGTTGTCGTCCAGATCAACCTTGTCGTACTCCGGCACCACGACCTTTAAGGTGTTGAGATCGAGAGCGCCGTATTTTCCGTCACCCTCAAGGAGGACGAAATCGTTCCATGGCTCGTGGCATGCTGTAAGCACGTTAGGGACAAGCACCGTACCGTTGCCAGTGACAAGACCAAACTTATCCTTCATACCGTCCCAATAAGCCTGATACATCGTTGCGTAGGGATAGCAGACGAGCGCATCGAAACGGAAATCGGTGAAGACATGGTCAGAACCGTCGGCAGCAACGATGCCATACTTCCCGTCTTTCTTGGCGCCTAGCGTGGGATAGTCGAAGAGGTAGCGGTCGCCCACGAAAGTAAAATCTTCATAGTCTGCCGGAACCAGAATCTGTCCTACAGCATTCTTAACCCCTTTCTTGCCGGTGGCAGGGTCTGTAAACTTGTAGTTGGTCCAGTCGTAAGACGAGAAGAGCTTGTCCAGCCGCTCTTTGGCTTCGTCGCGAGCGTCATCGGAAAGTAGGTGTGCGTCATGCAGTTTCGCTTTCAGTTGTTCAATCTCATTCAGTTGATCTACAGTTGGTCTTGGTCTTTTCTGTTCTTCTTTCATTTTAAACTATTATTAATTAAAAATCTCGCTGCAAAGATACGAATCTATTCCGAACCAGACGGGATTTTTATACGTATAACGCATCGGGTGCGAATTATAATAGTTTTTTTCTCCCTGCTTCCGTTAAGTCAAAAAGAGCAAAAAGCCAATTTCCTTCATCTCACCTATAGTTAAACCGCCCTCTTGGCATATGGAGGTTGAGCTCCATAACCTTGGCAGCGTTCGGGGTAACATAACCAACTATCTGTTCCAGGGAAGGCAGGCCTCTCAGATATCGCGTCAGCAAATCATTGTCATCGATGATAATTCTATGATCAGGGATTCTTACTCGACGAATACTGATTTTTTTCTTCTTAGGACCTATATCCAACGCTTTTGTCTCTAAGCTACACCAATAAACAGATTTCAAGTCCATAGAACTTCTCTTTTCAATGGCATCTTGGGCATGAGTCCTGCTTACAGATATCTTATGTGAGTCTCTCGACATCGTATCCACCCACACATCACCGCCTGATCTGAATACCTCATCATAGATTTGTTTGATAACCAATTGGGAGGAGTTGAACGAGAAAAACTTTGTGGGTAGTCCCCCCACGGCCTTTTGGCAGAGAAGCGTTAGCAGATAAAACATCTTATCTCCGCGATAGCCAAAATTCAAAGGAAAGCTCTCTCCGTTATCCTTGACAACCAGTATGTCATAGTCGCCATTAGCATCAGCTTGTTTCTTCTTTTTCGTTGGCTTGACAACTATATTGAAGTTAGGTGGAGTGATATTCTTAACATGTTTTTTTTCAAAGTCTTGCAATTCAGGCTCGTCATTGTCAAACTCGGTGTGAATAAAGTCAGTGAATATAGCTTCCGATTCTTTCAAGCTGTTGTAATCAAGCGTATCCTTAATAATGATGTTAAGTTGATCTTTTTGCGGTCCATTTAGTTTGTTTACAAAACACCTGATAAATTGTTGGGCAACATTAATATCACCCGTGCAAGTCATGTGGGTAAAATGGTTTGACATGTCTATTAATTCCTTTAGATTGCCATTGAATATACTCATGACAAAATCACAAAACTCCTGGTTGCCGTATTGGAAAAAACGCCTGATAGTATTCACATAACTTTGACTTTTTCTGGAGCGGAGACCTGCCATAAATTGTTCCAGCTTGTAATTCATATAGTCAAAGTCATAGTTTTCCCCCTTAAAGAAAGTTTCTGTCATATAGCGGTAATCGCCCAATTTCATTGGCATCACCCTCGCAACAACATCCGAGTGAGTAATGAGGTTGTAGAGCTGCGGATCTACAGAATCATCCACTGACTGATGGGCAGAAGACGGCTCATACGGCAATAAGACAATATCGTAGGTCTTACTTTTCCTCTGCATCTCTTTGAACTGTTCCAAGTAAGGCTTCGTCTTTTCGTTGATAAAGATGAAAACCTGATTGGGATTTAAGTTTAACGCATATTTTTCCTCATTACATTCTATTGTTGTCATAACTCACAGATTTTATAATTGGTACAAAAATACAAAGAAAAGGGCAGATGGGCAAATTTCGGTTATCAAGATTGCCTTATTTTAACATAGTCCCTTCTTCGCGCGTGGTCAGATGCTGTTGTTATATCTATAAAAAAGGAAGCCTCAATAGTTTTATTTTCATAATTTTGCGACCAACATCAAAACATTATACCGCATTATGAAACAATTAAAGATTACCCCGGTTCGGGATAAGAAATAGTTTATAAAAAAGCTGGTAGTCTCATAAATATTTTGTACCTTTATAGGTGAAAATCAAATAGTTACAAAAATATTTAATATG
>NZ_NPJA01000012.1 GCF_002251295.1 Prevotella sp. P5-50
TTTCCTGTGTCAGTTCCTTGATGGCTCTGAGGATGGTATCAGAGCTGCATGTACGAAGGGTAGGATGATACGAGAGATGGCGCATCAGTTGTGACGTTACATCTTCCACGCATGAGCCGCCACAGAAATAAACGCTCATCAGCGAACGGACTATCTCGCTGAACTGATATCCGAAGATACTGCTGCATCTCTGACCCAGTGTTGAGTCGATAACGGGTGAAAGCATGGAGTCAAATTTCTCCATGATTGAAAAAATTCCTCCAAAAGGTGTGAGTTTCTCAGATTTAATTTGTATTTTTGCCATGTCATATTAGAGTTTTGCTTGTTTTCTTTTTGCAACACTAAGATAAGTGAAAATTCTGACATGGCAAAATCCTGGGCAACTTATTGTTGCTCAGGAACTTATAAATAAAGTTAAATTATAGTGTTGCGGAATTAAGGTTATCATCAATAGCAAATAGTTATGAGTCTACAAGTACAAGGCTTGTCGTACATCCATCCCAATAAAGACATACTGTTCCAAAACATTAGCTTCTCTGTAACTTCGGGAGACAAACGCGCCATTATAGGGAATAATGGCATAGGTAAATCGACACTTCTAAAGATATTGGCTGGCAGACTTGCCCCGTCGGCCGGTACAGTGCTGTGCGATGACCGTCTCTATCTCGTTCCTCAGCATTTTGGTCAATACAATGATCAGACAGTGGCAGAAGCATTAGGCCTTTCGAAAAAGCTTCAGGCACTGTCTGCCATCTTGGGCGGACGAGGGACAGAGAATGACTTTGCTGTTCTCAATGACGAATGGGACCTTGAGGAACAGATATTAGCTGCCTTCACTAAATGGGGCATAGACTATATTACTCCGGATATGTCTCTGGCCTCACTTAGCGGAGGGGAGAAGGCCAAGGTGTTTCTTGCAGGAATCGAGATATTCAAGCCTGACATGATCCTGATGGACGAGCCTACCAATCATTTAGACATGAAAGGCCGGGCCCAGCTCTATGACTTTGTCCAGAAGACGAACAGCGCCACAGTCATTGTCAGTCACGATAGGGCTTTGCTGAACCTGATGCCGGGCATCTTTGAGATGTCATCCACTGGCATGCAGTTCTATCCAATGAACTACTCTCAATACAAGGAGACTGTTGATGCAGAGTATGCCGCTAAAGTCGCAAGTCTTCAGAACGAGCAGAAAGAACTGAAGAAAGCTGAGAAATTGGCACAGAAGACCATGGAACGGCAGCAGAAACATGCCTCAAGGGGAGAAAAGCACAGTGCAGGACAGGGTATAGCCCGCATAGCCATGGGGAACAGACGTGACAGCTCGGAAGCAGCAACCTCTCATCTGAACAAAGTTCAGCAGGAGAAACTGCAAAGGATGAGTCAGGAGGTACATGAGATACGGGCATCCATCAGCGATGACAAATCAGTGAAGATCAATATCAGCAATTCTGATATGCATGGAAGCAAACTGCTGATAGAAGCTGATGGCTTAACTTACAGATATGAGGGGCGGAATGTCTTATGGCAGGAAGATCCATTGAGCTTTTCCATCTCAAGCGGCGAGCGGATCTGGCTTCAAGGTGATAATGGAAGTGGCAAAACCGCATTGCTCAAACTGATTGCAGGTTCCATACTGCCCACCACTGGAAAGATATGGCGAAGAGATTCATTGAAAATCTTGTATCTTGACCAGGAGTATTCCTGTATTGACAATGACAAGACCGTATATGGTCTTTTGGAAAGCTGCAACAGCAAGAAGCCCGAGCATGAACTGAAAATGCTTCTCAACCGCTTTATGTTTACAGCTCAGACGTGGGATAAGAAATGCGGATGTCTGAGCGGTGGCGAGCGGATGAAACTGGCCTTGTGCCGTCTGCTCATCGTAGAGAAGGCGCCGGATATCATCATCGCCGATGAGCCGACAAACAATATAGACATTTCCTGTATGGACATATTGGCTGACACGTTGAAGAATTATGTCGGGACATTGCTCATCGTCAGTCATGATGAACAGTTCATTCATGGTATTGGCATCAAACGGATAATCAGTATTTCTTGAATCCCCTTTATGAACACTAAGGCAACGGCAAGAAAATATTAATTTTAGCTATCATATTTCTCGTTGTCAAATGAATGTTGTAATGTAAGCGTATCGGCATTCACGTATTGCCACAAAAAAACTGAGCAAGGAATACTTGCTCAGCTCTGTTATTCTTTTGTTGAAGGTTGCCAACGGTCTGGCAATAGGTTCCTATAATTCTCCAGTGGTACGTTGGGTTGCCATTGGGCAGTCCTGTCAAGGATGTCAGTGAGGTAGTCGAAGAAGTTGAGGTGGTTCATCTTGGCGGACAATGCCAGGGTATAGAGCACGGCGGCGCGTTCGGCTCCTTTATGGGAACCGAAGAAGAGTGAGCTTCTTCCAGGATGTCACAGGGACAGGTCATTGACATCAGATGTCACAGGGACAGGTCATTGACATCATGACTTTCAATTCTTATGGCTTGCAGTATTACAGTTTTCGGAAAGGAAAAATTGGTTTCGCGAGGACTGTTCCTGTTTCTTGGACAACGCCAATTCACACCAGGCGTTACAATATAACAATATAACAGTTTCCAAAAACGATTTTTTGCGTTACAGTTACAGTATTACAGTTTTGAGAAACGGTATTTTTTTGGTTGCTTCGCAAGAAATAATCTGTAATTCAGGGAGGCAGCAAACAAAATCTTTAACTAAAATCCTTGACGAGAATGCGCTCGAATACCTCGCTTCTGGGAAGGGTTTTATTTTGGATCGCCTACGGCTCGACATCTTAACAATAATCTTTACAAGAATCTTTAACTATAATCTTTCCGTGATTTCTGTGTGCTCCGTGGATTTTTTTTAGATGTCACAGGGACAGGTCATTGACATCCTGTTGGCGCGGATGTAGAAGTGCGTGCAATGCTTCTCTATCTCACTGACAATTTCCTTCGAGCACGAACCACAGTCGGCTCTGAAGCGATTCACACGGATGCTGTTGGCTTCCAGTAGGGCAAAGAATCTCTTGTGGGTCTCAGCCTGATAAAAGCGCACATTTGTGTTGCCATCGCTGTTCTCGACATAGACAATCATGTCACCGATGACATATACGCCAGGTCTGTAGCCGAGGAACTTTTTGTAGGTCGGTTTTGCATCATACTTCTCCGTTTCAAGAAACTGATGGTCAAAGTCAACATCGTATTCCTCAATTTCCTTCAACTCGCCTGTAGAAACCAAAGCGTTTATAAGCAATGTGTTGAGTTTGTCTGCAGTATTGAAATCATAGGTCTTGCCTTGGTCGGAAGTATAGGAGATGTTTTCCTGTGTCAGTTCCTTGATGGCTCTGAGGATGGTATCAGAGCTGCATGTACGAAGGGTAGGATGATACGAGAGATGGCGCATCAGTTGTGACGTTACATCTTCCACGCATGAGCCGCCACAGAAATAAACGCTCATCAGCGAACGGACTATCTCGCTGAACTGATATCCGAAGATACTGCTGCATCTCTGACCCAGTGTTGAGTCGATAACGGGTGAAAGCATGGAGTCAAATTTCTCCATGATTGAAAAAATTCCTCCAAAAGGTGTGAGTTTTTCAGATTTTATTTGTACCTTTGTACCTTTGCAGCGCCTTGTTACGATTTTCGCTTGTTTTCTAATTGCAACACTAAGATAAGTGAAAAATCTGACACGGCAAAATCCTAGGCAACTTATTGTTGCTCAGGAACTTATAAATAAAGTTAAATTATAGTGTTGCGGAATTAAGGGAATAGAATAATAGCCTGTTATTCGAGATAATAATATGCCATTAGTAAAGCATGACTACCCTGTTTTAGAGTACGATACCGCATCAAAAGCTGTTTTTCAGCCGGGAAATGGGAAAAAATGTTTTCCTGCAAAAGCAGTGTTTGCTTTTTTAGGAGACGAGGTTGAAAATTATGCACATACCCATGATGGAATACAGATAGATGAATTTGAAAGTGCAACAAGACGATATCCTATTTATGAATGTCTTTATAATCAGGAGAAAATATGTCTATGTCCGGCTCCTGTGGGAAGTGCTGCTGCCGTCCAAGTTTTAGAATATTTAATTGCAGCGGGTGTAACAAAGATTATTTCCGTCGGCTCCTGCGGCGTATTGGAAGACATCCCGGAAAATAGATTTTTGATACCTGTTTCTGCATTGAGAGATGAGGGAACATCTTACCATTATCTTCCTCCCTCCCGAGAAGTAGAGATTTCAAAGGCTGGTATAAATGCGATTGAATCTGCTTTAAGCCAAAAGAATATACCATATTGGGAAGTTAAAACATGGACAACAGACGGTTTTTATCGAGAAACAGTAGAAATGGTTCAGTATCGGAAAGAAGAGGGATGTCAAGTAGTAGAAATGGAATGTTCCGCATTGGCGGCGTGTGCAAAATTTAGAAAAGTTACATGGGCTATGCTGCTTTTTTCAGCCGATACTCTTGCAGACCCTCATAAATACCAAGAAAGAGAATGGGGAAAAACAAGTATATCCATAGCCTTAGAATTAGCCTTAGACGCTGTTTTATCAGTTGTTGAGGAGTAAAAATAAATACATATAGGAGTTACAATGAATATAAATGAATTTCCACAACAAGTAAATCAAGTTATTTCAATAGCAGAAACCATATTACAAGGTCAAATATTGGGGATATATTTATATGGTTCAGCAACAATGAATGGGCTGCGTCCAGATAGTGATATAGATATACTGATAATTACTAAACAAGAATTGAGTAATTCAATCAGAGCAGATCTAACAAAGCAATTATTGAAAATTTCTGGCTCCGTAGGCTGTATTGAAAAAAGACCTTTAGAGGTAACTATTATCAATCAATCTGATATTGTTCCGTTGCAATTTCCGCCAAAATGTCAGTATATGTATGGTGAATGGCTAAGGGGAGAGATGGAAGCAGGAGAATATCCGCAAGCCTGCAATGACCCAGATATAATGATTTTATTATGGCAAGCAAGAAAAAATAGCATAACTTTGAAGGGGGCGGAAAGCAAAGAGCTTATTCCCGCTATCCCATTTCACGAAATTAAAAAAGCAATTCGGTTTTCTTTACCTGGTTTGATTTCCAGCTTTAAGGGTGATGAAAGAAATGTGTTATTAACCTTATCACGAATGTGGTTTACTTTAGTAACAGAAGAAATCACGACAAAAGATGTTGCCGCAAAATGGGTAATTTTAAAATTGCCGGAGAGATTTCCCCCCCCCCCTGCTAACAACGGCAAAGGAAGCTTATTTGGGAAATTTGTCTGATGAATGGGAGACAGTAGAAAAGGAAGCGATGGCACTTGTAGAATATATGAAAAAACAAATTGAGGAATTACTTAGAACAGAGTAGCAAAGTTAGCGGGGCCAATCAACGGTCAAGATGAACGGCGCATAAATGCGCCGCCGTTGACAGTCCCGCCCGTCTTTGCTGATGGGCAATCAAGGCGGGAAAGCCCTAAAATGGCTTCCCGCCCATTTCAATCTTGAGAGAAGAAACGCTCCAAAATCAGAAAGAGAGCGGTAAATCTGAATTGCGAGGGAGAATGTAGATGAATCAAGGAAGAATTATTGTGATTACAGGTTCGCCGGGAACAGGAAAGACAACAACTGCGTCGATTGTCGCAAAAGAATCGAACATGGATAAATCTGTGCATATGCACACAGACGACTTTTTTCATTATTTAAGCAAAGGAGCAATACCGCCGCATTTACCAGAGTCCAACGAACAAAATTTAGTTGTCATTGAAGCCTTTTTAGAAGCTGCAAAGCGCTATGCCCGCGGCGGATATGATGTAATTGTAGATGGAATTGTCGGGCCGTGGTTTTTAGAACCATGGAGAGCCCTTGTTCGAGAAGATTATGAAGTACACTATATTGTTTTAAGAGCCAGTAAAGAAGAAACTATGAAACGAGCTGTGGAACGTTCAAAATTAGACAGAAAAACAAATGTTGAATTAGTAGAAACAATGTGGGAGCAATTTTGTAATTTGGGGATATATGAATCGAATGTTATAGAAACGACAACCTATTCTATCCAAGAGGCTGTTTTTGCAGTAAAAGAAAAAATTTCAAGTGGAGCCGCATTGCTATCTTAAACGATTTCTAAAAATCGAAATTTCATTTATCCCTAAAATCCGCAACTATCATCCAATACACGATTAAGGGTAGATTTATGAGTCGTTAGTAGCAGCTTTCAGTAAAAAGCAACAGCACAACATCAATATGTAGCCACCATCCCCTTACCCCACGATGCGACTTGAGGTAATACGCAGATTCAAACCGGAAAGAAAGGATTCTTATCCGAATTCTGTTTTGAAGGGTTTTGCATAAGCTCGGTTCTCTGTGTAGATATTCAGCACGTATTGCCTTGCAGTCATGATCCACTTGGCAGGTACGGAGATGAATCTGAAGACAAAAGCCTTTATGCGACTCGTTTTCTTGAGCCCAAAAGCCTTGGTGTCAAGCCTGCTCATGATGGTCTTGTAGAAATTGTGTATCA
>NZ_NPJA01000013.1 GCF_002251295.1 Prevotella sp. P5-50
CTTCTTAAAGAAGTGTCGTGTCTCTGTTCAGAACGAATCTCATATCCGGTAGTATCATGGATCATAAAGCACCTTGATTCCTAAAAATCGACGGTTCGTAAATTCACCCAAGACTGTACTCATAAAAGTAAGTCTCGCTTCTTGTACTACTACTTCTCTGTTTTTATGTAAATCTTTCAAAGAACTCTTCCTTCAGTGCTTGTCAGGTGTTGTATTCCTGAAAGCGGATGCAAAGGTACGGCTTTTTTCTGAACTACCAAACTTTTTCGAGAAAAAAAATGCAGATTGCATGAAACTTTTTTGCAGAGATTGATTTCTGTCAAGCCGCAAAACGGGAACTCCTTATTTATTATATATAAAGGACGTGTGGACGCGCACAAATCTTTTTCTTCATTTCCGATGGCTGAAAAAGCACCCGAAACGCACCAATGCCGCTATTCCTGAATTCCGTTTTTAGAGGGAAGCTTTGCGGAAATGTGCAAAGAACGGGGGGAAATTGATTTTTGCAAGGTCACTATTTGAGTCAATAAAGGACTATTATGGTTGCGATGGGGAGTTGGGATAAAAAGCACCCCCAAGAACAATTTCGCTCTTGGGGGCAGTTTTTCTTTATATCACAACGAGACTACTCGAATATATCTTCTATGTTTCCACCGGCATTGAAAGTTGCATCCAAACCACTTTCATCCATTTTGCATGGATTGTAACCTGGTGGCAGATCGAACACGGCTTCGGGTGAATAGCCTAAGCGCTTGTCTGCATAAACACTTTTCATGAAATAAGCCCAAATGGGGAGTGCACCTGATGCACCCTGGCCGATACTGGTCATGGAAAAGTGAATGTCGCGATCATCACCTCCTACCCAACAGCCGCTAACGAGGTTGGGAGTAATGCCCATAAACCATGCGTCGCTATTATTGTTGGTTGTTCCGGTCTTTCCTCCGACTTCTCCCGTGATATTATACATATAGCGTAATCGTCCACCGGTACCTCCATCAATAACTGCTTTAAGCATATAGAGCATTTTGTGGGCGCTTTCTTCGCTGATGACCTCGTTCATGCGTGGTCGGAACTGTGCCACTACATTGCCTTCATTATCTTCAATGCGTGTTACGAGAAGTGGTGCGGTGCGGATGCCGTGATTGACGAATGCAGTATATGCGCTAACCATTTCTGCCACTGTAATATCGCATGGACCGAGGCAGAGCGACATGGATGGGTGTATTTCCGGATTATTGATGCCATATTCTCGCAACAGGGTTACGAATGCCTGCGGATTGAGTTTACTCATGAGATAAGCCGAAATCCAGTTGTTCGACTGCTGCAATCCCCATTTAAGCGTGACCATTTCGCCATAACGGGAATGGCTGCTATTGCGTGGAGTCCACGGTTTTCCTGCCACCATATAGGTTTGTTGGACATTCGGTGCGAGGTCGCATGGCGAGAATCCATTTTCCATAGCGAGTGAATAGAGGAATGGTTTGATGGTAGAGCCCACCTGTCGTCGTCCTTCCATACACATATCGTATGCGAAATGTGTGAAATTGAGTCCACCTACATAGGCTTTTACGGCTCCGTTTTGGGGGCACATGCTCATGAATCCGCAACGCAGGAACGACTTATAATAGCGTATGGAGTCAAGCGGTGTCATGATAGTATCAACTTCTCCATGATAGGTGAATACCGACATTTCTGTTTTGGTATTGAACGACTTTCGTATCTGTTCCTCAGTAGCTCCCGACTCTTTTAGCACGCGATATCGTTCGCATTGGCGTACGGAGCGCATCAGGATTTTGTTGACTTGCTCCATGGTAAGGTTACCGGAATACGGTGCACTCTTCTTTCCTTTTATCTCGCGGTTGAATGCGGGTTGCAGATATTTTACAACATGTTTATATACGGCCTGTTCGGCATATTCCTGCATACGCGAATCGATAGTGGTATAGACACGTAGTCCGTCAGAATAGAGATTGTACGTTTCACCGTTTTTCTTTCTATTCTTATTGCACCATCCGTAGAGTGGATCGTTCTCCCAGTTGATAGAATCCTGATGGAAGCGTACCATGTTCCATGATGGATAGTCGGAGCGCTCTGGTCTTTTGGCCATCATGTAGCGGCGTAGGTAATCGCGGAAATATACGGCGACGCCATCTTTATGATCGTTGACATGGAAATTGAGTTTGAGCGGTTCTGCAGTATATCGTGCACACTCTTCTTCTGAGAGGTATCCTGCTTTCTCCATCTGTGAAAGTACTACGTTTCGGCGTTCGGTACAACGGTCGGGATGGCGCACAGGATTGAAATAGGATGGGTTTTTGCAAAGTCCGATGAGTACTGCCGCCTCGTTGACAGTAAGGTCTTTTGGTTCTTTACCAAAATATGTACTTGCCGCGGTTTTGATGCCCACGGCATTGTGTAGGAAGTCGAAATAGTTGAGATACATGGAAATAATCTCGTCTTTGGTATAGTTGCGTTCCAACTGTACGGCGATAACCCATTCGATGGGTTTCTGGAGCAGACGTTCGATTACACTATGTGCGGTAGATGAATAGAGCTGTTTGGCGAGTTGCTGTGTAATAGTCGAACCACCTCCGGCACTCTTGTGTCCAAGTAGTCCACGCTTGACTATGGCGCGTCCGAGTGCGAAGAAATCGATTCCAGAATGTTCATAGAATCGCACATCTTCGGTAGCCACCAGTGCTTGGACCAGTGCTGGTGCGAGTTGTGAATAATCTACGAGGATACGGTTTTCACGGTTGTAATTCCATGTTCCCATGATTTTTCCATCGGCACTATATATCTGTGTGGCATAGCGATTGATAGGGTTTTGGAGTTCTTCGATGGGTGGCATATAACCAATCCATCCTTTCGCAATGGCCCAGAAAGCCACTACAGCGGTCAGAACCGATGCTCCAAGGAAAGCCCATAGGCATCGCACAAATATCTTTCTCATTATCAGTTAGTGGTGTTTTTATATTTCTGTGCAAATGTACTGCTTTTTGTTGAAATACGGAAACTTTTCGGTCAATAATCAGCAATACGGCACTTCCAAGGTCGGAAGCGCCGTATTCATCAATCAGAACATTTGCCATTATTTCCAGTTAAACCTTAGTCCCATGGTGAGTCCAAATCCGAAAGGATGTTCCTGATAATAGGTAGGTATCTTTGACCCGTTGTCGAAATGATAATTGACCGTTGGTTCTGCATAGATACTAAACTGCCGGTCGATCATGAATTCGCCTCCGAGTCCACCGTCTATTGACAGTTGGAGTGGACGTATGGTAACTTTTTCACTGGACATGGGGTAGCTTTCACTGTCAGGGTTTGATGTGGCGCATCGGCGTCCACTAACCATTTTCTCGACTGTGCCGCCTGCTTTGGCATAGAAGTGCAAGCGTCTGCTATTCCACAGCGTATAGTTGACATGAAGCGGGATTCCCACATAGTGCAGTTTCTGTTCCATCTGTTGAACATAATGCATGCTCTCTCTGGTGAAATCTGCCGTAAGGCGAGTGTATGAGAGTCCTGCCTCGACACTCCACCGATTGTTGATATAATAACGCATAGATACTCCAAAGCGCAATGGGAAGTGGTGTTTATAGTGTTCCTTTGGTGTAGCCGAAGCCAGTTCGATAGGTCGTAATATATCTGGACCTTTCGCCCCAAAAACCTGAGTATCAGCAGGTGGCATTGCGTCGTACACGACAAGTTCTCCCCCTTTGTTGCCATCATTAGAGAATCCGTTGGAGAAGAATGCCTGCGCCGTGAGACGTTGGCTGTCACCATAAGCATCGTTGCCATGGGTATGTGAGAGATATTCAGATGCCTTCCGCTCACGTCCCGATACATTGGCAAGCGTGAGGCGGTTGGTTTTCGATGTGACCGGTTGAGTCTGCTCGTCGGTAGGGTTCGAGGCTGTTGCAGCAATCGTTTCAGTTGTTTCAGTTACAGCTTTGGCTGTTGTTTCGTCTGTCGCTGCCACAGCCAACGAGGATTGTTCTGTGTTTTCCACATCCACACGTTCGTCGGTTGTTAATATCCGTCGGGATTCCTTCGGCAACCGTTCGGCTTTCTGCGAATGTTGTTCGGACAGAGAAGCCAACAAGGGTTGACTGTCTGACAGAAGCTGCTTTTCTGTTTTTGCTGACAGCTGAACGCCTTGTTTTTCTGTACCGACAGAAGTCTGAATACTGGACTGCTGCGGGTTGAGGTGCGCTGGATTCCACAACAAACTGACTGCCACGCCAACACACAGGATGCCTACTGCCGCCACAGCTATCCATCGTTGACGGTAGAATACAACTTTCTTGGCTGGGCGCTGCTGTGCTGCCACGACTTGCTCCAACTCATCCCATGACAGGAGGGGAGCTGGCTGCTGATAGTCAGCCATCTTGTCTTGCAATTTTTTTCTCCACTGTTCTTTCATAGAATCTATTGTTGGGTGTTTGTATATTGTCTTATCATTTGTGCCAGCAGATTTTTCGCTCTGCTGAGTTGCGATGCCGAAGAGTCTTTCTTGATGCCCAGCAGTTGGGCTATTTCCTGATGGCTTTTGTGTTCGAAGACGTAGAGGTTGAATACCGTTCGGTATCCCGTTGGCAACCTTCTGACCATCTGTTGTATGACATCGGGGGGAATGTCGTTGACAGGCGGATCGTCTTCTTCCGGCACATCAGCCACGTCCCAGTCTATTGTCTGCCATTCGCGTCGTTTTTCTTCGCGCAGATAGCGTAACGCTTGAGTTACCACTATCTTGGTGGCCCATGCTCGGAGCGACCCTTCGCCACGATACTTAAAATCGGAAACATGGGTCAAGAGCTGCACCATACTGTCTTGCATCACATCTTTCAGACTTTCGCTATCAGTAATATAGCGCGCGCATACGGCAGTTAGCAGTCCACCATAACGGTCGTAGAACACCCTCATCGCTGCGGCATTGCCACAGCGAAGTTGTTCGGCCAACTGCTGTTCGTCTGTATCAGTATAGTGCTTCACGATGTTTTCGTTTCTATCGTTATAAAGTGCAAAAGTGGGAAAAACTTGCATAACTGCAATGGTTATTTTTGTTAAAAGACGTTAACTTATAGATTTTCCATGCAAGTTTTCCGCAACGGCAGTCTTTATGTTGACGGAAAGAGGCACCACGATGGTGTTCTATCGCCAAAGAATTTATTAACAAAACAAATAACAGAAAAGACATGACAACAAAGAAAATTATCACTATGCTGATGGGTTGCATGGCCGCCTTTACCTTTGTGGCTTGCAACAGCGACGATGAACCCGCACGTCTGACACCTGCTGAGATTGCTCAGCGCTACGATGTTATCAAGGGTGTACACGACGGAATGATGGTTTATGCACTTTCGGGCGAAGGCACTTCAAACTACAAGACCGATACTCTTGATGTAAAAATCGACATGTACAGCGACTCTGCTTTCGTAATAAAGAACATTCCTCCCAAGGCTTTCACCGTTAATCTGCCCGATGGCGATCTGAAGACAGCTATGGTGAATGCACAGCCTGTGGATCTGAAGTGTGTATATGGCTTCATGCCTTCTACTCAGATTCAGTTTCTGTTGAACCCCTCTACCATGGAATACCATCTTACCTACGGCGACAAGCCTCACAAGGTTAGAGTAGCATTCTACATCAACAACTATAGTTCGTATGGTCTTTGGGATTCAAGAAAGAACCTGATGTACATGCAGATGGTTGTGGCTGGTGTATTTGAAGACGATAGCAACACCAACAAACTGTCGAAAAACCAGGTTGGTCTGATGTTCTATACCAAGAAGAAATAAAACTCATCACTAATACTGAAAAACTTACACTGTTGTCACCGGTCGCAGACACGAATCTGCTGATCGGTGACTTTTTTGTAGCCCGTCATATTCCCATGCAGGCCAAATACATCCAAAACGACCAGTCAATCCCCCATCTACCTATCCATCGAGGCAAAGGCCGGCAAGCTGCCCTGTCACCTACATACAACCCCAATCCATCAATCGGGCAAGTGGATATGATCAATATCATGCAGAAATACCAAAGAAGAAAAAGATGAAAAAAAGATGGAAGAAACGATGGATAACTCATCTTTAATATGTAACTTTGCACACATGAATATAAAAGAACTACAAGGAAAACGCATTGCCGTGCTGCTCTCAGGAGGAGTAGATAGTTCGGTAGTGCTCCACCAACTGGCTCAGCAAGGATTGCACCCCGATTGCTTCTACATCAAAATCGGTCCTGAAGAGGAAGAAGAATGGGACTGTTCGTCGGAAGAAGACTTAGAAATGGCCACAGCCGTAAGCCATAAATACGGTTGTAAACTCGAAGTAATAGACTGTCACAAAGAATACTGGGAACAAGTGACCACCTACACCATGGATAAAGTAAAGGCAGGACTGACACCCAACCCCGACGTGATGTGCAACAGACTCATCAAGTTTGGAGCCTTCCACGACAAGCGTGGCAAGGACTATGACCTTATCGCAACAGGTCACTATGCACAGACAGAAATAGACAGCGAAGGAAGAAAATGGCTCACCACAAGTCCTGATCCGGTAAAAGACCAAACAGATTTTCTTGCACAGATATATGACTGGCAATTGAAAAAGGCACTCTTCCCCATTGGACACATGATGAAGGAAGAGGTGCGCGAAATTGCAGAAAGAGAACATCTGGTAAACGCAAAGCGCAAAGACTCACAAGGCATCTGCTTCTTAGGTAAGATCAACTACAACGACTACATACGCAGATACCTCGGAGAAAAGCCAGGCGAAGTGGTCGAACTGGAAACAGGAAAGCGCATCGGACAGCACCAAGGACTATGGTTTCACACCATCGGACAGCGCCACGGACTGGGTTTCGGAGGCGGACCATGGTTTGTGGTTAAGAAAGACGTAGCAGAAAACATACTCTATGTCAGCCACGGATACGATCCCAAGACTGCATACAAGCAGGATTTCAGAGTGCATGATTTCCATCATCTCACACTCCCACTCGATCCACAGCAGACCCATATTACCTTCAAGATACGTCATACACCAGAATACCATCCCGCCACTATCGAGCATGAAGGCGAAGGACAATTCACCGTACACTCCACACAACCCATCCACGGAGTGGCACCAGGACAATTCTGCGTTATCTACGACGAACAGCACCACCGCTGCTTGGGATCGGGAGAGATAACCGTATGAAAATAAATCGACGAGAATGTTTTGCTATTCGTCACTTTTAATGTAACTTTGCAAATTATGATACAACCCTCCATCGACAATACAACATGGAAAGAAAACGTCATCCTGGTTGATGCAGACTATATCGACAGGGTGACATTCGACCTTATCGTCAACTTTGAACGCATGATTGGGCGCCAAATACCCAAAGCCGACATGGCAAAATGGATTGACTGCATCGCACTCGACGGCGGTATGCGCGAGGGAAAACACGAGACTCAGGTCATACTGATACACGGCAAAAACAAAAAAGGCATGGATAATTTCATGCCTTCAACATTCGACGGAGAACTTGATGGAAAAGCTTTCAGCGATTCGCTCGGCGAATTTCAAATCAGTTGCGTAACCGTAGAAGAACTCGTTTCGGCAGAAGAACTCTTCACCGATGCCATGCAAATCATCGCAAATAGCGCCGACGTGAAACGAATGATGATTATCCCTGATGCTGAAAAAAACATCGAACAGGTGAAACAGGGACTCCGACATGCCGACCCCGAAAAGCACATTACCGTGTTTAGCATGCAACCCATAGCCGGAGGAAACTTCCGACAGGAAATACTCGGATACTCGCTCATGGCAGCACTCGGCATTAGGGGAGACGAAATAAAACCCTGAAACGATAACATAACTAGAAAATTATAAAAACAATAATAAAAATAAGAAAATGGGAAAAGTACTGATGATTGGTGCAGGTGGTGTGGCCACCGTAGCCGCATTTAAAATCGCACAGAATACCGACGTGTTCACCGACTTCATGATCGCATCAAGACGAAAGGAGAAATGCGACCAGATAGTAGAAGCCATCCACAAAAAAGGATACACCATGCCCATCAAAACCGCACAAGTAGATGCAGACGATGTGGAACAACTCAAAGCGCTATTCAACGACTACCAGCCCGAACTGGTCATCAACCTCGCACTGCCATACCAAGACCTCACCATCATGGAAGCATGTCTGGCTTGCGGATGCAACTATCTAGACACAGCCAACTACGAGCCAAAGGATGAAGCTCACTTCGAATACTCATGGCAATGGGCCTATAAAGAACGATTCGAACAAGCTGGACTATGCGCTATACTCGGTTGCGGATTCGACCCAGGTGTCAGCGGCATCTACACCGCTTATGCCGCTAAGCATCATTTCGACGAGATGACACAACTCGACATCGTCGATTGCAACGCAGGAAACCACCACAAAGCATTCGCAACCAACTTCAATCCAGAAATCAATATCCGCGAAATAACCCAAAAGGGACTCTACTACGAGAACGGAGAATGGAAAGAAACTGATCCTCTGTCAGTACACAAAGCACTCACCTACCCCAACATAGGACCACGTGAGAGCTATCTCATGCACCACGAAGAACTGGAGTCACTCGTCAAAAACTACCCATCAATCAAGTTGGCACGCTTCTGGATGACCTTCGGACAGCAATATCTCAACTATCTCGATGTGATTCAGAACATTGGCATGAGCAGAATCGATGAAATAGAATATGAAGCTCCACTGGCTGACGGAACAGGTACGGCAAAGGTAAAAATCGTTCCTCTGCAATTCCTCAAAGCCGTTTTGCCCAATCCACAAGATCTCGGAGAAAACTATGAAGGAGAGACTTCCATCGGATGCCGCATCAAAGGAACTAAAGACGGCAAACAGCGCACATACTACGTATATAACAACTGCTCACACCAGGCAGCCTACGAAGAGACTGGCATGCAGGGCGTAAGCTACACCACTGGTGTGCCTGCCATGATTGGCGCCATGATGTTCCTCAAAGGAATATGGAAGAAACCAGGCGTTTGGAACGTGGAAGAGTTTGATCCAGATCCTTTCATGGAACAACTCAACACACAAGGACTGCCTTGGCATGAAGTGTTTGACGGAGACTTAGAACTCTAATCCACAAACACTACACCTATTTTATAATTTTATAATATATACATTTAGATACAGAAACCTACCATGGCAAAAAAAGAAAACGAAAACGAGACCATCAACGCGCAAAGCGAAAAGATGAAGGCCCTGCAAGCGGCCATGTCGAAAATAGAAAAAGAATACGGAAAAGGCTCCATCATGCGAATGGGTGACGAACAAATAGAGAATGTAGATGTCATACCAACAGGAAGCCTCAACCTCGACCTCGCACTCGGAGTGGGAGGATATCCACGCGGTAGAATCATTGAAATCTATGGTCCGGAATCTTCTGGTAAGACCACACTGGCCATACACGCCATTGCTGAAGCACAAAAGGCAGGCGGCATCGCTGCATTCATCGATGCAGAACATGCCTTCGACAGATTCTATGCGCAGAAACTGGGAGTAGATATCGACAACCTCTGGATATCACAACCCGACAACGGAGAGCAGGCACTTGAGATTGCCGACCAGCTCATACGATCATCTGCTATTGATATATTGGTGGTCGATTCAGTAGCTGCACTCACTCCGAAAAAGGAAATTGAAGGAGACATGGGTGACTCGGCTGTAGGACTGCATGCGCGTCTGATGAGTCAGGCACTACGCAAACTCACAGCCACCATCGCTAAAACAAACACCACATGTATCTTCATCAACCAGTTGCGAGAAAAAATCGGAGTCATGTTTGGTAACCCCGAAACAACTACTGGTGGTAATGCGCTGAAGTTCTACGCTTCTGTAAGACTCGATATCCGCCGCGTCAGCCCCATCAAAGAGGGTGACCAAGTCATCGGAAACCAAGTGCGCGTAAAGGTAGTGAAAAATAAAGTAGCTCCCCCATTCCGTAAAGCTGAGTTTGAAATAACCTTTGGCGAAGGAATATCGAAAGTAGGCGAAATACTCGATCTCGGCGTACAATACAACATCATACAGAAGAGCGGATCATGGTTCAGCTACGACGGACAAAAGCTCGGACAAGGACGTGATGCTGTCAAACAACTGATGAAAGACAACCCTGAACTCTGCGAAGAACTTGAAGCTAAGGTTGTTGAAACCATCAAAAACGAAGAGTAATACACAGATCACATAGATGAAAAGGCGCATCGGAAATATCCGATGCGCCTTTTATCATAGTCCCGTCTCTGGACCATATATACAATCCGAGATTATCTGCGACGACGGGTATGAGTCTTAACAGGAGTTTTACCAGACCCTTCCGAGAAAAGATACCCGAAATAATCTTCCTTCTGACCATCTATATCACCTGTCACATTTTCATTCTTAAAAGTCACATTCTTCGTATAAAGGCGACCTGTAACAGTTTCGGAAAGTGTCAAAGTGACATACCGGCTATTACGCACAGGACGCATACCGTCAATGCGGAAAGTGGTTTCCTTGGCCATTGTCACCACACGACTACCCGCACCATTGCGGATAACCTTCATGGTAGTAGGATACTTCAAATGAACTGTTTTGTTCATATATTGGGCATAATCACCCAAAGAAGCTGACTGCTGGCGCTCGTCTTCTTCCTCAAAAGTAAACGAACCGTAGAACAGATGTTTGGCATTGTCAACAATAAACTCATCATCGCGCATACCACAATTGGTTTTGCTCATGGCCACATTCTGGAAGAATTCACTGCCATCCTTACCCTCAACGATAATCTTTACAGGGAACGAGCGAGTTCCAACACCAACGGCAACAACCTTCACTTTCTGTCCCTTCTCTACCTTCACCAAATCAGCAGCATCGCTTTCATAATCGGTATCAACATAATAATCAGTAGTGGTAGTTACCAATGTCTTGCCAACAAGCAATGAACGAGCAATATCTACATCACCCAGATAGGCTAACGTTGGCACACCTATCTTATTATAGCAATAGTCTTCATAATTGCCGTTGGGCAACTCAAAATAATACTGTTTGTTGTCATCTTGGCAAGTAAAGTTGAGCCGTGCACGACCGTTACTGCCAACAGCATGGCCACGATACACCATCACCTTGCGACGGAAATAACCGTTGCTCACCTCCTTATTATTACTTTCGTCACGGAAGGTATTCACCAACATGTCATATTTTTCAGGCAAAACCATGAAACGCATGCCATCTTGCCAGTCGCACAAACCATATCGAGGAAAGTTACGACCTACGAAATCCTGAGGCTTGTCTGCCTCTTGTGTTGTAGAACCTGCCACCTGTTTGGCATCAGTTTTTGGTGTCTCCACCTTTTTCACTCCTTTCGTCTTCACGATATAGGAATCACTTCCCTGTGCCATAACCGTTGTGGTCATTAGCGCAAGAATACCCATTGTTATCAGCTTTTTCATAATAGTTGTTTATAGTTAACGCTTGCAAAGTTACGATTTAGTAAGGGAAAAACCAAATTTTAAAGCAACAAACATGACCGAATACTATAATTAATATAAAAGCGATAGTACATCATGACACTAATACATGCCAAAATGTCATACAACACCCACTTTTAACAGCTGTCAAACACCATTTGGCACACGCTTTGCTATTAAGTTATCGTTAACATTACGAATATTAAAAATTAAAAAGAAATACATTATGGGAAAAATTATTGGAATCGACTTAGGAACAACTAATAGTTGTGTTGCCGTTTTCGAAGGCAGCGAACCAGTTGTAATTGCCAACAGCGAAGGTAAGCGTACAACACCTTCTGTTATTGGTTTCGTAAAAGACGGCGACCGCAAGGTAGGTGATCCTGCCAAGCGTCAAGCTATCACAAACCCCAAGAACACCGTTTATTCTATCAAACGTTTCATGGGTGAAACATACGAGCAGAGCCGTAAAGAGGCTGAAAGCATGCCTTACACAGTAGTCAACGAAAACGGATATCCACGCGTTGACATTGAAGGACGCAAATACACTCCGCAGGAAATCTCTGCCATGGTGTTGCAGAAGATGAAGAAAACCGCAGAAGACTACCTCGGACAAGAGGTAACCGATGCAGTTATCACCGTACCAGCATACTTCTCTGACTCACAGCGTCAGGCCACTAAAGAAGCCGGACAAATTGCAGGTCTCAATGTGCGTCGTATCGTCAATGAGCCTACTGCTGCCGCTTTGGCATATGGTGTAGATAAGGCCAACAAGGATATGAAGATTGCAGTATTCGACCTTGGTGGTGGTACATTCGATATCTCTATCCTCGAATTTGGTGGTGGTGTATTCGAAGTGCTCTCTACTAATGGTGATACACACCTCGGTGGTGACGACTTCGACCAGGTCATCATCAATTGGCTGGCAGACGGCTTCAAGAGTGAAGAAAACGTTGATTTGCGCAAAGATCCTATGGCCATGCAGCGTCTGAAGGAAGCTGCAGAAAAGGCAAAGATTGAACTGTCAAGCTCTACATCTACCGAAATCAACCTGCCATACATCACCGCTGTTGACGGTATGCCTAAGCACTTGGTTAAAACTCTGACCCGCTCACAGTTCGAGCAGTTGGCACATAACCTCATTCAGGCATGCCTCGTACCTTGTCAGAAAGCAATGGCAGACGCAAAGCTCTCTAACTCAGACATCGATGAAGTAATCCTCGTTGGTGGTTCAAGCCGTATCCCTGCCGTACAGGAGCTCGTCAAGAACTATTTCGGTAAAGAACCTTCTAAGGGAGTCAACCCTGATGAAGTAGTTGCCGTAGGTGCTGCCATCCAGGGCGCCATCCTCAACAAAGAAGAAGGTGTAGGCGATATCGTTCTGCTTGACGTCACTCCACTGACCCTCGGTATTGAGACCATGGGCGGTGTGATGACCAAACTGATTGACGCCAACACTACCATCCCCTGCAAGAAGAGCGAAGTATTCTCTACCGCAGCAGATAATCAGACCGAGGTTACCATCCACGTTCTGCAAGGTGAGCGTCCTATGGCCAACCAAAACAAGAGCATTGGCCAGTTCAACCTGACAGGTATCACTCCTGCCCGTCGTGGTGTTCCTCAGATTGAAGTTACCTTCGACATCGATGCCAACGGTATCCTCAAGGTATCAGCCAAGGATAAAGCCACCGGCAAGGAGCAGAGCATCCGCATCGAAGCCTCTTCAGGTTTGAGCGAAGACGAAATCAATCGCATGAAGGCTGAAGCTGAGCAGAATGCCGAAAACGATAAGAAGGAGCGCGAGCGCATCGACAAGATGAATCAGGCCGACTCTATGATTTTCCAAACAGAGAATCAGTTGAAGGAATTGGGTGACAAACTCCCCGCAGACCAGAAACCCGCTATCGAGCAGGCACTGCAGCAATTGAAGGATGCCCACAAGGCAGGCGACGTTGCCGCCATCGACAATGCTATCAATGCACTGAATGCAGCATGGCAGACCGCTTCACAGCAAATGTATCAGAATGCCGGTGCACAGCCAGGAGCTGGCGCTGGAGCAGGTGCTGGACAGGAGCAGGGCCCATTCTACAATGACCAGCAACAGTCACAGCAGAACACCCAGAAGGATGACAACATCCAGGATGCTGACTTCGAGGAAGTTAAGTAATGCCAAAAGGTAAACACATAATATACAGTAAGCAAAAGCGTGCAGCTCAATGAGTTGCACGCTTTTTGCATTTATGAGGTTCTTGTTTCTTATGCCTTTGTTATGCGCTTGTTTATCGCTTATTTGCAGCACATTTGCAACACAACAAAAAAGTAGATAACGTGGGACTTGTTCCTACCAATACATACTAATGCATACTTAAAAGTAGAAAATATGCCAGCAATAGGATTTGAAATCAAACGCAAGTGTAAGGTCTGTGGTGAAGTTTTCCTTGCCAAGACTCTTGACAGCCAGTATTGTTCGCCTAAGTGCAGCAAGGTGGCTTGGAAACGAAAGTATTGCTGTCCGCTAAATCTTTTTTTTGAGCATAAAAAAATTAGGGCTAGATTCCTCGGTTGGAATTCAGCCCTTTTAGTTACCTTTGTTTCTTGTTGTAAATTTCAATTCAAGTAACTATGAACAAAGGTACACATTTTAGCGGACAGTAATAAATCAGAATGAAGAATTGCTGTCACTCATAAAGTCGGGCAAAGGGGTATACCCGCCACCCAAAGTATTCTGGTGGTGGGTAGGCATTACGTATTTCACCTCGCTATATTCTCTCTGGTGTCTTTTGCAATTGATTTTTCAATGGTTGAAGTGGTAATCGAGTCTTGTCTAATATAGACAAACGTTGAAACCACTGTCGCATTTCGCGACGGTGGTTTTATTCTTTGTCAAGTACCTCCCAGTGACCACTAAAGCCACTACCCACATAACGGATGTGTGGCATTTTGGCAAGGTGACGTTTTATGGTTTTTGAACTTCGATTACTCAATTTGGCCAAATCTTCTGTCGAGATTTGAGGATTGTTTCTGATTTGTTTCTCTATCCAATCATCAAGTTCTTTATCTTGAGGGACACCTTGAGGGACATCTTGAGGGACACCTTGAGGGACACCTTGAATATCACCCTTTGCCGGTCTCATGAATGTTACCACAACAAAACCACCATTGATAGACCATATAGGGGCTGCTACACCTCTCTTTTGACAAGCCTCCATGATGCGCTTCACACCTGACCCCCAGTTCTCAATATAGGTTGTACTATACAACACATTAGCTATAAGCGGATTGTATGGATATGAAATATGTGGCTGTAGGATATTCTCAGGTGTAATCTGTGGGGGCAGTACACCAGGATTCTCGATTTCGATACGATCATCATAGATGGCAATACCTATGGTCAGATTATATCGTTCGTATTGACGATGGCAAAGTGCATTCAATACCACTTCACGCAGAGCTTCAGCAGGGACCTCCAGATATTCATCACGAACGAGCCCGACTATTTTACCATGCATGTTCAGGTGCTTGCGGAAGAAGTTCATAGCCTCATTGAGTAGTACGAAAATATTTCCCTCCACACGTTGGTTGTCGATAAACTCATTCTTATCAGTTCCTTGAAAACGAGCCAAGCGCATAGTGAACTGCGTGTACATACCTGTATCTTTTGTAAAGAGTGCGGTGGCAGCGTTTAGAGGTTTGTTACCTGTCGTCAACTTCCATTTTCCTAACACATCCTCAATGGGTTCTGTTAGAGCCAGATCAGACAACCTGCCTCTTTCAACACCAAGACGCACGACACCACGTATCAGTTTCTCATCCAATGAACTGATGTCTGTAAACTCTGAAGGCTGCCTTTCCCAAGCAAACATGTCTGGCTTACTTCTACGCAATCGTTCTTCGTACATGTCGCGTGGCATCTCCTTCGTTGTACTCTCCACCTTGTAGTAAGGACAACCATGATAAGTATAAGGCACCATTCCCCACGCCCATCCATCAAAGTGCATGGCAATCACTTTGTGGTCTGGCCGATCAGGAATGTCGATATACTCGACCCGCACATCAACTTGCGGTTCCATGTAACTCAGAGCCTGGGCAATCTCCCGTTGGGTGTTGTCAGTAACCTGCTGACCCTGAATCTTCAATGATTTGGGAGCAACACCGAAGATGAGCCAGCCACCTTCGGTGTTCAAGAAGGCGCAAGCAGAATGCATACCATCCTTCAATTCACCTGTGGTCTTCTTCAACTCCAGCTGACGATGCTCGTCACTCTGTATCTGTATTTTCAGTTCATCTATTGTAAGTGCCATATACTAATAACGCCTTTACTCGTCTTTATATTATTGCTTATATTATTTCGCATCTCACTTTCTCTATTACCTTCAAATCCGCAGGCAACCAGTTGACGTTCTCCAGTTCATCCTTGTTGAGCCACTTCGCTGCCTCGTGTTCTTTCAGTTCCAGATGTCCGCTCTCCACATGACAGAGGTAGCAATGCATGGAAAGATGAAATTGAGGATAATCCCATTCCACCGTCTCCACTAGATTCTCTACCACAATCCGCGTTTCCAGCTCTTCCCATATCTCACGCCTCAATGCCTCTTCAGGTATCTCACCCGCTTCCATCTTCCCACCAGGAAACTCCCACCAGTCTTTCCACTCGCCGTATCCTCGCTGTGTGGCGAATATCTTATCATCTTTGCGAATAATCGCAGCTACAACTTCTATCTGTTTCATAATTATGCCATTTCTTTCATTCGTGCGAAATGCATCACGCTGCCGGGAATCGGTTCCACCATATTCCAACGTATCTGCATTTGCATCCTATTTCCTAAATTCTTGTACTCCCAGTCGCTCAGGGTAACACGACCCAAATAAACATATCCCATTGTGCGAGTCTTGTCCTCAACAAAGTTCTTTTGCTCACGGACAAAGAGCAGCATGGTCTGTGTCTGATGGATATAAGCCTGACCTTCATTTGATTCAGGCTTTACTCGGTTCCGAGTATCCCATTGGAATAGATAGGGTGACAACGCCTTGTCGTCGTAATCAGTCGTAGAGCCCTCTTCACGATTCTTGATGATATCGACAAACATAGCCTCCACATTCAGCAGTTTGTTGCGTTCCATACCCTCGCGAGCTGGCGATTTTCGTGCCAACGTCGATGTTCCGATAGCAACCTGAATCTGTGCCTTTGTATATACGCCATGGAGCTTCAATGGGAAATTTGGCAACAGGGAGTTATCCGGCTTCTCGTAGGCTTTGTTCTCTTGAAGCATCACTCCTATCACCTCAGCAAGCTCTTCAAAGAATAGTTTGTCAGCAGCAAGGGTATCAACCATATCTTGGAGGCTTACAAATCTTCCAGCCGTCTCAAAAAGGTCGTAGTAGAGCATCAGCAATCGCTTTTGATCAACAGCATTCATTCTGTTTACTCTCACTTTGAACGCTCGTTTTGCAAGTTGTTCGATAAAGCTCAAATAGGAATACGAGTCCGTTGCAGACCACTTACGGAATACGGCACGACTTAGCTCCTCATTAAAACGAGATTGCTCTTCGCCCACCCCAGCCTCAAACAATATCTGATTCCACGTTCTCCCTTTGTAGAGCTTATCTACGGGCATCTGATAGATTCTTACGAAATTGGAGAGCGTAAGCGGAACTGAGTGATGTCTCTCGAAGTTCTGTACCAATGCGATGACCTTTCGTACCGTAAAACGCTGAATAGCCCCCTTGATATTGTTCAGGATATGCTCCTTTGCCTTTGGCTCCAGTATAATTCGGCAACCTAAAGGCAAGTGAGGGCAATCGCGTTCCATTTCCTCTACGACACTCATTGACGTTCTGCCGAGCATCACACGCATACGGTCGGTATAATTGAATTCAGCTCGACTGTTACCTACAAAATCAAGTATATTAACATGTGTCTTTCCCTCTGCTTTGCGGAGACCTCGTCCAAACTGCTGGATAAACACAGTGAGACTCTCCGTGGGACGAAGGAAAAGAATTGTATCAACCTCGGGTATATCTACACCCTCGTTGAACATATCCACTACAAATAGATAGTTGATTTCCTTATTCTTCAATCGTCTGTAAAGCGGTGCTCGCATCTGTGCGTTTTCACTGGTCAGCACATCGGCTTTCAATCCACATAGCGTAAATTTGGAAGCCATATATTTGGCATGTTGCTGGTCAACACAGAAACACAAAGCCCTGACATTACGAATATTGGTCAGATACTTCTGCAAAGACTGCAAAATTACAGCAGTACGTGCATCATTGTAACTATAAATACGAGAAAGCTCAGATGCCACATAATGACCTTTATCCCAGGCAACCTCTGAATAATCAACGGAGTCTGTTATACCATAGTAATAGAACGGAGCCAGCAAGCCTTTGTTCAGTGCATCATCAAGACGTATCTCAGCAGAAATGGTACCATCAAAGTCTTGTGTAATGTCTTCTCCATCCATTCGCTCAGGAGTAGCCGTCAATCCTAAAAGCACTTTAGGTCTAAAGTGGTTGATTATCTTACGATAAGAAGATGCTGCCACATGATGAACCTCATCAACGACAATATAATCATAATAGTCTTCAGGTAATGACAAACTATCCAAACGGTTGTTCAATGTGTCCTTTGAGGCGAACACATATTCATAATTTGCAGGTTCTTCGCCTCCATACCATTTCTCGCCAAAATTATAGTCAGAAAGTACTTGCCGGAAAGTCTGGAGACTCTGTCGGAGGATTTCTTCCCTGTGTGCCACGAACAACAGACGGGCACGTTCGTGTTTTTCTGCAAATGCCTTGTAATCGCTGGCAGCCATTACGGTCTTGCCTGTTCCAGTTGCAGCGACCACCAGATTCTTCCAATGATTCCGCACCTCGCGTTCAACCTGAAGTCGTTCTAGAATCTCTTGCTGATAATCGAAAGGACGAATTAAGCCCTTAAGTGTCGAGAAATCTATTTCATTATCCACTTCTTTGTTTAAGGCTGCTTTCAGCCTCTCGTTATCTTCGCCATTCACAAAAGTCTCGTAACCATCTGCCCACCATGAAGCATCAAATGCACCAAGAATGGTCTTCATCATTCGTGGCTGCTCCATTTGCGTTACCTTCACATTCCATTCTGCACCTGTATCAAGTGCTTGTTCGGAGATATTTGAAGAACCTATATATGCTGTATTAAAGCCTGTATCACGAAGGAAAACATAAGCTTTTGCATGAAGGCGCTCAGAGGAGACATCGTATGTAATTTTTATTTCTGTATTCTTCAACGATGATAGCTGGATAATGGCATCATAATCAGTAGCCTGCATATAGGTTGTTGTGATTACCTTCAGTTGCCCTCCTCTGTTGGTAAACTCTTTCAACCGTGGCAAAATAAGAGCAAGCCCACGTTTCTTGATAAACGACACCATCAAACGGATTTCATCAGCTGAGGCTATTTCTTTCTGTAACTCCGTATACATCTTCATCCCCTTGCCTGTAAACAGAGCCCCGTTTATGAGCCCCTTCATTGGCATCATCTCCTCCAGACGTTTTGCCAAATCTGGATAATCCGATTGAGTCTTATCAATTACTGCTGTCAAAATCTTGGCCTGAGCAGAAACCAAGTTGCCAGAATCCAAATGGAACTCATTTACCAGTTTACGAATGATGGAATTGGCTAACTCCAGCCCCCTTTTGACAGATGAATCTTTTTGTTCGTCTTCTTCATCAGTCTCATCATTTATATCAACCATATCCGACAGCACCTGTTCAAAGATGCTCGTCAAATACATCGACAGCAACTTTGCCACCTCATCCTTCTTAATGACCCGCTTCCCGATGTAAAACCGGTTCTGGTCAATCGAAGAGATTTTCTCTTCGAACAACTGGTTGATTATCTGCTCATAAATTCCAATCTTCATATGCGTAACTATTGTTTTTATTTTATAATGTACCCTTCCTGGTCATAACATTTATGATAATTCATGATCAACCCAATCAACGACTGCAATTTTGTATCAGTACACCGAAGTGTATGAAATTTGTTGTATTGAATATTATACCTAGTTGCAGAACCTTGAGTCAATCGTTGTTCAATATCAGAAGGGATTAAGAACGATGCACGATCACCAAGATATTTTTGGAATTCTGTCAGGAAGATGTGAATTCCTGCTAAATCGAAATCACCGAAGTGTACGTACCTATTTGGAATACCCATAAGCCAATTACGCAGGTCTGTCGATTGTGGATAGCGAGAGACAAACAGCAGCGGCATATTACCCAGCACAGATTCAAACAATTTCTTTTGCTGACGAATCCTACGGAAGTTCTCCATGTTCTCAATACCCACAACGACTATGTCTTGAGGAATAGAAAATTGCCGCCAGTTGTCGATGAACACAAAGCTGCCTTCATGTGGATTGACAACAAAATCTTTGTCGCAAAGTGAACATGAGATGGGCTCGTAGCTATTAACAGGGAAGCCAGGGCAAGAGCGAACTGTCATTAACTTAGAGTTTCCTGTTTCTGCCGCCAAAGAAGCACGAGAATCGAAACTGCTGACTTCAAGCGTTCGATAGCTTTCATCCTTGTCTATGAGACATCTTTTCAAAGCCTCAACGTCACGAGCGCGATATGATTTTCTCGAACCATGAGTCACCACTGACAACAGCCCTTCTGCCATCAGTTCATCAAGCAGTTTGCTGCTTAGCTTTGAACCAGCCACCTGCTCACCAGAAATCAATGCTTGTATGGATGCGCTTATTGCCATAATTCAGTCCTATTTTGTTCGTTTCAACAATTTGTCCACTCTTGTCTTTACACCATGCTTACTGAGTAGATAGGTGTATTTGTAATCGTATGGGTTATATGACGTTGGCGAACTGTTAATGAGATAGATGTTACGCGAATTGGCAAACTGTAGAATGCCTTTGATGTTATTGGGATGAAGTCGCCCAATCTCATCCATCATACAATGTACGATGAAATTGCCATTCTTCCTTTCTGCTTTCTTTTTGAACACGTTGATAAGCATGATATTCACCATTGCCTTAACCAAAATATCAGTTCCATCAGACCCCACATTATTGATACGTTCTACCCAGTTCGTATCATTATCGTTTTCTTTCACTCTGAACTGCAGACGGAATGCATCGCCAAGTGATACCGTTGGGCGACTTTGTTCATCCTGCAACTGATGGGAGAGACTCTTCAGGTAATCTACAACCTTGCGGTTCACCTCGTCACGATTGTCGCTTGAGAAAAGGTTGAGTTCACCAATCGACAACGCATTATCCACTGTATAGTCATGAATGGACATGAGCAACTGCATGAGTCTGTCGGATGACTCATTGGCTCTGAGTTCGATACTTTTAATGACACCAGCAAAGTTCTTCTCTACAAAATCCCTGTTGATATCGAGTATCACGCTGTCCACATCTGACCTACGCTTCATTAGCGCACCAATTTCTGTAGAGATACGTCCCAGAATATCTTTATAATGCTCACTGGTGCGACGGCGGAACTCTTCAATTTTGTTGTTGTCCATAAAGTCTTGCAAATCAACAGCAATCTGCAAATAATCATTATCTGTTACAGGCATCGTATTGAAATGGAACGCATTCTGAGGCTTGAAGTTGCGATTGAAGTTGATAACAGTATCCTTCAGTTTTTCTATCGTTTCCCGCTTCTGATTGACTATTCCTCTCAATTGGCTGATGAGTTGTTGACAGTCCTGATGGCCCACTATCAGTTTGTCATCTGAGAGGAATGTGTCTGGCACAAGATGCTCGTTCTCCACCATTTGATGGTATTGGTTTAGTCCCTCACGTCTGTGCGTCAAGTCCTTCAGAATCGACTTCTGACGTTCTTCCAACTCCTGCTGTTTCTTCTCGATACGGGTACGCTTGTCTTCATAGCGTTGACGCATCATTGCAAGCTGTTGCTCAATGTCCTTGATACTCTTCTTGATTACAGGTTCTTTCGCAAACAGATTTTGCTCTGCATCACGATATCTGATGACCGTTGGACGTTCTGCTTCTATCTGTTTCGACAATTCCTTGAGAGCGTCTAAAGCTTTGCGGTATTGTTCCAGCAGCGTCACATCCACGCCATTTCCTGCCAGTTCTGCTTTCTGCTGTTCGTCAAGTTGAGACATTTGAGCATCGAACTCTTGATCTCTAGTGGTCGCTTCTTTGTCCTGCAACACCTTGAATGCACGCAATTCTTCGTCAAGGGCTTTTGAGGTTTTGTTGAAGGCTGTATCAAGATCTTTGAGTTCCTTTTTATTCTTAGCCTCTTTCGCCTCGCGAACTTCTTTTTCTGCCTGTACTTTAAGCAGAGCCTCATTGAAAGCCCGTTCACGCATTTCCTTTTCCTGTGCAATCAGATCTTGCTCTTCCATCTCCAACTTGTGTTGCTGATTTTGCAGATCCTGACGCTTTACGGGAATCTGTTCTTCTTCCACTTTCAACAATGTTGCTTGCTGACGGAGCGGATTGAGCTGAACAGCATATTTCTTTCCAAGTTTCGAAATGTCCTCTTGAAGTGTGACAGGCAGTTGTGTCAGTTCTCGGTTTGTCTGTTGCAGTTGCTCTTCCAAATGTTTCTTCTCTGTACGATAATCATCGGGGGTACGATGTACGGCATCAATGTTGTCTAAGTTCAGCTTGACACCAAATAAGCCATCAGATGCTGCTTTTACAAATTGGGGTTCAAGTCCTCCGGCATATAGGATTCTTTCTTCATCAACCACTTTTCCGATGGTCTCTTCCCAACCTTCAGCATTTTCTGTTAACCATTGATACAACGAACCGTCAAGATTTGAAAGCAATTCTTCAATCTTGGTGATTTGCTCTCTATACTGTGATCGGTTAGTTTCTAAACGTTCTTGCTCGCGCTGAGAGACCTGTTTCAGTTCTGCTTCTTTCATCTCATACTCAGTGGTGATCTGAGCAATCTGACTCTTTACGGCTGTTTGTCGTGCAGCGTTCTCCTTTTCTGTTACCTCCAATTTCCGAAGCTGTTCCTTTATCTGAGTCACTTCATAAGCCTTGGGATGCCACAAGCGCAAATCTTTTACGGCATTGTCAGCCCTGTTTTGTTCTTTCTGTAACAACTCCAGTCGCTCATCCGATTCATGCCGCCAATTGTTGAAGGCATCCATTAGTGAGTTTCTGTTTTTCGTTCGTTCATCCTCTAGCAGCTTTCGTTCCTTTTGCAATGACTCTTGCTTCTGATAATAGGCTTCTTTTTGAGCATTTTCAAATGACTGACGGGCATTCTCCAGCTTCCCTTTGGCGATATTGTATTTTTCCTCTATCGACGCATGGGTTTTCAATAGGTCATCCAATAACATTTGCTTATCAGCAGTCTCTTGTTTGATGCTTTCTTCACGAGCGGCCAATGCAAGTTTCTCTTCGATACCCAGTGCTTCAAATTCTTTTCTTGCCTGAACGATCTCTTTCAGTTTACTCTTTTTGCCTCCCAATTCTTGGTTCAGCGCATCTTTTTCCTTTTCATATTCTGCTGTAAGTTCTTTTTCACGGGTGCGCTCTTTATCGATGTCTGTTTTTAGTTCAGTAGCCTCAGATTCCAAGAGTGGTATCTTCTCTTCGCTTTCAGCCACAGCGTGATTCAACATCCGCCATACATCTAATAATTGCTGGTCGAGAGCCACGATTCTCCTCCCCTGTTCAGCAATCTTCACTGCCTGTTGGCGCACAGGGTAGTTACCGTCACGAGTCTGCCTGAACCAGCAGTCTATTTCGTCATACTCGCGTTCAAAGTCAGTCACCAGTCTTCTATAAGTCTGCAGGTCGATGGGAAGATCCTCATCTGCCATAGATTGTATGATGGTGTTCTTCACGAAGTCGGCATCCAGTTTGGTGTTCAGAAATACGTTCTGAATGCTTCGTGGAATATTCTGATAATGGGCACTCTGCACCAAGGCATAGCGAGTGTATTTGTGGTCGTGAGTATTGCCAAAGATGATATCCTTAAACATCACGCTAGAATCTATTCTTGCAGATACAGACACGTTTTTGTCGATTCGCTCGCGTATTTTAACCCAATCGCTCAACACTTGTTTGTCTTCATCTACGAGCCAATCACGCTGATAAGGAGCATCTATGAATCGCCATGAGGCACGTCCCTGATAACGGCTCACCAAAATAGTGTATGCCCCATTGTCGCGCATTACCTCGTAAAGGATATAAGAGTTTGACTGGCGGAAATAGAACTCGTCAAACGACTTTTGAGCTTGCTGTATGCCAAGGCGATGCTTATCAGCATTATAAAAGAAAAGTAATGCCCTCAGCACAGTACTCTTGCCCACACCTTGGGTTCCCGTGAAATGTACGTTGCCATCTACAGAAATTTCAGCGTAGGGTATATTGGCGCTATTGATAAATATGATCTTATTCAGGTATTTCATCTTCGTTGGCTATTTGAATCATGTTAACCAGTTCTTCAGCATAGTGAAATGCAGATGTAATCTTATAGGTTTCGTCCTGCTCACTGACACACTCGGCAAAGCCCATACTCTGCATTTCCTGCAACAGTTTGTTCACTATCTCTAAATAGGAGCCTACGCCATATTTCTTATAGAGATGACCTGCTTTCTCTTTCAGTTCAATGTCCAGGCTGATCTGCTCTATCAGATTGCTCTTTCGGAACTGATAGCCCGCCGTAAACGACTGGTTATAGGTCTTCAGGAAGTCCAGATAGTCAAGCCATTTCGAAAAACTCTCTAACTTTTGTTCTATGGATTGTTTACCCTCACCAATACGTGAGAAGTAAAAGTAGCCGTTGCCACTCTCCAATTGCAAACCAATCTCTTTGAAGAAGTCTGCATAATCGTCGAAGTTCTCCTCAATATCCTCGTACAGATGACGGATAGAGGCTTCAGTACTGTCCACCGAAAGGAATTCTCCGCGGCTCAGTCGCTCGTATATTCGTTGAGTATTATTTCGCATAGATGATAGGATATTCAATGTCTTGATAGGTGGCGTATTTCCCTGTCATTCGGCATTCTTCAGGATGCAAAATGACCAGTTGGCAAAAGAGAGCTGCGTGATCTTCTATATCACGCTTGGTCTTATAATCATATCTCAGGATGAAATCAAACAGGTTGTAGCTCGAAGCAGAAAAGGCATTCCATACCTCAGCAGGATCGACACCTTTTAACCGCTGCACATGGTCTTGCAAGTCCTCGTCTGTCAGCGGTTCCGCCTCTGTCCTGGCTGTTTTCCGCAGACCATTGCGCTCGGCTATCCGTCTCAGAATGCTTACTATCTGGTCATTCTCTCTAAGCATTTCCAAAGAGAGCCTTATTTTGCTGTATTGGCGGGATTCCATCCATAGCGGATTACTTTCATCCAGCACCTGCACCAGATTGGTATCTGTCTTGATAAGCAACTGGTCTTGCAGATATTTCAGCTTACGTATCTTCTTATAGAGTTGGTTCTGCTGTTCTATCTGGTTGATATAAACAATAATCTGCCTGTCTATTTCCATCAACGCATGGTACGCCTCTACAAAGTCGTGTTTCACGTCGCTGCACGTCTTTGCCATGTGTGGATCATTGGCCATCAGGAAGAAGGCGTACTCATTGTCCATCAGTTTCTCACATTCACGTATCATCGAACGGATACTGTGACTTTTCTCATCAAGGTTCTGAAGTTTCTTTTTCTTGATAATATAGTTAGGCTCTTGCTTATACGCATTATCCATATTGCGTTTCAGGTCCACCACATTCTTCAGAGTCCTGAATCCCGTTTTCTTCAGTAGTTGCCGTACACTATCCTGATATCCTGCCTTACGGTTAGTATTCGTTTCTTGTAAGAAATAGCCAATGTGTTCTTTTAGAGTGTTGATACATTCCTGTACGCTCAGAACACTAATTTCCTCGTTCACGTTCAATACTTCTTCAAAGAAATTGAGATAGTCACTCTCAATCTCTACTGTATTACCCGTTTCCACTAGTACACCATAATCCAGCAGTTTTCTCAGTCGGGCTTCATTACCACCCACCAATTCCAAAGCCAGTCCTTGCGGAAACTTCATCAGTTTCCGCTTCTCAAACATCTCGCTCAGTAATCCTTGTTCTCGCGAGAGTGTTTTAGTAAGCTCTTCTATGGTTCTGAAATGTGATAGTATCTCCATAAAGTATCAAACTTTCAAATGTTCATACAGCTTCAGCCGCAATACCTTACCATTTGGGAACTCGAACTGGAACTTCTTGCGGTTGAAGTGTGGATTGTTCTTGTGGATGATACGGTGGTAATTGGGACTGATGATAATGATGTTCGTGGAGTTGTCATTCAGCAACGACCAGTCCACCGTCTTCTGCAATATGAATCCATTGTCGTAATCCATCAGAGTTATATTTCGTTTTTATATTCTTGTTTACTTCTAATAGTATTCTTGGGTATCTTTCTCCAAAGACTGTGGTGCTATTATTTCCCAGTGTCCACCTTTATCTGGCCCAATGCGACGGATAACACATTGTTCTTTCAATTTGGTCATGATACGCTGTACCTGTCTTTCAGAAAGAGAACACATCGCTGCCAGTTTTTTTGTGGATATGGTTGAATTCTTAGATATGCTTGCAAGAATGTTTTCTACGACATTTTCTATGTTTTCTACGACATTTTCTACGACATCTGAGGTTTTTTCTACGTCATTAAGATCTTTTCCTACGACATTTTCTACGATATCACCGCCATCTTTACCGCCATTGTTATTGGTATAACTCTGTGAGACTCTCACATCAACCTTGAATGCCGTGATAAGATTAACGTTGAACTCTGCGGGTTGGTTGCCATTTTCCTTCAAGTCTGTCTGGACTTGTCCTACACCTCGATTGAACATATTGACATAGCCCAGCGTCTTCATGGCACTGGCTACAAGTGGGTTGCGATAGTCGTTCACACTGGGGAAATTCTCTGGGCGTGCGTTTCCATAAAGCCCTCCAGCATTCAGTATTTCCAGATGGCTGGCAAACTCATAGAAACGCAATGGGGTATTGCTTTGTAGATCGCGATGCATGCAGGCGTTGAGAAGAAGCTCTCGGATAGCCAGATAGGGGTAATTGCTGACCATTTCCTCGCGTAGGATAGAAACAAAAACAGGTTTCTTCTTGATGACAGACAACTCCAAAAGCGATTCTATACGTGGCAGCAGTTCGCAATAATTGCCTTCCAACTGCATTTCGTTCTCTACCTCACTGGTCACGTCTTCACCCTTGAAGCATACATACTGCACATAAAGACCTGGCATGAAACGGCGTGGCTTGTAGCCAAACAGTACGACTGCTGCATATGTGGGGCATTGGTGCTCCGTGTCATACATGCCCACAGCGGCCATCTGTTCCTCGATGGGACGAGTATCAGATTCCACTAACTCATTGCCTAATAACGGTATCAGATACTTTGTATGCAGCAAGTCCGTGTTGACATCATTCAGTTTGGCAGCCAAACAAGGCATGGTATCGAAGGTGGCCATGAATGACATTCTTCGTTCTGCAAGGATGCGCTCTTCTGCTTCTGTAGCTATGTCACGACGAGGACCGATACGAATAAAAGTTCGTCCACGATAGCGCACAGGTGGCAGGTCAGACGGACTGACCTCAGCAACCAGCAAGTCACCTTCCGGGAACTGGAAACGGTCAACACTCATAACAGGTATAGGCAGGATGTTTCCGTTGCTGCGTATGGCTGCAATCTTCTTCAGTAAGTCATCAGTGACCTTCAACCCCGACAACTCTCCGTTGTCGTAAGCGCCCAATATCAGGTAGCCATTCTTGCGCGAATTGGGCAGATCGTTAGCAAAGGCACAGATGGCCTCTTGGAACTTATCCATGTCACCTGTTGACGTGGTTAGCTCCACACGATAGGTTTCCGTGCTATGCAGCAGTTCTTGTATTTCGTCTTTTGTTATCATTTGACTTCGTCTTCTTCCTTCTTGCAAGGCATAGCCAAAACAAGCTTTGACTCTGCTCTTGCTTCGTTCGTCAGTTGACTTATTTCTCTTGATTGGATTCTTCCTGTCTCACCAACTCCTGCACAGGCACTTCAAGCGCATTGGCTATTGCAATGAGGGCTTCAAGGCTTGGCTGGGTGGTATTGGTGACCCACTTGGACACAGTAGCAGGATCCTTACCGAGTTTGTCGGACAGCCACTTATTGTTCAAGTCGCGTTCTGCGAGAACAACTCTTATACGATTTAACTTTGCCATGATAGATTTCTGTTGTTTGACGGCAAAGTTAAAAAAAATAATCGAGACAAATGCTGATATGCTCAAAAAAACTCCATAAATAAGCCAAAATTTGATTAAAAGACCAATCTTTTGATGAGTACATGACAATATTCATGCTTATTATTAAATATAATGTGTATTTGAAATATCTTTTGAAATGACTGACAACCATATGGTTTTCTCCGCGGAAATCGCATTCATATATGGAGGCAATGATAGTTCGGAGGAGGATGTATTTGGTTCGGAGAAAAGTTCAGAGAAAATCATAAAAAGTTCGTTTCTCCAAATGCTTTGAGATTGCCTCAATTTGAAACTAAATTTTGGTCACTCTTGCTATCTCTGCATTAAAATTATGTCAAGATTGGCAGTTTTTTAATGTAAAACTTGTGTAGTAGAATAAAAAACGTTATCTTCGCATCATAAAAAGTTGCCAATACTGGCAAAAATATAATGCAAATGATGGAGATAAAAAGAGACAGGTATCTAAAGCAGTTGATAGAAAGCCGTCAGAATGGCTTTATCAAAGTTGTAACAGGTATTCGTAGATGTGGCAAATCATATCTGCTGAACGTCTTGTTCTATCACTACCTATTAGATAATGGAGTGGCTGATGACCACATCATCCGCATTGACCTTGAAGACCGCATGAACAAGGAACTGAGAAATCCAGACACTATGCTTCACTATGTTCATGACAGAATCAAGGACAAAGAACTGTATTACATCATTATTGATGAAGTGCAATTGATGGATGAGTTTGTTGATGTGTTGAATAGCTTCCGGCATATTGATAATGCTGACACATACGTGACAGGCAGTAACTCTCACTTCCTATCATCAGACATTCCTACGGAATTTCGTGGTCGAGGAGAGACTATTCATGTTAATCCATTGTCTTTTGCGGAGTTTTATTCTGCCGTTGGCGGTGACAAGCAGGATGCATGGCGCGAATATTATACCTATGGAGGTTTGCCACTTATACAGTCTTTTGAAACCGAAGAAAAGAAAATCAACTACTTGAAGGGTTTGTTTGAAACAGTTTATTTGGCAGATATTATCGAAAGGCATAAAATCAAAAACGATAATGAACTGCGTGAGTTGGTGCTAATTTTGGCTTCGTCTATAGGTGCTCCATGCAATCCTACTAAATTGTCGAACACCTTCAAAAGCGTTAAGAATGTAAGCATTGGCAGTCAGACGATTGCGAATTACCTCACCTATCTGTCTGAGTCGTTCCTGTTAAATAAAGCAATACGCTACGACATAAAAGGTAAGAAATACATCAACACGCTATCCAAATACTATTTCTCTGATATAGGTCTGAGAAATGCCATCTTAGATATGCGCCAACAAGAGGAAACGCACATCATGGAGAACATCATTTACAACGAACTGATCACACGCGGCTATAGCGTAGACGTTGGAATGGTGGAGATTAAGAAGCAGGACAAGAATGGCAAGTGGGTTCGTATCCAACTTGAAGTGGACTTTATTGCCAGCCTCGGCAGCAAGAAATATTATGTGCAGTCTGCCTTGTCCATCCCTGACAGGGAGAAAGAGATACAGGAATCTCGCCCACTTACAAACATTAATGATTCTTTCAAAAAGGTTATCATTGTGAAGGACCACATCATGCCACGTCGCAATGAAGAAGGCATACTAACAATAGGTCTTTTCGACTTCCTTCTAAAAGAGGATAGTTTGGATTTATAGAACAAATAGTCCCTTACTTGGGATTTCTATTTTTGTTTGGCTTTACAGCCCCTTTTACATTCTCTTATCGTTTACGCGTATTTGTAATCGCATGATACACAATAGCGTTTAGATTTGAAGAAGTGAAGTAAGTATAGATAACTACCGAAAGGTATAGATAAATAAATCCGCATAGCTCAGGTGAGTTATGCGGATTTTCTTTTTAGTTATTCCTTTCCAATAATAGAACGATACATGAGTAATTATGTTTTTTCTAGTATCAAGCCAGACTTTGCGATGCAGAATGAGTGATATTTAAGGAGCTGAGCTATAAGGCCCAGTTCCCCTACAGATAATACCGGGCATCATCTTCAGAGAAGCAACAAATGATAACCTCTCCATCATAGCCGTTTCGGATATGTTCGCAGATAACACGTTTTGCAATTTGTGCTGCTTCAGCTTTCGGAAAGCCAAATACTCCGGTACTGATACATGAAAAAGCAATACTCTTCAAATGATGTTCCTCTGCAAGTTGCATCGCGGTATCATAACAAGATTCCAGCATTTTGCGTTCATTGTCAGAGCCACCATACCATATAGGTCCAACGGTATGAATGACTTTCTTACAAGGCAGTTGATATGCTTCTGTCATTTTACTTTGACCCACATTACAGCCACCTAAGGTTCTACACTCTTTCAGAAGTCCAATACCAGCGGCTTTATGAATAGCGCCGTCCACGCCACCTCCACCCAGCAGAGTCTTGTTGGCAGCATTAACGATGGCATCTACTTCTAACTTAGTTATGTCACCTACAACAATTTTTATTTTCTCTCCGGTTTCAGATGTAATCGTTTTCATATCTTATATTTACTTGATTTTATGCCACAAAATTACGAAAAAAAAATCGAATGTTGTTCAAAAACATACCTATAACAGATACTTTTCTTCATTATGCATTTTACAATTCCTCTTCAGAATAAGAAAACATCAGAGAAATCACCAAGAGATGTGGCATGTCTGCCGACTCTTCCGTTTGCCAATACGTTGACTCTTGCAGGTCAAAAGCTTTGTCTCCAGTGTGATTTCCATTTTCGTTCTCGCTATTAACATATTTCACCTGCCATTGGTCGCGTGCAATGCGTTGCCCGTTGACATCTCTCAGATATATCTCAGCAACAGAGAGCGGAGTACCGTCTTGTGTATCGAAACACTGTAGAGCGATATATCTGCCAGTTGCCGGTTTGCCAAACTTCACACTCTGCCATCCGTTTCCTGACGCCATAGCGCCGGTAGTAACGGGAATGACAGAATTGAGATCGGGCCTGTTGCCTATATTATTGTGTTTGTTAGTCTTGACAAGGGTATCGTCCAACGTTTGGCAAGGGTATTGTCCAACGTTTGGCAAGAGTATTGTCTAACGTTTGGCAAAGTTTTTTTCAACGTTTGACAAAAGTATTATCCAACGTTTGATAAAAGTATTATCTAACGTTTGATAAAGGTATTATCTAACGTTTGATAAAGGTATTATCCAACGTTTGATAAAAATATTATCAAGGTTTGAAAAAGCGTTGATAAACATCAGCAACCCCAATTAGACATCGACACCATGGCCCACTTAGTATATCTTGTTTACGATAGATGAAAAAATTCGCGTGGTCGATGGTGGTCGATGGCGATCGAATACTTTAGGCTTCGACCACCACTTAAATTTCAAACCTACTGCATGTTATACTATAGGTATGGTCGAGTGGTCGAAATTTTCTTGAAAACTGAATTTTCTGTATGCGAACATTGCGCCACGCCTTGCATTATGGAATCAATACTAAGAGAAGCGAATAGGGTTGGATTCCACATTGGGAAACCAGCCCTATCTTTCACATCATACAAATGTAATATGACGAAACATATTACTTTTTCTTCTTGCCAAACACGCCTTTGACTTTTCCAAATGCACCTTTAGCCGCATCTTTCACTTTATCGGCAGTTCCTTTGGCACCTTGTTCCTTCACATCTTTCACGCTGGTAGGAGCATTCATTTTGCCTTTGCCGACAGGCATAGATGTGTCGGTAGTGGGATTGCCAGCCAATCCATTGAAATATTTTTTCAGTCGATCGTCTTCATAATCACTTCCCAAAGTGTTTCTTACCTTACCCGAAAACTTCTGCACACCATAGGATCCCTTGCCCGAAACGATCAGTTCCACGGTTTTGTCACCATCCACAATAAGTGTGGCATTATAGGTTGCGGGGCTTCCATCATTTTCTTTTTCCTTGCGTTTCAGGGTAAATGTTTCCTTATTGCCAGCCTTTTTATAGTTCACAATATCGAAACAGGGATCCTCGTCACCGGCATCCATCAAGTAGAGTTTTTATTACGTTCGATAACGTGGCGACCGCCGTCAAAAAACAGCAGTTGCACCTGTGCTGACGCTGACATCGCCATGGCGAGGAGGGCAAAAGTCATTAAACCTTTAATTTTCATAGTTTTCTGTGTTTTTTAATTATTATTGTTTTTCTGCAATCTATCTGTTTACATTCATCATGATGCAAAATTAGGGGAAAAAACAGGAATAACAATACTATCGGTAATAAAAATTTTATTTCATTACTTTTTTATTTTTGTTTCCAAAGTTTTTTCATTACCTTTATCACTTCAAACAACCTATGGACTATGAATACGAAATACGACATCACCCGATGTTATCTTGAACACAGTTTATACACAAGGCGCGCAACAAAGGCTTCATACCAGTGGTTACCACAACGGTACTCTCCTTTCACAACGCTCTGACATGCTGGATGCCCTACCCCACAAACTGCAAATTTCACTCCATTCGCGCGAAGGAAACAACACAGACAATCCTCAACAGTACATCAACGAAGTAATAACATTTGCCCAAGAGGCTGCCCGCCGAGGATGTATTGTTGTTTTACGTCTATGGAACGAAGGGGACCATAATCAGATGAACGATTCCATTCTGAGAATGATAGCCGGTTATCAGCCTCAACCGTGGACTTCGAGAAACGACGGATGGAAACTTGCAGACAATCTGCTTATCGAAAATGACAACATGTTCGACTGGTCTGACCTCCAGCAGAAGAGCTATGGAGATGAAGAAGTGTTGGATTTCATCCTTCGTTTTCTCGCCATGGCAGAATTAAAGCGAGCTTTATTCTGCTCATTTGGCTTAACGAAAACGTTCTCCACTTGTATGTGCTTTCGATATGTTTATCCTTTGAGCTTTATGGTAAGTTTCTCAAGCATATCCTTTGTCATGGTGTCGAGGTCGTAGGTCGGACACCAGTCCCATTCATTTCGAGCGCAAGAGTCATCCATGCGATCGGGCCAGCTCTCTGCGATGCTCTGTTTCAACGGATCTACATCGTAAACCATTTCAAACTCAGGTTTGTACTTCTTGATTGCAGCAAAGACGGTCTCTGGTCCAAAGCTGAGCGAAGCGATGTTGAACGCGTTGCGGTGAACAAGGCGTGTGGGGTCTGCCTCCATAATGTTGATGGCAGCCTTCAATGCATCTGGCATGTAGATCATGTCCATGAGTGTGCCCTCCTTAATCGGACAGACAAACTTCTCGCCACGAACGGCTGAGTAGTAGATGTCAACAGCGTAGTCTGTAGTGCCGCCGCCTGGAGGTGTCATGTATGAGATAACACCAGGATAGCGCACAGCGCGAGTATCTACACCATACTTGTTGAAGTAGTAATCGCTGAGAAGCTCTGTTGTTACCTTTGATACGCCGTAGATGGTGCGCGGACGCTGGATGGTGTCCTGCGGTGTGAGCATCTTTGGCGTGCTCAAACCAAACGAACCGATTGAACTCGGAGTGAATACAGCGCAACCGCACTCGCGAGCTACTTCGAGGATGTTCCATAGGCCGTCAATACCGATTTTCCATGCCAGGCGTGGCTTCGACTCTGCAACAACAGACAGTAATGCTGCGAGGTTGTAGATGGTGTCGATGTTGTACTTTTTCACTACATCGGCAATCATCTGAGGATTTGTTACATCGCATTCTGCCATTGGTCCTGCCTCTGCAAGTTCCCCTTTAGGCTCAGCGCCTTTTATGTAACCAGCTACAACATTTGCGTTTCCGTAAATGCTTCTTAACTTCCTTGTAAGCTCTGAGCCAATCTGGCCTGTTGAGCCTATAACCAAGATCATGTTCATAGTATTATGTATTTTAGCGTTTATAGGTACAAAGGAAAGCATTTTTTTCCAAATAGCAATACAAAACCGCTCATTTTTTTGTTCTATTGAAAAAAAACACAAAAACCTTTTTTAGTTTGAAAAAAAATGAGTTATTTTGCATTTCAACAACTAAAACTTTTAAATAATCCTATTATGTACGGAAAAGTAAAAGAACATCTCGCAAGCGCTTTGGAGAATCTGAAGCAAGCAGGCCTCTATAAAGAGGAGCGTATCATTGAAAGCCCACAGCAGGCAGCTATTCAGGTAAAGGGCAAGGAAGTGCTCAACTTCTGTGCAAACAACTATCTTGGTTTGGCTAATAACCCACGCCTCATTGAGGGTGCAAAGAAAATGATGGATCGCCGTGGTTTCGGTATGTCGTCGGTAAGATTCATTTGTGGTACACAGGATATCCATAAGGAACTTGAGGCAGCCATCTCAGAGTATTTCCAAACAGAAGATACTATCTTATATGCAGCATGCTTCGATGCCAATGGTGGCTTGTTTGGCTCGTTCCTCTCTGAGGAGGATGCTATCATCTCTGATGCACTCAACCACGCTTCTATCATCGACGGTGTGCGTTTGTGTAAGGCAAAGCGCTACCGCTATGCTAATGCAAACATGGAGGAATTGGAGAAGTGCTTGCAGGATGCCCAGGCTCAGCGCTTCCGTATCATTTGCACCGATGGTGTGTTCTCTATGGACGGCAATGTGGCACCTATTGATAAAATCTGTGACTTGGCAGAGAAATATGATGCTCTTGTCATGGTTGACGAGTCTCACTCTGCAGGTGTTGTGGGTGCAACGGGTCATGGTGTGAGTGAGCTTTGCAAGACATACGGTCGTGTAGATATCTATACCGGCACTTTGGGCAAAGCCTTCGGTGGTGCTCTCGGTGGATTCACTACTGGTCGTAAGGAGATTATCGACATGCTGCGCCAGAGCAGTCGTCCGTATCTCTTCTCCAATTCGTTGGCTCCATCAATCATCGGTGCAAGCCTTGAGGTGTTCAAGATGCTGAAGGAGGATAACACCATTCACGATCGCCTCGTAGAGAATGTAAACTACTTCCGCGACAAGATGCTCGCTGCCGGCTTTGACATCAAACCTACTCAGAGCGCTATCTGTGCTGTAATGCTCTACGATGCTCCGCTATCTCAGCGCTATGCAAACCGCCTGCTTGAGGAAGGCATCTATGTTACGGGATTCTATTACCCCGTAGTTCCGAAAGGTGAGGCTCGCATCCGCGTTCAGCTCTCTGCCGGTCATACACGTGAGCAACTTGACAAGGCTATCGCTGCATTTATCAAGGTGGGCAAGGAACTTGGTGTGCTGAAATAGTATTACATCATTAACTGAGCCCACTTTGAAAAAGGGCTCAGTTAATGATGTAATCTGAAACAAACTGCAAATTTGAAACATAAAATCTCCCGATATATTACTAAGAGGGTGCATCAAAAGTGATGTATCCCTCTTTTGTTTTTCTGAAAAGTACCTTATAATACTTTTCTCGCCATGGCAGAGTTTAAGTGTACTTAACTTCGTTGACTTTCCTCACGTTCGGAAAACTTCAAGCGAGCTTGATTTTTCGCTCACTTAAACGGAAAGTTAACTCTGCTCATCTGGCTTAACGAAAACGATCAAAAAAAACATCCTAATATGAACATGGTTCAATAATTTATTGTATTTTTGCACCTAACATCCAAAAAAGCATCACACAATGGACAAACGAATTACAGAGCAACCATCACACTATGACCATCTCGAACAAATGACCATAGCACAAATCACAGCTGATATAAACTGCGAGAACATGAAAGTTCCCGTTGCCATAGGCAATGCACTACCGGCAATCAACAAACTCATCGCTACGATAGAACAAAAACTTAAGTGTGGCGGAAGGCTATTCTATGTGGGATGTGGAACTGGCGGACGACTTGCAACACTCGACACCATAGAAGTGCAAAACACATACGGCACTGACGGCACACAAATACAAGCTATATTCCCTGGCGGAACGGAGTGTCTGACACAAACACGTGAGTCGCGTGAAGATGACACAAAAAACAGTTGGCAACAACTGATCGACAAAAACATTTCCACTGCCGACATCGTTGTAGGCATCTCAGCCAGCGGAACCACTCCGTTCGTACTTGCAGCATTGCAACACTGTCGTGCTAACGGCATCACAACAGGATGCATCGTCAACAACCCCAACTCACCCATAGCCAGCCAAGCCGACTATAAAGTGGAGGTTATAACAGGACCCGAGTTCGTCTCGGGAAGTACCCGAATGAAAGCCGGCAGCTCACAGAAACTGATATTCGACATGATAAGCACCACAGTACAGATACGTCTCGGACGTGTTGAAGGCAACAAAATGGTGAATGCAAAACTCATCAACGCAAAGCTCATCGACCGTGCTGTGAGAATTTTCATGGAGCGCAATCCCAAATACAAAGACTATGATGAAGTTAAAAAACTCATATTAAAAGCCGGTAGCGTGAAAAAAGCCGAAGCACTTCTATAAGACATAAAACGTTTTTTAACCATTCAACAGAGGCTATTGCCATCAAGACATTCGTCACATCACCGGCAATTCCCATACTTATCATTACTCATAGACAATGGCTGTTTTGCAGATGCTGACAACAATACAGAACACTTTTCCATCATCTGCTATGAAGAAACACAGCAGCAAAAATGCAACAATAAATTTTGCAATGTCACAATAATACGCTAACTTTGCATGATACAATAATATCATATCGTTAGCGAATACATCGCTATTTCCTATCAACCCCTATAGAACAGGGTCATTATGAATGTAATAAAAACAAATATCGAAGGCGTACTGATTCTTGAACCAAAAGTGTTCAACGATGCACGCGGCTATTTCTTCGAATCCTTCTCACAGCGCGAATTCGACGAGAAGGTCGCACCAATACTGGGCCACACTATACGCTTCGTACAAGACAACGAGTCGATGTCAAGCTATGGAGTCATGCGCGGACTGCATTTCCAACGACCACCATTTACACAAAGTAAACTCGTGCGGTGTGTCAAGGGAGCTGTACTCGACGTTGCAGTAGATATACGTAAAGGATCACCTACATTTGGTCAACACGTTGCCGTAGAACTGACAGGAGACAACCGCCGACAGTTTTTCATCTCCAAAGGATTTGCACATGGTTTCGCCGTACTATCGGAAACGGCAGTTTTCCAGTATAAGTGTGACGAATTCTACCACCCAGAGGCTGACGGCGGCATCTCTATCATGGACCAATCGTTGGGCATCAACTGGAAAATACCCACCGACCAAGCCCTACTGTCGGAAAAAGACACCAAACACCAGATGTTGGCCAACTTCGATAGTCCGTTCAATATAAATACAAATCTATATATTGAATCAGAGACACGCTGACGCTATTACCACTATAGAAATACAACCCAAAACTCATAAACAGGATGCACTTGTAACGTTGTATCCACCTATTACAACAAAAAACATGAAGAAAAAAGTATTTGTAAGCGGCTGTTACGACCTACTACATTCCGGACATGTGGAGTTCTTTCAGCAAGCAGCACAATATGGCGACCTATACGTGGGCATCGGATCCGATGCCACCTATTTGGAATATAAACACCGCAAACCTATGTTTCCGCAAGAAGAACGCCTCTTCATGGTGAAAAACATCAAGGCGGTAAAAGAAGCCTATATCAACCAAGGAAGCGGAGTGATTGACTTTCTACCCACACTCGACTTGGTGAAGCCCGACGTCTTTGTGGTCAATGCAGAAGGTGGTTCTGACGAGAAACGTAAACTCTGCAAAGAAAGAGGTATAGAATATGTGGAATTGCAACGCACACCACACGAAGGACTCCAAGCACGTTCGTCATCATCACTAAAGGCTGAACTTGCCAAAGGGCAACAAGAAACAGATACGACACAGGCTGGAAGCACAAACGGTGAATCTATCCCCACCCGACTGGACTTGGCAGGCACATGGATAGACCAACCATACGTGAGCATGCACCATCCCGGATGGGCAATCACCATCTCACTCGAACCAACATTTGAAGTAAGAGACCGTTGCGGACTATCAACGTCAACACGAAAAATGATACAGAAGATATGGCCTGTGAAGCTCCCTAATATGGATCCGGAAATGTTGGCGCGACTGGTATTCTGTTTTGAAAACAATCCTGAACGCCACGATGGAATCATATCAGGCGCACAAGACTCAATCGGCATCTGTATTCCAGGACTCTGCCGACACTATTACGACCACAATTTCTGGCCGGAAAAGATAGAGACAACACAGGACGAAATGACACTCCGATTCCTTGAAGACCATCTCGTAATGATACCGATGGCTCCCAGACGACCAGGATGTAGTGTGGTAGAGGATAAAGACATCACCCCCGACAAGGTGAAAGCTCTGGCTGATGCTGCTGATGCCTGCTGGACTGCCATCCTCGCACACAATATTGACGATTTTGCCGCAGCTTACAAAGCATCGTTTGAAGCACAAATTGCCATGTTCCCTGGCATGGTCACCCCCTCCATCAACGGCGAGAAGCTCCACGAAGCAAGCGTACAACCCACAATAGACCAATACAGCGCCATGGACGATGTACTGGCTTGGAAAATGCCTGGTGCAGGTGGAGGAGGATATCTCGCCTTGGTAGTAAAGGACAGTAAGAAATTTACAAATGCTCACCATGAAGCCATCAATCTTCAAATACGAAGGGCATAATTACCTTATCCCCTTCTTGCTCATCAGCTCCCTGTTTTTTATGTGGGGCTTTGCACATGGTATATTGGAAGTGTTAAACCCTCACTTCCAGGAATCATTCCATATCAGCAAAGCCATGTCGGCACTGACACAGGCTGCTGTCTATGGAGCTTATTTCCTCATGGCACTACCCGCAGGATGGATTATTCAGAAATGGGGATACCGCAAAGGGGTAACGACTGGACTCATGTTATTCGGCATCGGTGCACTGATGTTCATACCTGGATTACTGGTTAATAGCTTCTACTATTATGTGTTGTCACTATTCGTCATTGGGTGTGGACTGACATGTCTTGAAACAAGTGCAAACCCATATACTACCGTTCTCGGACATCCCGACAAGGCAGAGAGTCGCATCAACCTATCACAATCGCTCAACGGCATAGGATGGATTGTGGGACCGTTGGTGGGCGGTCAGCTGTTGTTCACTGGAGTAAGCATCGCCGTTCCCTATGCTATCGTTGGCATACTTGTACTTGTCGTGGCATTTATATTCTCTCGTGTCAAACTACCTGACCCTCGCAAAACCCATGAAGCGGAAACGCAAGAAACGAGAAAAGACATACCGATCAACGTTGTCGCCTTTACTTTCGGCATGCTCACTTTGTTTCTCTATGTAGCCGCTCAAACTGGCGTAAACAGTTTTTTCATCAATTACGCCGTAGAGTGTATCCACATCGAAAAACAAGAAGCCAGTATGTATCTTGCTTTTGGCGGCATGGGATTGTTTTTTGCAGGACGCCTGATAGGAGGAGTGTTGATGAACTATATCAAACCCAAATATATATTAATGGTATGTGCCATGCTCACCATATTCTCCACTCTTGTCATTGTCACTTGTAACGGTTTGGTATCGCTTGCCGCCTTCTTCACTTTATATTTTGGTGAGAGCATCATGTTCCCTACCATTTTTTCCTTGGCATTAAGAGATGCAGGAACCCATACCAAGATAGCCTCATCGCTGCTCATTATGACCATTGTGGGTGGTGCCGTTGCCCCAATACTGATGGGATATATTGCCGACACAACAGGCAGCATGGCTACATCATTCACCATTCCCCTACTCTGTTATGTCGTAATTGCAGGATATGCCGCAACAAGAAGGAAATAGCGAACAACCATTCCACGTCAAGCATAAGAATTACTGTGTAGGCGGTATTTTCCCTTTCTGACCGTAACATCTCCCATCTATTTCCCATATTGCCCGTAAGTTCATTGGGACTTACTTAGGAGTTTCAGCGGACTTACTTAGGACTTACTTAGGAAATAGCACGCACAGGGAAGGAAGATTTCCTTTGGGCTTTTAACAATACAAAACGATATACGTATGTAAAGAAACAATATCAGAATTAGATATTTTACATCGTTACAGTTTTACAGTTTTACAGTTTTCAAAAACGTTTTTTGAGGCTCATTAGATAGTTTTTTGTGGTTTTTAACTGGTAAAAACGCTACGAACCCATCGTTTTTGCTTTTCAAAAACTGTAATACTGTAATACTGTAACGGCATGATGTTTTATACAAGTAAACATATTTCCACATCAGCACTCTATTAAAAGGTTTTCTAACAAGCACACAAAAAGGGAACCTGATTGATTCCCTTTAAGATAGAAAAGCGGAGAGAGGGGGATTCGAACCCCCGAACCGGTTTTGCCGGTTACACGCTTTCCAGGCGTGCCTCTTCAGCCACTCGAGCACCTCTCCTTTGCGTTAGCGGATGCAAAATTACTACTTTTATTTTGCATTGGCAAGAAAAAGACAGAATATTTATATCCCGCAAACATCAACTTCGCCATGCGAAACAACCATATTATTTACCAACAAATAGACTGTTATTCTACTGACAGGCGGCAAGACGAGGGAAGATGCGCAAGACTGTCGATTCAGTGACTTCACATATCTTCTCTTCACTAACACCATACGCTTCTGCCAATCTTCTAATAATATGCTGAATGAATGCCGGTTCATTACGCTGACCGCGAAGAGGAACAGGAGCCATATAGGGAGAGTCGGTTTCAAGAACGATACGGTCAAGTGGAACACAAGCAGGAAGAACCTCTGGCAGATGGCTTTTCTTGAATGTTGATACTCCGCCGATTCCCAATACAAAACCAGGAAAATCCAACAACTGACGAGCCTCTTGCTCATTTCCTGTGAAGCAATGGAATATGCCACCAGGAAGTTTGTCGGCATATCGACGGAGAATAGCCACCATTTCGTTTTGTGCCTTACGACAATGTATCACCAAAGGCAACTGCATCTCTACAGACCATCTAACCTGCTCTTCGAACACTTCAAGTTGTTCTGTTTCAAATTCACGACTCCAATAATAGTCGAGCCCCACCTCTCCAATTGCAATATAGGATGGATTGGTTAGAAGTGATTCGTGCATTTCGCTTAACACATCATGCCAATCAGCCTTCACCTCTTCCGGATGCAGTCCCATCATAGGAAAGGCATAATCAGGATAGCGCAGACAAAGAGCCGGCACACTCTCAAGCGAAGATCTGTCGATAGCGGGAATAAGAACTCGATGACACCCAGCGTCCTTTGCGCGCTGTACAACAGCCTCAAGGTCGTTTAGAAATTCCTCGCCATCAAGGTGTGTATGAGTATCGGTATAGTGCATCATTTGTTACGATGAAGCAATTGATCCATATACTGACGGAGCATCTGTTTTCGTTCGCCATCAACTCCAACCTTATCAAGACTCTCTGCTGCCTGTTGGAAATAATCATTGATTTTCTCCTCACAGAGTTGACGTATGCCAATCTCATCGTAGAGTCTGGTCACGGCAGCAACCTTTTCTTGTCGATCGAATGTAGTGGCCTCAACCCATCGAGTCAGTTCGGCACGTTGTTTGTCGGTTGCTCGGTTGAAAGCATTGATGAGCATATAGGTTTTCTTATTAGAGGTAATGTCGCCACCAATAGCCTTACCAAATACTTTTGAGTCACCATATACATCAAGCAGGTCATCTTGCAATTGGAAAGCGAGTCCCATACGTTCACCAAAGCGATAGAGATTTTCGACATCTTCTTTAGGTGCATCAGCCAATATAGCGCCAATCTTAGTAGCACAAGCCAACAACACCGAAGTTTTCAAGCGAATCATTTCGATATATTCCTCTTCGCGCACGTCATTTCGGGTTTCAAATGCCATGTCGTATTCCTGTCCTTCACCTATTTCCAATGCAGTCTCTGTAAAGCAGTCGAGCACCTGCGCCAGTTTTTCAGCAGGCACCTGTGCCATGCGCTGATAGGCCAAGACCAACATTGAGTCGCCCGACAGAATTGCTGTATTGGCATTCCAACGTTTGTGAACGGTCTCATGACCACGTCTGAGGTCAGCATTGTCCATAAGATCATCGTGCAACAACGTGTAGTTGTGATACGTTTCCAATCCACATGCAGGCATAAGGATGTCCTCTGGTTTATCCTTGTAGAGGTTGTATGCCATCAGCATCAGCACAGGTCGAATACGTTTGCCACCGAGCGACAACACATATCGGATTGGGTCATAGAGCGACTGTGGTTTACGGTCATACGGAAGTTTTTCCAAGAAATCGTTGACCGCTTGAAGGATTTCGTTTGATGATAGTATCATTGTTATTCGTTTTTATTGTTTCAAGAGTTTTTTATAGTTTAAAGACGATAGGTATGCACACCTTAGTGCGACATGGCTTGCCGTTCTGAATGCCAGGTTTCCATCTTGGCATCTGTTTTAGTACTCGTAGTGCTTCATCGTCACATTCTTTCGACAACGACTGATGGATGGTTATTCCCGTGATTTTTCCATCTTTCTCCACATAGAAGAAAGCCACCACCTTGCCTTGTGTTTTGCGACTTTGTGCAACTTTTGGATAGGTCAGATTACGTGTAAGCCACTTCATCAGTTCTACGGCACCCCCAGGAAACTGTGGAAGATCTTCCACAATACGAAACATTAAGGGATTGTTGTTAGGGTCGATACCCACAGGAGTTAGCACCTTTGGGTCTTCTGTATCCACCTGCTGTGGTACAGAAGAATCATCTTCCCCATTTTTATCGCCATCAGTATCGTCTTGCTCATTTTTCTCTTCATGAGCCAGTTCCACATTGTCATCCACCACTCGCAGTTGTTCACTCTCTTCTGCTTTGGCTCTGGCCGGTGGCATCTCAGCCATCTGCTGTTCGATGGACATAGGCACCAGTTCGTCTTCATGGACCAGTTCGCTGATATCCATATCTTCGTCTGTCTCCACATTGGGCATACTGTTCCATTCAAGTGAGACAAACAGCAGAGCCAACACCAGTACTAGTCCCAACAGGAAACCTGTGGTTCGCTGGTGATCGAGATCAACCTGTGGTATCTTTTTCTGTTCCATTTGTGCAAAGGTACGATTAAGTGAGCGAAAAACCAAATCCATTTGAGCTTTTCAGAACGTGAGTACCTAAAATCCGAAGGATTAAAGGTACGATTAAGTGAGCGAAAAACCAAATTCATTTGAGTTTTTCAGAACGTGAGTACCTAATCTGTCAACGCAACAATAGCATCACGACATTGTTCCATAAGCCATTTTGGTGTACTGGTAGCTCCACAAATGCCTACGGTTCCTATGCCTTCTAGCCATTCCGGTTGTATTTCCTCTGGTCCTTCTATGAGATGCGAATTGGGATTGATATGCAGGCATTCGTTATAGAGCACTTTTCCGTTACTGCTTTTCCGTCCACAGACAAACAGTATGAGGTCATGGTGTGTTGCAAACTGTGAGATATTAGGCATACGGTTAGCGACCTGTCTGCAAATAGTATCGAAACTCTGGAATACTGCATTAGGCTGAATATGTTCTTGAATATAGTCAATAATGCGGTGAAACTCATCGAGTGATTTTGTAGTCTGTGAGTACAGATAAATATCTCGTTCGAAATCAAGACACTTCACATCGTCGAATTTCTCAATGACGATAGCTTCGCCTTGAGTTTGTCCCACTAATCCAAGCACCTCTGCATGTCCATTTTTTCCGAAGATGACAATTTGTCCTCCGCCAGCCTCATATTGTTTTTTGATGCGTCTTTGCAACTGCAATACTACCGGACAGGTTGCATCTATAATTTCGATATTGTTTCGTTGTGCCAAGACGTAGGTTTCTGGCGGTTCGCCATGTGCTCTAAGTAACACTTTTACGTTGTGCAACTGTCTAAGGTCGTCATGGTTGATGGTGACAAGTCCCATCTGTCGCAATCGTTCGCATTCCATTCCATTATGAACGATGTCTCCTAAACAATACAACTTCGTTCCTTTAGCCAGTTCCTCCTCTGCTTTTTTTATGGCAGTAGTCACACCAAAACAAAAGCCGCTCCCTTTGTCTATTTCAATTTGGATTCCTCCGTCATTCCTTTTTACGGGAGACGTAGAGGAATCCTTTGTTTCACACGAATTGTTCATTTTCGGTTGTTCGTTCTTCATTTACCATTTTTGAGTTGTTCGAAATACAAATCGAGCAGATTTTGTGCAGCCACAAACGATGTCTGCTGTCCAGCCAAGACTTCCTTTTCTGCCTCTTGCATTCGTTTCTGTATGAGTGCATCATTATAGAAATTGAGTCGCAGATGCTCGTTGATACTTTCATACATCCAGTATTTAGCCTGCTCATTACGGCGATAGTTGAAGTATCCATTGTCTTTGACAAAGTCGATATACTCATAGATCATATCCCATATTTCCTTGATACCCAAGCCATAGAATCCACTATAACATAGTACCTTGGGCAGCCAACCACTCTCAGGCATAGGGAAGAAGTGTAATGCATTGCGGAAATTGGTTGCAGCCAGATGACATTTATCAACATTTTCGCCATCACACTTATTGATAACAATACCGTCGCTGATTTCCATAATACCACGTTTGATGCCTTGAAGTTCATCGCCCGTACCAGCCAACTGTATGAGTAAGAAGAAATCGACCATAGAATGACAAGCCGTTTCGCTCTGTCCTACGCCCACCGTTTCTACAAAGATTTTGTCGAATCCAGCAGCTTCACATAGGATAATCGACTCACGAGTTTTACGTGCCACTCCTCCCAAAGACCCTGCCGTTGGGCTAGGACGGATAAAAGAATCTGGATGAATAGACAGTTTCTCCATGCGCGTTTTATCTCCAAGGATACTACCTTTAGAGCGTTCGCTACTTGGGTCGATAGCCAATACTGCGAGTTTTCCCCCTTTCTCTTTCAGCACATGTATGCCAAACTCGTCGATAGACGTTGATTTTCCTGCCCCCGGTACGCCACTTATACCCACACGGATACTATTGCCGCTATAGGGCAGACACTTATTGATAACCTCCTGTGCCTTAGCCTGATGATCAGGATTGACACTTTCTACGAGTGTGACAGCCTGTGAGAGCACAGTCACATCGCCTTTTACGATACCCTCCACCATTTCGGCAGCAGTCAGCTCGCGGCGTTTGAATCTATTACGTTTGAGATAAGGATTGATGATAGACGGCTGCTCTACGCCACCGTTCACTTGCAGTCCTACAAATTCTGCGTTGTTTTCGGGATGTTCCATATATCGATAATTATGGGTTACGAATATTTTAGTCAATAATAGTTTCTTTTACATTGTAATGCCTCACATGCTTTTCCGTTAGGCTGACTATCAAGTTGCGCTAACCGGTATCACGACTTTCGAGTGGTCTGGATCGTTGGTAATCATCAGAATACGTGGTTGTGTACGTGCCTTTTTGATTTGGTCGCGCAATACAGTTATCTTCAAGCGTGCGGTTTCTCCCGGTTTAAGAATTCGCTTATTGAGCGACACACGCAATCCTACGGTAAAAAGTTGTATGGACGAGATTTTCAATTCGCTTCGTCCTGTATTTGTTATGTTGACGACATCACTCTTTTTTGATTTTCCTGCCATTACCACGTCCACCTTCTCTTTCGACAATTGCATGTTTGGTGCAAACTTTCTAAGTTCAGATGTCATTCCCTCGAATGCTGGCAGCAATACTGTAGATACTCCAACGAGATTGTCTGCCGTAGCTTTATCGCCCGGATTAGTTGCGAGATAGATGCTTGATTGCGTCAATCCGAATCCTCCGACCTTTTCCGACTGCAACGTGACCGATATGGTTGCGGTACGTCCTGGGTTGATTTTCTCAGGGACGACAGTTGCAGAGAGATACGATGGCAGGTGCATAAGATTAGGACGGCATGGCTTGTCGCTGTTATTATATACTTGTATCTGCTGTATAGGATGTTCTCCTTTGTTGACGTTATCAAACTCCAGTTCATTTTTGTCGGTTCTCAATTCTCCAATCTCTATAGGGAAATTGCACGACACATCTTGATAGTCTGCCAGCACGACACCTTTCATACGTATATATACAGGTTTCTTAGTACCATTACTGATAATAGCTGCCTGCTTGTCGAAATGTCCAAGCATCCGTGCATCGTATGTCATCCGTATCTGGAAGCGTTCTCCCATACCAACCACGGTCTTAGGATATTCTACTACTGTACAGTTACAATCTGGATCTACCTTTTCGATTTTCAGTCGTCTTATGCTTTTGTTTCTGAACTCGAAGACAGCAGTAACGGGTTGTTGGAATCCTGTCTTACCCACATCTATTGTAGTTTTCTGGGCAATCAGTTTCTGTGCCATAGCCCCGAAGGGCAGCATTGTCATCAGGCAACAGGCTGCAAGCCATCGCCATCCATTTGTTGTCTTTCTTTTGTTTTTTAAAATCATTATTTCGTTTTTTATTATTCAATATTGAGTGTCATCGAAGCGCCAGTTGCTTGGTATTCGGGGGCATAGGCACATTGTGCCGTACAAGTTCCCGTTTCATAGCATCCCGCTCTATCAACATAGTATTCTGTTTCTATCACATGTTTGCCTTTTGGCAGTTTTTCAAAGAAATAATGTGTGGCTCCATCCTTAGGTGCGCAATAAGCTCCGCGAAGGTATCCTGACAATTGACCGACAGGTTCGAGACATGCCGCCCGCTTTTCCACCACCTCAACGAAGTCGAGGTTGCGCTTTGTTTCAATGGTAATACGCACCTTGATACGGTCGCCCACGTGCAACATGCTTGGTCCGCCCACCAATTGACGCTCTATGGTCAACGCCCCATTAGTTGCAGTAATTTGCTTAATGGGCTGTAAGGACTGTGCATAGACCGCTCCCCACGAAGCGTTATTGTCTGGCTTACGGATGGTGAGAGTCTTACCTTCCGATGGTTGAATAGTTGTTTTCACATAGCCCATTCCTGCAGTAGCCTTAGGCAGTTCCAATGGCTTCCCGTCAATCTCCATCTGTACCGGCTGTGGTGTTGCCAACACCTGTTCATTCCCTTGCAAGAACGCATAGATGGCGTTAACCGTATTGATAGGAGTATCCCATTGTTGGGTACGTTTCTGCTGAAGTAGCCAACGTCGCATCTCTTCGATGGTTGTTTCGTCATCGGGAGTCACCATGTGCAAGGCCTCGATAGCCGCAACCTCCGTAGGAATCTTATAACTATACCACGAATTGAATGCCCGTGGTGTATCGAAATAGCGCCCCACCTCTTTGTTATAGACTGAATATTCCTTGATGCTCTTCACATCGTTGGCTGCCTCCGTATGCAAACCTTGCTGATGAAGGATTATGGCCTGCGTTGCCTTTCCATAGATGCTTATGCGCTTCGATTCTTTGCGCAATAATGTTATAAGATAGTCGCTTGCCTTGCGAACCGATGTTGAAAGTTGGCGCTTGCTTATAGCGTTGACATAGAGCCAACGGAAAGCATTATCTCCAGGGAACGTAATGCGCTCACGTTTTGCCTCTCTGCGTTTGAGTTCTGTCACGGTTTCAAGCATTCTCTTGTCCATATAGTCCATGGCTTTACGCAGTAAGAGATTAGTTCTACTATCTTCGCCGGTCAGGAGCGACAGACGTGCGAGCATCTGTGCCACCTCCATCGTAATATAGTCGTTGGAGCGCATACTTTCATACCACGCGAAGCCTCCATCCGCATTTTGCAGACGTTGCAATTGTTGTCGGTTCTGCTCCAGTCTGTTGCTGACATTATAGTCGTTGAAGAAGTCTGCCAACTGACGTTTTTGTTCGCGTTCATTATCTGCTTCGATCGCCCATGGTGTTTCATCGAGCAACAGGTCGCGGAGTTCTTGATTCTTCATCAGTTGCGCTTGGAGCGAGTTCGTTTCTTCTGTTTCGCGGCGCCATAGTTCAAACACATGCTTTACCTGCGGCAGTCGGTCAACAAGTGACTTGGCGAGGAAATTGGAATAATAGGCAGCCGCTTGTCCAATAGCACTTTTCTCTGAGGGCTGTCCTGCTGCCGCTAACGCCTGAACCATCATCCACACAGGGTTGTTGGTATATTCTATTGTCAATTTGCGATGTGTTGCTGTTTTGGCAAATAGTTTGTCGATATTCAGCGTCATGCCTCCGGCTTCGTATTGCGTGATAGGTTGTGTCACGATGACACGTTCGGTAGCTGGAAGCACAGCCAAATAGCGCTGTTCACCATCCGAATGGTTTTGTCCATTGGCGATGATGCGACAAATGAGGAGCGGGTGATTCCCGTCTGCCTGATAGTGGAATGTCGCAGAAGTGTTTTTTCCAGCATCGACACTAAATGTGGTATCTTCTGTATAAACCACTTTTTCGGTTTCAGCGTCAAGCAGTTCAAGTCGCACCGTTCCTGTCTCTACACTATTGCTGAGATTAGCAATGCGCACATTCCACTGGCTATTGTCGCCCTCACGAATAAACCGTGGCAGATTGGTCTCTACCATGAGTTGTTTCTGTGCCACAATCTCACTCTCAATATATCCAGTACGGATGTCTTTGGTATGGGCTACTCCCATGAAGCGCCACGTGGTGAGCGTCTCAGGCATGGTGAAACGAATAGTTACCATACCTGCTGTATCTGTAGCGAGAGTTGGATAGAAGAATGCTGTTTCTGTCATGTTCTCGCGGAGGGCAACAGGCTTGTGCGTATTGTTTTCGTCAATTTTCGCCATTCCTGAGTCCTTCATTTTCGATTCCATAACAACACTCTCCATGCGGTCTGCACTTTCTTCTACAGCCTCATATACTCTCCCCACCTGTTTGGCCATTTCCTTCATTCTTATTCCATTTGTAGCGAACGAGCGCAACACCATTCCCATCATGCGATAGGGATAGACCGAATGATCGAACACGCCAACTGAGCGAATATCGTTTACAACATAGGGACAGGGAAGACTGTAATCGAGAAAAAGGCTGGAACTGTATAAGATTCTCCAGTTGCCATACGGCACTTGATAATAAATGCGGGGAGTGAACGACCATTGGTGTTTGGCGAGTGCATCAAGACTTTTATCGTATAGCACAGCCATGAGTTGTGCCGTTGCCGAACGTCCTTTGCTGTCTGCGACATGCAGTCTCCACTCTTCCTGCTGACCAGGGAGCAGACGGTTGCGGAAGGTTTCCCATCGCAGAGTCAATTTATTGTCTGGTTCCGGTGCATACAAAGTGGTTGTATGGCGATGATATTTTCCATTTTTCACCCATACGAACGAGAGCTGGATACCGTCGCCATATTCCGGTTTGTAGGTCAGTTTGCGATTCCACAATGTGCCGTTTTCACGGCGGAAACCTTTTTCCACCACTTTATTGGCAACACAGATCTCGTAGGCCATATAGACGTCTGCATCAGAAGAACCCACTTGTAGGGTTACCGGACTACCGTCAGCTGGGAAACGATCGTGACTCACATAAAACCATTCGTCGGTCTGGACGGCAGGACGGTGGTCGTCGAGTGAGAACAACACAAAACCATGCTGCAAAGTATCGCCTTCGCATACGGCTTCGAGATGATGCTTGCCCGACGTATAAGCGGTCCATGATTGTCCAACCGTATCGTTGGCTTCTACGGTCTGCCATGGGTTTTGGTCAATACGGTATTTCATCTTTCCACCGATAGCTTGTCCGGCAGCATTGAAACGATTGATGCGCCATGGGGTATTTTGGTCTTTTCTGATTTTCGAAGGCAAGGTTGTAGTAAGCACAGAGGACCGTGTTCCCAACGGAAGCGACATAGTGGCTTGGCGGGTTTCTCCCTGCAAATCGGTAATATCTGCTTCTACAACAAACTGATAAAATCTTGGAGTTTTATCCTCTTTCTTCGATAATACTAATGGAACATTTACCTTCAATAGTCCATCGGCATCGGTTGTAGTTTCACCTGTTGCCACTACGCCATTATCGCCATCCATACTACGCCACCACCATGACTGCTGACGGCGCACTTGATAACGAACCTTTGCCTGCTGTACAGCCACACCCGAATAGGTTTTTGCTCTTGCACTCACAGTAATGGTGTCGCCCGCAGCATAGCGTTCCTTATACTCGTCAAATGCCACATCGAAGGTGGGTCGTTTATAGGTTTCAACACGAATATTCTGATTGCAACCGTCCATATTGAGTCGGCAATTGCCGGTGAGCATCTGTTCGGGCAATAGGAAATCGGAAGATGCCTTTCCATATTCATCGGTAGTCAGTTGCTTTTCAGCGATATTTCTGCCTCGTGCATCATAAAGTTTCAAGGTATAGGTTTTACCATTCAGCGCATGGGTCTGCTTGTCGGTTTCCACCCGATAGGCAATGGCTGCCACATGAACGGTTTGTCCTGGACGATAGATGGCACGGTCGGTGAAGAGTTCTACGATATTGTCGGCTGTAGATTGTCCACCATAGGGATAGCGCTCACTATAGAGTTTCGGGCAATATTTATCCTGTGCAGTATAGGCAAAAAGTGGAGTCCAATTGTCCTTGGAGGTGGCTGTACGAAATGCTTCGCCTGCTGCGTTGGTGGTCAACAACATGGCTTTTTTGTCGTCACCTATATGCAACTTAGCTCCCGCAACGGGCTGTCCGGTCGTGGCATTAACCACCACATAACGCATTTTTCCATCGGGTTGTGCAAAAATCATAGTACGCAAATTGCTGACGCAACACAAATGGCGCTGCACTTCTTTTGTTTCAGGAATAGAAAATTCCAATAGATAAATGCCTGCAGAAAGTCCTGCCAACGTCACGGAATCGTTGAAAAGTTCGTATTCAGGACGTGGCGCAAAGGTACGGGTTTGTGCGGCAGACTTCTGTTCTACAAGGCCTTGGCGTATTCTGCGATAGGCCTCATCGTTGATTTGTCCCATGATGCGCTCCTTACTGTCGCCCTGCAAAGTTGTGCGGTAAACCCGAAGTGTGAGCGATGTGAGGTGTCGAAGATTGCGCAATCTGATGGTTTGTGAAACATGTGGAATGAAAAGTGTTTCATCAATATTGGCAGAATATTGCGGCGCTGTTAGTTCATGACGAAACACCAGAAGCTCCTTCAAGCGACCGGCTGTTCCCCATCTTTCTATGGCTTGGTCGATATAAGCCACGGTCTGCATGGTAGAAGTCTCCTCATTGCGCATCATGCATCTGACACGCTCTACCGCAAGCCACCCTACTTCTTTCTCCTCCGCATAACGGCTGATGAGCGAATCAAGCGTAGCCACATCGTCCGCCGACTGACTTCGTTCTGCGAAATAGGCTGCCAAACATGCGGCACGACGGTTACCTGCTTGTTCATAGTAGGCTTGAGCCTCAGTCCACACATCCAATTCGCCTGCCACCACGCTGAGCATATCGTGACCAAAGCCATCTACTGTCTTTGCATCAAGCACAAATGGGGTGTAATCGGCTGTTGGAGTTTGCGCCAAAAGTACAGGATTTGCCATTGCCAAGTGCCTACAACTGTCGGCTTTGGCTTTCCAATCGTTTCCGAAAGCGGTTGTTTCCTGTTCGTAGATTTGACAGAGTACAACGCAACAAACGGCCCGAAGCACCTTATCGGCTGTAGTGCTGGCTATGTTTTCCAGTTTTTGCACCTCCGAGAGGAGCGAATCGGGAGTTATTTCAGTTTGCAATTTGGTTTGCAGGAGTGCTGAACGCAAAAAATTGCCATACGATTTTTCCTTCAAAGCCTTCTCACGAATAGGTTTCAGCTGTCGAATGGCAGTTTGCGGAAGATCTTTTTTCTGCGCTTCTTCCACCTGTTTCCACAACATCTGATAGGTCTGCGCCGACACGTTTGTCAGTACAGAAAATACCATTATGAGGAGTAAAAAGGCTAATTTCTTCATAGCACATGCGTTATTAGTAGCACAAAAGTACAAAGAAAAAGTCAAAACACAAAGTGTTTTAACACGAATGGCGAGTTTTTTGCCTTTATTATCAAATATACGAGCAACATGAGGACGATTTCTTTTGTTTCAATTCGTTTCACTTCTATACGGACGTTGATCAGTTTTGCCGTCCTTTACCCTCCCTTCAAACTCCAATTATTTTCCGCATGAAAATGGGACTTACTTGGGACTTACATGAGATTTACGGCATACTTTTGTAGGCCAAGCGCATCCCGAACACATCCCGAAGGCATCCCGAAGACAGAGCACATTAATAAACAGAAAATAGATACACTATTTGAGCCATAGAGCAAATGGCTCATAAAGGAGGCTTCACTTTAGCCTTATGTTACAAAACAACAGGGTCTGCACCAAACCACGAGTCAACAAATAAAGGGTCATCGCACACCAAAGGCCATGATTTCCCCATAGTGGCATGAGCAATAATGCCGTAAAAAAGAACACCATAGCTGCGACAACCGATGAAATCAACATGGCTCGAGTAGCGGTAATTCCGATAAAAATACCATCCCAAACAAAAGCTGCCACTCCTGCCAAGGGTAAAAGATAAGCCCAACCCACATACGAGCGGGATGCTTTCACCACAGAAACATTATCCGTAAGAAGATGCAAAAACGGTTCGCCACCCACAATATATACAATCGAAAAGAGCAAAGCCAATGCTCCACCCCAACGGAAAAGTCGTCGCACCACATCATGGAAAGCATTTGCATCTGAAGCTCCCCAATAACGGCCTCCAAGGGCTTCACCTGCATAGGCAAATCCATCTAAAAAATATGACAACAGTAAGAATAGTTGCATCAAAAGTGCATTGACCGCAAGTACCACTTCGCCCTGACGTGCGCCAGCCGAAGTAAAGAACAAATTGACACCTACCAAGAACAACGTACGAAGGAAAATATCACGATTTACACGGAAATAGCGTCCCCATTCCGACCGCAACGATTGCCATCGAAAGCCACGACCCAGTCGGCGCCAAGACCTACGACCGCGAGACAAAAAGAATGACGGAGCCAACGACAATACAGCCACTATAAGTCCTGCATATTGTGCCACGACCGTTCCCAACGCCACTCCTTCTATTTGCATGTCGAGCGCATAGACGAAGAATAATGACGCACAGATGTTTACAACATTCTGAGCCACAGAAACCAGCATGGGAATGCGAGTATTCTGCATGCCGATAAACCACCCCGTCAATCCGTAGAGCGAAAGCACGGCAGGAGCTCCCCATACCGCAATATTGAAATAAATTTCTGCCAGTTGACGGACGCCTTCTCCGGGGTGGATCAACATCAACATCAGTTCACGCAACGGCCATTGAAAAACCAACAACAACGAAGCAATAGACAACGAAACCGCTACCGAGCGGCCCAACAACCTGACAATATCCTCCACCTGACGACGGCCACGAGCCTGGGCGGTCATTCCAGACATTCCCATGCGCAAAAATCCGAACACCCAATAAACCAGATTAAAAATCATACTACCCACCGCAATAGCGCCAATAAACGACGCACTCCCCATATGGCCCACGATGGCAGTATCTACCAAGCCAAGAAGCGGGACGGTAATATTGGTAACAATAGCCGGCAGAGCTATCTGAAGTATATTTTGGTCTGTCTTTGAAAGTTTCATACATGCAAAGGTACTATCAAAAGAAGAAAAAACACGAAGAAAAATCATTTTTTTCTTTGCATTTAGCCGACTATATCGTAACTTTGTAGGCAATTAAATCTATATTACTACTATGATTACTCCAGAACTGCTCCATCCACAGTCAATTGTTGTCATCGGTGGTTCAAACAATGTCCACAAGCCAGGAGGTGCCATCGTGCGTAATATCCTGCAAGGCAACTATCAAGGCACACTACGTATTGTCAACCCAAAGGAAGACGAAGTACAAGGCATCAAAGTGTTTCACGATGCTAAAGAACTGCCACCTACAGAACTCGCCATACTGGTGATTCCAGCAAAACTATGCCCAGAAAGTGTGGAACTGCTTGCCAGCGAAAAAGACACAAAAGCCTTTATCATCATATCGGCTGGCTTTGGTGAAGAGACAAAAGCTGGAGCTGCAAGAGAGCAACGCATACTCGACACCTGTGAGCGATATGGGGCAGCACTCATCGGCCCCAACTGCATCGGACTGCTCAACAGAAATCATCATAGTGTGTTTACAAAACCTATCCCATCGCTTAATCCACAAGGTGTTGATTTCGTCAGCGGTTCGGGAGCTACTGCCGTATTCATCTTAGAGAGTGCCGTTATCAAAGGCCTACAATTTAACTCGGTATGGTCGATTGGCAACGGTAAACAAATCGGTATAGAAGACGTGCTTCAATACATGGACGAACACTTCGACCCTAACACCGACTCGAAAGTCAAACTGCTCTATATCGAAAACATATCCAACCCCGACAAACTGCTCTTCCATGCCTCATCACTTATTCGCAAAGGATGTCGCATTGCCGCTGTCAAAGCTGGAAGTAGTGAAAGCGGAAGCAGAGCAGCATCAAGCCATACAGGTGCCATTGCAAGTAGCGACTCGGCAGTAGAGGCACTCTTCCGTAAAGCAGGCATCGTGCGCTGCCATTCACGTGAGGAACTGACCACCGTGGGATGTATCTTCACCTTGCCACCATTGGCGGGCAAACGCTTCGCCATCGTCACCCACGCAGGAGGACCAGGCGTAATGCTGACCGATGCATTATCTAAAGGCGGACTGGAAGTTCCCAAGTTGGAAGGTCCTGTAGCAGAGGAACTCAAGAGCCAGTTGTTTGCAGGTTCGTCAGTAGCCAATCCTATCGACATATTGGCAACAGGAACCCCAGATCAATTGGGTATTACACTCGACTATTGCGATCAACGTTTCGACAATATCGATGCCATTGCTGTGATATACGGAACACCAGGTCTGACCACACTCTATGAGGCCTACGAGGTACTACACAAAAAGATTAGCGAGTGTAAGAAGCCTATCTTCCCCATCCTACCCAGTCTGCATACCGCCGGACCAGAAGTGGCTGAGTTCTTGGCAAAAGGTCATGTAAACTTCAGCGACGAGGTGACTTTGGCTACTGCCCTCTCACAAGTGATGCGTACACCACAGCCAGCACCACCTGAAATAGAACTCTTCGGCGTGGATGTGCCTAAGATACGCGAAATCATTAGCGGTATTACCGACAACGGATATGTGTCACCCGACATCGTCCACCAACTACTGGAATGTGCCGGAATACCGATGGTACCCGAAATGGTAAGCGACGACAAACAAACTCTAATCGATTTTGCCAACCGCACAGGATATCCAGTAGTGGCGAAAGTAGTAGGACCCGTACACAAGAGTGATGTGGGCGGTGTGACACTCAACATCCGCACTCCTGAACATCTGGCATTGGAGTTTGACCGCATGATGAATATCAAAGATGCGCAAGGCGTCATGGTACAGAAGATGCTGAAAGGTACCGAACTCTTCATCGGCGCTAAGTATGAAGAACGATTCGGACACGTAGTGCTCTGCGGATTGGGCGGTATCTTTGTAGAAGTATTGAAAGATGTACAAAGCGGACTTGCACCGCTATCATACGGCGAAGCATACTCGATGATACGCTCGCTACGTGGCTATAAAATCATCAAAGGCACACGTGGACAACAAGGCATCAAAGAGCAGAAGTATGCAGAAATCATCGTGCGCTTATCTACACTACTGCGCTTTGCCACAGAGATAAAAGAGATGGACATCAACCCACTACTGGCTGACGCCGACGATATAGTGGCTGTAGATGCAAGAATACTTATAGAAAAATAACGAAATAAATAATATTAACAACTATCAAAATCAATTGACGATGGAAAACAAGCTCTATGGTCACTACAATGACCAACAACGTGAGTATGTCATCACAGACCCTAAGACCCCGTTTCCTTGGATAAACTATCTGGGCAACGAAGACTTCTTCTCACTCATCTCTAACACAGCAGGTGGATACAGTTTCTACAAAGACGCTAAGTTCCGCCGCATCACACGTTACCGCTACAACGGCGTACCAATGGACAACGGAGGACGCTACTTCTACATCAAGGATGGCGATACCGTGTGGAACCCAGGATGGAAGCCTTGCAAAACACCACTCGACTTCTACGAGTGCCGGCACGGTATGAACTACACACGCATTACTGGTGCAAAGAACGGTATAGAAGCCAGCGTACTATTCTTCGTTCCATTAAAGACATGGGCTGAAGTACAGCGCGTAACCTTGAAGAATACCACCAACGAAACTAAGCGTATCAAGCTCTTCTCGTTTGCTGAATGGTGTCTGTGGAATGCGGCTACCGACATGGAGAATTTCCAACGCAACTGGTCAACAGGTGAAGTGGAGATTGACGGTAGCGTTATCTACCATAAAACAGAATACAAAGAGCGCCGTAACCACTATGCATACTATGCTGTGGCTAATTCTAAAATCGACGGATATGATACAGACCGTGAGTCGTTCATCGGACTATACAACGAATTTTCAAACCCACAATGTGTCATGGCTGGCAAGCCAAGCAACAGCCTGGCACACGGATGGAGCCCTATTGCCTCACACTATATCGAGGTTGAACTGAAACCGGGTGAGACCAAAGACTATATCTTCATCCTCGGCTATGTAGAAAACGAACAAGACGAAAAGTTCTGCAAGGAAGATATCGAGCGCAAGAAAAAAGGTGAACTCATTTCTTCACAGGATAGCGACGTGACACTCGTCAACAAAACCAAAGCCAAGGCTACCATCGAGCGCTTCGCTACCGTAGAGGCTGTAGAGGCTGCTTTTGCTGAATTGCGCACCATGTGGGACGAACTACTCGATAAGTATGTAGTGAAGAGCGACGACGAGAACTTGAACAGAATGGTCAACATCTGGAACCAGTACCAATGTATGATTACCTTCAACTTCTCACGTTCTGCGTCATTCTTCGAAAGCGGCGTAGGACGTGGAATGGGATTCCGCGATTCCAACCAAGATCTTGTTGGCTTCGTTCATCAAGTACCAAGTCGTGCACGCCAGCGCATTATCGATATTGCATCAACACAATTCCCCGACGGAGGATGCTACCACCAATACCAACCACTCACCAAGCGCGGCAACAACGACATCGGTGGCGGTTTCAACGACGACCCCATGTGGCTCATCTTCGGTACAGTTGCTTATATCAAAGAGACGGGCGATTTCTCAATTCTCGACGAAATGGTACCTTGGGACAACGAGCCTGGAACAGAAGTCACACTATTTGAGCACCTGAAAATATCATTCAACCACGTAGTCAACAACCTCGGTCCTCACGCTCTACCACTCATCGGACGTGCCGATTGGAACGACTGTCTCAACCTGAACTGTTTCTCATGGGATCCCAACGAGAGTTTCCAAACTACCGAAAACAAGACAGAAGGTTCAAAGGCAGAATCCCTCATGATTGCCGGCCTCTTTGTACTCTGCGGCAGACAGTATGTAGAACTCTGCAAACAGATTGGCAAGCCAGAAGAAGCAGATCGTGCACTCGGACATATTAATAATATGGTGAAGGCCGTAAAGGAACACGGATGGGATGGCGAATGGTATCTGCGTGCATACGACTTCTATGGCAACAAGATTGGTTCTAACGAAAACGAGGAAGGAAAGATATTTATCGAGTCACAAGGATTCTGCACCATGGCAGGCATCGGACTTGAAGAAGGCATGTGCGACAAAGCAATCGACTCCTGCAAGAAATATCTCGACTGCGAACACGGTATGGTGCTCAACAATCCCGCATACACCACCTATCATGTGGAAATGGGTGAGATTTCTTCATACCCCGCAGGATATAAAGAGAATGCAGGTATCTTCTGTCACAACAACCCATGGGTTATCATCGGAGAAACTGTTGCAGGACGCGGTAACGATGCATGGGAACTCTTCCGCAAGATTTGTCCTATGTACATCAAAGACCAAGACCTCCACAAGGTTGAACCATACGTCAACTGTCAGATGGTGGCAGGTAAAGATGCTGCTAAACCCGGTGAAGGAAAGAACTCATGGTTGACCGGTACTGCCGCATGGATGTGGTACACAGTCAGTCAGTTCCTATTGGGTATCAAGCCTACATACGATGGTATTGAAATCGATCCTTGTCTCCCATCAGACATGAAGGAATATAGCATCAAACGTATTCTGCGCGGAGCCGAATTTGACATCGTAGTCAAAAACCCACGCGGAAGCGAGAAGGGCGTGAAACAGATTACCGTTGATGGTCAACCCATCGAAGGAAACGTCATCCCCTGCACAGCAGGTAAGCACGCTGTAGTTGTGGAAATGGTATAATACACAACAATCAATAGGCCACGGTATCCAATTCAAATAGAGCATCGTAATTAGCAATCAAGCTATCCCAACAGTTGCTCGATACAATGGTCGATCTAACTTAAGAGCCAGTCTGAACAACATCAGACTGGCTCTTTCTTCAGCATATAGTCAACTGGAATTCCGATTATTTACCTAGTTCTAACCAATTGGCAAGCATAGCATGTCCATCGGGAGTCAGTACACTCTCTGGATGAAACTGAATGCCGCGAATGTCATACTGCCTATGGCGAAGTGCCATAATCTGACCGTCATCGCTCTCGGCAGTTATTTCTAAGCAATCAGGAAAATTCTCACGATCAACCACCCATGAATGATAACGTCCAACTTCTATGCGACGAGGCAATCCGCGGAATATCGGATCATCTGCCACAATACTGCAAGGAGTGGCGATTCCATGATACACTTCCGAAAGATTGGCCAACTTACCACCAAACACTTCGCCAATAGCCTGATGACCCAGACACACACCAAGTATAGGTTTGCGACCAGCATAATGACGAATAACTGCCAGCAACAAACCTGCCTCAGAGGGAACACCCGGTCCGGGACTGAGGATAATCTTATCGTATTGTTCCAGTTGTTCCAATTGAAACTGGTCGTTACGTACTACGCTGACTGTTGCTCCCAACTCCTTCAACAAATGAGACAGATTGTAGGTAAACGAGTCGTAGTTGTCAATAATCACTATATTCATAATTCTTCTGCCATTCGGATGGCCTTGACAAGGGCACCCAGTTTATTATTACATTCTTCTAACTCATAGTTGTCATTACTCTTGGCAACCACACCACTTCCAGCCTGGAACCACAGTTCGCCATTGCGACTGATAAAGGTTCGGATGACAATAGCTTGGTTTAAGTCGCCATTGAGCGATATACTACCTATACATCCGCCATAGGCTCCACGATTATGGGGCTCCAGTTCGCTTATAATCTGCATGGCACGTACCTTAGGCGCACCACTCAATGTACCCGCAGGAAAAGTATCGATAAAGGTACGGATGGTATTAGCTCCCTCGTCAAGCGTACCGCTAACACGGCTGACAAGATGAATGACATGACTGTAGAACTGCATATCCTTATAGAAATCAACTTTGACATCATGACAGTTGCGGCTCAGATCATTACGTGCCAGATCAACCAACATGACATGTTCGGCATTCTCCTTTGGGTCGTTACGTAGAAACTCGGCATTCTTCCGATCCTGTTCTGTATTGCCTGTACGACGGGTTGTGCCAGCAATAGGGTCTATATAAGCCTTATTGCCCACGATGCGGTTATGGGTTTCGGGTGAGGAACCGAAGATACGAAACCCACCGAAATCAAAGTAGAACAAATAGGGCGAAGGATTGATGCTACGCAAAGCGCGATACAGTTTGAAGTCATCACCCTCATAGCGCTGTACAAAACGGCGACTGACCACTATCTGAAACACATCTCCACGCATACAATGTTCCACACATCTACGGATGTTAGCCTTATGTTCCTCATCGGTCAACGTAGATGTTGTATCGCCAACAGGATGAAAATCATAGGCTTTGACCGACGCCTTGTTGATGGCGCGCAGCAACATATCCATCTCAGAAGTATCATCAGGTCGTTCGCCAAGTGTGACAAGCGTCATGGTATTGTTAAAATGGTCGAACACAATAACATCGCGGAAGAGCACATAATAGATATCTGGGGCATCATTTTTCTCCATCGTTGTGTCACGCACAGCAATATTCTCAAAATAGCGCACAGCGTTAAACGACGTAAAGCCATAGAGTCCACAGTATTCCTGTCCTTCTCCACAAACGTGAAACGAATGTATAAAACGGTCAATGGCATCGGCGATAGCCAGTTTGCAACGGTCTCCATCATCGGTTCGTGGTAGCGTTTTCTGTTGGTTGGTACCATCGGGATATTTACAGGTCACCACTCCATGTCCTATAGCAATACTTGCCAAAGGATGAACACCAATAAACGAACGCGCATTGTCATTAGCATGATAGTCAGAGCTCTCCATCAGCGCCGACTGTGGATAGAGGTCTCGCAAGCGCATATAGACCCCAACGGGTGTATGCAGGTCGGCCAGAATATGCCGACAATAGGTTGTATAGTTAAAAGTTTCCATATTCTTTAGCCATTGATTTGTTACTGAGATAGGTTTCCACATCCTTATCACCGCGTCCGCTGACGGTCAGCACTACCACATCATCGGGTTTGAACAAATGTTTCATCTTGGCAAGTGCCGCAACAGCATGAGCACTCTCAATAGCAGGAATAATACCCTCCATACGAGTCAGTTCATAACCGGCATAGATGGCCTCATCATCATTAACAGCCAAAATATGGCTTCTGCCACGCGTTGCTAAATCTGCATGCATCGGTCCAATACCAGGGTAGTCCAGTCCGGCACTAATGGTAAAGGCCTCTTTAATCTGTCCACCATCGGTCTGCATCACCAAAGTTCGTGCGCCATGTATGATTCCCTCGGTACCACAGTGCATTGTGGCAGCAGTATAGTCGGTATCAATACCATGTCCGGCGGCCTCAGCCAGATAGATTTGCACGCGGTCGTCATCAATATAATGGTAGATAGTACCTGCGGCATTTGAACCACCTCCCACACAAGCAATAAGATAGTCAGGATGGTCACGACCAACCTTTTCTTCCAATTGTACTTTGAGTTCCTCACTGATAACACTCTGCAAACGGGCAACGATATCAGGATAAGGATGTGGTCCCATCGTGCTACCTACTATATAGAAGGTATCTTGCGGATGACAACACCAGTCGCGAATAGCTTCTGAACAAGCATCACTCAATGTCATATTGCCAGTACGTACAGGATGTACTTTGGCGCCCAGCATGCGCATACGTTCCACATTAGTATGTTGACGCTCTACGTCAGTTGCTCCCATGAATATCTCACACTCCATATTCATCAGGGCACATACCGTTGCCGTTGCCACGCCATGCTGTCCAGCACCGGTTTCAGCAATAATGCGCGTCTTCCCCATACGCTTAGCCATCAGAATTTGTCCCACGGTATTATTAATCTTATGTGCACCAGTATGGTTCAAATCCTCACGTTTCAGATAGAGTTGGCAACCATATCGTTCGCTCATGCGCTTAGCATAGTACAGAGGTGACGGACGTCCTACGTAATCACGCAACAGCGCATAGTATTCGCGGCGAAAGTCCTCACTTTCCAGAATAGGGCGATAAGCCTGCTGCAAATCAGTTACACATTTATATAAGATTTCGGGAACGTAGGCTCCGCCAAACTTTCCGAAGAATCCTTTCTCGTCAACTTGATATTTCATATTGTATAGATGTTATAGTATGGATAATGGTCTGTTTTATTTTTGAAGAGCTTCATAGAGTGCATCGAGTGCTTGATTGGCATTAGCAGTTTCTCTGAGTAGCGTCACAAACTTGCTACCGATAATAGCTCCTGCTGCATTCTGTTGCGCACTCTCTAAGGTCTGTTTGTTGCTGATGCCAAACCCTATCATGCGCGGATTGCGCAAATGCATATTATTGATGCGGTTGAAATAGGCAAGTTTAGCCTCATCGAAACTGTTTTGCGCACCAGTAATGGCAGCCGAACTGACCATATAAATAAAACCGTCAGTATGTTCATCGATGAATCGGATGCGCTCTTCACTGGTTTCAGGTGTAATCATCATGATAACTCGAATGTCATAACGGTCGGCAATAGGTTTGACCACATTCAGATAATCATCGAAAGGCAGATCAGGAATGATGGTTCCACTGATACCGCTTTCAGCACAACGACTGAAATAGGTTTCATATCCCATATGCATAACGGGATTCAGATAACCCATCAATACCAGTGGTATTGTGACTTCATCCTTGATGGCAGCCAACTGGCGCAACAGCAGATCGAGTGTCATGCCGTTTTTCAATGCTACAGTACCAGCACTCTGAATGACAGGACCATCTGCCAATGGGTCACTAAAGGGCATACCCACTTCTATCATATCGATGCCACGACGCTGCATGGTCTTGATGACATCTGCTGTATTGTCAATATCTGGACAGCCTGCACAGAAATACAACGATAGCAGTTTGCGCCGACTGGCATTTTGGAAAAGTTGATTTATCTTGTTCATTGTTTTTTATTCTTGTCGATGTTGTCGGAGTACCAACTCCTTATTTATTATTAATGTATATCACAATATTTCGCGAACAGTTTGCAGATATTGCTTGAGTAGCGCCACATCTTTATGACCAGGTGCTACTTCAAAACAACTGTTGAGATCGATACCACACCATCGTGGATGTTGGAAGCGGAGTAGCTCTTCGGTGTTGTGCATGCCAAGTCCGCCACTCAATAGGAAAGGTGTAGTTCCCTTGTAATGACGCAACACCTCCCAGTCAAAACATTTTCCACTACCTCCATAATCTGGAGTCTTTGTATCGAATACGAAGTAATCTACAATTCCATCGTATGCGCCACATTGTTTCAAGTCGTTGACAGATGCCACACTGACAGCCTTGAGTAGCAATTCCACCCCATTCGTTTTCAGCCGACGACAAAATTCCGGTGTCTCTTGACCATGAAGTTGCACGCCATTGAGGTTGTAATCATTGATACATTGCAGAATATGCATTACCGAATCATTAACAAATACACCAATACGCTCCACACCGGCATCCGCCTCACAACGTGATACAGGACGACTGACGCAACGGGGAGATTTCTGATAGAAGATGAATCCCATCATATGAATACCCAACTGGGCTACTTGACGGATATTATCGGCATCGCGCATACCACATACTTTAACGATCATCGTGCCAAATCTTTGATAAACGCATCAAGAGCAAGTCCTGGATGTTCTTGTTTCATAAACTGTTCACCCATTAGAAATCCGCGATAGCCGGCAAGTCGAAGGCTATTGACCGTTTCGGGATTGGAGAGTCCACTTTCGCTGACCTTGCATCCTTCTTTTGGTAAACGGCTTGCCATGTGAAAACTGTTTTCCACATCAGTCACAAAACTTCCCAGATTACGATTGTTGATACCGTAAAGATCAGGAGCGAGGTCGGCATAATCGAGGTCGCGCTCACCATGCATCTCCAACAACACTTCCATTCCTAAATTGTGAGCTTCACGACACAGTTGACTGCAAGTATCATGGTCGATGGCTGCAGCTATTAGCAATACGGCAGAAGCTCCACAGCGACGAGCTTGTAACAACTGGTATTCGTCAATCACAAAATTCTTGTAAAGCACAGGGATTGTTACCCCACTCTGTCTCGCATCAACAATAAACGAGTCGTTACCGCCAAAATAAGTCTCATCGGTCAAGATACTCAAAGCGGCAGCACCATGCTGTTGATACGAGAGGGGAACCTCTGTTGCCAGTGCCGACTGGTGTATCCAACCTTTAGATGGTGAACGACGCTTGAACTCGGCAATAATGCCCGAAGTAGAATCTATAAGCGCTTTACGCATACTGCCACCCTCTGCCTGCTGTCCTTTGCTTTCCATCAGCCGATCGACCTCAGTAGCAAGTTTCCTTAATGGCATAATTTGGCGGTTGCGCTCATTCTCAATTCGCTTATGGGCGATGATCTCTTCCAGAATATCCATAGCATCAATTGCGGTTGAGTTCCACAAACTTACGGAATGTAGCAAGAGCTTTTCCACTGTCAATACTCTCACGGGCAATATCTATACATTCCTCAATGCTCTTACTACCCTTTTCCATGACTTGAATACCAAAGGCAGCATTGGCAAGTACAATATTCTTTTGTGCGGGCAAAGCACGGTTTTCAAGTACAGCATCGAATATTTCCTTCGCCTCTTCCTCTGTGGCACCACCTTTAAGTTCTTCCGGACTTGCAACAGCAAAGCCAAGATCTTCAGGCCGGAACACCCGTTCATAGTCGTTGGTAGTCACTTTAAAGTCGCCAGTCAGTGATATTTCATCGTAACCATCAATACTATTGACGATACCATAGTCGATTCCAATTTTCTGATATACCTGACGGTAGAGTCGCATCTGGTCGAGATTGGCAACACCGAGCAACTGACACTTGGGCTGACTGGGATTGACCAACGGACCTAATAGGTTGAATACTGTAGGAAACTGCAATGCCTTGCGGATAGGACCGACAAATTTCATGGCCATGGCAAAGAGTTGGGCGTGTAGATATACGACACCAGCCTCGTTGATGCTTCGGTTGAGTTTATCGATATCATCGGTAAAATCCACACCATGGTTTCTGATAACATTCGATGCGCCGCTTACCGATGTGGATGCAAAGTTACCATGTTTTGCCACCTTATAGCCAGCACCGGCAATAACGAAGCACGAAGTCGTTGAAATATTAAACGTATTTTTGCGGTCACCACCAGTTCCCACCACATCAATATATCTGTCGCAATCGAGGATAGCAGGTACACCCGTTGCTAAAATACCGTCACGAAATCCCAGCAATTCATCCACTGTCACGCCACGCATTTGCAGTGCAGTGAGCAGTGCGATAATCTGTTCTTCAGGAAATTCGCTTTGTGTGATTCCCACAATGATGTTCTTCGTTTCTTCACGAGTCAGCGCCTCGTGATTCAACATTCTGTTCAAAATGTCTTTCATTTCCATGATGTTATTCTCCTTTTATTATTCATTTTATGTTTGTTATCTATAAAGAAAAGAGGCCCATCGTAAGAACGACAGGCCTCTTGTTTATTCTTTAAGTATCCACACGGCTGTTCGACTCACGATTCTTTCAATCTTGAGTTGCGCCACCACCATGCTGTAGATACAAATATTGTCATTGTCTTTTTTTGTTTGAATGATTATTCGGGTACAAAAGTAATCATTTTCTTTTAATCTGCAAATAAATCGCCAGAAAAAACTACATAACGCACATAAAAAGTACAAATCTCCTACAATTTGTTTTTTGTCATCACCTTACCATGATATCCTGAATATCTACATACCCCCTCATGCGTTCTTCGAGTTTATCTTTGAGATTGTCTTTCGGCTGAAGTCCCAGCTTTCTGCGGATATTAGCACGTTGGGTATTGATATTCGACTCCGTTTTATTGAGTAGCGAGCAAAGATCGCTGAGTTTTCTGTCACGCAGAATAAGCTGTACTATACGTCGCTCAGAAGGTGTCAGTTCGGGGAAAGCCTTCTCAATGCGCTGGCTAACTGAAGCCTCAGCACGTATGAATCGCGTCACATTGGCAATTATATGTCGCTGCGTTGTTTCATCAAACTGTGCCAACAGCAACCGTGTTTGGTCTTCCGTGTATTCAGCCCTTGCCAGTCTGATATACGATTTCACTTGTTTCTTATTGAGTCGCAAGATGTGCAGTAATTCCGCTTCATCGTGTTTCATCATCGTGTTTTCCTTCTGCAGTCGTTCCGCATTGCTGGAAATATGCACACCAAGTACTCCTGTATAGAGCAAAGTCAGCACCACGATAGCCAGACTCTGTATCATCATCGGATCGTTGGTAAATAGTGCACACAATACATACGCCAATATCGATACACCTATATTAATAAGTGAAAACATGGTCTGATACGTAGCAAGTGAGAAAGTGATATTTCCCAATAGCACTATCATTTGTATAAGAATCACCACATGCATGTGTTGCATATCTGGCACAATAGCTCCATAGATAGCATTTGTAGTCATCACCACCAGTGTGGTGAGTGTCATGAGCCTTACTACTGTATTGACACGAAACCATTGCAGTGCATATCCAACAAACCAGATCCAAGTAAGAGCCAACAATGTTCCATTGCTATACTTAAAAAATTCACTTGTAGGACCAGTGAGTTCCATCAGATTGGCAACCAATCCAATGGAAAGTAGGAACGTGTACCAGCAGGTAATCAGCTGGCGTTGTGTGTCAAGATAGTTTTTCTCCCTATGGAAGAATTTCTTGGCCATTTGAACGAACGGTTCAAAATCCGCTCTGAATGACATATCGTCGTTACTATACATAATGGTCTGGGGTGGGTTGGTAATTACTACATTGATATCATTGACAAAATTACGAAAAAAGTTTGAGATTGACCGTTTTTTAGGTAAAAATTTGATAATTTATTGTGTTTTTGACTATATTTAAGGTGCTGTAAATTTGTATATTGCAGTATATTACTGTAATTTTGCAATCGTCAACAGGATGGATGCGCCGGGATAGAAGTTCCCATAACGAATCAATCAACCCGACTCATAAACACTACATGAATGACTATTTTGAAGATTTTACACCATGAAGCACTGATCTTTCTGTTAGTTACCGGTGCATTCACTTGATGACCTTCGTTGTTCGTATTCTCACCAAGCGTGGTATAGCACAAAAGCGAAGTATAAAAACACAAAAGGATATTATTATAGTTCTGTTTCTTACAGATGTGAATCTGCTACCCACAGAACCGAAAGGAGAAGTAAAGAGTGAGTGACTTCTCCATTTCGAAATTGCAACAGACAGCGATATTCATTAGTCCTTTTTTTATTCAAGAAAGAGCGACAGCCCAGCGGGGTCGTCGCTCTTTCCTATTTTTGTATTCATCATCATCAATCAGAATATCGGCTCAGACAGAATAATCCTCATCAAACAGATTCATCCCACTACACCTCATTTGGCAATGGGAATATTATTTATTGTATTTCCAAAGCAATCCTTTCACCAGTTTGCCATACTCCTTGATGACATCGTCGGGCCAAGGACCGGTGGCAGTAGCACGTGGCAAGAGCATTGAGCAACTCTCGTTTTTGTCGCTGATAGACCAGCATACCCAACTGATGCCAAGTCTTTCACACATCTGAATCCATTGTTCTTCACTCACAGGGTCAATCTTTCCATCACCACTGGCTTCAGTAGCACCACTTTCAGAGATAAACACGGGGATTCCTTTCTTTACAGCCTCTTCTGTTCGCTCACGCAGATAGTCGCCGTGTGTGGCTGCATAGAAATGTACGGTGTACATGATATTATTGAAACCCTGCAATGGACTCTCAGCCACCAAATGGATATCCTGATCCCAGTGTGGGCAACCTACGAGGACAATATTATCAGGGTCATACTTTCTGATTTCTAAAATCACCTCAGTAGCATACTTCTTCAGGTCAGCCCATGTATCTTCCACAGGTTCGTTATATATCTCGTAGATGACGTGCGGATACTTGCCGTAGCGCTGCGCCATACGACCGAAGAAGTCTTTAGCCTCAGCAGTTTTGAGGTTATGGCTGTGCCAGTCGATGATGACATAGACATTATTCTTGATAGCCGACTCAATGACCGGTGTCATGCACTGCATAGCGAAATCTGGATTCTCCAAGTAATTGTCTTCTATCAGTATTCCCATAGCGGCACGAATGACCGAAGCATTCCAATCCGTCTTGAGGGTCTTCACTACCTGTTTGTTATAGAATCGTGGCCAGAGATTATGCCATCCCAGACTGACGCCACGCAGGATAACAGGGTTTCCTTGTTGGTCACAGAGTTGTGCACCTTTCACTTGCAACTGTCCATACTGTTTTACGGGGTCTGCAGCCTTAACTGTTGCAGCTGCCATAAGCATAACGACAGCAAGAAAAAGCGTTTTCAATGCTGCCGGAAAGTGTTCATTCATCATTAGTTTTCTGTTTTGTTATTGTTAGGAGAAATTGGTTCAGAACAAAGAGATGGTGTAGAGATAGACCACAGCCGCAGGAATAGCCAAGAGCGAAGAGTCGAAGCGGTCGAGCATTCCTCCATGTCCTGGCAGTATATTGCCACTGTCCTTGATACCCATGGTGCGTTTAAACAGGCTCTCCACCAAATCGCCCCAGGTACCAAACACTACAACGACGAGTCCTAATCCGAGCCATTCCCATGTGGCCAGCATCGACGTCATGCCCAACAACTGCCCGTTATCTACATAATTAGCAATGACCCATGCCACAGCCAATACTACGACACATCCACCGATACTTCCTTCCCATGATTTTCCTGGCGATACTCTTGGGAAGAGTTTGTGACGTCCAAGTAGCGAGCCCACGCAGTAGGCACCCGTGTCGTTCATCCACAAGAAAACAAATACCGACAGTGGCAGTATGGGATTAAACATCACGATTCCCTCTGGTGTTGCATTAAATGCCAACACATTAAGCAGTGAGAACGGCAGTGCAATATACATCTGTGAGAACATCGTATATGCCCAGTCGTTGATTGGATCAGTTTGTTTCAGATAGAGTTCTGCAACGATAAGATAGATGACCGTCACCAGATAAGGGATAAACACCACCGATTTTGCCATTCCTCCATAGACATCGCTACAGAAGAAAGTCATGGCAAGGAAGAAATACACGCCAGCCACAGTAGTGATGAAGCGATTGATGGCCACCCCTTCGCGCTGATTTACCAGTCCTCCAAACTCCCATATAGTGAGTCCGGTGATGAATGCGAAGAGCAGCACCATAGCTTCAGGGCGCAGAAAACTTGCCACAATGGCAGCCACAAATAATATACCGGTAATGGCTCTTACTATAAAGTTTTTCATTGATTTTCTTCTTTGTTTTGATTATCCGTATCGTTGTCATCCACTGGTGTGGCATTATTCTCTTGTTGTGCTTTCAGTGCAGCCTCAGCCTCCAGTCGCTTGCCACGTTCCTCTGCCATGCGCTCTGCTTCCGCACGCTGCTGAGCCTCAAGCAATTCTTCCGCACGACTGGTCCATGGGCGCTTGCCGAATATTTTCTCCACATCCTCTGCGAATATCACCTCACGCTCTATCAGTAGCTGAGCCAATTGAGCATGTCCTTCCTTATGTTCGCTGAGAATCTGCTTGGCACGGTCATATTGTTCGTTGATCATCTTCAGCACCTCATCGTCCATCACCTTAGCGGTCGTTTCAGAGTAAGGACGCTGGAACTGGTATTCGTTATTGTTGTAATAGCAGATATTGGGCAATTTGTCACCCATACCGGCATAGGCAATCATGCCATAAGCCTGTTTGGTAGTGCGTTCCAGATCGTTCATCGCTCCAGTAGAGATATGTCCGATGAAGAGTTCCTCTGCCGCGCGTCCGCCCAACAGTGAGCACATCTCATCGAGCATAGCCTCCTTGGTTTGGATTACGCGCTCTTCGGGCAGATACCATGCAGCGCCCAGTGCTCCGCCACGTGGCACGATGCTCACTTTGACGAGTGGGTTAGCATGTTCTGTAAACCATGATATGGTAGCGTGACCCGCTTCGTGTATAGCGATCGAGCGTTTTTCCTCGTTGGTCATGATTTTGGTTTTCTTTTCCAATCCTCCGATGATGCGGTCAACCGCATCAAGGAAATCCTGCTTGCCCACTCTATGGCTATTGTGGCGTGCTGCAATCAGGGCAGCTTCGTTGCACACATTAGCAATGTCAGCGCCAGAGAATCCTGGAGTCTGACGTGCCAAGAAGTCCACATCTACAGTATCGTCGAGTTTCAATGGTCTGAGGTGTACCATAAACACCTCCTTGCGTTCGTTCAAATCGGGCAGATCCACATGAATCTGTCTATCGAAGCGTCCTGCACGCAGCAGTGCCGAGTCGAGCATATCCGCACGGTTGGTGGCTGCCAGCGTAATAATTCCGCTGTTGGTACCAAATCCGTCCATCTCCGTGAGCAGCGCATTGAGCGTATTCTCACGTTCATCGTTTCCACCCATTGATGGATTTTTCGAGCGGGCACGTCCCACGGCGTCAATCTCGTCGATGAAGATGATGCAAGGAGCCTTTTGCTTAGCTTGTTGGAAGAGGTCGCGCACACGACTGGCCCCCACACCTACAAACATCTCTACGAAGTCACTTCCACTCATAGAGAAGAACGGCACGCCAGCTTCGCCCGCCACGGCTTTGGCAAGCAGCGTCTTACCCGTTCCTGGAGGGCCTACGAGCAGTGCGCCCTTGGGTATTTTTCCTCCCAGTTCAGTATATTTCTGTGGGTTTTTGAGGAAATCCACAATCTCTTGCATTTCCTGTTTTGCCCCGGCTTGACCAGCCACATCTTTAAAGGTAATGTTCAGTTCACCACCCTTTTCATACATCTGAGCCTTTGACTTTCCGACATTGAATATTCCTCCGCTTCCCCCTTTGCCACCGCTCATACGGCGCATGATGAAAATCCAAATAGCCACAATAATCACCAATGGCAAGACATTGATGAATATAGTATGAAGCAGCGCACTGTCCTGTTCGTTGTCGTATGAGAAGTCGCCACTGAATTTCTTCTGTGCCCGCGCCTGCTCCACAAAGCGTTCCACTTGTTCCACAGAACCGATTTCCACTTCCACTGTAGGGTTCTGCCCCACTTGTTTCACACCACCGTTGAAAACATCTCTCAGGTGTTCCTTTTTAGGATACATGTGAAGTACATCCTTGTTTTTATTGACCACAATCTTCTGGGCATATCCTTTCATCACCATAGTCTGAAACTGGGTGTATGTTCGTTTTATGTTGACGCTGGATGAAGAGCCACCCTGTGTGAACATTGCGATGGCAATGCCAATGATGACAAGTCCATAAAGCCAGCTCATATTGAAGCGTGGCATATTCATGTTAGGTTCTTTCTTTTGATTATCGTTCATACCTTATATATAATATATGGCCCGCCGCATGGGGGCCGTCATTGTTTCAATGTCAGTCTAAGTCGGGAAGATGTTTCACATCAGCATCGTCCCAGAGATGTTCCAAATCGTAGTACTCTCTCACGTCAGGCAGAAACACGTGCACCATGACATCGGCAAAGTCGATAGCCACCCACTGTGCCGCTTCCGTTCCAGCCACCGCAATAGGTTTCTCTGCGAGTTCCTTTCTGACGGTTTCCGCCACCGAGTCCGCAATAGCATCCACCTGTGTAGGTGATGCACCTTGGCATATTACGAAATATTTGCAGATGGTGCCTTCAATGTGTTGCAAGTCAGCCACCACGATGTCTTTACCTTTTTTCTCTTGTATTCCTTTTATTATAGTTTCTACGAGTTGTGTCGATTGTTCCATTTTTATTCTATTTGAATTGCAAAGATAAGTTTATTTCTTGATAATAGTGCTTATTATGCTGTTTTTTTGCAGTTTTTTAGAAAAAAATCGCGTTTTTTTTTGTTGTTTCAAAAAAAAGCCGTACCTTTGCATCCGCAATTAAGGCATTGGGGTATGGTGTAATGGTAACACTGCAGATTCTGGTCCTGCCTTTCCTGGTTCGAATCCGGGTACCCCAACACAGTGAGAGTGTTGCAAACTACGATGGTTTGCGGCACTTATTTTTTTGCTTTTTCCTTAGCAAAATCTGTTTCTGCCGATGAGTTTCATGTAGTCTGACCGTTACTTCATCAGAACTACATTCCTTTTCAGTTCGCCGCATCTCCCCTCTTTCTCCCATTCCGACCGTAATTTATTGGGACTTACTGCGGACTCACTTGGGACTTACTACGGAAGCACCACAGCCATGAGTCGATGAAACACACAGTGCCACAGCAGCGCAATTAGTATAGCAATGTAATAAAATAGTACCATGACTACATTTCCCGCTCCATTACAGTTTTACAGTTTTCAAAAACGATTTTTTGGTCTAATCGAGTCGTTTTTCATGGTTCCCAACCCGTAAAACCGCTATAAAACCATCGTTTTTGCTTTTCAAAAACTGTAAAACTGTAAAACTGTAATAGAGTAATGAATGCAGAACGTATTACGCAAGTAAACATATTTCTATAATACATTACAAAGACGGAGTCATAAACTAAATACCAGAATGATCTTATGATAAAAATACGCTGAAACCTGCAGAATAGCTTAAAATAAACAGTTTTGTAATCTTCTCACCTCTAATAGAGGTACACAATTAAGTGGATTAACGAAAATCATATCTATTTACAAGTTGGATATTTCTTTATTCCAATTTAACCATTATAAGTTCTTTATGTGCATTTTTTCGCTTTCAAAATGTTAAAAATGAGCTATAAGATACATTTAAGTCCAAAATGTTTCTTGTTTATGAAACATAATATCTATCTTTGCAGCAAATTGAGAATGTACGGCACAAAACATCTTCCGTCTTGTCTTAACTGACGAGGCACAAAACTTTATTGAAAGTTTACCCGAAGCGGTATCTTACAAGATCTACTACAACATCAAGCGTGTTGCAGGTGGAGAACGCAACAAGGAACTTTTCAAAAAGTTGGAAAACTCGGAAATATGGGAATTTCGTACATTGTACAACAAAACTGCTTATCGTTTATTTGCTTTTTGGGACAAAGAAAAAGAAACATTGGTAATTGCCACTCACGGAATCATCAAGAAAACCCAAAAGACACCAAGCAAGGAAATTGCGAAAGCAGAAACTATTAGAAAAGAATATTTTAAAAACAAATGATTATGGCACAGATGAATCTTACTCCATTGGACGATGTGCTTGACAAGCACTTTGGAAAAGTTGGCACTCCGAAACGTGACGCTTTTGAAAGTGACGTGGACGAAGCTTTACATGCTTGCCGTTTGGGAGAAGCCATCAAGAAAGCTCGTATAGAGCAGAACTTGACCCAAGAACAACTGGGTGAACGTATTGGTGTGAAAAGAGCACAAATCTCTCGATTAGAAAAAGGTTACAGCATAACTATACCTACTATGAGAAGAGTATTTAAGGCTCTTGGTGTAGTAACTGCAACCGTTGATTTAGGTACTGCAGGAAAAGTGGCTTTATGGTAAAGAATACCTAAAAAGGACTGCGTTGCCTATTGGCAATCGCAGTCCCAACCACTTTTAATAATTGTTTCTGTCCTGTTATTCAAGTTTCCGCTTATTTTTATCAGCCAGAAGTTTTAGTATCAGGACAATACAGATACCCACTAAAATGGAGTATCCTAAAAAAACACAGAAAATGATTGCAGAAGTATTCAATGCTCTAACTATTTATATCTGTTTATTATTTCGCAATCACAATAGACACACGGTTTTTGTCGTTTTCAGCAAACGGCTGCACACGTGCGCCCTTTGAATCAGAAGTGATACGGTCTTTGGCAATACCATACTGTTCGGTCAGCACTTTAACAACAGCATTGGCACGCTGAGCAGCGAGACGGTCGTTGATGGTATTGTTTCCAGTTCCTGCATCAGCATATCCAGTAACGGTCACCTTTGCTTCAGGATAAGAGTTGAGGAAATCAACCACTTCCTTGATTTTATCCTGTTCAGCCTTGGCAACAACTTTTGAATTGATGACAAAGAATACGTCGCGACGTATTTCTTCCACCTTCTTCACCTCTACGGTTTCAGCTTTAGGCTGTTCTACAGGAGTCACAGTCTGAGGAGCGGGTTCCACAACTTGCTGTGGCTGAGTTTCAATCACCTGAGGTTTCTGGCGTTTAGTATAGCTTTTGCCCAAATTGATGCGCACTCCTGCCAGTGCATTGAAGTACCAGTCGGCATTTCCAGCCTTCTTTGAGTTATACTTATCGCTGATGATATTGGCGTTACCCTCTACCATAAAGCTCAGTGTATTGTTGATGCGAATAGCCACATCCACACCAGCACGACCGAAAGGACGCACCTTTTTACCTTGCCAGAGACACAAAGTGGTTCGTATGAGGCACTTTTCTGTATCTTCTGTGCATTTTAACCTATAATTCGTTTTTTTTTCAAGGTTTTTTTCAGCATATTTTTAAACGTTCTTTTATTACATTCTGATTTTCGCTTTATACCGTTTTAATGCATCAATAAATTGTACACCTATTTATATTAATATCCAACAATAATATTACATTGGTGCAGGCGACGTATCGTTTTTACCTATTTATATTGTGTAAAAGCACAGAATAGGTCTGTAAGCATCGGTTCGCCACGCATACTTCCCCCCCATCATTACGTTTGACCGTGCGCTCAGTTATTTCAGTTTTCAATAAATTTCGAACACTCGAACACCAATACAACCTAACTCACAGTAGTTCACGGTTTTGAGTGGTGTTCGAAACCTTAAGATTTCAAACACCCTTCGAACACCACTCCGACCACGTGAACCGCCAGCTATCCTCAACAGGAGACTCTGATTGAGCATACATATCGAAGTATAAGTAGGGAGGCTTGAGTTTATCAGACTTTTCTCAAGCCTTGATAATATTATTATCAAACGTTAGATAACACCATTATCAAACGTTGGATAACACCTTTATCAAACGTTGGATAACACCTTTACCAAACGTTGGATAACACCAGTGTCAAACGTTGGATAACACCTTTTTCAAACGTTGAAAAGACCTTTTTCAAACGTTAGACAACACTCTTCCATACATTAGACAATACCTTTGCCATACATTAGACAATAGTCTTGCTAAACGTTATCAAAAGACTGTCGATCCGTTTTATTTCTGGCTGATTTCTGAGTGGCAATTGTTATTTTGACGGATAGATCTGAGTTTTCGCAATATGTTTTCGAAATTGTGTGGTCGATGTGTGGTCGATGTTTCATGCATCGACCACACTATAAAATACTAACCAACAATACGTTGCACGCTTCTGTGGTCGTGTGGTCGAAATTTCTTAAAAACTAAAACAACTGTAGCCTGGCGCAAAGCGCCGAAGATACTCACACTCGGAAGTACAAAAGAAAATCGGAATTTTCTTTTGTACTTCTCTCGGTTTGCACTATCTTTGTACCCAGAAACGAAAACGCAAGAAATATGAAGAACGTAACAGAAACTATTAAGTATATCGGCTGCGACGATGCTGATGTACGACTATTTGAATCACAGTATAAAGTGCCGGAAGGCATGAGCTACAACTCGTTTGTAATCCTCGATGAGAAAGTTGCCATTATGGATACCAGCGACAAGCGCACTATGGAACAATGGAAAGCCAACCTCGCTGAAGCACTCAACGGACGTAAGCCCGACTATCTCGTGGTGCACCACTTGGAGCCAGACCACGCCAGTGGACTCGGTGAAGTGCTGGCACTCTATCCCGATATTAAAATAGTATGTTCGGCACGTGCGCTGACCATGATTCCACAATACTTCCCCGATGCAGACCTTGCCGATAAGGCTATTGCCGTGAAGGAAGGCGACACCCTCTCGCTGGGCGAACACACCTTGACATTCATCATGGCACCTATGGTACACTGGCCCGAAGTGATGGTGAGCTACGACAGTAAGGACAAAGTACTCTTCTCTGCCGATGCTTTCGGTAAGTTTGGCGTGATGGATGCCGATCCCGATGACTGGGCTTGCGAGGCAAGACGCTACTATTTTAATATCTGCGGAAAATATGGCAACCCCGTGACAACACTGTTGCAGAAGGCTGCAAAACTCGATATCCAACAGATTCTGCCTCTCCACGGTCCACTGCTGAAAGGTGAACAAATGGCTGAAGCCGTGCGTCTCTACAACATCTGGGGAAGCTACGGCGTGGAAGCAGAGGGTGTGTTTATCGCCCACGCTTCTATCCATGGATGCACCAAGGCTGCTGCAGAGATGCTGGCAGAGATACTCAAAAAGAAAGGCTGTAAGAAGGTGGCCATCTCTGACCTGTGTCGCGAAGATCAAGCAGAAGCCATAGAAGATGCATTCAAATATGGCAAAGTGGTGCTGGCTGCATCAAGCTACGACGCTGGACTGTTTCCACCGATGTACGACTTCCTGCACCATCTGACCATCAAGACATGGCAGAAGCGCGAAGTGGCACTCATAGAAAACGGAAGTTGGGCCCCAACAGCTGCCCGTGTGATGAAGCAGATGCTGGAGCCCATGAAGGATATTACCATAAAAGGCGACACCGTGACACTGCGTGGCGTGGTGAAGCCTACAGATATACCGGCTCTTGAAGCTTTGGCTGACGCCATTTTGGCGTAACAGCCTATAGGCATCAGGCTTTTGCCAATGCCTGACGGAACTGGTTCATCAACCACTCTTTCTGCTCGGCAATCGTCATCTGCGAATTGTCGAGCAGAATTGCATCTGATGCCTGACGTAAGGGAGACACCTCACGATGGGAGTCGATATAGTCGCGTTCTTCTACATTGCGCAAAATGTCGGCGTAATCAGCCTCCATACCCTTGCCTTTCAACTCATCATAACGGCGGCGGGCACGCACTTCGGCAGAGGCGGTGACGAAAATCTTCAGTTCAGCATCAGGAAACACTACGGTACCGATGTCGCGACCATCCATCACAACTCCTTTATCCTTGCCCATCTGCTGTTGTTGCGCTACCATGGCGGTGCGCACAAATGGTAAGGCTGCGATGGGACTGACGCGACTCGACACCTCCATGGTGCGGATGTCGTGCTCTACCAACTCGCCGTTGAGATAAGTGTCGGGGCGACCTGTCTCGGCATTGAAACGGAAGGAGATGTTGACATCGCCCCGGTCGATATGCTCGCGAAGGGCTTCTTCATCAATACCTTTATCGGTAAAGAGTCCGTTGCGCAGCGCATAGAGCGTCACACTGCGATACATGGCTCCCGTGTCAACATAGACGTATCCCACTTCGCGTGCCAAGTCCTTGGCCATGGTACTCTTACCACACGACGAATGACCGTCGATGGCTATCGTTATCTTCTTCATATCGTTTGTTTTTTTCGTTTGTAATTACAATCTTGATTCAAGTTTCGCAACTGAGGGAATTGATTGAAGTTAAAGAACGTTTTCGTTAAGCCAAATGAGCAGAATAAAGCTCGCTTTAATTCTGTCATGGCGAGAAAAGGTGCCATAAAATGGAAGTTATCACTCCCTACGGTCGTTCGGGAAGTTAAGAGACAATAGCCTTTTGCCGTAAGACCTAGGACATTTGTCCCTTAACTTCTCTCTAACTTCCCTAACTTCCCTTAACTTCCCCACATGCGATAGTTCAGTAATCTTGATAATTTGTTGTTAAAAACTATAGGACGCTCCCAACAGTAGCGACGAGGCTGACACATGGTAGCGAGCATACGCCACATGAAACTTGAAGCGCTCCAACTGCAGACCGGCACCACACGACAAGCCGGCGCCATGGCTGCTCTCACCATCGCCATCACTGAGACGCATCTCGCTGGGGCGACGGAAATGGTAGCCGGCAGCTACATAGACATGGTCGCCCAAGAAGACATCGGCACCGATGGTGAGGTGTTTCAGAAGCGACACATCCCAACTGTTGAGTCGCGACAACGTTGCAGAGAAGCGCAACGGAGCAGCAGAAAGGCGCTTGGAGATGCCTACTGCCACATCCAAGGGCAGATCTTCATGGGTGTCGGCATAGGTTTGGACCTGTCCACCCAGATTGCGTGCAGAGGCTGACAGGGAGATACCGTGATCTTCGTCGTAATAGTTGAGTCCTAAATCGGCAGCAATAGCCTGCGAATGGTAGCCTGCAAGATCGGAAGTGATATAGCGAAGGGTTACTCCACCACTCCACCTATCGCCCAAGAGATAAGCCAACGAGGCAGAGAGTGCTATGTCCTTGGCTGACAAATCGCCGAGGTCGGTGCCCGATGCATCCATCTGTCGCATGTCGCCATAGTCCATATACTGTGCACTCACAGCCCATGTGGCTCGTTCGCCCCAAGCCTTGACAAACGCTGCCGACGCCGTTTTCACTCCTTCCATATAGGTCATATAGTTGAGATTGAGCGTGCGGTCGGAAACATTGCTGATCAGGGCGGGATTATGAAACACCAGCGATGCGTCGTCGTCGCTAATACTGATATTGTCGCCACCCAATGCCGCAGCATGCACACTGACAGGCAAGCGGAGGAACGTATATACCTCCTGGCTTTCCTGTGCAACGGTGGCTGATGCCGTGCAGAGGCTGATGAGGGTCAGTATGACTTGCTTCATCGCTGATAATGTTTCCTGTGATTCTATTACGCAAGAATTAGAATGTCCACTTCACTGCCAATGTTGGATTGACAAAGAAGTTTTTGCCATTGTAGGTGTTGTAAACGAAGTTGTGGCTGATCTCTACCTCGGAACCTACGCTGAGATTAACGTCTTTCATGCCAGGCAGGGTGTTGAGGTTGTACCAGAACTGCGGTTCGGTGAGCATCACCAGTTGTCCGTGACCGTTAGCTTTCTCTCCACGCCAGAAATCAATGAAGCCAGAGAAGGTGCAAGCCTTGTTGGCAAAAGTGATGCCCCATACACCGGTCAGCTGCATGCTATGGTAAGCGTGAGTATAGTCGTAGCTCTTGAAGTAGCGTTTGTAGAGCACTTGTACGGAATAGGTCTTGGAGAAATCGGAAGAATGACCGTTCCAGGCGGGACCCAACAGGGCTGCATGCTGGAAACTACCCGAACGGTTGAGACCGCCGTCATACTCTATATGGGCTGCAAGGGGTGATCCCTTGCCAAGATTGAACTCGCGCGAAATCTCGGTATAAGCGGCCTCCATGAACTTGCGGCTGAGGTCGAAATCCACAAAATAATACCATGAACCGAAGCGGTCGGCTTTGAACTGTTCAAGGGTGAGAGTCACCTTTTGACGGCCTGCTTCCTCGTCGGAATAGATATTACGGCCAAAATCGTAGTGCAGTTGTACGTTCTGTGCCTGTGCGGCAAGGGCAAAAATAGCCACAAGGCTACTGAGAATAACTTTTTTCATTGTTTGTTATTTTTGGGTTAATAATTGTATCATCTGTCGGGCTGCCACATCGGGAGCCTTGCTGTCACCAAGTATTTGCTGTACCTGCCGGTAACCTTCGAGCATCACCTGACGTTGAGCGCCACCAGGCAGGATGGCTTCGAGTTGCATTCGGATATTGTCAACACTGAAAGTGTCTGCCACCAATTCGGTAACGACTTCGCGGTCGGCTATCAGATTGACCAGCGACACATAGCGTACCTTCAGCAGATGGCGACGAAGATAGCCAATGAGCCAAGGCAATGGAGTTTCATAACATACCACTTGCGGCACATTGAACATGGCGGTTTCAAGTGTGGCAGTACCACTGGTGACAAGGGCTGCCGTGGCTGTGGATAACAAATCGTAGGTCTGATTGCGCACCATACGGACTGCCGTGCCACGCAGAAAACGGTCGTAACAAGAGGGTTCGATGCCCGGTGCTCCTGCCAACACGATATCGTAACGGTCTGACAGATGGCGCGTGGCGGCTATCATGGCAGGCAGATTGTCTTTGATTTCCTGGCGGCGCGATCCTGCCAACAAGGCAATGACCGGACGCAAGGGCTGTTCGGCATGATGGGTGCTCTGGTATTCGCGCACCTCTTGTGCGGTGGGATTGCCCACATAATGGATGGGGTAATGGTGCTTGCCTTCAAAAAAGGCCACCTCGAAGGGAAGTATCGAGAAGAGTTCGGCTACATCGCGCTTGATATTCTTGATGCGATATTCCTTCCATGCCCATATCTTCGGGGCAATATAGTAAAAGACGGGTATATCAGTATGGCGTTTGAGCCATGCTGCTATGTCGAGATTGAAACCGGGATAATCGACAAGGATTACCACATCGGGGTGCCACGCTACGATATCGGCTTTGCATCGGCGCATGTTCTTGAGGATGGTGGGCAGATGGAGTAATACGGGAATGAAACCCATATAAGCCAACTCACGATAGTGTTTGACCAGCGTGCCACCAGCCTGCTGCATCTGTTCGCCACCGAAAAAGCGAAACTCTGCCCGTTCGTCAAAGGTCTTGAGCGAACGCATCAGACGTGAGGCATGAAGATCACCGCTCGCCTCGCCAGCTATCAAATAGTATCTCATTCGGTCCAATTGCTCATGCGGTCCAACATATCGTATGCCGTTACGTCAATGCGAGTCGGCGTAATAGCTACATAGCCATGGTCTAATGCCCATTCGTCGGTATCGTCCGATTCGGGCTCAAGATTGGCATAATGGCCTACCATCCACCAATAGTCGTAGTTGCGGGGATGATGACACTTCTCTACTTCATTATACCAGATGCCTTTGGTCATGCGACATACCTTAACACCACGAAACGAAGGCAACTTCGGAAAATTGACATTGAGACAAACTCCTTCGGGCAAACCTTCGGTCAATACACGTGCTACCATGCGGCGAACATAAGGGCGAAGAGGCTCGAAATCGGCATCATCACGATGGTCGCAAAGGGAAAAAGCTACGGAGGGGATGGACTTCATACAGCCTTCACGCACCACGCCCATCGTGCCGCTATAGTGGGAATTGACCGAAGCATTGTCGCCATGATTGATGCCGCCAAGCACCAAAGCAGGCCGACGATCGGGGCAAAGTTCTGCCATTGCCAACTTCACACAATCCACAGGAGTGCCGTTGCACGACCAAATCTCTACTCCTTCCTCCTGATGCTGCTGATGTAACGTCAGCGGTAACGTGGCAGAGAAAGCACACGAATAACCGCTACGGGCTGAATCGGGCGCACAGACCAGCACGTCGGCAAGGTCGCGAACCATCGCCACAAGACTGTTGATGCCCTTGGCTGCATAGCCGTCATCATTGGAAATAAGTATCAGTGGTTTTCTTTTATCCATGCTCTGTTATATGATTTTGTTTGCAAAAGTACTAAAAAAGGTTGATATTTGACCGATTCTCAGAGAAAATTCGTAACTTTGCAACCTATATAACTTATTTAGAGATTGGATATGGGAAAGATTATCGCACTGGCAAACCAGAAAGGCGGAGTTGGAAAGACTACTACCACCATCAATCTGGCAGCATCACTCGCTACACTGGAGAAGTCGGTTCTCGTGGTCGATGCAGACCCGCAGGCAAATGCTTCCAGCGGACTGGGCGTTGACATCAAAGAAGTGGAATGCTCACTCTATGAGTGTATCATCGACAAAGCCGACGTGCGCGATGCCATCTATACTACCGACATCGACGGACTCGACATCATACCAAGCCACATCGACTTGGTGGGAGCTGAAATAGAAATGCTCAACCTCGACAATCGTGAGCGAGTGCTCAAAGACTTGCTGGCTACCATCCGCAACGACTATGACTATATACTCATAGACTGTTCACCATCGCTCGGACTGATTACCGTCAACGCACTTACGGCTGCTGACTCGGTCATCATACCCGTGCAGTGTGAATACTTCGCACTGGAAGGTATCAGCAAACTGCTGAACACCATACGCATCATCAAGAGCAAACTCAATCCGCAACTGGAGATTGAAGGATTCCTACTGACGATGTACGACTCACGTCTGAGACTGGCAAACCAAATCTACGACGAAGTAAAACGCCACTTCCAAGAGCTGGTATTCAAGACCGTCATACAGCGTAACGTCAAACTGTCGGAGAGTCCAAGCCACGGACTGCCCGTCATACTCTATGATGCCGACTCTACAGGATCCAAAAACCATCTGGCTCTCGCCAAGGAAATCATCAACAAAAACAGTAATCAGACCAAACGATAATGACCGTAAGAAAGAAATACGACCGCAGCGTACTGGGAAGAGGACTCGATGACATGGGTGCAGGAAGAGGACTCGATGCACTCATCGACACGGGCAACGTACACACACAGGGTTCGTCAAACCTCAACGAGATTGACATCACTGAGATTGAACCCAACCCCAACCAGCCACGACGCGAGTTTGATCAGGAAGCACTACAAGAATTGGCCAGCAGCATCAGAGAGTTGGGCATCATACAGCCTATCACTCTCCACAAAACAACTGGCGACAAATATCAAATCATTGCAGGAGAACGACGCTGGAGAGCATCACAACTGGCTGGACTCACTAAAATTCCTGCCTATATCGTCACAGTAGAAGATGAGAACGTCATGGAAATGGCACTCGTCGAAAACATACAGCGCGAAGATCTCAATGCAATTGAAATTGCACTGGCATACCAACACTTGGCAGAAAAGGGAGGTATGACACAGGCACGCATCTCAGAGCGAGTGGGCAAAAGCCGTACCGATGTCACCAACCATATGAGACTGCTCAAACTGCCTGCACAAGTGCAAATGGCACTCAAAGAGCATGAGATTGACATGGGACATGCAAGGGCGCTACTTGCCATTGACAGCCCATCTATACAAATCAGACTCTTCAAGGAGATCCAGAAAGAAGGATACTCCGTCAGAAAAGTTGAAGAACTGGTGCAAGCGCTCAAGAACGGCGATGATATCAAAACCAGCAAAGGAAAAATTGCAGCAAAAAACAAATTGCCGGAAGAGTTCTCTTTGCTGCGCGACAGACTCTCACAATTCTTCCAAACTAAAGTGCAGATGACTTGTTCACCAAAAGGAAAAGGCAAAATCAGTATTGCCTTCGACAACGAAGAACAGCTGGAACGCATCATGAATGCACTCGACAACAGCAATCAGTAATAAACAAAGATATGTCGTGTGCAACCTGTAATGGGTTGCACACGCAATATGTCTAACAACGCTATCTATCAGTTGAAACACTATAATAACATATCAACGCTGAAATTCGCAATATGCTCGCTACTGCTGGCAATATGCACCTCGGCCTATGCACAACAGCATAAGACCATCAAAGAGGATACTGCACCAGTGGACAGCATTGACCTGATGATGGCACGCATCGACTCGCTGGTCACTGCAGACTCTATCATCAACATGACTGCCAATAAAGACGAGCGATCAATACTACAGGTGGATTCCACCAAGCGCATCAAAGCGAAACGCGACTGGTCAACATGGAAACCTGATCCACAACGCGCACTTTGGCTGGCTTTGGTACTGCCGGGAGCAGGACAGATATACAATCGGAAATACTGGAAACTACCTATCGTATATGGAGGATTCATGGGATGTATCTATGCCATGACATGGAACAACATGATGTACAAGGATTACTCACAAGCCTACCTCGACATCATGGACGATGATCCAAATACCAACAGCTACAACAAATTCCTGCACCTCGGCATGCAGATAAACAGCAGCAACGAAGAAAGGTATAAACAGATATTCAAAAGTCGTAAAGACAAATACCGCCGGTGGCGCGACATGAGTTTCTTTGTGATGGTAGGTGTCTATGCCCTATCGGTCATCGATGCCTATGTTGATGCCGAACTATCGGTGTTCGATATATCAAAAGACCTCAGTCTGAAAGTAAAGCCTACAGTCATTCCCAACCATAACGGGGGGAATCCGCTGACGGCACAGTCGCTGGGTGTGAATTGCAGCCTCAACTTCTAATCACACACCACACTCACTAAAAAGAAAGCAACAAGAAAAGGAATGAACAAAAGACTTATTAGCATATTCACCCTGCTGACCGTCTTAATCATGGGCGTACAAGCACAGGTGGTGACTACAAACGAAGAAGATACCGACGAAGAGGATGAACTCATCGTTATTGACGAAGAGGGTAAAGAGGAAATTATCGAATTTCCTGAAGCAATGACCTATGACCTCGACAGTCTGCTCAACGAGTATATGGCGAAAACATATCTCACACCCGAAGACTGTAATACAACAAATGAAAATCCTTCATATCCCACAGAGGTGTTTGTCGAACGCCTCTACAGACTGCCTACCGTCATGGAAATGGCACATAATGAGGTAGTGCAACAGTTTATCGACAGATACTGCACCAGACTCAGACGCACTATAGGCTATGCACTTGGAGCATCCAACTTCTATATGCCTATCTTTGAAGAGGCACTCGATCTCTACCAGATACCACTCGAACTACGCAATCTGCCTATCATAGAATCGGCACTCAACCCCAAAGCCGTATCAAGAGTGGGAGCAACAGGACTCTGGCAGTTTATGCTCACCACAGGAAAAACATACGGCCTGCAGGTCAACTCACTCGTTGACGAACGTCGCGACCCCATCAAGGCTTCGTTTGCTGCTGCACACTATCTGAGCGATCTCTATAAGGTGTTTGGCGACTGGAACCTCGTCATCGCTGCTTACAACTGTGGACCGGCTAACGTCAACAAGGCAATACAAAGGTCTGGAGGAGCAAAAGACTATTGGCAGATTTATCCCTATCTGCCAAAAGAAACAAGAGGTTACGTGCCGGCTTTCATAGCTGCCAACTACATGATGACCTACTACTCGAAGCATAACATCTGTCCGATGCACAGCACATTGCCTGCACAAACAGATACAGTGATGGTGGCGCGAAACATCCATCTGCAACAGATTGCTGGGGTGTTGGGAATAGACATCGAACAGCTTCGAGCACTCAACCCGATGTATCGACGCGACGTGGTACCCGGTGCCACACAGCCATACGCCATCAGACTGCCACTGGCAGACGTCAACCGATTCATCGAAATGGAAGACTCTATCAGCAACTATAGGGCAAGCGAACTGCTGACTAACCGCATGCAGGTGGAGGTTAACGATGATGTGCCTACCTACTATCATAAGAGCAAACGCTATGTGAAGAGCCGAAAGTGGCGCGTCACAAGACGCTCCCATATGCATCGCGGATCAAAATCAAAAGCACGACGCGGCAAGGCAAGGCACAGCAAGAAACGCAGCAAGGCACGCAGCAGAAGACGCAGATAAGACACTGCACCAATAACGATTCTTCCCTATATATATAAATAAGGTATAGTATTCACCTATAATTGGCAAACGACAATGGACGAGGACATCAAAAACAAGGAAACAGCCGACAATGAATTGATTAACGGAGCCTTCCAACACTTGTTGGATACGTATTTGGCATCACGTCACCGCAAGAAAGTGGACATCATCACAAAGGCTTTCAACTTTGCAAGACAAGCACATAAAGGTGTCCGCCGACTGTCGGGGGAACCCTATATCATGCACCCTATCGCCGTAGCACAAATCGCATGCGAAGAAGTGGGACTCGGTTCTACAAGTATATGTGCTGCATTGCTGCATGATGTGGTGGAAGATACAGACTACACCACCGAAGATATAGAAAACATCTTCGGCTCGAAGATTGCACAAATTGTTGATGGACTGACAAAAATCAGTGGAGGTATATTCGGTGAACAGGCTTCGGCACAAGCTGAAAACTTCAAGAAGCTCTTGCTCACTATGAGCAATGACATCCGGGTCATACTCATCAAAATATGCGACCGACTGCACAATATGCGCACACTGCAGTCGCAACCTGCCAACAAACAATACAAGATTGCAGGAGAAACACTGTATATCTACGCACCATTGGCGAACCGTTTGGGACTGAACAAAATCAAATCGGAACTGGAAAATCTGAGTTTCCAGTATGAACATCCCGACGAATACAATAGCATCAAGGCTAAACTCGCATCTACAGAAGCATCACGCCGAGAACTCTTCGACCAGTTTACAGCTCCTATCGAAGAGGCACTCAAGAAGATGGGTATCAAGTATGAAATCAAAGAACGCGTCAAAACACCATATTCCATCTGGAATAAGATGCAGAATAAACATGTGACCTTCGACGAAATCTACGACATACTGGCAGTGCGCATCATCTTCACACCTGAGAAACGTGAGGAGGAGGTCAACGAATGTTTCAACATCTATGTTGCTATCTCTAAGATATACAAGTCGCACCCAGACCGATTGCGCGACTGGCTCAACCACCCAAAGGCCAACGGATACCAAGCACTCCATGTCACCCTGATGTCAAAACAAGGACGATGGATTGAGGTGCAGATTCGCTCCGACCGTATGGACGAAATTGCAGAACAGGGATTTGCCGCACACTGGAAATACAAAGAGGGCGAAGAGAACGAATACACTGAAGATGAGAGCGAACTCAATGAATGGTTGCGTACCATCAAGGAAATTCTTGACGACCCGCAACCCGATGCTATGGATTTCCTCGATGCTATCAAACTCAATCTCTTCGCATCGGAAATCTTTGTGTTTACACCGAAAGGTGAAATCAAAACGATGCCTGCAGGATGTACAGCACTCGACTTTGCATTCAGCATACACACCTTCTTGGGCTCTCACTGTATTGGCGCAAAGGTAAATCATAAACTGGTACCGCTGAGCCATAAACTCAACAGTGGTGACCAAGTGGAGATCCTGACATCGAAATCACAACACGTACAACCTTCGTGGATCAACTTTGTATCTACCGCCAAGGCAAGAGCTAAGATACAAGCCATACTCAGACGTGACGGCAGAGAGATGCAGAAACAAGGCGAAGAAATACTCAATGCCTTCCTGACCAAGAACGAGATAGAGAATACCGCTGCTACCATTGATAAACTCGCTGCGTTCCATGAAGTGAAAAACCGCGAGGAACTGCTTCAAGCACTGGGAGAGAAGACTATTCTGCTGGGAGAAAAAGACCTCGACGAACTGCACGGCAAGAACAATCCAAGCACTATAAAAGGTTGGCGACGACTCGTACCGTTCCTCGGACGTGGCAAGCAACAGAAGAAAGAGAATACCACACAACAGGAATTCTTTGTGGTTCCAGAAAACTTCAACCGCAAGAAACCAATCTATATCACCGACGACAATATCGGACAATATAAGTTCCGACATTGCTGCCACCCTATTCCTGGTGACGATATCCTGGGATTCATCGACAACAAGCACCGCATCGAAATACATAAGCGTGCCTGTCCTGTGGCTGCAAAGCTCAAGACCAGCTATGGCAACCGCATACTCGATGCCAAATGGGATATGCACAAGAAACTGTTCTTCGATGCATGCATCCGCATACAAGGTATCGACCGTGTCGGTATCGTTATGGATATCACAAGCATCATATCCTCACAACTCAATGTCAATATCCATAAATTCTCTATTACCAGCGAGGAAGGTCTCTTCGATGGATCTATCGAACTGCGCGTCCACGACAGAGAGGATGCCAAGATTATCATGGATAAACTCAAGAAGATTGAGGACGTCAAAGACGTGTCACAGATTATGTGATCGTCGGTATGGACTATAACTGAACATCAAACTGCTATACAACATGAAAAAACTAATCTGCATGATTTATGCCTTATGTGCCGTAGTCGGTATGGAGGCCAAAGAGAATTTTGACAACCCAGACACCATCGTAGTGGCACGTGATGGTACGGGACGCTTCCGCAATGTGGCAGAAGCTATCGAGGTGTGCCGCGCCTTTATGGACTATCACAAAGTGATTTATGTCAAAAAGGGTATCTATAAAGAGAAGCTCACCGTTCCACAGTGGCTCACCAATATAGAAATATGTGGAGAAGACCGAGACAATACCATCATCACATGGGATGACCATGCCAACGTATATCTACCAGAAATCGGTAAAGGCATGGGAACTTTCCGTACCTATACCTTGCGCATAGGAGGTAGTCATATCACTTTGAAGAACATTACCATCGAGAACAATTCTGCACGACTCGGACAGGCTGTAGCCCTACATACCGAAGGTGACTGCCTGCTTTTTGTCAACTGCCGATTCTTGGGACATCAAGACACCATCTATACAGGTAATGCCAGCACACGCCTCTATTTTTCCGGATGCTATATAGAAGGTACTACCGACTTTATCTTCGGTCCTTCAACAGCATGGTTTGAAAACTGCGACATCTACTGCAAAGCTAATTCATATATCACAGCGGCTTCAACGCCAAAAGAGGTGACCTACGGTTACATCTTCAACAACTGTCGCATCACTACAGCACCCGATGTAACAAAAGTATATCTCGGACGTCCATGGAGAGACTATGGCTATACACTCTTCATGAACTGCCAGTTGCCTCAACAGATACGTCCAGAGGGTTGGCATCATTGGCGCGAAGAGGCTAAACAGACCGCACGTTACATGGAATACAACAACCAAGGTGAAGGTGCTGCCACCGGCAAGCGTGCCACATGGAGCAAACAACTCACCAAGAAGGAAGCACAGAAAATCACAGTGGCTAATGTCTTTGCTCGCAACGACAACTGGACGCCCCTACCCTAAAGCTAACGGAGGGATAGTGTGACAGAGTCCGAGCTTTTCCGTCATAATCATTACTATCAATATCAATTACTTATCAAAAAAAACTATGACTATGCACAACGTGTTTTCAGCGGCTTGCCGCTTGTTCATGGCCTTGTTCTTAATGGCCATGCCTCTGTCATCACGTGCTGAAACACCGCTATGGTTGCGTTTCTGCGCCCTGTCACCAGACGGACAGACCATCGCTTTTTCCTATAAAGGCGACATTTTTACAGTGGGAACTAATGGTGGCAATGCCCGTCAGCTAACGACCAACAGTGCCTATGATGCTTATCCGGTATGGAGTCCTGACGGAACAAACATTGCCTTTGCCTCTGCACGCGAAGGTAGTCTCGATGTCTATATCATGCCGGCTACCGGCGGAACGCCTACCCGACTCACCACACATAGTGGCAATGAGATTCCATTGGTATTTAGCGATGCACAACACGTACTCTTTAGTGCCAATATGATGCCTGCCGTTTTGTCGAGCCAACTCGCAAGCAGCACCTTCCCTCAGGTTTATGAGGTCAGTACTACTGGCGGACGTCCACGACTCTACTCCACCATCACCATGGAACAGCCAAGCATCAATGCCAATGGCGATGTGCTCTATCATGATGTGAAAGGATATGAAGACCCATTCCGCAAACACCATGTGTCGGCTATTACTCGCGACATCTGGTTGCTCTGCAAAGGACAATACACCAAGCTGACTTCCTTCCGTGGCGAAGACCGCAATCCGGTATGGGCTCCCGATGGTCGTTCATTCTATTATCTGAGTGAGAAAGACGGCACTTTCAACGTATGGAAGCGCAATACCGATGGCAGTGGCGAACAGCAACTGACCCATCATACCAAGAACCCCGTACGATTCCTTACTGCTGACAAGAAGGGCACTTTGTGCTATGCTTATGACGGCGAAATCTATGTCATGCAGAACGGACAGGAACGTAAGGTCAATATCAATATCACAACCGACAACAACGACCGTAGCGTAGTGCGCAGAATACTACATTCTGGTGCAACAGAGATTTGCCTTTCTCCCAACAACAAGGAGATTGCCTTCATTCTCCATGGCGATGTCTATGTGACAGCCATCGACTACAGCACTACTCGTCAGATTACAGATACTCCAGAACAGGAGCGCGACCTCTCGTTCTCACCTGATGGACGCAGCCTTGCTTATTCTTCTGAGCGCAATGGAGTATGGCAGATCTACCGCACTACACTGACAGAGAAATCAGAGTCACAGTTTACCTATAGCAGCAATCTGACAGAAGAACGTCTCACCGACGGACAACATATTTCACAACAGCCAAAGTACAGTCCCGATGGTAAACAACTGGCATTCTTCGAAGACCGTGGCGACCTGCGTGTACTCGACATCGCCAGTCGTTCGGTACGCACCGTGCTCGATGGAAAATATCAGTGCAGCTATACCGATGGCGACCTATGGTTTGAATGGAGTCCCGATAGCCGTTGGTTGTTGGCAAGCTATATTGGCAACGGTGGATGGCATAGTCCCGATGTAGCACTGGTTGATGCTTCAGGTCAGAAACCCGTATTCAACCTGACCAACAGCGGTTATAGCGACGACAATGCTCGGTGGGCATTGGGTGGTAAAGCCATCATCTACCAGAGCGACCGTGCCGGTTATAGAAGTCATGGCAGTTGGGGAGCTGAAAGCGATGAATACATCATGTTCCTCGACCAAGAAGCCTACGAGCGCTTCCTAATGAGCAAAGAGGAGAAGGAAATCTACGATAAGAAGCAGGCAGAAGCTCGCAAGGCAAACAACAGCCAGAGCAAATCTGCAAAAGCAAACAGCAAAAACAACAAGAATAGCAAAACCGACAAGGGCACTCAAAAGCCTGCCGTCAAACCATTGGTATTCGACCTTGACAACTGTCAGGACCGTATCATCCGTCTCACCGTCAACTCAAGTCATCTGGGCGACGCCATACTCAGTCCTAAGGGTGACACGCTCTATTATCAGTCACGTTTCGAAGACGGTTACGACCTCTGGTGTCATAACCTCCTTGAAGAAAAGACCGAACTGGTGATGAAGAATGTGGGCTATGGCAATATGCAGGCTGACGCTTCATTCAAGCACATCTATCTGTTGTCAAGAGGCATCAAGAAACTCGACCTTGCGAAAAACAAGAAAGAGACTGTCGAGTTTGATGCACCATCCAACTATCGTGGCTATGAAGAACGCCAATATCTGTTCGACCACACTTGGAGACAAGTCAAAGAGAAATTCTACGATCCCGAACTGCATGGTGTTGACTGGGAAGGCTATCGTGACATCTATGCACGTTTTCTCCCACATATCAACAACAACTACGACTTCCGTGATATGTTGAGCGAGATGCTCGGTGAACTCAATGGTTCACATACTGGTGCACGTTACCGCACTGCTGGTGCCACATTGAAGACTGCAAGTCTCGGAGTGTTCATCGACCAGCAATATGATGGCAACGGACTGCGCATCGAAGAAGTCATCAAACGCAGCCCATTAGCACTTCATGGTTCTGAAGTAAAGGCAGGATGCATCATCGAGAGCATCGATGGTCATGAAATCAAAGCAGGTGCCGACTACTTCTGGATGCTCGACGGCAAAGCAGGAAAGTCTGTCCGCCTCAGCATCTACAATCCCCGTAACGGACAGCGTAAGACCATCAACGTGAAAGCGATTAGCCAAGGCCAACTCCAGACTCTGCTCTACAAACGTTGGGTAGAACACAACGAACACTTGGTAGATAGCATTTCCGGTGGACAGGTTGCTTACGTGCATGTAGAATCTATGGACAGCGAAAACTTCCGCAAGGTATATAGCAAATTGCTCAACGACAAGAACCGCAACCGCAAGGCTGTAGTTGTTGACGAGCGCCACAATGGTGGAGGTTGGCTTCACGACGACCTCTGCACCCTGCTCAGCGGGAAACTCTATCACAACTTCGTACCACGTGGCAAATATGTGGGACGTGACCCACTCAACAAATGGGTAGCTCCCTCTTGCATCTTGATGGATGAAGACTGCTATAGTAACGGTTCGGGATTCCCTTGGGTATATCGCGAACTGGGCATTGGCAAACTCATCGGTACACCTGTGGCAGGTACAGCTACCAGTGTATGGTGGGAAACCCAGATGGACCCCACCCTCGTTTTCGGTATTCCGCAGATTGGCAAGAAGGATATGCGTGGCAACTATATGGAAAACCAAGAACTCTTGCCCGACATCGAGGTTTACAACACCCCCGAAGATTTCATCAACGGTCGCGACCCACAGTTGGAGACTGCTGTTCGTGAGATGATGCGTCAAGCAGGATTGTAGGATTCCATCCACAAATACCTATAAATATATAAAACGCCCCAACTCCTCTATATGGATTGGGGCGTTTTTCAATTTCAACCGGTCATAATCATATTGAGTTCACCCAATTCGACCATTAGGACTCAATATATATATGTATTCAAACAAAAAGAATTGTTCATGAGGATTTATATTCAAACAAAAGGACCATCTCAAACAAGATAGTCCATTTGTTTTTTCAGTGCTTGCAATTCCGTTCGGATATCAATCAACCTACTTAATACATCAGTTTTGTTGGCAGTACCTCGTTTGTTGGAATTGAGAATTTTCTTGGCTGCAGCAATCTTAAAACCGCGCACCTTCACCAGATTATGTATTGTGCGCAACAGATCGATGTCACTTTGCTGATACTGTCGTATCTTTGCCGGTCCCGAAGTTTTTGGTTTGAGCGTAGGAAATTCAGTTTCCCAGTAGCGCAATGTGCTTTCGTTAACGTCAAACATAGCCGCCACTTCGCGGATAGAATAATACATCTTCAGATTCTTGTTCAAGTTGAGTGCCATAATCGTATCGGTTTATTTCTTTGCAAAGATACGATTAAGTGAGCAAAAAACCAAATTTATTTGAGGTTTTCCGAGCGTGAGTATCTTCGCAACTATGTTGCAGAGATACGATTAAGTGAGCGAAAAACCAAATTTATTTGAGGTTTTCCGAACGTGAGTATCTTCGCAACTATGTTGCAGAGATACGATTAAGTGAACAAAAAATCAAATTTCCATGCCATTCTAATATTATGATACCTAAAATATGTAAAAAACGGCACACGGTTTTAACCAATCTTTGCAAACTAACATTTTTTTGTTAATTTCATGTTTTATCTTACGATTTCATGCTTTTACCTTTGATTTTCTACCTTATTCGTGGTATTTTTCATGCTTTATATAAAAAACATCATATAATATTTGGTAATTAGAACAATTTACTGTACTTTTGCACTATGTTAATTTGTGAAAAGAACTTAAATAGGAACAAAAATAGTTATTAACGATCACACAACGCTTGTCATTCGAGACAACACAAAATAGTTATTCAGAGTATAATTTAGTGATATGTTTAATTTTTAATCAAAATGAGAGTTTTTATGGAAAAGAAACTGCTTATCTTGTTGGTCAATATCTTCCTTCTATGTGGAGGAGTGTTGGCACAGACAAAAGTAACAGGTACCGTAGTATCTCAGGAAGACGGTGAACCAATCATCGGTGCTTCGATCATTATTCAGGGCCAGCGCTCAGGAACAGTGACCGATGCTGATGGTAAGTTCAGTCTTTCAGTACCTGCAGGTAAAAAGATTAGTGTCAGTTACATTGGTATGGAAACACAGACACTGGCTCCTAAAGCCAAGATGTCTATCAGCCTTCGCCCCAGTGCAGAGCTGGAAGAAGTGGTTGTAACTGGTATGCAGAAGACCGACCGTCGTCTGTTTACTGGTGCTACCGACCGTGTGAATGCCGAGGATGCCATTCTTAATGGTATCGCCGATATCTCGCGTTCACTGGAAGGTCGTTCTGCTGGTGTATCTGTACAGAACGTCAGTGGTACCTTCGGTACAGCACCAAAGATTCGTGTACGTGGTGCCACCTCTATCTACGGTTCCTCAAAGCCACTGTGGGTAGTTGACGGTGTTATCATGGAAGACGTAACCGACATTGACTCTGATGCATTGTCATCAGGTGACCCAGAAACCCTTATTTCTTCAGCCATTGCAGGTTTGAACTCAGATGATATCGAGTCGTTCCAGATTCTGAAAGACGGTTCTGCCACCTCTATTTATGGTGCACGTGCCATGGCCGGTGTGATTGTAGTAACCACCAAGAAAGGTAAGGCAGGTACAGCACACATCAACTATACTGGTGAATTCACCATGCGTTTGAAACCTACCTATGGTAACTTCAACATTCTGAACTCTCAGGATCAGATGGGTATCTATCGTGAGTTGTACGATAAAGGATGGTTGAACCTCAGCAACACACTGAATGGTAGCGACTATGGTGTATATGGTAAGATGTATGAGTTGATCAACACCTACAATCCATCAACCGGCGCTTTCGCTTTGGCTAATACTACAGAGGCCAAGAATGCCTATTTGGCAAATGCAGAGTTCCGCAACACCGACTGGTTTGACGAGCTTTTCTCTACCAGCATCCAGCAGAACCACTCTGTCAGCATGAGCGGTGGTACAGCCAAGTCAAACTACTATGCTTCAGTCAGTGCCATGACCGACCCAGGATGGTACAAGCAGTCAAAGGTTGACCGCTACACCTTGAACATGAACGTGAACCACAAGATTCTCGACAACCTGTCACTGAACATCATCGGTAGCGGTAGTTACCGTAGTCAGCGCGCTCCTGGTACTCTGAGTCAGGACGTCGATGTTGTATCAGGTAATGTAAAGCGTGACTTCGATATCAACCCATACTCTTATGCGTTGAACACTTCACGTGCACTCGATCCCGACACCTATTATCATAGTAACTATGCAGCTTTCAACATTCTGCACGAATTGGAAACCAACTTCATCGATGTCAACTTCCTCGATGCTAAGTTCCAGGCAGAGTTGAAATACAAACCCATCAAGGATTTGGAGATTGCTGTACTTGGTGCTTTGAAATACACCACCACTTCACAGGAATATAAGATTCTCGACAACTCAAACCAGGCAGAGGCTTATCGCGCTATGGACAACACCATCATCCGCGATGCCAACAAGTACCTCTATACTGATAAAGACGTACTATACTCTCTCCCTATTTCTGTACTGCCCGAAGGTGGTATGTACAAGCGCACCGACAACCGCATGCGCGACTACAACTTCCGTGCAACAGCCAACTACGTACATACCTTTGCCGACATCCACTACGTAAACCTGTTCGGTGGTATGGAGACAACCGAAATCCAGCGTTCAAGATCATGGTTCAACGGTTGGGGTATGCAGTATGCTAAGGGTGAAATTCCTTACTACACCTATCAGTTCTTCAAGAAGAGCTTGGAAGAGAACACCGACTACTATTCACTTTCAAACACCAACTCACGTTCGGCAGCCTTCTTCGCCAACGCCACCTATGGTTACGACAACCGTTATGTGTTGAACGGAACCGTTCGTTATGAAGGTTCAAACGCCATGGGTAAGAGCCGTTCTGCTCGTTGGACACCGACTTGGAACATTGCAGGTTCATGGAATGTTGACCAGGAGAAATTCTTCAAAGCATGGGAGCCAACCATTTCCCACTTGAAACTGAAGGCCAGCTACTCTCTGACCGCCACACCTCCTCCCACATCTTATACAAGTTCAACCAACGTATTCAAGGCTTTCAACCCCTACCGCATCTTCACCAGCGATAAGGAAACTGGTATCCAGCTTTCAGACCTTGAGAACAGCGAATTGACTTATGAGAAGAAGAACGAGTTCAACTTCGGTGTTGAAGCAGGTTTCTTAAACGACCGCATCAACGTATCGTTTGATATCTATACTCGTAAGAACTACGATGAAATCGGTCCTGTTGCCACACAGGGTATCGGTGGTCAGATTATCCGCTGGGCCAACGCAGCCGACATGAAATCACATGGTGAGGAACTCTCTATTTCTTCTACCAACATCAAGTTGAAGGACTTCAGCTGGATCACCTCTTTGGTTTATTCACACACCAAGACCAAAATTACCAATTTGGCAAGCCAGGACCGTGTGATTGATATGATCACCAACTTCGGTGGACGCCGCGTTGGTTATCCCGTACGTTCACTGTTCTCTATCCCCTTCGCAGGACTTGATGAAAACGGTCTTCCTACTTTCTACAACGAAGCAGGAGAAATCACCACCGACAACATCAACTTCCAGGAGCGCGACAAGGTTGATTACCTGAAGTATGAAGGTCCTACCGATCCTACCGTACAGGGTTCTTTGGGCAACCTCTTCAAATATAAAGGTTTCACCCTGAACCTCTTCATCACCTACTCATTTGGTAATGTCGTTCGCCTCGATCCTGTATTCTCAGCCACTTATAACGACCTGAGTTCTATGACCAAGGAGTTCAAAAACCGCTGGATGGTTCCTGGCGACGAGAAGAAGACCAACGTACCTGTCATCTTGAGTTATGCACAGTACACCAACAACTCACAGTTGCGTTATGGTTACAATGCCTACAACTACTCAGATGTACGCATCGCCAAGGGTGACTTCATCCGCATGAAGGAAATCTCTCTGCAGTATGATTTCCCCAAGAATTGGATTAAGCCTCTGACCAACCTCTCTCTGAAGTTGCAGGCCACCAACCTCTTCCTCATCTATGCCGACAAGAAGTTGAACGGTCAGGATCCTGAGTTCTTCCGCTCTGGTGGTGTATCAGCTCCTGTGCCCAAGCAGTTCACTGCAACTCTTAAAGTTGGCTTCTAATCAAGGTAATGGAATAACGAAACAAACAAAAGAACAACAATATGAAAAAATACATAGGATTTTCAATCATTGCACTGGGCCTTACCTTGACATCGTGTGACGATTGGCTCGACAAGTTACCCGACAACCGTATGGAGCTTCAGACTCCAAGCGATGTCAGCAATCTATTGGTAAGTGCTTACCCCAGCGCACACCCTGCCTATCTGCTGGAGATGTATTCAGACAATACCGATGACTGTGTCAACCCTTCATGGTCAGAAGCATCACGTTTTCAGGCTCAGGCTTACAACTGGGAAGACATCACTGAAACAGGTGAAGATGAATCACCTCAGGAACTTTGGAACCGTCATTACCTCGCCATTGCTTCTGCCAATGCTGCCATTGACCTGATTGAGGGAAAGGGTAGCCCTGCTGAGTATACCGAACAGTTGGGTGAGGCTCTGCTCTGCCGTGCTTATGCTATGTTCCAACTCTCTACCGTTTTCTGTAAGGCTTACAATCCTGCTACTGCTTCAACAGATTTGGGTCTGCCTTATCCTACACATCCAGAAAAGGTAGTAGGAACAGTATATACTCGTGGCACTATGGAGGATCTCTATGGTCAGATTGATAAGGATTTGCAGCGTGGTCTTCCTTTGGTTAGCAGCAACTACAGCAAACCTAAGTTCCACTTCAATACCGATGCCGCCAAAGCATTTGCCGCTCGTTTCTATCTTTACAAGGGCGACTTCGCCAAGGCCATCACCTATGCAACAGAAGTATTGGGCGCCGATCCTACTGCCAAAGCTCGCGATTGGGATGCCTACGCAGCTCTTAACATGAACGACCAGATTCGTCCTGAGGCTTGGGTATCTGCCGACGAGAAGTGTAACTTCCTGCTCCAGACCGTATATTCAGAATGGGGAGCCATCTCTGGTCCTTACTTATACGGTGAGAAATATGCTCATAGCTACCGTATCACCTACGATGAGGATATTGCCTCTAAGGGTCCGTTCGGCGCAGCCAACTCTACTTTCAAACAGCGTGTATGGAGTAACACCGCATTGGCAAACCTATTCCATCGCAAGGTGCCCTATGAGTTTGAATACACCGACCTTCAGGCTGGTATCGGATTTGCCCATGCTGAGTATGCCGTATTCACCACTGAGCAACTTCTGTTAGAGCGTGCCGAGGCTTATGCGCTGAGTGGCGAACTGCAGAAAGCCGTTGATGACTACAACACCATCATGAAGATTTATCAGAAGTATCCGAAGACCTTCACCTTGAAGCAAATCGTTGACTTCTACAATGGTGTTGACTATTACACTCCAAAGAAAGCCACCGTTAAGAAGCACTTCGTAAAACCCGTCTATACCATCGATGCCGAGGGTTCAGACCAGGAAGCACTGCTTCAGGCCATTCTTCACTTGCGTCGTATCATGGAACTCGGCGAAGGATACCGTATGCAGGACGTGAAACGTTATGGTATTGTGATTTACCGTCGCCAGACCAACACAAGTTTCACTATCTCTGCTGTAACCGACTCACTCACTGTTGACGATCCACGTCGTGCCATCCAGCTGCCTCAGGATGTAATAACCTCTGGTTTGGAGCCTAACGACCGTATTGCAGTGAAAGACCAGGGCGGTAACATTATGCAGGACTCTGGTTTTATCTACGAGATTAAAAAGTAACGACACACTAAATCAAGAACACAATGAAAAAGATATATTTCATCCTGTTTGCCGTTGTTGCAGCACTCAGCTTCACGGCATGTTCAGACGGTGACCAGCCTTCCGGCAACAGCATCTTTGTGAACGACGAAGCCAAGCCCGATGCCTTTGAGCAGTGGTTGCTGGAAAACTTCACCTATCCTTACAACGTAGAGGTGCTCTACCGCATGAAGGATACCGAGATTGACCACAAATACACACTGACCCCAGCAGACTCTGCCAAGTGTGCTAAGCTGGCCATGATAGTGAAATACCTTTGGTATGACGCATACGCTGAGGTAGCAGGTCCTGACTTCGTGAAGGCCAACACCCCACGTGTACTGCAGTTCATCGGTTCACTTGCCATTGAAAACAACGGAACCGTTGTGATGGGTACTGCCGAGGGCGGTTACAAAATTACCCTCTACAATGTGAACAACCTGGGTTCTGCAATCAAGCTTGACGACTATGAAGCACTGAACCAGTGGTACTTCACCACTCTGCACCATGAGTTCCAGCACATTCTGAACCAGAAGAAGCCATACGATACTTCGTTTGACCTCATCTCAGAAGGTAACTATGTCAGCGGTGACTGGTATCAGTACAACACCGACATACAGGCACTGCCACTCGGTTTCATCCGCAACTATGCGATGAGTGAACCTGCTGAAGACTATGCAGAGCTCTACTCACAGTATCTGACCAACAATGATGAGCTATGGAATTCCAAGATGGAGAAAGCCGGCGAAGAAGGAGAGGCCATCATCGAACAGAAACTGGCTCACATCCGCACCTATATGCGCCAGAACTGGAACATCGACCTTGAAGAGTTGCGTGCCGTAGTTCAGCGCCGTGCTGTGGAATACAAGAAACTTGATTTCGAACACTTAAAGTAAAGACAACGCTATGAAGAAAATATTTTTCTATATCATGTTTGCCGTAGCAGGACTGTCACTTCAGTCTTGTCTGCACGATGACGACGAGATTTTCGACAAGTCGGCTGCAGAGCGTATCAACGAAGCAGTTGCCAATGCCAAGGAAGTGTTGACCAGCTCACAGGAAGGTTGGGTCATGCACTACTATGCTGGTCGGGAATATGCTTATGGCGGTTTGAACCTTGCCATGAAGTTTACCGACGGTAAGGTACAGATGTACAACGAAACTGCAACAAACAAAGACGGTTCCTACAAGTCAGTAGTTTCTACTTATAAGATTACGCGCGACCAGGGTCCTGTACTCGCTTTCGATACCTACAATGATCTGCTCCATATCTATGGTGACCCCGCTGGAAGCGGCGCTCCAACAGATGTTGACGGATGGGAAGCCGACTATGAGTTTGTCATCATGAACATCAGCGAGGATCAGAACACCATTACCCTCAAAGGTAAGAAGTTCAACAACACCATCGTTCTTGAGCGTCTGACCCGTCCCGTAGCTGAATACTTCGATGCTGCATCTAAGATAGCTGAGAGTCTGACCAACGCAGGTATTCTTGCCTATACTGTTGGTGACAAAAGGGCTAAGTTCTATCCTGGTTCAAGCGAATACTCAGTGAAATATGTAGATGATAAGGGCGAAGTAGCCTCACTGACTGTTCCCTATACTTCTACCGACAAGGGTCTTCTCTTCAACGAACCTATCGAACTCTTTGGCGATACGCTCAAAGGCATCAACGCAAAAGATACTGCTACCGTCAACGATGTACTGACAGCCAACACCATCGTAGTCTCCAACGACGAGTCGAAGACCTTTAGCTTATCAAAGGATCTGAGCGATATTTTCCAGGCAGGCAACTGGTATCTTGCTCTGAGCAATATAGGTGAAGTAGCAGGTCCTGGTTTGCAGTCATTCATTGATGGCTGTAAGAGCCACGAAGGTGAAGACGTGAACTACTGCTACATCGGAACCTATAAAGGTAACTATGGTTTCTATTTCCTCAGCGGAGGTGCATACTACGGTGTTGCAACATTCGCTGTTGATGCTCCAATAAACGAACCAGATGTCATCACCTTCGATTTCAACGTTTACGTAGGTAGCGGTACATACTATGCGCTCTTCTGTAACTTCGAAGATGCTTACACACCATTCCTCTCTACTTTCAAGCTGAGTACTGACGATGTTAACAATCCTACCGTAATGACATTGACTGACCAGAACAATGCGAAGAATGTCATCAAACTGGTGAAGGACCCTGTGCTCTATCCGGGAAAGCATTAATATTAAATCACATAATATAGACTTATAAGCGTATGAAAAAGATATATAGTCTGATCGTCTTTGCCATAGGAAGCCTCACGCTGGCTTCCTGCGGCGACGACGACTTCACAGAGAAAGTCAACACCATTCAGGTGGAAAAATCGGAAACGACTATTCCTGCCACTGGCGGTTCGGTAGATATTACCCTCACTGGCGAAGGACTGACAGTTGCTTCGGCTGCTGACTGGCTCACCGCCACTATCAACGGCAACGTGCTGACTGCAAGTGCAACAGCCAACCCTACTCGCGAGTCACGTGCCTCACACATTGATGTAAAGGCTGCCAACGGTGACACCTATCTGGTAAGTATCGTACAGACTGGCGGTATGCTCGCACTGGAAAGCAATGAACTCGCAGCCACCGACCTCGACGCTTCTTACAACGTAGCTATCGAAAAGGCTGTCGGTTCAGTTACGGTAAAGAGCCTGTCCGACTGGGTTAAGGCTTCGGTTAACGCAAAGAGCGATTCTATCAAGGTTGAAGTTGCATCAAACGACTATGCCGTTGCCCGTCAGGGTAAGATCTTGGTGACCAGCGGTGTACTGGAAGATACCCTCTTCGTAAACCAGGCTGCCATGAAGTTCAGCCTCTCCACCAATGTTGCCAGCATACTGAGCAACGCTGCCGGCAGCAAGACTGTTACCGTTTCCCACAGCAGACCTGTCACCGTGGAGAGCAAGGCTGACTGGATTACCGCCAGCATCACCGGCAATGTGATCAAGGTTTCGGTTGCTGCCAACGCTACTAAGCGCCGTGTAGGTGAGGTTGCCGTGAAGTCAGGTAAATCAGAGAAGACACTCTATGTGAGCCAGCTCGACTTTGCCGATCAGTTCTCAGGAACATACGATTTCGTGTTCTACGACGTAGAAGAAGGACACGAAGGATGGTACTATTTCCCTGCCGATGTAACCGATAAGGGTATCAGCATCAAACCATTCAAAGACTTCGATGCCTATACTATTCCTCTGATCGTCAACAAGACTGCCAGGACTGTGAAAACAGCCAACAGCGGTACCTATCTGGGAGAATGGAGTATCGAAGGAACAACTTTATACGTGTATCTGGCATGGGCTAACTTCTTCGGAGGAGCCGATTGGATTTGGTCAACTGCTACAGTTACCGACGCAGCATCGACGGGTACTGTTTATGCAAAAAAGCAGAAATCAGGTGATGTAGTAACCATCATCGACTGGGCTGGTACCTGGACCTACAATAACGTCACTTACCAGATCGACACTTGGTTGTTCCAGACCATGATTGCTAAAGCATTTACCACTGCCAACAATGTAGGTCCTCTGCTTTTTTTATCCAAGCCTTCCTTGATAAGTAATCCTGAGGGCACCACTGCCAAGTATGCGAATAAGAATGGTTGTGCCATTCAGCTGCCTAACGGCGAGTATGCACGTCCTGCAGTATTGAAGAATATTCTAAGACCACTGAAATAAATGGATAGAATATAAACACCTAACAAAACACACTCTCACTATGATTGGTGGACGGGAGATGCCGGCGAGGCATGTGCCCGTCCACTTTTTTTTGTTTTTATTCATCCTTTGCATTTGAAGGAAAAAACTTTGTTTCCTTGTCTATCAAATGGCTGTTTTGAACCCATATCATACAAAGCGGGACACTCCTACTACCTTTAGGAATGTCCCGCTTTGAATTTACTCCAAAGACCGATCAGGTTTTGTCAATCCTTCAAACAGCCTATTGGCACTACATACACCCCGTCTTGCGGACGCTGAAAGGCATATTGCCCCACTCCTGTCAGCACCATCTTAAACGAAGGTATTTTCATCTTTGTCGTATCAATCTTGTCTGCAAGAGCAGTAAGGGTCTTCGCACCCTCTTCTATCAACTTGTCGCCACCAAGCTTTATCTCTACCAATCCATACTTTCCATTACGCAAATGGATGACAGCATCACACTCCAAACCATTTTTATCTCTATAATGAAATACTGTGCCGCCAATGGCATCGGCATAGACACGCAGATCTCTGACACACAATGTCTCAAAGATCAAACCAAATGTATTCAAGTCATTCACCAAATCGTTGGGGCCAAGACCTAATGCAGCAGTAGCTATCGAAGGGTCTGTGAAATACTTGGTATCGGATGTACGAATAGCAGCCTTACTTCGCAGATTAGGATTCCACGCAACAGAATCTTCTATCACAAAAATTTTCTTCAAGGCCTTCAGATATGAATAGATGGTATTCTCACTGATCTCAGAACTTTCATTACTTATAATATCAGCCAATATAGTTCCTGCAGTAGCCTGACTGCCTTGGTTCCGTGCATACGATCGCATAATCCGTCGTGCCAATTCACTGTCGCGATTGGCATCATCGACACGAGAAATATCAAAGCTTGTAACAGCCTCAAAATATTCGATTGCCTGCTGGAGTGCTGCCTTTTCTGTCTTCTTATTCAGTGCCTTTGGCCAACCGCCACGACATGTAAGATAAGCCAAACGCTCTAAATCTATCTGATTGATGCCTTCCACAAAATAATCTTCCGCATCGTTGGCAAACAGTCTTGCAAGACTTACCTCACCAGTAGAGTCACCAGACTCCCAAAGACTCATGGTACGAAGTTTGAGCCAAGCAAAACGTCCTGTACCAGTATGAAATATCTCATCGAAGTTTGGAGGCACAGCAGACCCTGTCAGTATAAACTGCCCATCTTCATCACGCTGATCCACTTCATTTCTCACCGCATCCCAAAACCTTGGTGCTATCTGCCATTCGTCAATAAGTCGTGGAGTGTCGCCACGGAGCAACAGTTTGATATTGGTTTCTGCCATGGCCATATTCTGTTGTAGGGTGTCGGGATCAGACATAGACAATATACTGTTAGCTTGCTGAGATGCTAATGTCGTCTTACCGCAATACTTGGGTCCTTCGATAAGCACTGCACCCATCGCTTCCAACTTTTCTGCTAATATTTTGTCTGCAATTCTCGCCTTATATTCTTTCATTTTTATAGCTTTTATATATTCTGATGCAAATATACGATATTTAATTGTATATCAGCACCATATAATCGTTAAATCTTGTTATTTTACCTCCATATTGTGGCAGTTGGCGCATTTTCGTTGTGGCAGTTGGCGCATTTTCATTGTGACAGTTGGCGCATTTTCGTTGTGGCAGTTGGCGCATTTTCGTTGTGGCAGTTGGCGGAAATCTATAGGAGCGGAGAGAGATAAAGACCTTATTATTTCTCGCACACATACGCGCACACGTGCGCATACAGGCACACGCGATGTCGAAAAAATCGACCACTCGACCACCAATACCGCTTAACCGACAGAGAAACAGCGACTTAATGGGTGGTCGATGACTTTATCCTGACGCGTTTCGACCACCATTCGACCACCAACTGACCAACAACCGACCATCATAATGCTTTTGCAACAAGAGAAAAATGCTTTGACATAGAGGATTTTCATGGCAAACAACGTGACTATTGCGTGACTGCAAGGCAGGTCACAGACCCGTCGCGCCGCATTGTTGCTTGGTTTTCGGAGTTGACATAACTTTGCAGCGTGTTCTTCCAACCGATGGAGGGACAACGTCTAAGAAAACAACAAACCATTAATTCCAAAAGCAACAATGATGACCTCAACACTTCAAATCCAAATGGACAACGCCCGCACTTTCATCCATCACAACTATCAGCGCATGCCCAGTCTCCACCGCTTGGCACTTCTCGTGGGCACCAACGAATGTACGCTGAAGAAATGTTTCAAGCAGTCGTTTGGCACTACCGTGTTCGGCTACCTGTTTAATCTGCGCATGGAAATGGCTGTGCAACTGCTGTGCAATACCGACGAACCCGTTTCCACCATCGGCTATCATCTGGGTTACGAGCACCAAAGCCACTTCTGCACTGCCTTCAAGCGCAAATATGGCGTATCGCCATCGCTGTTTCGTGACCAGCAAAACAAGGCCGTTGCAAGTGCATGACAGTCAAAAGGATAGTGCGCTGTTTTGCAAATTCATTGAATTTGGTCAGCAATCTCATTGAATTTGGTCAGCAAATTCAATGAATTTACTCGGCAATTTCAATGATTTTGCCCTACTGTCACGATGATATTCGTGCGCTAAAGAACTGCTTCACGTCTCAAACGAAAGTTGCTCTTCTCAGCAAATCAATTTATTTTGCCGAGCAAATCAATTTGTTTTGCCGAGCAAATCAATTTGTTTTGCAAAGGAAATCAATTTGTTTTACTGAGCAAATCAATTTACTTTGCATTCGCATCTGCTGCATGTTTATATGAAACATCTGTTTCTCAACATATTATACCGACGACCGCAACACCGTCAACAATAGTCCGCAAACAAGAAGACAATCATGGCTTTTCTGCGGACAAACGAGGGGGATATCTGCCATTGTTGAAAATTTCCACACCATTAACCTTAATTAACACGAAAAAATGAACGTACGTAACTGTTAATTATATATAATTTTGTGTTGCACCAACTTTCAGTTGGAGAAAAATTCCGTAATTTTGCATAATATATAACCATGTGGCTCATAGACATGTGGCATCGGTAGGCAAAGGCTTCAACCTGTGCAAGGCCATACAACGGGGAATTTGCCCATTGAACCGATGGCAAGTTATAAGACAACGATGAAGAATATATAATAACAAAACATAACCAATGCCTCCATCCGCCACTATGTGGCAGATGGGGGATAAACTTTGTAGAAAAGACAATGATGACAGCGAACGAAATCAGAGAGTCGTACAAGAAATTCTTCGAACAGCACGGACATACCATCGTGCCATCGGCTCCGATGGTCATCAAGGATGACCCCACACTGATGTTCACCAATGCTGGAATGAACCAGTGGAAAGACATTATCCTGGGCACAAGAGAGCCCGAACCACGCCGCCGTGCCGATACTCAGAAGTGTCTGCGCGTCAGCGGAAAGCATAACGACCTTGAGGAAGTGGGTCACGACACCTACCACCACACCATGTTTGAAATGCTTGGTAACTGGTCGTTTGGCGACTATTTCAAAGAAGGCGCTATCGATATGGCATGGGAATACCTTGTCAGTGTGCTCAAACTGAATCCAGAAGACCTCTACGTGACCGTGTTTGAAGGTTCACCTGAGGAGAATATCCCACGCGACGAAGAAGCAGCAAAATACTGGGCGAAGCATGTGCCAGAAGACCATATCATCAATGGTAATAAGCACGACAACTTCTGGGAGATGGGCGATACGGGACCATGTGGTCCATGCTCGGAAATCCACGTTGACTCGCGAACTCCAGAACAGAAAGCTGCCAGTGGAAAAACTGGTCGCGAACTGGTCAATCAGGATGATCCACAGGTGATTGAAATATGGAACCTCGTGTTCATGCAGTTCAACCGCAAGGCTGACGGTTCACTCGAAAAGCTCTCCATGAACGTGATCGATACGGGTATGGGCTTTGAGCGACTGGTGCGCATGATGCAGGGCAAGCACTCTAACTACGATACCGACGTGTTCCAGCCCATCATCAAGGCTGAGCAAGACCTGACAGGACTGAAATATTTCACCTTTGAGGAAGAGACTGCCAACCCCATCAGCAAGGAGCAAAACGAAATCAACATCGCCATGCGCGTCTGTGCAGACCATCTGCGCGCCGTGGCATTCTCTATAGCCGACGGTCAACTGCCCTCCAATGCAAAGGCAGGATATGTCATCCGCCGCATCCTGCGCCGTGCCGTGCGCTATGCATACACCTTCCTGAGACAGAAAGAGGGATTCATCTACAAGCTCGTGCCTACACTGGTGCACGAAATGGGTGACGCTTTCCCCGAACTGAAAGCCCAGCAACAACTCATCACCAAGGTGATCAAGGAGGAGGAAGACTCTTTCCTGCGCACACTGGAAAAGGGCATCTCGATGATTGGCGATGCTATGGAGAAACTCAAGGCTGAGGGTAAAAACCAATTGGATGGTGTTCAGGCATTCCGACTGTTTGACACCTACGGATTCCCACTCGACCTCACCGAACTGATTTGCCGCGAAAACGGATTCTCGGTGGATGAGGAACAGTTTAACGCTGAAATGCAGAAACAGAAAGATCGTGCACGCAACGCTGCCGCTGTGGAAAACTCCGACTGGACAGAACTCATGGCTGGCGAACAGCAGTTTGTGGGCTACGACTATACCGAATACAACTGTCATATCCTGCGCTACCGCAAGGTGACACAGAAGAAGAACGAATTCTATGAACTCGTGCTCGACTACACCCCTTTCTACGGAGAGATGGGTGGACAGGTAGGTGACTGCGGTGTACTCGTCAACGAGGCTGAAACCATCGAAATCATCGATACCAAGCGCGAAAACAACCAGAGCATCCATATCGTGAAGCAGTTGCCTAAGGATCCCGCTGCCGAATTTATGGCTTGTGTAGATACCGACAAGCGCGACGCTTCTGCTGCCAACCATACGGCAACCCACTTGCTCGACTATGCCCTCCGCCAGGTATTGGGCGACCATGTAGAGCAGAAGGGATCGTATGTCAGCGCCGATACCCTGCGCTTCGACTTCTCTCACTTCCAGAAAGTGACCGATGAAGAACTGCGTCAGGTGGAGCGTATCGTCAACGATATGATTCGTCAGGACATCCATATCGATGAGCATCGCGACGTTCCGTTTGAGGAAGCCAAGCAACTGGGTGCCATCGCCCTCTTCGGCGAGAAGTATGGCGACAAGGTTCGCGTAGTGCGCTTCGGTCCTTCATGCGAGTTCTGCGGTGGTATCCACGCCACTTCAACAGGTCGCATCGGCTTCTTCAAGATACTGACCGAGAGCAGCGTGGCTGCCGGCATCCGTCGTATCGAGGCTAAGACTGGCAAGGACTGCGAAGAAATGCTCTATCAGTTGGAAGACACACTGAAGGCTGTACGTGCATTCTTCAACAATGCAAAGGATCTGCAGGGTGTCATCAAGAAGTATATTGATGAGCACGACACCATGAAGAAGGATATCGAGCAGTTTAAGGCACAAGCCGTAGAGCGCACCAAAGACAAACTCGTGGAGAAGGCTCAGGTGCTCAACGGAGTGACGCTCATCAAGGCTGTATTGCCTCTCGACGCTCAGTCTGCCAAAGACTTGGTATTCAAGATTCGTGAAGCCGTTCCCTCACATCTGCTTTGTGTCATTGGTACCATCAGTGCCGACAAACCCATGCTGAGCATCATGATGAGCGACGATATGGTGAAGGAGCAGGGTCTCCACGCTGGACAGATGATTCGCGAAGCTGCCAAACTCATACAGGGTGGCGGTGGCGGCCAGCCTCACTTCGCTTCTGCCGGTGGTAAGAATACCGACGGTCTGAATGCTGCTATCGACAAGGTTGTGGAATTGGCAAAACTCTAACTGCCTGTTTCCAGCCACATCATAAAGCGACGCGCCGCGAGTAGTTGACTCACGGTGCGTCGCTCGTTGTTATATCCCATGTATTGCACGAATGAAATTCACACAGCAATTCTGAAGCATCGAAGGCAAAGGACAACGGGCTGAAAGCCCAATGGTTTCCTTAGCCCAGGGCAACGCCCTGCGGACACAATGCACATTCCTAACCTACGTCCTGTAAGGACAAAAGTAGAAACCTTGTTGGCGCCAAATAAAATCTTTAACGAAAATCTTAAACAAAATGCGCTCGAATACCTCGCTTTTGGGAAGAATTTTTATAGGGATCGCATCGGAGATGCTCGAAATCTTAACGAAAATCTTAAAAATAATCTTTAACCAAAATCCTTTTTTCTGTGATTTCCGTGTTCTCCGTGCCTTCCGTGGATAAAATCTTTCCGTGATTTCCGTGTGATAAAAAGTTACCGGAGCGCCTCCAGATAACTGGCGAGTCGTTCCGTCACAACAGTAGCAAGAGCCACTTTACCATCTTGATCAATCACGACAATAGAAGGAATCCACTTCACACCATAAGCCTTAGAGATATCGGTATCATGAAACTTCTTCAACTCCGACACCTGAGGATACGTAATGCCGTATTTCTCGCACGCTGCACGCCACGCCTCAACATTGGTATCCATCGACACACCGACAAAAGCAACACCCTTGTCGCTATATTTCTTATAGAGTTCTACAACGGCAGGAGCTTCCTTTCTACAGTCGGGGCACCATGATGCCCAGAAGTCGAGCACTACCACACGACCCTTCAGTTCCGACAGGGAGAACGGTTTTCCATCGATGGTCTGCATCGTGAAATCGGGTGCCACACTACCCACCTTCACCAATTCTGTGGCATACTTGGCATCGAGGTCTCCCTCTTCTGTCTGTTGTGCTTGTACCGAAGCGGTCATCATCACCATCACCGCCAATAATAAATGTTTCATTGTCTTCATATCTTTATCTATAATATTGTTTTCACTGATCACTATACGCCACCGAATACACATAGCGCTGGTCGGCGCTTACCACGGTATCTACCCTGCCCGCACCATCGAGCACAGATTTCATATCGCTGCGGATGCCTTCGCCCGAACGCTTCTGCACCGCCTCTTTCATCGTCCACAGGCGCACAAACTCCAGTTCCGGATTGGCTGATTGTCCGATCTGCAGCAGCTCGTCATCACTCATGGTGTGGCGCACCAATGCCTCACGATAGCCGCGCATCGACTCGATATCGACGCCCACAGGATGGGAATCGATCACACAGATGGCTGCCTCACGACAATGACTCATATTGAAACAGATGTCTGGATGCCCCACGATAAACGGTTTGCCGTGTTCGCCATAAGAGAACACGGGCGGCTCCATGATGCCAAACTCCCGTTGCAGTCCCTCGCACAACAGCAGATAGGCTGCCACACAAGTGCGACGTCCAAGGTCGTGCTTGAAAGCTAAAGCCTGTTGGCGGCGCTGTTCCGACAGGAGTGACAGGGCGTGCTCCACATCGAGTTGGTCTAAATGGTCGTTGAGATATATCATGGGGCTGTTTCTTGAGGGTTTTGATGCGTATTGTCGGTCTGCGTCTTGGGCCAGTTGACTAAATAGAGGCGCTCCGACGCACGGGTAAAGGCGGTATAGAGCCAGTGGATATAATCGGGAGTGAGCATCTCATCGGTCATATATCCCTGATCCACATAGATGTGTGCCCACTGTCCTCCCTGTGCCTTATGGCAGGTGGCGGCATAGGCAAACTTCACCTGTAGCGCATTATAATAAGGGTCTTGCTTGAGCTGCTTGAAGCGTTCCTGCTTGGTGGGAATGTCGGCATAGTCTGCCATCACCTGTTGGAAGAGTTGTTCCTGTTGGTCGCGGGTCAGTGCGGGAGCTTCTGATGTCAGCGTGTCGAGCAGTATGGTGGCTGTCACTTCGGCATCGTCATAATCGGGGAATGCCAACGTCACATCGGCAAAGCGAAAGCCGTAGAGCTTTCGGATGTTGCGCACACGACGCACCTCTGCCCTGTCGCCATTGGCAATAAAGGTTTCGCTGGCATCGGTAGCCTGTCCGGTGGTGGGCAGTTTCCAGTAATAATTGTTTTTCACGATCATCAACTGGTCGCCAGTGGTCAGTTCATCCTCCCGTCCGAGCACCATATTGCGAATGCCTTGGTTGTAGATATTGGCACGCTTGTTGGATCGGGTGATGACCATGGTCTCGTCGAGTCCTACCTCCGAATAGCTTCCTGCCAATGTTTCTATGAGTTCGTCGCCCATCACCAAGCGGATATCGTCAAAGCCTTCGAAGCGTACCTTCGGCAACGATACGTCGCCATATTCCTCCATGGCATCAAACATCCGACGGATGGTAGTGGCATTGTAGAGGATGCCTGAATCCTGACTCTGTCGCAACACTTCGTTGAGATCACACTCGCTGACATGCAGTCCGTAGCCTCGCAGGATATCGCCCACCAGTGCAGGACTCTCGTCTTCGCCCACTGGTGGCAACTGGGCGCGGTCGCCGATGAGCATCAACCGACAGTTGCGCCCGTTATAGACGAAGCGAATCAGGTCGTCCAACAGTTGACCTTGTGCAAAGGGTGTATCGCCATAGGTCGATGCGTTGGCTATCATCGAAGCCTCATCCACGATGAACAGCGTATCTTGTGCGTTATTGTAATTGAGGCAGAATGCCCCTTCCAACGACTGTTGCCGATAGATGCGACGATGGATGGTATAGGCTGAATGGCCCGAATAGAGCGAGAAAACCTTGGCGGCACGACCTGTTGGAGCAAGCAACACCATCCGCTGTTGCAGTTCTGCCATGGTCTTCACAATGGCTGCGGCAAGAGTGGTCTTACCTGTTCCTGCCGAACCGCGCAACACCATGACAGCTTCTTCACGACGGTTGGTCATGAAGGAAGCAAACTGCCCTATGGCTTGCTCTTGTTCGGCGGTTGGCACATGACAGAAGTTATGTCTGATGCGGTAAATCAGTTCGTCGATTATCATACGGTGGTCAAAGTTACGAAATATTGCAGAAATAGAAAAGCATTTTGGGATGATTAACGTTGATGACTGTGATTTTTACTACGGATTGGAGTTTGAGATAATTCGATGCACCTCGGAAATACAAAGAAAATTTTTGATTTTCTTTGTATTTCGCTCGGTTTGCACTACCTTTGCAATGAATATGTCTAATAGAACGACGAATGCAATACTGGGCTTGGCAGCCCTGATACTGGCAATACTATGCCTGCTAAGCATCGTCAGCAACTAAAACCACTGGCAAGATGCACGACTATAGCCAACCCGTTTCACGTAAACGACTCATCATCAGAGTGAGCCGTAAGTCATTGTCGTTCTCTGTTTTAGACAGCGGCAACGGACAGATTTCTTTCAGCCCCTACCCACTGAAAAGCGGTATCTCACTATCGGCAAACCTTCGTGAGGCGTTCCGCGATGAAGAAATTCTAAACGATAAATACCAACACGTACTGGTATCGGTGGTGGCACCGACACTCACCGTTCCTACCGAACAGTTTAAAGAACAGGAAAAGGAAATATTGTTCCGACACGCCTTCACCAATCACGAACAGGATTGTGTGGGATATACGGTGATGGACGACCTCAACTGCGTGGTGCTCTTTGCCATCAACAGAAATCTGAAGAGCGTCATCGCCGACCACTACCCCGAAGCAAGATACATGGCGGCGGTGGCTCCCGTATGGAGACACCTGCACCAAAGGAGTTACATGGGCACGAAAGCTAAACTCTACTGCTACTTCCACGACCAGCGCATGGATGTGTTCTGCTATGGACAAAACCGCTTTAAGTTCTGCAATGCCTTCGACGGACGCGATGCGCACGATGCCCTTTACTACCTGCTCTCCGTTTGGAAACAACTGGGCATGAAGGTGGGACACGATGAAATATTTCTCGTAGGCGATATTCCCGAACAACAATGGCTGATTGAGGAACTGAAGAAATATGTGCAGCGCGCCTATGTCATCCTACCCACTGGCGATTTCAACCGTTCTGCCGTGACGCAGATAGAAGGAATGCCTTATGACCTCATGACATTATTCGTAAAAGGAAGATGAGAATTATTACAGGAATATACAAGGGACGTCACTTCGACATTCCGCGCTCGTTTAAAGCGCGACCCACTACCGATTTTGCCAAAGAGAATATCTTCAACGTACTCACGCAGTATGTTGATTTCGATGGAGCGGAGGCACTCGACCTCTTTTCGGGCACAGGAAGCATTTCCCTCGAACTCGTGTCGCGTGGCTGCCAGACGGTGGTCAGCGTGGAAATGGATCGTGACCACCATCGTTTCATACAGGAGTGTCTGAAGAAACTCAATACCGAGGCGTGTATTCCCATCCGTGGCGATGTGTTCCGCTTCGTGAAATCATGCCGCCAACAGTATGATTTCATCTTTGCCGATCCTCCTTATGCACTCAAGGAACTGCCACAGATTCCTGACCTCGTCTTGCAGAAAGGCATACTGAAAGAGGATGGCATCTTCGTCTTTGAACATGGCAAAGACCATGACTTCTCCGAACACCCCAACTTCATAGAACACCGACAGTACGGCAGCGTCAATTTCACACTGTTCAGAGCAACGGCGAAAACAACCTAGTGATACTCTCCCACAAACGCACGCCAAACTTTGGATGTACGCGCCTGGGGAGGTCTGCCCATGCCACCGACTGCTCTTCATCACGCAGGAAGATACGCTTCATGCGCAAGGCGGTGCCTTCGTCATAGATGAAGGCATTGGCTTCGAAATTGTTTTCAAAAGACCGGAAGTCAACATTGGTGGAACCGCACGATGTCAACGCATCATCACACACCAACATCTTGGCGTGCAGGAAACCGCCTTGATAGAGACTGACCTTCACACCGGCTTCTTCCACTTCACGCAGATAGGATCGTGATGCCCACTCCACTAACCTCGCATCGGCTTTATACGGACACAGCAAACGCACATCGACACCTGCCGTGGCTGCGGTCTTGAGCGCAAAGAGCACGGGTTCGTTGGGCATGAAATAAGGAGTCTCGATATAAACATAGCGACGGGCTGCCAGGATGATACGCACATAACCCTGCATAATCTCTGGATAGAGTGAGGTGGGTGCACTCGTCACCACCTGCATCAAACAGTTGTTGGACAGACTGGCATCGTCCAGCGAGGGATAATAGCTGCGGTCGCTGATAAGGGTGCGATCCACAAAATACCAATCCACCAGAAATGCTCGTTGCAAGGCATAGACGCCACTTCCCACAATGCGCAACATCGTGTCGCGCCAAGCCATACCGTGGATGCCTTTCACATAGCGTTCGGCAATATTCATGCCGCCGATATACCCCACCCGTCCGTCTATCACCACTATCTTACGGTGGTTGCGGTAGTTGACCTTACTGGTGAACAACGGGAAGCGAACGGGAAGGAACGAAACGACTTCTATGCCCGACTCGCGCATCTCCTCATAGAACCGATTCTTCACGCGCCAACACCCTACATCATCATAGATGACACGCACCTTCACACCTGCCTTGGCTCTTGCTCGCAGGGCGTCGAGGATCTGTCTGCCGAGACTGTCGTCTTCGAAGATATACATGCAGATATGAATATGATGGGTGGCACGGTTGATATCGTCAATCAACTGGCGGAAGAAGGCTTCGCCCTCGGTGATGATGTCGATGCGGTTGTCTTTGAAGGGCAATGAGAACGACTGGTTGACAAACAGATCGACCAACTGTTTATGGCGGTCGGCAACACGCAGATTCTGCTGACCTACAAACTCCAGCATCGAACGTTTCGTCAACTGATTCATTGACCGTTGACTGATGACCCTTGCACGCCGATGGTTCACACCGAAGAACACATAAAACAGCAATCCCACTACTGGCAAGAAGATGATTACCATAATCCATGCCATGGTCTTCACCGGCTGACGGTTGTCGAGCAATACATGGAAGATAGCGATAAAGCCTGCTGCGATAACGGCTATCGTCAGCAGCAGCATCAATGTCAGATAGAAGATGGAGAATGTCATCATGCCCGTGTCTCTTTTAGTTGCGTCCCAACTGCCGCCCCAGTTCCTGGTAGATCTTGCTGGTGTCCATATACGCCTTCATCAGTTCGCGCAGCTTCTCCATATCGCCTGCCGAGGTCTTGAGTTGCTGGTTGATGGTTTTCAACCGCTCACCCACGATGATATAACGGTAGTCGAGCATCAGATGCTGCACCCGTTGGCGCAAGGTCTGTCCGCTGTGTTTCATCTCAAAACCCCGACCCAACTGATAGTTGTCGATGGCAAGACGCGTTGCCAACTGGCTGATGTTCACATCGGGATGCTGGGTGAAATAGGCTTCGGCACGAAAACCGGCATTGGCTGAGTGCTCTACGGCTTCGTGCAGTATCGTATTATAGAGGGGTTCGGCAAACGAGAGTTCGTCGCAGCCAAACTCATAATCCACATATTGCGCCACATTCATGCTGACCGTCTGACCGTCTTCTGTCTCCAGATCATCGAAGATAATCTCTTCACCGTGGCGCACCACCTGTTGTATCAACAGACGCTCCACCTCGGCTGTGGCGTTCACCTGAACGGCAAAGGCTACATCATTGGCTGAGGTGGTCTGCGCATCAGGCGCCAGCACATCCTGCGGGCGTTCCGTCGTGGGTTTCTCGCGCTCTTGCGCTATAAACTTATTGGTTTGCGTGATCAGCGTGCGCTCATCCACACCCAAGCGGCGCGAACAATCGGTCAGATACGTGGAACGCACAATGGAATCGGGTATCACACTCACCGAACGCACGATGGAGTTGATGGCTTCTGCACGGCGCAAGGGGTCGTTCACTCCTTTCAGCAGCAGGTCGGTCTTAAACTGTATGAAGTCGGTCTGGTGGTCGTCGATATACTTGCGAAACTCCTCGGCAGTATGTTTGCGCGAGAACGAATCGGGGTCGTCGCCATCGGGCAACAGCAACACCTTCACATTCATGCCTTCCTGCAACAACATATCCGTACCGCGCATGGCTGCATGGATTCCGGCAGCATCACCGTCGTAGAGCAGTACGATATTCTGCGTGAAGCGGTGCAACATACGAATCTGATAGATGGAGAGTGCCGTACCTGAGTTGGCCACCACATTCTCCAATCCACATTGGTGCATGGCAATCACGTCGGTATAGCCTTCCACCATATAGACGCAGTCACACTTGACAATGGCTTTCTTGGCTTGATAGATGCCATAGAGCTCATGGTCTTTATGGTAGATTTCCGAATCGGGTGAGTTCACATATTTCTGTTGCACACCCTTGGTAGCTGCATCGAGCTTGCGACCGCCAAAAGCCACCACCTTACCACTCACATTAAACCAAGGGAAGATGGCGCGACCCGCAAAGCGGTCGTAGGTGCCATGTTCACCAGTGTAGCACAGGCCGGTCTTCACCAGATACTCATCCTTATAACCTTTGCGGCGTGCCTCCTCCAACAGCGCATCACGCTTGGTGAGGGCAAAGCCCAACTTAAACTTACTGATGATATCGTCGCGGATGCCACGGCTGCGGAAATACTGTTTACCGATAGCCATGCCATCCTCATCCTGTTGCAGGATGGTATGGAAATACTGACATGCCCATTCATTGACGATAAACATCGACTCGCGGTCACCCTGCTCTTTCTGTTCCTCGGCAGTCAGTTCGCGCTCCTCCACCTCGATATTATATTTCTTGGCAAGCCACCGCAACGCTTCAGGATAGGTGATCTGCTCATGCTTCATCAGGAAGTTGATCGCATTACCACCCTCTCCGCAGGCAAAGCAATGGCAAATCTGTTTCGATGGCGACACCATAAACGACGGTGTCTTATCGTCGTGGAAGGGACACAATCCCTTATAGTTAACTCCCGCTTTGCGCAAGCTAACAAACTCGCTCACCACATCCACAATATTGGTGGCGTCCATGATTTTGTCTATCGTCGCTCTGTCTATCATAGCCTTCGAAATGCGAAATTACGAATAAAACAGCGAAGTACAAAACAAAACCCCACATTTTTTAATGCCGCACACGGATTGCGAGGTACTCGAGCGCATTTTGGTCAAGGATTTTTATTTAAAGATTATTATTTCTGGCCAAAGGCCATATTTCATTAAAGATTTCCTTCAAAGATTTCTTGCGCTCGCGCACCCCCAAAAACATCCGTATAAATTCCGTTTAAATTCCGATGATTGTTTAAAGATTTCCTCCAAAGATTTACCGTAGGTTAATTTTATCTTTATAATAAGCAAAAAAAATCAATAAAACATTGGCGGTTAGAAGAAAATACTATATCTTTGCAAGCAAATAAGAACCAAAAATATAACAAAAAGGTTTCAAAAACATGGCACAGACATCAAACCAAAGTACTGTAAATAAGATAGAAATGAGACTTAGAGGAAAGGGACGTGGTTCGATATGTGCATTTGTATCTTCAGGGCGATGCCCTGGGCTAAGGAAACCATTGGGCTTTCAGCCCGCTTTTGCTTGTCAGAGTTCTATTCATAGTTCCGTATAAATTCCGTTTAAATTCCGATGATTGATTTCTTGCGAAGCAACATCTTCAGAAAGATTTCCTCCAAAGATTTCTTGCCGTAGGCAACTAAAAAATAATCTTTTCTGTGATTTCCGTGATTTCTGTGTGACCTTTCAAGGGAGCGCACACGGAGGCACCCCCCAAAAAACTCATCTGTTTAAATTCCGTTTAAATTCCGATGACCCGATGTTCCGATGTCCCGACAAAATCGTCGAATCACCACATTTTTTCGCTATTTCTCTGTTTTTCATATTTTTTTCCTTGGATATATTGACATTTTTTCATACTTTTGTTCCGTGATAAGACATGAAACAGTGTAACAAACCAAATAATAAACCCTATTATTAATTTAATTTCAGTACAATTATGAAGAAGTTATTTTTAGCCGTAGTAGCAATGATGATATCAGCAGCTACCTTTGCACAAAATGAAGTAGGTCAGCTCACTATCCAGCCTAAGGTTGGTGTCAACATCGCCAACATCACAGATGTCAACGACGCCGATCCCCGTATTGGTTTGGCTGCCGGTGCAGAATTTGAGTATGGACTAACAGACAATATCGGTTTGAGCGCTGGTGTCCTTTATTCTATGCAGGGTGTTAAAACTATCATTGTTGATGATGATTGCACTTCGAAACTCGATTACCTGAACGTTCCTATCCTTGCCAATTTCTATGTAGCAAAAGGATTTGCTGTGAAACTCGGTGTACAGCCTGGTTTCAAGCTCTCTTCAAAGGCGGAATTTAAAGGATCTGGAGGATCAAAAGAGGTAGATGTTGATGGTTTCAAAAGCGTTGACCTTTCTATTCCTGTAGGCGTCTCTTATCAGTATCAGAATATCGTGTTTGACGCTCGCTACAACTGGGGTGTTACAAATATTGTTGAAGATAGCGATTCAAAGCATAGCGTATTCCAGATTACCGTTGGCTACAAGTTCTCTTTGTAATAGCAACATGATAGTCAATCATTATATCCACAAGGTAGGTTCTCCCAGAACCTACCTTTTTTAATATCCCACACCTATTTATATATACCAACTCGAAAAATCACAGACATTGCACAAAAATCGCCATTTGTGCACAAATCGTCGGTTTTTGTGCATTTTATTTGGCTACATACCAAAAAAAGATTACCTTTGCACCCGATTTCGAAATTTCAATAACTCAAAATTTATATGGCTTTAAAGATTGTCGTTCTGGCAAAACAAGTGCCAGACACCCGAAATGTGGGTAAGGACGCAATGACCGCTGAAGGTACCGTAAACCGCGCCGCCTTGCCTGCTATCTTCAATCCCGAAGATTTGAACGCCCTGGAACAAGCCCTTCGTCTGAAGGAACAAAACCCAGGCTCAACAGTTGGAATCCTCACCATGGGTCCTCCACGTGCAGGAGAAATTGTCCGTCAGGGACTTTACCGTGGCGCCGATACCGGTTGGGTTCTCACCGACCGCCTCTTCGCTGGTGCCGATACCCTTGCTACTTCTTACGCTTTGGCCACCGCCATCAAGAAGATTGGCGATGTGGATATCGTACTCGGTGGTCGTCAGGCTATCGATGGCGACACCGCACAGGTAGGCCCGCAGGTTGCTCAGAAACTGGGACTCAACCAAGTCACCTACGCTGAAGAGATTCTGAAAGTAGAAAATGGAAAGGCCACCATCCGCCGCATCATCGACGGAGGTGTGGAGACCGTAGAAGCTCCCCTGCCTGTTGTCATCACCGTCAACGGAAGTGCAGCACCCTGCCGTCCGCAGAATGCCAAACTGGTGATGAAGTACAAACGCGCTACCTGTCCTATGGAGCGCCCCAAGGAAGGCACTCCCTACGACTACCTCTATGAAGAGCGCCCCTACCTCAACCTCAACCAGTGGGGTGTGGCAGATGTTGACGGCGACGTAGAGCAGTGTGGTCTTTCAGGATCACCCACCAAGGTGAAGGCAGTGAAGAACATCGTGTTCCAAGCCAAAGAGTCAAAGACCCTGACCGCTTCAGATGCCGACATTGAAGGAATGATCAAGGAATTGTTGGACGAAAAGATTATTGGATAAGAGATATGAATAATGTATTTGTATATGTTGAGATAGAAGGTACGCAGGTACAGGAAGTATCTCAGGAACTGCTGACCAAAGGTCGCAAGCTCGCCAATGAACTCGGTGTAGAGCTCCACGCTGTGGTTGCCGGCACCGGTATCAAGGGTAAGGTAGAGGACCAGATCCTCCCCTATGGTGTTGACAAGCTGTTCGTGTTCGATGGCGAAGGACTCTTCCCCTACACCTCAGCTCCCCACACCGATATCATGGTCAACCTCTTCAAAGAGGAACAGCCGCAGATTTGCCTCATGGGTGCAACAGTCATCGGTCGCGACCTCGGTCCCCGCGTGTCATCATCACTCACCAGCGGACTGACTGCCGACTGCACCGAACTGGAAATCGGTTCGTTTGAAGACAAAAAGTCTGGCAAGACCTTCGACAACCTGCTCTATCAGATTCGTCCCGCTTTCGGTGGTAACATCGTAGCCACCATCGTCAACCCCGAACACCGTCCACAGATGGCAACCGTTCGTAGCGGTGTGATGCAGAAAGCCCTCTACGACGGACAGGCCAAGAACGAGGTCGTATATCCTGAAGTATCAAAATACGTAGCTCCAGAAGCCTTCGTCGTAAAGGTGCTCGACCACCACGTAGAGGCAGCCAAGCACAACCTCAAAGGCGCACCTATCGTAGTAGCCGGAGGATATGGCGTAGGATCTAAGGAAGGCTTCGACCAACTCTTCCAGTTGGCAAAAGTACTCCATGGCGAAGTAGGAGGATCACGTGCCGCTGTCGATGCCGGATGGATAGACCACGACCGTCAGATCGGTCAGACCGGTGTCACCGTACACCCCAAGGTATATATTGCCTGCGGTATCTCTGGTCAGATCCAGCACATCGCTGGTATGCAGGATTCAGGCATCATCATCAGCGTCAACAACGACCCCGACGCACCCATCAACAAGATTGCCGACTACGTCATCGTGGGCAATGTCGAGGAGGTAGTGCCGAAGCTCATTAAGTATTACAAGCAAAATTCGAAATAAATAATTTGGGAATTTAAAGAAGTTAAGGGAAGTTAGAGAAGTTAAGAGACAATAGCTTTTATGGTATATAGTTTTGAAAATATCATAGCTTGGCAGAAGGCTCATGCTTTTGTTTTGTTCGTTTATCGAGTAACGAGACATTTTCCAAAAGATGAGATTTTTGGACTGACATCTCAGTTCAGAAGAGCAGCTGTATCTATCGAAGCAAACATTGCAGAAGGCTATAAGAAACTTAGCAAAGCTGACAAACTCCGTTTCTTCAACATTTCGCAAGGAAGTCTTGAGGAATGTAGAGATTACATTATCTTATCTAGAGATTTAGATTACATCTCGCAAATTGAATTTGAAGAACTCCATACTGGCCTTGTAACGACAAGTAAATTTCTCAATTCATATTGCGAAGCTATCGTTAACAATAATGCTCTTAAGGAAGAAGGAATGTAGTTATAAATAGTAGATCAAGGAAGAAAGGTGTTGTCCCTTAACTTCCCGAACGACCGTAGGGAGTGATAACTTCCCCTTAACTTCCCCTTAATTCCCACAAAACAAAAAAATATGGCAAACTATTATAGTGATCACCCCGAAATCGCGTTCCACCTCAACCACCCGTTGATGGAGCGTATCGTAGAACTCAAGGAGAAAAACTACGAAGACAAAGCCAAGTTCGAGGACGCACCCGTCGATTATAACGATGCCATCGAGAACTACAAACAGATTCTCGACATCACCGGCGATGTGGCTGCCAATATCATTGAACCCAACTCAGAGAGCGTTGACCTCGAAGGTCCACACCTTGAGAATGGTCGTATGATCTATGCCTCAAAGACATTCGAGAACCTTGACGCCACCCGTAAGGCTGGACTCCACGGTGTCTCAATGCCCCGTCGCTACGGCGGTCTCAACCTCCCCAACACCGTATTCTCTATGCTCAGCGAGGTCATCTCAGCAGCCGATGCAGGCTTCCAGAACATCTGGAGCCTCCAGAGCTGTATCGACACCCTCTATGAGTTTGGTTCAGAGGAACAGCGTCAGAAGTACATCCCGCGCGTATGTGCCGGCGAAACCATGTCAATGGACCTCACCGAGCCCGATGCCGGTTCCGACCTGCAGCGCGTCATGCTCAAAGCCACCTACGACGAGAAAGAAGGTTGCTGGCGTCTGAATGGCGTGAAGCGCTTCATCACCAATGGTGACTCAGACATCCACCTCGTACTCGCCCGTTCAGAAGAAGGCACCAAAGACGGTCGTGGACTCTCTATGTTCATCTACGACAAGAACCAAGGCGGTGTTGACGTGCGCCACATCGAGCACAAGCTCGGTATCCACGGATCACCCACCTGTGAGCTGACCTATAAGAACGCTAAGGCAGAACTCTGCGGAAGCACCCGTCTCGGTCTGATCAAGTACGTCATGGCACTGATGAACGGCGCCCGCCTCGGCATCGCAGCCCAGTCTGTAGGTGTAGAACAGGAAGCCTACAACGAAGGACTCGCCTACGCCAAAGAGCGTGCACAGTTTGGTGAGAAGATCATCAACTTCCCTGCAGTCTATGACATGCTCTCACGCATGAAGGCCAAGCTCGACGCAGGTCGTTCACTGCTCTATCAAACCGCCCGCTACGTAGATATCTACAAAGCCCTTGAGGATATAGAGCGCGACCGCAAGCTCACCCCCGAAGAGAAGCAGGAGCTCAAGAAATACCAGCGTCTGGCAGACGCCTTCACTCCAATGGCAAAGGGTATGAACTCAGAATACGCCAACCAGAACGCCTACGATGCCATCAGCATCCACGGAGGTTCAGGCTTCATCATGGAGTACAAGAGCCAGCGTTTGTTCCGCGACGCCCGCATCTTCTCTATCTACGAGGGAACCACCCAGCTTCAGGTAGTAGCCGCCATCCGTTACATCACCAACGGCACCATGCTCAACAACATCAAGGACATGGCAGCCACAGAAGTTTCTGAGGCACTCCAGCCCCTAAAGGCACGTGTTGAGAAGCTCATCCCCGTTTACGAGGCAGCCCTCAACCGCGTCAAGGACCTCAACAATCAGGACGCCCACGATTTCCTTGCCCGTCGTCTTTACGACATGACCTGTGAGATTGTGATGTCGCTCCTCATCCTCGACGATGCCACCCGTGCTCCAGAGCTCTTCACCAAGTCAGCCAACGTATATGTTCGCATGACCGAGGAAGATATTCTTGGCAAGGCAGCCTACATTCAGAATTTCCAGGTAGAGGATCTCGCCAGCTTCCGTGCTGCCGAAGAATCTGCCGCCGAGTAATCTACTCCCCCACTATACCAATCACCGCCGCAGTCAACCACTACGGCGGTGATTTTTTCACCTCTACCATAACAAGACATCTCAGATTCCCATCAATGATTCCACTGGAATGTTAAGCATTTTAATGTAATCTACGCCAAAAAGAAAAACGAAATCTCATCAAATATCTCCCTCGTTGTTTTACAACAGGTTATGAATTTAGCCCATACCAGTCATTGGCATTTGCCCCCTCTTCCGTAAAGCATAGCCCTGACATACACAACTTTACAAGTTCGAATAACCCCGGATTGCTATTACTTCACTCGTCAGTTGGATTGCATCCATCGTTTTCTCGCCATGACATAACCCGAACCAGTTCGGTTCTGCTCATCTGACTTCACTCTTCAGTTCCATTTCATGGCACATTTTCTCGCCATGGCATAACTCAACGAGTTCGGGAAGAAAAGGCTACCATCCCCCACAGGTTGGGCAGTTTCTCGTCGAGTTATCGATAGTTTCTCGTCCGAGAGTCGTTCTTCTTTCGTCCGTCTCTCGTTCGTTTTTTGCTTGATCCTCGTTCGGTCCTCGTTCGGTCTTCGATAGACTAACGAATAAGCAACGAGAGACGAACGAGAGACGAACGAGGACCTAACGAGAAGTTAACGAGAACCGAACGATAAGCTAACGAGAAGAAATCAAGCCCTGGTCGGGTGTCAATCGAAAAACCATGATCCTTCTGTTGTAAGCAGTTTGAGATGTTTGATGTAAAAATTGTAAACATAAATGAGAATTTTTAATTTGTAAGACTTGTGGTTTATTGCAAAGGCTTCTTTCTGGTTATGAAAATCAGCCACGAGATCGCGTGCAAATATACAAAATCACACCCCCCATTGTCAACCCTTTGGCCCAAATTTTAATTTTATTTAACTAATAATTTAGCTTTTTTTAATATTACAACGCGCTCAAATATTATAAACATAGACACATTTTTGACGAGAGATAAACTGTCTATCAAGGTGCCTGTATTCCGTGGATAATAAAAAGAATCCGAGTCCCTGTCAGACCACGACATTAGATTTAAACTGGTACTAAATACTGTGTTTTAGCGCATGACGTCATCGCGACTGGCGATTGGCGTTTTCTCCAACAGAGATTGGCGTTTTCGCGACCAGTGATTGGCGTTCTCTCCAACAGAGAGCGGCATTACCTGTTTTTCAACGAATGCTGTTGTCTAGTAAAACACGATTAACAGATTGCTCGGATAGAGAAAGAGTCTCATTCTCAGCATCTCAATTACAAAATAGTCATGTAAAGAAATTAGATAACAATATCACATACCTGTGAAATAGACTTTGCAGATCAAAATCTTTGAGCAGAAGCCATCTACTGACCTCAAAATGCTTATTTTTTTCAAACGGAGTTGCATGTTGAGGAAGGTGTATCCGTTAAAGTGCCCCTATGAATTATACACCTTAGACCAAGGATTGAGTCAATTACAGAAGACAATGTGGAGTCAAATTGCTCCACAACCCGAAAATATTTCTCCAAAAGGAGTATGTTTTTCAGATTTAATTTGTATTTTTGCCATGTCATATCAGAGTTTTGCTTGTTTTCTTTTCGCAACACTAAGATAAGTGAATTCTTCGACATGGCAAAATCCTGGGCCGCTCGGCTCTGCCGCTTGGCTTGTCCAAGTAACTGGCTCTACTGCTTGCCAAAGCAAGTAACCGGCTTTGCCGCTTAGCTAGTCTAAGACTTTTTGTTGCTCAGGTACTTAAAAAGTTTAATTTATAATAGTGTTGCGGAATAAAGGATAAAGATATTCAAATCTTAGAGACATGACCAAAGAACAGCGGACGGCAATAGCTCGCATCTTCAACGACATGATTAAGGCTGATAATATCATCGAGGAAAGCGAGGTAAAGAACATGAAACGGCTCATGTCCGAGTATGCCATCACTCACCAGGAGATGAGCGATGCACGCAAGATTCGTTTCTCAGATGCTGTCAATACACTGAAGGAGTTGTCTGTCAGAGAGCGGAAGGCATTCTTCGACCATATATACGATATTGCCCTGAGCGATAACATCTGCGTACCTCGCGAAGCTCTTCTGCTCATTGCCTTGCAGTACTGTCTGATGAAGGATGCCAAGAAGGCTGATGGCACTATACCCACTCCAAAGCCATATCTTATTTCCTGTCCTACTGGCGAGGCCAGTTTCAACGACCAGTATATGGTCTATCTAGAGAGTTCCTACGATGAAGAGCGTAATGAGGAACTGAAACAGCACTTCCGACTGCTGGTCACGATTACACGCCTCTGCGGGTTTAACTTCATCTACATCCCCAAGATGGTGGAGGAGTTTCGGGGCATGAATGAGCAGTATGTGAAGGATGTCATCAGCTATATGGCTCCCAACCTCGAAGAAGCTATCATCCAGCAGGTGTACGACCGCTTGTGCGATATGACGACAGTCGATTTTTTCCGCAATGTGCTGTACGAACGCTTGCAGGTGAAGGCACTCCACAACACACCGCCTTCTCTCCTTATCAATATCGGTACATCTGTCGTGCCATTTTGCAGCGCTGGCGGTTCGATACAATACTACACGGAGTTTCTGTGCATCCCCATCTCGTCGGGCATCTTGACTCTGGTGGATGACATCCTGGGATTCTATCAGAGCAAGGTCAGCATCCGCCAATCGATAACCATCAACGACAGCAAGGGCCAGTTCAAGTATTTCGGATTCTACAAGGCCCTCTTCGATTTCCTTGTGGCTCCTCCACCAGTGGCTCCCGACTTGGTGTTCCTGGGACAAGACATGAAGACTGGCCGCTATCAGGTAGCCTTCAAGTTCGACGATGGGAACGAGAAGAAGGTGACGTTCACGCCCAAAGAATATGACATCTATCTCCAGGTTGCCCTGAAGACCTATAAGTCTCGCACGAGGGGACTGCCCGTCACCTACGACAAGCATATCAAGCCCACCATAGCTCATCTGAAGAGCAAAATCAGTAGCGACATTCCCGACCTGAACTATTCCGACCAGTATAAGCCGGAAAGAGACGGCAATGCCTACGTCATGCGTTTGGACAAATCGAAAGTATTTGTAAGAGTACGCACTTCCAACTGCGGTTATGACTATGAGGATATCCCCATTCTGAAGTATGAAAAGAAGTGATTTCCATACCCCTCGGCAACGTTGCAGCCTCAGCACTACTTTTTTGCCATCTTTGCATGGCAATGTTGCTGTTTTGGTGCTTTGTACAGATAAAGTCCTTATCTTTGCAACAAGAAACAATAAACTAAAAGCAAAGAGTATGGAAAAGCAAATTATCTGTATGGGCAACTCCTACAAAAATGGTGGAAGATGTCTCGCCGGTATTGAGATTCAAGACACTGCTTCTGGAGTTTCAATTGTAAGAAACCAATATGGCCTACCCAACTGGATAAGACCTGTAATGTCGAATGGTGATAATGGTCTCCCCGAATATCTCGTAGGCTCATTCTCTATGCTAGATATACTTGCTGTAGACGTTACAGATGCCGTTCCAACTGGAGCACATTGTGAAAACGTGCATTTCAATTCTATCAGGAAAGTCGGTAGAATTGGACAGAATAGTCAAAATCTCAATCCTCTTTGCGACACATGGCATTCCTTGATTTTTGGTAACAGGGGGAAGGCTGTTCCAAATAAAGTATTTGAAAATGGTAGCTATTCGCTTATGTTTATCATGCCAGAAAGTCCAGTCATTACGATGCAGTATGATGTTTATGGTCACGAGAAGTATCGCATTCAGTTCACTTACAATGGTACACAATATGACTTCCCTTTGACAGATACCCGATACATTAACGCACTTCGCTATAGAACCAAGAATTGCGGGCAAAGGAATACAGGCGATTTGTATCTCACGCTATCGCTTGGGGTTAACCATTACGATTGGCACTATAAATTGGTTGCCGGAGTTATTGATTTAGCAGCTTAATAAAACTATGGATAAAAGACAGTTATTTTCGGTAGGACATTCCAACCAAAGTATAGAAGAATTCTTCCAACTTCTGGAATCACAAAGAATAGATTGTATTCTTGATGTGAGGAGTATGCCCTATAGTAAATACACGCCACAGTTTAATGAGGAAATCCTCAAGACGTGGTTCAAAGGACACGGGGTTTTATACGTACCTTTTGGCAAGCACTTTGGTGCAAGACGCTCCGATTGTCTTAAAGAAACGGAATTCGTAAAAAAGGGTGTCAAGGAGAAGAAATTACAGGTCAATTTTGAAATGGGTGTCAAGACCACTAATTTTTTAAGCGGTGTCGAAAGGCTGAATAAAGCACTAGATCAAAACAGACGAATCTCGCTGATGTGCTCGGAGGCAGACCCTCTGGGATGCCACCGATTTTCTTTCATCTCAAGGTACTTCTATGATTTAGGCTGGGATATTCAGCATATCATGCACGATGAAGAAACAGGAGACCCCATTGTTCACTCTCACCAAGAACTTGAAAAAGCGATGATACTTGACTATGTAAAACGGAATAAGTTAAAGTCGGTGGGAGGCCAGATGGCCGATTCGCTCTTCGCTGATTTTGGTGACGGATATGACGAAAAACAGCAGCGAACAGATGCTTATCGCTTGAAGAATTATGAAATCGGATGGATACCGGACTATGGTAATGATGAAACTACAGAAGAATATTAAATATCGGAATAATTATGATTACACTATTTACAATTGGATTCACCAAGAAGAGCGCAGAGCAGTTCTTTGAGCTTCTTAAGAAAAATAAAGTAAAGCAACTCGTTGATGTGCGCATCAGCAACAGTAGTCAGCTGGCTGGTTTCGCTAAAGGCAAAGACTTGGTTTATTTTGTGAAGCAGATATGCGGTATTGACTATAAACATGTCACAGACTTTGCTCCCACAAAGGAACTCCTTGATAGGTGGCATAAGGAAACAGTTACTTGGCCAGAATATATCGAAGAATATACAGGTATGCTCAAGCAGCGTGATATCATCAAGAAATATGGTGTGAAGCAGTTCGACGGTTCATGTTTCCTTTGTAGCGAAGAGACTCCAGAGATGTGTCATCGCCGTTTGCTCGCTGAGTATATGAAGGAGCACTCTGTTGAAGAAGTAAAGATAGTTCACTTGGTATAACCCATATCTATGGATAAGTATTTCATTTGCTTGGCAAACTCCTACAAGCGTGGAGGACGTTGCATCGCTGGAGTGGAAATCGTTTTCGACAACAACGATAGATGGAAACTTGTTCGCGATGATGACGGCAGGCCACGATGGATACGTCCGATTGCTAGAACCATATACGGTGAAATCCCCAACTTTTTGGGAGAAAATATAAAGGTATTTTCAATAGTAAGGCTTACAAATGTAGTACCTTGTCCAGAGAAGGCTCATACGGAGAATGTTTATTATTCACATATTGAGCAATATAATTATGCCATTTCGCAGGATTCAAACGTAATAAATCTGCTTATTGACACGAAGCATCAATCGTTATTTCATAATAGGGGACGTGCCGTTTCTACAAAAATGATTGCAGGAATCAACTACTCTTTGATGCTAATCCATCCCGACAAAGCAAGTGCATATATTGATGAGAATCGAGAAAAGTCCAAAAATCGTATGAGGTTCACATATTATGGTACAGAGTATGACTTTCCCATAACAGACCCGACGTTCATTGACTGTTTGAAGAAAAGCGCAGACAAGTATACTAACATAAATGATGTATATCTAACCCTATCATTAGGATTGGAATTTGAGGGCTGGCATCATAAGTTGGTGGCAGGTGTGATAATACCAACTGATTCTACGAAGCTCCATGAAGTAGGAGGTGTTTCATACATGGCACAACAGAAACATATCCATCACAATGCTTATGCAAAGTGGACTACAGGAGATGAAGAACAACTATCTGAACTTGTAAAAAAAGGCGTTTCCGTCCAAGAACTGTGTCAAATATTTGGACGCAACGAAGGTGCAATACGTTCACGAATAAGTAAGTTAGGATTAGATGTTGACGCTTCTTCGCCACACATATTTGATAAATGGGCAAATAGTTCTAATCTATCGCTGAGTAATCAACCGAATTGGTTTGACGAATACGAACGAAAACTTACAAGTCTGCTTGACAAAAAGAACAAAATAGAAGAGCAAATTAATGAAGTCCGTGCAGAAATATTGCAAAAAATGGAGTCTCATGGCTTAGAAAAACTCCATTCTGATCAATTCTCTGTAAGCTATACCCCCGCAAAGACGGTTATGCAATTTGATAGTCGTACATTCCGTATAGAAAACGAGGAACTATACTCAAGTTATTGTAAACCTAAACAGCGAGAGGCGTCAATTGTTGTAAAAAGAAACATAAAAGAACAATATGACTAAGTTCACTAGTGTCTCTTAAAATTGTTAAAACTCAAAATTAAATATCTTATGCACAACGTTTTAGCCCTGCGATACCCTGTCCGGGTTTTGAAATGCTTACCTTTGCATCTGATTCAAAATCGGAGCAGATATGCATACTGGAATACCCCAATTCGGGATAAAATAGCGATTAGTTGCATGTTAAGAGAGATACATGAATTCTCTTCCCATGCCATCAGACATGGGCTATATATAAAGAATCGAAAGAGATTATTCTGTCCTTAGAACAATGTAAGTTGCTTCGTGTCTTCGATGCAGTATCCTTGCAATGCCTTTGGCTTGTTATCAAAGAAACAATATGCTCCCAAGGCAGAAATAAGGTTCATGATAAAGTTGCTTACAGATCTATGGCGTGAATGTACAATCTGTGCCGTATTCTTCAGCATGTCGTTAATGGTTTCGATAATGTATCTCTTGCGCAGCATCATTCTGTCATAGAACGGCATCAGCTTGTTTTTCAGATGTCACAGGGACGGGTCATTGACATCATAATCATTGGTGGTTCTTACAGCTTACAGTATTACAGTTTTTGGAAAGGCACACAGATCATCGGAATTTATACGGAATTTATACGGAAATATAATCTTTAACGAAAATCCGTGTCGTCCGTGTGATCCGTGGATGTTTTAGTAGCCTACGGCAAGATGTTTTGGAGGAAATCTTTTTTAAGATGTTGCTTCGCAAAAAATAATCTGTAATACAGGGAGGCAGCAAATAAAATCTTTAACTATAATCCTTGACGATAATGCGCTCGAGTACCTCGCTTTTAGGGAGGACTTTATTATGGATCGCATCGGAGATGCTCGAATTTTTGGAGTAGCGAAGACAGAGTGAGAGCACGCTTTCACTATGCTGAGTCACGACAAAAATAACCTATGGTGTAAATCTTAACTATAATCTTTAGAATAATCTTTAACGATAATCCGTGTCGTCCGTGTGTTCCGTGGATGTTTAGTTGCTTCGCAAGAAATCTTTGGGGGAAATCTTTTTTAAGATGTTGCTTCGCAAGAAATCTGTTTAAGTTCCGTTTAAGATCCGATGATTAATAGGCTACACAAAAATAATCTTTAACTAAAATCTTTGACCAAAATGCGCAACAGTACGTTGCTTTACGGGAGGGATTTGTTATGGATCGCATCGGAGATGCTCGAAATCTTAACTATAATCTTTAGAATAATCTTTAACGATAATCCGTGTCGTCCGTGTGATCCGTGGAATTTTTTTAGTTGCCTACGGCAAGATGTTTTGGAGTAGCGAAGACAGAGTGAGAGCGCGCTTTCACTATGCTGAGTCACGACAAAAATAACCTATGGTGTAAATCAAAAACAAAATCTTAAAAATAATCTTCAAACAAAATGTTTCAACCATACAGGTCGAAACATTTCTAGATTTGTAACAAAAGCTTTTATTTTTATTCCGAAACAACCTATATAATAAAAAACTGAACTTTCACCTCAAGAAAGTTCAGTTTTTAAGAATACATATTTTATGAATTACTTCTTACTAATACGGAATACCGTAACAGAGTTTGCAGGGAACTTATGTACTAAATGATTGCCATTGATACGTACCTGCTCCTTGTGTGGAACAACTTTAGTTGGAGCATCCAGGCTGTTTTCATCAAGACTACTTCCTGAAGAAAGGACTGTTGCCTCTGCCAGATCAGCCACCTTTCCGATTCCATTGAGCAGAACCTTTGTGGTAAGATCTTTTTTGCCGGTATTCACAACCTTGACAATAATGTCACCCGACTTTTCGTCTTTTTGTGCACTGGCACAAACTGTCTTTCTGTTTATATCAGTAAGCGAAGCCTGCTGCACCAATTTGCCATCAATATATCCCTTAACCGTGAGAGGGGATACTTCCAGACGGATGTTATACCAACGTCCTGGCTCGATTGAATAGTTGATGCTATGAGAATCCATGATCGTCTGCATCTGACTGATGGAATTGCTATAACCACCAATGTCCCAACGAGTACGATTGTTTTCTCCCTTCTGATGATGGAAGTATATCTGGAAACCATTTTCACCCGACAACTTACGAGCTTTCAAAGTAACAACATACTCTCGCCAATTGTCTTTGCCAACAAAAGCAGTAACTTCTGCTGCCAAAGAGTTTTGACTAAGCACACCATTGCTAACGTTCCATTCTCCATCACCCTGCATCTCCCAATCATCAATACCAGATGAGAAATTATTTTGATACAGCACTTTGCCCTTTGGCGTAGTAACCTTCAAGTCCTTAAACTCCGCAGTATTATTCCAAGTACCCAGACCAATGCCACCTGAACTAGATGGAATATCCACAAGTGGACTTCCCGTCACAGAAACAGGCAGCGTAACTGTGCCCTGATTCTCAGCAAACATCTGCTGTACATAATAGCTAGGCAGACCATACCAACGATGGTTATCATAATTAATCAAGTTGATTGGCCAACGCTGATGCTCCACATTGCAGAACAAAGGAGCATATGCAGCCATAGCCACCACATCGGAATTGCGCTCCAATCCCGTCATAAATGCAGCTTCACCAATGGCACCTCTGAGGTTACCCTTTCCACATTGACTAGTTACGGCATACTCACCAATAAACACTTTTTCTCCTCCACGCTTGCGATTGTCATATTTATTGGCATTGAGTATGAACCAATCCGGCGTGTTATAATAATGCTCGTCAATCATCGCATGAGAAGGAGTTGAAGGATGTGAGCCACTCCAGTCGTTAGAGATGATTTGCATTTCTGGAAAACGAGTCTTGATGGCATTGGCTATCAACTCGAAATTCTTGAAATAGACACTACCAAAGTTCTCATTTCCCACTTCTATATATTTTAGGTTGAAAGGTGCAGGATGACCATTGCGAGCTCTGGCTGCTCCCCATACGCTCGTTACTGGACCGTTGGCATACTCAATGGCATCAAGCGCATCTTGAATCCACTGGTCTATCTCATCGGACGGTATTGTCTCCTTGTGTGAGACTCCAGCATTAATACAGAACAACGGTTCTGCGCCAAGGTCTTCAGCCAACTGCAAGTATTCATGATATCCTATGCCATGAGTTGCTGTATATCCCCATAAATTCCATAAAGGTATGCGACTGTCGATATTACCGATGGTATTCTTCCATTGATAACGCTGAGAAATTACCTCTCCTTCTACCCAGCAACCACCAGGAAAACGCAAGAAGGTAGGATGAAGATTGTCCAAGGCTTCACCCAGGTCTTTCCTCACACCGCTCTTTCCCCATCGTTTCTGAGGAATAAGGCTAATCATATCCATACACACCTCGCCTTTTCCGTTGCCTTCAATGACAAGTTGTGCATTGGTACTTGCTTCCATAGGAATCAATGTGGCTTTCGTATATTTCCAATGACCTGTTACATCAGAGATGTCAGTTTCTGCCAACACGTTGTCACCAACAACTATCTTGGCTTTCATATTTCCTTGATAAAAGTTAGGAGTGCGCAAAGCAATAGAGAAGTCATATTTCTCTCCTTTCTCCACATTCATGCCCCAGTAGCCATCATTAGAAAGCGTAAAATCACCTTGCACATCAACATTCAAAAACTGTCGGTTTCTGGCGTTGAGAGGAACTGCTGGATTTTTCGCATTAGAAAGGTCTGCCTTTCTCACTTTGGCTTCGCCTTGCAAAGAGCGGAATTGCCAAAAACATAACGAATCCGCATCCTCAAAAGAGCGATTGCGCACCAACTCAGGGTAGAGACCTCCATCCACAGAAAGATTGATATCCTCTAAGAAAATACCAAAAAGTGTAGGAGAAACTGCATGTAACGGCTTGTTTACATCGATTGTTATCGTTGTTTTTTGAGCAGCAGCCGTCATTGCCATCAAGACAAAACTGGAAAAAAGTGCCTTTTTTATCATTTTAAGAATATTTATAGTTAAAACTTGTTCTGTGCAAAGGTACTCATATTACTTTGATTACCAAACAAATTTTAATTTTTTGATGTGTTTTGTTTTAAATTTTTAATGTAATCCATTTGTAATTTTTGAGGCATTCTATCATATGTTTATGCGGCAATCCATCGGGTGCTTAAAAATAGATGCCAGGGGGCAGATCATTGACATCATGACTTTCAATTCTTACAGCTTATAGTATTACTGATTTTGGAAAGGGAAAATAGGTTTCGCGAGGACTGTTCCTGTTTCTTGGACAACGCCAATTCACACCAGGCGTTATAGTTTACTGTTTCTGAAAACGGATGTTTTTTGGGGTTGCGCAAGCGCAAGAAATCTTTGGAGGAAATCTTTGATGAAATATGGCCTTTGGCCAGAAATCAATCATCGGATCATCGGAATTTATACGGAATTTATACGAAAATATAATCTTTAACAATAATCCGTGTCGTCCGTGTGTTCCGTGGATGTTTAGTTGCTTCGCAAGAAATAATCATCGGAATTTAAACGGAAATTAGACGGAAATAAAATCCGTGAAAATCTATACAATCCGTGTGCGGTGTTGAATGATGGGGAGGATCAGAAGGCATCGATGATGTGGTTGATGGTATGGGTGGTATCGGGGGTGCCTACGATGGAGATGATGTCGAAACGTAGGTCGCCATCGTAATATTTCATCTTGACGTAACGGTTGGCTGCCTGCTGGAGGTTGGTGATCTTCTGATAATCTACTGCCATTTCGGGGTCGGTGAACAGCCGGTTGCGACGGGTCTTGACTTCTACTATCACCATGGTGTCGCCATCCATGGCGATGATGTCGAGGTCGCGATGGCCACTCTTCCAATCGCGTTCGAGAATCTGATATCCTTTCTTTTCCAGATATTCTGCAGCAAGGGTTTCTCCCCATGTTCCGAGTTCGTTATGTTCTGCCATAGACTTATATATGATCAATCGTTGTTGGTATGTATCTTTTGTAGCATTATCTCTACCAATCGTGACACGGCATAGTGGTCGAGGGCAGACTCGTCTATCCAGATGTAGTCGTCGGACAGAGGTGGTCGGGTGGCTGTTTCCCACAGCCAACAGTCTGCCAGGATGACGCGATGGGTCAGTACGTGGCGCAGTTTACTGCACACGAGGGTCAGGTGGCCGCCTTCGGCGGGTAACGCATCGGGGGAGATCATTGGCGGTTCCCATAGTCCTTGCCAGATGTCGCCTTCGGGACGTCGGCGAATGGCGGTCTGTCCGTTACACCTTATATAGATATAGGTGATGAGGCGTTCACTCACCTTGACGGTTTTGAGTTTTACGGGTAAGGTATCGACACGTCCTTCACGACATGCCACACACGTTTCCTGGAGCGGACACCGCTGACACTGTTGTCCTTTGGGGGTGCATTGTAATGCGCCGAAATCCATCATCGCCTGATTATAATCCGCAGCTTGATGTTCGGGCAGCAGCTGTTGTGCCAAGGCAGCAAACTCGTGTTTGCCAGCTGTGGAATTGATGGGGGTGGTGATGCCGTAGTATCTTGAAAGGACGCGATAGACATTGCCATCGACCACGGCAACGGGGAGGTCGAAGGCTATACTTCCTATTGCTGCTGCGGTATAGTCGCCTACTCCTTTCAGGCTGCGCAGCGCTTTCATGTCTTTGGGGAATCCTCCCATTGCCACCACCTGACGGGCTGCCTGCAGCAGATGTCGGGCACGACTGTAATAGCCCAGTCCCTGCCATAAGCGCAGTACTTCGTCTTCAGAGGCTTGTGCGAGGTGATCAACGGTAGGCCAGCGTTCGATGAAGCGTTGCCAGTAGGGTTGTCCTTGTTCGATGCGTGTCTGTTGCAGTATGATTTCCGAGAGCCAGATGGCATACGGGTCTCGTGTCTGTCGCCAAGGCAACATCCGTCCATTTTTCTGGTACCATTGCAGTATGGTGGTTGTGAAACTCATAGTGGTGACAAAGTTACTGAATCGGTTGCGAAAAACAAAATATCGAGGGATATTTTTTTTGATCCACGGAGTGAACGGATGTTTTTTAGTTGCTGTCGCAAGAAATCTTTGGAGGAAATCTTTAATGAAATATGGCCTTTGGCCAGAAATAATAATCTTTAAATAAAAATCCTTGACAAAAATGCACTCAAGTTCCTCGCTTCTTGGAAGGGTTTTTATGGGGATCGCCTTACAGGCTCGAATTTTTGGAGCAGTGAGAGCAGAGAATAAATCCAAGAATTTATTCTTTGCCGAGTCGCGAGAAAAATAACCTATGGTAAATCTTAAATAGAATCTTAAAAATAATCTGTAACTATAATCCGTGTCGTCCGTGTGCGGCATTAAAAATCCGTGTGGGACATTAGATATTGTGGTTCTGCTTATAGCGTGAACTTATATCCTGCTGTGATATAGATGGCATGGTTGCGTGCGGTGCGAGAGTTGTTGAAGTCCCAGCCACCGGGGTTGTCTGTCTCCAGATTGATAGCTTGTCGCAGTTCGAAACAATAGGAGGCATCGAGGGTGATGTGTCGCCATTCGTAGCTCACTCCAAGGGGAATGCCAATAACGACATTGCGGAATTTGCTGCTTACATTCTCCGATTTCTTCTCTTTGTACGATTCCCATAGGTACATTGATGATACGTCGTTGCCGAGGTTCATCGTGCGTATGCTGTGTATAGTCATCTTATCCTTTGCCGAGAGGAGTATGCCAGCCTGCACACCAATATGTGCAGCCAAACCTTTCACACCAGAGAAATATGTCTTGATTTGCAGCGGCACGGAGAAATTGTATTGTGGGAAAAGGAGATCGGTCAAGTTTCCTGCAATAGTGATATTGTCACCCTTCAACATGAAGCATTGGTCGTAGAGTTGGCTTCCAAATCTATCCCATTTGTTTATTTTGTGATTTTCTGAAAAAGCTAATGTGTGGTAAAACTGCTTGTTCCATTCATCGCCATTGAGAATATCAATATCGGTAACATTCTCGCCATTGATCATGTGCGTATAGTGGATGGTTTCCCACTTGCCAAGCAGTTCTGCAGGCACAGGGGCCTTCATGATCTCGTAGGCTCGCATCATCACATCAGGAAAAAGAAGAAAGGGAAAAATATCAAAGTGGGCGAAAAAAAATGGGATTGCATGTTACTAAAAAAAAAGAATGAATACCTTAATCTATGTTACACGCGCATGATAACAGATGAACTATCAGTAGTTTACATCAAATATAACACTTATCCACAGGATTTCTACACTACATCTTTTTATATAGGGGTCATCGTCATGCGATGGAAAATGAGACCGTTTCAGACAGGATTGCAACCGCATGAGAAACGCCACAAAACAATTATCATACGGTAAAAAACATATTCATTGCGTATAAAAATCATGTTGAGGAGTAATTTTTAAAGACTGAAATTTTATTAATCAATAAAAAAAACGTATATTTGCACCACCAATAACGATTTTCTAAGAATCAATAACAATTTTAATAATTTTAAAGGATTTATAAATATGGAAAAGTACATCTTGCGCAACTCTTTCGTTTTCACAGTAATTCTTCTCTTAGGATTCTGCGCCAACGTATGCGCACAGAACGAACTGTCGGAAGCAAAGAAGACTGTTTACATCGAGTATTTCAACCGTCCACAGAACCTCAGTTTTTCACAAGCTGAAGCTTTGCGCAACAAAGTGATTGAACACATTCAGTATCGCAAGCGCATTATTCTGATTGACGTGGATTCTGACAAATCGCTCAAACTGGAGCAATCACGACGCGAGAGTCCTGAAGCCTCTGCAGAAGGCGATATGGATCGTATGAAGACCATGGTGACCATTGGTGCCAACCTCATTCTTCAAGGTAGAATCAACTCGATTGCCACTAAATCTGAAACTGATAAAGAAGGTAAGCGCACTTATACTGCCACCTGTAGCTACACCCTTAAATTTGTGAATCCACAAAACGGTACCATCGTTGCCAGTGAGACCAACGAAAATTCCGGCCACGATGCATCGGAGGAAAAAGCCATTCAGAGTGCAGTGACAAGCGTTGGTACCTCGAATGCTATCGACAGATTGCTCGAAAACATAGCTCCCCTATACGGTCACATCCTCGAAATCAGCAAATTGAAGAAGGATGAAGCCAAAGAGGTTTATATCGATTTGGGCACATTACACGGTATCGACACCGAAACTTGGTTTAGCATCAAGGTAAGTCGCCAGATTGCCGGACGTACAGCCAACAAGGAAATCGGTCTTTTGAAAGTCAGCACGGTAGAGGGTGAAGACATCTCGCTCTGCAAGGTAAAGAAGGGTGGTAAAGAGCTCAAAGCGGCTATGGATCAGGGGGTCACCATTACCCTTCAGTCAAAATTCGTCAGCACCCTCTTCGGTATCCGTATCTAAGACTAACGAGGAAAATTGATTTATGCAGCCATCACCCCTCGTCGGCCTTCTGACCGATGAGGGTTTTAAGCCAATAAACCACAGAGTATAGATATGAAAAAGATTATCTGTTTCCTGTTGGGACTGATACTCTGCCCCAACCTTTTCGCACAAGTATATTCCAACGATGCCGAACTGGTGTCGGAGGAAAACGGTAATGTAACATTACGATCATCGGGCACTGCCGACAAGAAAAAGGAAGCTACCGCCCTCGCCATCAAGTCTGCATTCAACACGCTGTTTCACTCTGGTGTGGCAGGACTGAAAGGTGGTACTCCCATGATAGCCGTACCCCGCAAGGACTACGACTACCGTTTCTTCTCTGAGTCACGATACATCAACTATCTCACCGACGAACCCAAGGAGGTTGATGATATGAAGGTGACGAAGAAAAAGAAAGTGGTTGTGACGGTGACCATCAATACGAAGTCGCTGATTGCTGACCTCCAGCACAACAGCATTGCTGTTTCGCCCACATGGGTGGATGGTAAGAAGCAGGTGAAAGCTACCGCCGCCCTCAATCCCACCATCGTCATTGTGCCAGAAGTGAACAGCTGCAATGGTACCGACTTTGAGGCGATGCGCAAAGCAGCAGAGAATAATGAGGCGTTGAAATATGCCCTCACCCGTGTCACTGCTGAATTTGCCAAGCACGGTTACAAGACTCGCAATTTCATCACTCAGTTGCAGAACTCCAAGAGAGATGAGATGATGCGCATGGGCAGCAAGTCGGACTTGAAGACCAAGATTGTGCAGCAGTTGCCAGGCGACATCGTTGTCAAGGTTGATGCCAAAGTACTGGCAGACAACCAGAACCACATCGAGTGTAACCTCAACCTGAGTGCTGTGGAGAATCAGACCAACGGCAACCTCGCTGCAGCCACCTTCCCCAGTGGCAAATACTACAAGGGAAGTACAGGCAATACCGAACTCGTGGAGTATTCTATGAAAAAGATTACTGCCGACTTCTTCGAGCAGATCAAGAGCTCGTTTGAGAAGATGGTAGCCGACGGACGTGAAATCTATATTGACCTGACCCTCTCACAGAGCATCAGCGACTGGGACTTCGACCAAGACAGTCCTGAATCGGGTAACAACTTCAAAGACGCCCTCGATGACTGGTTGCGCGAACATGCCCAGCAGAGTGTCTATGACATGAGCAACAGTACCGATAAGTTTGTACACATCGCCCTCAACATCCCCTTGTGGAATGCAGAGCGCGGACGTTCATACACCATCTCTAATTTCAGCAGCGACCTCCGCAAATTCTTCCGCACACAGTTTGGTGACAACTACAAAGCCACCATTACCGCACAGGGACAGAAACTGGAGATTGTCATTGAATAAATTCCAGGGACTGAGTATCAACAATAATTACCAAGAGTATGAAAAGACTGTTCACACAAATAGCAATGATGACGCTTGCCATCGTAGGATATGCGCAGAGCGACATCCATTTCTCAACCGTGAAAGCCACGGATAAGAATTTGCCTGCAGAAGTCGTTGATGCACTCGACCTCAAGATGCACCAGGTGCTCAACCGCAACAGCGCAGCAGCAGCCGACGTGTATAATGTGTTTGCCATTGAACCAGCCCTCTCGCTGGGCGATGTGCTCTCTACCGAGGGAATGGTGCGCAACGTATCAGTTGCCAAAGGCGAACTGGTGCTCATCGCCAAGAATATCATCGATGGCACGGAGTACTACAGTCTGACCATCCCCGTGGAGGCTGATGCCGTAGGCGATAAAGACAAGGCGCTGATGAAGCTGGTGCAGAATATCAAGGTGACCAACCCCGCCTTCACCCGATTCATACGTACCACCCGTCAGAAGATAGCCGACTACTATGCCGCCAACTGCGCCATCATCCTGCAGAAGGCACAAGCACTGTATAACCAATGCCGCTATCAAGAGGCTGTCATTTATCTGTCGGCTGTGACAGGCAACATTCCCTGCTACGATCAGGCTTATGCCCTTCAGCAAGAGATTGCCGCCAATATCCCTGCCGGTCCAGATACCGTCATCGTAGAGAAGGAAGTGGAGAAACCCGTCATCGTGGAAGTGGAGAAACCCGTCATCGTGGAAGTGGAAAAGCCACAGCCCGCCACTCCCGTCATCGACCAGAAGGCACCCCAGATGCCTCCTTACGAACTGACGATCTCGGTGAACGACCTCGATTTCCGCATATTGCGTTGCTACGGCAATAAAGAACAGAACCGCATCACCATCGAAACAGAATTCTGCAACCGCCGCATGAACACGGAAAAAGGTGATATTGAAATCAAATCAGCCTTCGACGAGAATGCCAAGGAGTTGGAGCGCTACAACTTCTCCGTCAACGAAAACGACAGCAGTTACGACTGGCGCAATATGCCTCCGAAACTGGCTATGAAGCAAGACTTCTACCTCATCAAGGCAGACCATTTCATCCCCAAGATTTCATACATCAAACTGAAAGTGCGCGATGCCATCATTGAGATTCGCAATCTGCCAGTAGAATGGTAGCATAACACCTACTTATAAATACAGACCATTATGAAACGACTGATAACCCTCGCATGCATGATGCTCGCCATCGTGACGATCTATGCACAAAACAAGGTGGTGGAGAGTAGTGCCAAGAAAGTGCCCACATGGCTCGGCACAGCCGTAGAAGGCAAACTCGTGGTCAGCGTGACAGCCCCCACCTTAGCCCAGGCACAGGTCAAGGCGATGAACGAAGTGACTGAGCGCATCATCCTCTCGGTGGCCAGCAATGTCAGCGTGACACAACGCAACGTGGCCAGCGAAACCGTGACCAACGACGGTATAGAATCGCGCGACGAATACAACCGCATCGCTAAGATGAAGTCTGCCAACCTGCCGTTCCTCAAAGGTATCTCGCAAGCCAAGGTGGAAGAGGTCTATTGGCGTCGCATGCGCGACAAGCAAACCAAGAAGGAGTTTTACGAGTATTCGGTGCTCTACCCCTACTCTCGTGCCGAACAGCGCACGCTGCAAAGTCAGTTTGAGAAGATTGACGCCGAGAAAGTGGCACAATACCAAGCCCTGGAAGACGGTATTGACGATATTGCCGATGTGGCAGACATCAAAGCCGCTATCACCCAGTTGGCAGCATTGAAGGAGTACTTCTTTGATGATGTCCGCGTGAAACAAGTGGAAGGGCTCATGTTGCGCTACCGCCAACTCTATGACGCTCTCGCCATCACCGGACGCTTCACCGACGACAATACCTACTTGGTACAAGTATTGCTGAAAGGCAAACCCGTGCGCGTTGCCAAGGTGCCCACCGTTAAATCAAACTGCGCCGGACAAATCAGCGTAGAGCCACAGGACGGTGCCTTCCTCATCAGTTTTGACGCCACCGACTGTTTGCCCGAAGAAGAAAACTTCCTCGACATACAGTTGCGCATAGAAAACAAGAAGCTGCAACAGCGTGCCATCATCGGTGTGGATGCCGATGCCACCATTAATATTGCGCAAGCCGTAGTGCCCGAAGGCAAGATCATCCTCACCGCCAATGCTGTCAACAAGCAAGACCGCACCCTGACCGACATCAATATCCGCATGACTCTCAACAACCGTCAAGGCATTACCTTCGGTCTGAAGAGCATCGAACTTGAAGTGCCCGAACTGACCGCCCCGTTGGTATTCGACGACATCGACGCCATCTTCGGTTCTAAAGGCATTATCCAGGTCAAAGCACTGGCAGAAGGCACGATGAAAGCCCGCACCACCAAGAAGTCGCACTTCGCTTTCGTCAAAGGCACCATCACCGTGGTGAACCCCACCACCAATGGCGTGGAGCGCATCAAGGTGTCACTCCCCTACACCACCAACTGGGAAGAATAACCCGCAACCGTTTATAAACTATTAAATAATAACTCAAAAAACAAGAAGATTATGAAACAGCGTATTTTCAACCTGCTGCTCCTTGCAGCCATGATTCTGTGTGGTTCAACCATGGTTTCGGCACAGTCGAAAGCCCTGGCAAAGGACATTAAGAAAACCACCAAGGAATGGAAGAAGGCTGGCTGGACCATGCTTGCATCAGCCTCAACCATGGATTATGCTCTGACCAAGTATCGTACCTATATTGAAGGAGACGAGGAAAACCGTATCAGCCTCATCGGCATTGCAATAGGTTCTAATCCCAAGATTGGTCGCGACAATGCTACAATGAGTGCCGTTTCCAACTATGCTATGCGTGCGAAGGCTCAGGTAGTAGGTAAAGCCAAGAGCATTGCCTCTTCAGACAATAGCAGCATGACCACCGAGGAAATTGATAAATTCGGTCAGGCTTACGAAATGGCTGTCAACACCAAGATTGCCGGCTTGGTAAAAGAACACTTCGCCATGGTTCGCAACGTGGATGGTAAGAAAGAATTCCAGGTATTCCTTTCTATCGACGAGACACAGGCCAAGAAAGCCCGTGAGGCCGCAGCACGCGAAGCCAAGCAGAAAGCCGCTCTCAAGGATCTGAGCAAGGAAGTAGAAGACTTCATCGGTGAACCTGTAGCTCAGGATTAACCGACCACATATCGACAATCCGAAAGCCGACCGCAAGGCAGTCGTATGCTTCGGATTGTCGATTTTTTCATTATTCACAGACTGTTCACCATTAACACCTTCAACAATGAAAAGACTCGTTTTTCTCGCCGTCACAGCGTTGGCAAGTATTCCCTTGTCTGCTCAAGTCGTCACTGACGATTTTGACAAATTCATCCAAGAAGAGAATGCCTCGTTCGACAAGTTCATCGACGATGCCAACAAGGAGTTTATCGAGTTTCTGCGCCACCCATGGAAAAAGGCAGAAGCCAAGAAACCCGTGGAGCGACATACCAAACCCGAACCTCCGAAACCTGTCATCTACGACGAGCAAAAACATCCTGAAGATACTCCACCAGTGGAACTGACCATCAAGGATATTCTCAATCAGACCACCATCGAGGGACAGCAACGTCCTACGGTAGAGGTGAAGAATGTGGATCAGTTGACCTTCGACAAGCCGACACCCAAAGCGCAACCACAACCCAAGCCAACTCCAAAACCTACTGTGATCGTGGCTAAGCAAAATACACCCACGATCATTGGAGGTAATACACCAAAAGCAGGACCTGCGAAGCCACAGGCTATACCAGTTAAGCCACAACCTGTGGCACCAAAAGCAGAACCGACAACACCTGCAAAGCCACAGGCAACACCAGATAAGCCACAACCCGTGGCACCTAAAGCAGAACCGACGACACCGGCGAAACCACAGGCGACACCAGTCAAGCCGCAACCCGTAGCACCTAAAGCAGAACCGACAACACCTGCGAAACCACAGGCGACACCGGTTAAGCCGCAACCCAAGCCAAAAGCCAAACCCGCTATGCAGAGTTCGTTGCAAAAGGAATTCTACCCCAGTGTAGCCATCAACTATTGCAACACCAAACTCTATATTGACGCATCGATGAAAGGCGTTATCAATATCACCAGCAGTCAGGAATGTGCCGTTGCCGACGGTTACGAAGCATTATGCCGTTCCAACTACAAGCCCCTTATTGCCAACTGCCAGCAGGCACAGAAAGACTTCCGCCTCAACGACTGGGGAGTATTCCTCTTTGTGAAAACCGCAGCCGAAGCCTTATGCAACGATGAAAACAGCTGTATTGTCATGCAACAGTTCTTGCTCAACGAACTGGGTTACCGTGCGAAGATGGCACGTCGTGGCGATCGCAACCAGTTGTTATTGTTTGTTGCCACCGACTGCATGGTCTATGGTCACCCCTATTTCACCAAAGAAGGATTGAACTATTATAACATCAACGGCACGGAGGCCTGCACATTCTATATGTGTAATCAGGATTCGAAGAAAGCCAAGACTCCCGTTGCCATGCGCCTCAACAATGTTCCAGCCCTCAACAGCGGCGTGGTCAGTAGGCAGCGCACCAACAAAGCCGGCAATGTCAGTGTCAGCGTTAATGTTTCCAAATCGTTGATGGACTTCTATGCCTCCATGCCCCAATGCGACTATGGCGTCTATGCCAAGGCACCCGTAGCAGGCAGTTTAGCCCAAGAGGTGCTCGGCACATTACGTCCCCTTGTACAGGGAAAGAGTGAAGTTGATGCTGCCAATCTGCTATTGAACTTTGTGCAGACCGGTTTCAAATATGCTACGGATGAAGAACAGTTTGGTTTTGAGAAACCCTTTTTCGTTGAAGAACTGTTCTATTATCCTGCCTGCGACTGCGAAGACCGTTCAGTACTCTTCGGTTGGTTGGTTCGCGAACTGCTTGGCCTTGATGTCGTTTACCTCGACTATCCCAACCATATCGCCACCGCCGTACAGTTTAAAGGCGATGTGAAAGGCGATTTTCTGACCGTCGATGGCAAGCGTTACACCGTATGCGACCCCACCTATATTGGAGCTTCCATCGGTATGACCATGCCCAATCTGCGTTCAGCAGGCGTTTCCATTCTTCGCTATTAACCCTCCTGTCCGAGTTGGGGATTAGCCATCACCTGTAACAATAATGACCGACATGGTACGATGTCGGTCATTATTGTTTTCAAGGGTTATTGTGCCTTGCAAGATTCTTATACTAAAAATCTCCGCATCAGTTTACAGGATTCAGCGGTGTCATGTGGTAGCCCATGGCAGAGAGTTGCATGGCCATTCCCATGAGATAGAGTTGGTGGAGACATTGTGTATAGGCCTGAAAAGCCTCTTTGGTGCCAGGCTGTATATGTTCGTGACGCAACATATTATCGGTGCGCGAGGCACACTCCGCCACGATGTCCTGTGTTTTTCTGCGTCCATTCTCATCGAGTCTGAGCACATCCTCCATGATATGATCATCCATCGCATCGTAGCCACGCGCATCGCGCAACAGTTCGTAAAGCTGTGGATCAGCATTATAGCGCATCCAGTCTTTGTCCCACATGTATGCGATAGCCATGCCGATAAACATCATCCATCCCAGCGAAACGGTAGGATAGGCAGCAAACTCCCTGATGCCATCAGGGAGATAAGCCTCTATCAGTTGTTTCCATCGTCCTTCTACATCAGGACATTCAGGCAGACGCTCATCCACCACTTTCATTCCCAGCAGATAACGGTGCAGGTCATCGTGCAACCGCTGTTCAAAAGTTTTTTCCATATCTTGTCTATTAGTATTCATACGTTGGCGGACAATGGTTGCATCGCCTGGCGACAGTACCTTGTCCATACTTAATCATCATCATTCAATCTACAAAGATACAACATTTCATTGGTTTTCCTATCGTTTTTCAGATAAAAAAGCTCCCATGTCATCCGACATGGGAGTAGAAAAAGGATGCATTCCGCAAATCTTCACAGACATAGCATGGAAGCATCATATTGTTTGAGAGTGTTTATTCATAATCAGTCATCAGGGTAATTGAGCGTGTTTATGCTATTATTTGCGCCCCATCAAATCGTCGTTGCTCACTTGTTTGGCAGTCTTCTTGACCGATGCTTTCAGACTTCCGAAGCGATAAGACACTCCAAACTGCAGATTCCAGTTAGGACCATCAACACGCTGACTGCCGATGTAGTCACCTTTCACGTAATGGGTTTTGATATCATTGCGATAACTGCAACGCACAAAGGTGGTGAGTCGATCTTCTTTAAGGAAGGAGCGACGGAGCGACACGGAGAAGTTCTGCCATGCACAGTCATAACTGTAAAGCGTTGTCGGAGTGCCATAATCGAAATATGCAGACAGGGTCAAAGCCAGTTTGGCAGGCAGTTCCTGTGTCAGTTGATTATAGGAATCGAAGTTCCATCTATGCATGGCAAGTCCAAGTGAAGTATTGGCTTTGTCCACCCAAGTGACGGTGCTATTGCTCACGAGTTTAGTGGTTGGAGTAATCTGCCACTGGATATAAGGCACGACCTGGAAGTAGTTAACCTTACCACTATTGTCGTAACTCGACATGAAGCGATTGTCTTCCACCCATTTCACTGCGGCAATAGCATCATCGCAGAGGCTGAATGAAGCATTGAGACCGATGGTCAGTTTAGTGGTCATGAGGTTGTATCCCAACGTGAAATTATTAGCTTTCGACGTGCCCAAATGCGGATTTCCGTAGCTGACGGAAATTGGTGTTTCGTTATGATACGGGTTCAGATAACTGATGCCCGGTCTTGACAATCGCATGGTGTAAGCGAGTTTCAGCGAGTTTTGATCATTGATGCGCCATGTCGTGCGAATAGACGGAACGATATCGTTGAAACGTCTGCTAAAATCATCTTGTGAACCGTCTGGCCATGATTCCTTCATGCGTGACGTCTCGTAGCGCAGTCCGGTAGCAAGGGTAAATCCACCGAGACGATATTTATATTCAGCATAGGTAGCCCCCACATCGGTCTTATGGTCAAACTTAGTAGCTGGCGAGCGTAGGAGTTCGCTGTTGAGGTATTCCCTCCTGAGGTTATCACTATTATTGAATCGCATCACATACTTACCACCCACATCTAATGAATGATGCTTGCCAAACGGACGTTCATAGTCAATCTGCAGGGTATGTTCGCTGAAGGTAGTATGATTGTCAAAAGACTGGCTGTCATATTCCCCATAGTTCAAACACTGTGACAGGTCTAAGCTTCCGTCACTATGAGAACGGGTGGTAGAAAACAGATAGTCGATGGCAAGGAGTTCGCCCTTTCTGCTGAAATTATGCTGATAGGACAGTTGCAAGTCGATATCGAAATAGCGCGCCAACACATCTCTACTATCCATCTGCATGCTATATATTGGATTTCCAGCAGCATCGGTCAGTCGGGTGTTTTTTATTGCATCATCTTTCACCCGATAGGCAAATCCACTTGCCGCCAGAGTCAAGAGGTTGCAGGAGTCGAGTTCCAGACTGGCATCCATGCCATACCACATGTTTCTTCCCGGATTGTATGTTCTCCGTTCATCGTGGTACCGGTTGTTGGTGTCGGTATAGACATAGTCGGTTGTTTCTGTCTGATGCCATTTCTGAAATGCCATACCGAAATACGGCGCGATGGTGAGTTTGCCCGTCTGTGCTGTAAGAAAGAGATTGCCATTGTATGGATTGCCACTATCTCCAAATGTCCCGTTCGAACTGACAGTACCCGTCAGTCCTTTCATCTGGCTCTGTCGGTCCATCACGATATTGAGGATGCCCACCAGTCCTTCCGCATCATATTTAGCTCCAGGTTCGGTGATGACCTCGATGCGTTTCACCATACTTGCCGGCAGTCCTTTGAAAAGTTCCTTGGCATTGTTGGTAAAAGACTGGTCAGGTCTGCCATTCTTGAATATTTTGAAATCACTCGAACCCTTGACCTTGATCGTACCATCAGCATCGACGGTAACAAACGGCACTTTCTTAAGCATCTCTATCAGCGGATTGGTCTTTGCCTCAGGGTCGGAAGCCACATCAAAGCTGACACGGTCGTCTTTAGTCTTCACCATTTGTCGCTGTGCCTTAACGGTCAGTTCGCCCAAACCCACATTTTTATAGACATCAGTAGTGTCGGTGGCTACTGCAGCAGAGTCGCTCTGCGCCTTCGCTACAGGGCATAGGAGTAGCAGTATGGCTGCCCATACATATCTTTTCATCATTGTTTTGTGTTTATGTTGTGTATGTTTATTTCTTTCCGAGATAATCTATGGCTTGTTTGAGCATTCCCTCAAGATAGATATCTCCGCGAACGGTTTTGTTCATGATATTAGTCATATCCAAAATAGTATTCTTACATGTTGTCCGTTCGCCATAGGTCAAGAGACTGCTGTGATCTTTACACAGTGCCACTATCTTAGTAGCGAGCCCCACCTGCAGCATTTTCTGGCTAGGGTCTTTGATGGCATCGAGGAAAGCCACTCTGAGTAGTCCGAACTGAGTCATAAACTGCACATCATTGGTGACCTTCGACGGTTTAGCAGTCACATCATCTACCGACAGATCGTCAGCTGTTTTGCTGTCGTCTGACACACTAACCTGTTGCAGGGTTTTATTGCCCTGTTCGTCATAGCGCTCGATGATGAGCGTATTGCCAGAAAGAGTGCTACGTATGCGATTTCCCTTGGCGAGACTCGACAGGCTGTTCATCGTTACGCTTTTAGCAGCTTCTGGAGTCATACCATAGATATGATAGTAGTAGCAGTGGAAATCCATTCCTTCCTTAAACCACACGAAGGCATAGGCATGGCGGCGAGTAGAGTCAGACGGTTCCTTGAAAAAGGTAGAATAGTAATAATGCGACTTATTACTTCCCAATGTCACCCCATACTCATTGTTTGGCCCATACACCACTTTCTTGGTGTTGAGTGTGTTCATCTTTGCTTCAGGTTTTCTTATAAAAAAGGAATAAGCACGGTCCTGATCCTTTAACATGGCTTGTTCCATTTGTTTAATGAGGTTTTTATTGCTCTCCGGTATTTTAAACTCCGTAAACTTACAGTAAGTGGTTGGCGAGTCGGTTCGATCCTGATAATCGGAACGCGACAACAGTTCAACCGTCGAGTTTCCAATAACCTTTTGATAGGTATTCTGGATTGTTTCCTGTGCCGAGGCACTTACAGTTGCCCACATGGCAACCATGGTAAGTATTATTTGTTTCATTGTTGTATAGTTATTTGCTCATTGTTCTACATATTCTTCCTCTTCGGCATCAAGGGCATCCATAGCCTGGAGGTATTGCATCTTACTATCGTTGAGTTCAACCATCTGTTGCAGTTGCATGGCTTGGAGCAAGAGTTCTGCCTGTGCCACGGCTTCATCGAGGTCAGCCTGACTGATGGCCTTGTCCACCGTCTTGGTATTTCCAGTCTCAGCCAGATATTCTTTAGGAGGCGGTGGAACGCTGTGTAGTCGACGTATCTTCCGCTTAGTAGTTTTGGCGGGCGGTGTGATACTGTCTAATGGTATCTGACGTCGATCCACTGCCACGGTATCGGTTTCAACGGGAGTGATGGCCGGTTGACTTTGTGCTATCGGCTGCGGTTGGTCGGTAGTATGATTCCAGAGTGTCAGTGCGCCAACCAGCAACACAGCCACCGAGGCAGCCGCCGCCATCCAGCGCAGTGGCAAGATGCGATGTTTCTTCTCAGGAGCGTCTGTTTCTACAGGACGAATGGTTGCCGTATGTTCTTCCATTCCGTTTTCAAACATGCGGAACATCTCGCAATAGGCCTGCCAATCGTCGTTCGAGATTCCTTCGGGACGGTCGGCATCTGTTGCTTGACGGAAGAAGTCAGCCAGTTGTGTTTCCTGTTCAACTGTCGTTTGTCCATCCATGAAGCTTTCGAGCAGATTGATGAGTTGTTGGTTTGTCATTGTCGGTTCCTTTCTTTGATATCATTAAACAGTTTTCGGCGTGCTGCCGATAGCATGGTTGCCACAGATGCTTCGCCTATTCCCAGTAGTGCTGCAATCTCAGCGTTGGTGCGTCGTTCAGTCTGTCTGAGTCTCAACACCTGCATTTCTCTGGGTGGCAGTTGTTCGATGCGTTGTCGCAGCCATTGTTCGCTTTCCTCCCATTCCATCTTCCAGTCAGGTGTATCGGTGGTGGGAATATCGAGAGGAATGACTCTTGTCCCACTGTCTATACTGACCGATGGTCGCCGTCGTCGTTGGTGGTCAATGGCAGTATGTCGAGCCACGACAACAGCCAGTCTGACGGCATGTGTTTCGTCGTGTAGCGTATCATGCACAGCCCATAGCCTAAGCATTGTTTCGCTCGCCACATCGTCGGCATCATCGCTATCGTTCAGCATGCGCGATGCCGTTTGCCAGGCCTTCATGCGCAATTGTTTTGCCGTATGTTCAAACTGCTGTTGGTTCACCTTCAGTATCCTTCCTTGTCTTATGCCGTATAGTTTTAAGGATTTGCCACGATGCCGTTCACCGTATCATTGCCTTGGCTTCTTCCTGTTCTGTCAATCACATACGCCTGTTTTCCGTCATATCTTGTGGCATTGCTGAGATTGGTATATTTCAGTTTCTTGTCACTAACACATCCTGATCCCATGACCGATTTACTATAGTTAGCAGTTCTTCCCGATACACTAACGTCTCCTGATCCTGCCACTACGCAATTCAGTTTATCACTGCAATCCACTTGTGCCTTGACCATACCACTTCCACTCACAACGAGAGAAGCATTGACAGCTTGCAGCTCATCAACACTTATGCAACCTGACCCTGCTACATTGCATGTGGCAGTTCCTACGCTGGCATTTTTCACATGTATGGATCCAGACCCTGTCACATTCATAGTCAGCATGGATGTTTGAACTTTATACTTATCGACTTCAACCTCTGCGCTGCCTGTCACATTGATCACATTGATTGCAGGCGAAGTGACATAGATGGTAACCGAACCGTTGTTTGATCCATTGCCCATATAATAAATGCCGCCAATCTTGGTGGTCTTGTAACCGATATTGAGGTGCTTATCTGTTTGTTTGATTTCGAGGCGATCGATTTCTTCTTTGTCACCCTCCAGACGCACACTATGTCCGCTACCTTGGATATAAACCACTTTGGCACTACCAAGGATATTCAGAACAGTAAAAGGTTGGAGTGGCTTGGTTTCCACAATCTTCGTTCCTGCTGCGACAGTCAATACTGTCAGCAGTAGTGCCAGTGTTGTTGTGATACATCTTTTGTTCATAGTCATTGTCTTTATTCTGTTTTTGCTGATAACGATTTGGGGCTTTTCCCTGCGTCTTTTATACAAATAACGAGAAAAAACAGCAGACTCAATGACAGGCAACGCGATTTAACACTATTTTAACATCATATAAACTTTTGGAATTTAACCTCGCGTTAACGCAAAGAGCCAATCGGAATTTAAGACACTTGCGCACAAGAACGAAAAAGCCACGTTGTGTAACACAACACTTTTGGCATGACATTTGTCTTTGGCAAGCATGATTTCGTATGAAAAAGAGGTATGGTAAGCGAAAAAATGCATTTAAAAACGATAAAAGGTGAGTTTTACAAAAAGATTAAGTAATTTTGCAGGTGCATATAAAATTCGTGATACGATAATATCCCGTGGCATGCTTCTTCGCTGATGAAAGATGGCACACGATATCGGTCACGCAGTCATACTACTATCACAAATCAAATATCGTGGCATGAGCCAGTCACGGTACATTATAATTAGAAACAAACAAAAAAGTAAAGTAATGAATATTTTCAACTACATCATTCAAATGGGTGCATCGGTGATGATGCCCATTCTTTTCACGATTATCGGTCTGTGTATCGGCATGAAATTTGGCAAGGCACTCAAATCTGGTCTGTATGTGGGCGTAGGATTTGTGGGCCTCGGTATTGTTACAGCTTTGCTTACCAATAATTTCAAGGATCCGCTGCAGGCTGTTGAGGATATCTTCAACCTCAACCTGAGTGTATTTGATATGGGATGGCCTGCTGCCGCTGCTGTAGCATACAATACAGCTGTCGGTGCACTCATCATCCCTGTGTGCCTCGGTGTTAACTTCCTCATGGTAATCACCAAAACCACACGTACTGTCAATATCGACCTATGGAACTACTGGCACTTCGCTTTCATAGGTGCTGTGGTATATTTTGTGTGCGGCGAGAGTCTTGTATGGGGGTATTTTGCAGCTATCGTGTGCTACATCATCACACTCGTGATGGCAGACCTTACGGCAGAGCGCTTTCAGGAATACTACAACCTTCCAGGCATCTCCGTGCCACAGCCTTTCTGTCAGAGTTTCACACCGTTTGCCATTGCTATTGGATGGCTGCTCGACAAAATACCGGGATTCTCAAAACTCAATATCGATGCCGAGGGCTTAAAGTCAAAGTTCGGCGTTATTGGCGAACCCCTTGTACTCGGTGTGGTAGTAGGCGCATTGATAGCCACTGTAGCCCATTGGGGCGACATCACCCAGTTCGATCAGTTTATGGCAACCATGCCCGCAGGTTCTACCGCTACCGATGGTGTGATGCGCATTGTGAAGCATATTCTCTTCCTTGGCGTAACGATGGGAGCCGTGATGGAACTGATACCCCGTATCACCAAACTGTTTATCGACGGACTGATGCCTATCTCAGAGAAGACCAAAGAGGTGGTCAACAAAAAGATGAAGGGCAAGACCATCCACATCGGTATGAGTCCTGCACTCGTTATCGGTCACCCCACCGCGTTGGTAGGTACTTTGTTTCTGATTCCTACCTATATCGTTATAGCAGTAATTCTGCCAGGCAACCAGTTTCTGCCCCTTGCATCGTTGGCAGGCCTGTTTTATATTTTCCCCATGATGCTTCCCTATACCAAGGGTAATGTGGTGAAGAGTTTCATCATAGGACTTATAGCATTACTCATAGGACTTTGGTTTATCACCGATATGGCTCCCGATTTTACCAAGGCCGCCGCTTCGGTATATGCGCAGACCCAAGATAATGCCGCTCATGTTCCAGAAGGATTCCTTGCAGGTAGTATGGATTTCGTGTCCGCCCTGTTTAGTTATGTCATCTATGCTCTGGTGAAGTATTTCAAATATATAGGTGCTGCCGTATTGGTAGTCATCACCCTCGCCATGATGCTGATCAACCGCAAGCGCATTATCGCTGACGAGAAAAAGAAAGTAAACAACTAATAATTATAGAAAGTAATGAAAAAGATTTTAATGACTACAGCCATTTGCCTGGCAGCCATTTCGGTGAATGCACAGTGCAAGTGTAAAGGCTATGAAGTAAAAGCAGAAAACAGCTACACAAACTATTGTGTGCGACAGGCTTCAAACCCCAGAGATGCCAAGAGCTACGACACACAGCGTTTGCGTAGCGAGTATCTCATTGAGAAAATCATGGCACCAGGTGAAGTAAACTGGACCTACACCACCATCGACCGTTTCCTTGTGGGAGGTGCAATGCCAACCGATACTCCACTGAAACTCACATCAATCGAACCACTCTATGTGGATCTCAGCAAGAGTGACAATGGTCGCAATCTGCTCGACAATCGCGAAATTGGTATCATCAACGTAGGTGGTGACGGTAGTGTGACGGTTGACGGCAAGCGCTATGACCTCGCTTTCCAGGAGGCTATCTATGTAGGTAAGGGTGTAAAGGAAATCATCGTGGCAAGTAAGAACGCACAGAATCCTGCTAAGTTCTATATGAACAGTGCATGTGCCCATCAGAGCTATCCCACCAAAAAGGTGAGTCTGAAAGACGCGAAGAATATTATAGCAGGAAGTGCTGCCGAGAGCAACGACCGCGTTATCCATCAGATGATTCTCAACGGTGTGGCTGGTGTGCGCACCTGCCAGTTGCAGATGGGTATTACCGAACTCAAATCAGGATCGGTATGGAACACAATGCCTGCTCATACCCACCTCAAGCGCATGGAGGTGTATTTCTACTTCAAGGTTCCAGAAGGACAGAGCGTTTGCCATATCATGGGGGAACCACAGGAGACTCGTCTGATTTGGACAGGCAACGAACAGGCTGTTATCAATCCAGAGTGGAGTGTGCACTGCGCTGCAGGAACTTCCAACTATACTTTCATCTGGGGTATGGCTGGCGAGAACCTCATCTACAACGACATGCAGGTGGTGAAGATCACAGAATTGAAATAAGATTCACATATAAAAGCTCTTGTCTCCGGATAAGAGCTTTTTTGTATGCTCATGCCGAGCATACCCCAAATCAAAAGCCCCGTCCATGCTGACGGGGCTTTTGATATGGGGTAAAATGATGTTATTCCTGTTCTGATGCGGCATGCAACACCTCAGAGAGCGTTGGGTGGATGTGTACCATGTCGCGCAACTGAGCGACAGTAGCATTGAGACACATCAGACTGCTTACCTCCTGTATCAGGTCGGCAGCGTGAGCACCATAAGCATGACACCCCACTATGCGGTCGTCAACATCCGACAACAGTTTCAACAGGCCTTCGGCAGCATCCATCGTCAGAGCCTTGCCGTTGGCACGCCAGAATGCTTTGCGACAACGGTAGCCAGGCAATGTGGCTTTACACTGATCTTCCGACAAGCCCACACACGCAGCTTCAGGACTTGTGAAGATGGCAGAAGGCATGATATCGAAACGAATATTGTCCTGATGTCCCGTCAGTCGGTTGACCACATGAATACCTTGCATCTCTGCTGCATGAGCCAACATCTGTTTGCCATTGACATCACCAATAGCATAAACACCGCTGACATTAGTCTCAAAGTGCTCATCTACGCTGATGCCTTTACGCTCGTCGTAGGTGATGCCGGCAACGGCAAGGTCAGCCGACACATTGGGTTTGCGACCTGTGGCAATGAGAATGGCATCAGCATCAATATCTGCGAGCGAGGTGACAATAGTCTTCATGCGGAAGGTGATGCCTTGGCGCTCCAGGTATTTGCGGAGTCGTTTGGCAATATCGCTGTCGAGCATAGGCAGACACTCCTTGAGGTATTCGATGACTGTCACCTCTGTGCCGAAGCGGTTGAACACACTGGCAAACTCCATGCCCACTACACCAGCTCCGATGATACACAAGCGACGAGGCTGTTCCTGACACTGCAAGAGTTTGGTAGAGTCCATCACCTGTGGAAGGTCGATACCTTCTACAGGAATCATCTTGCTACTACTTCCCGTAGCGATGATGATGTGTGGAGCGGTATATTCCGTATCGCCAACCTTAACCGTATGAGGTCCGGTGAACTCACCACGACCGCGTACGAGAGTGATGCCTGGCGAAGCCATGAGTTGTTCCACACCGCTACGCAATGCAGTGACCACCTCCGGCTGTCTGCCCACAGCCTCGTCGAAGGAACGAGCGTGGACATACGTTTTGGTAGGTATGCAACCACGGTTAAGGCAAGTGCCACCCACCTGATCGGCTTCGATGACAACCACCTGCAATCCTCGTTGCGCGGCAAGATGTGCGGCGCGGTAACCACCAGGTCCCGCACCGACGATGATAAGATCAGTTGTTGTCATGAATCATCTGTTTGTAGTTGACAATAGGATGCTTGGCTGCCAATACGTCATCAACTCTTCCGATAGGCGTCTTGAGCGGTGCCGACTTGACCGTATCGGGTTGAGTCTTGGCTTCTTCTGCAATCTGTTGCATCACACTGATGAATCCGTCGATCGTGTCTTTCGACTCACTCTCCGTAGGTTCAATCATCAGTGATTCATGGAAGAGCAATGGGAAATAGATGGTCGGAGCGTGATACCCATAGTCAAGCAACCGCTTTGCCACATCCATTGTTGTCACCCCTGTAGATTTGTCTTTCAGTCCGTCGAACACAAACTCATGTTTGCAGAGTCCGTCGATAGGCAACAGATAGACATCCTTCAGACATTCCTTGATATAGTTGGCATTGAGTGTAGCCAACGGTCCAACCATCTTGATCTGTTGGCGACCCAGTGAGAGGATATAGGCATAAGCCTTCATAACCACTCCGAAATTGCCAGCTTCATAGGGACTGACAAAAGGAAGGAAAGGTTCTAATCCGCTTCTCACTCCGACAGGACCGCTGCCAGGACCGCCACCACCGTGAGGGGTAGAGAATGTCTTGTGCAGATTGATATGCATCACATCAAAGCCCATATCGCCCGGCCGACATGCACCGAGCATAGGGTTGAGGTTAGCGCCATCATAATACATCAGTCCGCCACAGTCGTGGATGAGTTTAGCAATAGCAGGGATATCAGTTTCAAAAAGTCCCAATGTATTGGGATTGGTCATCATCATGGCAGCAATATTGTTGCCTTCCGCTTCTACAATAGCTTTCAGATCATCGAGTGACACACGACCGTCGGCAGTTGATTTCACTTCCACAATCTCCAGTCCGCATACAGCAGCCGAAGCTGGGTTAGTGCCATGTGCCGAGTCAGGTACGATGACTTTGGTACGCGCCATATCACCACGACTTTCATGATACCCTCTGATTACCATCAGTCCAGTCAGTTCACCGTGCGCTCCAGCAAAAGGCTTGAGTGTAAAGTCAGCCAGTCCGGTCAGTGCACAGAGCGCTTTCTTCAGCCGTTGGCATACTTCCTTTGCGCCCCGTGTCGTTTCAGCGGGTTGTAGCGGATGCAAGCGTGTGAACTGTGGCATAGCAGACACTTCCTCATTGATTTTAGGGTTATACTTCATGGTGCATGACCCTAGAGGATAGAATCCGTTATCCACTCCGAAATTGTTGGCCGAGAGATTGGTATAGTGACGTACCACGGTCAGCTCGTCACAGTTCGGCAGTTCGGCAGGATGTTGTCGTTGCATACTTTCCGGCATGTTATAGTTGCCATACTCGTTTCTGGGCAGCGAATAGCCCTTTCTGCCAGGCTTCGACAATTCGAAGATGAGATTTCCGTATAACTTGTTGTTCATAAGGCTTTGCTGTGGATTAGAGGTTGATAAGGCTGACCAGACGGTCAATGTCAGACTTGGTGCGTTGCTCAGTGACGGCAATCATCAGTTGGTCGTCTGCCACTTTCACACCACCGAAGATACCTTCGTCGGAAAGGCATTGGAGCAGTCCGTCGAGGTCATCGTCGTAGCGTACCACAAATTCGTTGAAGAAAGGCTGTTGATAGACAAGTTGGAAACGACCTGTTGCTATCAGTTGGTCACACAGATAGTGGGCGCCGGCATACGACAGCTGTGCAGCTTCGCGCAGTCCCTCCTTGCCCATGAGCGATAGATATATGGTGACGAAGAGCGCCATCAGGCTCTGGTTAGAACAAATGTTTGATGTAGCTTTCTGTCGGCGGATATGCTGTTCGCGTGCCTGCAGCGTGAGCACAAAAGCACGTTGTCCTCTGTTGTCCTGTGTCAGTCCGACGATGCGTCCCGGCATCTTACGCAACAGTTTCTCCGTGCAACACAGATATCCCACGTATGGACCACCAAACTGCATTGGGATGCCCAGCGACTGTGCATCGCCTACTGCGATGTCAGCCCCCCATTCGCCTGGTGTTTTCAGTAGGGCGAGGTCGGCAGCAATGCTATCGATGACAAACAGACCCTTATTGGTATGGATGAGATCGGCAAAACCGCTATAGTCCTCCACAATGCCGAAATAGTTGGGCTGTTGCACGAGAACACCAGCCACACCACCTTCCGCCAACTGTCGTTCCAGATCTTCACGGTCGGTAACACCGTCTCGTGAGACAACAGTTCCGAGCTGGATGCCATGATAGTGTGCATAGGTCTGCATCACCTGCAGCGTCTTGGGATTGACTGTATCGCTCACCAAGAATCGGTTTTGCTTCTTTCCCGATGCCGCCGCCATCATCATGGCTTCAGCGCAGGCAGTCGTGCCGTCATACATGGAAGCATTGGAGATATCCATGCCCGTCAGTTCAGCCATCATCGACTGATATTCGAAGATGTAGTGGAGCGTTCCCTGCGATATCTCCGCCTGATACGGCGTATAACTGGTCAGCAGTTCAGAACGGCTCAACAGATTGGGAATCACCGCCGGTGTATAATGGTCATAGACCCCTGCGCCGCCGAAACACATCATAGGACGGTTCATGGCGCCCAGTTGTTCAAACACCTGGCGCACCTCGGTCTCGCTCATTTCGTCAGGCAGATCATAGTCGCCACGGAAACGGATAGCCTCCGGCACTTCTGCATAGAGGTCATCGAGACTGCTGATACCGACGCGCTGCATCATCTGTTGCAGGTCGTCGTCGGTATGTGGAAAATACTTATAGGACATAGGCATATAGGCTTTTTGCGTGAATCACTGATTGCAGAAAGCCTCGTAAGCCTTGGCATCCATCAGCTGATCCAGTTCTCCGGTATCGCTGAGTTCCACTTTGATAATCCAGTTTTCGAAAGCATCCTGATTGATGAGTTCGGGCTGGTCTTCGAGTGCTTCGTTCACTTCCAGTACAGTACCGCTTACGGGCGACAGCAAATCGCTGGCAGCCTTCACGCTCTCTACCGCACCGAAGTCTTCACCTGCTGTTATCTCATCGTCAACATCGGGCATATCCACATAGACCACATTGCCCAGTGCGTTCTGTGCATAGTCTGTGATACCGATAAAACCGGTGTTACCTTCAACACGTACATACTCGTGTGACTCGCTATAATAGAGTCCTTCAATTACTTTTGCCATAATCGTATAGTTCTTTTTAGTTATTGTATATATTTTCTCATTTCTTGTAATGCTTGTCGTAGAAGCGCTTCTTGACCACAGTTCCAGGGAACACCTTTTTGCGAATCTGCACTTCCAGTTCTGTGCCGAGTGGCGCATACTGGCTGTCGATAAGTGCCATACATACGCTCTTGTCGGTAGAGATGGTATGGTATCCTGTCGTCACAGTACCGATGGGCTGTCCGTCTTTCATCACGGTATAGCCATGACGGGGAATCGCTTTGTCTTGGAGTTCTATACCCACGAGTTTCTGGGCTACACCTTCAGCTTTCTGTTTGGCAAGGGCGTCACGTCCCACAAACTCCTCTTTATCGAGTTTGACAAACATGCCCAGTCCAGCCATGATAGGAGTGATTTCGGCAGACAGTTCATCACCGTAGAGCGGCAGTCCCACTTCGAAGCGCAGGGTGTCACGGCATCCCAGTCCGCAAGGTGTCACGCCGGCAGCCATCAGTTTATCCCAACACTGGTTGATATAATCGGGAGTGGCATATATCTCAAAGCCATCCTCACCGGTATATCCGGTGCGCGACACGATGACGTCGCCCATGGTCTTAAAGGTGTAGAAAGTCAGTTCGCTGCATGGCAGATTGAGTATCTCTTCCATGATGCGCTCCGCTTCCGGCCCCTGCACTGCCAACTGTCCGTAGTAGTCGCTCTGATTGTCGAGTGTCACGTTGAACCCCTCGGCTTGCAACTGGATCCAAGCCCAGTCTTTGTCGATATTGGCAGCATTGATGACCAGGAAAAAGCGGTCGTCCGCCATCTTATATACCAACAGGTCATCGACCACTCCGCCATTCTCATAGCACATCATGCCATAGAGAATTTTGCCGACAGCAAGACCTTCCACATTATTGGTGAAGATATGGTTAACGTAGCGCTCAGCGTCTGTACCGCTGACGAGCACTTCGCCCATGTGGCTCACGTCGAACACACCACAATGTTGACGCACAGCTTGGTGTTCGTCAGTGATGTTGGAATACTGTATGGGCATGTCGAACCCACCAAAGGGCGAAATGAGAGCGCCCAGTGCCACGTGTTTGTCGTAAAGACAGGTGCGTTTGTTGTTCATAGGCTGTTTGAATATTTATATATTGTTGTTATTGGGTTTTTAGTATTTTGCTCAACCTGCCAGTAGGTTGACGAAGTCCTCTTTCTCAAGGTTGTAGATGATGTCGTCTATCCGGTCAGGGAGAATACATCTGATAGACTCTCTGGTAAGCGGAACACCCCGCAGTTTTTTGAGCAGTCCGTTGTCGAGATCGCCGATGAGGAAGTAGTCCCCCATCAGGTTGACATCGTGTATGACATTATGTCGCATATCGATTCTCACCTCAAATTCTCCTACGCCCTCTATCCTCTTGTGCTTCACCACGGTGTAGCGTGGGTTGTTGCCGTAGATGAAATCGTCGGTGAGATATTCCTCTTCGATATGTTCTATCTCTTCAATCTCTTTCTCTCCGAGGCAATAGGTCTCGTCGCAGAAGTGCTTGATGGCAAACTCTCTGAGTTCGTCAACATTGAGAGTGATATGGTTTTTGAGCAAGTCAATGCGCTGGCGTACGCTCTCCACCCCCTTTGAGAGTAGTTTCAATTCTCCCGGTGTGATAGCCCCCACCATGTTGACGATATCTGTGTCGTAGAGCAGGGTGCTATGCAGGATACTCCGGCCCGGTATGCGATAGAATGCGCTGCCCGACAGTTTTCTGTTGCCCAGCATCACATCGTTGCGCCCATTGGCTTTGGCATCGACGCCCAACCGATGGAGCATCGTGACCAGCATGCCCATATACTTGTTGAAGGTGAATCCCACCCCTTCGTCGTCGGTGATATACGACAGCATCAGGTTGTTCATATCGGCATACACACAGCCCCCACCGCTCTTACGGCGGTAGGTCTGTATGTTATGGCGGCGACAGAAATCAAGGTTCACCTCGTTGTCGATCAACTGGTTTCTGCCGAATATCACGGTGGGCTCCACCTGCCAGATAAAGAAGCAGTCGGCAGCCTTCAGGTGTCTGGCCACGTATTCTTCCATAGCCAGATAGAAGGTCAGTCTCCTTGTCTTATTGTCGGGCAGTGCGATGTGCAGCATGTCTTAGCATTCTTAGTTAGTAATCAGAGGCAAATGTAGCAAGAAATTTTGAATACTGCAAATTATTTGCATATTATTTCTTGTCGTAGGCATGCAACGGATAGTCGGTGGTATAGTGGAGACCTCTGCACTCCTTGCGTTCCAACGCCCATCGTGTGATGAGATATCCCACATTGATCATGTTGCGCAGTTCGCAGATGTCCCTACTTGCCTTGACGCGCTTGAAGAGCCGTTCGGTTTCCTCATAGAGCATGTCGAGTCGGTCCCATGCCCGGTGCAGGCGCAGGTCAGAGCGCACGATGCCCACATAGTTGGACATGATCTGCGTCACTTCCTTGACCGATTGCGTGATGAGCACTTTCTCTTCGTTGGTCATAGTGCCCTCGTCGTTCCACTCCGGCACATTGGTATTATAGTCGTATTCGTCGATATGCTGCAGCGAGTGTCTGGCAGCGGCATCGGCATAGACCACCGCCTCGATGAGCGAGTTGCTTGCCAGTCGGTTGCCGCCGTGCAGTCCGGTGCATGAACACTCACCAAGGGCATAGAGCCGTTCAATGCTCGACTGTCCGTTGAGATCTACTTTGATGCCTCCACACATATAGTGTGCTGCAGGGCGCACGGGGATGTAGTCGGTGGTGATGTCGATACCTATCGACAGGCATTTCTGATAGATATTGGGGAAATGGTGGCGCGTCTCTTCTGCGGGCTTATGGGTCACGTCAAGACAGACGTGGTCCAGTCCGTGTATCTTCATCTCCTTGTCTATGGCGCGTGCCACGATGTCACGTGGTGCGAGCGACAGCCTTTCGTCGTATTTCTCCATGAAGGTCTCGCCGTTGGGCAGTTTCAGTATGCCGCCATAGCCTCGCATCGCCTCGGTGATGAGGTAGGCAGGGTGTGTCTCTTTCGGATTATGCAGTACGGTGGGGTGAAACTGCACGAACTCCATATCTGCCACCGTACCTTTGGCGCGATAGACCATGGCGATACCATCGCCAGTGGCTATCACGGGGTTCGACGTGGTGAGATATACCGCTCCGCATCCACCGGTACACATCACGGTGATTTTCGCCAAATAGGTATCTACCTTCTCTGTGTCGGGATTGAGCACGTATGCTCCGTAACACTGGATGTGTGGTGACCGTCGGGTGACGCGCACACCAAGATGATGCTGGGTGATGATCTCCACGGCAAAATGGTGCTCTTTGATATCTATGTTAGGATTGTTGCGCACCGCCTCCATCAGTCCTCGCTGTATCTCCGCACCGGTATCGTCGGCATGGTGGAGAATACGGAATTCAGAGTGGCCTCCCTCGCGGTGCAGGTCAAAGTGCCCGTCTTTCTTGTCGAAATTGACTCCCCAGTTGACGAGTTCTTCAATCTGTGACGGTGCATTACGCACCACTTGTTCCACGGCCTTAGGGTCGGAGATGTAGTCGCCGGCTATCATTGTATCTTCAATGTGCTTTTCAAAGTTATCCACTTTCAGATTAGTGACAGAGGCAACACCACCTTGCGCAAACGAGGTATTGGCCTCGTCGAGCGAACTTTTGCAAATCATACAGACGCGTCCCTTATTGGCACGTGCTATCTTCAGGGCGTAGCTCATACCGGCCACACCTGCACCTATTATGAGATAATCGTACTTATAAACCATAACGTTTCGTTATAATATTGGTGCAAAAATACTAATTTCTTATGGAAAATCGACCATCAAACCATATTATTTTGTAATTTTGCACCCATATTATGAGTAAGATAAAGATTATACTGTTATTATTGTGGGCAGCAGTGGCTGCTTCTGCCCAGGAAACAGAGGAGCCCGATACCTTTCAGGTCGATACCATCGATGTGGCACTGCCATGGCCGCAGAACATCCAGTATCGCCTCGACTCGCTGCTCCGCCACCCTATGTTTGAAACCAGCACTGTGGGTCTGGAGGTCTATGACCTGACAGCCGACTCTATATTATATAAGGTGAACGAGCACCAGATGTTGCGTCCGGCATCGACCATGAAGCTTCTCACCGCCATCACCGCCATCGACAAGTTGGGCGGCTCCTACCAATTTCGCACCCAACTCTATTATACTGGAAAGGTAGAAAACCACACCCTGACGGGCGATCTCTACTGCGTGGGCGGTTTCGATCCCCGTTTCAACATTGACGACATGAATGCCTTCGTGGAGAGTATCCGCCACATGGGCGTAGACACGATCCGCGGCAGCATCGTGGCAGACCGCAGCATGAAGGATGCCGACCTCTTGGGCGAGGGATGGTGTTGGGACGACGACAATCCGCCGCTGTCGCCACTGACCATCGGTCGCAACACGCAGTTTGTCGATCGCTTCATCCGCCAGCTCGTTGACGACGGAGTGGTGCTCGATGTGCGCGTATCCGACGGCACACTGCCCGACAGCGCCTTCCATCTCTGTTCGCGTTTCCACAGCATCGACCAAATACTGTTACGCATGATGAAGCAGAGCGACAATTTCTATGCCGAAGCCATGTTCTACCAGTTGGCAGCCCATCAGGACCACCGCCCTGCGCGCGCCAAGGATGCCGCCGCCATTGTCAAGCGGTTGATTTCCAAGGTAGGACTGGGCCATCGTCCCTACCGCATAGCCGACGGCAGTGGACTATCGCTCTACAACTATCTCTCTGCAGACCTTGAGGTGCGCCTCCTGCGCTATGCCTACCGCAACAGCACGGTCTATCTCCATCTTCTGCCCTCGCTCCCTGTGGCGGGCAGCGATGGCACCTTGCGCAACCGCATGCGCGGCTCGTTTGCCGCCGACAATGTCAAGGCAAAGACCGGAACACTCGAAGGCGTTTCGGCACTGGCTGGCTATTGCACCGCTGCCAACGACCATCGCCTGTGTTTCTCCATCATCAACCAAGGTGTCATGCACACCAGCAACGCACGACGATTCCAAGACCGAGTCTGCAATGCACTTTGTGCACCTTGATGATACACAGCGCGATACATACGCGTACACGAAAGACTGTCGTCGGTAAACGACTATTCACGCTGTTGTTCCTCGGTTAGTTGATGAAAGAGAGCGGTGAATCAACAGCACCGCTTTCAGATACAGTTATTTTAGTTTTCAAAAAATTTCGACCACTCGACCACCACGTCAACCTAACACGCAGTGGTTTAGAACTTTAAGTGGTGGTCGAATCCTTAAATTTCGACCACACTTCGACCACCGCTTCGACCACACTTCAACAGCTCTTCAACCACGCGGATTGCCATCTATCAGCATCATAAATCTCTGAACAAGCATATATATCTATGTCAAAGTGGGGTATTTGAGTTTGTCAGCGTTTTTTCAAACCTTGATAATATTTTTGTCAAACGTTAGACAATACCATTGTCAAACGTTAGATAACACCATTGTCAACCGTTGGATAACACCATTGTCAAACGTTGGATAACACCTTTTTCGAACATTGAAAACACCTTTATCAAACGTTGAAAATACCTTTATCAAACATTGGACAGGACCTCTATTAAACGTTATTTCCAAATACCGATCAGTTTTATTTCTGAATGACAATTGTTATTTTTATGGATAGATATGAGCATCGCAGATATGCTTACGCCATTCTGTGGTCGAAGTGTGGTCGTAATCCCATGATTTAGGTTTTCGACCACACCATAAGACACTAACAGATAGAACATTGCAAATATCCGTGGTCGTGTGGTCGAAATTTCTTGAAAACTAAAATAACTGTACGCGAAAGCGGAGTTGCCATTCGCCCTCACCTCGACAGACTGACTTTAAGCGACAGTCCGAAATCGTGGGTAGTGGTTGGATAGCTTGCTGATGACAGCAAGGGGGTGTTGGTCTGCCGATCGTAGTAGGCGCTGAGGGTGAGCAGGCGCGACAAAGTATAGTCTGCCACAAAAGACAGGCGGAGGGCGGTATTGCCGCTGTTGGCGGCACTCGTAGCGGTAGCAATATCGCGAGAGAGGGATGCCTGACGACGCAACGAGAGGTCGAGACGCAACGAGAGGTCGTGGTTGACACCTGTCTTGACACTCTTCTGACTGTCGGGCTGTTGGCGCTGGCTGCGCTGGGCGCGGCTCACCCTACGATTGCCGGCGGTGCCGAAGAGGTTGAAGTCGCTGATGGTATATGCCATGCCCAGCACCCAGTCGTTGGAACGGCTCTCGTTGATCTGCACACTCGTAGTGGATAGGCTGACAATGCGCGTGGTGCGGTATTCGAGTTTCACACTGAGGTCGTTGTGCAGCGACACGTCGATGCCGAGCAATGGCGAGAAAGCTTCGTTCAGACTGACAGTCGGCACACTATAGTCGGCAAGAGTGGCAGCATTGGTGGCGGAGTAGCTGCCTACGGCATAGATGCTCCGATAGGCGTGTGACAGCGTGATGCTCTTGAAATGGTCTGCCACCCATGACAGCGCAGAGAGCCCCGTATAGCGTACGGTCCAATTGGGCAGCATCGATGCCAGCGAGGGGAAGAAGCTGCCACTACCTCCACTGCTGGTATAGGCGGAGAGGAAGGCGGGTATCATGACGGTGGCATGATAGGCATCGGGCACACTACCGTAGGCCGCGGCGGCTCGCTGCCGATAGCCTTCGAGCGACCGACAGAAGCGGCTGAACGAAGCGGAGCGGTATCCGCCTGTGGCACTGCCCGTGGATTCCAGTGCCGACTTGAGCGACAGGGTGGTCATAGAGAATGATCCGCTCAGCGTGGTGGGCATGCCGGAATACATATATTGTATGGTACGCGCACGTGTGTGCGTGCGACTGGCATGGAGGTCGATGCGCAACCCGCGCAGGGGTTCCAGCACGGCGCGCAACTGCAAGTCGGTGGTGTGGTTGGCAGTGGCTGGCGATGCGATGCTGTCTGCTGTGAGCAGCCATCCGCGGTCGAGGGCTCGACTGACATAGGCATCATCTACCGTGCCGAAGGCGAAGGCGAGACCAGGTGCCATCAGGTGACCGCCTCGCTGTCCGAAAACATCACCTATGGTGGGAAGGAAGCCGGGCACCGACAGCGAGTAGTCGTCTCGATAAGTGAGACTGGCGGAGCGCACCATCATGAGTACCTGGGTGGCTGACTGCAGGGAGCGATACCACCACTGGCGGTCTAAGGGTGGGCGCTCGGCTACCGACAGCAGGATAGTGGCGGTGTCGCGAGAGTCGATGCGCAACTGGCGGCGGTCAAGCAGCTTATAGCGCAGGGGGTAGGTGCGCCCGTCGCGAGTGCGTGCGGTGACGGTGAGGCGACGCGTGGCCTTGTCGTGGGTCACTATGGTAACGGTGTCTGCCGACAGTCTGACTTCGCGTTGCCACGTACCTTGGTTTTTGGGCAGGATGCGCTCTTCTCTGCTCTTCGGCTGCGGCCTCTTTGCCGCAGTTCTGCCACGCACTGTCGGCTGTCTGCCGACAGTCTGCCATTTGGCACGCTGCTGATTGAGGCGGCGCAGAAAGGGCACGTGGTTATAGAGGGTCTCCATATTGAATGTGGCAGAGAGGCTGACCTGCCGGTTGGTGGTGATGGTATGTCCCAGACTGGTACCGTCGTCGAGTTCTGTGCCGCGCAGCCAACTATAGTGGGCGTCGTACTTGGCAGTGCCGGTCACCCAGTCGAAGACGGGCAACAGGCTGAGTGGCCACTGCAGGGTAGCTGAGAAGCGCTGCTGATAGTCGAGCGGTTCGCCAAAGCGGCGGATGCTCTGCCATACCGAGTCTTTCCATGCCTGATACTGTTCGGGATAGAGGTCTTTGTTGACGGGGGTGTAGGGTTCTTCTATCTGTGCGTGGGTGGCAGACTGGAAATCGAGGTGGAGGCGCTGGGTGAGATCCCAGCGTACGGCAAACTCGCGATTCCACAGAAACTGCTGACTGAAGGTTAGGGGTAGCTGTTGGCCGCCTATGCTCTCCATGTCGCGCTCTTGCAGTTCGTAGTAGTTGCGCAGCATCTCGGTATTGAACGAGATGCTCTGCGGTAGCCAGTTCACTCCTAACTGTCTGGGATATTGCGCCCATTGGGAGCGGCCCTTGATCTTACGGAACGGTACCCAGGGCTTCACCACGGGTTCATAGACATAGTTGAAAGCACCACGCCACTGATCTTCCTTCTCATAGACCGTGGTCTCGCCACTGGTCTGGCGGTGGGAGTGGCTGTAGGAGAACGAGAAATTGGCAGGGTCGTAGGGCATGGGGGCTTTTCTTGAACGGATGCCGACACGCACATTAGACAGCGACAGATTGGTATTGGTGGTGCGGGTGACGGCGATACGCTCGATGGAATCGCGCTCCTGCTTGTTGGCTGCGGCATCGAGTGCCTCGTCGAGGGTCAGGTCAGTATCGAGCGGATTGTATTTCGGACGGGTTTCCTCTTTCGTCACCGAATAGTATAGCGGTGCCGACACCTTGGCTTTGTCGGGGAAGAAGCGTCCCAGTTCGATACTGGCGGTGACTGAATAGGTCTTGTAATCGTCAGTGGAGCGCTGTAGCACGCTCTCTTCGAGTCCGCCAAATCCGCTGGTCATCATCCTTCCACTGACATTGACCGTCCCCACATCGGAGAGTTGCATATTCATGGCACCACTCACAGCCCAGCCTCCATTGTCGTTGAAGTCGCGCAGACGGAGCTCATTGACCCACACCTCTCCCGACTTTTGCGTGCCCGACTTGTTGCGCACACCGATCATCAGCGTTCTGACCTCACCGAGCGACGGATTGCCGAGGATGCTTACCGTGCAACCGGTATGGCTGGCATCGGGCTCTGAGTAGATTTGCGTGAACACAGCCCCACCCTGTGCCCTTGACTTGTTGCGCTGTCGCTTGAGACGGGTAAAGGCGGAGAGGTTGACATCAAGCATATTAGCCTCTGGCCACACAGCCCTGCGATCGTCGATGCTGTATTTGTTGTAGTCGTTGCGATCGGGGGTCAGCGTCAGCGGTATCTCGTACTCATAATAGTTGTTTTTATAATCGCTACCCAACCGCACGAATACTGCCAAATCGCCATGTTGCAAGTCTGTGGCATCATCGATGAGGTGGTTGGCATGGACAAACATCTGCAGATTTCTATAACGGCGCAGGTCGAGCATGGTGTTCTTATAGACCGCCTTCGACTCGGCGGGTGCGAGATTACGCACCACGAGGTTCATCGCCTGCTCGTTGTCTTCCACGAGTTGCGGTTGGGAGGGGTCGGTAACACGACTGATGCCTGGCGGCAAGACATAGTTGACGGGACGCTTGTCGTTGTTTTCCTCAATATTCACCGCACTGACCTCGATGGTTCCTGTAGTCGCGCCATTGGTCAGGGGTTGCTGATAGATGCGCCATTCGCCACGCACCAAATCGAGGGAGCCGAAGCGCAACACCACCGGGCGGCGAAACTGGGTGAGAAACATGCGCATGAAGCGGATGCTGGTGAAGTCGTTGATATTGCCCACCCGCTGGTCATACTGGCTGAGGGGAATGCGAAACTGATACCACCGGACGGTTTCACTCGTTCCGTTGCGCAGCGGCACCGTTGTCTCGCGAATGTCGGTGATATGGTTATATCCCAGGCGCATATCCTCTGGGCGTATGCTGACACGATACTGGTAATAGCGTTCGTATTCGTTGAGCGTATAGTCCTGATTGATATCCTCCACATCGGGCGTGGTCTTATAGCTGGTATCATAGCCTTCGGTCTGACTGTCGGAATCGGGCGAATTGCCTTGCGGCATGTTGATTCGCTTATAGCGTTCAAGGATGGAGGTCTTGCGCTCATCGTAATCGCGACCACGGTAATAGTGGTAGTTGTCGTTTGCGGGATCGGCATGGATGGCGGCACGCACACTGTCATTGACCTGCACACCTTCTAAGAAGCGGACATACGCTGGTTGGGAGCGTTCCTCTTCATCAGTCAGTCCGTTGAGTCCCACATCTTGTTTGAGGCGTGCTCCGGCTGTTGTGGCAAAGGCGTAGGTCTCTGTAGGCTGCTGGGGCACCTTACCCCATGCTGTACGGATGAACGATCCCTGTCCGTCAACAGGCATATTGCTCTCCGAGAATTTCTTGCCGTCGCGCAAGACGTCCTCACTCACCTCACCAAGATTGATGTAGAGGTCGCCACCGTAATCAGCAGCACCGCCATCGCGGTCGGCATAGATAAAGGGGTCGAGCAACCAAAATTCCACATATTCAATATTGGCGGTTTCGAAATCATTGGTATCCAGGCGGCGCATCATGCCTCCCCATCGCTGTTGCGGATTGCGCAAGTGTCCATCGGCGGTGAGGTCGGTAGTGAGGTTGTAGGCTCCGCGCTCTTCGGGATAATAAGCCAAATCGAGGATGGGCAGCGTGGCTGTCACACCACTGTAAGTGCTCTGCTGACGGTTGGGATAGAGTTCGCTAACATAGACTGATCTCACATAGTGGTTAGACAACTGCTGGAGGTCGCTCTTGATATGGCTGGGGGTGAGCGACGACGAGCGATAGGTGAAGATAGGATCGATATTATACCATGCCAGCAAGGCACGGTTGAAACCACTTGTCACTGAGTCGCGGTCGGCATGTTCGGGAAACATGCTCGGCACGCTCGACATCACCCATGCCTTGGGGTCGCTGACGTCAATGCCGTTTTTGGCATTCTCGAAATCATCAATATACGAGGCATGGCTCTGCGTGCCGCCTGCCTGACCTGCCAAGAGTTGGGCGAACTCGCCAGTAAAAGAGAGTTGTGAGGGTTTTGTGCAATGGAGGAAGGGCAGACGGTTGAGCATATTGGTGAGCCATTGACTCTCCTGTCGCCAGTTGATGTTGAGTCCCCACAACATGTTGCGCAGCGGTTCGCTACCCATAGTCACCTTCGAGGTCAGCGGTTGCTCGGTCAGATACTGTAATGTGCCGCCCAACTGCAATGCCTTACTGACGTCATACTGCCAGTTGAGTCCTAACATGGTTTTGCGCTGCATACCATAGTCGGTATCGCTCTCCAGCGATACATTGACATTGGTGCCGGCATCGATAATGCTCTGATTGAGAATGGTCACCTCACCCACAGCATAGTCAACACTATAGTCTGATCCTTCAGTCAGTACCACACCGCCGGCAGTCACCACCACCGACCCTTGCGGCACATTATAAGCACCGAGCGAGATGACATTGGCTGACGTTCCCCGATACTGACCGACAAGCATATACTTATTCTTCTCTGCCATCTGCCGTGCTGCCGTTCGGGTGGTGTCATAGAGTTCGGCAAACACATAGCGTTCAGCCTCATCGGCACTGACACCATGAGAGGTGAGATAGCGGCGCAAGGTCTGGCCGAAGGGTTCGACTGCTGGCAGGAATACACGGCCGTCGCCGACGGTGTAGTCCTCAACATAATCGAAATAACCATTACTATTGGGGCGATTGTTGTTGTCAAGACGGTCGCATCCCAATACCCGCAACAGGGGAGTATCTTTAACCTGCTGCACGGGGATGTAGTTGAGCCATACACCAGTAGTATCGCTTTGATACTTGATATCGAGACGAAACTTAGTACGCTCCACCTGAGATGCCAGATAATACACATTCTTCATCATCAACCGCCAGTTGGGCTGCATCGGATGGTTGCTGGTATTCTTCAGCGATTTAACGAATATCGCTTCTGAAGTATTGGTGTGGTCGGATGCGAATTCACCCACTTGGTAAACCCGACCGCCTGAGGTATATTCGAAAGCTACGGCAAGCACCTGATCGGGTTGTAAGGTAGTATGGAGCGATATATAGCCAAGGGCACTGTTGACTGTATATTCAGAACTATTGAGCAGACGGGCGGAAGAGAGTTTCTCGTAATCGCTACCGCCCGTAAACTGAGGCACTCCATCAAGCACCGTCGTCGTTTGTTCCGACTGACGTGCTGCGACATAGTCGGTGGTCATGGCTTGATATTCGCCATTGGCGGTATTGGCAGGAACAGAAGAAACGGTTCCGCCACTACCCCAGCGCGTCGAACGACTCTCACCAAGATCGGCAAGGGCTATGATATTGCGAGTATTGGCGGTAGTCCCCGTCTTGTTGGTCACCCACACCTCCACTCTTGTAATCTGGATGCCTGTAGTGAGATTGGGCAACTGTTGCATGGCGGCATCATAGCGTTCACGAAAATACTGGGCAAGGAAGAAGTGACGATTCTCTTCATAATCTGCCACATTGATTTCAAAAGGTGTCAGCTGTACGCCTCCCTTTGATGAGACACTGGTGGTTGATGATTTCTTCTGCGAAAAGACGGTCTGCAGTTTCAACCGTCCAAACTGCATATCAGTACGTACGCCGAAGAGGCTCGATGCACCCTTGATCAGTGAGTTTTGCGAAGGGAAGGTGATATTGCCTGCCTCAATGAGTTTGATGATCTCATCTTCCTTTCCCTCATAACGCAACTTGATATTCTTGGTATCGAAGTCGAAAGTGGCATCGGTGTTGTAGTTGAGGTTCATATTCAACTTATCACCTACCTTTCCCGTCACATTGAGATTTATCTTCTCGTCAAAGTCTATGGATTTTGTTCGGCGATTGCGTACTGGCAACGACGGATTGTCGATATTCTTGATATTGCCACCCAGTTTCAGTTCTGCCGTTCCCATCATCTTGATGCGCACACCACCGGGACCAAATATCTTGTCGGCTGGACCGAGATCAAAATGCATGTCGGCAAAATCAAACTTGTTCTTCCCCTTGGTTGCCACATTTTCGGCATTCTTCTGGCGAAAGAAGGTGCCCATCCTTCGTTTGAGCGACCACTGTCCATACTCATCAGGGGACATCAGCAGGGGAGTAGTCAGATAGCGCCCTCCCATCTTCTGACCTACAACATAAGTATTGGCGGTGTCGTCATAGTCCACCTGGAGCGCAATATTACGCGGCATGCGAAGGTCAAGGGGGATGGTGTCGAGGTCGGCAACAGACCTGGGGGCGGTGCGCTGCGGAGTCCATCGGGGCTTTACCACACTATCGGCCACGCTGTCGGCAACAACGGGCAACGGCACCGTCGGTACTTCCAACGGTGCCTGCTTGTGCTGTTGAGCCATGGCAAAAGCACCAATGCTCAGCATCACCATGGCGATATGACCTACCCTAAACGCCAATCGCTTCTTGTTTTGTTTATTTGATTTGTTTTAATGCCAGTTTCACAACCTGCTCCACTGGCGCATCGGGCTGATCCTTCAATATCTGCACCACGACTTTCTGCGTAGGAGCAGGCGAGAATCCCAACATAGTAAGGGCTGCCACTGCTTCGTCTCTGACAGCAGTATCAACAGCGACAGCTACCGATCCGCCAGCAGGCAGTTCTTCGGCAATGCCCAAGGCTACTATCTTATCTTTCAGATCAACAATGATACGTTGGGCAGTTTTCAGTCCGATACCCTTGATGCTCTTGATAAGTCGCTCATCACCGGTGGAGATCGCAGCACACAATTCTGCCACACTCATCGATGACAGCACCATTCGGGCTGTATTTGCCCCCACACCGCTAACAGTAATAAGCAGTTGAAACATCTCGCGCTCCTTCTTACCTGAAAATCCATAGAGCACATAAGCATCTTCGCGGATAGCCTCATAGACATAGAGTTTCACGGTGTTCTTTCCCTGTATCGCACTATACGTGGTGAGCGATATGCTCATGGCATAGCCCACACCGGCAGCCTCAACAGTGGCTGAGGCAGGACTGAGCTCTGCCAGTTCGCCTTTAATATAATCTATCATAACTTATAATTTTGTATTAATACAATAGTTATAACGCTTGTTGGTGACGATTTATTGTGTGAGACGCCCACAAATCTTCAAATTGTCAGAATTGAAGGTCAGAGAAGAAAAATATTCCACCAAACTGTAACGATTCTCATGCAAAAAGTGTAATTTTGCACACAGACAGACAATAAGACAACTCAAAACAAGATACAAACATGAAGAAAATTCGCGCTGCCGTAGTTGGTTACGGCAACATCGGCAAATACGCCGTAGAAGCTCTTGAAGCCGCTGAAGACTTCGAGATTGCAGGAATCGTCCGCAGAAACGGAGCAGACAACAAACCCGCAGAACTGGCTGCATACCCTGTGGTCAAGGATATCAAGGAACTGAAAGATGTAGATGTAGCCATTCTTGCCACTCCTACTCGATCATGTGAAGAACATGCCATGCAGATTCTGCCTCTGGGCATCAACACCGTCGATTCGTTTGATATACATACCAATATCCGTGGTTATCGCGAAAGACTGATGGAGGTTAACAAGAAAACCGGTACCGTCAGTGTGATTGCTGCGGGATGGGATCCAGGATCTGACTCTATCGTACGTACGCTCATGCAGAGCCTCGCACCAAAAGGTCTGACCTATACCAATTTCGGACCAGGAATGTCTATGGGACACTCTGTATGCGTTCGTTCGAAAGCGGGTGTAAAGAATGCACTCTCTATGACTATTCCTTTGGGCGAGGGCATACATCGCCGCATGGTATATGTAGAATTGGAAGACGGTGCCAAGCTTGATGAGGTGACAGCTGCCATCAAAGCCGATCCATACTTTGCCAACGATGAGACACACGTCTTTGCCGTTGAATCAGTGGATGCTGTTCGCGATATGGGTCATGGCGTACATCTTGTGCGCAAAGGTGTAAGTGGAAAGACTCAGAACCAGCGTTTTGAATTCGACATGAGCATCAACAACCCTGCGCTCACTGCTCAGGTATTGGTCAATGTGGCTCGTGCCTCCATGCGTCAGCAACCCGGTTGCTACACCATGGTTGAACTGCCGGTCATTGACATGCTGCCCGGTGAACGCGCAGACCTTATCGAACATTTAGTATAACTCTATAAACGGAAGCCTGAGTCACAGCTATTTTCATTGCAGCTGACAGCTTAGGCTTCCGTTATTCTTTATTCATCACAACTGTATGCACCACCTTGAAATCTCCGACGAACAGTCACTCGACAATGCCGGCATCCGTGTCACAGCCGTACGCTTGATGGTATGGCGCACCATACGCCATGGTTTCAGTGATGCTTTTAGTCTGGCAGATGTTGAAAAGGCCCTGCCTACAGTTGATCGCTCCACCCTGTTTCGCACACTCACCCTCTTTGCCAGTGTGCATCTGCTCCATGATATTGACGATGGAACGGGCATGCAGAAATATTGCGTCTGCCATTTTGACGATACCCGACAGTGTGACGGCCATGTTCATCTGACTTGTCGCAAATGCAACCGCACCTATTGTCTGACAAGCATACGCATACCCCATGTTCCACTACCCGATGGCTTTGTAATGGAAGAGGCGGAATATATCGTAAAAGGCATCTGTGCCGAATGTGCTAAAGCGGGGAAATAACATTTTTTACTATGCGGTGATCTGCCATTCACCAATTAGGAGCCGACATACCACACACCTATTCTGTATTTGAAGATAGAAGAGACCAACGTAAACGAACTATGCGAAAAGGCAATAGCAGGACACCGACACTATAGAGACTGACCGTCACCGCACTTTACAGGCCATCAATGAAATGCTTGCCAACACTATTAAGAATACCACGAAGGGAAGTCTCCTTTTGGATTGTCGCAAGATAAAAAATGACCAAGGAACAGACAGTATCGCTTTCTGCGTCACCGATACAGGATGTGGTATTGCACCTAAACATCATAAGAAGTTGTTTGAAAGATTCGTCAAACTCGATTCTAACAAACAAGGTGCCGGATTGGGACTATACATCTGCCTTACCATTGCTACCAAACTGGGCGGATCAATCACAAACAGCTACAACGTTAGAAGAACAACAATAAGAAAATAAACACTACTATAAACAAATAAAAAAAGTATGAAAAAAACTATCACATCTATGCTGACTTTGTTGGCACTCTGCATGCCAGCACTATTGTCAGCGCAAGACTATCAGAAGTATTACAACCAGACTCCAGTCACGTTAACCCAACCACAACAGGTCAACATCCCCAGCCGAAGCATCACGCTGACAGAGGCAGGCGGAATAGGCGACGGTGTTACCCTCTGCACCAAAGCCATCCAGGATGCCATCGACAAGTTGGCACAACAAGGCGGTGGACACCTCATAGTACCAACAGGCGTTTGGCTGACTGGTCCTATCGAACTGAAAGACCACATCGATCTGCATTTGGAAAAGAATGCCATCATCTATTTCTCACCTGACAAAAGCATCTATCGCGATGCAGATACCAAAGCCCGGAGAGTATATCCATGCATCCGTGCCGAGAAACGTACTGACATTGCCATTACCGGAGAAGGTATCATTGACGGCAACGGTGCCCAATGGCGTCCCGTAAAGCGATCAAAAGTAAGCGATACAGAATGGAGCCAGTTTAAGAGTATGGGCGGACAGGAGATGAAAGATGGCACACTCTGGTATCCTTGGCAGATGCGCAACAGCTATCCTGACATTGCCAAATCGCCCGTAGCACAGGAGCAGATGCGCAACGACCTTGTGAGATTTGAAAAATGCAAAAGAGTTTTGTTCCAAGGCGTTACCTTCCAAAACTCGCCCAGATTCCACGTACATCCATGCTATTCTTCAGACATCATCATCGACGGCATCACCGTGCGTTGCCCTTGGAATGCACAGAATGGCGACGGCATCGATCTCTCCGACTGTCAACGTGTGCTGGTTGTCAATTCCACAGTCAATGTGGGCGACGACGGTATCTGCCTGAAGAGCGGACGTCCCAAAGCTTCTGCTGTATCAGGATGTGAAGACATTCTGGTAGAGAACAACACAGTATATCACGCACATGGAGCCTTTGTACTGGGTAGTGAGACAGCAGCCGGTGTGCGTCGTGTAGTGGCACGCAACTGCCGTTTTGCCGGAACAGATACCGGTTTGCGTTTCAAGAGCGGTGTAGGCCGTGGCGGTGAGACCAGCCAACTCTACATCAGCAATATCGTCATGACAGACATCAAAGACGAAGCCGTTGTTTTCCAGTGCGACTATGTCAATCGGCCAGCAGGAGCATCCGATGCCAAAGCATTGGCTCCAAAGGGTGATGAAGCACAATTTGTGCCCCATTTCCAAGATATCCATATCGACAATATCATCTGCCGTGGTGCAGAGACAGCCATCAAAGCCCATGGTATAGAAGGCATGCAATGCGTACGCGATATCAATATCAGCAACTCCACCTTCGTCTATAGCAAAAAGGGAGAAGACATTGACACATCCAGTGCATCCGTAAAACTGACCAATGTGCGTCTGCTTAGCGATAAGAAACAATAACATGGCATAAAACTCCAATGATTGATAGTAGATAAAAAACCTATCAGTTATCATACAAAACCAAAGGATAATGGGCAGAAATTCAGTTCTGCCCATTATTATTTCATTCAAAATTGCTAAAATATCACAAAAACCAGCCACAGACCGCAAATATCATTCGTTGCCATGCATCAGTTAGCACATTTTTTCGTAACTTTGCAGCCTAATAGAGACAATATATTGTAATTGTAATTGTAATATAGCTATATAAACAACTAAGCGTAACACACTAATGAAATTAGACACATTGACCGCCATCTCGCCTATTGACGGACGTTACAGAAACAAAACAGAACAGTTGGCAGGATTTTTCTCAGAGTATGCACTCATCAAATACAGAGTGCGCGTAGAGATTGAATATTTCATCACACTCTGCGAGCTACCCTTGCCACAATTGGAGGATTTTGACCATAACCTATTCGAAACACTCCGCAACATCTACCGCAATTTCTCAGAAGAGAATGCCGGACGCGTAAAGGAAATCGAGAAGACAACCAACCACGACGTGAAAGCTGTGGAGTATTTCATCAAGGAAGAGCTCGACAAGATTGGCAATTTCGACAAGTACAAGGAGTTTATCCATTTCGGACTGACTTCACAGGACATCAACAACACCAGCGTTCCCCTCTCTATCAAGGAAGCACTCGAACAGGTGTATTATCCTATGGTAGAAGAGCTCATCGAACAGCTCAACGACTATGCCGAACAATGGAAAAACGTTCCTATGCTCGCCAAGACACACGGACAGCCCGCTTCTCCCACACGTTTGGGTAAAGAGGTTATGGTATATGTCTATCGCCTTGAAGAACAGTTGCGTGGATTGAAAGACACTCCCATTACCGCCAAATTCGGTGGTGCAACCGGTAATTACAACGCCCACCATGTGGCTTACCCACAATACGACTGGCGCGAATTCGGTAACAAGTTTGTGGCTGAGAAACTCGGATTAGAGCGTGAACAGTGGACCACTCAGATTTCTAACTACGACTGGATGGGCGCTATCTTTGATGCCATGCGCCGCATCAACACCATCATCATCGATCTCGATCGCGACTTCTGGATGTATATCTCTATGGAATACTTCAAGCAAAAGATCAAGGCTGGAGAGGTTGGTTCGAGCGCTATGCCTCATAAAGTGAACCCCATCGACTATGAAAATTCAGAAGGCAACCTCGGCATTGCCAATGCCATTCTGCAATTCTTAGCCCAGAAGTTGCCCGTCAGCCGCCTGCAGCGCGACCTGACCGACTCTACTGTATTGCGCAACGTCGGCGTGCCTATGGGACATGCTGTCATTGCCATACAAAGCACACTGAAAGGCTTACGCAAACTCATTCTCAACGAAGAGAAGATAGAGGCAGACCTCGACAACACATGGGCTGTGGTAGCAGAAGCCATCCAAACTATCCTGCGCCGCGAAGCATACCCCCACCCCTACGAGGCTCTGAAGGCATTGACTCGTACTAACCAGAAGATGACCCCAGAACTGATTCACGAATTCATTGCAGGTCTGGATGTCAGCGATGAGGTAAAAGAGGAACTTATGGCTATTACACCAATGAATTATACAGGCATTTAAAGTATTAACCCCCAAAGAGGAACCGTGAGGTTCCCGAAAAAGAAAGGAAACAACAATTATGGATTTCGAAAACGAGAAGAAGACAGAAGAACAATCTGCAAACCAGCAGGGCGCCAGCAACCGAGAGGGTTACTCCAACCAACAGAACACTTATCGACAGGGGCGTTCACCACGTCCCCGTATTCATCAACAGACACGCACCTATAACCAGGGCGGCTACAACCGCAGTCAGAACGATGATGAAGGCGGTTTCCGTCCAGAAGGATTCGGTGCCGGACTTCAGAACAATAACGCCCAGCGTTCCTATCGTCCCCGCTACAACAATCAGCAGGATGGTGAACAGGGCGGATACCAGCCACGTCAGCAAGGTGGATACCAGCAGCGTGGAGGATATAACAACAACCGCGGTGGTTACCAGCAGCGTGGCGGATATCAGCAGCGCGGCGGTTACAACAACAACCGTGGATATAATCGCGGATACAACAACAATCAGCAGGACGGAGAACAGGGCGGCTACCAATCACGCCAGCAAGGCGACTTCCAGCAGGGAGGTTATCAGCAGCAAGGCGGATATCAGCAGCGCGGCGGTTACCAACAGCGCGGCGGTTACAACAACCGCGGTGGATACCAGCAGCAGGGTGGATATCAGCAGCGTGGCGGTTACAACAACCGCGGCGGATACCAGCAGCAGGGTGGTTACCAGCAGCGTGGCGGATATAACAACAACCGCGGATATAATCGTCAGCGCACTGCAGACTATGATCCCAATGCAAAGTACAGCTTCAAGAAGCGTATAGAATATAAAGAGGAGAACTACGATCCCAACGAGCCCATCCGTTTGAACAAATTCCTTGCCAACGCCGGTGTTTGCAGCCGTCGTGAAGCTGATGATTTCATCCAGGCAGGTGTAGTGACCGTCAACGGAGAAGTGGTAACCGAATTGGGCACCAAGGTATTGCGCACCGACGAAGTGAAGTTCCACGACACTCCTGTCACTCCAGAGAAGAAAGTCTATGTGCTGCTCAACAAGCCCAAAGACTACGTGACCACCAGCGACGATCCTCAACAGCGTAAGATTGTGATGGATCTCGTCAAGGATGCTTGTCCTGAGCGCATCTATCCTGTAGGTCGTCTCGACCGCAACACCACCGGTGTGCTTCTGCTCACCAACGATGGTGACTTGGCATCGAAACTGACCCATCCTAAGTTCCTCAAGAAAAAGATTTATCACGTTTATCTCGATAAGAACGTGACTGCCCATGATATGCAGCAGATTGCCGAAGGTATCACCCTCGACGACGGTGACATCAAAGCCGACGACATCCAGTATGCAGACCCTGTTGACAAGAAGCAGGTGGGCATCGAGATCCACTCTGGTAAAAACCGCATTGTACGCCGTATCTTCGAGAGCCTCGGCTATAAAGTAACCAAGCTCGACCGTGTACAGTTTGCCGGACTTACCAAGAAGAACCTGCGTCGTGGCGACTGGCGCTACCTGACAGAGGAAGAGGTAGATCGTCTGCGCATGGGTGCTTACGAATAAACCAACAACGACTCACTGAAAATATAACAAGTGATGAAAAGAACTAAGATAGTAGATGTACTGAAGAGTACAGACTTTGGAAAAGATGTTTGTGTAAAGGGATGGGTACGTACCCACCGTAGTTCGAAGGCCGTTGACTTCATTGCCCTCAACGACGGAAGCACCATCAACAACGTACAAATCGTTGTTAACCCTTCACAGTTTGATGAAGAAATGCTCAAGCAGATTACCACTGGTGCATGTATCTGTGCCACTGGTATTTTGGTAGAGAGTCTGGGTGCTGGTCAGAGCAGTGAAATTCAGGCCAAGACCTTGGAAATCTATGGTCTCTGCGATAACACTTATCCCATGCAGAAGAAAGGCCAGTCGTTTGAGGTGATGCGCAAGAATGCACACCTCCGTCTGCGTACCAATACTTTCGGTGCTGTGATGCGCATACGCCACAACATGGCTATTGCCATCCACCAATACTTCCATGAGCATGGCTTCTTCTATTTCCACACACCACTGATTACTGCCAGCGACTGCGAAGGTGCCGGACAGATGTTCCAGGTGACCACCAAGAATCTCTACGACCTGAAAAAGGACGAGAACGGTAGCATCATCTATGACGATGACTTCTTTGGCAAGCAGACTTCACTGACCGTCAGCGGACAGTTGGAGGGTGAGCTCGGTGCCACCGCACTGGGTGCCATCTATACTTTCGGTCCAACCTTCCGTGCTGAGAATTCCAATACTCCACGCCACTTGGCTGAGTTTTGGATGATTGAGCCAGAAGTCGCCTTCATCGACCTCAACGATCTGATGGACCTTGAGGAAGACTTCATCAAGTATTGCGTGCGTTGGGCTTTGGAAAACTGTAAGGATGACCTTGCTTTCCTCAACAAGATGATCGACAAGACGCTGATTGAGCGCTTGGAGGGCGTATTGAAAGATAGCTTCGTGCGTCTGCCCTACACCAAGGGTATTGAGATTCTGGAAGAGGCTGTGAAGAACGGTAAGAAGTTTGAATTCCCCGTATCATGGGGTATGGACCTCGCTTCCGAGCATGAGCGTTTCCTTGTGGAAGAACACTTCAAGAAGCCAGTCATCATGACCGACTACCCACGCGACATCAAGGCTTTCTATATGAAGCAGAACAACGACAGCGAAGAACGCCGTACCGTTCAAGGCACCGATGTGCTGTTCCCACAGATTGGCGAAATCATCGGTGGTTCTGTTCGTGAGGAGAGTTACGACAAACTGATGGCTGAAATCGAGCGTCGCCAGATTCCTATGAAGGATATGTGGTGGTATCTCGACACCCGTCGCTATGGCAGTTGTCCTCACGGCGGTTTCGGTCTCGGTTTCGAGCGCCTCATCCTGTTTGTCACCGGCATGCAGAATATCCGCGACGTGATTCCTTTCCCACGTACTCCAAAGACAGCTGATTTCTAAATCACACATAGCAAGATGAAAGACGGCACCCTTCACGGGTTGCCGTCTTTTTCGTTGATAGACAAAAGAAGAATGTTTCGATGCTATCGAATGCACCATATATATAATGTACGTACGCGCACGCACACGCGACGTTATGATTTTGTTAACATCAAACACCCAGCTTGCATAATATCCTATAGGACATCGACTTACGTGGATGTTCGATGATGACAGGATAGTTTTCAAACAGTGGCAACACCTTTATCAAACGTTGAAAACACCTTTATCAAACGTTGAAAACACCTTTATCAAACGTTGAAAACACTTTTATCAAACGTTGGATAACACTTTTATCAAACGTTGGATAACACCTTTATCAAACGTTGGATAATACTTTTATCAAACGTTGGATAATACCTTTATCAAACGTTGGATAATACCTTTATCAAACGTTGGATAATACTTTGATCTATTATGCACTCTTATACAATATTACACAACATCGCTATACAACGTTTCCTAATGTATTCGCTGACTCACACTTGGTAGTTTGGGTTGTCGATAGTAAAAACGTTGGTCGGTGGTCGAGTGGTGGTCGAAACGAAGGCAATCGACCACCGCTTAAAGTATTGTGTAATAACACCTTACACTATAGTGGTGGTCGAGTGGTCGAAATTTTCTGAAAACTAAAATTTAGGTGTGCACAGTCATGCTGTGCAATATTGTCACAGTTTGCAGGTAACCTGTAATAGGAGGATCAACCTGCTGCATGCACACATTTCATATTGGTAGCCAACTGCTTAACACTACTTGCACCAACCAATACACTTGTCACGCCATGCTGTTGGAGAATCCATGCCAATGCCATTTCTGCCAATGTTTCTCCACGATCAGCAGCCTCTTGATTGAGTTGTTGCAACTGTGCCAGGAGTTCGGGCGTTAATGCCGAATGTTTCAAGAAACGCTCTTGAGCCATGCGACTATCGGCAGGCACTCCGTTGAGATAACGGTCGGTAAGCAATCCTTGCGCCAACGGTGAGAACGATATGAAACCGATACCCTCTGCTGCACAATAGTCGAGCGTGCCATTCTCCTGCGGTGTGCGGTCCAACATGTTGAGTTTGTCTTGGAATATCAACAATGGTGTGTCGTGTGCTTTCAGATAGTCCACCGCTTTCTTCAATGCATCCAGTGGCCAACGGCTGATACCCAAATAGAGTGCTTTGCCTTGGCGCACAATATCCACCATGGCTTGTAGTGTTTCCTCTATCGGGGTGTTGGGATCGAAGCGATGGCTATAAAACAAATCGACATAGTCTATGTGCATGCGCTTGAGGCTCTGGTCGATACTCGCCATAAGATACTTACGCGAGCCCCACTCTCCATAAGGTCCAGGCCACATATCGTAACCAGCTTTGGTCGATATGAACAGTTCATCGCGGTAGCGCTTGAAGTCATCGTCCATGAGTCTGCCCATAGTTTCTTCTGCCGAACCGTATGGCGGTCCATAGTTGTTGGCAAGATCGAAATGGGTGATACCATGGTCGAAAGCGTAGTGAGTGATGGCACGACTGCGCTCATAAGAGTCATTGCCTCCGAAATTATGCCAGAATCCTAAACTGACTTTTGGAAGCATCACTCCACTGCGTCCACAGCGCTGATAGAGTGCCTCTGCATCGGCGTAACGGCTATTGTCTGCCGTATAGATTTCTTTCAGTTCCATAATGTTTGATGTATTTGTGTCGATAAAGTTACACATATTTTCCGAAGATATGTTGTATATCACAAACTTTTTTACTATTTTTGCAAAGTAAAGACATTATTAACCTATAAAAAATGAAAAAGACTCTTCTATTAGTTGCCATGGCTCTGTTGGGCCTTACCCATGTTTCGGCACAGGATGTCGATGATCTTGGAATTTTCAACCACCTTAGCATTGGTGCGGGAGTGGGTACCACCGGTATCACTATCGACCTTGCTGCGCCCGTCACCCCCTATGTAGCCGTACGCGCTGGTGTTGATATCTTCCCTAACATTAAGGTGAAGACCGATTTGGATATTGATGTAAATGTAGATCAGCAGTACGAACATTATATCAGCGGCTTTACTATCCCTAAAGATGTGAAGGTAGAGGGCAAGACCGACATGATAGGTGGCAATGCCCACGTCCTGTTTGATTTCTTCCCCTTCAAACAGAGCAGTTTCCACTTGACTGCCGGTGCTTATTTCGGTAAAGACAAGGTTGTCAGCCTCTACAACAAAGAAGATGGTGCGCTGAAAGTCATCAATCAGGCCAACCAGATATTGATCAACGAGGGAATAGCAAACCCCAATACCCACGAAAACATGATTGGTTTGGATTTGGGCGATTTCTTCCTGACTCCCGATCAGAATGGTAATGTAGATGCCACGCTGAAGGTGAGCAAGTTTCGCCCCTATGTGGGTTTAGGCTTTGGACGTCCCGTACCGATGAAGCATCGCTTCACTTGCAATTTCGACCTTGGTGTACAGTTCTGGGGCACACCTGAAGTTTATCTGCGCGACAATAAACTGGAGAAGACCACAACCAATAGCGATGCTGGCGAGGTATTGAAGGTTATCAGTAAGATTTCTGTTTATCCTTCGCTCAACGTCCGCTTCGTAGGTCGCATTCTCTAATGAGGCATATCTATTAATAAGGTGTAGGCAGCACATGGGTGCTGCCTACCTTTGTTTCTATTGATGATGTTGCGTTATTGCCGTTGGATATGTGTGATGACGTCAAACCAGCGTGATACCATCATCGGCAATAGTAATCAGCCGGCGGCGATACAAGTCGCCGATGGCTTTCTTATACACCTTCTTGCTCACTTTGAATCGGTCTTGGATGAGTTCCGAAGGACTCTTATCGCCCAAATCACAATGTCCGCCATTCTCCTGTAGATAATGGAGAAGCACGTCGGAGAACTCTTCGGTCTGGCGTCGTCCAGTAGGTTGCAACGTCAGATCAATCTTATTGTCTTGGCGCACATGGTCGATATACGCTTTGAGGCGATCGCCCGAATGAAGGGATTGGAAAATCTGTCCCTCGTAGATAAGACCCTGATACTTGTTATCTACAATGACCTTGAAACCAAGATCTGTCTTTTGCCACACCAGCACTTCCACCTCGTCACCATGTTTATAGACATGATAGGGAGTCTGTTTGATTTCATCATTGGTCGGGAAAAGATACTTGTCAACCTTGGCTGTAGCCATCAGTCGGTAGCTCTCTTCATCGATGGTGATATAGACCAGATAATATTGTCCTTTCTGCATGCGCATCTTCTGCTCGCGGAATGGGCAAAACAAATCTTTCATCAATCCCCAGTTGAGGAAAGCACCATATTCGTTGACCCATGCCACTTCAAGCCATGCGAAATCGCCTACCTTGGCTATCGGTTTTTGGGTTGTAGCTACTGGGCGTTCGTCCTGATCGAGATAGATAAACACTTCGAGTTGGTCTCCTATCTTGGCATCTTTAGGCACATAGCGTGCAGGGAGAAGTATCTCACCTTCATCACCTCCATCAAGATACAGGCCGAAATCTACGGTCTTGACAATCGTCAGCGTATTATAGTCACCGAGTTTAATCTTCATTTATTTCTTCGTTTTGTGGTTGCTCTATTGTTTGTTCTGCCGCGCTGTGTTGATCTGCTACAGCGTCTTCACCTTCCACTGGTTGCTCCGACGGTTCAACAGTTTCGGGCTGTTCCAACTCTCCGTCACGCAGATGTATGGTACGGTCGGTAAGCGTGGCAAGTTGTTCGTCGTGGGTAACAATGACAAAGGTCTGTCCGTACTTGTCGCGCAAATCGAAAAACAGCTGATGCAGTTCTGCCTTGTTTTTCGAATCGAGCGATCCACTGGGTTCATCTGCCAGTATGACCGTAGGATTGTTGATCAATGCACGTGCCACCGCCACACGTTGTTTCTCGCCGCCACTTAGTTCGTTAGGTTTGTGGTTGGCTCTGTCTGCCAGTCCCATAAACTGTAGAAGTTCAGAAGCTCGCTGTTTGGCTTCGCTACTTGATGTGCCTGCGATATAGGCTGGTATCATGATATTTTCCAGCGCTGTAAATTCGGGCAACAGTTGATGAAACTGAAACACGAAACCGATATGACGGTTGCGGAAGTCTGCCAGTTTTTTGTTAGACAAACTCGTCACGTCGATTCCGTCTATATGTACCGAACCAGTATTGGGCCGGTCGAGCGTTCCTATAATCTGCAACAAGGTTGTCTTGCCGGCTCCGCTTGGTCCTACAATACTGACCACCTCACCTTTTCCTATGGTGAGGTCTATGCCTTTGAGCACTTGCAGTTTGCCAAAACTCTTGGTGATGTTGTTGATAGCTATCATTTCTTCAGAAATTTCTTTGTTCGTTGTTTGTTGATCCAGCGCAGGATAGCGTCATAGATACTGCTTTCCTCATGGTGCTGGGCCTCAGTAAAGGTCATATTCTCCTCCTTGATGTCACCATACTGATCGGGGAAGATTATCATTAGATTCTTGCCCGAAAAATGTTGCATAAGCTCATTGGGCAGGCGTTCAAGTGCAGATTTATAAGAGATAGTTCCTTTACGGGCAGTAACCACTACAAACATGTGGTCGTTGCGTATGGTCTCTGCCAATCGGGGCAGTTCGTTCCAATGTGCCATGTAGGTATATTCGCTGCGCACACTGGGATGCCAGTTGGTGATGTATTCTCTGATGAGTGCCAACGACTCTTGACGTCCATGAAATTCTATACGGCAATCAAGATTTCCTGCCATTCGGCACAAGCGTTCGAGCCAGCGATGGAATCCGGGTTCAAATTCTGCTCGCGACGGGACGACCACTTCTATGCGACGCAGCGTATTGAGGGGTTCTATGAATCGTGTGAGCACAATCTGCCGGCTCAGTCCATTATACAAGCTCTGTATGAAATCGCCCCAGAATTTGGGATTGTTATCGGTATGAACGTGCATACCCATGATAATTTCTGAGGCTGCAAACTCACGGAAGGCATGCTTGATGCCATTGGCAATATTGGTGGCAAGGCGCACTTGGGTCTGCATCTTCACATCATAACCGCTGGCACGTTGTTCCAGTTTTTCTAACAATTGCAATCCGTGTTCCCTATTGATGGCTGCTTTTTGGTCATCATACACTACATTGAGCGCCACCAATTCACGATTCAACTTCTGGTTGCGCATCATCACCGCAAGTTCGAGAAGTTGCGGTGCAATCTCTGGATACTTCACACAAAGGAAGATGCGCTCATCATCGCGCTGCTGATTGGTCACAGGCAGATGTGACTTATCGCACAACACGATTTGTCGGGCTGCCTGTTCGGTGGTCATCGTACTGATCAGACAAGTGACGAGTATCATGATAACTACGCCGTTGAGTATCTCGTTGTTGACCAAATACACACCAGGACTTATCTCCAAACGCATGCCAACCAATACCATGGCGATGGCACCAGCCGCATGGGCGCTGGTCAGACCAAACATCATACGGCCTGCAACCTGTGGCAAGCGGAACAGCAGACTCGACAGATAGGCTGCCACTGCCTTACCGAAGGTTCCGAAGAATGCTATCATCGTCACGATAAACAGCATGTGTGATCCTTCAAACAGACTGCTCACATCGATAAGCATACCCACTCCAATCAGGAAATAGGGAATAAACAATGCATTACCGATAAACTCTATGCGGTTCATCAGAGGCGATACGTGGGGAATATATCGGTTAAGTATCAGTCCTGAGAAAAATGCGCCAACAATACCTTCCACTCCTACGGCTTCTGAAGCCGCAGCACTTAGAAACAATATAGCCAATACAAAGATGAACTGCATGACGGCATCACTATAGCGACGCAGGAAGAAGCGGGTCAGTTTTGGAATAAGCCATACGCTGACACCACAATAGCACACAAACTTAGTAAGAAACAACAGCCAGAACCCTACCCCCACATCTTCTCCATAGGAAGCTGCCAAGGCTGCCAACATAAGGAGTGCCAGAAAGAGTGAGATCATCGACGAACCGACAGACAGCATGACACTCGACTCACGTTGCAGTCCGTAGCGTCCGATTATAGGATAGGCTATTAGTGTGTTCGATGCCATGATACATCCCAGCAGGAAAGAGGCTTGCGAGGAGTACCCTAAAATATGCTCTGCCATAATCCACGTAAGTGATAGAGGGACGAAACAGGTCAGCAGTCCGAATATCAAGAATCGGTTGCTATTGCGTTTCACACTCTCCATGTCCATCTCAAGGCCTGCGAGAAACATAATATAGAGCAATCCTACCTTGCCAAACAGTTCAAACGAATCGTCGCGTTGTAGGATATTGAATCCGTATTTACCCACAATCATTCCCGCCAACACCATACCGATGATGTGTGGAATGCGCAGTTTGCTCATAATGATAGGGGCAAACAGAATGATGAGCAGCACCACGCAGAATATCAGCGTGGGATCAGTAATGGGGAAATATGATAACAGCATCTGCATATTTGTCTTTACAAGGGTTCAAAGGTACGAATAAGCGAGCGAAAAACCAAATATATTTGAGCTTTTCCGAGCGAGAGTACCTAAAATCCATAGGATTAAAGGTACGAATAAGCGAGCGAAAAACCAAATATATTTGAGCTTTTCCGAGCGGGAGTACCTAAAATCTGAAAGATTAAAGGTACGAATAAGCGAGCGAAAAACCGTTTCCAATTCAAATAGATTCAAGCTTTTACATGACAAAAAGTACAAGAATGTAACCACAAACAGGATTTTAACCAACAAAAACAAAAGAAAAAAACACTTTTTCTTTGCATTCTGCTCACATAATCGTACCTTTGCACCCGGATATTCAACATAACCAAAGAAAAAGATAAATTATGAAAGTAGCAATCGTTGGCGCCAGTGGCGCCGTAGGACAGGAATTTCTTCGAATACTCGACCAGCGCAACTTCCCTATGGACGAGTTGGTGTTGTTCGGCTCAAAGCGCAGTGCAGGTACCACTTACACATTTCGTGGAAAAGAACTGACCGTCAAATTGCTTCAGCATAACGACGATTTCAAAGACATCGACATCGCCTTTACATCGGCAGGCGGCGGCACCTCTGAGGAGTTTGCCGAAACCATCACCAAGTATGGTGCCGTGATGATCGACAACTCGAGTGCATTCCGTATGTGCGACGATGTACCCTTGGTAGTTCCCGAAGTGAATGCCGAGGATGCCCTCAACCGTCCACGTGGCATTATTGCCAACCCCAACTGCACCACTATCATGATGGTTGTTGTGCTCAAGCCCATCGACGATCTGAGCCATATCAAGAAGATTCACATCGCTTCCTACCAGAGTGCATCTGGTGCTGGAGCTGCTGCTATGGCAGAACTGCAACAGCAGTACAAAGACCTCATCGAGACAGGAAAGACCGATCACATCAGTAAGTTCCCCCACCAGTTGGCATACAACGTCATTCCACAGATTGACAAGATGACACCCAACGACTATACCAAGGAGGAAATGAAGATGTTCAACGAAACTCGTAAAATCATGCACTCGGATGTACGCACAAGTGCCACCTGTGTACGTGTATCATCTCTTCGTTCTCACTCAGAGAGCGTATGGTTTGAAACCGAGAGTCCGCTTACCGTCGAACAGATTCGCACAGCACTTGAAGCAGCTCCCGGCGTAACCGTTAAGGACGATGCCCAAAACTACGTATATCCCATGCCTTTGGAGAGTGCAGGCAAAGACGATATCTATGTAGGACGCATCCGCAAGGATCTTGCCGACGATAATGGCAACACCTTGTGGCTCACCGGCGACCAGATTCGCAAAGGTGCCGCCCTCAATGCAGTACAGATTGCCGAATACCTTATCAAGGTGGGCAACGTAAAATAACCCGAAGGCATCCCGAAACCATCCCGACCACTCCGTCACTCAATAATGATGTGACATTGTGGTCGGTTTTTCATTGATGGCGGGTCATTTTATAGATTTTCATCTCGTATCGATTATACGCTAAATAAAGAACGAAGATGCACATAAAAGAAAAGCACTTGCAACTTCTTCCAACTCTGCAGAATGCTTTATTGGCAGTGGCAGTGTTCTGTTATTGGATGTGGATAGCTCCTCATCTCTTATTTTTCCGCGAAAGCATGCAGCTTTTTCTTTGGACAGAAGACTATCTGAGCGAACGCCTTGCCGTGCCGGGTGGATTTGCACAGTATCTTGGTGAGTGCATCGTGCAGTTGTTTCTCAATCCTGCCATCGGCGCTGGTTGCTACGCCTTGATGGCTGTCATGACCAAGATCATTTCTGCCCGTCTTCTGAGTTCGGTTATAACCGACAAAGTACGCTGGTCTTGGCTTACGCTCCTGCCTCCGCTTGTCTTGTGGTATATTACTACGGTGCCCACCATACCGATGACAGTTCCCGTAGCATTGTTGCTGACCATAACCCTAATGGCAATACTACCCGACAACCCTCGCAGTAGTATGTGGCTGACTATTGTCCTCGTCCCTGCGGGCTACTGGCTGTTAGGACCAGCCATCGTTCTATTACCTCTCTACCATCTACGCTTCCTGCATAGAGCACAGCGATTTCACATCGTTACGGTAGTGCTTGGCACTTTGCTGTTGTTGGCAGGTTCCGTAGTGGCGAGCAGTCGCGTCGTGGCTTATCCGCTCCGCATGCTCGTCCAAGGCATCGACTACCATTGGGCTCCTGAGTTGATGGGCGATGAGGAGGAAATGATTTACGACATGCTGTCCAGACGTCACCGCTGGGCAACGATAGCCAACCGCTATAATACCCACCCATCCGACAATCCTGCCATTCTGGCTGTGGCGAAATATGCCCTTTATCATGAAGGGATGATTGAACGGCAAGAACTTCTTCAGGGCCTTGCTCCCTCTTTCCGATCCCAGAACTCCATCCCGGCCATGCAAATGATTAGCGAGGTATATCTTCGTGTGGGATTCATCACCATGTCACAACGCAATGCCTTTGAAGCCATGGAGGGCATTCCCAACTGCAACAAGAGTGCCCGTTCACTGTATCGACTGGTAGAGACTAACCTGATTACTGGGCAATATGAAGTGGCGCTAAAATACATCACTATACTTGAACATACACTCATGTATCGTTCCTGGGCAAATAAGATGCGCCGTCTGGTGGAACATCCACAACGCATCCGGAATCATGTGTTCTATCATGAACTGCAACTGGTCTATAATGCCACTCCAGATGCATTTTTCTAACTTCCAAGCATACCGCAAATGAACAAATATCTTCTATCAGCCTTCCTATTGCTCGTCTTAGCGTGCTCCTCCACACCTCACGATGTGCAGGAGAGCAATCGTCTGCCTAAGATCTATCCCGACTATATTGACGTCACCATCCCTGTCGGTATCGCTCCCCTCAACTTTGCCATAGCCGATCCGCAGGTAACCACAGTTGACGTAGTGGTAAGAGGTGCCCATGGTGGAAAACTGCATGCCAATGGCAAGGATGCCGACTTCAACATCAAAGAATGGCATCAGTTGCTCACACAGAATAAGGGTGCAGACCTCTACGTGGAAGTATGTGCCGAACGTGACGGTAGGTGGACCCGTTATCGTGATTTCCGTATCCACGTCAGCAACCAGCCACTCGATGAATGGGGACTAACCTACCGCCTCATCCCACCTAGCTATGCCATGTACAGCAAGATGGGAATCTACCAGCGGGACCTTTCCAATTTTGAAGAGACGCCTCTTATCGTCAACACAGCCATTCCCAACCAATGCGTCAACTGTCATACACCCAACCAAACCAATCCAGACCAATATGTCTTTCATGTACGTGGAGAACATGGAGCTACAGTCATTAGGAGAAATGGGAAGATTGAACTTTTGAAGGCAAAAAACGAACTGTTGGGTGGTTCGATGGTCTATCCCTATTGGCATCCGAAAGGGCGTTTCTGTGCCTTCTCCACCAACAAGACCTTACAGATGTTTCATGCTGCAGCTAAAAGCAAGCGCATCGAGGTCTATGATTCCGAATCGGACATCTTTGTCTATGACACTCAGAGACATTCTATCCTTCGCGACACACTGCTAATGAGAAAGGAATGGGCAGAGAACACGCCTGTGTTTTCTCCTGATGGCAAATGGTTATATTTTATCACAGCGCGTCGACAAAACTATCCTGCCGACTACAATAAAGAACGTTACAGCCTCTGTCGCGTGGCTTTCGACAGTATGTCGGGACGTTTCGGAACGCAAGTAGATACACTCATCAACGCTAGGACAATGGGCAAAAGTGTCACATGGCCTCGTCCTTCCTATGACGGCCGCTATCTCCTATATACTCAGATTGACTATGGCTACTTCTCCGTATGGCATCCCGAAAGCGACCTCTGGATACTTAACCTGAAGACTATGCAGACCTATCCGCTCACAGCTGCTAACAGCAAGCGCACCGAGAGTCTTCATGCCTGGACAAAGAACAGCAAATGGTTTCTCTTCACCTCACGGCGCGACGACGGACTCTATACGCGTATCTACCTATCCTCCATCGACCGCCAAGGAAGAGCCACCAAACCTTTCATGCTTCCCCAACGTCATCCAAAAGAATATTATCGACTGTTGCTTTATTCCTATAACACGCCCGATTTCACCCTCCGTCCTGTAGATTCCGATGCTTTCAAGCTACAACACGATATCGAGAGTGAACACCGGATTTCAACACAAATCAATCAGTAGATTACCACATCGTATTATAGCAGAGGCTTCGACAGATAGCGTTGAAACATCATTTTATAGGCTGCTGCCTTCTTCTCAAAAGCCAAAGGATAGGCACGCGAAGAAGATGGCAGCCTATATAGTTCCACCTGCAGAGGGAGCATGATATGGCTATTGACCTTCGGCACATGGGCTATACCCATACGCTGGCATATGGTCTCAGCAGCTTTCTCGCCCGTCACCACAATAGCTTTCAGCATCGGCATCTGTGCCACAAGTGCCGCAACGTCAGTCTGCTCCACCACTTCAAGATACTTATCGCTGGCATTATCCTTCAACCGTCTCACGGCTGTTGCGGTATCAAAGAAACCGATGCCATACTTCTCGCAATGGCTGACAATATCATCCAATCGGAATGTCTTGCGCTTTTGATCCACAAAATGCTGTTTGTCACCATAGAACACCTCCCCCTCTATGCGCCAATGGTCGTTGATGAAGTTGGGATAATAGAAGTCCATACACCACCTTTTACGTTGGGGAGGAAAGCTGCCCAAGAATAATATTTCTCCCCGTTTCGGCAGAAAAGGTTTCAACGGATGCCACTCCACATTGTCATCCGTACTATCCATCCGCGCCAGATGTGCGCTATCAAGCCAAGAGTCTTCCTTTGCCATTCGTCTTTATTTTTATGCAAAGGTAGTACAAACCGAGCGAAATACAAAAGGAAACCGAGTTTTCCTTTTATTTCCAAGTTGTGGTCTATCTTGAACAAGTTAAGTAATAGTCACTTGTTAAACTTACTGGTTTTGAGTATGTAATCCCCACCCATCAAGGCAGGGCAGCAGCTCTGAAGAATGTGTATGACCGCCGCCAGCAGATTACCCACGGTGTGCGTATTACATGGGAAGCACCTCTGATGCGCCATTTCACCGTGCAGCTTGAGAGAATCACAGACTAACCACTTAGCGTTCTCCTTGAGGCACAACTCAACCGAGGCGAACTACGTTGACTTTCCACCACGTTCGGAAAGTTCAATCCTGCTCATTTGGCTTAACGAAAACAGAAGGCTGCCATTCCCCCATCAGGTTTGACAGTTTCTCGTTGCGCCTTCGAAAGTTTCTCGTCATTTTCTCGATCTTCTTTCGTCCTTCTCTCGTTCTTCTCTCGTTCGAAATTCGTCTGATCCTCGTTCGGTCCTCGTTCGGTCTTCGATAGACTAACGAATAAGCAACGAGAGACGAACGAGAGACGAACGAGGACCTAACGAGAACCCAACGAGAACCGAACGAAAAACTATCGAGAACTGGTCGGGTGTAAATCGAAGAACCATGGTCCTTCTGTTGTAACCAGTTTGAGGTGTTTAGAGTTGCATTTGTAAACATAATTGGGAATTTTTAATTGATAAGACTTGTGGTTTATTGCAAAGGCCTCATCCTTGTTTTGGAAATCAACCTTGGGTTCGCGTGCAAAGATACAATATCATACCCCCCGTTGTCAACCCTTTAGTCTGGATTTTAATTTTATTTAACTAATAATTTAGGTTTTTTTTTAATTATAGAGGCAAAATTCCATCAAAAACCACACCTTTTAGATGAGAAACAACAGTTTATCAAGGTGTCGGATATTCCGTGGATCATAAAAAATCCGAGTAACCGGTTTGATCACAACAGGAGATGTGAAATTGGTCCTAAATGCTGTATTTTTAGCGCATGGCGTTATCGCGACCAGCGATTGGCGTTATCTCTCCCAGCGATTGGCGTTATCTCTCCCAGCGATTGACGTTATCTCTCCCAGCGATTGACGTTATCTCTCCCAGCGATTGACGTTCTCTACAATAGAGAGCAATATTACCTGTTTTTTCAATAGATGTCCATGACCTATCCTCCTGACATGGTGTGCTATCAAGTTTCAGCCTGAAAAACGTATCATCTATGCAATCCTCTTCCCCTTCCACCCTAACCAACCATTAGGCGAAACGTATATTTTTTTCCTCTATTCCTCAGTCTTTTCATTCTCACAAAGACATCTTCATATCACTCTCCACACCAAACAAGTATGCTTATATGTCATTTTAAAATTTTTCAAACGACTACAAGAATGACTAAAAACGACTTAAAACGACTGAGTATTCCCATAATTATGACTTAACAAGAATATGTCTTGAACTATTTCTTGAACAGATCTACCAATGCTACTGCAGAATCTCTGAACTCTAAAATCAAAGGATTCAGGGCGCTGCTACATAGCATCGCTGATATTCCATTCATCTTGCATAGGGTATGTACTGTCTTTGGCTTGGGATTCAACGGAAGTATTAAACTGCACAAGAAAAATCCATAGTATATAAAAATGATGCAAGAGAGTGTGTGTTTATTACATACCCTCTTGCCCCTATAGGTATAATGTCTTATTTTCCCAAAGACTTGAACATCTTGGTGATGCACTTTTTCTTCTGCTCCATGTTCGGGTGAACATAGAGGTTGAGGGTTGTTGTAATGTTGGCATGACCAAGCAGTACGCTTACGGTCTTGTAGTCGCAGTTGCTTTCAATGCAGCGTGTTGCAAAGCTGTGGCGCAGTCCGTGATACTTTAGTCGAGGAATGTCAAGATGCGCCATCAACCGATGGTAGTAGTTGCGGTAGGTGCGTGGCTCTGTGGGGTTTTCTTCATTGGTCAGCACATAGAAGTCTGTATTTACCACCTTTTTCAGAGGCTTCACCATCGCCAGCAGTTCCTTGTTCATCGGTATCTCACTCTAAGTTCTAACAAGTCATCAAAATAATCCTTGCCAAAATGCTTGCCTTGTTTCAAACGCTCATCATCAAGTACATACCCTTTGATGATAAACTCCTTCAATACCGATGTAGCCCATATACGAAATTGAGTTGCTTGATAGCTGTTCACACGGTAACCTACGGCAATAATGGCATCAAGGTTGTAGAACAAAGGAGTACGTTCAACATCACGCTCACCCTCAAGTTGAACTTGTTGAATTTTTCTACAAGTTGCCTCTTTTGTAAGTTCTCCACTTTCATAAATTTGAGAAAGGTGATAAGCAATCGTTGCTCGGTCTACGCCAAACAAATCTGCCATGCGTTTTTGCGACATCCAAAATGTCTCGTTGTTGAATATCACTTCAATGCGGGTTTCACCTTGTGCTGTTTTATACAGCAATATGTTGGATTCCAGTGAGTTTTGGATAAGTTCTGTGGTAGAAACGGACTGCGAAAAATATTCTCTTGCTTGTTGCACTAAAGGTTTCTTTCCGTCTGCATTTTCAGCTATAATCATGCACGCCATACGAGACAAACGGAATATGTTCACCTTTCTATATGCACCACTACCGAGCTTGACCATATCAACCGTTTGGTTGAAATGGTCATCAATCTTCATTCCTTTTTGATTGGCTACGGCAATTGCCTTATTTATGACATTTTGGATATTCAGCACATACCGCCTTGTTGTCCTGATCCACTTGGCTTGTCCAAGAAATCGGCTCTGCCGCTTGCCAAAGCAAGTAACCGGATTTGCCGCTTAGCTAGGCTAAGAACTTTTTGTTGTTCAGGTACTTAAAAGGTTTAATTTACAATAGTGTTGCGGAATTAAGGGTAATAAATTTGCCTACATGGAATATTTTCATTACCTTTACACCCAAATATAAATATTGAAAAAGGAAATATAAGCGATGGCAACAAAATATGATTCTAGCGTCAATGTGCTGGGGAGCATTCCTGATTATTCGTCGATGATTGATTTCATCTGCGAATACAGTGGTTGTGGCTCACCCGATAAACCAGGGGGAGCCCAGAAAACTCAGCAATAACTCGGCAATTTCTAAAACCAAGAAGCAAAAATCCCAATCGCTTGGAATAAGCAATTGGGATTGATTCTGTGCGCCTGACAGGACTCGAACCTGCACGTCGGAAACACTAGATCCTAAGTCTAGCGCGTCTACCAATTCCGCCACAGGCGCATTTCGGCTGCAAAATTAGTAAAAAAGACGCGAACTGCAAAAGGAATATCCGTTTTTCTTTTCATTTGTGCATGATATTGGTATGGAATACACTTTATACAGGAAAGGGAAACGCATGACACGCAAAGGGAATACACATTATACCAAAAACAGAGGAATGAATCAAGCCCAAATCGGCATGTTGACCAACTTGGGTTTAATTCATCCTAAAATCCGCAAGCAATCTCAATGGCAATCTCAATTGCAGTAAAGAGCTTGAACACTATGCATCATGATAGTATGAGCGTGAATTTTGTCCGATTTGTGCATACCTTCCCCTTACCCCACAATGCGACTTGAGGCAATACGCAGATTAAAACCATAAGGAACGGACTTTATCCGAATCCAGTTTTGAAAGGTCTTGCATAAGCCCGGTTTTCAGTATAGATATTCAGCACGTATTGCCTTGCTGTCATGATCCACTTGGCAGGTACGGAGATGAATCTGAAGACAAAAGCCTTTATGCGACTCGTTTTCTTGAGCCCAAAAGCCTTGGTGTCAAGCCTGCTCATGATGGTCTTGTAGAAATTGTGTATCA
>NZ_NPJA01000014.1 GCF_002251295.1 Prevotella sp. P5-50
TGATACACAATTTCTACAAGACCATCATGAGCAGGCTTGACACCAAGGCTTTTGGGCTCAAGAAAACGAGTCGCATAAAGGCTTTTGTCTTCAGATTCATCTCCGTACCTGCCAAGTGGATCATGACTGCAAGGCAATACGTGCTGAATATCTACACAGAGAACCGAGCTTATGCAAAACCCTTCAAAACAGAATTCGGATAAGAATCCTTTCTTTCCGGTTTGAATCTGCGTATTACCTCAAGTCGCATCGTGGGGTAAGGGGATGGTGGCTACATATTGATGTTGTGCTGTTGCTTTTTACTGAAAGCTGCTACTAACGACTCATAAATCTACCCTTAATCGTGTATTGGATGATAGTTGCGGATTTTAGGTTAAAGATTTTGTTTTTATCCATTTTGAATGATATATTATTTCTTGCGAAGCAACATCTCATTAAAGATTTCCACAAAAGATTTCTTGCGCTCACGCAACCAAAAAACATCCGTCTAACATCCGTCTAAGATCCGATGATTATTTCTGGCCAAAGGCCATATTTCATTAAAGATTTCCTCCAAAGATTTACCTATGGTTTGTTTTGTCGTGACTCAGCATAGTGAAAGCGCGCTTTCACTCTGTCTTCGCTACTCCAAAACATCTTGCGCTCACGCAACCCAAAAAAACATCCGTCTAATATCCGATGATCCGATGATCCGATGAGTCATTCCAGGGAAGAAAAGTGTTAAATCTTGGAAAAACGGACAAAATTTAGTATTTTTGCCATGGAAAAACGGACAAAACAACCCCCGTTTGGCATTCTTGATTCATTTGGGAGATTCTTCTGCCGCCATAGGACATACCGTATCCTCTTCTTCCAGTATAGGATAATAGTGTGTTTTGGCACCATGGTCCTGCAACCAGATATGGTTGAGCGTAAAAGCGATGGAGTCAAGAGTCACTTCACGCTTTTGCGGCTTCAGTTCACATTCCCATACCGTTATGCAATGCCATCCCATTTTAGCCAACGTCTGCTGCTCCTCCTTGTCGCGCACCTTGTTCCTGTGAATCTTCTCCACCCAGAAGTCGCGGTTTGTCTTAGGAATCTTACAACACATAGAATTATCCGGTTGTATCATATCCACGTCATGTCCATGCCAGAAGCAGCCATTCACGAAGATGCAGGTGCGGTATTTCCTCAATACCAAGTCAGGATGCCCAGGCAGCCTTTTGTAGTTCAGCCTGTATCTGAATCCCCGTTTCCACAGCCCATGTCGCACGATCATTTCCGGCTTCGTGTCCTTCGAACGAATAGCCGCCATGTTTTTGTGCCGTTGTTCTTTAGTCAAATGGTCAGACATAGGATATGAGTCTCTTACGATGCAAAATTACTTTCTATATTCCTTCAGTATTTTGTGAAATGTCGCACAGGAATCACGGAAATCACAGATTTTTTTATCCACGGAACACACGGACTACACGGATTCTAGTTAAAGATTCTTGTAAAGATTCTAGTTAAGATTTACCATAGGTTATTTTTGTCGTGACTCAGCATAGTGAAAGCGCGCTCTCACTCTGTCTTCGCTACTCCAAAAATTCGAGCCGTAGGCGATCCCCAATTAAATCCTTCCCAAGAAGCGAGGTATTCGAGCGCATTTTGGTATGGGATTTACGTTAAAGATTCTCGTGGCGTGACAAAGAATCTGTCCCCGTGTCATTCTAAAAAAGTGTATTCTCTACCACGCCATTAACATCCCCATTTTCATTTCCCTTCAACCAGAAATGGGGCATTGCGGTTTTGAACTCTACATCTATATAATGACATTGTTCCTTGATGATACCACGGCGGCGAACAGCAGGTTGCAGACAATAGGTATCAAAATCGTCAAGATTGACATCGCTTACATGCGTCCAATGTGGAAAGAGCAACTTCATATAAGCCACTGTAATACGTTTTACAGCGTTGAAGTCGCGTGTGTCAGCATTCTTATCGCAAGCCACAAGTTCATCAAACAATAAACCATAAATGTTCTGCGTGCGAAGCGAATGTAGTATTTCTGAAAAATATTCCACATTCAGCGTCCATCCCTTGTAGATGATTCCTTTATTGATACGTGGCAAATTCCAACCTTCTATAAAGCAATGGAAACGATCAAGCAAAGCTGACTCCCTGAATGATTGTGGTAGAGAGTCAAAATAACGATAGTTCAAAGGACGTCGTTGCTCGTTGAGGGGAATATTGCCCATAATCATCAAACCACATTCTGAACTAAACTCGTTGTTGTCAATGGTAGTTTTACCACTCTCCAAATATGATTTCAAAGCAGCCTGTATCTCGGCTGGTTCTTGAAAAATTATAGTCTGTATCTCATCAAATGCCGTAAAGTCATGGTTTTTGATGATACCGTTCTGTTGCTTGTTTTTGTCATAAAACAACTTTGCACGTGTAACTTTGCCACCACTAACAAGCCAACCATACTTGGAAAGATTGCCAAAAACAAACGATTTACCTGTACCTTTTGGTGCCAGCTCTATGACATTAAGCCGTGGCTCTACAAAAATGAGCAATCGACTTAGAAACTCCACTTTCTGTGTCATAGTCTCAAACCCATCAGCCTCATACTCCATTGCTGACAGCAGTACGTCTATCCATTCAGACGTAGAGAATGCAGTTCTTGCTCCTCTCAGATAGTCGATATCTACAGAACGATATGGTTTGAAAGGCTTATAGTCCACCATTTCTACATGATTTTTCTTTCCGTCCTCATCTGGAAGGACTGACAGTTTGATGATGCCCCATTTCTCGCCATCTACCAATTCTCCCTGATGATTCTTGTACACATACTCAGGAATCTGTCCCTCGTTGATTTTGATGCCAAGGTCTGGAATACCAAAACGGCGCACACCCTTTACCAAGTCAATATAAATGATGAATCGGGAGAGAAGTGTCAACTCTTCCCCAGAAGCCAAGCGGTCTTTCACCTCTGTTTGTTTCTGTGGTATCACCATGTCAAGAAAACCTGTGAGTTCTGAACGATTTACAGAACCGTCAATATTGATGTAACGTTTTAGAATGAAGTCCTTCACAAACGAGGGAAGATTGCGACCAGCAAATAAACTGTTGGTTGACGCTGGATCCTTATATATGGCCATGGATGCAAATTGCTCCCTGACTTTCTGTATTGTTGATGTCTGCATAGTTAAAATCCGAATAAATCATCCTCCTGGGCACCCATATTGATGCCTATTTGGTCTGTCTGTTTGAAATCTCCTATTACGAGAGTAATTCTTGTAGCTGTTCCTACAAGATTCAGTCTTTCACTTTCGTATATATCGTCTTGTTTCTTGTGGAGCAGATAATCAACACCATTGTAAATTACTTTTGGCGTATCTATACTGCTCAAGCCTTTGATGTTGTATTTTACAGTAGGACTTGATGCTATCAAATCTGATGTTAGTAGTTTTGCCGAATATACATTGGCATTTTTTTGTCCTGAAACAATAATGATTGGTATCAATACTTCTTCTGGCGTAGCACCTCCATGTGTTCCTTGTCCCGTTGGTGTTTTTGAGGCAAGGGAATTGTGGTTTAGAGCGCAGATGCTCTTTCCATCCTGTAAAATCATATAATTACCATCCACAGTTGGATTTCCCTTTTTCCATACTGCACATCTTCCTGAATGGTCGGAGTCTATACCTGCAAGGTTAAGACCGTTGCCAAATTGCGCCATATAACTGATGCCATGGTCAGAAACAAAGGCGATCTTCTTACCGTTGTACTGCGACAATACTTGGGTGAAGGCCTCTTCTACAAGATGCAGCTCATCTATGATATAAGCAGGATAGCTCTTTTGTGTATGAGCGAACTTATCTATATCTCCGATCTTTTCCAGTTTATTGCCTGTTAATTCTTCCAATTTCAACTTGTTGACAGAAGTTACTGACGGAAGTTGTGCTGTAGCAACATATACCTCGTTGAGATATAATCCATCTACTCTATGTTTTTCTATTACTTTTGTTATGAACGGAATCCAGTCTATACCTAATCCGTCAATCCAATAATACAGGTCTATGTCTTGACGATTATACAGGATGGTCTTCACGGTTTTGAAGCTATCTCTCCAGGCCTCGAAAGTTGATTGTGATGCATTGCGTTCCTTCAACATCTGCCGTAAGCTGTCGTTGGCTTTATTGGCTATCTTCGAGTGCGTGTATTCACGGAAATAATCATTAATCCATGTGAAGGAGTTGCCCAATTGAATACCCAGCGGTGCAAGATAAGAATAAAGCGAAGGCATTAATGTCTGAATGTCTTTCACGTCTATCTTGCCTTGTCCCACCCATTCTGTCATAAGGTATTGTTCTGAAAGTGTGAGTGATGTCATATATTTCATGGCATAATAACATCCACGTTCGGGGTCAGCAGCCATAGCCATCAGTTTCGCCTTTACCTTTTGCTCTGCCAGATGGGTAATCTGCACATTATACTTTTGGGCTTCCTTTAGTAAAATTCTGCGAAGTTTGAGACTTGCTTCGTCCTGTGGTTCATCAAACACTTGAGTAGCCAACAGAGAAAACAAGTCTGACGTGCTTTGTGTCTTACAGTTTCTTAGCACCCTCGTCAGATAAGTTGGTGTAGTGGAATTCCACAAGAAATAGCTTTTCAACAACCAACGTGAGAAGCCATCCATATACTCGAACCATGTCTGAACGAAAGCTATGCTGTTATTCAGGTTGGATGTATTGAACCGCTTGTTGACAAATGTTTCGAAGTCAAAGTCCTCAATATCGATGTTTGAAGCCAACTGCTCCCAAAATGGCATATCTTCCTCCTCAGCAGTCAGCTCTCCAAAATTTATACCGAGACCTTTGCTCAAGAATTCAAAAGCATTATGACAAAGGGTATAGTCGAAGGCATTGTCTGGCTGTGCATTGCCGGCAGAGTCAAAGATACATTTCGATGAGCAGATGATTTGTTGTTTCACCTTAGCTCCTACATTCTTCCAAAGTGAAATCCACTGTCGCATATTCTCGCAGAGACTGAACTTGTTTTCCAATCCCTGTACTCCGTAAGTTGTTCCAGATGTCAACACCAACCTATAGTTTTCGCTCTCTATCCCTGAATGGTATTCCCAAATGTGAATGTTTGGGTCATCTTTAAACTTGCTTACCTTACTCTGCATACCTATGAGTGGTACATAGATGCGCTGATGGGTTCGTTGAGATTCTTCTGGTGACTGTACAAGGCGTATTGTTTTCAACAATGAGTCAAACTCGGCGTAATGTACATTGTCATAAAAGCGGGTTATCTCAGAGAATGGCGCAATAACGAAGTCATTTGCTGGCAAACTCTTGATATAAGCTTCAAACATAGCTGCGAGTTGGGAATAGGTGATGAACTTATCATCTTGTCCGTCTCTCATCCACTTCTCTATACTCTGTACAAACACGTTATGGTTTTGGCACTCTTGAACAAACTCACCGAAATCTCCAAAATTCTCAAACAATACAAAGCGTATGGGGTAGCGGTTGCGAATAGAACTCTCCGCACCTGTCCAATTTTTATCGACATCTATCTCCTGATAAAGGTCTTGTAATGAAGTGAATTCCTTGTACATCGGTTTCTAACTATTTATCTTGTCCAACAACCATTCTCCTGCTTCATCACACAGTTTGTTGAGTAAAGCGATGGCATCGTCGAGGGTGGTGATGCTGGCTATATGGCTCTTTGCTTGCTTGCGCTTTTCTGCAATAATGTCTAAATTGACAGGGGGAACGTAAGTCGTTGGTGGATATTCTTCTCCCACAAGTGATGTTGGTGGGGCAGGAGGTGTCTGTGGATCTACTGGTTGCTGTAGAGCCTTTGAAGATTTCCACTGCAAAGCCTTCTTCTCCACTTCCTCTTCAGTCCAGTATCCGACCGTTGACTGAAGGTTTTGTTCGATGAAGTGCTTCACCTCATCAACATCATTTTCCTGTATGTTGATGTAGTCAAGCTGCATCAAGTAGTTTTTGAAACCGTCAGAAAAGGCTGCATCTACATTGAGTATATTCTTCATCTCTATACGCAACTCTGAGATAAGATCTATTGTTTCCTTCACTAATGCAGGATTGCGTAAGTCACGTTCCATGCAGATAGTCACAATGTTGTCTATCAATTTTCGCTCAGCATCATTAACTTTCATAATGACTGGCAGACTTGAGAAAGCCTCTTCGGAAGCGTATTTTACCGACCAAAGTGGATATCCCTTCTTACCTAGGAATTCTGCCGTGATGGCATATCGGGCATCCTTCAGACTCGATACGTCGGAATATGTGTTATCTTTACTGTTGAGTTTGAAGAGCGAAATGAGGTCTTTGCACAACTTGCCCTCCTCTGGTGTCTGGAATTTGAAATTGAGCTTAGAATTCGACTTTTTGTCGTCCCAGACCTTGAATAGATACACGATATCGTCAATCAAGGCATTCTTGTCGCGTGGCTTGCCCTGCATATCAAATATCTTGTTGGCCCAAGGCTTCAAGGCAAATGCCATCATTGCCATAGGTGCAAAACTTCCATAAAGTCCGTATGGCGGCTTTTGAAGCACAGAGAACTTTTCATCAAAATTGAAAGGAAGACTCTTGTCTGCATACTTGATAATGTTCTGCACCTTGTCATATACAACTTTGAACGGATCGTTCTCTGGTATATCGTTCTTCCACTCCATATTGTCATCCAGGCATTCCTGCACCAAATATTGTACTGGGCGCATCTGTGCGGTTATAGTCGTAAGTTCTTCTTTTGAGGTGGCAAAGATAAAGGTGCGAACAATCTCTTTTGAGTTTTGTTGACGCCAGAATGTGGAAGGCGCCTTTTGACGCAACAGTTCACAAGCGTCAGGACCATATGGGTATATGATCGGAGCAATCACGCCATTTACGATACTCGACAGGTGCTTTACGGAGATAGGTTGTTTCTCTACGCCATTGATATAGGCGATGGCATTGCCACGCTGAACGCTGTCCATCCATTCCTTCACCATCGACACAGCATGTTCACGATGTACATTCTGCTGGTCAATGAAACCATGGCTGCTGGCACAAGCATAGTTAGCTTGATACTCTATAAACTGCTCGTATTTGGCATCAGTAAGTACCTCGTCAAACACTAAGAAAACGATATTCTTCAAGTCCTTGTCATCCTCGTCTTCAGCACATTTCTCGGCAAAGCTACGCAATACTCCAAGTTCTGTGTTATTTCGTGCCATAAGCAGGGCAAAGAACAGAGCACTCGTTTTTGTATCCTTTCGTGAATTCTTGATTTGACTTCTGAGTACGGCTTCGTTCTGATGATCGGAGAAGAACTTGAATTCATATGGGCGTATCACCTTCTGCATCATCTTTTTTTCAAAAGCTGTGCTGGCAGCTTCAGAGAAGTTGAGTACCTGATCAGTATAGCGATACTGCACATTGCGCATTTCGGTCTTCTTTTCTTCTATCTCACCAGAAGGCAGGGCAGAGAACTGTACAGAGTATAATCCGCCTGGCGCACGTTGTATAATGCCTTGCTCATTAAACCATTGCAGTACTGTGTCTATCTTACCATCATAACGTGTTCCTGCAAAGAGAGCGTGGATGTTGTCTTCTGATGGAGTCACAAGTCCGTTGTTGTTTTCGCCCGAAATGTTGTTAAAAGCATTAAGCAACAATATGCCTTTAAACACAGCAAAATAAGCATCCCCCTCATTTGCTACCTGCAATTTGTAAGAGTTGTAACGTTCTGTCACCGCTCCATAGTTGGTCACATCGTCTTGGAACACCTTCAGTACATAATCCCACAGATAGTCTGCCGTGATGGTGTCGCGGTTCAAAAAACGATCCTCGCTGTCAAGAAACTCGCGTATGGAATCATTCTGTCCCAAAAACTCGAATACACTTCGGCTTGATGAGCCTACCACCGTGGCATAATGGGTAGCGAGATTGGCAGTACCAGGATGCAATGGATAAAGGTTGAAGAGGTCATCCCGAGTGGACTGCTGGTCATTGCTTGTGGCGGTGAATATGTCGAGTAATTGGGGGTTCATCGAATAGAACAGCTCTCGCATTTGGCGATGACGTTCTTCGTCGATAATTTCAAACTTGCGTGACATAATCTTGAACGCCGACACCGACTCCATGTTATATTTCATGCGGTGATAACGTCCGTCGGTTTGTTTCATTTGTTCTGCGTCCATGCCGTTGAACGCCGAAGGATGGGAAATGAGGAACATATAGGAATTGTTCTCCATGTTCATGAATTTTTGTGCTACTTCCTGCAACTGCTTCAATACAGGAATACCGATAGCATCGGCCATTACGTCTGTGAACTCATCCCAAACAATGAGTAGGCCATTATAAGTTCCAAGCTCTGCCAGACGATCTTGAACCTCAATGAGCCAATTCTTGATATTGTCGTTGTTCAGGCGGATGTCAAGTCTGGCTTCTCGCAAAGTATCGGTCACTCGGTGGAAAATGCCAAGGTCACCAGTCTTTAGGTTCTCAACCAGCTGTTCGCAGTCTGACACTACTGACGAAAGGGCAGTATGCGTGTCAATCAAGTGATTCCAGATTTCAGGGTTCTGCCGGATTTGTTCAATATAGTTTTCGTAATCCGTAGGTACAACAATCTCTATTTTGTGCTTACGGAGCGTTTCTGTAACAGCCTTTTGTAACACAAGGGCAACGTCACCAGGGTGTGTCATGGCACCTAGACCATACACCTTAACCGTTAGCAATCGCTTGCTTTCGCGAAGTTTGTAGATGGAATCGCGAATAGACTCAAACTTTTTTCCCTTATATTCGTAGTCCACCCACTTTCTTATGTCCTCCACATCGTCACCGAGCAAGTGGCTAATAACGGCCACGGCATGGCTCTTACCTGTTCCGTATGTTCCATTTATCCAGAAACTCTTGTGAAAGTCAATATCGTTACAGCGCACACTTTTGATGACCGTGCGCAATACTGAATTGAATTGCTCGTTAGGGATAAACGAAATCCATTCACCCTGTTTTTCCTCTGCGATGTCGTAGGCAGCCTTGCCTCCACGCAGTTTTATGATATCGTCGTACTTAGTAGCCATAAGCATATGAATATTATGTTGCTAATCCATTTTTTATTGAAGCAAAGACTTGAGCACTACCAATTGGTCCAAGTCATCCCGAAGGGTAATGTGGTCTAACCCCATGGTAAGCTCTGCAACCAACACTCGGTTCTTTTCAGAAGACAAGAATCTTAATTTCTTTTGTAATTCACCCTTGCTAATACCAAATTCCCGATATACTCCACAAAGCTCCTCGGAACGATACAAGTCGGAAACTCTAAGCATCTTAATCCCTTTCTGCTCTGCGTATTTGTATAAAGAATAAGCAACAGCCTCAGGACTCAAATCGTTATAGGGTAACCTTTGGAAAGATGTTCCTTTTGTATCTTGACTCACAAACTGTCTTAAGTCTTCACCAATAGGAGAATACTTAAATGTTTGCACCAAGGCTTGTACAGCATATGTAATTGTCGTTTCCTTGAATGTCTGTTGGAAATACTCGAGAGCAAGTTTGTCAAAATCTTTTCTCCCTATCTCTGTATTAAAGCCGACAGAAGAAGAAAACCAACCCATTAAAGGACTATTATAAGCCAAATTGATATGAATAAGTTCCCACAAAAGAGTTGTGTTCTCTCTGTTTATTTCAACGCATAATTCACCAAATGGTGTAAGTTTTGATTTTTCATCAATAATCTCTGCGTCTTTCAGCCATGCCTTAAAACTTGGCACTTGTTTTACACCAAGGAAATTATCTTCCCAAAAAGAATCTGTATCTGTTAGATATTGGTCAACCCATTCTTGATGGATACCAAACGTTCCATATTTTGATATTTTCATATTCGATAATTTTATAGTTGTTGGCTTAATCATTGAATCTGCCACAATACACCCGACATTATGATATTCCAAGCATTTGAGGCAATGTACACATTTGTCTTTGTCTATATTCACTTTTGGATAAACAGAAAGAGCACCTGTAGGGCATTCTAACTCACATGCCTCACAGTTTATGCAATACGCTGTCTTATTGATAATTCGTCTTAAATAATATCTTAGTTGTATATTATTATTGTCATACAAAGTGAATGTAAAATCATTCATATTCTTGCCAAAACGAATTTCAAAATGGTATATTTCATGTTTGAACTCCAATTCACCAATAATAAATTCTTGTTTTTCCTTTATACTATACTTGCCAAGAACTGGAAACCAAGTGAATAGTTCTTTTTCTGCACTTTTCACTATTGCTTGCCATTTATTGGAAGACGAAGAAAACGAAACGGAGGTCTTAGCCTCAGAGAATTTACCACTGCCTCTTAGCTTCCATTTTCTCTCTGCAATATATTCTTTCTTATTTGGAATTTTTCTTGAAGCAACATTTGATTCAATCCTATCCAAGAATGGCTTAAGATTACTTGAATAGCAATTATTGACTATCATATCATCCCAGGGAGAACCAAATGGACAAAGGACACATCCTACTCTAGGCTTTCCTACACGATATGCTGAATTTATATGCAAATCATGTTCTAACAGATATAGGAAAACTTCAGTTGTATTCCAACTCAATATTGGACGTGCGTTTACTACAAATTTATGTTTTACCCCTTTACCTATTCTATTATATTCACTTCGACTTACTGACTCTTCTGCTCTTACTCCTTCAAAAGCTAAGAATTTTTGTCGTTTATCTGTACCAGACATCAACATTCTGTACAACGGAGCTGTTTTCATTACCGAGCAGCACCAGCGGTGATTATCACTTGGTGTGCCAATTTTATCCCAATAATTGAGTACAGACTCATGGTTACGAGCCATAAGGAAGTTGAGGGTAGGGAATTTCTCCTTGTAGTATGTCTCCACCTCTTTATATAAGGTTAGCGATGGAGGCAACTCATAGCCCGTATCGCTATATATCACCTCAAAGTCTGTTGGTGGAATGGCTCTCGTACAAAGGTCGAGCACCACTTGTGAATCCTTACCACCAGAGAAACTGGCAATAAAGCGGTCGATCTTGGTAGAAAGCAGCACGCGTTTTCCCTCCTTCTCGGCAGTGGAAAGTGGCATAATATCAAAGGAATCGCAATCTTGTTTTACCACAGCCATCTTCTGCTTACTCTTTTTCTCCACACGCTCCGCCATAGCCTCAAAGTCGAGTTTGTTAGCATCTGCCTTGGCGTATGTCTTGTTCACCTTGGCGTATGCCAGATAGGTGTCGTGAATGAACTCAATGGCTTCGTTCTCCAAAACGAACATAAGGTCGGCGGTACGCTGGAGCATCTTCTTGACATCTACAGGTTTTAGCTCCATCGGTTCTATGCCAGGTTGCATTTCCAATGTGGGTTTGGTGTAAATGTCAGCACCTTTAGCATCGAAGAGGCGAACACCACGATACCAATATTGTTTGTTTACAGCCCACATAATAGGTTCTTTTGCATGAGGATAAGTCCAACCTAACTTATCCAGTTCCAAAAGATTCAATTCTTCAAAGAACACAGGACGTGGGGAGATTCCAAGCGTTCCCTCTACGATGCGCGAGTGCAACAGCACTCCGCCTGTCTCCTTATCCCATGTTATCTTATACATTATAAGTTTCTATCTTTTCAAATACGGATAGAACCCCAATCTCCGAAAATTGTTATAGTTTTGTTGGTTATGTCTCTACAAAAATAAAGCGTGGGATTCGCCTTTGCCCATCCCACTAGTCGAGGCTCTCGCATTGCCCAAATCGTCGAGACGGACAACGCAGAAAGCCCACGCATGGCATATATTAATCCCATGCGTGAGTAGCCGCATCCTACCACCACAAGTGGGGTACATATACGACAACACACGGCAGGGCGTAACATACCCACCGTGAGCATTCATCGTTGTCTTGCCTTATGACGATTTTTGTAATTTGCGAGATTACGACTAGTCAAAGACAAGCGTCAGATAAACGCTCTTTCTATAAAAACAGCACCCACCCACATTATACCCCTTCAGGCTTTCTGCGAGAAAAGTGCAATGCAAAATTAAATTATTTATTTATAATTTCCATTGTATAATGCAAACTCAAGTGAAATTATAAGAATATTTAACACAGTTTGTCGAAAAGGAAAACTGGGGAGACAAAAAACATGGGGACAGTTCCACTTGCCAACTATTAAGTCCGCAAAAGTCATTGTTGTGTATGTGCGATTTTGCTTTTCAAAAGCTGTAATACTGTAAGCTGTAAGGATTGTAACCTGAAGTCTCAAGTCGGAGGTCTGAAGTCGGAGGTCTGAAGTCTGAGGGCTGAGGGAGTGGTCTTTATCATCCTACGAAAATCTTTCTCCGTGTCCTCCGTGTGTTCCGTGGATTTTTTTTTGGGGGGGGCTGACAGACATCACAAAACATAATCATTAACGAGAATCCTTGACGAGAATGCGCTCGAATACCTCGCTTTTGGTGAGGGTTTTATTATGGATCGCATCGGGGATGCTCGACATCTTAACGAAAATCTTGAGAAGAATCTTCAAATAGAATCCGTGTAGTCCGGAAAACAGGGGTCAGGTTCCTGTCCTATAAGATATAGAAATGTCTGGCAGGGCATACCCTCCAGACGCGGAGTGCATCGTGAAAACTGGCAGCCCGTATGCGAGCCAACCAATTTAGCAACTCTGCGGCAAAATTAAATAAAAAATTTGATTTTAACGGTTAAAAAGAGAAAAATATACGGAAAAATTTGGAGGGTATCGGTTTTATTCGTATATTTGCAACTGAAAAAATAAATCAAATAAGGATTTTTATGAAGGGCTGAAGAGGTTGTATGTGAATACCGCCTCTTCTTTTTGTATGTTGGTGATCCGGAAATTTTTGTTATCCACGGAACACACGGAGGACACGGATGTTTTTGTTGAAGATTATATTTAAGATTTTTGTTAGGATGTCGAGCGTCTCCGATGCGATCCCCATTAAAATTCTTCCCAGAAGCAACGTACTGTTGCGCATTTTGGTCAAGGATTTTAGTTAAAGATTCTCGTTGTCAGCAGAATTTTTGTTATCCACGGAATACACATAGGACATCAGAAAAGGCATGACTGACACGAGCGAAAATAGATGTGACAAAATTTCAGTATTGAGCAGAAAAGATAAATTTTCAACAATTTTGGCACACTATTTGCTATACGTATATATCATTAGAGTCTCGTCCATAATATCATGGACGAGAAACCTAAAACAATCGAGAATATTAACCCTCCTGATTCCATTTGTGGATAGGGAATAAAATTTTTCAATCCCAAAAACTAAAAAAATGAAGCAAAAGAAGTTTGTCTTCTGTAGGTATTCTTTCAAGGAAGACCCAGATTCTAAAGAAGAGAAAAGAGTTGAAAAGGAAAAAGTTCAAGAGCAATTTGGAAAGCTATTTCAAACTGCTGGAAAACTTCAGATATACATGAAAAAAGGAAAGGAAGAAGTATGTTTGCAAAATAATGTGATTGCCGAGCATGATAATATCATCGTATTTAGACTTAATGATGATAAAGATATAAAGATAACATTACCTACAGGAACAACTACCAATAATATAGATGACTATAAAGAAAAGACAGAATCTTCCTATCCATATTGTCATATAATCTTTCTAAATCTTGGAGATGTGAAATATGTGGCTATTGAAAAAAATTACTCTACTTTCAATGGTAATATTGATAGGATTTTAAAGATACTTACTGCAAATTTTAATCGTTTAATAAAAGAATATGGTTATACTATTGAATTTGAAAAGATTTTGATGCGTGCAAAAGCTTGGAGTCTTATCAAAAGACGTTGCATAAGTAATAACGATTATGTGACTCAGATTTGCCTAACTGCAAAACGTGATGGGGAGACTGCAAAATTTGCTAACTTCTCGAGTGATAACGATATCAATGGGTTGATCAAGCGAGGTGAAGAAAACGAAGCAAAAGAGGTTTTCTTTGGAAGTAAATACGCAAAGGGTACCAATGAGCTAAGCATAAAAAATGCTATCGACACCATGTTTAATGTTGCAGAATTCGTATCCAAAAATGATTGTGAAATAAGGGTTAAGATGAGTAAAAGTGGAATGATATGCTTAAATGACGAGGTTGTGCCTATGTATTTTATGCCAGATTTAGCCATCGAAAATTTTCAGATGAAATCCTCTCTTTCTATTGAAAAAGGCGACTATGAACTTCTTAAATGGCTCAATGAATGTATTGACGATATAAAGAAAACAGAAAATGAAACAACGCCTCCAGCCAAAATCAGTTGCCCTAATTAATGACACTCTACAGGATAATGTCATTATGAGGTTAATAAATACCAGTTGTAAACAATTTGAGAGCCGCATGAATACTTTGCGGTTCTCTACAATTGAAATTTTTATAGAAACGGTCGAAATTATTGATGAAATCAGAAAACAATCGTCCGATTACGATATTAAAAATTCTTATGACTGCCTTTTCTGTTATTTACGAGATTATGATGAAAGTAAAGATAATGTTGATGCAAAGTTGGCTGCATCTGTAATTATTGTGTGGGTTTCTATTCTTTTAAATTATTGTTCCAAAGATAAAATGTTTTATGCTGATTCTTCTGATGGTTTGCTTGAAACGCTTCCTAAGGATTCTAAATGGAGGGATTTGGTACAAAACATTCAATCTCGATTATCCAAATTGCAAGAACAAGAAGACGAACTTAGTAAATATATGTGTGATTATATTGATAATCCGAAAAAATGGTTATCTGTTCAAATTCGGGATATCATAGATTATAATGGCATGAATAAAAAACTTATCGATGATCTAAAGCCTCATTTCTACAGCGATAATCAGCTTGAAAATATAATTGCTTATATTAAAGATATTCAAGAAGCTGGTAATGATCCTGCTATTGCCAAGATAACAGCCCAATATATCAAGAATAAAAAAATATCTGACTATAACAATTCGTACCTAAAACCTCTTTGGACGATCCTTAAAAGTCATGGTTTATATACTGCGACAAGCAATAACTGGAACAAAGCAATGAATAATCTACTGTCCTAATGATTCCTTGATATTATCTTCCCATTCTTTATAAATTCCTCGAAAATAGGTCAGCATTCCTCCTTTTGGGTGATTTGCTGGCCTATTTTAATGATATATTGCTTGATTTGTTCTATTTTAAGCATTATCTCACCGGTAATTCTTTGATTCTTTCCTTTTCAATTCCTTTTCATTCCTTTTTATTCCTCGAGCGAATGATACATTAGAAAAATAATACACTCCGCATTTTCTTTATCATATCTTTGCAGCAGAAATTTCTAATTCGGAGTTTCTGCTGCATTCTTTTATAGATTTCAGTCAGCGGTCAAAAACGAAACACGGCTCCGAGCGTAGGACATGAATTACATTGTCTATATGATCCTGCGTAGTGTGAGACAATACTTTTTTTAAAAATTATACAACAATGACAAAAAAGATTGTCGAGAACGGTTCTGCTTCATCGCACGAGCCACAGATTATCGGTAGCGTAGTCAACGACATGCTACAAGGTGATTCACCATTTGCTTGCGCTTACCGCGAGCATACGTCGGCCTATCCCCATACGGAATTGGGGATTGACCTCAAACTGATGACGCAACAGCCAGGGAGATTGCCTTTGGGCAGGTATCTCTGCGGTACGATCACGCGTGATGCAGAGGATCATTACCTCTTCGTGGAGCATGTGGCAAAGGCGTTATGGCCGGTAAAGCGTAACCCACACGTGTTTGTGGGACGGTATATCAACGTGAATAGAAAACCAGACGGGACTATCTATCCTACGTTCAATCGCCCAGACTACAACGAGAAACTCACTTTCGCTAAGTTCTGTATGGAAGCTGCCAAAGAACTGAGGCAGGTTGCCAAACTGGTAGAAAGTGCAACAGGCC
>NZ_NPJA01000015.1 GCF_002251295.1 Prevotella sp. P5-50
CGTATATAGGACAAGAATCTGTGGCGGACTTGACATTTTTTCTCTCAAACACTGCCCGATTCGGGGAAATGACATTAGGTTTTTTATCCCGACTGGCTTATAATTCGGGGGTTTTATGTAAATTTGCATCATGTTAAGGTTTAAATAATAGCATTCACTGCTGTCCGGTTAAAATCTGGGGCATTTAGTTTAACTTATTGATAATTAATTAAATAAAGCGTTCTTTGAATTTTTGGATTAAATTTTGTACCTTAGCAATTAGGCCTCTAGTGGCTGTATATTGCTATAATGAGTACGAAAAAAACCATCTTTTCACAGATCATGTCTCTGGTTTCACGTTATGAATTCCAGAAATGTGTTAATCGCTACAAGGGTGACTGGCGAACCAGATCGTTTACTTGCTTTGATCAATTCAAGGTCATGAGCTTTGCTCAGTTTACAGACAGGTCAGGTCTGAGAGACATCGAGATGACACTTGGGCTCTGTGGAAATGATCTCTATCATGCAGGTTTTTGCTCTGTTCCGAAATCCACATTGGCAGAAGCCAACGAGAAAAGGAACTGGATGATATACAGGGACTTCGCGCAAACCCTTATAAAGGAAGCGAAGATGCTGTATCGCGATGACTACTTCCGTCTTGGCCTTAAAGAAATGGTCTATGCTTTAGACAGTACCACCATCCGACTATGCCTGGAATTATCCCCATGGGCAGAGTTTCATCACGGAGAGGGCGCCGTAAAGATGCATACCTTGATTGATTTGAGAGGAAGCATCCCGTCCTATATCATAATGACAAACGGACTGGTGCACGATTCCAAGGTTATGCCGATGATACCTGTTGAAGCATGTGCCTTCTATCTTATGGACAAGGGCTATGTATTCTTTAAGCAGCTTTATGAGTGTTTTCATCTCAAGGGAGCATTCTTCGTTACCAGAGCAAAAGACAACATGGTGTATGAAGTCGCAGAGGAACATGAGGTTGACAAATCAGCAGGACTCATCAGCGATCAAATAATCCGTCTGACGGGTAAGAATCCCTCGGTGGAGTATCCTGAGCCATTGCGTATGGTAGTATACGAGGACTACTCAACAGATAACGTCTACCGATTTCTTACGAACAACTTAACCATTGATTCTCTGAAAGTTGCAGAACTGTATAGAGAAAGATGGATGGTTGAACTATTCTTCAAATGGGTGAAGCAACACCTGCATATCAAGAAGTTCTATGGGACTACTGAGAATGCAGTCTATCTACAGCTTTGGATTGCCGTATGTGACTACCTGCTATTCATCATTGCGAAGAAGAAATTCCGCCTGCCTCAGTCGCTTCATGCAATCTCAAATGCTATTGGTCCGCTCCTATTCAAGCAAAGTGATATCCATTCCATATTCAATGTGACTAAAGATGATAATAATAACCGTTCGGACAACCTACCTATACAACTATCGTTGTGGTGAGATTTTAACCGGACACTAGTGAATAGCATTATGACTTTATTCGATCAGATTAGCGAGGACATCAAGTCCGCAATGAAGGCTCGCGACAAGGTTCGTTTGGAGACGCTCCGCAACATTAAGAAAGTGTTCCTTGAGGCAAAGACTGCTCCTGGAGCCAACGACTCATTGGCTGATGCTGATGCATTGAAGATTATCTCAAAACTTGCCAAGCAGGGCAAGGAGACTGCGGCAACCTACACACAAGCAGGACGCCAGGATTTAGCTGATGCTGAGTTGGCACAGGTAGAAGTGTTGGAGAGTTATCTGCCGAAACAACTTTCCCAAGAGGAAATTGAGGCAGAGGTGAAGAAGATTATTGCTGAAGTGGGAGCCACAAGCATGAAGGAGATGGGAAAGGTAATGGGCACAGCCAGCAAGCAGTTGGCAGGAAAGGCGGATGGCCGAGTCATTTCTGAGATTGTAAAGAAACTCTTGGCATAAACTTTGATTCTATGTCTGGAATTAGTGGCACAATAATGGCACAGAGCACTGTAACTCGTTGGTGCTCAGCACGTGCTTTAAACTTCAATGAGGACGAGTATTAAACACTGCTGGCACTCCCTGTCAGTTTAAACTGTTACATAGCGGTATGTGAATCTTGAGAAGGTTCCCATACCGCTGTTTTTTTGCGCGCGCACGCACACGCGACGTCGCAAAGATTCGGCCACTCGACCACCATTGCTTATAAGCAGTTATATCACAATGCTTTATATGGGTGGTCGAATATTTCTTGCTTACGTTTTCGACCACTCTTCGACCACATTGCCACCACTGTTGCACACATGAAACAGTCCAAGTACGATAATTGCTGTCTCTTCAAGTGCAGTCATTGGCGTTTGCCAGCACATTGTCCCATGTAGGAACAATAGTTTATATCTTGCATTTTCTTGTCGTGAGGTCAATACGCCAATACGTTCCAGAGGTCGCGTATGCGTGCTTCTGGATCCCATTTCTCTTTGAAAGTCCATAGTGCAGTGACTGCATGGAAAAGTGGTTTCTCTTCCGATTCCTCCAGATTATCGTTAAGCCATCCGCTGTTTCCTCCTTCGCGCGAGCAGTTATAATAGTATGTGCGTAGTCCCCAAGGACACGGATCGAGCACCTTGTCGCTGTAAGCATAGCAGATGTTGGTGTCGAGAATCTGTTTCGACAGTCTGCAGTTGAGCAGGAAAAACTGTGAATCGTGGTGGTATCTACCGAGTATGGTAGGCGATTTAGCATCGAAATACGAGTCTTTGATAACCAGTTTCTGGTCTTTCGAACCTCGTCCGTCGTGCCAGATGATGGCGCGGCTATCGCCCAAAAAGCGGCAACGGGTGGCGTAGCACCATCCTCTGGGGCATAGGAAATCCACACCGGGACATCTCAGATACAGGTCAGCGTGGTAGTACATGCCGTCAGTCTTTGCCCACAAAGCCAGTGCATCATTACCGTCCGCCCATACATTAGAGTTGATAACGATGGTTCTGGTGGCTCTTCCGAAGATAGCCATTTGGTGTGTAGTGGTGTTTTCTATTGTTGTTCCGTAGTTGTTATATACCGTCAGTCCGCTTATCACGCAGTCGTCAGCTCCCTCTTGAAGTACTATCACACCGTTGCCAGTAGGCTTTCCGTGATATTCCGGCATTTTATTGGTTTTAGCAGTTTCAGCCAAAACGATGATTGTGCTGTCGCGGTCTTCACCTACCAGTACGATGTTGGGTCGGTCGATTACCACCTTTTGGTGGTAAGTACCCTTGCGAATCAGAATCTTATAGGGTTTGGTAGGTTGCTGTGGCGCCTTCTCAATAGCCAGTTGAATGCTGTCTCCGGGATTGACAATGGCATCAAAATCTGCCATGTTCGCCTTTGGCTTTCTAAACCACTGTAGTAGTCCCGTCTCGTTTCCACCTTTGGTTTGCAGACTGATAGCCACCTTATGTTTGGGATCGTAGCGTTCTGCCCATTTGTTGTAATCTTCATAGAGTGACGAAGGACCTTCGGTGTACCAGGCATAACCATTGCGTCGTTCGCTACCAATCTGGTAGAGATGTCTTCTGGGCACACCATCTCTGTCGCAAACAAACGGTTCACCATATTCCAAATCATAGAAGCGAGCCCATATAGGATGTGCATTCTTGTCAGCCACCAGTTGTGTGTCGCGGTAGGGCGATCCCCATTTTCCGATGTGCGCCACCCTCATTCCCGTCAGTTTGTGGTCGTCAAACCATTTCATAGCGCCGTGGATAGCCGTCTTGACCTCGTCACTTGGATGATCCAGGCTCATCAGCAGACGCACCAGTCCGGCACTCTCCGAACTGCAGAACGAAGCCAACTCGAAGGCTCTTGCTTTTGCAGGCTCCAGCGTTTCCCTATCGTGTTGCTGACACCACACCGTAGGTTTACCGTCGCGTCTTATTTGTGTAGCGAGAATACAGTCGATACCTTTGTCGAAAGCCACTTTCATTTTCTTGCGCATCTCCTTTGTGATGAGTTTTCCTTGATAGGGCTCCTGCTGTTCCACCATGTCTTTCAGCATCAACATGGTGTGTTCCATGGCATGGTCGTTATAGGTGATATGAATCTGATAGTCGCGCATTACAGGCCAAAACTGCGGCCATCCGCCGTTGGGATACTGCCCGCTGAGCAGATAATTCACCCCTTTGCAGAACGCATCTTTATATCGTTCATCCTTCGTTTGTTGGTAGAGTCGTGCCAAGAAAATCATTTGTGTGGTCGTGGCATCATTGTCGGTAGTAGAGTCGTTGCGTCTTGATTTCTCCGCCATCACCTGTTCGCGTTCCTTGTCTGTCATGCGTTTCACCATGTCAATGTTCTTAGGCCATCCGCCTGTCACACGTTGGTAGAGTAGGAGTTGGTCGCCTATACGTCGTGCCTCCTCAGTGCGGAAGAACTGCGGATCAGTTTCCCTCAATACCTGTTTGTAGCCTTTTTGTGCTGTTGCTGCCATGACAAAAGCAAAACATAGTAGGATCATCATCTCGATGCGCTTATTGCGCAGATTGATTTTAGTAGTAGTTGTTATTCCCATACAATTTAGTAGTTTGTTTTTCTAATATAGTAATTGTGCCTACAAAGGTAGTGCAAACCTCTGAAATACAAAAGAAAAACACTTTTTTCTTTTGTATTTCCGAGGTGTCGCCTACCTGTGTCCTCATGTTCTCTTACGATTTTCTGTATCGTTACACAATATATCGTTAGAAAAGTCGTTATATTCTATGTGAAACGTTTACCGCTGATATGGATATTCTTGTTGGCATCACTGCGAGTGTTGGCACAGCAGGATGTGTCTTTTGCACATTATTGGGCAATGGAACCATCATTCAATCCTGCCGCCGTTGGCAAGGAGTCCAAGATCAATATAACGGGAGCCTATCAGTTGAGCATGGCAGGCTATGAACAGCATCCGCGTACGATGAATCTGGCAGCCGACATGCCTTTCCGACTGCTCAATATGACCCATGGCGTGGGCATACAGTTGTTGAACGATGAGATAGGACTCTTCACCCATAAGCGCATGGCGTTGCAGTATGCGTTGCAGTGCCGCTTGTTTGGAGGTCATCTGCGCTTCGGTTTGCAGGCAGGAGTATTGAGCGAGGGTTTCAAAGGCTCCGAACTTGATGCAGAAAACAGTAGCGATCCCGCGCTACCCACCGCCGATGTCAATGGTACAGCCTTCGATTTCAGTGGCGGACTCTATTATCTTCACCGCAACTGGTATGTCGGTGTCTCTGTTTTACACGCCACAGCCCCAGCGGTAGAGATGGGTAATCGCAGCTTGCTACAGGTCGATCGCATCTATTATCTTACTGCAGGCTACACTTTCCGATTGCGCAATCCCCATCTGGCGATATTGCCCAGCGTGCTTGCCTATACCGATGGCACCTCGCAGCGAGCTGATTTCACCGCCCGTTTGCGTTATACCAACGATGAAAAGATGCTCTATGGTGGAGTGGGCTATAGTCCCACCAACTCGGTAACAGCCATGATTGGCGGAAATTTCCACGGCGTACACATTGGTTACAGCTATGAGATGTACACCACAGGAACAGGCGTTGGCAATGGCAGCCACGAACTCTTCGTGGGCTATCAAACCAATATTGACATCGGACCGCGCCGCCGCAACCGCCATCAGAGTGTCCGCATCCTGTAACAGACAATAGACATATAACAACAGACCATAATAGATAAAAAACGATATGAATACACTACGACACATACCACACGTCAGACACACCATCCGCTGGTATCATCCCGCGTTGCTTCTACTCTTCGCAATGCTCGCTGCCAGTTGTCTTGGATCCAAAATCAGTTCGTCTCAAGGTGGCGAAGTGACTGGCCATAGTGGTCGCACCTTTGCCGAACCGACCCCTTACGGCATGACCCTTGTGAAGCGAGGCCATGTCAAAATGGGTATTGAGCAACAAGATTCGCTATGGGGCAGACGCACACCAGTGCGCGACATCTCGGTGGAGAGTTTCTGGATGGACGAGCGCGAGGTGACCAATTCTATGTATCGCCAGTTTGTCAGCTACGTCCGCGACTCTATTATCCGCGAGCGTTTAGCCGATCCAAACTATGGTGGCGATGAGACCTATAAGATAGAAGAAGACCGTTACGGCAATCCCGTCACTCCCCATCTCAATTGGAAAAAACCGTTGCCACGTCGTCCTAACGAGGACGAACAGCGTGCTTTCGAAAGCCTATATACCACCAATCCAGTGACGGGTGAGAAACTTATCGATTGGCGCCAACTCAATTATCGGTATGAAATATACGACTATGCCGAGGCAGCCAAGCGCAAATACCGCACCAATCCGCAAGAACGCGTGTTGAATACCGATTATCGTCCCAATCCCAATGAGCGCATCTGGATATCCAAAGATACGGCATATATCGACGATGAAGGTCGCATCGTGCGAGAAACCATCAACCGCGAATACACCGGTCCGTGGGATTTCCTCAATACCTATATTGTCAATGTCTATCCCGACACCACCTGTTGGGTCAACGATTTCCCCAATGCCGCCAATGAGAACTATATGCGGTTCTACTATTCGAGTGCCGCCTATAATGACTATCCTGTAGTTGGTGTCACTTGGGAACAGGCCAATGCCTTCTGTGCCTGGCGCACTGCCCATCTGTTGCGTGGTCTTGGCGAGGCAGCACGCTATGTGCAGCGCTATCGTCTGCCTACCGAAGCCGAGTGGGAATATGCAGCACGTGGTAAAAACCAGAATGAATTTCCATGGGACAATAAGGAAATGGCATCCGGTAACGGGTGCTATTATGCCAACTTCAAGCCCGACAACGGTAATTACACCAAAGACGGTAACCTCATTACCAGTCGCACAGGCATCTATAATGCCAATTCCAACGGACTTTACGATATGGCAGGCAACGTAGCCGAATGGACCAGCACCATCTATACCGAGGCAGGTGTTGAACAAATGAACGATATCAACCCCGACCTTCGCTACAATGCAGCACCCGAAGATCCCTACCGCATGAAGAAAAAGACCGTGAAAGGTGGCTCTTGGAAAGACCCCGAATCGATGGTCCGTTCCGCCTGGCGCACCTTTGAGTATCAGAATCAGCCACGCAGTTACATCGGTTTCCGCTGTGTGCGCAGTATGGCTAATACCAATAGCGGTAAAGTGAAAAACAAAAAATAAGCATATTCACCCTCAAAAACGAAACACCATGACAGAATATAGCAAGTTGAATATCATCTATAAACTACAGAAATGGATGGACAGCGTAGCCGGTCAAACCTTTCTGAACTATGCCTACAGTTGGGGTGCAGCCATAGTCATTTTAGGCACACTCTTTAAGTTGACCCACCTTCCCTATGCCAATATCTTTCTCTATTTAGGTATGGGAACCGAGGTCTTCGTATTTTTCCTGTCGGCTTTCGACCGTCCGTTCGACAAGACAGCCGATGGCATGGAACTGAAAACTCATAGCGATATGGCGGTTAACGAACCATCTTCTGTCTCCGCAACCACTGTGCCTTCATTGTCTGGCACCGCTTCGTCTTCTCCGTCTGGCGTCGCTTCGTCTTCCCCGTCGGGTAGCGTTTCTTCGTCTGGATTTATCTCTGTTTCGGGTGATATCAACATTCCACAATGGCATGCGCCACAGATTCCAGAAGGTCTCGACGAGCAGATAGCCGGTTATACCGCCGAGTTGGAGAATCTCAACCGCACGTTGACCAGCATCAGCCGCGTCTATGAAATGCAGCTCAAGAGTGCCAGTACGCAGATCGGAACAATAGACAGTATCAACGAACAGACGCGCCACATGGCCACTCAGATAGCCGAACTCAACCGCATCTATGCCCGCATGATCGAGGCCATGTCCGTTCAAAACAAGATGGAATAGCCCATTCAAATCCCAATAATTCCGTATTATGGCAATCAAGAAACGTCCATTATCGCCCCGTCAGAAGATGATCAATCTGATGTATGTCATCCTCATGGCGATGCTGGCGCTTAATGTATCGACCGAAGTGCTTGAAGGTTTTTCGGTAGTAGAAGATAGTTTGCGCCGCACAGCGCAGACCGCTACCGATGAAAACCGCACCCTTTATGCCGATTTTGAAGCACAGATGAAGCGCAATCCGCAGAAGGTTCGCCAGTGGTTTGAGTGTGCACAGCAGGTACGCCAAATGAGTGATTCGCTCTATCTGTTGGCTGATGAGTTGAAACAAGCCATTGTCTGCGAGGCCGATGGCCCCGACGGCGATGTGCTAAACATCCGCAAGAAGGAAGACCTCGACGCAGCTTCAACGGTGATGCTCACTGTGGGTAGTGGTCGTGGCGAAGCCCTTCGCCAGGCGATAGTGCGCTATCGCGAGTATATACTGACGCTTCTTCCCGACAGTGCCCAGCAGCGCATGGTGGCTCAAAGCCTATCCACCGAACCCTCTGCCGAGGCTCGTGCCGTAGGCAAAAACTGGCAGGAATATATGTTCGACCACATGCCTGTGTCTGCTGCCGTCACTATGCTGACCAAATTGCAAAACGATGTGCGCCATGCCGAAGGTGAGGTTTTACACCGTCTGATGGCCAATGTCGATATGAAAGACCTGCGTGTGAATAGCGTCAGTGCATTGGTCATTCCCGAATCACAAACTGTAGTGCGAGGCGAACGCTTTTCTGCCCGCATCGTGATGGCAGCAGTAGATACCACTCAGAATCCTCAGATTTTCATCGGCGGTCGTCCCGTTCAGTTGCCCGGCGGCCGTTATGAGGCACTCACCACCCGTGCTGGCGACTTCACCCTGTCGGGTTTTATCCAGATGCCCAACGGTCGTGGCGATATGGTGCGCCGTGAGTTTAGTCAAAAATACACGGTGGTAGAACCCTCCGCCACCGTTTCCGCCTCGTTGATGAATGTACTTTATGCCGGTTACAACAATCCGTTGAGCATCTCCGTGCCGGGTGTTCCCGTCACCAAGATACAGGCATCGATGACAGGCGGCACCTTGCAGCCCGTCGGTCCGGGTCGCTATATTGCCCGGCCCACTACTCCTGGCAGTGAAGTGGCTATCACCGTCACCTCCACCAACAGTGGTCGTGCGCAACAGATGGGGCGCTTCGCCTTCCGTGTGCGTCGTTTGCCCGACCCCACACCTTATATTAATATAGCTGCCGAAGGTGGTGGCAGAAGTCGTTACCATGGTGGTGCGCTGTCGAAAGCCCAACTCGTAGGCACCGACGGTATAGGCGCAGCCATCGACGATGGTATTCTCGATGTGCCCTTCCGCGTACAGAGTTTTGAAACCGTCTTCTTCGACAATATGGGTAATGCCGTTCCTGTGGCAAGCCAAGGCGCACATTTCTCTGCTCGCCAGAAGGATGTGATACGCCGTTTGCAGCGCAACCGTCGCTTCTATGTATCGCGTGTGACCGCCGTAGGTCCCGATGGAATCGCCCGAAAATTAAACACTTCGATGGAAATTATCGTGAAATAATACATCAATAAACTACCTCCACGACTATGAAGAGAATCCTCCTGATAACCGCTCTCGCCACGGTGTTGACGATTACCGCCACCACTTCAGTGGCACAACCCAAGGCGCGTCGCCAGCAAACCACAGCCACTCCGCAGCAACAAGGCATCAGTCAACGCGCCCGTCTGATGTATCCCACATCGCTCGATATGCCTGAAGATGTGGTGTGGCGTCGTGACCTTTATCGCGAAATCCACCTCGACACCGATGCCAACTCCGGTCTGTATTACCCCGTGGAACCCATCGACCGCCAGTTGAACCTCTTTACCTATATCTTCAAATTGGCACTCAACGGTTATATTCCCATTTACGAATACCGATTAGATGGGCAGGAATCGTTCAGCGACTCCTCGCGCGTGGCTATCAAAACCGTGCTCGACGACCAGCAGATCTATTATGAAAAGAAAAACAATCGCTTGCATGTGGATAATAGCGACATTCCTTCTGCCGATGTCAAACTCTACTATCTGAAGGAAAGTGCCTACTACGACCAGACCAATGCACAGTTTCGTCGCAAGGTCATCGCCCTCTGTCCTGTCATTGTGCTCGACGACGAGTTTGGCGGAATGCCATCCAAGCGTCCTTTGTTCTGGGTGCGTTATGCCGATTTGGAACCCTTCCTCAACCGCCAGACGGTAACAGCATCGTCGGTGAACGATGCTGCCACCATGACGCTCGAAGACTATTTCACCCTCCATTGCTATCAGGGACCCATCTATAAGACCGGTCAGCGACAAGGTAAACGCATGCCGCAGTTTGGCGACACAGCCGATGCCGACCAGCAACAGCAGGCAGCTTTGCGTCAGGCGAAACAGATAGACGAGGAATTGGCAGCCTTCGAACGCCGCGTGTTTGGTCATACGCCACAGCGCGACTCTATAGAAGCAGCCAACAAGAAAGCATTGGAACAGGGTGAAACAGTAAAAAGCAAGAAGTCAAAAACCGTAAGAAGTCGCCGCGTGCGCACGGTGAAAAGCAAGGCAGCACCCCGCAGTTCCTCCTCGTCGGCAGGTTCGCGCCAACCCCGTGTGACGGTACGTCGCCAGCGTCATTGACCCACATGATGCAGCAAAAATGATGAAAAACCGACAAAAATGTTGTCTTTCTCAGATATAATGCGTATCTTTGTTGCGCAATTCATAAATTAAAGTAGATATGAAAAAGTTGTTTACCTTGATTGCTCTCGCCTGCATGGCATGGGCAATGCCTGCACAGGCACAGGTTGATTTCGGTGTGAAAGCAGGTCTTAACCTTACCAATTTTTCGATTAACGACAGTAAAGTTCTTGCCGCAGAAAACAAGACAGGCTTCTTTGCCGGTGTTACTGCCAAGGTAACCCTGCCGGTTGTAGGTCTCGGCGTTGATGGATCTGTGCTCTACGACCAGCGTGAAGCTAAGTTGAAAGGACCGGGCACAACCCTGAAACAGCAGTCAATCCAGATTCCTGTCAACCTGCGTTATGGCGTTGGACTTGGTGATATTGCCAATATCTTCGCTTATGCCGGACCTCAGTTTGGTTTCAACATCGGTGGAAAGAACGATTCATTCGATGAAAGACTTGATAACGTCAACAACTGGCGCTTTAAGGACAGCAACCTCAGTGGTAATGTCGGTGTAGGTGTTACCCTGTTGAAACACCTGCAAGCCTCAGTCAACTATAACTTTGCCATCGGTAAAACCGGTGATTTTGATTCTGTAGGTGATGCCATCGACAGTATGGACAAGAAAACTGTCAAAGCCAAAGCCAATGCTTGGCAGGTATCGCTGGCATACTTCTTCTAAGCAAACTGCAACAACCAAAATAGTTCGGGCGGTCTTTCGAGACCGTCTTTTTCTGTTTCTGATCCCATCCATGAACCACTCTACGAGACAGCTTCTTGTGGCCAGCCGACATCGTGGAAGAACTGTCCGAAACAACCACTCGCTTGCTCTGCCTCCAACATTTTTCTCTTTTCTATCTATTATTTCCGGTCGGGGAGTATATGCGTTTGCGTTTTTTTCATTATCTTTGACCCAAGGTCTTAGGTAGGCTGCACCTCGGGAATGAAAAGAAAAACTCGTTTTCCTTTTGCATTTCGCTCGGTTTGCACTACCTTTGCAGAGATGATGACCTATGCTGATATCATTCTGCCCGTGCCTTTGCACGCCACATTCACCTACTCCGTGCCCGAAGGCATGTGTGTAGGCGAGGGAATGCGTGTGCTCGTTTCGTTCGGTCGCAATAAGAAATATGTGGGCATAGTCGATCGTTTACATCACGACAAACCCGAACACTATGAGGTGAAACCGTTGCTTCAGGTGATGGATCCTATCCCCATCGTCAATCCGTCGCAGTTGAAGCTGTGGCACTGGATAGCCGATTACTATCTGTCGCCCATCGGCGATGTGTATAAGGCAGCCATGCCTGCCGGCTTGAAAGCCGAGGAAGGCTATAAACCCAAGACCGAAACCTATATTCGACTTACGCCAGCCTACCGCAACGAGGCTTCTATCCATGTGGCCATCAATATGCTGACGCGTGCACAGAAGCAGTTGGAGGCCTTCAATACCTATCTATTTCTCTCCCATTGGGATGAGGTTGCCCAGTCAACGCCTATTGCAGAGGTGACGCGCGAAGAACTTATGAACAGCAGTCATGCCACTTCAGCCATCATCAGCCAGTTGGAAAAACGAGGCATGCTTGAGACCTACGAGGTGGAAGTGGGGCGCTTAAACCATGGCGGTGACTATCACCCCGAACTCATCCCGCCGCTATCCGAAGCGCAGACCACTGCCTACAACAGTCTTTTGATGCAGATGATGGGCCATCCCGTCACGTTGCTACATGGTGTGACAGGTAGTGGCAAGACCGAAATCTATATTCACCTCATCCGCCGAGCCCTCGAACACAAGCAACAGGTGTTATATCTCTTGCCCGAAATAGCATTGACGGTGCAGATGATGCAACGCCTGCAACGCGTGTTTGGCGACCGCCTGGGCATCTACCACTCCAAATATTCGGATGCTGAGCGCGTGGAAATCTGGCAGAAGCAACTCTCATCACATCCCTACGACATCATTCTCGGTGCCCGCTCGGCAGTGCTCTTACCTTTTCAGAAACTGGGTTTGGTCATTGTCGATGAGGAACATGAAAACTCTTACAAGCAGCAAGACCCTGCTCCCCGATACCATGCGCGATCGGCAGCCATCGTCTTGGCACACATGACCGGTGCCAAAACCGTGTTGGGCACCGCCACTCCATCCATGGAAACCTACTACAATACGCAGACCGGCAAGTATGGGCTCGTTTCGCTGACTCAACGTTTTCAGGGCATGCAACTGCCGCGTATCGAAGTGGTCGATGTGGCACGGCTGCAACATCGCAAGGAGATGAAAGGGCCGTTCTCGCCACTTTTGCTCACCAGCATGCGTGAAGCGCTGCAACAAGGAGAGCAGGTCATACTCTTTCAAAATCGCCGTGGCTTCGCGCCGATGGTGGAGTGTCATCAGTGCGGATGGGTGCCGAGGTGTCAGCATTGTGATGTTTCGCTCACGTTGCACCGCCAAACCAACCAGCTGACCTGTCACTATTGTGGCTATACGTATCAGATACCTGATAGATGTCCGTGTTGCGAGTCGAAAGATCTGCGTTCGCGTGGTTTCGGAACCGAGAAGATAGAAGAGCAGATACGCGACCTTTTCCCCGAAGCACGCATTGCACGCATGGATCTTGATACCACCCGAACGCGCAATGCCTACGAGCGTATCATCAGCGATTTCGGTGCCGGGCGCACCAACATCCTTATCGGTACGCAGATGGTGACCAAGGGACTCGACTTCGACAAGGTGAGCGTGGTGGGCATATTAAATGCCGATTCCATGCTCAACTATCCCGATTTCCGTGCTTACGAACAAGCCTTTATGATGATGTCGCAAGTGGCAGGACGTGCAGGCAGAAAAGGTCATCAGGGGCTGGTCATACTACAAACGAAGAATACCGAAGTGCCTGTCATCGGACAAGTGGTGGCACATAACTACACAGCGCTCTACCATGACCTTGTGGAAGAGCGCCAGCTCTTCCGCTATCCGCCGTTCACTCATCTGGTCTATGTATTTCTGAAGCATCGCTACGATGCCACGGTAGAGACTGCCGCTATAGAGATGGGGTCGCGGTTGCGTCAGTTGTTTGGCGCCAGAGTGCTTGGTCCCGATAAACCCGCAGTGGCAAAAGTGAAGTCGCAGAATATCCGCAAACTCGTTTTGAAACTCGAACTGGGTATTGATCTGCCTCGTGTGCGCCAATGTTTGTTGCAGGTGCAACAGCAAATGATGGGCGACAAGCGCTATTCATCGCTTGTCATCTACTACGATGTCGATCCGCAATAGGATGTAAAGATCGTTGTTGCACTTTCCAAACCATGATTTCAACCGTCAGAAACCTATGGCAATGCCGTCCTCAAATTTGGTTTATGCCACGCAAAAACCATTCATTTTGCAATGCTTTCGATGTTACAGTAATTCCCTGATAATAAGCTGTTTGAAGCCTGTGTAACTTACATAGCTCTGCAAATTCATTGAGTTTGCAGACCAAATTCATTGAGTTTGCTCAGCAATTTCATTGAATTTGCTGACCAATTTCAATTGAATTGCTGAGGAAAACAAATTGAATTGCTGAGGAAAACAAATTGAATTGCTGAGGAAAACAAATTGATTTGCTGAGGGAAGTATGTTGGGTAGGGATGTGATGTAACGAAAAAAACAAAGCCGTGGAGAAGATTCTCCGCGGCTTTGTTGCGTAAGTATGACAGTCGCGAACGACTTGCTTGTTATGAATGGTATTAGAAATCGATGTCGAGACCCAGCGCAAACACATTGTTGTTGCGGGTGAAATCGCTGCTGTAGCTGAGGCTCTTGTCAGCGGTGAGCTGCACTTTCTCCTCCACCTTCTTATGCTGATAGAAGGTGTGGAAGTAAGCCACGTTGAGATGCATCTTGTCGGTGAGGTGAACCACAGCACCGCCAGCTACTGAGTTGGAACTAACTACGAATGAACGGTCCTCCATATATTCGTCGGAAATGCCGTAGTTGGTGTTCTGCCATCCAGCACTTACGGTGAGTTTCTTGCATACATCATATTCTGCACCGGCATTCCATTCGAGTGTTCCGCGCTTCAACAGTTTCTGACGGTCGTTGTATGAAGTGGCATGCTTATCGTCAAACCAGTGGAAACCTACGTTGATGCGGAGTGCATCGATGGGTTTGTAGCCAGCACCGATAGTCAGATAGGCAGGAATATCACCGGCAATTTTCTTGCCATCCTCATATTCTCCGATGGCTGCATCCAGTTTCTGGTCGAACTGTGATTTAAGCTGACCCATGGCAGCGGTAACGTGTTCGTTGCCAAGGATAGCGTCAGCAGCAGCTTCGGGAACACCAGCCTGGATATAAGCAGTTCTCAGATTGTCTGCCAAGTTACCGATACTTGGGGCATAGTTGACAGCCTTGTTCTTCAAGCGCATACGAGTCTTGAACTCATACTTTGCAGCGAAGTTCCACTTGCCGGTTTTGTAATCCACAGCAAGGATAGGGGTGAAGCCCAGTCCGCTCTGGTCACAGCTCAGTTCGATATTGGCTGCGTTGGGCTTTGAAGGGTCGAGCACCTGGTAGAGTGGCATTGCGCCAACCTTGATGTCGCGCACATAGCCATAATAGTTACAGGTGGCATATACGCCGCGCACACCGGCAAAGGCGCTGAAGTTGTCGCTTACACGGTATGCAGCACCTACAGAGAGACCGAAATAATACTGGCGACCGTGCATATAGCTGTCGTAGCTGTATTTGCCATCGGTTCCGAAAGCAGCGTCAGAACTGAAAAAACGGCTGGGAATGGGCAGACCCATGGCTTGTCCTACAGCAGCACCCACCTGGTCGATACCGCCTGCCAACTGGCAAGCACCCATGGCTGTCTCGGCTACAATCTTCTCAAACGAACCCAGTCCGTTGTCGAAAGTACATTTACCGCCGCCACCAGTCAGTGCAAAGTTGGCTTGCAACGACCAACGGTTCTTGTTGTAAGCATACTGAAATGATGGGATGACTGGAGCTAAAGCCTTACCTTTGAAAGTGCGTGGGGTAATGGCATTGTTCACATTATTAGTGAAAAGCATATAATCGTTCTCAATGTGACGGGTCTGATAAGCCAACTGCCAGTTGATGGCGAGGTGGTGTCCGTCGGCCATGAATGCCACGCCGGCAGGATTGTAATATACTCCGTCGATACCGATGGATGCCTCACGGCTCATCATTCGGTTAAAGGCAGCGTGCTGGTTGGTATTGGTCAGCAGACCTCCAGCATACGCACAAATAGTTGTCATCATGAAAACAACACAGGTAATAAAACTCTTTTTCATTCCTTTGAATTAAACAAAATTATCTTAAAATTGGTTGCAAAGGTAGTTGTATTGTTCTGATTTTCCGTAAATGTCACAAGGATATTAAGGTTTGTTAACTAAAATTTGTACTAAACATGCACAAAAAGGCGCGTTTGTGCAGTATTTTCTTGCACAAACACGCCCTTTGGTGTGCAATATTTCGGGTGCGTTTATTCCTTTTTCGCCTCTTTCTTTTCCGTAGGATAGTTGATACGGGTGTGATATACCGTCTTTAGCTTTTCGATGAGTATGGTTTTAGCATACTGTATATCTCTGAAGGTGATAGGACATTCGCGGAAGTATCCTTCGCTTATTTGCGAGTCGATAATGCGGTTCACCAAGTCGCGAATGTTTTGTTCGGTATAGTCGGAGAGCGACCGTGAAGCCGCCTCTACCGAGTCAGCCATCATCAATATGGCTTGTTCGCGAGTGAAGGGATTGGGACCGGGATAGGTGAAGAGCAGGTCGTCAACATCCTCGTTGGGGTGTTCGTTCTTGTATCTGATGTAGAAGAACTTGGCTTTTCCCTGTCCGTGGTGGGTCGATATGAAGTCGCGAATGGGTTTAGGCAGGTTGTAGCGGTCTGCCATTTTCTGTCCTTCGGTTACGTGGCTGATGATAATCTGTGCGCTCTTGATGTCGTCGATCATGTCGTGGGGATCCACACCCGTCTGGTTTTCGGTAAAATAGATAGGGTTCGACAACTTACCTATGTCATGATATAGCGCGCCCGTGCGCACGAGTGTGGCGTTGGCGCCTATCTTGTTGGCAATCTCTCCAGCAAGGTTTGCCACTTGGATAGAGTGGTTAAAGGTGCCGGGAGCTATCTCACTCATGCGGCGCAAGAGGTCGTTGTTGGAATTGGAGAGTTCGATCAGGGTGATGTCGCTGGTGAATCCGAAGAGTTTCTCTACCAGATAGAGTAGCGGATAAGCGAAGAGCAGGGTCACACCGTTTACCATCAGATAGTTGTACGAACTATAGTCTATCTGTGTCAGCGAACTGTTGCGCATCCAGTCGAATGCCAGATTGGTAATCATGGCGGCAGCGGTGGCAATGATGGCTGTCTTGAAAAGCTGGGAACGCTGTGTCATTTCGCGAAGCGAACAGATGGCAGTAAGACCGGCAACCGACTCTACCACGATAAATTCGAAGGGGTGGGCGAGCATGATGGCACAGATGAGTACCATGGTTATGTGTGCCATAAATGCCGTTCGCGAGTCGAGGAACACACGGATAAAGATGGGCACCATGGCATACGGCAACAGATAGACGTGGATGAACGTGTTGCGTACAAAGATTGCTGTGAGCAGACAGAACACCACCGTCAATACGTAGAGCATGGCTATGCTACGCGGTTTCTCCAGATAGTCGCGCCGGAAAAGAAAGATATAGACCGTAAAGGTGATCATGAAGATAGCCACATACATGATCTGTCCGAGCAGTACCAACTGGTTTTGCGTGCTGTCTTGCTGCAACCGCTCGTTTTCTTTCATATACGATTCAATGATGCGGTAGGTCTTGTCGGTCACGATTTCGCCTCGGCCAATCACCTTCTGTCCCTTCTGCACCACACCGCTTGCCAGTGCAATGCTGGAGAGAATGTCGCTCTTGCTTGCTTCGCTGCGCTCGCGGTCAAAGTAAAGATTGTTGGTGATATAGTCGTTGAGGTCGCATTTCTGTAGGATGGGGCGCTGCAGGGCAAGGGGTTCTTCGCGGAAAAGCTGCTCATAGGCGGTCTTGGTGGAATAGACGCTTGCCACAGGAATACTTCCTGCCACCTTGCCGCTTACCACGCGAATCATGGCGGCAGTATCTGCGCGCAGTTCTGAATAATCGGCTGAAGGCATGATGCCCTGCTGGTATAGCTCGTGAAGGCACTTGACTATCATGTTGACATACTCAGGACCAAGGCCTGGAATACCGTCGGCAAAATCGGTGCGGAACTTGCGTATCATGCGACTCTCCGTCTCCTTGTCGTATTTGTAGTAGGGCTCATAGTCCTTCATCAAGCTGTCTTTCTCGGCATTGATGGCGGCTTCCGACTTATAAACGGGGAAATCGAAGGGGGCGGTGAAGTCGGCATATTTCCATGGTTTGCCCTGTTCGGCAAAGAAATAGTTGCGGCTGTCGCGGGGAATCGCCCACACAATCAACAGCACGGAAACGGTGATGAGTGCTGCGCAAATCATTAAGCTGCGCCAATAGTTATTTTCTTTCACGGGCAGAATAATTTTCGTTATTGATAATGAAGCTGTCTTCCGACTTTTTGGCAAAGTTACGATAAAAAACGGAAAGTATGTGGTTTTCAAGCAAAAAAACATGAATATATGAAAAAAAATGTGTACTTTTGCAAAGTATTAATCCGTTTCTAAGATTATTTGTAAGATGACAGAAAGAAAAGTAAGGGTGCGTTTTGCTCCGAGTCCTACTGGCGCGCTTCATATCGGAGGTGTGCGAACTGCATTGTATAATTATCTTTTTGCCCGTCAGCATGGCGGACAATTGGTGTTTCGTATAGAGGATACCGATTCCAACCGCTTCGTGCCTGGTGCCGAAGAGTATATCATAGAATCGTTTAAGTGGCTGGGTATCCAGTTTGACGAGGGTGTTTCCTTCGGTGGCGATAAGGGACCTTACCGTCAGAGCGAGCGTCGCGATATCTACAAGAAATATGTGAAGCAACTGCTCGATGGAGGCAGTGCCTATATTGCCTTCGATACTCCACAGGAGTTGGAAGCCAAGCGTGCAGAGATACAAAACTTCCAGTACGATTGCCACACCCGTCAGCAGATGCGCAACTCGCTGACCATGCCTGCCGAAGAAGTGCAGGCACTGATTGCTGAAGGCAAGCAGTATGTTGTGCGTTTCAAGGTGGAACCCGGTCAGGAGATATTGGTCAACGATATGATTCGTGGCGAAGTACACGTCAAGAGCGATATCGTAGATGATAAAGTGCTCTATAAGAGTGCCGACGAACTGCCCACTTATCACCTCGCCAACATAGTGGATGACCATCTGATGGAAATCTCTCACGTGATTCGTGGTGAGGAATGGTTGCCCAGTGCACCGCTCCACGTCATGCTCTATCGCGCCTTTGGATGGGAAGATACTATGCCACGCTTTGCCCATCTGCCGTTGTTGCTCAAACCAGACGGTAAGGGTAAGCTCTCTAAGCGCGATGGCGACCGCCTCGGTTTCCCTGTGTTCCCCCTCGAATGGCATGATCCTAAGACTGGCGAAGTATCATCGGGATACCGCGAGAGTGGCTATTTTCCAGAGGCTGTTATCAATTTCTTGGCACTGTTGGGATGGAATCCCGGTACCGAACAGGAGTTGTTCACACTCGACGAACTCGTCAAGCTGTTTGATATCACTAAGTGTTCGAAGGCTGGCGCACGCTTCGCTTACGAGAAAGGAATATGGTTCAACCACGAATATATCCTTAAGAAGAGCAACGAGGAAATTGCCTCACTCTTCGAACCCATTTGTCGTGAACATGGGGTCAGCGATTCATCGGAGCGCATTCTGCAGGTGGTGACGATGATGAAAGACCGCGTCTCGTTTGTTAAGGAACTGTGGCCCCTCTGCTCGTTCTTCTTTGAAGCACCCACAGCCTACGATGAGAAAACAGCTAAAAAGCGTTGGAAAGCCGATTCGGCACAGCAGCTTACCGAACTGATTGATGTGCTGGAGGGTATCGACGACTTCTCATTGGAGAATCAGGAAAAGATTGTACACGAGTGGATAGAGCAAAAAGAATATAAACTCGGCAATATCATGAATGCCTGGCGACTCACTCTCGTCGGCGAAGGCAAGGGTCCTGGTATGTTCGACATATCGGCATTCCTCGGCAAGGAAGAGACCATTGCCCGTATGAAAAAGGCAATTGAAGTGTTGGGCTAATCACTTGGCGCGCTATTTATGTATAATATCGTCATTTATATCTATCTCATTGGTGTGGTCATAGCCTCGCTTTTCAGTAAAAAGGTGAGGAATATGTGGCGTGGAGAACGTCGGGCCATTGGCATCATCAAGGAGAAAATGGATCCTAACGCGCAGTATGTATGGTTTCATGCTGCGTCGCTGGGTGAGTTTGAACAGGGGCGTCCGCTCATGGAACAGCTGAAGCGTGAACATCCGGAATATAAGATTCTGCTGACGTTCTTCTCGCCTTCGGGCTATGAGGTGCGCAAAAACTATGAAGGCGCAGATATCATTACCTATCTGCCCCTTGACACGATCATGAATGCACGCCGTTTCCTGCGTACCATACGTCCGGTCATGGCATTCTTCATCAAGTATGAGTTTTGGTACAACTACCTGCACATCCTCAAATACAGAAAGGTGCCGGTATATAGTGTGTCGAGCATCTTCAGACCCGAACAGGTGTTCTTCAAGTGGTATGGACGTAGCTACGGACGCGTACTGCACTGCTTTACCCACTTCTTCGTGCAGAACGAGATCAGCCGACAACTGTTGGCAAAGATTGGCATCAACGAGGTGACCGTGGTTGGCGATACCCGCTTTGACCGCGTGCTGCAAATCAAAGAGGCTGCCAAGCAGTTGCCTGTGGTGGAAGCATTTACTGACGGACACCGCACATTTGTGGCTGGTTCGAGCTGGCAACCCGATGAAGATATCTTCATCCCATGGTTTAATGCACATAAAGACTGGAAACTCATCATCGCTCCACACGTCATCGGGGAGGATCATCTGCAACAGATTCTATCGAAAATAGAAGGTAAGGCGGTGCGCTACACACAGGCTTCGGCTGAAGAGGTGCGCGATGCACAGGTGCTTATCATCGACTGTTTCGGTCTGCTCAGCAGCATCTATCACTACGGTGAAGTGGCGTATGTGGGTGGAGGATTCGGTGTGGGCATCCATAACCTGCCTGAGGCTGCGGTATGGGGAGTGCCCGTGATCTTCGGACCCAACAACCAGCGATTCCAGGAAGCACAGCAGCTCAAGGCGTGCGGCGGTGGACTGGAAATCAACGGTGCTGCCGATTTCCAGCGTATCATGGATCGCTTTGATGCCAACCCACAGCAGGTGGAGGCTGACGGAAAGAAGGCTGGCGACTATGTGAAAGGTAAGGCTGGCGCCACAGACAAGGTGCTGCACAGTGTAGGACTCTAATCATTGACTATCTTATGGCTTTAATCAAGACGATAAAAGGACTCGCACCCAAATGGGGACGCGACTGCTATTTTAGTGAAAATGCCACCATCGTGGGCGAAGTGACCATGGGCGACGAGTGTTCTATATGGTTTAATGCGGTGGTAAGGGGCGATGTGGCTCCTATTACCATCGGTGACCGCACCAATGTGCAAGATGGTTCCTGTATTCATGTGACCCACGACACGGGTCCGACAGTGATCGGCAGCGATGTAACCATCGGTCATAACGTCACCGTACATGCCTGCACCATCCACGACGGAGCACTCATTGGCATGGGATCAACACTGCTCGACGGATGTGAAGTGGGCGAGGGAGCTATCGTGGCTGCCGGTGCATTGGTGCTCCAAAACACGAAGATAGGACCTCACGAGATATGGGGTGGAGTGCCTGCCAAATATCTTAAACCTACGCGTCCGGGACAGACTGATAATGCCAAGCACTATGTGGAATACTCCAAATGGTATAAGGAGGAAAATCCAGATTGCCATTTCGGCAAACAAACAGAATGATCATGAACATCGGAAAGACGCTGCTGACGGTATTTGCCATGATGGTTGTCATGGCGAAAGTACAAGCCCAGCCCGCTCCCTACGAATGGACTTCGCCAAGCAGCAATGCCTCGCAGTCGATGCCGTGTGGCGGAGGTGATGTGGGCATGAACGTCTGGGTGGAACAGGGTGATGTGCTCTTCTACCTCTCGCGCAGCGGCTGTTTCGATGAAAACAATAGTTTGCTGAAGCTCGGACGCTTACGCATTCATCTCTCGCGACCATTCAATACTACTGCCTTCCGCCAGCGGTTGGTGTTGCAGGAAGGCTATTGTGAAGTGACCGACGGTAGTCAGACCGTATTGATATGGGCGGATGTGGAGAAACCCGTGGTACATGTGGAGATGACCGACAAGCAGGGCAACTGTCAGGCAGAGGTATCGTATGAGTCGTGGAGAACCCATGACAGGCTGCTTGGCAAGCGTGGTCGTTTTCAAACTTCCTATAAATTTGCTGCTCCTAAAACGCTTGTCACAAGGCGCGACAGTATTCTGAAGGCTGCGGACAAGCTGATATTCTTCCATCATAACAGTGATGTGACCATCTTCGATGCTACGGTGAAGCAGCAGAAAATGGAGACGGTGAAACAACAGATGTATAATCCTTTGGCGAAACTGACCTTCGGTGGACAACTGACAGGCGACGGCTTTGTGTTTGACAGTCATTCTACAGGGCAATATGCCAGTACCGACTATGAGCGATGGACCTATCGCTCGACCAGAAAAGCATCGCGCCAAGCGGTTATGATTGCTATGGCTACGTGTCAGGGAACCATGGCGCAATGGATGCAACAACTGGCACAAACCACGAAAACCGTCAATCAGAAACGTGACAAGAAAGTCGCTCGGCAGTGGTGGCGGCAGTTCTGGCAACGCAGTTTCGTAGAGGGCAACGTTCCCGCTGTGCGCAACTATACCTTGTTCCGCTATATGTTAGGGTGCAACAGTCGTGGCGAATGGCCTACAAAATTCAACGGCGGACTCTTTACTTTCGATCCGGAATATGTGGAAAAGGCTCCCGAATATCGCATCACACCCGACTACCGCAACTGGGGCGGTGGTGTGCATACGGCACAAAACCAACGGTTGGTGTATTGGCCGATGCTGAAAAATGGCGATTATGATGTGCTTAAACCACAACTCGACTTCTATCTTCGCATCTATCGCAATGCAGAATTGCGGTCGAAGGTGTATTGGAACCATGGCGGTGCGTGTCTCACAGAACAGGTGGAAAACTATGGTTTGCCTTGTTTGCCGGAGTATGGCACGAAGCGTCCCGATGACTTTGACCCTGGCATGGAGCGCAATGCGTGGTTGGAATACGAATGGGACACCTGCTTGGAGTTTTGCATGATGGCGTTGGAGGCGCATCGCTATTCGGGTATGGATATCTCCGACTATGTGCCGATGATACGATCATGTCTCCGCTTCTTCGATGAACACTATCAGTATCTGGCACGCAAACGCAGTGCAAAGACGCTCGATGGAAACGGAAAACTGGTGCTCTATCCCGGAAGTGGATGTGAGACTATCAAGGGTGCCTATAATTCTACTTCTACTATTGCGGCTTTGCGCACCGTGACCACAGCACTCATTGACTATCTGGGTGGCGACTCGCTGCTCGCTGACTTCTATCAGCGATTGCCGGAGATTACGGTTCGCGATGGAAAAATTGCTCCTGCTGTACATTATGAAAGGGTGCAGAATGTGGAAACACCACAACTCTATCCGGTATTTCCATGGCGCATCTATGGCGTAGGACGCCCTGATATCGACGTGGCGAAACGCACCTATCAGGAAGATTCATTGGCGCTGAAGTTCCGAACGCACATCGGTTGGAAACAGGATGTGATATGGGCAGCATGTCTCGGCATGAGAGATGAGGCAAAAGGACTATTGGAAAAGAAACTTGCCGACGGTCCGCATCGCTTTCCGGCATTTTGGGGACCTGGCTATGATTGGACTCCTGACCACAACTGGGGCGGTTCGGGCATGATTGGCATGCAGGAAATGCTGTTGCAGGAAGTTGGTGATAAACTCTATATCTTCCCGGCATGGCCTGAAGAGTGGGATGTTCACTTCCGACTACATGCTGCTCATGGCACCATTGTTGAGGCTGAAATGAAAGGTGGAAAGGTGGTTTCGGTCAAAGTGACACCTGTCGAAAGACAGAAAGATGTGGTGAATGTATTGCAGTAGCCGTTGCAAGGATTCATGCAGACACCAGTTTGTTATCGTGTGGTCGAATGGTGGTCGAATGGTGGTCGATCGGTGGTCGTAAATCTGTACTGTATTTTTTGTGATTGATTGTAGGTCAATAAGATAGAAAAACAGGGTGGTCGATGGTCGAATATTTCGTGTGTCGCGTGCGCGTGCGCGATACATATATACAATGTGAACAAATACTTTTCTTGATTTAACCACTATGCTTCATGGTTTATGGAGCTTAGAAACTATGGTGTGTTCCGTTGATAAGCAACATTTCCTATATAACAAAGAAAAGGTCCTGACGGCATGGTCAGGACCTTTGAACAATAGTTCGTGTAAGTTATGAATTAGAGGTTGGGGTTCATTTCCTTCCATTCAGCAACGGGAGGAACGATGCCCAGTTCTACGATCTCGTCGCGCATCTTGCAAAGGTGCTCGTAAGACTTGGCGAGTGAAGCCATCTCCTCTTCTGTACCAGCAGGCTCAACAAAGTGAACACCAGTCTTGTCGATGGTAGAAGGCATAGCCATCATCACGTTCTTGAAACCACACTTGTCGCAGTTTACATAGCAACCAGCAGGCAGAGTGAACTTCTCACCACCCATAGCAGCCTCAATCATCTTCACTGCATTGTAGGCAGGGCTCTGGAATGAGCTACGACCACGGAGCTTGATGATGTTTGAACCACCCTGTACGGTGTGGTGCTTGATCTCTTCCCAACGCTCAGCTGAGAGGCCCATCTCTGAGAGAGGTTTGCCGTCAACCTTAACCTGAGAAGCGAATACTGCCATCTGCTCACCGTGACCACCATAGGTGTGAGCACCGGTAACCTTATCCTGCTGAACACCGAACTCCAGTGCGAGAGCCTGCTGCAGACGGGTTGAGTCAAGAGCAGCAAGTGAAGTCAGCTGGTTGGGTTTCAGACCTGAGTGGATAAGAGCAGTAAGAGCTGTTACGTCAGCGGGGTTGAAGATAACAACAACGTGCTCCACTTCGGGGCAGTACTTCTTGATGTTGTCACCAAACTCAGCAGCGATCTGGCAGTTACCTTTCAGCAGATCCTCGCGAGTCATACCGTCTTTACGGGGAGCACCACCTGAAGAGATGATGTATTTAGCACCTGTGAAAGCCTCTTCGGGATTAACAGTATAAGTAACGTTAGCACCTGCGAAAGCGCACTGCTGAATTTCGTCGAATACACCATGAACACCTGGCTCATAGATATCGTACAGACAGATGTTAGGAGTCAGACCGAGCATCAAAGCGCTCTGTACCATGTTTGAACCAATCATACCGCCGGCACCGACGATCAAAAGCTTGTCATTTGATAAATATTCCATAGTTGTTTTTTATTAATGATGTTTGTTCTTCTTTCGATGCAAAGTTAGCAAAAAAACTTATTATATGAAACACTTTAATTGCAATTTAATGTTATAAAAATTAAAATATCATACGTTTGTAAACTCCATGTGGCAATTGTCCGTCCTTTTTGAAGAACTATTTCCTATATATTGGCTATAGATGGGATTCGGCTATATTCTTTTTTGTTATTTCTTTGTTGAAACTGTTACAGTAGGCATACCAAATAGTCCATGTTGCAACTAAGATTGTTTCCATAAATAGATGTTGCTTATGAGAGTAGTAGTACGCTTTACTGTCTTTTTACCCAATCAGCATGAAGTTTGATGAGGGTTGCTACACACTCGCTTTCTACCATTTTGGTAGAGAAACCATAGGCCTGCATTACGGCTCTGTCGTTTTCGCGGTGTGCCAAAAGAAGTTCCTTGGGCATGAGTATTGGGTCATAAAGATCCGCAAGTGATCTTCTTTTTCAAACAAGTAGTTTCCACCATCAATAGGTTTGTTGCCAATACCAATTTTTGGAACATCACATATATACAGTTTACCAACAATCTCACTAGCCTTCATAGACACTTCTAACTCTTTCTGAAGATGAATGCCTTGCTGTTTAACAAGAAAATCTAATCTATAGAACTCTCGTTCAAGATCTTTTAATAGTATGCGAGAGGGTTCTCCATTCGGGTTCTCCATGTCATAAATGTCAAATTCAGCAAAATTGCAAGTCACAATCCATCGAGGTTGCTGTGAATACGGTAGAGCCAAACGATATCGTTGTGCCTGTTCATATGGAGTAAGTGGCGTTCCGTCTGCTTGTTTGATGGGTTGCCGAAGGTTCTTACCTAATGATTTCTGCTCTATCATTACATGAGTAGAGTGAATCATAGCATCTACAAAAGATGTATGGTCAAGGTGTGCCTTCTCTTCAAATTTGATAAACTCAGAAGGTGTTTCTATATCGAAAATTTGAGTAAGGAGTTCTATCCAAAAGGTTTGGCTCTCGCCTTTTTCATAGCCTTTACCTTCCCATCTCTTGGCAAAGGCTGCGGCTGCAACTTTTTGTTGTTTCTCAGTAATCATAGTCTATTGGTGTTCTGTTGGTTTTGCTGTGATGCAAAGATAGTGATAATGTTTGATATGCTTGACGTTTTTTTCTAAATTTTCACCGATTAGTAAAAAACACCATTATTCCCTTATATGAAAATGCAATTCGCAGAACCTGCGTATCTTTGCAGCAATAAATCGAAGAAAGAAATGAAAAGAATTGCATTTACTGTATGGTTGACAGTAGTAAGTATGATGGTCATGGCAACCCATTTGCCTGATGTGGAAGGAACCGTGGTCGATGAACAAGGACAACCCCTTGAGTTCGTGAATGTGGTATTGCTTTCAGAAGGTGATTCCGCCTTTGTGCAAGGTGCAACAACTGATGCAACAGGACATTTCCTTATCAAAACACCAGAAAACCATGGTGTGCTAAAAGTGACCAGCGTGGGCTATAAGACGACATTTGCCAATACCCATACCTTTGGAGGACGTGTCGTGCTAAAGGATGATGCGAAGATGTTGCAGGAAGTGACCGTGAAAGGAAGTCTGCCCAAAACCAAACTCACGGGAAACTCGATGGTGACTGCCATACAGGGAACGGTATTGGAGAAATCGGGTTCGGCAAAAGAAATGTTGTCGAAAGTGCCGGGTATGACATTGAAGGGCGATGCTTTGGAAGTGTTGGGGAAAGGCACACCTATTTATTATATTAACGGTAGAAAGATGCAAAATGCCGATGAACTGACCAGATTGCGTAGCGAGGAAATCAAGGAAGTGGAGGTGATTACCAATCCGGGTGCACAGTATGATGCTACTGTGACGGCTGTGGTGCGCATCAAGACAATACGCAGACAGGGCAATGGATTCGGCTTTGATCTGACTGCCAATTCACAGAACGACCTGCGATATGGGTATTGGGATGGATCGAGTACGCTGAATATGCGGTATCGCTATAAAGCCTTTGAACTCTTTGGCATGATGAACGGATGGAAACATGATCAGATGAATGATAGTGCGCCCCACCAGTGGAGCTATTATCGTAGTGGCGACCAACTGACTGGCATCGATCAAAACACCCGACTGCTCAACCACTGGACGGGAAAAGGTTTGGGCTGGAACGTGGGATTCAACTTGCAACTGGCAGAAAACCATACCGTGGGTATGCGCATCGAACAACATAAGAACTATGATTCGGGCTATGATGCATGGCAGAAAACCTATATGACGAAGATGATTGTGGGCAAGCCCGATAGCAAGGAAGAGACGAACAACGTGACAGAAGGACAACTCCATGAACACTATCCATACAACTGGGAAGGGAATGCCTTCTATAACGGTAAGGTGGGGAAACTCAATATCGACCTCAATATCGACTTCCTGACCAATAAGAAAGAGGAAAATGGTGATATTCAAGAAAGCGTCAATCTGGAGAATAACACGATGACGTCGGATAGTAAAACCACCAATCAGATGTTTGCCGACAAACTGGTGTTGGGTTATCCTGTATGGAAAGGTATGTTGCAGGTAGGGTCGGAGATGAGTCGGGTGACGCGACGGTCGTTCTATCAGATTACCATGGATGGCGTGCCTACCACAGATTCGAAGGTAAAGGAGAATAGTATTGCCGCATTTGTGGAGTATGCCTGTCAGATTCCTAAAGTGGGAAGTGTGAGTGCAGGACTGCGCTATGAGCATGTGGGATTTGACTATAAGGATAGGATAAACAATGACAACTCGTTGGAACGATACACCAACGATCTGTTTCCTTCCTTCTCTTGGGCAAACCAGTGGGGAGCGGTACAGACTTCGCTCAGCTATAGTATGAAGACACAACGTCCTAATTACTGGATGCTCAATGAGGCTGTTATCTATATCAATCCCTATTCGCTGCAAACGGGCGACCCTAAACTGAAGAATGCCAAGACTCACAGTATTGGTGCAAATGCGCGATGGAAATGGCTTAATCTGATGGCTAACTATGAACGGACTGACGATGCGCTGACTCAATGGTCGTATATCTATAATGATAAAGGTGTAATACTCGTCAAAAACCGTAACCTCGATGTGCCGGTGAGGAGTGTATCGGTATTCCTGACAGCATCGCCGACGTGGGGGTGCTACTCGCCGAGTTGGACCGTGGGTATGCAGAAATTCGACATGAAACAGACCTTGGCGGATCCTCGCGAAGCCAGTGGTGTGAGAACAGTACACTACAACCGGCCATTTTTTGTGGCAAATCTGAATAATGTGTTTCGACTGCCACATAAATGGCAACTGGAGTCTTATCTTTATTTCCAGCGTAAGGGCGACTGTATGAACTTCCGATTGAAGAACAATGTATGTAATCTTGGATTTGTGGCGCAGAAGTGTTGGCTGAAAAACGATGCCCTGTGCTTGCGAGTAACCGTTGATGATGTGTTGCAGCGTACCCGACAGAAAGTCAATATGGATTGTGGCTATTATACCCTCAACCAAAATTCTGCACAGAGCAACCATCGGTTGAACATCTCGTTGCGCTATTCATTCAATGCCAGCGGAAGCAAATATAAAGGAACTGGTGCTGGAAAGGAGGCTGCAGGACGAATGGCGCAATAACTATCGTTTCCCTTTCTTGACTGTAGTGTCTCCCATCTGTTTCCTATATCGTTCGTAAATTGATTCGGACTTACTTGGGATTTACTTGGGACTTGTTCGGGACTTGTTCGGGAAATGATGCGCACAGGCATGGAAGGTGAATATGGGGCGAAAATTATGTCGAATGGTTTTGACGTGTAAATAAATAATGTCAAAATACGGAGTTTTTTGCCGTTACAGTATTACAGTATTACAGTTTTTGAAAACGGTTTTTAGTGCTCGAAATATGGATTTTTAGGGTTTTGGCAGGAAAATATGCTGCAAATCCATCGTTTTAGCTTTTTGAAAACTGTAATACTGTAATACTGTAACGCGTATGATATATTATACGAGTAAATAAATTTTCTAAGATTGACGGTTTTGGCGCGTGGGCTAATCAAAAGAAAAACCAGTTTTTCTTTGTATTTCTCTCGGTTTGCACTACCTTTGACCTGTGGTCCAAGGTAGGCTGCACCTCGGAACCAAAATTAAATAATAGTATTTATTTTGTGTTTCTCTCGGTTTGCACTACCTTTGACCTGTGGTCCAAGGTAGGCTGCACCTCGGAATCAAAAATAAATAATAGTATTTATTTTGTGTTTCTCTCGGTTTGCACTACCTTTGTTGGAAAAATGAGAGATGATGAACAAAGAACTTATAGCTAAAAGACTGGAAGTACTACGCGAGGAAATGCGCCGAGAACATCTGAGCGCATTCGTGTTTACTACGGGAGACCCTCATCATAGCGAATATACTGCGGAACATTGGAAAGGACGCGAATGGATTAGTGGATTCAATGGTTCTGCGGGTACAGCGGTGGTCACACTGAAAAGTGCGGCACTATGGACCGACTCACGCTATTTCATTGCTGCCGAAGAACAACTGAAAGGAACAGAATACCAGTTGATGAAACTGAAAATGCCCGAAACACCAACAGTCGCACAATGGATAGGTAGCGAACTTGCCGACATGGACGATAAAGCCGTGGGAATAGATGGAATGACCAACGGAGTGGCTGAGGTGGAAAACTTGAAATCTCAACTCAAACAACTTGGGGGCATTACGCTGCATACAGCATGGGATCCCTTGCAGCGTATCTGGAAAGATAGACCGACCGTGCCTCTCTGTCCCGTAGAAATACAACCGATGGAATATGCGGGCGAAGAGGCTGCCTCAAAACTGAAACGAATAAGAAAAGCACTTCGGGAAAAACATGCAGACGGTATGTTGGTGGCTTCGCTGGATGATATTGCCTGGACGCTAAACCTCAGAGGCAACGACATCCATTGCTGTCCGCTATTCGTTTCGTTCCTGTTGATTGACACTCAAAGCGCCACCTTATTTATATATAAGGAGAAAGTAGGGGACGAGGTGAAGGCTTATCTCGCAAAACTCGGTGTGCGCATGGCAGACTATAATCAGGTGAAACAAGGACTGAAAGACTATCCGGAATATAACATTCTGATGGATCCTGATGAGGTTTGTTACACGCTCCGACAAGCGGTGACGCGTCCTGTCGTTGAGGCAGCATCGCCCATTCCCGCTATGAAAGCTGTGAAAAACGAGGCTGAACAGAACGGATTCCGATTGGCAATGCAACGAGACGGAGCTGCTTTGGTCAAGTTTCTGAAATGGATGGAAGAACAGACCATAGATGGAACAATGACAGAACTGACCGTTTCTGATCGACTGGAACAGCTACGGTCCGAACAGCCACTCTATCGCGGACTCTCTTTTGATACAATATCAGCATACGGACCACATGGAGCTATTGTGCACTATGAACCGACTCAAGAAACTGATGTGCCCTTGCAAAGGAAAAGTCTTCTGCTCATAGATAGTGGCGCACAATATCAGAACGGCACAACAGATATCACCAGAACATTGGCATTCGGAGAACTCACAGAAGAAGAACGGAAAGTTTATACGCTGGTGCTCAAAGGACACATACAGTTGCAGATGCTCATATTCCCCAAAGGAGCAAGCGGAACACAACTCGACGCTGTGGCACGTCGCGACCTCTGGCAACACGGATACAACTTCCTGCATGGCACAGGACACGGAGTGGGAAGCTTCCTCAATGTCCATGAAGGACCGCATCAGATTCGGATGGAATATGTGGCGCAACCGCTCTGCGAAGGAATGACCGTGACCGACGAACCGGGCATTTATCTCAAAGACCGTTTCGGCGTCAGAATCGAAAACACACTCCTTGTGGTTCCTGCTTTCCAAACCGAATGTGGCACCTTCCTGAAGTTTGAAACCCTCACGCTCTGTCCCATCGACAGACGCCCCATTATTCGCGAAATGATGTCGGCAGAAGAAATAGATTGGCTCAACCAATATCACCAAATGGTATATGACCGATTAGCACCAATACTTTCAGAAGATGAAAAAACATGGCTGAAAACAGCCACGAAACCGTTGTAAATGAGTGAAAATCACAAAAAAGCGAAAAAAAACTTGCGCAATTCGTAAATATGTTGTAATTTTGCACCCGCTTAATGGCAGAATAAAAAGTTTAACTAAAATAATAAAAACAAAAAGAACATGATTATTGTACCGGTAAAGGAAGGCGAGAACATCGAAAAGGCCCTCAAAAAGTTTAAGAGAAAGTTCGAAAAGACTGGCGTTGTGAAAGAACTCCGTCGTCGTCAACAGTTCGATAAGCCGTCTGTACTGAAGCGCCTCAAGATGGAACACGCTATTTACGTACAGAAGCTCCGCGCTACTGAAGAATAAAAAAAAGTAGAGCGAAAATTTGGTGGTTTGATATTTTTTGCGTAAATTCGTTGCCGAAATAAAAACTGTAATGCAACGAGTCTATGATCAGGAAATTCTTAAGCTACCTGCGCTATGAGAGGAATCGCTCCGAACTCACAGTGCGAAACTACGACAAGAGCCTTAGGGAATTCGAGTCGTATTTTAAACTTAGGGATAGTCAGCTCTCATGGGAGACAATAGACTCCGATGTCATCCGAGACTGGATGGAGAGCTTGATGGATAAAGGCGCCATGGCATCAACAGTGAATAACTGTTTGAGTGCCGTGCGTTCTTTTTATAGGTACGCACTTGCATACGGAATCGTTGCAGTAGATCCTTCGCACTACGTCAAAGGACCGAAGCTCAAAAAACCACTACCCAAATTCATACGCGAAAAAGATATGGATCGCCTCATGGATCAAGACAACATGTGGGGCGATTCGGTTAAAGACATGCGTGCGCGTACTATTATATTAACGCTATACTCTACAGGAATACGATTGGCAGAACTTATCGGACTTGATGTGAATGACGTTGATTTCGTCAATATGCAACTCAAAGTGACCGGTAAACGAGATAAACAGCGGGTCGTACCTTTCGGAAAAGAACTCTGCGAGACCTTGCAGCAGTATCTTCAAGTACGCGAAACGCTACCGCTGCGTGATACAGAAGCACTCTTTGTGAACGACAAAGGGCTGCGAGTGAGTAGGGGACAGGTGGAAAATATAGTGAGAAACAATCTCTCGAAAGTCACAACACAGCAGAAAAGATCACCACACGTGCTGCGACACTCCTTTGCTACCGCCATGCTGAATAATGGCGCAGAACTGGAAAGCGTGCGCAAACTGCTCGGACACGAGAGCATCGCAACAACGGAAATCTATACACACGCAACATTCGAACAATTGAAAAGCGTGTATGAAAAAGCCCATCCAAGGGCCTGATAAGTGAAATATAAATAGTATTAACCCTAAAAAATGGAGGTAACTATGGAAATTAAGATTCAAGCAATCCACTTTGATGCAACTGACAAACTGCAGGCATTCATCGAAAAGAAAACAGCAAAACTGGAAAAAACCTACGAAGATATCCAAGCCGTAGAAGTGGTATGCAAAGTTGTGAAGCCAGCAACAGCACAAAATAAAGAGGTGAGCATTACTGTTAATGTTCCGGGGAATAGAGTTTTCGTAGAGAAAGTAAGCGATACTTTTGAGGAAGCAACAGATCTTTGCGTCGATTCTTTGAAGGTTCAATTGCAGAAAATCAAAGAAAAAATGCGTAATCGATAAAAAAAATCGCGAAAAGTTTTGGTAATTAAAAAATAATGCCTACCTTTGCATCCGCTTTCCGACAGTTAGCAACTCCTTCGGGAGGTGGATGCTTAGAGAAGCCTCTTTAGCTCAGTTGGCCAGAGCACGTGATTTGTAATCTCGGGGTCGTTGGTTCGAATCCGACAAGAGGCTCAGAAAAAGAATAAGGTCACAAGCAATTTGATGGCAAGTTAAGGAGTAGCGGAATTTTTTTTAATGGGTGGTTTCCAGAGCGGCCAAATGGGGCAGACTGTAAATCTGTTGTCTTTCGACTTCGGTGGTTCGAATCCATCACCACCCACTTCCGAATAGGAAGTCTATTGCGGAAATAGCTCAGTTGATAGAGCACTAGCCTTCCAAGCTGGGGGTCGCGGGTTTGAGCCCCGTTTTCCGCTCTAAGCCTGCTGTTATAGCTCAGTGGTAGAGCACTTCCTTGGTAAGGAAGAGGTCCCGAGTTCAAGTCTCGGTAACAGTTCTTGAGAAAACAAGATTTAAATCGAACATTCATTAATTATAATAACAAAGAAAAGCTATGGCTAAAGAGAATTTTGTGCGCACCAAACCGCACGTAAACATCGGTACTATCGGTCACGTTGACCATGGTAAGACCACTCTGACTGCTGCCATCTCTAAGGTTCTCCACGAGAAGGGTTTCGGTACAGAGGATGTTAAGTCTTTCGATCAGATTGACAATGCTCCTGAGGAAAAAGAGCGTGGTATCACCATTAACTCTGCCCACATCGAGTATGAGACCGCTAACCGTCACTACGCACACGTTGACTGCCCAGGACACGCCGACTATGTAAAGAACATGGTTACTGGTGCTGCTCAGATGGACGGTGCTATCCTTGTTGTTGCTGCAACTGATGGTCCTATGCCTCAGACACGTGAGCACGTTCTGCTCGCTCGTCAGGTGAACGTTCCACGTCTGGTTGTATTCCTGAACAAATGCGATATGGTTGAGGATGAGGAAATGCTCGAACTCGTTGAAATGGAAGTTCAAGAGATCCTCGCTCAGTACGATTTCGAAGAAGATACTCCTATCATCCGCGGTTCTGCACTTGGTGCATTGAACGGTGTTGAAAAATGGGTTGACAAAGTTATGGAGCTGATGGATACCTGTGATACTTGGATTCAGGAGCCTCCACGTGATACTGACAAGCCTTTCTTGATGCCTATCGAGGACGTATTCTCAATCACAGGTCGTGGTACTGTTGCTACCGGTCGTATCGAAACTGGTGTTATCCACGTTGGTGACGAAGTTGAACTGCTCGGTCTTGGTGAAGACAAGAAGTCAGTTGTAACTGGTGTAGAAATGTTCCGTAAGATCCTTGATGAGGGTCGTGCTGGTGATAACGTAGGTCTGCTTCTCCGTGGTATCGATAAGAACGAGATCAAACGTGGTATGGTACTCTGCCATCCTGGACAGATCAAGCCTTTCAAGAAGTTCAAGGCTTCTATCTACGTTCTGAAGAAAGAAGAGGGTGGTCGTCACACTCCATTCGGAAACAAATATCGTCCTCAGTTCTATCTCCGTACCATGGACTGCACCGGTGAAATCACTCTTCCCGAGGGAGTTGAAATGGTAATGCCTGGTGACAACGTTGAGATCACTGTTGAGCTCATCTACGCTGTTGCTCTGAACCAGGGTCTGCGCTTCGCTATCCGCGAAGGTGGTCGCACCGTTGGTTCTGGTCAGATTACTGAAGTTTTCGAAGACTAATTCTAAGCAGTTTTTCTCTTACGAGACAAACTTTAGGAATTGACTATAAAGCCCCTGCTCTTCAGGGCAGGGGCTACTTACGGGAATAGCTCAGTTGGTAGAGCATCGGTCTCCAAAACCGAGGGTCGTGGGTTCGAGTCCTCCTTCCCGTGCTAAAACAAGAAGATATGTTTAAATCAATAGCAAATTACTGCAAGTCATGTTATGACGAACTCGTACATAAGGTGACATGGCCGACGCGTAAGGAATTGACACAAAGTGCTGTGTTGGTACTTACAGCTTCTTTGATTATTGCAATTATAGTATGGTTGATGGATATCGCATTCAAAGCCATCATGAGTTTAGTTTATCCCAACTAATTGTTAGATAATACATAAAGATGTCTGAGTCAGGAATGAATTGGTACGTCCTGCGTGCTGTAAGTGGAAAAGAAGGCAAAGTAAAAGAGTTCATCGAAGCTGCTAAGAAGCATAACGATGTGCTCAATGCTTCCGTTGGGGAAATCCTTCTGCCTACAGAGAAATATGCAATGATGCGCAATGGTAAGCGTGTTATTAAAGAAAAACTTTTCCTTCCGGGGTATGTCCTTATTCAGGCCCGCCTGCAAGGTGAAGTGGCACACATGCTTCGTTTCATTCCCAATGTACTTGGTTTTCTTGGTGGTTTGGATCACCCTGAAGTGGTGAGACAGGCCGATATCAACAGAATACTTGGTACAGCAGAGGAATCTTCCATTGAAAATACTGATGTTGCCATCCCATACAATGTGGATGATACTGTAAAGGTCATCGATGGTCCTTTCAGCGGATTCAGTGGTGTCATTGAAGAAGTTAACGCAGACAAACGCAAGTTGAAGGTAATGGTGAAGATCTTTGGAAGAAAAACACCACTCGAACTCGCATTCACACAAGTAGAGAAAGAATAGGACATAAGTTACGGTATGTCCACTTCGTATATACGGTTGTTAGAGGCTTCCACTCTGATGGCTTATATAACAAAATTAAAATAATTACAAACAGAAATGGCTAAAGAAGTTGCTGGATTAATCAAATTACAGATTAAAGGTGGCGCTGCGAATCCTTCTCCCCCCGTAGGTCCTGCTTTGGGTTCTAAGGGTATTAATATCATGGGATTCTGCAAAGAGTTCAACGCCAGAACCCAGGATAAGGCTGGTAAGGTTTTGCCAGTTGTTATCACTTACTATGCAGACAAGTCATTTAGCTTCGTGATCAAGACTCCTCCCGCTGCTATCCAGCTCTTGGAGGCTGCCAAGATCAAGGGAGGTTCTGCTCAGCCTAACCGTAAGAAGGTTGCTGCTGTTACTTGGGAACAGGTACGCGCAATCGCTGAGGACAAGATGAGCGACTTGAACTGTTTTACCATTGAGTCAGCTATGAAGCTGATCGCTGGTACAGCAAGAAGTATGGGTATCACTGTAAAAGGGGACTTCCCTGGTAAATAACAAATAACTTCAATTTGAACAATGAGTAAACTGACAAAAAATCAAAAGTTGGTAGCTGGTAAGGTTGAAGCAGGGAAGGCATACTCTTTGAAAGAGGCCGCAGAGCTGGTGAAGGAAATTACCACCACTAAGTTCGAGGCATCTCTCGATATCGACGTACGCTTGGGCGTAGATCCTCGTAAAGCCAATCAGATGGTTCGTGGCGTTGTTTCGCTGCCGAACGGTACTGGTAAGGTGACACGAGTTCTGGCTCTCTGTACTCCCGATCAGGAAGCTGCCGCTAAGGAAGCTGGAGCTGACTACGTTGGTCTTGATGAGTATATCAACAAGATCAAAGCTGGTTGGACTGATGTTGATGTTATCATCACAATGCCTTCTTGCATGGGTAAACTTGGTCCTCTCGGCCGTATCCTCGGCCCACGTGGATTGATGCCTAACCCAAAGAGTGGTACTGTGACTATGGACGTTGCTAAGGCAGTTAAGGAAGTTAAGCAGGGTAAGATCGACTTTAAGGTTGACAAGGCAGGTATCGTGCACACGTCAATCGGTAAGGTTACATTCACTGCTGATCAAATTTTCGAGAACGCAAAAGAGTTCATTCAGACTATCATTAAGTTGAAGCCTGCTGCTGCCAAGGGTACATACATTAAGAGTATCTTTATCTCAAGCACTATGAGTGCAGGTATTAAGGTAGATCCTAAATCAGTTGAATAACTCGTAAAAGTTTAGTAAAATGAAAAAGGAAGTAAAAGATACTATTATTGTAGAACTCGGAGAATACCTCAAAAAGTATCCTCATTTCTATCTCGTTGACGTAACTGGACTGAACGCTGAAAAAACAAGCGATCTTCGTCGCAAGTGCTTTAAGAGCGAGATTAAAATGGTGGTTGTGAAGAATAAGTTGCTTCACAAGGCTTTCGAGGCTTCTGAGATTGATTTCGAGCCATTGTATGGTTGCTTGAAAGGAAATACTGCGCTCCTCTTCTGTGAGACTGCTAATGTTCCTGCAAAGTTGCTGAAAGAGTACAAGAAGGAAGGTATTCCTGCTTTCAAGGCTGCATACGCTGAAGAAGGTTTCTTCGTAGGTGCAGACAAACTCGAAGAACTGGTTTCTATCAAGAGCAAGAACGAACTTATCGCCGATGTTATGGCTTTGCTGCAGTCACCTATCAAGACTGTTGTATCTGGTCTCAACGCTGGTGGTAAAATCCATGGCCTGCTAGACGCTATCGCTGAGCGTAATAAATAAGCGAAACGTATAACAAATAACATTTAAAAACATTAAAAAATTAGAATAAAATGGCAGATATTAAAGCTATTGCTGAAGAGTTGGTAAACCTCTCAGTTAAAGAAGTACAAGAGTTGGCAACTGTCCTGAAGGACGAGTATGGAATTGAGCCCGCCGCTGCAGCTGTTGCAGTTGCTGCTGGTCCCGCCGCTGCAGGTGGTGCTGAGGCTGCTGAAGAGAAGACTTCTTTCGACGTAGTTCTGAAAGAAGTAGGCGCTAACAAGCTCCAGGTTGTTAAGGCTGTTAAGGAAGCTTGTGGTCTCGGTCTGAAGGAAGCTAAGGATCTCGTTGACGGTGCTCCTGCTACTCTGAAAGAGGGCATGGCAAAGGACGAGGCTGAGAACCTGAAGAAGACTATCGAAGGTGCAGGTGCCGTAGTTGAGCTGAAATAATTTAGCACAACAATAAAGAATTGGTTAAGGACTTCCCAGTCGGAGGTTCTTAACCTTTTTGTGTCTTACAAGTAAAGTTCTAGAAATTTCTAGAACACTCTATATTTCTAGAACATCACACATTATAATATATGGCTTCAAAAGTAGTAAACAACAGAGTAAACTTTGGCAGCGTCAAGAATCCGTTACCATATCCGGATTTCCTCGATGTGCAATTAAAGTCATTCAAAGATTTCCTGCAGCTGGATACTCCACCTGAGGAACGCAAGAATGACGGTTTGTATAAGGTGTTTTCAGAGAACTTCCCTATCACCGACACACGTAATAATTTCGTTCTTGAGTTCCTGGATTACTATATTGATCCCCCGCGTTATACCATCGACGAATGTCTGGAACGTGGATTGACATATAGCGTACCCTTGAAAGCTAAACTGAAACTTTATTGTACAGACCCCGATCATGAGGATTTCAGTACTGTGATTCAGGACGTATTCCTTGGTCCTATTCCCTATATGACCGATAATGGTACGTTTGTTATCAATGGCGCTGAGCGCGTAGTAGTTTCGCAGTTGCACCGTTCTCCTGGTGTGTTCTTCGGACAGAGCGTTCATGCCAATGGTACTTTGCTTTATAGTGCCCGTATCATTCCGTTCAAGGGTTCTTGGATTGAGTTTGCTACTGATATTAATAGTGTGATGTATGCTTACATCGACCGTAAGAAGAAATTGCCTGTTACTACCTTGCTGCGTGCAATCGGTTTCGAGAATGATAAGGACATCCTTGAGATTTTCGACCTGGCTGAAGAGGTGAAGGTTAACAAAACTTCTCTGAAGAAGGTTATCGGTCGTAAGCTTGCAGCTCGTGTGTTGAAGAGCTGGAACGAGGACTTTGTTGATGAAGATACAGGTGAAGTAGTATCTATCGAGCGTAACGAAGTGATGATGGAGCGTGAGACCGAAATCACAGAAGATAACGTTGCTGAGATTCTTGAGTGTGGTGCACAGACCATTCTCGTTCATAAAAATGAGAATCAGGCTCAGGATTTCTCTATCATCTTCAATACTTTGCAGAAGGACCCCAGTAACTCAGAAAAAGAAGCTATTCTGTATATTTATCGCCAGTTGCGTAATGCAGATCCTCAGGATGATGCATCTGCACGTGAGGTGATTCAGAACTTGTTCTTCTCAGACAAACGTTATGACTTGGGTGATGTGGGTCGTTACCGTATCAACAAGAAACTTGGTCTTGATACTGACATGTCTGTACGTGTACTGACTAAGGAGGATATTATCGAGATTATAAAGTATCTGATTCAGTTGATCAACTCAAAGGCTACTGTCGATGATATTGACCACCTCTCAAACCGTCGTGTTCGCACTGTTGGTGAGCAGTTGGGCAATCAGTTCTCTGTAGGTCTTGCTCGTATGAGTCGTACTATTCGTGAGCGTATGAATGTTCGTGACAATGAGGTGTTCACTCCTATAGATTTGATCAATGCCAAGACTATTTCGAGTGTCATCAACTCGTTCTTTGGTACTAACCCATTGTCGCAGTTCATGGACCAGACTAACCCATTGGCAGAGGTAACCCACAAACGTCGTCTTTCTGCCCTTGGTCCTGGTGGTCTGTCTCGTGAGCGTGCTGGATTCGAGGTACGTGACGTACACTATACTCACTATGGTCGTCTATGTCCTATCGAAAGTCCTGAAGGACCTAACATCGGACTTATTTCTTCATTGTGTGTATATGCTAAGATTAATGAGCTTGGCTTCATCGAAACTCCATATCGTAAGGTAGAAAATGGTGTGGCCAACCTCAAAAATGATGAAATACTATATCTGACTGCTGAGGAAGAAGAAAACCACGTAATCGGTCAAGGTAATGCACCGCTGAACGACGACGGAACATTCATTCGTGAAGTAGTGAAATGTCGTCAAGATGCGGACTTCCCTGTTGTTCCACCAACAGAAGTTGACTTGATTGACGTTTCTCCACAGCAGATTGCATCTATTGCGGCTTCGCTTATTCCTTTCTTGGAGCATGACGATGCTCACCGTGCACTGATGGGATCGAACATGATGCGTCAGGCCGTACCTTTGCTTCATAACGAGGCTCCTATCGTTGGTACTGGTATTGAGAAGCAGGTATGTGAGGACAGCCGCACCATGGTTACTGCAGAAGGCGAGGGTGTAATCGATTATGTTGATGCAACTACTATTCGTGTGCTCTATGATCGCACAGAGGATGAGGAGTTCGTTAGTTTCGAACCAGCCCTTAAGGAATACCGTATTCCGAAGTTCCGTCGTACCAACCAGAACATGACTATTGACCTTCGTCCTATTTGTGACAAGGGACAGCGTGTGAAGAAGGGCGACATCCTTACGGAAGGATATGCTACCGAGAACGGTGAACTGGCTCTTGGCCGCAACCTGCTCGTTGCCTATATGCCTTGGAAGGGTTACAACTATGAGGATGCTATCGTATTGAACGAGCGTATTGTTCGTGAGGACGTACTGACCTCTGTACACGTTGATGAATACTCTCTTGATGTACGCGAAACTAAGCGTGGTGCTGAAGAGTTCACTTCTGATATTCCCAATGTTAGTGAAGAAGCTACTAAGGATCTCGATGAGAATGGTATCATCCGTGTTGGTGCCCGTGTAGAACCAGGTGACATCTTGATTGGTAAGATTTCACCAAAGGGTGAGAGCGATCCTTCACCTGAAGAAAAATTGCTGCGTGCCATCTTCGGTGACAAGGCTGGTGATGTGAAAGACTCTTCACTGAAGGCTAATCCTTCATTGACAGGTGTTGTTATCGACAAGAAACTCTTTACCCGTGCTACTAAGACTCGTCAGGACAAACAGCAGGACAAGGTTAAGCTTGCAAAAATTGATGAAGAGCACAATGCCAAGATAGAAGATCTGAAGGATATTCTTGTAGAGAAACTTCTGGTATTGACAGATGGTAAAGTTTCACAAGGTGTGAAAGACTATACTGGTGCCGAAATCATTTCTAAGGGTAGTAAGTTTACTATGACCAACCTGAAGAACCTGGAGTATGGTGATGTACAGGTGAGCAACTGGACCGAGGATGATCACAACAACAAGATGATCGCTCAGTTGATTACCAACTTTATGAAGAAGTACAAACTCCTTGATGCAGAGATGAAGCGTAAGAAGTTTGCCATTACCATCGGTGATGAACTGCCTTCAGGAATCCTGCAGATGGGTAAGGTATATGTTGCCAAGAAACGTAAGATTGGTGTCGGTGATAAACTCGCCGGACGTCACGGTAACAAGGGTATTGTGTCTAAGGTAGTTCGCCAGGAAGATATGCCGTTCTTGGAGGATGGTCGTCCAGTTGACTTGGTACTTAACCCACTGGGTGTGCCTTCTCGTATGAACCTTGGACAGATTTTTGAGGCTATCCTTGGTGCAGCAGGTAAACGTCTCGGTGTGAAGTTTGCTACTCCAATCTTCGATGGTGCAAAACTTGACGACCTCGCAGAATGGACCGACAAAGCAGGTCTGCCACGCCTCTGCTCAACACATCTGTATGATGGTGAGACCGGTGAGCGATTTGACCAGCCTGCTACTATCGGTATCACATACTTCCTCAAACTCGGCCACATGGTAGAAGACAAGATGCACGCCCGTTCTATCGGTCCGTACAGTCTCATCACTCAGCAACCTCTTGGAGGTAAGGCACAGTTCGGTGGTCAGCGTTTTGGAGAAATGGAGGTCTGGGCATTGGAAGCCTTCGGAGCCAGTCATGTGCTTCAGGAGATCCTTACCATCAAGTCAGACGACGTGGTTGGACGCAGCAAGGCCTACGAGGCTATTGTCAAGGGCGATCCCATGCCAACTCCCGACATCCCCGAATCACTCAATGTATTGTTGCATGAGTTGAAGGGTCTTGGTCTAAGTATCAAGATGGATTAATCTGTGAGTTAACGAACAAAGAACAAAGTATATTAAGTATTGAAATATGGCTTTCAAGAAAGAATCAAAGATAAAGAGTAATTTTACCAAGATTACCATCGGTCTGGCTTCACCAGAGGAGATCCTTGAGAACTCCTGCGGTGAGGTGACCAAGCCTGAGACCATCAACTATCGCACCTATAAGCCTGAGCGCGACGGTCTGTTCTGCGAGCGCATCTTCGGTCCTACAAAGGACTATGAGTGTGCCTGCGGTAAGTATAAGCGCATTCGCTATAAGGGTATTGTTTGTGACCGATGCGGAGTAGAGGTGACTGAGAAGAAGGTTCGCCGTGAACGTGCTGGTCATATCGAGTTGGTAGTTCCGGTTGCCCATATTTGGTATTTCCGCAGCTTGCCTAATAAGATTGGTTATCTGTTGGGGCTGCCTACAAAGAAACTCGACTCTATCATCTACTACGAGCGATATGTTGTCATCCAGCCTGGTGTTATGGCTGGCCGTCAGGATGCAGAAGGAAATGCAGCAGTAGGTTCGAATATGTACGACCTGCTCACAGAAGATGAGTATAACGATATCATCGAGAACCAGATTTCTATCGAGAACGACTATCTCGATGATAGCGATCCCAATAAGTTTATTGCCAAGATGGGTGCAGAGGCTATCTATGACCTTCTCGTCCGTCTTGACCTCGACTCTCTGTCGTATGAACTGCGTGACCGTGCCAACAGCGACTCGTCTATGCAGCGCAAGAATGAGGCTTTGAAGCGTCTGCAGGTTGTTGAAGCTTTCCGCAATAGTGTAGAGAAGGGCATCAACCGTCCTGAGTGGATGATAATGAAAATTATCCCTGTAACTCCTCCTGAGTTGCGTCCACTCGTTCCACTGGATGGTGGTCGTTTCGCTACTTCCGACCTCAACGACCTATATCGTCGTGTCATCATTCGTAACAATCGTTTGAAGCGACTGATGGAAATTAAGGCTCCTGAGGTTATTCTGCGCAATGAGAAGCGTATGTTGCAGGAGGCTGTTGACTCTCTCTTCGACAACAGTCGTAAGTCTTCAGCTGTGAAGAGTGAGAGCAATCGTCCGCTCAAGTCTCTTAGCGATTCGCTGAAAGGTAAGCAAGGACGTTTCCGTCAGAACTTGCTCGGTAAACGTGTTGACTATTCTGCGCGTTCTGTAATCGTAGTAGGTCCTGAATTGAAGATGGGTGAGTGTGGCCTGCCTAAGTTGATGGCTGCCGAGCTCTATAAGCCATTCATCATCCGCAAGCTCATTGAGCGTGGAATTGTAAAGACTGTGAAGTCTGCCAAGAAGATTGTTGACCGTCGTGAACCGGTAATTTGGGATATCCTTGAGAATGTAATGAAAGGACATCCTGTGTTGCTCAACCGTGCGCCAACACTTCACCGTCTCGGTATTCAGGCCTTCCAACCCAAACTGATTGAGGGTAAGGCTATTCAGCTTCACCCATTGGCATGTACTGCATTTAACGCCGACTTTGATGGTGACCAGATGGCTGTCCATCTCCCATTGAGCAATGAGGCCGTGCTTGAAGCACAGATTCTGATGCTTCAGAGCCACAATATCCTGAACCCTGCCAATGGAGCTCCTATCACCGTACCTTCACAGGATATGGTGCTCGGTCTTTATTATATTTCTAAGATCCGTCCAGGTGCCAAGGGTGAAGGCTTGACTTTCTATGGTCCAGAAGAGGCTATCATTGCATACAACGAAGGTCGTTGTGACCTCCACGCTCAAGTGAAGGTTATGGTTGATGACCGTATTGATGGCAAACCTGTCCGCCATTTGGTGGAGACTTCTGTTGGTCGTGTTATCGTAAACGGTATCATTCCTGAAGAGGTTGGCTTTGTCAACAAGATCGTGTCTAAGAAGTCACTTCGCGATATCATTGCTGATGTGATTAAGAATGTAGGTTTTGCTGAAGCCTGTGAGTTCCTTGATGGTATCAAGAACCTTGGTTATCGTATGGCTTATGAGGCAGGACTTTCGTTCAACCTTGACGATATCATTATTCCGGAATCTAAGAAGGACCTTGTAGCTAAGGGTAATGAGGAAATCCGTCAAATTACCGAAAACTATAACATGGGTTTCATTACCGACAACGAACGTTATAATCAGGTAATTGATACCTGGACACATATCAATAACGACCTTGGTAATGTGCTGATGAAGGAAATGACAGAGGCCGACCAGGGTTTCAATGCCGTATTCATGATGCTCGACTCTGGAGCCCGTGGTAGTAAAGACCAGATTCGTCAGCTTTCAGGTATGCGTGGTCTGATGGCCAAACCGCAGAAAGCTGGTGCTGAGGGTGCACAGATTATTGAGAACCCAATTCTGTCGAACTTTAAGGAAGGTATGTCAGTGCTGGAGTACTTCATCTCTACCCATGGTGCACGTAAGGGTCTTGCCGATACCGCTATGAAAACAGCCGACGCCGGTTATCTGACACGTCGTCTGGTTGACGTTTCCCATGATGTGATCATCAACGAGGAAGACTGTGGTACACTGCGCGGACTCGTTTGCACTGCATTGAAGAATGGTGATGAAGTCATTTCAACTCTCTATGAGCGTATTATCGGTCGTGTATCTGTTCATGATATTATTCATCCTTCAACCGGAGAACTTATCGTTGCTGCCGGTGAGGAAATAACTGAGCCAATTGCACAGGCTATTGAAGATTCGCCCATTGAGAGTGTTGAAATCCGTTCTGTGCTTACTTGTGAGTCGAAGCATGGTGTCTGCATGAAGTGTTACGGACGCAACCTTGCCACTCGTCGTATGGTACAGAAGGGTGAGGCTGTCGGTGTGATTGCTGCTCAGGCTATTGGTGAACCAGGTACACAGCTTACTCTTCGTACGTTCCACGCCGGCGGTGTGGCTGCCAATGCTGCTGCCAATGCCAGCATCGTGGTGAAAAATGACTCTCGTATCGAATTTGAGGAAGTACGTACCGTACCATTTGATGAAGATGGTCGCGAATGTGAGATGGTTGTCAGCCGTCTGGGTGAAGTACGTTTCGTAGATCCCAATACCAATATCGTTCTTTCTTCGATGAACGTACCTTACGGTTCTTCTCTCTATTTCAAGCATGGAGCTTTGGTTAAGAAGGGCGACAAACTTGCACAGTGGGATCCGTTTAACGCCGTCATCGTTTCTGAATACGCAGGAACCTTGAAGTTCCACGATGTAATTGAAGGTATTACTTACCGTGCCGAGACCGACGAAACCACAGGTCTTACTGAAAAGATTGTCACCGAGTCGAAAGACAAGTCTAAGGTACCTACCTGTGATATTATTGACGCTAACGGTGAGGTTGCTGGAACATACAACTTCCCTGTGGGTGGTCACGTAGTAGTTGAAGATGGTCAGACTATTAAAACGGGTGAGACCCTCGTTAAGATTCCTCGTGCAGCTGCCAAGGGTGGTGACATTACGGGTGGTCTGCCTCGAGTAACAGAGTTGTTCGAGGCACGTAACCCAAGTAACCCAGCCATTGTATCTGAAATTGATGGTGAGGTAACCATGGGTAAGGTGAAGCGCGGTAACCGTGAAATCATCGTTACATCAAAGACTGGTGAGCAGCGCAAGTATCTCGTATCGTTGTCTAAGCAGATTCTGGTACAGGAACACGATGCCGTACGTGCAGGAACTCCGCTGTCAGATGGTGTTATTACTCCAGCAGACATCCTTGCTATCAAGGGTCCCACGGCTGTACAGGAATATATCGTGAATGAAGTACAGGATGTGTATCGTCTGCAGGGTGTGAAGATTAACGATAAGCACTTCGAGATTATCGTACGCCAGATGATGCGTAAGGTACAGATCAACGATCCAGGCGATACCTCATTCCTTGAGCAGGAGATTGTTGATAAACTCGACTTTGCAGAAGAGAACGATCGTATCTGGGGCAAGAAAGTTGTTGTAGATGCTGGTGACTCAGAGAACCTTCAGAAAGGTCAAATTGTTACCGCACGCAAACTGCGCGACGAGAACTCAATGCTGAAGCGTCGCGACCTTAAATTGGTTCAGGTACGTGATGCTGTTGCTGCTACCTCTACCCAGATTCTGCAGGGTATCACCCGTGCCGCTCTTCAGACCAAGTCGTTCATGTCGGCTGCATCGTTCCAGGAAACCACTAAGGTGCTCAACGAAGCTGCTATCCGTGGTAAGGTTGATTACCTTGAGGGCATGAAGGAGAATGTGATTACTGGTCACTTGATTCCAGCCGGAACTGGTCTTCGCGAATTTGAAAAGATTATCGTAGGCTCGAAAGAAGAGTATGAGCGCATGCAAGCTAATAAGAAAAATGTGCTTGACTTTGCCAACGAACCTGCAATGGACGAGAAATAATTCTCGCTCCTGACTAATAGATCAAAGTGCTGCTATTGTCTGAAAGGACGGTAGCAGCGTTTTTTTGTATGTTATTTCTATATAGGCATGTTATTTCTATATAGGCATCATGCTTAGTTGGATTTGGCTTCTCTGCAAAGTTTCTTTCAATTTGGTCCTGTCAATAGTATTGTTATCCCTTCGGATCATTCCTGGGTATTGAGTAAACTATTAAGAACGCATACATGATGCCTACTATAAATACTTGAATTATTCCTTTGTTATTAGCACGATTATTCGTAAATTCGCACATGAAAACTAATTCATGAAATGTTAAAAGTATAAATGAATTGAATATGGAGAATATATTAAACTTGTGCCGAGAACGTTTCTCGGTTCGTAAATTTACTTCCGAGATAGTATCTCATGAGGATTTAGAATATGTGATGGAATGTGTGCGTATGGCCCCATCTGCTGTCAATAAACAGCCTTGGCATTGGATCGCGGTGAGGAGCGACGAAGGCAAAAGCAAGTTGCAGGAGTGTTATGATCGTGAATGGTTCAAGACTGCTCCGATGTATATTATCGGCATGAAGAATGTTGAGGAAAACTGGGTTCGCAAGTATGATGGTAAACCACATGGTGACGTTGATGTGGCCATTGCTGCAGAGCATTTATGTCTGGCTGCTACAGAGCGTGGACTTGGTACATGTTGGGTGTGCAATTATGATACAGATAAGATGCAACAATATTTTGGTCGTGACGGTTTTGAAGTTGTGGTGGTAGTTCCTATAGGACATGTTGCTCCTGACTGTCCGAAAGCGGAGAAAAAGCGCAAGCCATTAACGGATATTATGGATGTGATATAAAAATATCTGGTTTATCTGGGAAATGGAGTAATCAAATCAATATAGAACAAAACAAAACTGCTGAACATTTTTGTATATTTGAACAACCACAAACGAATATATGATAATGGACAGCAGTTTTCTTTTGTCATGCATGGGCTTTATAGTCTTGAACGTATAAAAAGACTTGTATAGTAGGTAGCCTCATATCAATCCAGAATTTGAGTTTTCGGAAATAAATCGAACATCGAACACCTGTCATGCCGTAATCTGTTGTATGATAGCGGTCTTAGATGGTGTTCGGCGTTCGTATTTTGAGGGTTTCCGAACACCAATCGAACACCAACGAACACCCGCAAAACCTTCATGTCAACATTCCTATCATCTAAATGCAAGTTAATCAAAAGTGCGCTTTTATTATAAATAAGGTATAGCCCGATATTTTGCCAAAGCATTTCAATATTAGGCAAAAGTATTGCCCAACGTTTGGCAAGAGTGTTTTCAACGTTTGATAAAGGTATTATCCAATGTTTGGCAAGAGTGTTTTCAACGTTTGATAAAGGTGTTATCCAACGTTTGATAAAGGTGTTATCCGACGTTTGATAAAGGTGTTATCCAACGTTTGATAAAGGTGTTATCCAATGTTTGATAAAAGTGTTATCCAACGTTTGGCAAGGTGTTGATAAATATCAAGCCGTTCATCATCAAGCAGGAACAACCAATTTCTCCAGAGATGTGATGGCTTACCAACAGATGATAGAATGGTGGTCGATAATGCCGTTATAAGATTTTCGACCACCCACTTAATCGTATATCTTACAATGTGTTATCCCATATCGGTGGTCGATGGTCGATTATTTGCTACGTCGCGTGTGCGTGCATACGTGTGTGCGCACGCATACCTTATTATATGGATGTTATACCAAATATCATTTCATGGATGTATAATTTGTGGATAAAGAAAATAATGTATCACCTTGCATCCGGAAACGCTTATGTATTGGTGAAATGAGAAGAAATCAAAGAAAAAGTAGAATCTAACTCTTATTATTTTTATATGAAACAAAAATTAAACTGTTGCAAATTTGTTGGCATGCTCTTGGCTTTTACCGCCATCTCCTGCTCTGAGAGCGATGGGTTGCAGAACAACGGTATGTCTGACAAGAAGATTTGCTTTACTGCTATGTTGCAGAAAGGATGGAACGGAGGTGAAAAAACTCGTGGGGCTGTGTCTGAGTCGGCAGCACTTGCCCAAGAGCAGATGGTGCTAGAGGCAGAAGGCCAACTCGACACCCTCTCTATCGCATGCTATTGAAACTGACAATGAAGAATTGAGGGGGGGATAATTACCCTCCCCTGTACACAAACCCGTTGCGCATTAAATGATGCCGCTGAGGTAGGGAATTTCGGCGTGAGTGCCGTTTACACCAAAGGTTCTACTATTTCTTCCTTGTATCATGATCAGCAAGTCACCAAGAGCGGTAACAACTGGTTTACCGCAGGCAACGAGATGTGGCCTACCGAAGGATCTCTGTCGTTTTATGCTTATGCACTTTATCAGCGTGCCGCCTTGTCTTATATATCTACAGCTGCTGATTTCGCCAAGAATAAAGTCATCCGCTACGTGGCAGATACGGATATAGACCATCACCCCGATTTTATTGTAGCCAAAAACGAAGCTATTGCTTATAACATTTCTACTGCCAGCAAACTTGTGGAGCTTGCTTTCAGCCATACCCTTACTGCCCTTACCTTTGCCGTAGATGCAGAAATGATATCAGGAAAGGTGAAACGTATCACTATAAAAGGAGTGAATGGACAGAGTGACTATGATTTTGCTCCCATTCTCGTTAGGTTTGAACGGTTCCTCGTCGTGTATTCGAAAGTTTCTCGTTCGACTCTCGATCCTCTTTCGTTCGGTCTTCGACATATCCTCGTTCGGTTCTCGATCGGTCTTCGATAGACTAACGAATGACGAATGAGAAGCAATCGTGTGTTAAGCGAAAAAGCATGGTTCTTCTGTTGTATCCAGTTGGGGGCGTTGGAAGTGATGCCTGTTAATATAATTGCGTTGTTTTATATTGTACGATAAATGGCTTGTTGCAAAGGTATCTTTTTGTTTTGGAAATCATCCTTAGGTACGGTTGCAAAGATACAACATCACAAAACCCAAATGTCTGTCCTTGTCCGTCTTTGAGATTATTTTTAGGTTCTATTAACTTTTCTACGGATTTTTTTATAAGTTCTGCACATTGAATAGCAAAACGCTTTTGATAAAAGATCAGTAGTCAATCAATAAGTTGCCATATCGTTTATTGATAACAATCCTTAATCGGTTGTCTGATGGTCTGTGAGTATCATTTATCGCAGTTTGCAATCTTTAGTTCTTTATAATGCAATTCTGTTGGTGCAGGTATTGATGGCTTTATGGGAGTATATATAATGAAAATGGTCTTTTCTGCTTGACGTTAGAGATATTCCATCAGTACGTCCCATACGGCGATGATGTGGCAGATGCTGCCAGCTAAGACGAAGAAGTGGAAAACGCTGTGCATATATCGTTTCTTGTTGAGCGAATAGAATACTGCACCGGTAATATAGGCTACTCCTTCAGCAATAATCCATGCCACAGCAGCAGTAGATACGGAGTCGATCAATGGCTTGAATGCCACAAGAACAGAAAGGCCCATGCCTACGAAACAAAATGTCTCAAGATTAGAATGCTCCTTGAGCTTGATGAAACTGATGGCGGTGCCGACTATGGCACAAAGCCACACAAAGGTGAACAGCGACCATCCCCAGTAGCCTTGGCTGCGTAGCGCAATAAGTGTAAGAGGGGAGTAGCTGCCTGCTATGTGCCAGTAGATGGCAGCGTGGTCCCATTTGCGCAACCGTTCTTTCCACTTTGAATGTCTGGGGAGTGCATGGTATGCTGTGGATGCCATATATGATCCTAACATGCCAAAGAGATAGAGACACACGCCGAGGCGTGCCCAAGGGTTGTCACCTTTGAATGCCATGACGAGAAACACAATGCCGAACGCCAAGCCTAATAGTATGCCGCCAGCGTGTGACCATGTGTTCCAAAGTTCTTCTTTATGTGTGTATCTTATAGCCATCGTTTGCAAAGATACGAAATATTTTTGGTTTATTAGGAAAATGAAGTGATAAAGTCTGAATAATAATATTTTGTTTCGTATATATTATATGGATCGCATGCTTCTATACGCGCGTACATTATATTATCGTGTATTCATTTGATAGAGTCTGAACTTACCTAAGGTTTACGTTGGACTTGCTTAGGACTTGCTTGGGACTTGCTTGGGACTTGCTTTGTACGTCTTCAGAAGTTTCGTGTGTAGAAAAGTAGTGACGACCCGAATGCATCCCGAATGCATCCCGAAGCCCGATGACGCTTGTGCGAGAAAAGGCGGTAAGGATTTCCTTCTTGTGCGAGATTAGCAAGTGCGGCTTGCTTTACTTGGAATGATGTGAGGACTGTGTTGCTGTGGGCGGAAACAAATTTGTGGTTGAGTTGACAAAAGCTTGCTGATGAGTTATGGTAATCCTCTCTTTCTCTGTTTTTATAGAACTTTTATCTGTTAAATATTGCAAAAACACTTATAAAATGTTAAATAATAAAAATGCAGGTTGTATTTGTCTCTTATATATTAGGTAGTTAGGCAAAAAGTTAGTACCTTTGCACCCCAAAAGCGCCTAATATCAATGGGGTAGCTATGTCAAGTTGAGTAATAACAAACAATATAATAAATTAAAAACAAACAATTATGCCTACAATTTCACAATTGGTAAGAAAAGGCAGAAAGGTGCTCGTTGAGAAGAGCAAATCTCCCGCTTTGGATTCATGTCCTCAGCGTCGTGGAGTTTGCGTTCGTGTATATACAACGACTCCTAAGAAGCCTAATTCGGCTATGCGTAAGGTAGCCCGTGTACGTCTGACAAACCAGAAAGAGGTAAACTCTTACATTCCTGGAGAAGGACACAACTTGCAGGAGCACTCAATCGTTCTCGTTCGCGGTGGACGTGTGAAGGACCTTCCTGGTGTACGTTATCACATCGTTCGTGGTACTCTTGATACCGCAGGTGTTGCAAGCCGTACACAGCGTCGTTCTAAGTATGGTGCTAAGCGTCCTAAGGCCAAGAAATAATAGCCGGTGAGGGTTATTTGGCTCGAAAAATCAAAAGTAAAACGTTTTGCTGGAGAATTGTTATAGACAGGTTGAGTAAATGCTCATGTGAGAGCGTTGAAGAACAAGCAAGAACAGCCCCACGCAGACAACAAAACAAAAAAACAAAAAATGAGAAAAGCAAAACCAAAGAAGCGTGTGATCCTTCCAGATCCAGTCTTCAATGACAAAAAAGTGTCTAAGTTCGTTAACCATCTGATGTATGATGGTAAGAAATCTATCTCTTATGAGATTTTCTACAATGCTCTTGAAACCGTAAAGGCTAAGATGCAGAATGAAGAGAAATCTGCTCTTGAGATTTGGAAGCAGGCTCTCGACAACATCACTCCTCAGGTTGAGGTTAAGAGTCGTCGTATCGGTGGTGCAACCTTTCAGGTTCCTACTGAAATCCGTCCCGATCGCAAGGAGAGTATCTCTATGAAGAATATGATTTCTTTTGCACGCAAGCGTAGCGGTAAGTCAATGGCTGACAAGCTTGCTGCTGAGATTATGGACGCATTTAACAATCAGGGTGGTGCCTACAAGCGCAAGGAGGACATGCATCGCATGGCTGAGGCTAACCGTGCTTTTGCCCACTTCAGATTCTAATTATAATACAAGGAGAAGAAAGAAATGGCAAATCGCGACTTACATTTGACTCGTAATATCGGTATTATGGCTCACATCGATGCCGGTAAAACCACTACTTCTGAGCGTATCCTTTTCTATACAGGAAAGACTCATAAGATTGGTGAGGTGCACGATGGCGCTGCTACCATGGACTGGATGGCTCAGGAGCAGGAGCGTGGTATCACTATTACCTCTGCTGCTACTACCTGTAACTGGACTTGGCAGGGTAAATCATTCAAAATCAACTTGATTGACACTCCAGGACACGTTGACTTCACTGCTGAGGTTGAGCGTTCACTGCGTGTTCTTGACGGAGCTGTTGCTACTTATAGTGCTGCTGACGGTGTACAGCCTCAGTCAGAAACTGTTTGGCGTCAGGCAGATAAGTACAATGTTCCACGTATCGGTTATGTAAACAAGATGGACCGTTCTGGTGCTGACTTCTTTGAGACTGTACAGCAGATGCGCGACATTCTTGGTGCTAACCCTGTAGTTATCCAGGTGCCCATTGGTGCTGAGGAGAACTTTAAAGGTGTGGTTGACCTTATCAAGATGAAGGCTATCCTGTGGCACGACGAGACCATGGGTGCTGAATATGATTTAGAGGAAATTCCTGCTGATCTTCAGGATGAGTGCGACGAGTGGCGTAATAAGCTGCTTGAAGCTGCCGCTGAATATGATGAGGCCTTGATGGAGAAATACTTTGATGATCCTAACTCAATCACTGAGGATGAGGTTATCGCCGCTATCCGTAAGGGTTGTGTAAGCATGGCTTGCACTCCTATGGTTTGTGGTTCTTCATATAAGAACAAGGGCGTACAGCCTCTGCTCGACTATGTTTGTGCATTCCTCCCATCTCCTATCGACATTGAGGTAGTTAAGGGTACTAACCCTGATACTGATGAGGAAGAAGATCGTAAGCCCAGCGAGACAGAGCCTACTTCAGCTCTTGCGTTCAAGATTGCTACCGACCCATACATGGGCCGTCTGGTATTCTTCCGCGTTTACTCAGGTAGCGTAAAAGCTGGTTCTTACGTTTACAACCCACGTTCAGGTAAGAAAGAGCGTATCAGCCGTCTGTTCCAGATGAACTCAAACAAGGAAATTCCTATGGAGTCTATCGACGCTGGTGATATCGGTGCTGGTGTTGGTTTCAAGGATATCCGTACTGGTGATACTCTCTGTGATGAAGATCATCCTATCGTACTTGAGTCTATGAGTTTCCCTGATACTGTGATTTCTATTGCCGTAGAACCTAAGTCACAGGCCGACATTGCTAAGCTTGACAATGGTCTTGCTAAGCTTGCCGAGGAAGACCCAACCTTTACTGTACGTACTGATGAGCAGAGTGGTCAGACTATTATCTCAGGTATGGGTGAGCTTCACCTCGATATTATCATCGACCGTCTGAAGCGCGAATTCAAAGTAGAATGTAACCAGGGTAAGCCTCAGGTTAACTACAAAGAAGCCATCACCAAGACGGTTAACCTCCGTGAGGTTTATAAGAAGCAGTCAGGTGGTCGCGGTAAGTTCGCTGACATCATTGTTAATGTTGGACCAGTTGATGACGATTGGGATATCAAGGAGAATGGTGGACTTCAGTTCGTCAACGAAGTTAAGGGTGGTAACATTCCTAAGGAATTCATTCCATCAATCCAGAAAGGATTTGAGACAGCCATGAAGAACGGTATCCTCGGTGGTTACCCCGTTGATTCACTTAAGGTAGTTGTTGTTGACGGTTCGTTCCACCCAGTTGACTCTGACCAGCTCTCATTCGAAATCGCCGCTCAAATGGCTTATAAGGAAGCTTGTGCACAGGCTAAGCCCGTACTTATGGAGCCTATCATGAAACTCGAAGTTGTTACTCCAGAGGAGAACATGGGTGACGTGATCGGTGACTTGAACAAGCGTCGTGGCCAGGTAGAAGGAATGGAAGAAGGTCGCAGCGGTGCTCGCATCGTTAAGGCTCAGGTACCTCTGTCAGAGATGTTCGGTTATGTAACCGCTCTCCGTACCATTACTTCTGGTCGTGCAACCAGTTCTATGGAATATGATCACCACGCTCCTCTGTCAAGCACATTGGCTAAGGCTGTGCTCGAGGAAGTTAAGGGACGTGCCGATCTCGTATAATGCAATTTAGGAGTGCCGCTGAGCAAATGACTCTTTAGCGGCCTCCTTTCAATATTTTTATTCATCAATTTATAATTCAAGACAAATGAGTCAGAAAATTCGTATCAAGCTGAAGTCTTATGACCACAAGTTGGTTGACAAGTCTGCAGAGAAAATCGTGAAAGCTGTTAAGGCTACAGGCGCTATCATCAGCGGTCCTATCCCCTTGCCAACCCACAAGCGCATCTTCACTGTTAACCGTTCAACCTTCGTTAACAAGAAATCTCGCGAGCAGTTCCAGCTCTCAGATTACAAACGTCTGATTGACATCTACAGCTCTACAGCAAAAACTGTTGATGCTTTGATGAAGCTCGAACTCCCCAGCGGTGTTGAAGTTGAGATCAAGGTCTAGTAACGATTAAGTAAGATACAAAAACGAATTTATTTATTATTATTAAAAAGTAATTGAAATGCCAGGATTAATTGGAAAGAAAATCGGAATGACATCCGTATTCAGTGCCGACGGTAAGAATGTACCGTGCACTGTTATCGAAGCCGGTCCTTGTGTTGTTACTCAAGTAAAGACCGTCGAGAAAGACGGTTATGCTGCCCTTCAGCTGGCCTTTGGTGACAAGAAGGAAAAGAACACCACTAAGGCTATGCAAGGTGTATTCAAGAAAGCAGGTACAACACCTAAGGCTCACTTGGCCGAGTTCAAATTTGACGAAGAGCACAATCTCGGTGATGTTATCACTGTAGAGTTGTTTAGCGACAATGACTTCGTTGACGTTGTAGGAACTTCTAAGGGTAAGGGCTTCCAGGGCGTTATGAAGCGTCATGGCTTCGGTGGTGTTGGTCAGGCTACCCACGGTCAGGATGACCGCGCACGTAAGCCAGGTTCTATCGGTGCTTGTTCGTACCCTGCTAAGGTGTTTAAGGGAATGCGCATGGGCGGTCACATGGGTAGTGAGCGCGTAACCACGCAGAATCTCAAAGTATTGAAAGTAATACCGGAACACAATCTTATCCTTGTCAAAGGTAGTGTTGCTGGTTGTAATGGTTCAACCGTTTTAATTCAGAAGTAAGCAATGGAAATTAACGTATTAGATATCAATGGTCAGGAGACCGGAAGAAAGGTTACGTTAAACGAATCTATCTTCGGAATTGAACCAAATGACCACGTTCTTTATTTGGACGTAAAGCAGTATCTCGCTAACCAGCGTCAGGGTACACATAAGGCTAAGGAAAGAAGTGAGCATGCAGGTTCAACCCGTAAGCTCGGTCGTCAGAAAGGTGGCGGCGGTGCACGTCATGGTGATATTAACTCTCCTCTGTTGCGTGGTGGTGGTCGCGTATTCGGTCCCCGTCCGCGTGACTATCGTTTCAAACTCAACAAAAAAGTAAAGGTTCTTGCACGTAAGTCTGCTCTGTCTTACAAGGCACAGGAGAATGCAATCATTGTTGTTGAAGACTTCAATTTTGAGGCTCCAAAAACTAAAGATTTCATAAAAGTTGCTAAAAATCTTAAAGTTGAGGGCAAAAAACTGCTGATGGTTTTGCCAGAAGCAAATAAAAATGTATATTTGTCAGCTCGTAATTTGCAGCGCTCTGAAATTGCCCTTGCAGCACAGCTCAATTCATACAAAGTTTTGAATGCTGATGTGATGGTGATCACTGAGAATTCGCTCAAGGCTATCGAGGCTGTTTTAAACAAATAAAGGAGACATAGAATATGACATATATCATCAAGCCTCTGATTTCAGAGAAAATGAATAATATCACAGAGAAGTCTTCTGCTGACAGAACTTTCAAGGCTAAGACCGGTGCCCACAAGGGTGAGATGGTTACTAAGAAGGCTCAGGCTAAATACGGTTTTATCGTAAAGCCTGAAGCCAAAAAGCTTGAGATTAAGTCAGAGATCGAAGCTCTGTATAATGTTACAGTAGAGAATGTGAACACACTTCGCTATGCCGGCAAGCGCTCTCAGCGTTACACCAAGGCAGGACTCGTGAGAGGCCAGAAGAATGCGTTCAAGAAGGCAATCGTTACTCTTAAGGAGGGCGACACTATTGATTTTTATAGCAATATTTAAAATAAAAAATGGCAGTACGTAAATTTAAACCCGTTACTCCGGGTCAAAGACACAAGATTATTGGCACGTTCGAGGATATTACTGCATCCGTGCCAGAGAAGTCTCTCGTTTACGGTAAGCGTTCTACCGGTGGTCGAAACAACACCGGTAAGATGACCGTTCGTTATATGGGCGGTGGTCACAAGAAGAAGTATCGTTTGGTCGACTTCAAGCGAGAGAAAGATGGTGTTCCAGCCGTAGTAAAGACAATTGAATACGATCCGAACCGTTCGGCTCGTATTGCATTGCTTTTCTATGCTGATGGTGAAAAACGTTATATCATTGCTCCTAACGGACTGCAGGTTGGTGCAACCTTGATGTCAGGAGAGGATGCAGCGCCTGAGGTAGGTAATGCACTCCCATTGGCTAACATTCCCGTTGGTACCGTCATCCACAACATTGAGATGCGTCCCGGTCAAGGTGCTAAGCTCGTTCGTTCGGCTGGTAATTTCGCTCAGTTGACTTCTCGTGAGGGCAGTTATTGTGTTATTAAGCTTCCTTCAGGAGAGACTCGTCAGATTCTCTCTGCTTGTAAGGCTACAGTAGGTAGTGTAGGAAACTCTGACCACGCACTTGAGCAGTCTGGTAAGGCTGGTCGCTCACGCTGGTTGGGCCGTCGTCCTCACAACCGTGGTGTTGTTATGAACCCGCATGATCACCCAATGGGTGGTGGTGAAGGACGTCAGTCTGGAGGTCACCCACGTTCACGCAAGGGCTTGTACGCTAAGGGTCTCAAGACTCGTGCACCTAAGAAGCTTTCAAACAAGTATATTATTGAAAGAGCTAACAAGAAGTAATCACGAAGTTAATTAGAGTAAATTATGAGTCGTTCATTAAAAAAAGGCCCTTACATCAACGTATCTCTCGAGAAGAAAGTTCTTGCCATGAATGAGAGTGGCAAAAAGAGTGTCGTTAAGACATGGGCTAGAGCTTCAATGATTTCCCCCGATTTCGTGGGACATACAGTTGCAGTTCACAACGGAAATAAGTTCATTCCTGTTTACATTACTGAAAACATGGTTGGTCACAAGCTCGGAGAGTTTGCCCCCACTCGTCGCTTCGGCGGACATGCTGGTAATAAGAAATAACAGGCTAATCCACCAGAAATAAAAAGAATAAAATAATGGGAGCAAGAAAAAAAATTGCGGCTAATAAAAGACAAGAAGCCAAAAAGACACAGTATTTTGCAAAGCTGAAAGGTGTTCCTTCTTCTCCACGCAAGATGCGCTATGTCGTTGATATGATTCGAGGCATGGAAGTTAATCGTGCACTTGGCGTACTGAGATTCTCGAAGAAGGCCGCTTCGGCTGACGTTGAGAAACTTTTGCGTTCAGCTATTGCCAACTGGGAAGCCAAAAACGATCGCAAGGCTGAAGATGGCGAACTTTACGTAACACGCGTCTTCGTTGATGAAGGTGTTACAATGAAACGTATGAGACCGGCACCTCAGGGTCGTGGATACCGCATTCGTAAGCGTTCTAACCACGTTACTCTGTTTGTTGATGCTAAAACTAATGATAAATAATAAGTATGGGACAGAAAATAAATCCAATTAGCAACCGTCTTGGAATTATCAAAGGTTGGGATTCAAATTGGTTCGGAGGCAAGGACTTCGGAGATAACTTGGTAGAGGATCAGAAAATCCGCAAGTACCTCAACGAACGTCTGGCTAAAGCTAGCGTATCAAAAATTGTCATCGAACGTACATTGAAGCTCGTTACCATTACTATTTGTACCGCTCGCCCCGGTATTGTCATTGGTAAAGGTGGACAGGATGTCGATAAATTGAAAGAGGAACTGAAGAAGCTCTATGATAAAGAGATTCAAATCAATATCTTCGAAGTGAAGAGACCTGAGCTCGATGCAACAATCGTTGCCAACAACATCGCTCGCCAGATAGAAGGCAAAATCGCTTACCGCCGTGCTATCAAGATGGCTGTTGCCAACACCATGCGTGCAGGAGCAGAAGGTATTAAAGTACAGATCTCCGGTCGTTTGAACGGTGCTGAAATTGCACGCAGCGAAATGATCAAAGAAGGTCGTACTCCACTCCACACTTTCCGTGCTGATATTGACTACTGCCAGGCAGAGGCTCTTACAAAAGTTGGACTGCTGGGATTGAAGGTTTGGATTTGCCGTGGAGAAGTTTACGGTAAGGTTGATCTGGCTCCAAACTTCACTCAGGAGAAAGGCATGGGTCGCTCTAATGGTGGTAACAATGGTGGCAGAAAGTTCCGTAATAGAAAAAAGTAATTAACGTTAAAGTAAGAAGCTAACATGTTACAGCCTAAGAGAGTAAGATATAGAAGACCTCAAGATGGACGTGGCAATAAAGGCAACGCTCACAGAGGTACGCAACTGGCCTTCGGTTCTTTCGGTATCAAGACACTTGACGCCAAGTGGATTGACAGCCGTCAGATTGAGGCAGCCCGTGTTGCTATCAACCGTTATATGAACCGTGAAGGTCAGGTATGGATCCGCATCTTCCCCGACAAACCTATCACCCGCAAGCCTGCTGATGTACGTATGGGTAAAGGTAAAGGTGACCCCGCAGGATGGGTTGCTCCGGTAACACCCGGACGCATCCTCTTCGAGGTTGAAGGTGTTCCTTTTGAGACAGCCAAAGAGGCTCTTCGCCTCGGCGCTCAGAAGTTGCCTGTTAAGACTAAGTTTGTTGTTCGACGTGATTACGATAAAAACGCTTAATTTATGAAGACAAAGGAAATCAAAGAGCTCGAGACCAAAGAATTGGCCGAGAAATTGGAGACTGAAGTTGCCAAGTACAACATGATGAAGATTAATCATGCAGTAACTCCTGTGGAAAATCCATCTCAGATTAAAGCAGCACGTCGTGATATCGCTCGTATGAAGACGGAGCTCCGTCAAAGAGAACTTAACAAATAATAATGGTTCAGATGGAAACAAGAAATTTAAGAAAGACAAGACAGGGTGTTGTCATCAGCAACAAAATGGATAAAACCATTGTTATTGCCGCTAAGTTCAAAGAGAAGCACCCTATTTATGGTAAGTTTGTCCAGAAGACAAAGAAGTACCATGCTCATGATGAGAATAACGAGTGCAACGTAGGTGACACCGTTCTTGTTATGGAGACCCGTCCCTTGTCGAAGACAAAGAGATGGAGATTAGTACAAATCGTAGAAAAAGCTAAGTAATTATGATACAAGCAGAATCAAGACTGACAGTAGCAGACAACAGCGGCGCTCGCGAGGCCCTTTGCATTCGTGTATTGGGTGGTACACGCCGTCGTTATGCAAGTGTAGGTGATGTGATCGTTGTTGCTATCAAGAACGCCATCCCTACTAGTGATGTTAAAAAGGGTGCAGTATCAAAGGCTTTGGTTGTTCGCACAAAGAAAGAGATTCGTCGTGCTGATGGTTCTTATATCCGTTTCGACGATAATGCTTGTGTGCTTTTGAACAATGCTGGTGAGCTCCGCGGAAGCCGTATTTTCGGTCCTGTTGCACGTGAGTTGCGTGCTGTAAATATGAAGGTCGTTTCACTGGCACCTGAGGTTCTTTAACATTATAAAGTATTAAAGAAATGAGTAAGTTACATATTAAAAAAGGTGATGAGGTAATCGTCCTCGCTGGTAAGAATAAAAACAGCAAGGGAAAGGTGCTCAAAGTCTTGGTAAAGGAAGAAAAGGCTATTGTTGAAGGAGTCAATATGGTTTCTAAGAGCACTAAGCCTAATGCCCAGAACCCTCAGGGAGGTATTATCAAGCAAGAAGCTCCTATTCATATCTCAAATATTAGTCTGATTGACCCGAAGAGCGGTAAGCCTACTCGTGTTTCTATCAAACATGATGGCAAAAACGTAATCCGTGTCTCTAAAAAGTCAGGGGAGGAAATTAAGTAATGGATACAGCACAGTTAAAGAAAGAGTATAAGGAGAAAATTGCTCCAGCTCTCCAGAAGCAGTTCAACTACACTTCAGCCATGCAGATTCCTGTCCTGAAGAAAATTGTTATCAACCAGGGTTTGGGTGATGCAACTCAGGATAAGAAAATCATTGATGTTGCTATCAATGAAATTTCTACTATCGCTGGACAGAAGGCCGTTGCAACCTATTCCAAGAAGGATATTGCTAACTTCAAACTTCGTAAGAAGATGCCTATCGGTGTTATGGTAACTTTGCGTCGTGAGCGTATGTATGAGTTCCTTGAGAGACTCGTACGTGTTGCTTTGCCTCGTATCCGTGACTTCAAGGGTATCGAAAGCAAGTTTGATGGTCGTGGTAACTATACTCTTGGTGTTCAGGAGCAGATTATCTTCCCTGAAATCAACATTGACTCAGTGGACCGCATCCAGGGTATGAACATTACCTTCGTTACTTCGGCTACTACCGACGAAGAAGGTTATGCTCTCCTCAAAGCTTTCGGTCTGCCATTCAAAAACGCTAAAAAAGATTAATAGATATGGCAAAAGAATCTATGAAGGCTCGCGAGGTAAAGCGTGCTAAGATGGTTGCTCAATACGCCGAGAAACGTGCTGCCCTGAAGAAAATCATCGCAACAACAGAGGATCCCGCAGAAGCTTACGAGGCAGCTCGTAAACTTCAAAGCATTCCTAAGAATGCTAATCCTATCCGTCTGCACAACCGTTGCAAGATTACAGGACGCCCCAAAGGTTATATGCGTCAGTTTGGACTGTCGCGTATTCAGTTCCGTGAGATGGCCTCAAACGGTCTGATTCCAGGCGTAAAGAAAGCAAGTTGGTAATCAACATTTGAATCGAAAGAGATTATTTATTTAATATTGTCGGGGTTGTCCCGATTAATTAAACATTTTATTTTATGACAGATCCAATAGCAGATTATCTGACAAGACTCAGAAACGCAATTATGGCTCATCACCGTGTTGTTGAAGTTCCTGCGTCTAACTTGAAGAAGGAAATCACTAAGATCCTCTTCGAGAAGGGTTACATCTTGAACTACAAGTTCGTAGAAGATGGACCTCAGGGAAGTATCAAAGTTGCTTTGAAGTATGACCCTGCAACAAAGGCAAATGCCATTAAGTGTTTGAAACGCGTATCGACTCCAGGTCTTCGCAAATACACTGGCTACAAAGACATGCCGAGAGTTATTAACGGATTAGGTATTGCAATCTTATCTACATCCCAAGGTGTAATGACAGACAAAGAAGCTTCTGATTTGAAAATTGGTGGCGAAATACTTTGTTATGTATATTAAATTGGAGGAATAGCATATGTCAAGAATAGGTAAATTGCCAATTAGTATTCCTGCTGGTGTTACTGTAGCTCAGGGTCAGGATGGAATTGTAACCGTTAAGGGTCCCAAGGGTGAACTCTCTCAAAAGGTTGATTCTTCTATCAAGGTGACTATTGCTGATGGTCACGTTTCTTTCGAAATTGACGAGAATAGTCCTGTTAATCTCAAACAGAAACAGGCTTTCCATGGTCTTTACCGTGCCCTTGTACACAACATGGTTGTTGGTGTAAGTGAAGGTTATAAGAAGGAAATGGAACTGATCGGTGTAGGTTATCGTGTTTCAAATCAGGGTAATCTTATCGAGTTCTCTCTCGGTTATACTCACCCCATTTTCCTTCAGCTTCCAAGTGAAGTAAAGGTTGAGACTAAGTCTGAGCGCAACCAGAATCCTCAGATTGTACTTGAGTCTTGCGACAAACAGTTGCTCGGACTCATCTGTGCTAAGATTCGTTCTTTCCGTATGCCTGAACCTTATAAAGGAAAGGGTATCTTGTTCAAGGGCGAGGTTATCCGTCGTAAATCGGGTAAGTCAGCTTCAGCTAAGTAATAATCATTAAACGAATTGAAGATTATGACAACAAAGAAAGTAGAAAGACGAATTAAGATCAAATACAGAATTCGTAAGAACGTTTTCGGCACAGCCGAGCGTCCCCGCTTGAGCGTTTTCCGTAGTAACAAGCAGATTTATGCTCAGGTGATAAATGATTTGGAAGGTAAAACTCTTGCATCTGCATCTTCTCTCGGTCTTGAGGCTATGCCTAAGATCGAACAGGCTGAGAAGGTTGGCGAATTGGTAGCCCAGAAGGCCAAGGAGGCTGGCGTTGAAAGCGTAGTCTTTGACCGTAACGGTTATCTCTATCATGGCCGAGTAAAGTCTTTGGCTGATGCAGCTCGTAAAGGTGGACTTAATTTCTAAACGATTATGGCAATAAATAAAGTTAAAGTAAATAGTGACGTTGAGTTGAAAGACAGATTGGTTGCCATCAACCGTGTTACCAAAGTAACTAAGGGAGGTCGCACCTTTACTTTCGCAGCCATTGTTGTTGTCGGTGACGGCAACGGTATCATTGGTTGGGGTCTTGGCAAAGCTGGTGAAGTTACCGCAGCTATCGCCAAGGGTGTAGAAGCAGCCAAGAAGAATCTTGTAAAGGTTCCCGTACTCAAGGGAACCATTCCTCACGAGATGGAAGCACGTTACAGTGGTGCTCAGGTCTTCTTGAAGCCTGCTGCTGCTGGTACCGGTCTTGTTGCCGGTGGTGCTATGCGTGCTGTGCTTGAGAGCGTAGGTATTAAGGATATTCTGGCCAAGTCAAAGGGTTCTTCTAACCCTCACAACTTGGTTAAGGCAACAATCGTTGCTTTGAGCCAGATTCGTGATGCTTATACTATTGCCGGCACACGTGGAATCAGTATGGATAAAGTATTTAGAGGATAATAAGGAGATATTAACTATGGCAACAATTAAGATTAAGCAAATTAAAAGCAAAATCGGTTACCCTGTAGATCAGAAGCGTACTCTTCAGGCTCTTGGCCTTCGCAAGATCTCTCAGGTAGTTGAGGTGGAGGATACTCCTGTCATCCGTGGTATGGTACGTAAAGTCCATCACTTAGTGACTGTTATCGATTAATTATCATTTATTAAACAGATTCGAATATGAAACTTCATACTTTAAAGCCCGCTGAAGGCTCTACACATTCAAGCCGTCGAATCGGACGTGGTCCCGGTTCAGGTCTTGGTGGTACTTCTACGCGTGGTCACAAGGGTGCAAAGGCTCGTTCAGGTTACAAGAGAAAGATTGGTTTCGAAGGTGGTCAGATGCCTCTTCAGCGCCGTGTTCCTAAGGCTGGTTTCAAAAATATCAACCACAAGGAGTATTTCGCAGTAAACCTTTCTACACTTCAGAAGCTTGCTGAAAAGCATGGTTATGCCAAGATTGGTGTTGCTGAACTCGTTGAAGCAGGTCTTACCAATGGTAAAGAGTTGGTTAAGGTTCTCGGAAACGGTGAACTGAAAGCCAAGGTAGATGTAGAAGCTAATGCATTCTCAAAAACTGCCGAAGAAGCAATCAAGGCAGTAGGTGGTAACGCAACAATTATCTAAAAAAGATGAAGAAGTTTATAGAGACACTGAAGAACATTTGGAAGATTGAGGATTTGCGTCAGCGCATCCTCATCACCTTCTTGTTTGTAGCAATATACCGTTTTGGTTCGTTCGTAGTTCTGCCTGGTATTAATCCTAGCATGCTCGACAAACTGCAGTCACAAACTCAAGGTGGCCTTATGTCACTTTTGGATATGTTCTCCGGTGGTGCATTTTCCAACGCATCAATTTTTGCGCTTGGAATCATGCCTTACATCTCTGCTTCTATCGTTATGCAGCTTCTTGCTGTTGCTGTACCTTATTTCCAAAAGATGCAGCGTGAAGGCGAGAGTGGCCGCAAAAAGATAATGACTTATACTCGGTATCTGACAGTAGGTATCCTGCTGTTTCAGGCACCGAGTTATCTCATTAACTTGAAAATGCAGGCTGGTCAAGCTTTGGCCTCGGGAATCAACTGGACGATTTTCTCAATCCCCGCATGTTTTATTCTCGCAGCAGGAAGTATGTTCATCCTTTGGTTGGGTGAGCGCATTACAGATAAAGGTATAGGCAATGGTATTTCTCTAATCATTATGATTGGTATCATCGCACGTCTGCCTCAAGCTTTCATCCAGGAAGTAGGCTCGCGTTTTACCGCTATTACCAGTGGTGGACTTGTGATGTTCCTTGTAGAGATTATCATTCTCTATGCAGTTGTTTGCGCATCTATCATTCTGGTACAGGGAGTTCGTAAGATTCCCGTACAGTACGCAAAACGTCTTGTAGGTAATAGTCAGGTTGGTGGTGCACGTCAGTACATCCCACTCAAGTTGTTTGCCGCCAATGTGATGCCAATTATCTTTGCTCAGGCATTGATGTTCATCCCCTTGGCATTTGTGCAGTATGCAGCTCCTGAGAATGCAAGTTGGTTTGTTCGTTCGTTGTTGAATCATCACAGTTGGACTTACAATATTATCTTTGCAGTTCTTATCATTCTATTCACCTATTTCTATACAGCTATTACGCTTAATCCAACCCAAATGGCTGAGGATATGAAACGTAACAATGGATTTATTCCTGGTATTAAGCCTGGAAAACCGACTGCTGATTACATCGACACTATTATGTCGCGTATCACATTCCCTGGTTCGTTGTTTATTGCTTTCATTGCTGTTATGCCCGCTTTGGCTGGATTGTTGAATGTTCAGGATGCCTTCTCTCAGTTCTTTGGTGGAACATCTTTGTTGATTCTTGTTGGTGTTGTTATTGATACACTCCAGCAGATTGAGAGTCACTTGTTGATGAAACACTACGATGGACTATTGAGTTCTGGCCGTATTCATGGACGTGGCGGTGTAGCAGCCTACTAATCTGTATGAAGATATTTCTAAAAACAGAGGACGAAATAAACTTGATGCGCGATGCTAACCAACTTGTTGGTAAAACACTCGGGCATCTTGCGAAATATATTAAGCCTGGCGTAACGACCCTTCAGTTGGATCAGATGGCAGAGGAATTTATCCGTGACCATGGAGCTATTCCGACTTTTAAGGGATTTCCAAATCCATATGGAGGGCCGTTCCCTGCCAGTATTTGTACATCAGTCAATGATGTCGTAGTTCATGGAGTACCTAATGCACAGACCATATTAAAGGAAGGTGATATAATCTCCATTGATTGTGGTACGTTATTGAATGGATTTTGCGGTGACTCTTGCTATACGTTCTGCGTTGGGGAAGTCAGTGATGAAGTTAAGAAATTACTTCGCACAACTAAAGAATCTTTGTACAAAGGCATTGAAAATGCAGTTGCAGGAAATCATTTGGGTGACATCAGCAGTGCTGTTCAAGATCATTGTGAAGTACAAAATTACGGTGTTGTCCGTGAGTTAACCGGTCATGGTATTGGTCATGAGATGCATGAAGATCCTCCTGTACCTAATTATGGTCGTAGAGGAAACGGTATTCTCTTGAAGGCCAATATGTGTATAGCGATTGAACCGATGATAACGATGGGAAAACGCGAAATTTGGCTTGATGCCGATAAGTGGACCATTCGTACTCGAGATGGTAAACCTGCTGCACACTTTGAGCATACCATAGCAATTAGAAAAGGCAAGGCTGAAATTTTATCCTCATTTGAAGAAGTTGAAACGATAGAAGGAAAACAATATTAGTATGGCAAAACAAGGCGCTATTGAGCAAGATGGTACAATTGTCGAGGCATTGTCCAACGCAATGTTCCGAGTTGAATTGGCAAATGGTGTGCCCATTATAGCACACATTTCTGGTAAGATGCGTATGCATTATATCAAAATTCTTCCCGGAGACAAGGTGAAGGTTGAGATGAGCCCCTACGATCTTACTAAAGGACGAATTGTATTTAGATACAAATAAATAAGGAGAAAATTATAATGAAGACAAGAGCATCATTGAAAAAACGTACCCCAGAGTGCAAGATTGTACGTCGTAAGGGACGTCTGTTCGTTATCAACAAGAAAAACCCTAAGTATAAAATGCGTCAGGGCTAATGTTAAATAAGCATAAAGGATACATGAAGTTTCGCAAATTCTGTGTATCTTTGCATGCTTTTTAGCAGAAATTCGAATTTTAATTATTTATTTTAAGTAACAAATGGCAATTAGAATTGTTGGAGTAGATTTGCCCCAAGAGAAGCGTGGCGAAATCGCATTGACCTATATCTATGGTATTGGTCGAAGTAGTTCAGCAAAGATTTTGGACAAGGCCGGCGTGAGCCGCGACCTGAAAGTCAGCGAATGGAGTGACGACCAGGCAGCCAAGATCCGTGAGATTATCGGTGCTGAATTCAAAGTAGAAGGTGATCTTCGTAGTGAGATCCAGTTGAATATCAAGCGACTGATGGATATTGGTTGCTATCGTGGTGTCCGTCATCGTCACGGTCTTCCTGTTCGTGGTCAGAGCACCAAGAACAATGCACGTACCCGCAAGGGTAAGAAGAAGACTGTTGCAAACAAGAAGAAGGCCACGAAGTAATTCACAATTCACAAAAATCAGTAACAGTTAAGAATTAAGAATTATGGCAAAGAAAACAGTCACTTCAAAGAAAAGAAACGTGAAAGTAAATGCCCTTGGTCAGCTTCACGTACACAGTTCTTTCAATAACATTATTGTATCATTAGCCAACGATGAGGGTCAGGTTATTTCTTGGTCTTCAGCAGGTAAAATGGGTTTCCGTGGTTCTAAAAAGAACACTCCTTATGCTGCACAGATGGCTGCTGAGGATTGTGCAAAGGTCGCTTTTGACCTTGGTCTTCGCAAGGTTAAGGCCTATGTGAAAGGTCCCGGTAACGGTCGTGAGTCAGCTATCCGTGCGGTGCATGGTGCAGGAATTGAGGTTATCGAGATTATCGATGCAACTCCACTGCCACACAACGGATGTCGTCCTCCGAAGCGTCGTCGTGTATAATTGAAAGGAACATTATTATTATTTATTAGACATCTATTAAGATTATGGCAAGATATATTGGACCGAAATCAAAAATTGCTCGTCGATTTGGTGAAGCCATCTTCGGCGCAGACAAAGTTTTGTCCCGCAGGAACTTCCCTCCGGGACAGCATGGCAACAATCGCCGTCGCAAACAGTCGGAGTATGCTGTCATGTTGGCAGAGAAGCAGAAAGCCAAGTACACCTATGGTGTTCTTGAGCGTCAGTTCCGTAATTTGTTCGAGAAGTCAGCTAAAGCAGCTGGTATCACCGGTGAGGTTCTTCTCCAGCACTTGGAGAGCCGCCTTGACAATGTGGTGTTCCGCTTGGGTATTGCTCCCACTCGTGCCGCTGCCCGTCAGTTGGTTAGTCACAAGCACATTATCGTTGATGGCAATGTTGTGAACATTCCTTCTTATGCTGTTAAGCCTGGTCAGATTGTTGGTGTTCGTGAGAAGTCTAAGTCTCTCGAGGTTATCGACGCTGCCCTTGCAGGTTTCAACCACAGCAAATATCCTTGGATTGAATGGGATGAGCAGACCAAGAGTGGTAAGTATCTCCACGTTCCTGAACGTGCCGACATTCCTGAGAACATTAAGGAGCAGTTAATCGTTGAGTTGTACTCTAAATAAATCATTAAATTAATGGCGATATTAGCATTTCAAAAACCTGATAAAGTCGTAATGTTGGAGGCCAATGACAAGTTCGGCAAGTTCGAATTTCGTCCTCTTGAGCCAGGTTTTGGTGTAACCATTGGTAACGCCTTGCGCCGCATTCTTCTTTCATCGCTCGAGGGTTATGCAATCAACACCATTCGTATTGCTGGTGTTGAGCATGAATTCTCTTCAGTACCTGGTGTAAAGGAAGATGTAACCAACATTATCTTGAATCTGAAGCAAGTAAGATTCAAGCAAGTAGTGGAAGAATTCGAGAACGAAAAAGTCTCTATCACCGTTGAGAATTCTACCGAGTTCAAAGCTGGAGATATAGGTAAGTATCTGACTGGATTTGAAGTGTTAAATCCCGATTTGGTGATTTGTCATTTAGATTCCAAAGCTTCGATGCAGATTGATCTAACAATTAATAAAGGTCGTGGTTACGTTCCCGCAGACGAGAACCGTGAGTATTGTACCGATGTTAATGTAATAGCAATCGATTCAATCTACACCCCAATCCGTAACGTTAAGTATTTTGTTGAACCTTATCGTGTTGAACAGAAGACAGACTACGACAAGCTTGTGCTTGAAGTAACAACGGATGGTTCCATTCACCCGAAAGATGCTTTGAAAGAAGCCGCCAAGATATTGATTTATCACTTCATGCTTTTCTCTGACGAGAAGATTACATTGGAGAATAATGATGTTGAAGGCAACCAGGAGTTTGACGAGGAAGTATTGCACATGCGTCAGTTGCTCAAGACTAAGTTGGTAGATATGAACCTTTCGGTTCGTGCGCTTAACTGTTTGAAAGCAGCCGATGTCGAGACCCTTGGTGATCTTGTACAGTACAACAAGACCGACTTGCTTAAATTCCGTAACTTCGGTAAGAAATCGCTCACTGAGCTTGATGATTTGCTCGAGAGTCTGAATCTGTCGTTTGGAACCGATATTACAAAGTATAAACTGGACCAGGCATAATAAGGCCATTAGTCCTCTAAGAAAAAACGAAAAATGAGACACAATAAGAAATTCAATCATTTGAGCCGTACTGCAGATCATCGCGCAGCTATGCTTGCCAACATGGCTATTTCGCTGATCATGCACAAAAGAATCACTACGACTCTTGCCAAGGCAAAGGCCCTCAAGAAGTATGTTGAGCCCCTGATTACACGCTCAAAGGACGATTCAACCAATTCACGTCGTGTAGTATTTAGCTACCTTCAGAATAAGGAAGCTCTGAAAGAGCTCTTCGGAGTTGTTGCAGAGAAGGTTGGTGACCGTCCCGGTGGTTACACCCGTATCATCAAGCTCGGTACCCGTCAGGGTGACGCTGCTTCTGTAGCTTTCATCGAGCTCGTTGACTTTGATGAGAACATGGCCAAGACCGTTAAGTCTGAAGCTAAGAAGACTCGCCGTTCACGCAAGTCAACTGCTGCTAAGACTGAGGCTCCCGCTGAGGCACCTGTTGCAGAAGCTCCCGTAGCTGAAGCACCTGCTGCAGAAGAGGCAAAAGCAGAGTAATCATCGATTAATCTCGAATAGTAGAATCCCGCTTACATAAAGTGAGCGGGATTTTTTTAGATATTATTTTTGCTTTTATTGCCATTAAGCCAATCAGGTTACAGTGCTTTTATGTATGGTTTATGATCTCTTATATTAAGTTTAATACACCATGTTTAGCAGATTGAAGTCGCTGTCTTTAATTATTGTCGCAGACACCTTATTATATCGGAGAAGTTGCCTTTTGGTGTTGGCATATTTTTGATTCAATGAATAGTGTGTAGATTTTCAGTTGTGAAATGGACATCTTACTATATTGGAGTAGTTGCCTTTTGGTATTGGCATATATAGGATCAATGATGTTGCGATGGACTTTAAGCTATGGAACTGTGACTTTGAACCTAATGTAAGTGCTTTATATATTTCTTGAAGGTACCGTTCAACGAAGGTATATCTGGCATCAAGTAATGAAGAAGTTGTTCTACTGTATATGTAAAACAGTCCTTTTACAAAGGTGTCATAACGCATATAATTGCGTTGACAGCCTTTTATGATAAGCGGCATATTTTTTTCAAATGGTTTTATAGCTGCTAAAAAATAAGTTTATAGATAGTATGGGATAACAAGAAACGGAATCGGTATTTGAATGAACATGTTTGAGGTAGAAATCTTATTGTCCTTTCTGTCTTTAGTTGCTGCATTGATGGCATTAGTTCTATATTGATAGAACCAGTCTTAGTTACAATAAGAAGATAACGCAATGCAAAGAATAGTAATGATCGTCATAAGTATGTGTAGATACCGTAGATAATAATAATGATTGTATGATAGAGAATGTAGAAGTGATGGTGATTTTGTTCATCATGGTGATATTAGGCTATGTGCTTTATAAGTTGGGTTACATGGGTGATAAATTCGAACAGAAGTTATCTGCTATTGTAATCGATGTGACGTGCCCTGCGCTTATCTTATCGTCCGTTATGGGTTCAGAGATTCCCGATTGTAGTCTTATTCTTCCTTTGTTGGTTACAGGGTTTCTTACCTATATATTGTTATTTGTCTATGGTTTCTTAGTTCCGCGTTTTATCACGCAAGATCGTGATGCGCGTGGGATGATAGGTTTTGCATTGATGTTTGCCAATGTCGGCTTTATTGGATACCCCATAGTTGCTTCGATATTCGGTGTTAAAGCCGTATTTTACGCAGCCTTATTGAACATGCCCAACACCTTTTTTATCTTTACCGCCGGTGTAATGCTTGTAAAAGGCGAATACAGTATCAAGAGTATCAATCCCAAGTTGCTTTTTTCACCTGCAATGATAGCAGCATTTGTAGCCGCCTTAATGGTTGCATTCGGTATTCATACCCCTGCTATGATAGCTCGTCCCATGACGATGGTAGGTAATATTACAGTTCCAGCCTCATTGATGATCATCGGTTCTTCTATGGCGCGTCTCTCGTTAAGAGAGATAGTAGGCAGCCCGAAGGTATATGTAGCCTCCGTTTTGCGTTTGTCAGTTGTGCCTTTATCCGTTTATTTTCTGTTCAAGATATGTGGTGTAAGCGATGTCATCAACAATATCAATACCGTTGTTATTGCTATGCCCGTAGCATCTTTCGGCACAATGTTCTGCATGAAATACGGTCGCAATCCATCTTTGATGACCGAGATGACCTTCATTACCACAGTAGCCTCCATTCTGAGCATTCCATTAGTAACGCTCTTATTCAAATAAGTGTTATTGATTTAATGTCAGTCGTTATGTGTTTTGAGTCATGCTGACGCGTCATTCATCCGATATATACCTATTCCATTCATCTGATGTATTCCCATCGTAAATGTGATAGCTGTACGAAGTGTGGTAGTCTTTCAATAATCTTGTTGAAAGATGCTTTTTTTGAACTATTAAGCCCATAGAAAACAATTGTTGGGTACGTGCACAGCGTAAATAAGTGTGCAAAATTAACATAATGTAAACATTGACTTTAAAATATTTCGTATTTTTCTTTGAAGTTTCGGGAAAGATACCTATATTTGCATTGTCTTAATGACACATTGCAACAAAGTTACTAAAATATAAAATCCTTAAAACTATGAATGTAGAGAAAATCATGCAAGACCTGGAACATAAGCACCCAGGTGAAGCCGAGTACTTACAGGCAGTCCGTGAAGTGTTACTCTCTATTGAGGAAGTCTATAACCAGCATCCTGAGTTTGAGCGCGCCAAGTTAATTGAGCGTCTTGTTGAGCCCGAACGTATTATCACTTTCCGTGTTCCTTGGACTGATGATAAGGGTGAGGTGCATGTAAATATCGGCTATCGAGTACAGTACAATAGCGCCATTGGCCCATACAAAGGCGGTTTGCGCTTCCATCCCTCTGTAAACCTCAGTATTTTGAAGTTCTTGGGATTTGAGCAGACATTTAAGAATGCACTGACCACATTGCCTATGGGCGGTGGTAAGGGAGGTTCTGACTTCTCTATCCGTGGTCGCAGTGACAACGAAGTGATGCGTTTCTGCCAAGCATTCATGACCGAACTGTATCGTCATATTGGTCCAGATGAGGACGTTCCCGCTGGTGATATCGGTGTAGGCGCTCGTGAAATTGGTTTCCTGTATGGTCAGTATAAGAAGTTGACCCATCAATTCCAGGGTGTTCTTACCGGTAAGGGCATCGAGTGGGGCGGTTCAAAGATTCGTCCAGAAGCAACAGGCTTTGGTGCATTATACTTCGTCAATCAGATGATGCAGACCCATGGTCTCGACATCAAGGGCAAGACCGTTGCTATTTCAGGCTTCGGCAACGTAGCATGGGGTGCCGCCAAGAAGGCTACTGAACTTGGTGCCAAGGTAATCACAATCAGTGGACCTGACGGCTATATCTACGATCCAGCCGGTTTGGATGCAGAGAAGATTGCTTATATGCTTGAGCTTCGTGCTTCAGGTAACGATATTTGCTCACCTTATGCCGAAGAGTTTGCAGGTTCTGAATTCTACGCAGACAAGAAGCCTTGGGAGCGCGAGGCTGACATTTATCTGCCTTGTGCTACTCAGAACGAACTCAATGGAGCCGATGCCGACCAGATTTTGGCCCACAAGCCACTCTGCGTAGCTGAGGTATCTAACATGGGTTGCACAGCAGAAGCAGCAGAAAAGTTCATTGCTGCCCATCAGCTCTTTGCTCCTGGTAAGGCTGTCAATGCAGGTGGTGTTGCCACTTCTGGTCTTGAAATGACCCAGAACTCTATGCGTTTGGGTTGGAGCGAGGCAGAAGTTGATGAGAAACTCCACTACATCATGTCTAATATCCATGAGCAGTGCGTGAAGTATGGCAAGCAGGCTGATGGCTATATCGACTATGTGAAGGGTGCAAACGTAGCAGGTTTCATGAAGGTAGCCAATGCTATGATGGCTCAGGGTATTGTTTAAAAAACTCTCTTTACTAAGCACTCCGATTACAAGTAGTCGGAACATATCCTTGGGAGGGAAGTCGCAAGACTTTCCTCCTTTCTGTTTTTTCTTGCGTCAAAGCAGCTTTGCAAATCAGCTTTATTGCTTTGCTGAGTGATATTATGACGCGTCCTTCCATGATATGCACAGCAGTTCATTGTGCAAATGCGACATGCGAGCGTGATGTACGGCTGTTGCTTTGGTGTCTGATGTTGTTGATGAATGGAAATAAATCAGCCTCTGCTCAGAACTTACGCTCTGTGACAGAGGCCGACTATATGGGTATTATGTGTTAGCGATTGCTTATTTTGCAGTGATGGTAACAACCTGTCCGGGTTGCGTCATGATGTCGTATTCATAGACCGAAGGAATGTTTGCATCTACACCCTCGTCTATGCGTTTAGCCACAATGGGCTTTGCAATGACCGCAGGGGCATAGAGCATGTTTGGACATTGTCCCTTTGCTTTGCGTAGCTTCTTGCCTTTCAACGGCACAGCCGAACGCAGACGGAGCGTTCCGCCGATAGTAGAATGGATGGTAGCCTGTGTCAACTGATGGTTGTTCCATGTCATATCCACTTCAAATCCGCCTCGTGCACAAAGTCCGTTGATGCTTCCTTTCGTCCAATCATCGGGTAGGGCAGGCAAGAGATGCACCGCACCATCATGGCTCTGAATAAGCATTTCTGCCACACCAGCCGTTACACCGAAGTTTCCGTCAATTTGGAACGGCGGATGTGCATCGAAGAGGTTAGGGTAGGTGCGACCTTCTGGATACTGTGCCGCCAGTTTATCAGAAGGCAAAAGGTGCAACATATTTCGTATAATACGAAATGCATGATTGCCATCGAGCATACGTGCCCAGAAGTTAACTTTCCATCCCAGGCTCCATCCTGTAGCCATATCGCCACGCTGATGCAGTGTGTTAGCAGCCGCACGGAACAGTTCTGGATGAGAGAAAGGCGATATCTGGTTTGAGGGATAAAGTCCGTAGAGGTGCGAGATATGTCTGTGCTCGTTGTGAGGGTCGTCAGCATCGATGAGCCATTCCTGTAGTTGTGCATATCGTCCGACGTGCATTGGAGGTAGCAAGTCCCTCATTTTCTTCATTTCCTGACGTAGCGGCTCGTCTATTGCGAGCACTTCAGAGGCCTGAATTGCATTCGACAGTGCATCGAAAGCAATCTGATTGTCCATGGTGCAACCAGCCGTTACCGCCGTATGCTTGCCTGTTGGTCCCTGTTCCGGGCTTACCGACGGCACTGCAACACGCCATGTTGTTCCCGGCATGGGTTGCAGATAGTCGAGATAGAACTCCGCTGCGCCCTTAATCACTGGATACCATTGCTTCAAAAAGTCCTTGTTGCCCGTGTAGAGATAGTGTTGCCAGAGATGTGTGGTGAGCCATGCCCCACCGTTGGGAAACATTCCCCATTGTGCTCCGTCTATTGGTCCTGCTATGCGCCAAATATCCGTATTGTGGTGAGCCATCCATCCTCGACATCCATACATCTGTTTTGCCGTTGTCGTGCCCGTGACGCTGAGGTCTTTGATCAGTGAGAACAGTGGTCCCACGGTGCTGCGTAGATTGGTCACCTCCGCCGGCCAGTAGTTCATTTCCGTATTGATATTGATGGTATATTTCGAGTCCCACGGTGCATGGGTATTATCGTTCCATACGCCCTGAAGGTTAGCAGCCTGTCCTCCCTCCTGCGATGATGCGATCAGGAGGTATCTGCCATAGTGGAACATGAGAGCCACCATTGCCATATCCTTGCTTTCTGCAAAGTGAAGCAGTCGTTGATCTGTGGGCAGCAAAGCGTTGCTGTCAGCATCGAGTGTGAGCTTCACGTTGCCAAACTGCCTTTTCCATTCCTTTTCGTGTTGTTCCAAGAGTTGGTTATAGGTGAGTGCTTCTGCAGCATTAAGCCATTCGTTATTGCGCTTTGCAGCGTTTCCCGATACATCGTGATAGTTGACGAAATTGGTAGCCGCGCTCAACAGCATGGTTACCTCCGATGCTTTTTCCACGTGTAAAGCATTCGCAGTGTTGCAACTGTCGTTCAAACATTTCTCCACGACCTTTCCATCGGTTCGAATCTCAGCCACACATTCAGCGGTGAGCGCTGCGTCAATGCCTTCCTGCTTGCATCCTTTCACGCTCATTGTAATCTGTTTGCCGTCAGCCTTTGTTGTATAGTCAAACGGTGCATCGAGTGTGGCTGTCATGTTGATAGCTCCTTTCCGATCCGCCGTCAGTCTTACCACGAGCACTTTGCTTGTCATTGAGGCAAACACGGTGCGTGTATAGTTCACGCCGTCAATCTTGAAATGTGTTTCCGCCACCGCACGGTCCAGTTGCAGATTGCGCTGATAGTCGGTAGCCTTACCGTTTCCGTCCATTTTCATCCGCAGATGTCCCATCGGCAGAAATCTCATACCGTGTGGTCCAACGATGAAGTCTTGGTTGATGAGCTTTGCAGCCTCCTCCTCTTTGCCGTTGAAAATGAGGTTGCGCACCTCCGCCAAGCGCCCCAGCGACCTTGTGCTGTTGTTTTGGTGAGGTCCGCCGCTCCAGAACGTCTCTTCGTTGAGTTGTATGGTCTCGTCGGTTGTACCTCCATAGACCATAGCGCCCAAGTGTGAATTGCCCACTGGCAATGCTTCAAGCCATTGTGTAGCCGGCCGATCGTACCATAGTTGCATAAGTTCACGGCGGTCGTTGCGTGCTGAAACAGCCACCGCCACGACCGCCGTGATAATCAGTGATAATGTTTTCTTCATATTTTTTTAATTTGTAGTATTTCGCATTGTTTCCACCTCATCGCCTTCTGCGAGTGATGATGGTGAGCGTCTTTCCGCCCTCTTTCACCTCTTGGTTGCCTATTGCTGCGCCCACTCGGATAGTCGCTGTACCGTTTTTCAGTTTTCTATCCGCCAGTATCGTCGCCGTATAGCGTATTCCGGCATTGGGCGAAATGCGCTCCACGTGGAGGTTTGGCGATATGTGGATGTGCTTATTGTTGCTCTCGTCGATGACGAGTGGTTGCACGTCATATACCGTTTCGTTGCTACAGTTCATGATTTCAAACTGTATGGTGCACTCATCTCCGGCACATACCACCTCATCCATTCCCGCATAGCTGATGCGTATTTTTCGTATGTCGAGTGTCGGCTCCGCTTTCGGTTGGTAGCTGTCCGTCTGCGGCATCTCCTTTGGTCCCTGTCCATCGAAGTCGATTACATCGTTGTTGCCTGTTGTATCCACGCTGTATGCGCTGTCGTCGTTAGGTTGCATGGGCTCACACCGTGGGTCGTAAACATCGGCATCGGCCTGTTGCTGCCGTCTGTTCTCCATTTCCTCCTTGTCGTCAGCCGCCTGTCCGACGGCAGCACCGATAGCAGCTCCGCCCGCCATGCCTATCACGGTTCCGATGTCGCTGCCTCTCGGTCCTCCGATAATGCCACCGATGGCAGAACCGAGGATCGTTCCAAACTGTGCTCCCACATAGGTTCCTACCGCAGCGTTGTTAGAGCAACTGCTCATCATGATAGTTGCTACTATGATTGCGAAAACTGTCTTTTTCATACTGTTACGTGTTATGATCTATTGTTTTTCGCAGGCAAAGTTAACAAATTTCTGTCAGATGGCAAGAAAAAATCCCCATCATTGCATAGGGGAATCCCTAATTCTGTAGCAATGATGGGGTCAGCTGTTACCCTGATGTATTATTTCATGAGGTGCTTAGCAGCGAGCACCAAGAACATATAGTCAGACGATCCGCCTCCCAACACATATTCTGTTTGCTGCCAGAGGTATGGAAATTCCAGCAGTTCGGGGAAGTCTGGGCGTATGATGGCTGTGCCCGAAACCACGCCACCCGGCACGTACGACCAGTCAGCGCGTGTAGTTCCGTAGGCCACGGTAGCCGACTTTGCACCCACACCCGATGCAAACGATGCCGTGTTGGAGCCCGGATGACATCCCAATATAAAGTCGAGTGCACTGTAAACCGGCTGTGGTTCGAACAGTTCGGGATAGTATTTTGTGAGATAGTAGTATTTCACACCGAAACTCTGAATACCCCATCCTGCTCCCCAGATGCTTGGTTCGTAGGGCACACCGTATGGAGTTTTCGCTGCTTCGTTCTTCATTTGTTCCACACAGGCAGGTAGTGCTTTGCGGAATGTTGCAGCAAAGCGACGTTCCTGCTTGTCGCCTTGTTGTTCCCACTGTCGTGCGAGACGTGCCAGAATCGGTGCGTTTCTACCGATGTTCTTGATCACTGCCGCCTGATTTCGCAGGATGTAGTTGCGATAAACAGCATCACCAGTGGTCAGATAGAGTTCCACGGCAGCGAGCAGTTTAGCCCCAGCCACTGGTTCTTCGCGTGCAAAGAGTGCGCGTGCCATTTCCAGGCACTGTGCCGCCAAGGTATCGTTATGCAGTTTCAGCACTCGTGTGGCACCCGCCAGATGTGCAGCTGTAGTCAGGTCGCGCATTGGATTGTCCTCGGTATATACCCATCTGTCGTCGTCGTTGCCTTTGATACCATCGGTCATGGCGGCAGCATCGCCCAGCATGGCATATTGCCTGAGGTCGTGACTGATGATGCCACGGTAGGGGCGGCCCAGTGCGCGATATGCAGCACATACCGACAATGCGCCGTGTTCTATCTGTTGCAGGATGTCGTTCTTACCGTCAGCTTGGTGAATCTCCGTCAGATGCTGTTGTTGATCGATGGTCGTCACATCTATTTCAGGCTTAAACTGCTCGTATATCATCGCCAGATTGTAGGCTTCGCCAATCTGCGACTCGATGCGAAGATCCAGGTCGCCAGCATCGTGCCATCCGCCCACAGCCAGTCCATCCACCTCTTCTTCCTCAGCAAAAGGAGACAGTCCCGGTTTCTGATCATAGCCATCTATACCGTTTTCGTTGCGTGCCATGCGTGCATCGTCCATGTGACATCTGTCGTGCCAAACGCGATATTTCTCGTTGACCCTCATGTGACACATCTGATTAGGCAGGAAATATTCTATCACCGGTTGCCATACACCACGGTCAAACACGGTATCGTCGATTCTAAATACCGACGACTGCACATTGCGATAGCGTATCTTGTAGAGTCCCGGAGTGACAATGTCAGAGAAATCGAGACGTGCATACTGGTAGCGCAGAAAATTTCCCCACTTGTTGAGTGGCATGGTGCGTACCACTTTCTCGCCTTCCGCGCCAATGTATATGAGTTCGGCAGCGCCCTCTGCACCGTCTCGGCTGTCCATTTCCACTACCGCCACCTTCTGTTGGTGAGTGAGATATCCCACCTGTGAGGTTTGTATCACGGGTTGGTAGCGCCATCCTTTCACCACAGTAGGTGTGATAATCCATTTGATAGCCCCTTTGGTTTTGCCCGCAGGAATCTCCGATCGTAACACAAACCAACCGTTGTTATGGTTCATGCGACCGTCGTAGAGCTTCAAATCTGCTGTCATGCTCTCTATCGTCACCTTATTGTAGTTGTCGTCAGGACGCGACACAAAGCGCCTGCCGACGCAGTATGGCTCGGCAATGATGTCGTCGGCAATGATAGGATTGTAGCCCTTATCGGTGCGCGTCAGGCGCTTGAAGTCAATGATCGATTTGCCTTTTTGGTGGAAATCGCCCGTGCGCAGATAGTTGGGTGTGGTTGTAGCGAGCGGAGAGTTCGGTTGCCGTGGGAAAATGCCCGATTGACTGTCCATCAGCCAAGGCTTTCCGAAGAGCGCCCCTGGATAGAATTCAAGGTTGAATCCCACTTTGCCCAACCATTCCTCTGGTATCGGACGATCTAAATCCACGGTTACTTCCACGTGGTTCCCCACAGCCTCAGTTGTTACCGTGTAGCGCAATTGCAGGTCGGGATATATCATCGGGTTGAAGCCCGTGAGGTGTCTTGACGAGTCTGGATAAGCCAGTTCAGCCACGATGGTGTTGCCTTTCGCCTCGCGTCGCAGTTGTTTCGGCACCGGTTGCCATTGTCCTGGAGTAGCTTCCATACGTATATCGCCGTTTGTTGCCACTCTGTTTCCGTTCATCAGGATAGACACTCCGCCTTGATGTCCCTCTGGATAGAAGTCGTAGAATGCCATCACATCGACTCCTTCACACTGGAAGTATCCACCTTCAGTCAGTTTAAAATCTTGTGCTTGAATACCAATGGCATATGCCAATGCGACAATCGTCGGTACGAAACTTCCGACATTAGTTTTGAATAGATGCTTAAAATTCTTCATAGTGAGTAGGTTGTTCTATTGTGCTTGAAAGTAGTAGTATTGGACATGATCTGCGCTATTGCGCACCATCTTTAGTTATTTCGTTGCAAAGATACGCTTTTTCTATCAACTCCACAAGTATTTGAGGTTAAGTTACCATTCATTTGAAACATGATAAAAAAGGTTTGAAACAATAGTGCATGTCTCATGCTTTATTTCTTCACACTGTCCTTATGTCATTCATGTATGTTGTATGGTAGAGTGGTTGACGTTGCATACTTTGCCCTGCAATGCCATCTTTCTGTCTTGTCGATATTCTCTTTTTCAGCAAATCAAATTGATTTGCAGACCAAATCAAATTGATTTGCTAACCAAAATAAATTGATTTGCTGACCAAAGTAAATTGATTTGCTGAGTAAACTCATTGAAATTGCAGCGTAAATTGATATTTGCAGCTCACAAATGCTTGATACATAGACAGCTTTCGGATTATGGCAAATCATCGTGAAAAGCATCCTTTTCACAGCGGCGCAATAGTACTTCGCTTGACGCACATCGTGATGTGGCGTAAAACCAAACATGCCCACCTTTGGTGAAAGGTGGGCATGAGTGTAGAGTATGCAGTGGAATTAAAATTCCAGAATCATCGTCTGACGTGGGCGGAGCTTCACATTCTTGTTGAGCGATACATGTCTGCCAGTGGTCACATCGGTGGCTTTGACCGTCTCGCCTATGATTTCAGCATAGCGCTTAACGTCGAGCTCGGCAGCTTCGCGCTTACCGTTGATCACGGTCATCACGCTCTTGCCCTTATACTGACGGGCTACGACATAGACACCCTTGTAGGTGATGAACTGAGTCTGACTGCCTTTGGTAATCACTTCGTTGCCCTTGCGCCAGTGGAGCAAGTTGCTAATCCAGCGGAACATATCGTTTTCCGCCTTTGTTCTACCTTCGGCAGTAAACGCGTTGTGCTTGTCTGAAGCCCATCCGCCAGGAAAATCCTGACGCACATAACCATCGGTAACAGTCTTCGTGCCGTTCATCATCACCTCGGTACCATAGTAAAGTTGCGGTATGCGATTGATGGTAAGCAGCAGCGCCAATGCCTGTTTCAGTGCAACGGAATCTTTTCCCTCGCCCAAGAAACGGTCGGTATCGTGGTTTTCCACAAAAGCCATCACGCTTTTTGGATTTGGATAGAGGTAGTCGTAACACAACACATTATAGATGCGGTTCATGCCGTTCCACCATTCGTCGGTATCTTCGTTCTTCGCCTGATTGATGCGATCGAAGAAAGCAAAGTCCATCACAGTAGGCAGATAACTGTTCTTCTCAGACAACTTGCTATCTTTCTGCCATGCAGCTGTATAGGCAGGCTCGGTAACCCATGTTTCACCCACGGTGTTGAAATTAGGATATTCCTCGCCAAGCACTTTCATCCAGTGTGCCATAGCATCACGGTCAGCATAAGGATAGGTATCCATACGTATGCCATCAATGCCTACGGTCTCTATCCACCACTCGCTGTTTTGGATGAGATAACGTATCACATGGGTGTTGCGCTGGTTGAGGTCGGGCATAGAAGGCACGAACCATCCATCCACAGTCTCGTGCAGATCCACCTTGCTGGCGTATGGGTCGATCACTGGCGTCAGTTTATAACTGGTCTGGAGATACTTGTCGTTCACCTTAGCCACACCATCTATGGTGCCTATGTTCTTCTGATGCTCCGCAGTTTGATTTTCTGGAGCAAGCCATTCCGATGTGTTGAACCAGTCTTTCGATGGCATGTCAGCCACCCAAGGATGGAAATATCCGCAGTGGTTGAATATCATGTCCATCACAATCTTCAGTCCTTTGCTGTGGGCTTCATCTGCCAAACGACGGTAGTCAGCGTTGGTGCCGAAGCGTGGATCTACGCGATAGTAGTCCGTAGTGGCATAGCCATGATAGCTACTGCTCTTTCCGTCGCTGGGACTGTCATTTTCCAAAACCGGTGTAAACCACAGTGCTGTGACACCCAGTTCGGTGAAATAGTCGAGGTGTTGACGGATGCCTTCCAAGTCACCACCGTGGCGCAGACTGGGTGCCTGACGGTCGATGGTCTTATCGCGCATGGTCTTATAGGCATTGTTGTTGGGGTTTCCATTTGCAAAACGGTCGGGCATCAGCATGTACAGTACGTCGGCATTGGTGAATCCCATGCGGCGTTCGCCCGCCATTTCGCGGTTTTTCAACAGATATTTCACCTTCTTCTGCTGTTTGCCCACCTTGAAGTTGAGAGTCATCTCTCCTGCCTGTGCATCTTTCAGATTGAGATAAACCAGCAAGTAATTGGGCGAGTCGAGTCGTATCAACGAGTCGATAGCCACACCGGGATAGTCGGTAGTGACGTTAGCCTCGCGGATATTGGGTCCATAGACCATCAGTTGCAGTGTTGCATCCTTCATGCCCACATACCAATCGGTGGGGTCTATGCGGTCTATCTTTACCACAGCCGAAGCGGAAATCATGCTCATAAGCATCAAAAAGGATAAGAAAATTTGTTTTATTTCGATTGTCTCTTAGTTAAATTAGGTGTAGTTATTGACGGTAGAGAATCAGTGCCGACTGACCATCGATGGTAGTTTTACCACCGCTGACGGGCATGCCGATGCCTGCTTCACTAATCACTCCATTGCAGCAAGCCACGCGGTATTCACCTTCGGGAATATCGACAGTCTTGGTGTCGCGGTTGCCGTTTAGCACCACGATGATGTCTTTCCAGGTGTCAATGCCTTCCAGATCTTTCAACTGGAATGCAATGAGACAGTCCGAGGCGGTTAGGAATTGCAGATGGCGCACCACCCTTTCAGCCTTAGCGAAGGCGGAAAGCAGGATGATTCTTACGCAGTTGTATTAGGTTGCGATAGTATTCAAACACCTGAGGATACTGCTTCAGGTTGTCCCAGTTGAACTCAATGATGCTGTCTGACGATGGCACCACGCTGACCATTGACACCTACGGCCTTGGCAAAAGTGCCGGGACACTCGCCGCGACCGATGTCGAAAGTGTAGAACTTGCCGTTGAGGTCGCCTTTCACTGTGGCTTCCCAGCGGTCGGTGCCTACGGCGCGCATCTTCACAGTCTTGATGGGCTTGCCACCCTGACCGTTCTGATAGATACGCACTTTGGGCATAGCAGGTGCGTTGAGGTGGAATACGGTCTGTGTTTTATCATAGACCATCTCGTTGAAACGTCCCTGTGCATGGACCACCGGTGTGATTAGTGTGACCATCAGTGCAGATAGAATATATTTTCCATTCATATTGATTGCTTCAATAGGGGATTATTTAGCCATCAGCGAAATAGCAAAACCACCGCCACGTGCCTCTTTGATCTTCAGCACATCGCCACGTTTCACAGTCTTGTGGATAATCTGATAGGCTTTGGGATTACGCTCATAGTCTGCGTCTTTACCATCCTGATAGATGGCGCAATCGTACTTACGACCCTTATCGAGGAAGTCCAGACGTACTACGGCGGTGCGTGCTTCGGCATCGGTCTTACCGCCAACAAACCAGTTGTCGGTGCCTTTGGCCTTGCGGGCTACGGTAATATACTTGGCAGGCTCTGCCTCAAGATACTTAGAGTCGTCCCAGTCGCAAGCTACGTCGCGGATAAACTGGAAGGCATCATCGTATTTCTCGTAGTGTTCGGGCAGGTCGGCAGCCATTTGCAATGGACTGTACATCACAAGATAGAGTGAGAGCTGACCGCAAAGGGTGGTGTGTACGAAACTTGTGTTACTGCTCCATTCAGAGAGTTTGGTTTCGAAAATACCGGGAGTGTAGTCCATCGGACCGCCTTGCAAACGGGTGAAGGGCAGCATCACAGTATGGTAGGGCACACTACCGCCGAAGGCTTCATACTCGGTGCCGCGTGCGCTCTCGTTGCCTACAAGGTTAGGCCATGTGCGGCAGATACCTGTAGGACGTGTGGCTTCATGGGCATTGACCATGATATGATGCTTGGCAGCAGTCTCTATCACACGCTGGTAGTGGTTGTTGGTGAGTTGGCTGTAGTGGTATTCGCCACGTGGGATGATGTCGCCCACATAACCGGTTTTCACTGCATCATAACCATATTTGTTCATCAACTCAAAGGCTTTCTCCATGTGGCGCTCGTAGTTGAGAGTGGAAGCTGAGGTCTCGTGGTGCATCATCAATTTCACGCCTTTCGAGTGAGCATACTCGTTGAGGGCCTTGATGTCGAAGTCGGGATATGGAGTGACAAAGTCAAAGACATCCAATTTCTGATTGCCGAACCAGTCCTCCCAGCCTTCGTTCCATCCTTCCACAAGTACTTCCTGAAGTCCGTTCTTGGCTGCAAAGTCGATATAGCGCTTCACTTCTTCGTTTGTAGCACCGTGTGTACCGTTGGGCTTGCACTTCTTATAGTCCGTTTGACCTAAGCGTACCGATGGAAGATCGTTGGTATAGCTCCATGTCTTAGTACCTACAATCATGTTCCACCATACTCCGCAGTATTTTGTGGGGTGAATCCATGAGGTGTCTTCTATCTTGCAAGGCTCGTTGAGGTTGAGCGTCAGCTTACACGACAGCATGTCGCGGGCATCGTCGCTGACGAGGATGGTGCGCCACGGTGTGTTGAATGGAGTCTGGATGAAACCTTTGCGACCTACAGCATCAGGGGTGAGCCATGATTCAAAGACGAGGTTTTTATCGTCCAGATTCAGGTGCATCGTGGGATAATCAAGGCATGCTGCTTCGTGGATGTTGATATACAGACCGTCGGCAGTCTTCAGTTGGAGCGATGTCTGAACACCGGTGTCCGAGAATACTGTGGTCGATGAATTGTTCTTATAGCTTTCGCGATTCTTGGCAATGACCTCGCGAATGCCGGTAAGTGGAGTAATCTGGTATTCATACTCCTGTGTGTCGTAGTCGCCAGGAATCCAGTAAGCAGTGTGGTTGCCCGTCATGGCAAACTGAGTGTGCTCTTCTTCTATCACAAAATAGTTGAGCTGATTCTGTTGGGGAAACTCATAACGCAGTCCCATGCCGTAGTCATAGACCCGGAAACGAATGGTCATGTCGCGATCAGATGTGGGCTGGTTGAGGCATACCGCCATTTCGTTGTAGTGGTTGCGGATAGTGGCTGTCTCTCCCCAAACGGGGCGCCATGTCTCGTCGAAAGTTGAGGTTTGGGTGTCCTTCACTTTGAAACCTTCCATGAGGTCGGTTTCGTTCATACCTTTCGACGCATGTTTGTCGCAGGCAAGAGCCAGTCCAAGGTGTGAGGGATTAACCACTTTCTTGCCTTTATACGACATCTCATAGGTCGGTTGACCTTGTTCTGTCAGCGAGAAGGTCAGTGTGACATTGCCATTGGGTGATGTCACAGTCTGCGCAGCTACCATCATGGGCAGCAGCGCAAGTACAGTCATTATTGTTTTCAGCATGTGGATTGTTATTTTATGAATATTGTCTCTCGGTTGTGATGAGGAGCTTTACGACCTGCCAGTCTGTCGGATAAGGGTGCTGATGGTGTCGGTCAGCTTGCTGTCGGCCATCAAATCCTCAATGTTGAGATGCATGCGGTAGCGCCAATAGTGTTTCGGATTGGCTGGAATATTGATGCGCTCGGCATCGGCATCGGGTAGGCGGAGACGTTCATCCATAGCCAACCAGTCCTGAATGCTTAGGATGCAGAGCATGGACGGGCATGCCAAATGACGTGCGATGATGTCTTCTGCCAACCATCCGGGGAGTGGATGGGGAGCAACGCCGTCGCGATATAGCATCGTGTTGTAGTAGTCTTGAGTGCGGTTGTAATCTTCGTCCCACCACTGGCGAAGGGTCGGCATGTCGTGACTTGATATGGTGCAGACCGAACGGTAGTGATTGCTGCTGAGATGACCAAAGCGCACTGTGGGCGACTTGGGCATGCTTTGCAGTTCCAGACTGAGTATCTTCAACTCGTTCATCACCCAGGGCACGCAGTCGGGCACCATACCCAAATCTTCTGCGCATACCAACATGCGGGTGGCTTGTACCAACTTAGGAAGTTTCTTCATTGCCTCGCGATACCAGAACTGGTTATTGCGGCGATAGAAGTAGTCGTTGTAGAGTCGGTTGAAAGCCGCCTTATCGTTGTCGTAGAGTGATTCATAGATGAAGTCGAGCTGGGCGGAAATGCGTGGATGGAACATGTTGGGATCGCGGCGGTCGCGAACAAAGAGTACGTCGCTTACCAAGACATATAGTCCATCGCGCAACCATAGGTCTTCCTGACAGGTTGTCTTTGCAAAGCGTGCTTCTATCTTGCGCTGTGTATCTACCTCAGCTTTCATGCGGTAACGCTCGCCATCGATGCGTTCGAGATAGGTTTGGCGCACTTCATCAGCACGCTCGTGGAAGATTCGGTCCAATACCCAGTCGGTAATGAAAGGTTCGGTGAAGCGTTGCTCTTGGAAGTTGAAACCATACTGTGCTATCTCTTCGCGGCTCATGGCCTGCGAAGGAGAAAACTGTCCGAGAAGTCCGTGAACGCTGTCGGTGGGGATTTCCCAAATGCGGAAGAATCCTAAGACGTGGTCGATACGGTAGGCATCGAAGAACTGTGACATGTTTTGGAAACGACGAACCCACCATTGGCAGTCGTCTTTCAGCATTTCATCCCAGTTGTAGGTAGGGAATCCCCAGTTTTGACCGTTCACCGAGAAGTCGTCGGGTGGTGCACCGGCCTGTCCGTTGAGGTTGAAATATTTGGGTTCCATCCATACATCGCAACTGTAACGGTTGACGCCGATGGGGATATCGCCCTTGAGAATGACACCTTTCTGCTTGGCATAGTCGTGCGCTGCTTTCATCTGTGATGACAAAACGAACTGCACGAAATAGTAGAAGGCTACCTCCTCGTAGGCTTTAGTACGAGAGTTTGATAAGTTTTGGCGGTCATCCTCATTCCATGTGTTGTGGTCTTTCCATTGAGTAAAATCGGCTGTACCATACTTATCTCTCAGATATGAATACTGAGCGTATGGTATGAGCCAATTCTGAGTCTCCTGGAAGAATGCCTTAAATTCGGCACTCTTCATCGTCTTTTTACCTTCTTGAAGATAGAGTTTCTGCAAATATGCTAATTTAAATCTGTTTACTGCTTCGTAATCAATCTGTGGCAAAGCGTTCAAACGCTGGCGCTCTGCCTCGGAAGACTTGCGATCTGCCTCATCTGCCAATGCGGGTAAAGCGCGAAGATCGGCATACTGAGGATGGATGGCAAAGATGCTGATGCAACTGTAGGGATAGGAGTCGGTCCAGGTGTGCGTAATGGTTGTGTCGTTGATGGGCAACAACTGCAATACGCGCTGACCAGTCTTGACTACCAAGTCTATCATCATCTTCAAATCGCCGAAATCACCAACACCCGCACTGCTCTTGCTTCTCAGCGAGAATACGGGTATCAATGTGCCTGCCAGTTTGTGATTGTAAATCTCGAAAAATGCCTGATCGAGATGATATACCACTACTTGGCCCTTCGACATGGTGGGCAGACTGATGCTACGGTTGTAGCCACATTCCCATAGTTGGATGCTGCCTGAAGCGTCGGTGATGACGAACTTCAGTTCTACAGGACCGTTGTGCAAGGGTGCTGCATCAATGTCAATCGCCCATTCACCATAGTTATGGAGGGTCATGGGGAGTGACTTCTCAGGATTCCAACCGCCCAATGAGGGAGCAGAACCTATTACTGCCAATCGCTCGCCATTGCGCAACTGTGGTGCACGAACGGTGATCCGCACTGTTTGGGCGAAAGAGGTAGCCTTCATCTGTTGAGGCTCCTGGTGGTTGATGCAGTCTGTAAAGGCGCTACTGTATAGATATGAGTCATCGGGCATACTGTTCCATCGGTCGTAGATGGTATATTCAGTAGCCGTGGTGCTGGTTATGTCCAACAGGTGTCTTACCATCTGCCATTCGTAACGGTCGCCGTTGCTGCCGCCAGACACCTTATAATAATAGGCGAGGGTAGTGGCTTTGCTCTGTGCTAAATCGCAGTACCAATCTGTGCCGTTGATGGTTGTCATGCGGTACGACTTCACCTCATGGCCTTCTATGATGTTCAGCGATACTTCTTCGCCGAAGTTTGTATTGTATTCAATATGGAAATGTAGAGTCATATTTATATGAGTTATTGGGTTTCTCGGTGCGAAAGTAAGAAAAAAAACTGTACCTTCTGGTGCTCCAATCAAACTATTTTTATCTTAAGACGTGCAAACGTTTGCATTACTTACGCTCCCTTTTTGTCTATCAAAGACACAAAAACGGCACCACGTCTTGTCGCTGAGACTACCAACTATCGGTTGTACGAGGATTCCCATCAATGGTGGGAGAATCCAGAATTAACTCAAATCGTGGGGGTCTGCTCCTAAAGTGGCAAAAATACGCGAGATATTTGCGCTTTGCAGGGCGTAGGCAATCTGTACACCGAAGAATCCAAAACTCAAATTCCAGAGTGTCCAGAATGAAAGATCAGGTTTTTGTGTCATTGTTATTATTGTTTTTTTTTGTTTAACGTATGAATGAATGTTTTGTGTCGTATGGTATCATGTTGCTTGCCGTATATTATAATATGCTATGTTAGCGTGTCGTACCTCTGATAACCAGTCGGGTACGAACTACACGCAGTTCTACTTCGTCCTTGGGAATACTGCCTTCCACTTGTCCTATTAGAATGTTGGCAGCCTCTTCGCCTACGGCAATACCGCGCTGCTCTACTGTTGTCAGCATTGGATCGCTGGCTTTGGCACGGTCACTATTGGTAAATCCGCAGATACTGATGTCAGTAGGAATGCGGAATCCCATGTGCTTGGCGGTATAGAGTATGCCGATAGCCGTGTCATCGTTGATGGCAAAGAATGCATCGGGTCTTTCGCCTTCTGGTAATGATAGAATCTCTGGTGTAATAGCCTCGGCTTGTGCACGGTTGTCACATAGTTTAACGAAGCCTTCATGTTCTTTCAAACCATGTTTTGCCAAGGCATCGTGATAGCCGTTATAGCGGTTCTTCGACAGTTCGAGATTCATGGGAGAACCATAGAAAGCAATGCGTTTGCAGCCGGTATCTATCAGATGGGTCACGGCTGTATATGCTCCCATATAGTCATCTACCACAACTCGCGAACCATTCACACCTGTACAGATGCGGTCGTAAAATACCAAAGGTACGCCATTGTCCATCAGTTTGCGGAAATGGTCATATTGCTTGGTGTCCTTGGCTTGTGACACAATGATGCCACACACCTTATTCTTATAGAAGGAGTCGCAGATAGCCACTTCCTTATCATAGCGCTCGTTGCTTTGTGCCACCATCACACGGTAGCCGCGTGCACGTGCTTCTTCCTCAATGCCCGAAAGTACTGACATGAAATAGTAATGCACAAACTCAGGAACAATTACTCCTATCACCTTCATGGGCTGTATCCTACTGTGACGCAGGGCTTCACCAATGACATTAGGATAGAAGTTGCGCTCCTTTGCGTAGGCTTGGATGCGTTTCTTTTGCGATGCGCTAATGCGTGGACTGTCCTTCAAGGCACGGCTCACGGTAGCTACGGAAACGCCCAATTCGCGGGCGATATCCTTCATTGTTATAGGTATTTTATCACTCATGGTTTTCAGTTGTTGGCACAAAAGTACTTATTATTTTTGAAAACAAAGGTGATTTTTGACGTAAATCAATAAAATCAGATGCAAACGTTAGCATTAAAAAAACATCGGATTTGACCTGAAATACTTTTGCCAAACATCTGAAACTCCTTGTCAAAACATGATCTGCAAATACCGATCAGTTTCATTTCTATGCGATATTTGTTGCTTTTGATGGAGAAACAGCAGCACCACAGATACGCTTACGACCATGTTGTGGTCGAAGTGTGGTCGAAATTCCATGATTTGAACATTCGACCACACCGTAAGATCCTAACAGATAGGATATTGCAAATATCTGTGGTCGTGTGGTCGAAATTTCTTAAAAACTAAAATAACTATGCGCGAGAGCATGGCTGCTTATTCGTCATGACTTCTCATCACTAAACCGATGGCAACTGGGTGTTCGAATATTCCTGTGTTTTTAGAATCGAACACCGCTATAATGTGCAGTAATACACGAAGTTATTTCAATGTGGTGTTCGATGTTCGATCTGAAACAAAAAACTAATTCGCGTGCGCACGTGTGCGCACGCGATGCATTATTATCTGATTTCAGATGAAGAGATGCTACGCATCTGAGGTACTCACGTTCGAAAATGAAAATAAAATCGTTATTTTATTTTGCATTTCTCTCACTTAATCGTACCTTTGGTCTCACAGACCTTAGGTACTCACGTTCAAAAATGCTCAAATAAATTTTGCATTTTCTTCACTTAATCGTACCTTTGGTCTTACAGACCTTAGGTACTCACGTTCAAAAATACTCAAATAAATTTGGCATTTTCTTCACTTAATCGTACCTTTGGTCTTACAGACCTTAGGTACTCACGTTCAAAAATACTCAAATAAATTTTGCATTTTCTTCACTTAATCGTACCTTTGTAATCAAATAAACGTACTACAATGAGCACAGTACCACAGCAATGGAATCAGTTTTATCTGAAAGACGTATCGTTTGTCAACCTCATGACACGACGCATCTTCAATGTACTTATAGTTGCCAACCCCTATGACGCCTTTATGTTGGAGGACGATGGCAGAGTGGATGAGAAACTCTTCGACGAGTATATGGAACTCGGCATGCGCTATCCACCATCGTTCAGTCAGGTGTCAACCACTGAAGAGGCAGAGCAAGTGCTTAAAACTACCGATGTCGATCTGGTGATATGTATGCCAGGTAATGCCGACAACGATGCCTTTGCTGTGGCGCGTGACGTGAAACGCATGGCACCACAGATTCCCTGTGTGGTGCTGACACCATTCTCACACGGTATCACCAAACGTATAGAAAACGAGGATATGTCTATCTTCGACTATGTGTTCTGCTGGTTGGGAAACACCAACCTCATACTCTCTATCATCAAACTGATAGAAGACCGGATGAATATCGAGCACGATATCAACGAGGCTGGCGTGCAGATGATACTCCTCGTAGAGGACAATATACGTTTCTACTCCTCTGTATTGCCCAACCTCTACAACTATATTCTGGCACAGAGTAAGCGATTCTCGACCGAAGCGCTCAATCCACATGCTGCAGCACAGCGCAAACGAGGACGCCCCAAAGTGGTGCTTGCCACCAACTACGAGGATGCGATGCGCATCTATGAGAAGTATCATGAAAATACCTTGGGCGTCATCAGCGATACCCGATTCCCCATGCATACCCCACACGGACAGTTGGCACAGGTGCAGGATGGCGATGCTGAGGCTGGACTGAAACTGTTGCGCGAGATACGCAAGCGCGATGAATATGTGCCACTCATTCTGCAAAGTAGCGAAAGCGAAAACCGCGCAAAGGCAGAAGCCGAGGGCTTTGACTTCATCGACAAGAACAGTAAGAAGATGAATGTTGACCTGCGACAGGTGATAGAAGAACACATGGGATTCGGCGACTTCATCTTCCGCGATCCGCAAACCCATGAAGAGGTGTGTCGTGTGCGATCGCTGAAGGAACTGCAAGACAATATCTTCAAGATTCCCAACGACTCGATGCTCTACCATATATCGCGCAACCACATGAGCCGCTGGCTCTGTGCAAGAGCCATCTTCCCCGTATCGGCATTCCTCAAACATGTCACCTGGCACAAGCTACAGGATGTCGATGCCCACAGACAGATTATCTTCGATGCCATCGTGCAGTATCGACACATGAAGAATATCGGCGTGGTGGCAGTATTCGACCGCCTGAAATTTGACACCTACAGCCACTTTGCACGCATTGGAGAAGGTTCGCTCGGAGGAAAAGGCCGTGGCCTGGCATTCCTTGACAACATCATCAAGCGCCATCCCGAACTCAATCAGTATCCTAATGCGCGAGTCATGATACCGAAGACCGTTGTGCTCTGCACCGACTACTTCGACCAGTTTATGGATAAGAACAATCTCTGGGGCATAGCCCTCAGCGATGCCAGCGATGACGAGATACTCCATCACTTCCTCAAAGCACAGTTGCCCGATGCACTCATTGCCGACTTCTTCACTTTCTTCGATGCGATCAAGTCGCCAATCGCTGTGCGCTCGTCGTCGCTGCTGGAGGACTCCCATTATCAGCCCTTTGCCGGTATCTACAGCACCTATATGATTCCTTATCTCGACGATAAGTATGAGATGCTCCGTATGTTGGCATGTGCTATCAAAGGCGTGTATGCATCGGTCTATTATAAAGATTCGAAAGCCTATATGACGGCTACTTCCAATGTGATCGACCAAGAGAAAATGGCTGTCATACTACAGGAAGTGGTGGGCAAGACCTATGGCGATAAATACTATCCGACCTTTAGCGGTGTGCTCCGATCACTCAACTATTACCCGATAGGCGATGAGACTGCCGAGGAAGGTATTGCTTCCCTCGCCCTTGGGCTCGGTAAATATATTGTTGATGGAGGGCAGACGTTGCGCGTTTCGCCCTATCATCCCAATCAGGTGTTGCAAACCTCAGAGATGGAAACGGCACTCCGTGAGACCCAGACACGCTTCTATGCACTCGATATGAGTAGGGTGGGCGATGATTTCCAAGTGGATGATGGCTTCAATATCAAGAATCTGAGAGTGAAAGAAGCCGATAAGGATGGGGCGCTCACCGGTATTGCTTCCACCTTCGATCCCTACGATCAAGTGATTCGCGACGGCATCTACGAAGGTGGACGAAAGATTATTTCCTTCTGTGGCGTACTCCAACACGGGGTGTTCCCACTGCCAGAAATATTGCAGATGTCGGAGCGCTTCGGTGCCGACGAAATGCGCCGCCCGGTGGAAATAGAGTTTGCTTGCAATCTGGAGAATGGCGAACAAGGCAAGATGAACGGCAATTTCTATCTGTTGCAGATACGACCTATTGTCGATTCCAAGCAGGTGCTCGATGCCGACCTCGATGCCATCAGCGATGAGAAATGCTTGTTGCGATCTGCCAACTCGTTAGGACACGGTATTTCGGAAGATGTCACCGATGTGGTATATGTCAAGACCAACGATGATTTTACGGCTTCAGAAAATCCGTATATCGCCGACGAGATAGAACAAATCAACAGACGATTCCTCAACGAGGGACGCAACTACGTACTGGTAGGACCGGGACGATGGGGATCAAGCGACTATTGGTTGGGCATTCCCGTCAAGTGGCCACACATCTCTGCAGCACGCGTTATCGTGGAAGAGGGACTCAAAAACTATCATGTCGATCCCTCGCAAGGCACTCACTTCTTTCAGAATCTCACCTCCTTTGGCGTGGGTTACTTCACCATCAATACCTATACGGGCGATGGCCTATTTCAGAAAGAGGTGCTCGACAGTATGCCTGCTGTGGAAGAGACACCACATGTGCGCCATGTGCGCTTCGACAAGCCGTTGAAGATCATGATGGATGGCAAGAAGCAGAAGGGTGTTGTACTTCTGCCCGATGCCGAACAGTAAACGGAAATAGGCTGTGGGAAGGGGTGACCGACTTTACTGTCCGCCCAAACGCGAGAAGTATTCTATCACCTCTTCCCATGTCTTGAAGGTGTCGCTGCCGTATTCCAATAGCGTGGCCATGGTGTCGGGAGTTTTCTCGCGAGCTATCAGATAGTCGCCATAGAGCAGATGGCGCTGGTTGGTAAATACGGTGTGACCCCAGGCAGGAACACCCACATACTGCGTCAGCCAGTCGGTAGTGACGGCATACTCGGCAGCATCGCTACTGGGCGATGGTGCTACGAAATACACCTGATAGTGCTCAATGAGCATGCGGATAGCTTTTGCCATCGAACTCGTTGGTTTGTTGTAACTGTCGGCAAGAGTCTCAGTACCTATATATATAATAGGTCGTTCGCGTTGCTCCTGGCTGTCGTCAATCCAACGGATGACCGGCAGCACGGAGTGCATAAACGATTTGTCGTTCATGCGGTGCTCGCCATGGAAATGCAATGCCTGGCGATAGTGATCATGGAAGTCGGCATAACCATCTACGGTTGTGTCTTCATCGCCAAACAGTCCATAGACCAGCGATTGCTCATCGTCGGTCACTCCCTCAAAACAGTGTTCACAGAAGTCTTTATACTCTTTAGCCAATGCCTTGGTCACGATAAACTCCTGCACTCCGTCCTGTCGGGGGTTCTGAAAAGTCTGTGCCCCGATCATGCCATGACTCTTCATCGTGTCGCCCATCTGTAGGGCAGGGTTTACACAGATGCGAGCATAGCCATAGAGGCGCTCGGCATACATGCCACCCATCGATGTGCCGATAATCAGATGAGGCTGCTCCTTCTGGCAGATGTCCTGTAGCAAGGCGATGGCTTCATCGGGATGCAAAGGCAGATCGGGTGCAATCACATGGGCGTTGGGCATCACTTCGCGAAGGCGTGCCACAGTGCCCGACTGTCCGCTTGAAGCAAAGCCATGAACATAGAGTACGGTCTTTCCCGACATCAGTTCGGGATATTGTTGTATGTAAGGATTTTCCATTGAAGTGAAATTTTTTGCAAAGTTACTGATTATTTGCGAAATATTTCGTAACTTTGAACCCAAATATGACTAATAAATCGTAACATGAGAAAAGTATTTCTACTATTGATGACATGGGTGGCTGCTATGACCGTTTCTGCTCAGCCCCTGCGCAACCCTATCATTCCAGGTTATCATCCCGACCCAAGTATCTGTCGTGTCAATAGCGACTTCTATCTCGTCAACTCTTCATTTCAATATTTTCCAGGTGTACCCATCTTCCATTCCACTGATTTGGTCAATTGGAAGCAGATTGGCAATGTGCTCGACCGTTCCTCACAACTGAATCTGAAGGGTGCGTCGTCATGGTTGGGCATCTATGCACCTACCATTCGCTACCATGAAGGTGTGTATTATATGATCACCACCAATGTGGGTAATGGCGGCAACTTCATGGTAACAGCCAAAGATCCGAAGGGACCATGGAGCGAACCGATATGGCTTGAGCAGCAAGGCATCGATCCATCGCTGTGGTTTGAAGATGGCAAATGCTATATGATGTCTAATCCCGACAATACCATCATGCTCTGTGAGATAGACCCTGCAACGGGCAAACAACTCACCGAGAGCCGCCCACTGTGGCAAGGCACTGGTGGACGCTATCCCGAAGGACCGCACATCTATAAGAAAGATGGCTATTACTACCTGCTCATCTCTGAGGGTGGCACCGAATTGGCACACCGTCTGACCATAGCACGCAGCAAAGATATCTATGGTCCCTACGAGTCGAATCCCGCCAATCCGATTCTCACCAACTGCAACATGAAGGGACAGACGATGCAAATACAAGGCACCGGACATGGCGATTTCGTTCAGGCTGCCGACGGAAGTTGGTGGATTACCTTCTTGGCATACCGCAATTTCGGCGGTTCATACCATCATCTGGGCAGGGAAACCTATCTTGCACCCGTTGAATGGAAGGAGGGTGAATGGCCTGTGGTCAATGGTGGTAACCCTATCGATACACTCATGCAGGTGCCGGCGCTCTTTGGCACACTTGCCGACAGCGTGAAGAGTCAGCATGACATCAATCCCAAAGACCCACAATGGGTGTATATCCAGAATCCCATCGCCGACAACTATCGCTTTGCCAAAGGTGGTGTCACACTGAAAGCGTCAGCCAGTACGCTGACGGAGAACAGTCAGCCGACATTCATCGGACGCCGACAGGAAAGCAACACCATGGTTATGGAGACCGAGATTGATGTGGCTTCGCTGGATAAAGGATGTGAGGCTGGCATCACGGTCTATCAGATCCATGACGGACACTTCGACCTTGCACTCGTCAAAGACGACAAGGGTGGGGTGGAAGTACAAGCTGCCTATACCATCAAGACACTCCATCAGGCGCAGAAGGCAATGCTGGCAAAAGCCAAGATGGTGCGTTTGCGTATCACTGCCGTTGCCGACCACTATGTGTTTGAATATGCTGCCGACGGTGCACCGTTCACAACGCTGTCCCGTCAGGCCTGTTCGTTGGTCAGCACCGAAGTGGTGGGTGGCTTCACCGGAGTTGTCGTTGGCATGTATGCCCAAGGCAAAGGCGCTGCCCGTTTCAATTATTTCGACTATATAGAAAACTAATCATCAACAAATATATTCACTAAACACGTAACACGATGAAGAAGTACTTAGCAGAAATGGTAGGCACATTCGTGCTGACCTTCTTAGGCTGCGGTGCAGCAGTAAGTTTGAATTGTGGTGTCGATACGGCATCAGTAGTGGGAACGGCTATGGCTTTCGGTATCTCGGTCATTGCCATGGCATATACCATCGGCGGCATTTCCGGTTGCCACATCAATCCTGCTATTACGCTGGGTGTATTCCTCAGTGGACGCATGAATGGCAAGGATGCCGGCATGTATATGGTGTTTCAGACCATTGGAGCCATCATAGCTGCTGCAGTACTATCGCTCCTGGTATGGACCGACCCCAGTTTGGTGGAAGGTACGGCAACTGGCGCAAACGCATGTGCTTCCAATAATGTGTTCAACGGATTGTTGGCAGAGGTGTTGCTCACCTTCCTTTTCGTCCTCGTGGTGTTGGGTGCTACCAGCAAGACCAATGGTGCTACCAACAATTTTGCAGGTCTTGCCATCGGTTTGTCGCTCATCCTCATCCATCTCGTAGGTATTCACTATACCGGAACATCGGTGAATCCCGCTCGTTCCATCGGTCCTGCCCTCTTCCAATGCGGTCAGGCATTGAGCCAACTCTGGGTTTTCATCGTCGGTCCGTTTGCCGGTGGCGCATTGGCAGCAGGGGTGTGGAAGATGATTGCACCCGATGGAAAATAAGTTTATCGGCTCTGTAGCAACAGAAACAGTTTGATGCGGTCGTTCTGACTGTCATCCATCAATATGGCGTGGCTCCTGCAGAGGGAGTCACGCCATTGCTATGTTAAGCAATGTCAATGGCGCACAGTCATCATGGGGTGCTGTGTAAACAGAGTGAAAAGAAGTATAACAATACTTGCAAAACGATGGTGTTGGGCAGAATCTTTGTATTTTTGCCGATGAAATGGAAGCACAAACATATCATACAGGCATTGCCCTGACACTGCTCACACTACTGTTGGCAGTGGTGGAAAGTCATGCAGAAGAGGCTGACAGCTGTAGCCATCAGCGCCAACTGGTAGTGGTCGATATGGAAACGGGTGTTCCGCTGCGCAACGTGGAGGTATCTACCGACGACGGACAGCACATGCGTACACCGTGGAATGGTGTGTTCTGTCTGCGCAATGGTTATAAAAGAGTTGATCTGGCTTGCCCCAACTATCAGAGTCGCTATCTGTTTCCCGACGAGGTGAAAGGCGACACCATCGGACTGTTGCCCAATCTTAATGCCCTGCGCGAAGTGATAGTCTATGGGCATCGGCGCGACAAAACGGCAGCCATCAATGCCCATCTCAACAAGGTGGATGCTCAGTTGATGCAGAAAATACCTGTCGGTTTCAATCCTTTGGCGTTGGTGGGATGGGCCATCGGCAAGATAGTTGGTCCGAAGGGACCTTCCAAAGCTGAGCGCCAACGGCAGAAGCAGCAGGCTCTGCTCGATAATTATTAACCCACCTTCGGGTGTCTAAAGCGTAAAGTGCAGGTGGTGGATGGATATGAAGAATGGCAAAAAATGGAATGTGGATTTTGCAAAATGGCAATTGACCAACTGATATATATTAATAATGTGTAAAGATGAGCTACAAACGGATAACTTTTTGTTACCACATCTGACACTTTCAAATATTTTTTTCTACCTTTGCATCAAAATTTAACTAACATATATAAAAATATAAAAGAATATGGTAAATTACAAAGACCTCGGCCTCGTAAACACTCGTGAGATGTTTAAGCGTGCCGTTGCTGGCGGTTATGCTATCCCAGCATTCAATTTCAACACTATGGAGCAGATGCAGGCTATCGTACAGGCTGCTGTTGAAACAAAGTCTCCAGTTATCATGCAGGTTTCTAAAGGTGCACGTAACTATGCTAACGGAACTATCCTCCGCAACTTGGCTAAGGGTGCTGTAGAGTATGCAAAGGAACTCGGTTGCGAGCATCCTGAGATTGTGCTCCACCTCGACCACGGAGACACTTTCGAGCTCTGCAAGGATTGTATCGACAATGGCTTCTCTTCTGTAATGATCGACGGTTCATCACTGCCTTACGAGGAGAACGTTGCTTTGGCCAAGAAGGTTGTTGAATATGCACATCAGTTTGATGTAACTGTTGAGGCTGAGCTCGGCGTACTTGCTGGTGTTGAGGATGATGTAGTTGCTGCTGAGTCACACTATACCAAACCTGAGGAAGTTATCGACTTCGCTACACGTACTGGTTGCGATTCACTCGCTATCTCTATCGGTACTTCACACGGTGCTCACAAGTTCACTCCAGAGCAGTGCACGCTCGTGAACGGTGTGCTCGTTCCACCGCCACTCGCATTTGACGTACTCGCTGAGATCGAGAAGAAACTCCCCGGATTCCCCATCGTTCTCCACGGTTCTTCATCAGTTCCTATGGAAGAGGTTAACACTATCAATAAGTATGGTGGTCACCTTGAGGCTGCTATCGGTATTCCTGAGGATCAGCTCCGTCAGGCTGCTAAGTCTGCTGTTTGCAAGATCAACATCGACTCAGACTCTCGTCTTGCCATGACTGCTGCTATCCGCAAGCACTTAGCTGAGCATCCTGGAGATTTCGATCCACGTCAGTATCTGAAGCCTGCTCGTGAGAACATGAAGAAGATGTACATCCACAAGATTGTGAATGTGCTCGGTTCTGATGGCAAACTGGCTCAGTGCTAAGTCTATTCATCGCGTAAGCGATAGATAACAATACTATAAATCACTCTGTTGTCCGATGGATGGCAGAGTGATTTTGTTGTTTTGTTAATGATTGTTCCTTTGCTGTTAACGATTGTGCTTTATGACATCAGTCTTCTATGGTGGTCGTTAAATTACAATAATACGCTGAGTTAAAAGATAATAAACCAATAGATATTGATGTAAAAAGATGTAATTTTGCGCTGTCGATGACATGTTGCATCGGTATATTTTTTAATAACAAATATATTAGCATTATGAAAAAGATTGGTATTATGATGTTGCTTTGCATGCTGGCGATAGGTGTGAAGGCACAGGAAGAGCGTTGTCCACTGCATTTTGAAGGTTCGTTCTATATGGGAGTATCTTCCAAAGATTTGACTTTTATGGGTGAAAACATTGATTTCGGCTATTCCCCCATCAACAGGTTGTCTATCCATGCATTGGCACACTCCGAATTCTTTATCCCCAAAATTGGTGCAATCATAGACAGCAACATTGCCGTTAACTTAGGAGGCGGTATCGGTTATCAGTTGCTCAACAACAAGAATTGGCGTATGGGAACACTCGAACTCCGAGGAACACTGACTACATCGTTGGGAAGTTCTAGTTCTACGTATAAGAATACTTCGTATGGTGTGGGACTGTATTTCTATAAACATTCCAATGCACAGCGCTTCCAACCAGTTATTGGTATAGGCTTTAATGTCAGAAACTTCCATGGTAATGTGCCAAACTTCTATGGCCCTTACGTATCGTTGGGCATTCGCTTCTGATGCTGTGATATTTGCGCTCTGTAATGCGCATTAGACCATGATAGGAGGTGGCTGTCGTCAGACAACGCCTCCTCTTTTATTTCTTCTTGTCTTAGGTACTGACGCTCGGAAAAACTCAAATAGATTTGGTTTTTCACTCACTTAATCGTACCTTTGACGTATTGCATCTTAGGTACTCACGCTCGGAAATGAAAATAAAAGCGAGCATTTATTTTGCATTTCACTCACTTAATCGTACCTTTGGTCCTATGGACCTTAGGTACTCACGCTCGGAAATGAAAATAAAAGCGAGCATTTATTTTGCATTTCACTCACTTAATCGTACCTTTGGTCCTACGGCCCTTAGGTACTCACGCTCGGAAATGAAAATAAAAGCGAGCATTTATTTTGCATTTCACTCACTTAATCGTACCTTTGCAAACATGAAATCATTAAGAGAACTATACCGAATAGGTAAGGGTCCATCGAGTAGTCATACGATGGGACCACAGAAGGCTGCGCAAATCTTTGCCAGTCATCATGGCGACGCCTATTCTTTCGAGGTGACACTCTATGGCAGCCTGGCTGCTACGGGACGTGGCCACATGACCGATGTGGCTATCAAAGAAGTGCTTGAACCCATCGCTCCGTTGCAGTTGGAATGGCAACCGCAGGTGTTTCTGCCGTTCCATCCTAATGGAATGAAGTTTGTGGCACGCGACGCGAACAATAATATAATAGATGAGTGGATCTGCTATAGCGTGGGAGGCGGTGCTCTTTCTGAAGGCGAACACCCACGCTGGTTTGCTGATCAAAGTGAAGTATATGAGCTGAATACCATGGCTGAGATTCAACAGTGGTGCGAGAAAAGTGGTCGCAACTATTGGGAATATGTCGGCGAATGTGAGGATGAAGGCATCTGGGACTATCTTGCTGAAGTTTGGAAAGCCATGCAGGAGAGTGTGGAGCGCGGCATCGACCACGAAGGTGTATTGCCCGGTCCGTTGCATCTGCCTCGCAAAGGTCCTACCTACTATGTGAAAGCCAGCGGTTATAAACAGTCGTTGCAAACCCGTGCCTTGGTTTATGCCTATGCACTGTCGGTCAGCGAGGAGAATGCTTCAGGTGGTACCATCGTTACCGCCCCCACTTGCGGATCGTGTGGCGTATTGCCTGCCGTGCTCTATCACTTGTCTCGCGGTCATAAGTTTAGCGATATTCGTATTCTCCACGCTTTGGCTACTGCCGGTATCTTTGGCAATGTGGTGAAACGCAATGCTTCTATCTCTGGTGCCGATGTAGGTTGTCAGGGCGAAGTAGGTGTGGCTTGTGCCATGGCATCTGCCGCAGCTTGTCAATTGTTTGGTGGTAGTCCGTCGCAGGTGGAGTATGCAGCAGAGATGGGATTGGAGCATCACCTTGGAATGACATGCGATCCGGTGTGCGGTCTGGTGCAGATTCCATGTATTGAACGCAATGCTTTCGCAGCTACCCGTGCTCTCGATGCCAACCTTTACGCTGCTTTGTCAGACGGTAGCCACCGTGTTTCGTTCGATCGTGTAGTGAAGGTGATGAAGCAGACCGGTCACGACCTGCCGTCGCTCTATAAGGAGACGAGTGAAGGCGGTTTGGCGCGTGCCTATCAGTTGCACAAAGAGGAACGCAGAGACTGACAAGAGAGCGGACACACTACTACTTATTGTTTTTGACTCTGGATTTATAGGTGCGTAGCGAGTCTTCGCTCACGCAGAGAGCCTTTGCTATTCTTTCTTTTGAATAGCCCATGTGGACGAGTGTTTTAAACATCATCAAACGAGGTGACGAAATCTCATCTTTGTTCTCCAACTGCTCCACGAAAGATGCATCCTGCATGCGATAGTATTCCATAAATGCTGTGAAGTCGGGCTTACGCCATAGAAGCGTGTTGCCTCCTTGTTGGATTTCCTCATAGCGTTGTTTGCCTTTGGCAAGCAGTTGCGACTGCTTGTTGCGCAGCATTTCCACTTCCTTATGCAGTAATTTGATATCTTTTGCAGACTTTTCAGAAGAGTCTTGCAATTGTTCTATTTCTTTTTTGTTGACTAGCATTTCGTCTTTATGCAGCTTGATTTGTTGCTTGTAGTGTTGTCTGCGTATAAAATGAACTGTGATAACGATGACAATCAGTAGTGTGAGGATGACGCAAAAGGAAAGCAGAAGGTGTTCCTCTTTGCGGGCTTCATGTCGCATGTACTCTTGGTCGAGCATTCCTTGTATCTCCTTGATGCTGTCTTGCTTGTTTTTCTGTTCCAAGCTATCTTTCAGTGCAATGATTCGCTTAGCTACCTCATGGGCTTCGTGCTCCTTGTTTCGCTCAGAGAGATATTGATGTTGGGCCTCTAAAAATGAAATTTTGAAGCGTAAGTCAGTAACACTTTTTGCTTTTTCAAAATATAACATGGCTTTTTCGCCTTGGTGATTTTTGTAGTAGTGGTTGGCGAGAAGTCCATATATAATAGGATTTTTATTATTTTGTAGAGCCTTCTGGTATAGTTGTTCGGCTTCATTAGGATAAGTGTCGTCTAATAGTAAAGCCATGTTTGCCCATAGATAGACCAAATCGTCGTGCGTAAAAAAGTTGATGTTCCTATAGGCTTCCATAATATAATATTTAGCGCTATCTTTGTTATTCTCGCCAATATGGATAGCTGCGATTTCTCCTAAGGTATATGTTTTATAGGTTATATTGTTGATTCTATTGGCTATTTGCAATTTCTTTTGGTTATATTGTAATGCTTCATTGCTGTTATAGTTTTTGTCGTTGTAGTAGCCAAGATTGGTGTATATTTTAAAATTCAGTATATCATCGTGTAGCGGCTTGGCTATTTGTTCTGCTTTTTTTTCAAGAATAATGGCTTCTTTTATTCTGCCAAACTCATAGAGGATACCGCTTTTATAGTGCAATGAGAGTGCTAGTTTGCGGGCATCATAGGTCTTGGTATAGTAATCAATGCAGTAGGTAATGGCAGAATCGCTGTTTATTTTCTTTTGTTTTTGCCAGTCAATTTCTGTTTTAAGCAGCAGATAGTAGGCAGAATCCTTTGACGTCTTGATTTCGCTTGTATTGATGTTTTGTAAAAGTGATGCTGCAACTTGAAGTGAATCTTGATCAAGAAGTTTGTCAACTGTTTCAAGCTTGTGATTGATTTCACTGCTGCAATTGACAAGTAGCGTGCATATGGATAGTAGTAAGATAGAATTTACTTTTGTTTGAAGTCTCATATTTATTATCTATTTGGCGACAAAGTTATAAAAAAATCGGCGAAATTGAGGACAAAACGTAGCATTTTTATATCAAGAATATGGGTAAAAGAATATCTAATGTATTTAAGTACAAGAAATTAAGGCTATTTTCGTTTTGTAACATCTGTAGTGTTAAAATGCGTTTACGACAGGGCGCTTGAAGATAAAACATGTACTTTTGCATTGTGATTTAACCACCGGCTTCTTTGTTAAATGAAGTGTGCACACGGTGAAAATGTGAATTTTAAATAGCCTCGGAGTTGGATAAATCTTGTGCAGTTTTCATATGGAAGAGGCATAAAACAAAAAACAATGAAAAATTTCAAATTGTTATCAGTTTTTATTTTGTTTACTTTATTCTCGTGTAATGCGGAAGAGAATGCGTGTGAAACAACGTTGAATCAACAACAAAACGAACTGGCAATTTCGAACGAATTTGCAAAGGTTCAGAAGCAGATGATTTCTCTTAATGAAGAAATCACTGCAGAAAATCGTTCGCAAACACGGAGCGTGTGGGGATGGTTCAAAAGAATCGTCGGTGTTACTGTAGCTGACGCAGTAGGCGGAATCGTATGTTCGTGGTTTGGTCCTGCTGGAACTGCAGCGGGTGCAACTGCTACATCAGGTTTGGTTGCTGCATTTCTTGATGAGCCAGTTATAGAAATATATACTCGCTCAAAAGGTGATGATGAGTTGTTCCCTCCGATGAACCCAGATGATAAATCTATGAATAACTTGTTCCCGGGTGATGTGTCGGAGGAACTCTTGACCATAGGCGACAGCATTGGATATTTTCATAATAGGATATTGCTGGATATCAAGAATGAGAATCAGGGACAAAAACTCTCACGTGATTCTATCCTTGAATGTATTGCACAGAAGACGAGCGAGTTTTATCGGGTTGACAAAAACGAGATAAAACAGGATTTTGCGAACAACAAGGAACTCTTTGATTTTGTTGCAGGAGGCGATTATCAATCTGTTAATGGCGAGGATCTTCACGATATTATCGCAGCTTGGATTGCAAAATATCCAAATAAACAAGGAGAACTGACACTTCTGGAAACCTTTTTTTCCGGTCTTAACAATATTGATGTAGATGAGAATGATGGTGATTATCTCATGAAGGTTTTAAAGCTTGTGGATAATTCAGAGCTGAGCGAGGAAATAAAGAGAAATCTGCGAAATGCTTTCATTGTTGGCAATGCAAGCTACCAATTGTGGAACGTGCCAGATACGCGAGAATAACTTAACAAGTGTTACAAGTGCTGTATAGGTAGTTAAATAATCATTACTAACGATATAAAATAGTGTTTAATATAGATGATAGTTAGATATTCTGCATATATTTGCACCAGAAAAATAATAACGAACAAGAGTAGATTATGAGAAAAGTATTGTTTATGGCTGTGATGCTCTGCATGACAGCAGTGGGTGCAAAAGCCCAAACAGAGAATGTGCCTTTGCATTTCGATGCATCGTTTACAATGGGTATGCCAGCCAAGGACCTTTCGCCCATGGGCGCATCGTTCGACCTCAATTTCTCACCCATCAACCGTCTGTCTATCCATGCGTTGGCACACACCGACTTCTTTATTCCGAAGAATGGCGCTACGAAAGATTATAACAATGCAACGAATATCGGAGGCGGATTGGGCTATCAGTTGATCAGCAACGAGCGCGGTCGCCTGGGTGCATTGGAGCTGCGCGGCACAGCATCTGTATCGGTGGGAAAGAGCGATTTTGCAAACTCTACCTATTCGCTGGGCCTGTATTTCTATAAGCATCCCACGGCACAACGCTTCCAACCTATTGTCGGCGTGGGCTTTTCGATGCGCAATTTCCATGGCAACCAGCCTACTTGTTATGCCCCCTTCGTGTCGCTTGGATTCCGCTTCTGATGTTCCCCCGACACTGCACAAAAGCCCCGTAGCAACGTTGCTACGGGGCTTTTGTGCGTTATATATTATATATATAATTCGGTGTGCCTATTTTGTAGGCATGTCGGCATGTATTGTCTCCACAGAACCCGTAACGGGGTTAAGGGTCATGTGGGTGACATAGCGTTTGAAGAGTGAGCCGCTGCGCAGTTCTACAAAACCAAACTGTGCGGCATAGAGGTTGAACGATGCCAACTGATGGTCTTCGCGCAACAGGGTAAACTTGATTCTTCCGGGTACGTTGACAAAGAATCCACCGTCCTTTTTATTCTCAGGAATATCATATTTCTGCAACGTGGTATGGTGCTCATCTTCAATGTTCATGTAGTAGGGGATGCCCGACAGATCGTCTTTATCTACCAGACCGATCTTCTTGTTGAGGCGGAAAACAACTTCGCGCTTCACTTCTTTCTCCGGACAAATCGTGATAACCTGCTCTACAGTATCGCGTGTAGTGGTGCCAAGAAACATCGACATGAGTGCTTCGCGCTCTTTGTCGAGCTGGTCAATCATCAGTTGCAACTGATCTTTATCGGTCGGCACGTCTTCCGCCTCACCGCTGATGAGCATTTGACGATGGTTTTGTATCTCAAGAATCTGCTGCACGGTCAGTTCAGCCATCTTTGCCACACTACCTGCCGACAATACTTCGGCACTGAGATACTGTTTGGAATCGACAGGTGCCTTGCGTGGCGCAGGTTTGAAAGGCTCTTTCACTTTCACTTTAGCCGGTTCGGCATTGACCGCCTGAAGCACACCGTCGTCGCTCAACTTCACTTCTGCAGTAGCACTCTTACCTTTCAGCATGACGGTATAACACTTTGATGTGTCGCGAACACCAACAGGTGTGAGTCCGTAACTGACGATGCTGTGGGTCACTTCCTCTTCCTGTGCAATGCCAGAGAGACGTAGAAATTTCTCCGCATATTTACAAAATTCGCCCGGCTTGTAGGTCTTTTTCTCAACCAGCAGATTGAGTTGAAACACCGTTTTGGGTAGGAAATATACCACACCCTCTGGAGTCCTTCCGGGTTTCAAAGGTGTTGATACCGCCTGTGCCATGGTGATGATGCTCACGAAGAGCAAGGGCAGTGTGAGTATGTACTTCTTCATATTAGTCAATAGTTGTTATGTTTTTATTCTTTTAATCTTTTGAATGCTCGAGGCAGATAATCGATGATGTCGCTTGCCGTGAGGCTCTCTTCTCCCAAGTCGCGTGCAGCGAGGTCGCCAGCCAGTCCGTGGAGATACACACCCACAATACAAGCATGTTGAGGCTCATAGCCACGTGCCAATAGTGCGGTAATGATTCCGGTCAGCACATCGCCACTTCCAGCAGTTGCCATCCCCGCATTACCTGTCGAATTGAAACGTATATGTCCGTCGGGCATACAGATGGCGGTATATCTTCCCTTTACGATGACATAGCCATGCAGTCGTTCTGCCAGTTGGTGGGCTTTGGTTAGTCGTTCAAAGCTATCTACCGATGCACCTTCCAGTCGGTCCAGTTCCTTGGCGTGTGGGGTGAGTATGATGCCTTTGGGCAGCTGTTGCTTCCATGCGCGATGACTTGCCAGGATATTGATGGCATCTGCGTCAGCCACAATGGGGCAGGTGGCGCGTCGCAACTGTGCGATGAATGGTATGGCAGTAGCTTCGTTTTGTCCTATACCAGGTCCAATGCCCAGTGCTTGGAAGTTTTCTGTATCTACCGCTTCAGTGATGATAGTCTCTTCATGGTCGAGCTGCAACACCGCTTCGGGCACTGCCACTTGCATGATCTGACAGTTCTTGCGTGGAGTATGAACCGTCACTTTTCCAGCGCCAGCACGCAGACATGCCTTGGTAGCGAGTATGGCAGCACCTGCCATGCCGTAACTTCCAGCCATAATCAGTGCGTGTCCCATCTGTCCCTTGTGGGCGAAAGGATTGCGTTCTTTCAACAATGGCCTGACATCAGACTCTTCGATGACGGTGTAGTTGGCATCTATTTTACTGATACCCTCCTGACTCAGTCGAATGTCGAGTGTTCGCAATCGGCCGATAAACTGTTGGTTTTCAGGGAAGAGAAACGAGAGTTTGGGTTGTTGCAGCGTCAGTGTGACCGATGCTCTGATGATGTTAGAGCTGACATTGTAGGTATTGTCTTCACTCATCAAGCCAGAAGGCATGTCGATAGCCACGACCTCAGCCGGCGAAGCATTGATGTACTTCACCAGTGAGGCAAATCCACCCGCCAGCGGTTTGTTGAGTCCCGACCCGAAAAGTCCGTCGATGACAAGCATTCCCTTCTCCAGTTGTGGCGGGTCGAACTCTTGTGTTACCTCTACAAATTTCTTGATGTGCTTACATTCCTGCACTCTCCGTTTGTTGATCAGACAGTCGGGCGATAGTCTGCCTCTGATGTTGAAGAGAAAAACAGCCACTTGATACCCTTGCTCGCCGAGGAGTCGTGCCACGGCAAGCGCATCACCGCCGTTGTTGCCAGGGCCGGCAAAAACGACAACTTTCACTGAGCTGTCCCATGTATTGGCAATGGTTCTTGCCAATGTGGAAGCTGCTCTTTCCATCAGATCGATACTCTGAATGGGCTCATGCTCAATGGTATATCGGTCAAGCTCACGAATCTGAGCGCTTGTAAATATCTTCATTTCACTGCAAAATTAGCAAAAATATAGTAATATATAGTCATACTTTGCTGAAAATTTAGTAATTTTGCAAGAAATTTTATATTTCTTATATATGGGAGTCGTAAAGATCAAGGACAAAACATTCGAGACATCGATATCAGAATCGCAAATCAAACAACGCCTCAAGGAGCTCGGCAGCCAGATCAGTGCCGACCTGAAGGATGACAATCCGCTGTTTATGGCGGTGCTCAACGGATCGTTTATATTTGCCGCTGACCTATTGCGCGAGGTGACGATTCCCTGTGAAGTGACCTTTGTCAAGGTGGCAAGCTATGAAGGTACAGCCTCTACTGGTAAGGTGAAGCAGTTGATCGGTGTGAACCAAGACCTCACCGGACGCACAGTGGTTATTGTGGAAGACATCATCGAGAGCGGTCTGACCATGCGCAGCATCCTCAACGAACTGCACGACCGCCATGCCGAGCGTGTGTTGATATGTACGCTGACGATGAAACCCGACCGCTTGCAGGAGCAGCTCGATATTAACTATGTGGCATTCACCATCCCCAACGACTTCATTGTGGGCTATGGTTTGGATTATGACCAGCAAGGTCGTCAGTTGAAGGAAATTTACAAAGTAAAGACAGATAACGAGTAAGGATAAACTTTTTAATTTTATTTGGAAAAGAAATGAAGAATATTGTAATCTTCGGAGCTCCCGGCTCCGGTAAAGGAACACAGAGCGATTTGCTCATCGAGAAGTATGGCTTGGGTCATATCTCTACTGGCGATGTGCTTCGCAACGAGATTAAAAACGGAACAGAGTTGGGCAAGACCGCTCAAAGCTATATTGAAAAGGGTGCGTTGATTCCCGACGAGCTGATGATTAGCATCCTTGCCAATGTGTATGACTCATTTGGCAAAGATCACGCCGGAGTAATCTTCGACGGTTTCCCCCGCACCATTCCACAAGCTGAAGCACTGAAGAAAATGCTTGATGAGCGTGGACACAAGGTAGCAGCCATGATAGAACTCGACGTACCCGAAGAGGAGTTGATGACTCGACTCATCAAGCGCGGAAAGGAAAGTGGTCGTGCCGACGACAACGAGGAGACTATCAAGAAGCGCCTCGTAGTATATCATTCACAGACCATGCCCCTCGTAGAGTGGTATAAGAAGGAAGGCCTTCACCACCACATCGACGGACTTGGCACTCTGGATCGCATCTTCGGCGACATCCAGAAAGTAATCGATAATCTTTAATACGACTGATATGCCGGAAAGCAATTTCGTTGACTATGTGAAAATCTGTTGCCGTTCGGGTAAAGGCGGACGTGGGTCTATGCACCTGCGCCATGTGAAATACAACCCTAACGGCGGCCCCGACGGGGGCGACGGAGGCAAGGGCGGAAGCATCATTCTGCGTGGCAACCACAACTATTGGACGTTGTTACACCTGAGATACGAGCGCCATATCTTCGCCGAACACGGCGGTAATGGCGGTCGCGACAAGTGTCACGGCACCGACGGCAAGGATATCTACATCGACGTGCCCTGTGGCACGGTGGTCTATAATGCTGAAACCGGCAAATATGTCTGCGATGTAACCTACGACGGACAAGAGGTGATGCTCCTTAAAGGCGGTCGCGGCGGATTGGGTAACTATCAGTTCCGATCAGCCACCAACCAGGCTCCGCGCTATGCGCAGCCCGGTGAACCGATGCAGGAAATGACTGTGATCCTCGAACTGAAGTTGTTGGCAGATGTCGGCCTTGTCGGTTTTCCCAATGCCGGCAAATCCACACTGGTCTCAGCCTTGTCGAATGCCCGTCCGAAGATAGCCAATTATCCCTTCACCACGATGGAGCCCAGCCTCGGTATCGTGGGCTATCGCGACCACAAATCGTTTGTGATGGCAGATATTCCCGGTATCATTGAGGGAGCCAGCGAAGGCAAAGGACTCGGTTTGCGATTCCTCCGCCACATTGAGCGCAACTCACTATTGCTCTTTATGGTGCCTGGCGATACCGACGATATCAAGCGTGAATACGAGATACTGCTCAATGAATTGCGGCAGTTTAATCCCGATTTGATCGATAAGCACCGTGTGCTGGCGGTCACCAAGTGTGATTTGCTCGACGAGGAACTGATCGACATGTTGCGCGAGACTCTGCCCGACGATCTCCCCGTGGTATTCATATCGGCTGTTGCCAACCAAGGTCTTGACGAGCTCAAAGATGTGCTTTGGGCAGAACTCAACGACGAAAGCAATAAGTTGGCTACTGCCATCGGTGAAGAGAATATCGTACACCGCGACAAGGATATGTCGATGTTTGCACAGGAAATGGCGGATGAGGGCGAAGATGAAGATATCATCTACCTCGACGACGACGACCTTGAGGATGTTGACGACCTTGAAGATTTTGAATACGAAGATGAAGAATAATCTGCCCCAGTGGCACGATTACGATATGGGAAACGGCGTGATTGCCTTCAGCACCACCAGAAAAGGTGGATGCAGCGAGGGCAATTACGCCGCTTTTAATATCAATAGATATTGTGGCGACGACCCTGCCCACATCGAAGCCAACCGCACAGCGCTCTGCCAACGCCTTGGCATCGGTATGGCGCAACTCGTAGTGCCCCACCAGGTGCATGCTGCCGAGGTCAAACAGATAGGCCGCGACTTTACCGAACAGCCTGCTGTGGTGCGTGACGAACTGACAGACGGTTTCGATGCGGTGATGACCGATGTGCCGGGCATCTGTGTTGGCGTGTCAACAGCCGATTGCATTCCCGTGTTGATCTATGATGCGGCACACCATGCCGTATGTGCTGTCCATGCCGGATGGCGTGGCACCGTACAGCGTATTGTGGTCAAAGCCATTGAACGCATGCGTGCTGCTTACGGTACACAACCTTCTGAGCTTACCGCAGCAATAGGTCCTGGTATCAGTATCGACCATTTTGAAGTGGGCGATGAGGTCTATCAGCAGTTTGTTGATGCTGGCTTTGAGATGGAACCAATCAGCCGGCGATACCAGAAATGGCATATTGATCTGCCCGAATGTAATCGCCGCCAGTTGATCCAACTTGGTGTTGCCCCTCAGTGCATCATCTCTTCAGGCATTTGCACTTATGCGCAGTCGGATATGTATTTCTCTGCGCGCCACCTTGGAATAGACAGTGGTAGGATATACAACGGCATCATGCTGACTCCCCATCGCGATTGACGGTGAAGGGGCATGCTGTTGCGATTGATATAGTCGGTTTCTGCGTGTGTTTTTTGAGTATCGTTGAAACCGCAAAGTATCAGGCATTTACACCATTTGAAACGGTCTGCTTGCTTGCAAATTCAATGAATTTGCTGAGTAAAATCAATGAATTTGGTCTGCAATTTCAATGAATTTGCTGAGGAAAATAAATTGATTTGCTAAGGAAAGTAAATTGATTTGCTAAGGAAAGTAAATTGATTTGCTGAGGAAAACAAATTGATTTGCTGAGGAAAATAAATTGATTTGCTGAGGAAAACAAATTGATTTGCAATGGCAGGTGATAATTGCAAGGGAGGAATGAGGTATCGGCTGGTGGTCAAATGGTGGTCAGAGAACGTCGTGTGTAACGTATCAGTCCGATGTTTCCACGCAAATCTATCCAGGCATCACTATGTGGGAAATCGGTTTCGGATAGTGCTTTCATCTGGTGTGCCACCAAGAAACGCTTACCATCTTGCTTGCGCGGACCTGCGCCGTAGATTTGTATGAACGAATAGATGCGACCTTTTTGAAATCTGCCCTTGTGGTCGATTGTCACCGTCACTATAGGTGCGTAGCCAGAAACACCTTGCAGACTGATGCCGAAGGGTGTGCAGAAATTGCCCAGACTGTAGGCAATGAACCGTCCTTTATAGACTTCAATGCCCCTAACCACATGCGGACCGTGACCATAAACCACGTCGGCACCGTGGTCAATGCAGTAGTGTGCCAGTTGGCGCAATGCTCCACGACGCTCGCCCAGAAAGCCCTCCATGCCGTTGGGTACATGACTCTGTGCCGTCCCCTCGGCTCCACCGTGGAACGAAACGATGATGATGTCGCACTGTTGGCGCAGCTGTTTCAACAGTTTACCCACTTTCTTCAGGTCGAGATGACTGACTGTATAGCTGTTGTGACCTAAGGCGCAGAGACCGATGCGCACACCTTGGCGCATGACAACGGCTGTTTCCGATCGTCCGGCAATGCCTGCAAAGGCGATGCCCTGCTGTCGCAAAGCGTGCTCGGTGGATATGACTCCCTCTATGCCGAAGTCGAAACTATGGTTGTTTGCCATGCTCACAAAGTCGTAGCCGGCATCTTTCAGCCACCAGGCGTAGCTTGTTGGTGTGCGAAAAGCATAGTTGTTGGCTTTGCCCTCCTTGCGTGTTTCACCCTTGTCGCATAGTGTTCCTTCAAGATTGCCCACTGCCAAGTCGGCTTGCCTGAGGATGTCGCGTGTGTCGCGAAACAGGTATTTGCCATCCCTCCACGGTAGTCGTGGTGTGGGATAGGTGGTGCCCATCATGATATCTCCCGTAAGAGCGATGGTCAGTGAAGCAGAAAGGCAGGTCAAAGAATGACCTGCCCATATAGTAAGAGTGAGTAATAATCGGAACATGAAGATGCTGTTACTTCGCCACGCGGCGTGCGCCTACATAGCGGCGATTATAGTAGCCTTCGGTAGAACTGCTGATTTTCACACCTTCGTTGGTGCTGGCGTGGATAAAGGTGAAGGTGTTGTTGATGGGATCATAGTCCATCACAATACCTACGTGACCTACACCGCGTCCGGAGCGAGGACTGGTGAAGAACACCAAGTCGCCACGTTGCATCTCCCAGCGCTTGATGGGGATGTTGCGTGCATACTGGTCGCGCGACGAACTGCCGATGTTGATATCGTGTTGTCCAAACACATAGCTGGTGAAACCAGAGCAGTCGAAGGCGTAAGGGCCTTTGCTTCCGCTGCGATAGCGTGTGCCGATGAGAGCTGTGGCCTGATCCATGATGCTGTTTGAAGTGGCAAATGTTGCCGTACCGTCATAATCATCGGTATATAAGAAGTCGAAATTCTCTATCTCTTCATAGACAGTTTCGGTACGTTGGGTCTTTCTTGTCTTCTTTCTCTTGCCTTTTGCCCATGTCATATCCACAGAGGACAGCAACACAAGCATGATGCATAGTAGAATTTTCTGTTTCATTTTCTTTAGTTTAGGTTATTTGGTTGGTTTAGTTATATTTCAGGATTTGACCTGGTCTGAGTCTGGTGCTCTTGCTGATGTGATTCAGTTTGCAGATGGCATCAACAGATGTACCGCGCTTGCGAGCGATAGAATAGAGCGATTCACCCTTTGATACTTTGTGGAAACGAGCTGCTGCAGAGCGGCTGCTTGTGGCCTTCTGGCGTGCAGCAGGAGTGCTGTTGTCAGCCAAATCGAGGTCGTCGCCATATGACCTGCCGCCGGCTACACCACGCAGACGGGTAGCTTCTGCCGACTCGCGATTGTAGGTAGATTTGCGGAATACATAGTAGTCGTCAACCACGTCTTGGTTTCTGAAGTCGAACATCAGGGCAGGGTTGAGTGCTATGCCACACAGACGCGTCTCGAAGTGGAGGTGTGAACCAGTGCTGCGTCCGGTGTTTCCGCCCAGTCCGATGGGATCTCCGGCACGCACCTCTTGGTTTTCAGCCACCAATTGTGCAGACATGTGACCGTAGATGGTTTCCAGTCCGTTGTTGTGTCTGATGACTACGTATTTTCCGTAGCCACGTCCTTCGTAGCGCACGATGCGCACCTTGCCACTGAAGGCAGCGCGGATGGTATCGCCGATATATACTTTGATGTCCAGTCCCTTATGTTGGCGTCCCCAACGCGAACCGAAGTTGCTGGTGATAACGCGGTTGGTGGTGGGCATGCAGAAGTTGCGCAGGTTGATGCGGAAAGTGTCGGGGAGGTTGGTTGCTTTATGGGCATATCTGTTATCCCAGTCGTTATAGAGGTCGGCAGCCGGTGATTCATAGCTCTCTGCCTGAATGAGGCGACGGAGAGCCATGCTATCTACTGCTTTCATCTTTCTGTCTATAGGGGCCTGACGTGCCAACAAATCCTGTCCCATCGTCGGGAGAGTACATACGGTTGCAACGGTTAGGAATGCTATTTTCTTTAGATTTTTAAAAAACATAATTATTCTTTTCGGTTCGTATTCTCGTTCGGTTTCAATAAAAACAGAACGATGCAAAGTTACGAAATTATTTCTAAAATCGGTAAAGTGTTAACACTATTTGTGTGTAATTTAACACTTTACGTAGCGGATTTTGCCTTTTTTTTGATTTGTCGCAGGTAGTCTTTTGTCTGTTTTTGCCCTCGTTTTTATGGGACGATCGTGCATTTTCTATGGGAAAAATAGATTTTCCCAGTTCGTTTTCCCCACTTTTTACGAGATGGCAGACCAGTTGATATTGGTCTTGCGAAGTTGGCGCAGACGGTCCCAAAGCATGTGGTAGCGCTCCGACTGACAGGTGGGGTCTGCGTCGATGATGCGTTGTGCCTCGTCGCGTGCCATCTGTACAATCTGTCCGTCGCGTGCGATATCGGCAATTTTGAGGTCGAAAGCCATGCCGCTCTGCTGTGTTCCCTCCAGATCGCCCGGTCCACGCAGTTTCAAGTCGGCTTCGGCAATGCGGAAACCATCGTTGGTCTCACACATGATGTCTATGCGTTTGCGCGTCTCTTCAGCCAGTTTGGGTGAGGTCACAAGGATGCAGTAGCTCTGTTCGGCACCTCTGCCCACACGTCCGCGCAGTTGGTGGAGCTGGCTGAGTCCGAAGCGTTGCGCCTCCATGATGACCATCACCGAGGCATTGGGCACGTTGACTCCCACCTCAATCACGGTCGTTGCCACGAGCATCTGTGTCTCACCGCGTGCAAAGCGCTGCATCTCTTCGTCTTTCTCCTTGGCTTTCATCTTGCCGTGTACCTTGCTCAGTCGGTATTCCGGAAACACCTGACACAGCGTGGCATAGCCATCTTCCAGGCTTTTCAAGTCGATGCGCTCGCTCTCTTCGATAAGCGGAAAGACCACATAGACCTGTCGTCCCTGTTGCATCTGCTTGCGCAGTCCATCGTAGAGCGATGGTATTCGGCTGTCGAAGGCATGGGTGGTGACCACGGGCTTGCGTCCTGGCGGCAGTTCATCGATGATGCTGACATCGAGATCGCCGTAGAGTGTCATAGCCAGGGTGCGGGGAATGGGTGTGGCTGTCATTACGAGGATATGTGGCGGATTGTCGCTTTTGCTCCATAGTTTGGCGCGTTGTGCCACACCGAAACGGTGTTGTTCATCGACCACCACCATGCCCAGTCGTGCAAACTGTACTGTGTCTTCTATCACGGCATGGGTGCCCACGAGAATCTGCAACGTCCCGTCAGCCAGATCGTTGAGCACTTGTTCTCGCCGTTTGCCTTTCACCATACCCGTCAGCAGTCCGACGCTGATGTCCATGCCCTCAAGAAAGCTGCTGATGGTGCGCAGGTGTTGTTCGGCAAGAATCTCGGTTGGCGCCATGATACAGGCTTGATAGCCATTGTCGAGTGCCATCAGCATGGTCATGAGTGCCACCAGTGTCTTGCCCGAACCCACGTCGCCTTGTAGCAACCGATTCATCTGTCTGCCCGAAGCAGTGTCTTTGCGTATCTCACGGAGCACTCGTTTCTGTGCTTCGGTCAGTTGGAAGGGCAGGTGGTTGTGGTAGAAACCGTTGAAGCACTCGCCGATATGCGAGAAAACATAGCCGCGGTATTTGCGCCGATGATCGCTCGCGTACCTTAATATATTAAGCTGAACGTAGAAAAGTTCTTCAAATTTGAGTCGCAGCCGTGCGCGTTCCAGTTCTTTGGCATTGTGCGGATAGTGAATCTGTCGCAACGCCTCGTCTCGGCTGATGAGGTGGTTGGGGCGCGTGATGAAGTCGGGTAGTGTCTCGGCAATAGGCTGCTTGAGCAAATCGAGTAGTGTTTTGGTCATCTTGTCGAGCGCCCGTGAGTTCAACCCACGTTTCTTCATCTTCTCTGTCGTATTGTAGTAGGGTTGCATCCCCATATCCGAGAGTTGGATGTTTTCGGCAGGTTCAAGGTCAGGATGCACCACCTGTACCCTGCCGTTATATATGGTGGGTCGCCCGAAAACGATGTATGGAATGCCCGTTTTGTAGCGTTTGGGCACATCCTTGGCATAGTTGAACCAGGTAAGGTCCATCACGCCCGTGCCATCGGAAAGGTGAGCCACTACGCGCGTCTTGCGGTGTCCCATGTCAAACGACTCGAAACTGAGTATTCTGCCGCATACTTGGACAAACGGCATGTCGCCCGTCAGTTCGTGGATGGTATAGATTCTACTTCTGTCGATATGTTTGTAGGGGTAATATTGCAACAGGTCGCCAAGGGTATTGATGCCCAGTTCTTCGCTAAGCACCTTTTTGCGGTTGGGTCCAACCCCCGCCATATACTGGATATCCTGTTGCAGTATGTCGGTCATCGGCAGAGCGTTTCGGCAATAGCCAAGTCAAAGGGAGTGGTAATCTTGATATTTTCTCGGTTGCCCTCTACCATTGTGATGGCATGTCCATAGGACTCTACCACCGACGCATCGTCGGTAAACGCCTCGGAGAAAGGTTGGCGGTTGGCAGCCTTCAGTAGTTGGATGTCGAAAGTTTGTGGAGTTTGCACCAAACGGTAGTCGCCTCTGGGCTTTGTGCCCTCGGTGATGTGGCGTAAAGTCTCAACCACCGGAGTCACCGGAATCACCGCTTTTGCCGTGCGTGCCGTGTCGTAGCAGCGGCGAATGACATCAATAGCAGGGAATGGGCGCACACCGTCGTGCACACCGACCACACCCTGTGCATCATCGGGGATGAGTGCCAGTCCGTGTTGCACACTATGGAAGCGAGTCTCGCCGCCGTCAGCCAACATGTAGGGCACATCAAACTGATACTGCCCACACAGCTCATGCCAGTAGGTCTGTTGGGCTTTAGGCAACACAAGGATAATCCGGAGCGCTTCCGAAAAATGGTGGAAGCGTTCGATAGTGCGCATCAGCACGGGTTTTCCGCCGATGGGGAGAAACTGTTTGGGAATGTCGCTGCCCATGCGCAGTCCTTTGCCACCGGCTACGATGATGATATAGTCGGTCATCCCATGAGGTGTTTATAGCGCATACCTTCTGCAATGGCATCTGCCACATCCACACCTTTGAGCTGTGCCAGCAGTTCGTAGGCAAATGGGAATGCTGCCGCAGGCCCTTCACCGGTGGTGATATTGCCGTCGATGGTCACCAGGTCAGCCGTGTAATGCGTGTTGGTCATACTGCCTTCAAATCCCGGATAGCACGTGGCTTTCTTACCGTCGAGCAGTCCGATAGCTGCCAATACTACTGCAGGCGATGCGCAGATGGCTGCCACGAGTCGTCCCTCTTCCGCCTGCTTGCACAGTGCTTCGCAGAGCGGCTTGCATTGATAGAGGTTGGTAGCACCAGGCATACCACCCGGCAGAAACAGCAGGTCGGCATCAGTCAAGTCGCACTGTTCGAAACAAGTATCAGCCTCGATGTTCACACCGTGTGCTGATGTCACAACGTTCTGACCGGTAACGCTGACGGTAGTGACTTCGATACCGCCACGACGCCAGATGTCAACAGGGATAAGCGCTTCGATGTCTTCAAATCCCGTAGCAAGGAATACGTATGCTTTTGCCATAGTTATATCATGTGTTGGTTAGTTTTCTGAATATGATGCCCATAGTGGCCGTATGCTTATTTCAGTGCGATGAGATATTTCTCGACGGTGGGTTTCAGTCCCATGTAGAGTGCATCGCAGATGAGTGCATGTCCGATGCTCACCTCGTCGGTCCAAGGAATACGAGAATGGAAATAGTGGAGGTTTTCGAGCGAAAGGTCATGGCCGGCGTTGAGGCCTAAGCCTATGCGTCGTGCCTCCTCTGCAGCAGCCACAAAAGGAGCAATGGCAGCCTCTCTGTTGCTGTTGTATCCTGAAGCGTAAGGCTCGGTGTAGAGTTCTACGCGGTCTGCTCCGCATGCCTTTGCCCCTTCCACCATCTTCGGATCAGCATCCACAAAGATGCTGGTGCGTATGCCAGCCTGTGAGAAGGTGTGGCAGATGTCGGTCAGGAAATTGCGGTTTTCCAGTGTATCCCAACCGTGGTTGGAGGTGATTTGGTCGTGACCGTCGGGCACAAGTGTCACCTGTGTGGGTACAACTTCCAGAACCAATTTGACAAACGAGTCGATGGGATTTCCCTCGATGTTAAACTCTGTGGCGATGATGGGGCGCAGGTCGCGCACGTCCTGATAGCGTATGTGACGCTCGTCGGGGCGTGGGTGTACGGTAATGCCTTGTCCACCAAACGATTCGATGTTGCGTGCAGCCTCGATGACATCAGGGTTGTTGCCTCCTCGTGCATTGCGCAGAGTAGCCACTTTATTGATGTTTACGCTTAGTTTTGTCATCTTCTTCAAAAATTTGTCTTAACAGATAGTGATGTTTCGCCAAAAAATACTAATTTTGTGGCGTATATTCAGCGCAAAGGTACTAAAACTTTGTGAATTAACGCCTAATAAATTAGATTTTTTATATGACTTCAAGAAAACTGCGATTTGCCATTGTCGGCAACACCTACCAAGCTAAAAAGTCGGCATCTGTACAAAAGATACTGAATTGTTTAGCTATGCATGAGGCTGAAGTATGTATGGAGCGCGAGTTCCATCGATTCCTCGTTCATGGTCAGCACCTGTCACTTGACGGGGTAGAGGTGTTTGACGGCAATGATTTTGAAGCAGACTTTACGGTGTCGATGGGTGGTGATGGTACTTTTCTGAAAACCGCTTCTATGGTGGGAGAAAAGCAAATTCCCATCATCGGTGTCAACACTGGAAGACTTGGATTCCTTGCAGATATCAATCCACCGGAGATAGATCCCATGGTGCAAGCCATTTATGAGGGCGACTATGCTATCGATACCCGTACGGTGCTACAGGTAGAGACCGACGGACAGCCGTTGGCAGGATGTCCTTTTGCGCTGAATGATGTGGCCATCCTCAAGCGTGATGTGGCAGCGATGATTACTGTGCGCACCACGATCAATGGCGACTACGTGACAACCTATCAGGCTGACGGACTGGTCATCAGTACGCCAACCGGCAGTACGGCGTATTCCCTTTCAGTGGGCGGTCCGATCATCGTGCCCGGCACTCATGTGTTTTCCATCACGGCGGTAGCCCCCCATTCGCTCAATGTGCGTCCTTTGGTACTTTCCGAAGATTCAGAAATCACCCTCACCGTAGAGAGCCGTTCCCACAATTTCCTGGTGGCACTCGACGGTCGTTCGGAGAAATTGCCCGATTCCACCCGACTGACGCTTCGTAAAGCCCCATACCGGGTGAAGGTAGTGAAGCGCGCAGGTCAGAAATACTTCCATACCCTGCGCGACAAAATGATGTGGGGAGCCGATCAACGCGGATGATGCGTGGATGGAGGAAATGATTTGTCCGCCTCGCAAAAGTCAGTTGTCCGCCTTGTCAGCGTCAGTTGTCAGCCTCTCCAGAGTCCGTGGAGGTTGCAGTATTCACGTGCCGTAACCATTTTCGCATCGGTTATGAATTCAGCCACAGGAGCCTCTCCGGGCTTCAACTCGTGGCGCATCACGTCACGGTCGGTCAGCAGTTCAATCCATTCGATGTGGTGTTCAGGTGTCATGGGGTGTTCCACACTCCCCACGCTGACGCGGTAGCCGCCTTCAATGCGCTCTACTATGGGCACATGTTTCTCTACAGCACCATCGATACCTTTCTCGTTCATACGCTGCATGATTTTTCCGCAGCATGACATTTCAGCACCTTCGTGCAACACCTCTACGATATTTCCGCAGATGGTGCATCGGTAAATTTCTCTTTTCTTTGTTGCCATAGCTCTGAATAATTTAGTTTATAATAAATGGTTATCACCACAAAGTTACGGATTAATCCGTTACCTTGTGTCGTTTGATAGGTTTTCTTGTGTTTTTTTAACCATCATCCCACCATTCCAATCCATAGATTGAAAAGGTGGGACGATGTGATGTAGGTATGATAGGCTATGTGTTACTGCTTCAGTTGGTTTGCTCCTTGCGCTTGTCATACTTCAGGTAAAGCCCGGCAAGGATGGTTCCTGAAATGCTGTGCCACGCACAACTGATGGCGCATGGCAATACGGCGAGCGGTTGTGTAGCAAAGAAATTGCTTGCCAATACCGTGGCAAGACCGGCATTCTGCATACCCACCTCGATACTGATGGTGCGCTTCTTGGCAGTATTGAAACCGGCTGCGCGTCCGGCAAACCATCCTAACAGATAGCCCAATGAATTGTGGCAGAACACCACGGCACAGGTCCAGAAGAAGAGCATCACGCCGCCTTCCAACAGATCGTCATGGACTGTAGAGATGACACCGCCCACGATGATGGCGAGGCAAGTGACGCTAATGCCCGGCATGAGACTCTGTATGGTGGGAAAACATGCCTTTCGGCTGTAGATTTTGTTGAGTGCACAACCTATTGCCACAGGTATGATGGTCACAATCAGAATATTGATGAACATGCCGACGGCATCGATGTGGATGATTTCGCCTGCTGTAATCTGCATCAGCAGTGGTGTCATTACCGGTGCAAGGAGTGTTGAGGCACATGTCATGCCTACCGAGAAAGCCACATCGCCATGGCAGAGATAACTCATGATGTTGCTTGACACACCACCCGGACAGCATCCTACCAAGAGAATGCCCAAGGCTAACGGGGCATCGAGGTGCCATACATGTACCAGCAGCCATGCTACGGCAGGCATGATGAAAAATTGCGCACAGCTACCAATCAATACGTCAAGCGGCCGTTGTGCCAGGATGCGGAAATCATCGGTGGTGAGCGTAAGCCCCATGGTGAGCATGATGATGCCGAGAATGACGGTTTGGGTTGTGCCACGCACCCAGTCGAAGAGATGCGGGAAAAAGAAGGTGACGAGTGCCACGCCTATGACAAATACTGAAGCGTGGGCAGCCAACAGGCGGCTGACAGCCTGCATGTGTTTTATTGTGTTCATGTCTTTCTTTGTTGTTGAAACGGTTTGCAAAAGTACTCCATTTCTTGCAAACAAGCAAACAAAAAGCAGTTTTCTTGTCCAACAAGCGTTTCTCGAAGAGCGTCAGACCATGGATTGCGGTACGCATCGACAGCTGTGTACGACGTGTCGCACGGGCTGTTCGTGGAAACAGTCCTTGCGTAATACTGAAATGAATAAATCCCACCACAGCGGCACATCTTTTCCACCTCATCGCCCGATGCTCCTTATATATTAAGGTGTAAATGTTAAATGTTGTGTGCAGTGCAAAAAAAATGGCTGAAAATGTTGGATGGTATTCGAATAATACATACCTTTGCGGTGTACTATTACAGTAATACACCAAACACGCAAGTATATGATACAAGTAGAAAACTTAAGTTTCAATTATGTTGGAACGAAACGTGAGGTCTTTTCCGACTTCAGTCTGCAACTGACAGACAACAAAATCTATGGGCTTCTTGGCAAGAACGGCACAGGCAAGAGTACGTTGCTCTATCTGCTTTGTGGCTTGTTGCGCCCCAAGAAGGGTGGTGTGTTCATTGACGGAGTATTAGCCAGCGACCGCCGGTCCGCTATGTTGGAAGATATTTTCATGGTACCCGAAGAGTTTACGCTACCTCAAGTGACCCTCGACACCTACGTGAAGATGAACAAGGGATTCTATCCGCATTTCAGCGAAGAGGTACTTGAACGCTGTCTGGCAGACTTTGAATTGTCTCGCCAAACCAAACTCCACCAACTCTCGATGGGTCAGAAGAAGAAAGCCTTCATGAGTTTTGCACTTGCAACAGGCACTCGCTTGCTCCTGATGGACGAGCCTACCAACGGTCTCGACATCCCCTCGAAGAGTCAGTTTCGCAAGGTCATAGCCAACAATATGACCGATGACCGCATCCTGATTATCTCCACCCATCAGGTGCACGACATAGAGTCGTTGCTCGACCACGTGCTGATCCTCAGTCAGAGCAATCTCTTGCTCAATGCTTCGGTAAGCGATATCAGCGATGACTACAAGTTTGAGTACCGCACACCGGCAGAGATGGACGATAGCGTGCTCTATGCAGAACCCAGTTTGCAGGGTAATGCCGTGATAGTCCGCCGACAGCCCGCCGACCATGAAACACCGATGAATCTCGAATTGCTGTTTAATGCAGTAATCACTGGGAAACTGAGATAAACAAACCAAATTAACAATGAATACAATGAACAATAATTTTCAATTCAGCCGATTGCTGATGGTGATGCGTTGGGATATGTTTACCAACTTGAAGAGCTATCTGAACATGATGCTTGGCATGACCTTCGCCCTGTTGCCCTTCTTTATCATGCAGCTGTATCAGTTGAGCAAGCAGTATCAGCTTTTTCCAGATACCATCGACCTTAGCTATTGGGGGATGTCACAATATGTTTTAATGATTTTCAGCATAGCCATGTATATGATGGCCACACAGATATTCATGGTGATGAAGACCACTGGACAGCGCGAACAGTTTCTGATGCTGCCAGCCAGCAATCTTGAAAAGTATATCAGCAGATTCCTTTTCTCTACGCTTGGTGCTGCCGTCGCAATGATCACCGCCATCGTAGTATCTGACCTGGTGCAACTGATATTCAGTTTCGTACTCCTGCCCGGTCACCATCAGAGCGTATGCCTCTCTATCATGGCATTGCTATGGAAAATATGGACTACTTTTATAGAAAGCATCGATTCCGCCGGCGCCCTAATGCTGTCTCTGCTGATCATGACCTGTGGAGTGCTCGTCCATAGTTTCTTCATCCTTTGTGGAACCCTCTTCCGCAAGCACACCATTGTGGTGTCAGGCATCCTCTTCATCGTGATGATCTATCTGGTGATCTATGTGATTGAGAGTGTACCAGGCACTATAACGACCTGCCTGATGCATGGTGACAACAGCTGGATCTTTTGTCTCCTCATAGCCGAACTGCTGCTCGCAGGTTTTCAGTATTGGCTATCCTATAAGGTGTTCACCCGTATGCAGGTCATCTGCAACAGATGGATCAATTTATAAACAAAAAGAAAACTGCTATGAATTTCAGTAATGATAAAGCCATCTATGTACAGATAGCCGACCGCCTCTGTGATGAGATTCTGGCACAAATGTATGAGGAAGACGGACGCATTCCCAGTGTCAGAGAATATGCTGTGCTATTGGAGGTCAATGCCAATACCACGGTAAAGGCCTACGACCTGTTGGCTGCCGAGGGTGTCATCTATAACAAGCGCGGACTGGGCTATTTTGTGGCAAAAGGTGCAAGAGACCAGATACAAACGGTGAGAAAGACCGAGTTTATGAAGCAGCACCTCCCCGAATTGGCACGACAGATGAAGTTGCTCGGCATCACTATCAATGAAGTGGATGAGGCATTGCGCCAAGCACTCGACGCACAGCCTTGATGTAGCACAGAAACGGCTGTCATAGGAAAAAATATCAGCCATGGTGCAACTTTTTTGCGCTATGATGCGTCAAACAGACAATATTAAGCGCAAATCCACTATCGGTTAGAAACAATGAAACAAAAACAAACAACAAGATGATTCACCTCAGTGACCTCAACAAGACCTATCAGGGCGCACAACCGCTCCACGTGCTCAAGGGCATCAACCTCGACATAGCCCGTGGCGAGTTTGTGTCCATCATGGGTGCATCAGGATCAGGCAAATCGACCCTGCTCAATATCCTCGGCATCCTCGACAACTATGATTCGGGCGAATATCTGCTCAACAACGTATTGATACGCGACCTCAGCGAGACCCGTGCCGCAGAATACCGCAACAAGATGATAGGCTTCATCTTCCAGTCGTTCAACCTCATCTCGTTCAAGACTGCCGTGGAGAATGTCGAACTGCCACTCTTCTATCAGGGCGTGGGCAGACGCAAACGCCACCAGATGGCGATGGAATATCTCGACCGCCTCGGTTTGGCACCCTGGGCAGACCACTACCCCAACGAGATGTCGGGCGGACAGAAGCAACGTGTGGCTATTGCCCGTGCCCTCATTACCAAACCGCAGATCATCCTTGCCGACGAACCGACGGGTGCGCTCGACTCTAAAACGAGTGTCGAGGTGATGGATCTGCTCAAGGAGCTCCATCAGAAGGATGGCATGACCATCGTCGTGGTGACCCATGAGAGTGGTGTTGCCAACGAGACCGATAAGGTCATCCATATCAAAGACGGACTGATAGGAAGTATAGAAAACAATTTCGACCACCACCTCGTGTCGAAAGACTATGTGAAATAATACATTATGCGAGAACTCATCAAAGAAATATGGAGCACGTCGAAGCGCAACAAACTGCGCACCTCGCTCACCGGTTTTGCCGTGGCATGGGGCATCTTCATGCTCATCTTCCTGTTGGGCGCAGGCAACGGACTCATCAATGCACAGTTGCAACAGTCTGACAGACGACTCTCCACCTCGATGCAGGTGTATGGAGGCTATACCTCTAAAGCCTATCGCGGACTGAAAGAAGGTCGTAACATACAGTTGCGCACCCAAGACCTCGACATTACCAATCGTGCTTTCTCCGACAATACCCAGGAGGTGGGTGCCCTGTTGTCGAAGTATGGGGTCAATATCACCTATGGCGACAACTACCTCTCTGCCCAAGACCTGTCGGGTGTGTATCCCAGCGACCAACGTATCAATAAGGTGGAACTGCTGGCAGGCCGCTTCATCAACGATATTGATATGAAGGAGCGCCGCAAGGTCATCGTGCTCTGCGAAGCACAAGCCAAAGAGTTGACCAAAGACCCTCGTGCCTTGATAGGCAGGCAGGTCAACGTCGGCAACATCTCGTTTCAAGTGGTGGGCATCACCAAGGACGACAAGCAGAGCAGAAACCAGAGCGCCTGCATACCCTACCACACCCTCAATGCCATCTATATGGGCAATGCCGGCTGGGTAGGCGTCATCCAGTTTGAAATCAAGAACCTGGTCACCGAAGATCAGAACGACGCTTTTGAGAAGCGCTACCGCGCCACCATTAACACCCAGCACGATGCCGACCCTGCCGACGAGTCAGCCATCTACATCTGGAATCGCTATATGGATAATATCCAGATGGCAAAAGGCATCCGTATGATACGCGTCGCCCTGTGGGTGATAGGCATCTTCACGCTGTTGAGCGGCATAGTGGGTGTGTCCAATATCATGCTCATCACCGTCAAGGAGCGCACACGTGAGTTTGGCATCCGCAAAGCCATTGGCGCCAAACCCTGGTCCATCCTCAAACTCATCATCACTGAGAGCGTCGTCATCACCTCCTTCTTCGGCTATATAGGTATGGTGCTTGGCGTAGCCGCCAACGAGTATATGGATGCTACCATCGGCCACGAGGTGATAGACACCGGACTCTTTCAAGCCACCATGTTTGTAGATCCCACCGTAGGTCTCGACGTCTGCTTCCAAGCCACCATGCTCATCGTACTGGCAGGAACCGTTGCCGGACTCATCCCTGCCGTCAAGGCAGCCCGCGTGCGACCGATAGAAGCCTTGCGGGCAGACTGACCTGATGTATCATTCAGATAAAACATATTCATTCCTATGAAATTTGATATAGATTCCTATCGCGAGATACTCGACACCATCACCCGCAACAAGAGCCGCAGCTTCCTCACAGGCTTCGGTGTGTTCTGGGGTGTGTTCATGCTCATCGTCCTTATAGGCGGCGGACAGGGACTGAAGGAGATGTTGCAGTCTAACTTCGCAGGCTTTGCCACCAATACCGCCATGATATGGACGCAGAACACCACCAAGCCCTACAAGGGATTCCGCAAGGGCCGCTATGTGTCGATGGTGGAGAATGACATGACGCGCTTGCGCCAGCAGGTGCCCGAACTCGACATCATCACGCCCTATATGTTTGGCGGCAACAAGAAAACCGTGGTGGGGGAGTACTCCTTCGATGCCACCGTCGCCGGTGTGGACCACGACTATGCCAGGGTGGCACCGCCCGTGATGTACTACGGGCGCTACATCAACGAGATGGACGTCAGACAGGCACGCAAGGTGTGTGTCATCGGCAAGGAGGTGTATAAGAAACTCTTCCCCGGTGGTGGCGACCCCTGTGGCAGGCGCATCCGTGTCGATGCCGCCTACTATACCGTGGTGGGTGTTGACTACAAGGTCAACGGCATCAATATCAGCGGACGCCCCGACCAACTCGTCACCATCCCCTACACCCTCTTCCGTAAGACCTACAACACCGGTGACCAGATCCACAGTCTGGCGGTGACGGGCAAACCTGGAGTGGTGATGAGCACGCTGACCGACCGCATCCGCACCGTCATAGCACGTGCCCACATGATCGACCCGACCGATGAGAAAGCCATCACCACCTTCAATACCGAGGTGCTCTTCGCCATGCTCGACAATCTCTTCAACGGTGTCAACTTCCTGATATGGCTCGTGGGCATAGGCACGCTGCTGGCAGGTGCTATCGGTGTGTCCAACATCATGATGGTGACGGTAAGGGAGCGCACCACAGAGATTGGCATCCGCCGTGCCATCGGCGCCACACCGAAGATGATTCTCTCGCAGATCATGTCGGAGAGCATCGTCTTGACTGCCGTGGCGGGCATGAGTGGCATCCTCTTCGGCGTGGGTGTGCTTCAACTCATCGAACTGGCAAGCACCGAAGACGGTATCCTTGCCGCCCATTTCCAAGTGGGCTTCTGGACGGCTATCATCGCCACCCTGCTGCTCAGTCTGCTGGGCGGACTGGCAGGACTCGCTCCCGCATGGCGTGCCATGAGCATCAAACCCGTTGATGCCATGCGCGACGAATAAGCACAGCTAACCATACAAGAAAACAAAAACATATAAATGATATGAAGAAATACTCAAAACTCATCATCGCAGCTATTGTTGCCTTGGTATTCATCGGAACCTTCGTGTTCCTCTATCAGAAATCGCTGCCCAAGGAGGTGCAGTATAGTGAATATACTCCGAAGGTGGAGGATATCCTCAAAACGACCGTCATCACGGGCAAGATAGAACCGCGCAACGAGGTGAACATCAAACCGCAGATCAGCGGCATCATCACCGAGATATGCAAGGAGGCTGGCGACTATGTGCAGGCTGGCGAAGTCATTGCCAAGGTGAAGGTCATCCCCGACATGGGACAGCTCAGTTCGGCGGAGAGCCGGGTGCGCCTGGCTACCCTCAATATGCGACAGGCTGAGGTCGATTACAATCGCGAGAAGAATCTCTACGACCAGAAACTTGTCTCGGCTGACGAATACGACAAGGTGCGACAGCAGATGAAGCAGGCCGCCGAAGAGGCGAAGGCTGCACAGGATGCCCTTGAGGTGGTGCGCGACGGTGTGTCGAAGTCTAATGCCAACGCTTCATCCACCCTCATCCGATCTACCATCAGCGGTGTCATCCTCGACATCCCCGTCAAGGTGGGCAACTCCGTCATCCTCAGCAACACCTTCAACGACGGTACCACCATTGCATCGGTGGCAAACATGAACGACCTCATCTTCCGTGGCAATATCGACGAGACCGAGGTGGGACGCCTCGTGGCGGGCATGCCCATGAAGATCACCATCGGTGCCATGCAAGACCTGAAGTTTGACGCCAGTCTGGAATATATCTCTCCGAAAGCTATAGAAAACAACGGTGCCAACCAGTTTGAGGTGAAGGCTGCCGTCCATGCTGTTGAGGGCGGCAAGGTGCGGTCGGGCTATAGTGCCAATGCCGAGATTGTCCTGGCAAAGGCGTCAAAGGTCATCGCCGTACCGGAGAGTGCCATCGAGTTCAGTGGCGACTCTACCTTCGTCTATCTCGTCCGCGGTACTGCCGACAAGAAGACCTATACCCGACAGGCTGTGGTCACCGGACTGAGCGACGGCGTGAATATCGAGATTAAGAAGGGACTCTCCCTCAAAGACAGGGTGCGCGGTCCGCAGATCATTGCCGATGATAACAAGGAGGAATAAGCGTATGAAACACCAGATCATTTCTCGCACAGCTCTCATGGCAGCAGCCCTGCTGACTGCTGCCGCCATGCCGGCGCAGACTCCGTCACAGCGCCAGTGGACGCTCCGCGAATGTGCCGACTATGCCGTGGCACACAATATCAGCATCCGTCAGCAGCGCAACCAGTGCAGCCAACAGGCGGTACAGCTCCATACGGCGAAGCACCGCCGCTTGCCCGACCTCTATGCGTCGGCAAGCGAATCGTTCTCCTTCGGTCGCGGACTGACCATGGAGAATACCTATGCCGACCGCAATACCAGCAGCACCTCGCTGGCGCTCTCTGCCTCCGTGCCGCTGTTTACGGGGTTTGAAATCCCCAACACCGTCAAACTCCGACAACTCAACCTCGAAGCTGCCACACAGGATTTGGAGAAAGCCCGAAACGATATCCGCATGCAGGTGGCTCAGGCATACGTGCAGATCCTCTACAACATGGAGATTGCCGATGTGGCTCAACGCCAGGTGACTATCGACTCCATGCAGGTGGCGCGCCTCCAGTCGTTTGTCGATCACGGCAAGGCGAGCATCGCACAGCTCTCCCAACAGCAGGCCACCCTCGGACAGGCGCTTTCCACGGCTACCCAGGCAGCTGGCAACGTCCGACTGGCGCTGCTCGACCTCTCCCAACTGCTCGAACTCCCTTCGCCTGACGGTTTCCAGATTGTGCGCCCGGCGACAACGGCGATTGCTGCCATTCCCGCCAGTCCCGAAGTGGTGTTTGCCGAGGCTGTTGCCCTCAAGCCGGAGGTTCAGGCAGAACAGCTGCGGCTCCATGCCTCCGACCGCAGCATCCGCATTGCGCAGGCAGGCTATTACCCCACGCTGTCGCTCAACGGCGGACTGCAGACCAATTACTACAAGACGAGCGGATTGGCTGCCGACGGGTTTGGCAAACAGTTGAAAAACAATTTCGCTCAGTATATCGGAATCAGTCTCAGCATCCCCATCTTCAATCGCTTCACCACGCGCAACAGCGTGAGGATGGCACGTCTCGACCGCGACAACCAAGCCCTCCAACTCGACCTCGTGAAGAAGCGCCTCTATAAGGAGATCCAACAGGTGTATTACAATGCCGTGGCAGCACAGGCCAAATACGAGAGCAGCCTGCTGGCGTGCCAGTCGGGCAGCGAGGCTTTCACCCTTACCCGGGCGAAATACGAGAACGGCAAAGCCACCGTCACCGAGTTCAACGAGGCCAAGAGCCAGCTCCTCAAGGCAGAGAGCGACCTGGTGCAGGCGCGCTACGAGTACCTCTACCAGACAGCCCTCCTCGATTTCTACCGTGGCAAGCCCCTGCAGTTTTGAGGGTGCATCAGCCCCTCCGTCATCAATCCCTTTTTATTATCTATTATGGAATACATGTCACAAGAAGGCTTCGACAAGATAGCCAACGAACTCCACAACCTTGAAACCACAGAACTCTCCCGTGTGCGCGACGCCATTGCAGAAGCGCGCGACAAGGGCGACCTCAGCGAAAACTTCGAGTACCATGCAGCCAAGCGCGAGCAGGGTCGCCTGTTGGGGCGCATCCGTTTCCTGCAGCGCGTGCTGGAGAATGCACGCGTCATCGACCCTGCCCTGCTCAAGACCGACAGCGTAGGACTGTTGAGCCGTGTTGCCCTCACCAATATCGGCAACAACCGCTCCATGACCTATACCGTAGTGAGCCCCCACGAGGCCAATATGGCAGAGGGCAAAATCTCTATCAAGTCGCCCATCGCACAGGCGCTCCTCAACCATCGGGCTGGCGATGAGGTCACGGTGCGCGTGCCTGCCGGCACAGTGCGCCTCCGCATTGACAGTGTCGAGTTAGGGTAGGGTGCGCGTGTCGTAAAAAAAAACAAAAGCAGGGGCGCATCGCGCGTCCCTGCTTTCCGACAAAGTATATGATTAAGAAAATTCACCAAATCTCAAACTAACTGTGCTTGCCCAACCGTTGGTCTATCACGCAATCCACTCCGATAAGACTGCCGGAGAATATCAGACACTGTGCCACAAACCACAATACCGACTCGCTGATCTCGCCCGTAGGCGGAGTGAAGAATCCCATGAAGGCAAACACGATGGCTGTGATGATGCAGACCAGCGATGCCGTCTGCTTATAACGGATACTCTTCATGATAAGAATCTGCTGTTAGGGCAGTGCCCCTCTCGCCTCAGGGGAGCGAGGCACTGCGGTTAGGTTCAGCCCTCCATTCCGCTACCGCCGCTTGGGGTACCGCCAGTTGACGAGCTACCGCCGCCATTGGTTGAACCCGGGTTGTTGTCGGTCACCTTTCCAGGGATGGGCAAGAGTCCCTCCTTGTTGGCCTCCTTGATACCCATGCACTCGTAGGCGTGGCGGTCTGCGCGAGTCGTTGAGGTGTTGTTAAACTTACCGCCGAGCTTCTTGCCGCTGAAGGGGAGGAAGCGGAGGTTCACACCGGCAATCTGTGCCACATCAAACTTGGATGGGTCGCTGACCGCCTTCTTGCCGTCGTTGCGGATGGAGTTGTAGAACGTTCCGAGTTCGCCCAGCTTCACCTTGTAGCCCTGCGCCAGCAGTTCGTTGATGCAGTCAACCATTTTGGTCATCACTCCGACCACCACGTCGCGGGTATAGACTGATCCGTGGTCGGAGATGTGGGATGCCAGCTCGTCAAGGTTCACGGTGCCCTGCGAAACGGGTTTTGCGTAATACTTGCCGTAAGAGGTGCTCTTGGAGTTCGTGCTCTTCTGCAGGCAGTAGCGAATAGTAGTCAGTGTACTCATAATAGAAACGAATTTAGTTAAACAAAGAAGAAAATTATCGCCTGCAAAGGTACGGCTATGCTTGGACGAAATGTCAGTTAATGTCACTTATTGCCACTTATGCCGTGTTAAAAGAACTTAAAGTCGGGCGCTGCGCCACGCTTCCTTTGCCCCATTGCGGCAAAGGCAGTAACTTTGCGTAAAAATAAAATCATCTGATCATTATGCCTACACTACGTCCTTACACCTCCATGAGCCGCACCCGTCTGGCACAGCTCTACTGCCCCGACGTCACCCCTCGCCATGCCTGGCGCACGCTGAAAGCATGGATGGATCGCTGCCGTCCGCTCCTCGCCCGCCTCCGATCGCTCGGCTACGACGGCCGTCAGCGCATCCTTTCGCCAGCCATGGTAGCCGCCATTACGGAGTATCTCGGAGAGCCTTAAACCGCCGAACGTCAATCGACGAAGGCGATTGGCAATATCTCCTTCGACGATTGGCGTTATCGCCGCCGCCGAACGGCATACCTCGCGCGCGCCCCTGTTTACTGCCGATTCGGGCAGTTGCCCGAAAACGGTTACGATTTGAAACCCTTGTTGCAGTGGGATAGAAACTTTAACAGAAGTGTTAATGCGAATTAACGTTTTTTTTTTTTGTTAACGCAAAGGTTCGTACCTTTGCAGCCGAGGTCCAGCCTCACGGATACAGCGGTATTCGGTCAAGTGACATACGGTGTAATCCTTTCCTCCGCCCCGATTTTAGGAAGACATCTGAGGTGTGCCACAAGGGAACAATTTTGTATTGTTTTTTGTATAATAAGTTCAACAATAAACACTCAAGCGCAGCAACTCCGAAGGAATTTCGTAGTTTGCTGCGCTTGATGGTATGTGACAGTGCCCGACGGTGGGCGATTATTTCTTTTGGCGGTTGGCGCGCTGCTCACGGTATTTTGCCTTCTGGCGCGCTGAACCGCTGCCATGGGCGCCGGTGATATACTTCTTCTTCTTAGCCTTGGTCTTTACTTTGCCGTCGTCGGCTTTCGGACCGCCGCCCTTTTTGAAGCTGATGCCTCGCTCAAGGATCTGAGAGAAATCGTCGTCGTTCATGTTCATAGGGCAATGGGCTGTTTAGTGGTGGAACAGGCGAACGCCAGTGAACGCCATGGCAATGGAGTATTTGTCGCAGGTCATGATGACATGGTCGTCGCGAACAGAACCGCCAGCCTGGGCGATATACTCTACGCCGCTCTTGTGGGCGCGCTCGATATTGTCGCCGAAGGGGAAGAAAGCGTCGGAACCTAACGCCACGCGGGTGTTCTGGGCAATCCAGGCTTTCTTCTCTTCAAGAGTCAGCACTTCGGGCTGACGGGTGAAGAACTGCTGCCAGGCGCCGTCGCGCAATACGTCGTCGTGCTCGTCTTCTGAGAGATAGACGTCGATGGTGTTGTCGCGGTCGGCACGGCGGATGCCCTCCTTGAAGGGGAGCGCCATGACTTTGGGATGCTGGCGCAGCCACCAGATGTCAGCCTTGTTGCCAGCCAGACGGGTGCAGTGGATGCGGCTCTGCTGACCGGCTCCGATGCCGATGGCCTGTCCGTCTTTCACGTAGCATACGGAGTTGCTCTGGGTATATTTCAGCGTGATGAGGGCGATGATGAGGTCGCGCTTGGCTTCGGCAGTGAAGGTCTTGTTTTGCGTGGGGATGTTTTCAAAGAGTGCGGGGGCATCGAGCTTGATCTCGTTGCGGCCCTGCTCGAAGGTGATGCCAAACACCTGTTTGCGCTCGATGGGTTCGGGCACGTAGCTGGGGTCTATCTTGATGACATTATAGGTGCCCTTGCGCTTGGCCTTGAGAATCTCGATGGCTTCGGGAGTGAAGTCGGGGGCGATGACACCATCGCTGACCTCGCGCTTCAGCAGGGTGGCGGTGACAGCGTCGCAGGTGTCGGACAGCGCCACGAAGTCGCCATAGGACGACATGCGGTCGGCACCGCGGGCACGGGCATAGGCGCAAGCCACGGGCGACTCGTCGAGTCCGGCAATGTCGTCAACGAAATAGATCTTTTTGAGCGTGTCGCTCAGAGGGAGACCTACTGCAGCGCCAGCAGGAGATACGTGCTTGAAGGAAGCGGCTGCCGGCAGACCGGTGGCTGCCTTGAGTTCTCTGACAAGTTGCCAGGCGTTGAAGGCATCCAGAAAATTGATGTAGCCAGGGCGGCCGTTGATAACCTCAATGGGGAGTTCGCCCTCGGTCATGAAGATGCGCGAAGGCTTTTGGTTCGGATTACATCCGTACTTGAGTTGTAGTTCTTTCATTGTTGTGTAGTGTGTATATTCCTTGTTTCCGGCCACAAAGTTACTAAAAATGTGGCAGAAAGTTGCATCTTACGGCGTCTTTTAGCGTGGGAGGTCTGCTTACTTGTTTTCGAGCAAGATGGCTTTGGCCTCGGCATTATTCATGCCCGGCATGGTTTCGCCTACATGGGCGCCGATATAGGTGGGGTCGCAAACGGTGAATTTCTCGCTCTGGAGCATGATGCAATCGCCCTTGACATCATCGGTGAACTGTACTGCCATGGCTAAATGGCCGGGGTAGTGGATGAGGACGCAGTGCAAGCCGAGCAGGTCGCGCACCATGCGCGAGAGCAGGATGGAACGGTCTTCGCAGTCGCAGTAGGGGTAGTAGAGGGTTTCTTCGGGGAAGAAGGCGCGGTCGCAGCCCCACACCTTGTCGTCGTACTCATAGACGAAGGCAGTCTGGACGAAGTTTAACAGGCGCTCCATGGCTTCGAGTTGGCTGAGTCCTGCTATCTTTTCTTTCATCGCCGCCATGAAGGTCTGGCTGATGGCTTTGGGCATCGGCATGTTGGCATACATCGCCCAGAGGGTCTGCTGATTCTCGTTGATCATCGACGGGGGATAGCTGGCGTAGAAGGAGAGCGCTTTCTTGTTGACGGTGGCTTCGACGAGTACCTTGGGGAAGGCTGCCGACTTCAGGCTTCGTGGCGCCGAGGCTTCGTAGTCGAAGCGCTGTTCTTGGGACAGGAGCATGGAGAGGGGTTGCTCCTGTGGGAAGGGAACTTCGCAGATGTAGAGTTTCTCAGCGTTGCCGCCGTAGGGATAGTAGTAGCAGTCTCCGATGGTATAGTAGGACCGGTTGAAGAGCACGTGTTTGCTGCCGAAGAGCATGAAGAGGCGGTTGTCGGCAATGCCCATGCGCATCTTGTAACCACTCTGACAGTAGAGATACGCCATGAGCAGGGTGGCTTCGTTGCCCTTGCCCAGACAGGCCTGTGAGGCGCTGTCGAGCAGGTGGAGGTATGCCCAGTCGCTGAACTGATGGTCGCGACGGAGCTGGAGACAGTCGTGGAGCGTGTTGTTGTAGGCTGGCGTGGCGAGCCTGACCCACAGGTCGGCAATGGCATCCTTGTTGACAGCAGGCAGGCGGAAGCGCTCCTCGTCGCCGAAGCGGATGCGGCACTGGGTGCCAAAGACGGTGAAATCGACATACTGTGGTGCGTCGCCCTTGGGTTGCTCTTCGATGGGTTCGATGGGTTCGGGCTGCGGTTCAGCCTTAGGGATGGTGACCACCACGGGCTTGATGGGCAGCACGCGGTCTTCCTGGGGTCGCGGCTGCGGCTTGTCCTCCTGTGGCTTGATGACGGGCGGCACGTCTTTCTCCTTGGGTTGCGGGATGGGGGCATCGGCATCAAACTGCTTCCAGGCTTCGCGCAGGAAATTGGCATAAGCCTCGTTGATCTGGTTGCGGAAGTTTTCAAAGTCCTGTTGCATCGACTGGTTGAAATCGTCGAAGTTGGCGTTGAGGTCGCCCATGAAATCATCGAACGACTCATCGGCATCGTTCTCCTGCGTACTTTCAGCCTCCTTGACTTTCTGCTCGCGCGTCACGGTGGCAGGGTCGCTCGACCGCTTCTGGGCTATCTGCTGCTTGCCCTGTGCCTTCTTCTTCAGAAAGTTGATATACTGCTGGGTGAGCTGGATGGTGGATTTCTTGCCGTTGGAGGTGCTCTTCTGAGCATTTTGCGCCGTGGCGGCAAGGGTGATCAGGGCAAGTGCAACCAGTAGGGTGGTGATTCTTTGAGTCATCATATCGCATTATTTTGAGTTGTATGCCTCAATACTTTCTTTGATGATGCCCTCGGCCAATACCAGGAAGGCTATGGCGGAGAATGCCCATCCGAAGTTGAGACTGAAATTGTATTTGCAGAAAAGGATGAAGCCGAGCCATACCCATACTGCCATCCAGAGGAACATGAGATAGCTGCGGAAGAAGGTGGCAGAGAGCAGGAAGCGCCAGAAGCGATTGCCGATGCGGCTGACACGATTCTTATAGAAGGAGAATATCGTCTCGGTGAAGAAGACGAGGAGGAAGGCTATGATCCACTGCTGCCATCCGCTGGCACTCTTCACTTCTGTTTGGTTGATGAGGGTGTCGATGGCATAACCTAACAGTTCCACTCCGGCAATCTTGCCGAGGGGAGTGTAGTGCATGTCGTACTCGTCTTTCATGGCACCGAAGAGCACCACCTTGCCGCGGATCAAATCGCCGCTCTTGCTCACATCTTCGGGATTGATCACGCGATAGTGGCGGGGCGGGAAATTGATGTTCAGGTCTTTGTCGAGGGGCTTGTAGATTTCTTTTCCCTGATAGGTGTTGACCACCTTGGTGATGAACGAGGGCTGGAGCTTGCCCTGATAGCGGCGCCCAAGACTGAGTTGGCGCTTCAGTCCTCCGTAGAGGTTGCGCTGCATATTGGTGAAGCCCTCCATGACGGGAACGGCTTCGGCAAAGAAGGAGTGGACCGATTCGGCATAACCGATGCTGTCGTTCTGATAGTCGAGCAGTTTGTAGGAATAGACGATGTTGTCGTATTTGGCAGCTGTCTCAAAGATCATGGCATCGCCCAAAGTGTCTTCCTTCAGTCCTTCAAACACCACATCGACGCCTACCACGCGGGGTTTCTGCTTGCCGATGGCATCGAGTGTGGCTGCTATCTCACGGCGGCTGTAAAGGTCGGACATATCGACAATGACAATGTCGGGACTGTCTTCGAGGATGTCACCATCCTGGAGGATGTGGTAATAGACGTCGGTCATCTCGAAGTCGGTTACCACCTGGGCTATGGGATTGAATACCGTAAGGTTGAACGCAAAGAGGGCGAACAGACCTGCAACGGCAAAGGACAGAATGGTGACGATGAGGTTGCGTATCATAAAGCGTGGTGTCAGTTTTGAGTTGTAGTATTTGCAAAATTAAACATTATATTTCAGATGCACAACCCTTGTTGACCATTTTTTTGTTGATGTCAAGATGTTAACGGCTGATTTTTACGGAATGAACGATATTCTTTACCGAATGACACATTTTGGGGGATGTTTCGTTTGGTCGTCAGAAACATTTCTTGTAATTTTGCAGCCGTTATGGAGAAAAAGAGACATGCGCTTCGAAAACTGCTGGAGGCAGTGGAGAAGGAGTTGGTGAAGAAGCCCAACCGTAAGACGCTTGACCGACTGGCGCTCCTGGCAGGATTCCAGGACTGGCAGTCGTTTCAAGATGCACTTCATGGGGATGATGATGGGACTTCCAACTATGAGGACTAAAAAAAGAGAGACACCGTTGCCTGATGGCAGGATGTCTCTCTCCTTATCTTTTTTTTGTCGCAAAGTCTTATTTTGCGATAGCGGTACGCTTCTCCTTGATGCGTGCTGCCTTACCAGTGAGCTTGCGCAGATAGTAAAACTTAGCGCGGCGAACCTTACCAACCTTGTTCACTTCAATGCTGTCGATATTGGGCGACTCGATAGGGAAGATACGCTCTACACCTACAGTGCCAGACATCTTGCGAACAGTGAAACGCTTTTTGTCACCATGACCGTTGATCTTGATTACAACACCACGGTAGAGCTGGATGCGCTCCTTTGAACCCTCGATAATTTTGTAAGCGACAGTGATCGTGTCACCAGCCTTGAACTCTGGAAACTTCTTGCCGGTTGCAAATGCTTCTTCAGCAACTTTAATTAAATCCATTTTGTTTTTTAAATTAAATTTGTTGTATCGTTCCTACGCAACATAACAGGCAACTCGTTACTTCCTGCCAGCGATTACGTGGAAAGCGGCTGCAAAGTTACGGCTTTTTCACGACACTTGCAATTTTTAGTTCTTCTTTTTTTGCTAATTATCCGATTTTTCCTACTTTTGCAGGAAAGACAGATTCGTTATGAAGAAAATTTTAATTACTTTTGCAGCTGCCACAATCATGGTGTCTGCATGCCATACTGGCTATCAGGTGGCATCGGTAGAAAGACAGCGTATCTTGGTGGATGCTCGCTATGATGTGCATCCTGACAAAAAAGCTGTGGGGTTTCTGGCTCCCTACAAACAGACGGTGGATAGCGTGATGGGACCTATCGTGGGACGTTCTTCCCACTATATGACGGCGCAGCGTCCAGAGGGTGACCTCTCTAATCTGCTGGCTGACATCCTGGTGTGGGCAGGCGAGAGCTATGGTGAGCAACCTGTATTTGGCGTATATAATATGGGTGGTGTGAGAGCTGCGTTGCCTAAAGGGGAAGTGACTTACGGTGATGTCCTCGATGTGGCACCCTTTGAAAACAAGATTGCGTTTGCCACGTTGTCGGGCGCTGATGTGTTGCAACTCTTCAGAGAGATTGCCCGAGTGGGCGGTGAGGGATTGAGCCATTCTGTGCGTTTGGTTATCAGCAGAAAGGGCGAACTGCTCGATGCCACCATCAATGGCGAACCTATAGATCCGGCTAAGGACTATCGCATCACCACTATCGACTACCTCCTCGGCGGTACGGATAATATGACGGCGTTTAAGAAGTGTCGCAATATAAATTCTCCACAGAATACGGAAAACAATTCGCGGTTTGTGATTATGAACTATTTCCGCGAACAGACACGACTCGGACGTGAAGTGGATGCTAAGATTGAAGGCCGTGTGACGGTAAAAGACTAACCCGTAAAAAAGATGAATATCATGGATAAGAAAGATATGCTATATAATAAGGTGATGATGCTGGTGGCTGTGATGCTTCCTGTCTGCCTGTGCTTTGCTGTGCCCACAGAGACAATGGCAAAGAAACCTAAGAAACTTGTCATTCTGCATACCAACGATACCCATTCCACCATTCTGCCCGTCAGCGAGCACTTGCCCGATACGATGAAGGCGGGACGTGGCGGCTTTGTGAGACGTGTGGCTATGATCAAAGAAGAGCGTAAGCGCAATCCAGACCTCCTCTATTTCGATAGTGGAGACTTCAGTCAGGGGTCGGCATACTATACCATGTTTAAGGGGGATGTGGAAATCGGTCTGATGAATCTCATGGGACTGGATGCCGTTACGATAGGCAACCATGAGTTTGATTTCGGACTGGAGAATATGGCACGACTGTTTCGTATGGCGAACTTCCCTATCGTGTGTGCCAATTACGACTTCACCGGTACGGTTTGTGAAGATGTGGTGAAAGCCTATGTCGTTCTTCATCGCAACGGACTGAAAATTGGGGTGTTCGGACTGTCACCGAAGATGAAGGGGCTTGTGGCTGACAAAAACTGTGAAGGGGTGAAATATCTCGACCCTATAGCAACAGCACGCAAAACAGCTGAGGTGCTGAAGAAGAAAGAAAAGTGTGATGTGGTGATTTGCGTGTCACACATGGGATGGGCTGACGGAAAGGAATATGATGCCAACGTGATACAAGGGTCACGCTATATAGACCTCGTACTGGGGGGACATACCCATACCTATATGAAACATTTGGAATATGTCAAGGACCTTGACGGACATGACGTGCCTGTAGATCAGAATGGTAAACATGCCATCTACGTGGGACGCATTGTGATGAATCTGAAGTAATCGGGCTGGCAGAGATATTGACCCGGTGACGACGGATTCTATTCAAAATAGAAGGTGAGCACCACCATCTTTGTCTGCGCGCTGCTGACACTGCCGGCGAAAGCCTGCTTGTTGGCATCGCGCAGACGATCTTTATGCCCTCGGTCAAGACTATTGCCCAAACCATAACAGAACTTGAGTTCGGGAATCCACTTGAAGTAGGGTAAGTAGAAATCACAGCCCAAGCCCACTTCGATCATGGTGGTGAAGCGCTTCAAACGGATATAGTCGCTCGAAGGACTCGTCAGATTTACCATCGGACTGATGCCAGCGGTAAGGTAGGGGCGATAGTTGTTCCAACGCTGGGCACTGAACTTGAGGCTTACAGGCACTGCCAGATACGTGTTTTTCAAGTCTTGCGTATATGGGTGGGGATGCCCTTCTGCATCGGTATCCTTCAGGTCATGGAATGTGATGTGGTTGGAACCGAAGTGGAGGGCAGGAGATAAACGGAGCGACAAATGCTCGTGTAAGCGCCAATCGGCAAGTACACCGACGGTGAAACCGGTATTCCATCGGTCAGCATCAGTCACGATGAGACGCTCGTGGGGTGTTCCGTCCTCGCTCATGATGGTTTGAAGCCCCACGTTATCCATCTCGATGTCTTGCAGGTGGGTGCCTACCAGTATGCCGAAATGCAATGGGCGCTGATCGATATAGGGTTTGTTCTGCACTCTACGCTGCTGGGCTAATCCTGTAAGCGTTGTGGTCAGAAATATCGTCAGTAGTATCGTGATTCTTGTCTTCATATTCACAATAACGCTCATTATTAGTGATTTATTGTATTCTCCATGTTTTTTCTTTCCCTATCGCCATGTCGTGATCATTTGTTTTGGGCTTTCTACAATACAAAAAAAACTAAAAAACAATCATCAAAATTAGGTAGTTTCGAAAATAATATATACCTTTGCATCATCAACATTTAGTATTTACATTTAACTAAACAAATATTAAGATTATGGCATACGTAATTGGTGATGACTGTATCGCATGCGGTACATGTATCGATGAGTGTCCCGTAGGAGCTATCTCTGAGGGCGACAAGTATTCAATTGACCCAGATGCTTGCACCGAGTGTGGAACTTGCGCTGGTGTTTGTCCTTCAGAGGCTATCAGCCTGCCTGCATAAGACAATACAAGTCAATAAAGAAATAAGACCCTTCATTTATTTTGAAGGGTTTTTTTATTTCATCACATTCAGAAAACTAACCTTTCAAAGACTATGAATATTGAAACGGTGAGAGACTATTGTCTGTCACTTCCGCTTGTCACAGAAGACTTCCCTTTTGATGACCAGACGCTTGCGTTTCGTATCATGGACAGAATATTTGCGTGCATGGATATGGAACGTCCTGAGTGGGTAACTATGAAATGTAATCCAGACCGTGCACTTGAACTACGAGAAGAATACGTTGAGATTGAAGGGGCATGGCATTGGAACAAAAAATACTGGAACCAAGTCAATCTCTATGGCCACCTTGACGATGAATTGATACGGTCGCTCATACGACATAGTTATCGTGAAGTGGTGAGAAAACTCAAAAAGGCTGAAAGGCTTGAACACCCCGAAATTACAGACGTTTGTTGAGGTGCTTTCGTCCCTTTTATACCAAATAAAACAGATTATTCGCCTACGACTCTATCCGAAACCGGCCGTTTATTACATGCATGACAGTATTATATGTCCAATGACCGATTTGCGTTTATAAAAGTCCAACAATCCCTCTATCTTTGCTCGACAGTAGCTTTCGTGTTAGACCATGGCAGACTCTTACAGCCAAGTCAGTCGTTTCCATAACTCTTCTAAAGGTCCTCGGCTATGATGCCTGAACCAATATTGACAGAATAAATATTGAACGATGACCATAACGATGCCGATAAGTGCTGCATAAGTGGTTCCTACTTTGTGGTAGTATCCAAACCCATAACCACAGAAAATAATGGTACCTATAATGGATTGCAGCAAATAGTTGGTCAGGCTCATGCGACCAAACAGACAGAGATGATGCATTACGCGTTGAAATCTTGGATATGCATACCAGAGGGTGACTATGGTAGAGACGATGCTTGACAGGATAACGAGATTGTAGATAGGAGATAGCCATTTTTCCAATGAACCAAACGGTGTCAGACTCATCAACACAGTAATCCCAACGGAAACAATCAGCACCTGATACCAATAATACAGGTGTTGACCTTCGTTGTAGAACAACCTATGTCTGCCCAACTGCATGCCGAGGATGAATAGGCAGAGTATTTGTGTCAACCGGCCTGTATAGACGAAAAAGAATACGTCGGTAGGGAAACCCAACTTCAAATTGATGAGCGTATTGTGCCAAAAACTGCCATATTGGTGTACTTCACTCATTGTCCCAAACATCTCCCAAAGGTGCGTAGGGTCTATTTCATATCCTGACAATAGGCACATGAGTTCTATCGGTTGAAGCGCTAGGAAGATAATGATAGTCCATACCCAGCGCGATGATAGATGGCTGATGGGGATGAGTAATAAGCCAATGAGTGCATAAATGATGAGAATGTCACCATCATAGAAGGCTACATTGACGATGCCAAAACAGAGTAGGAGGGACATACGCCACGAGAAACGCCAGTCGAACGACTGATGCTTTTGTTGCTGGTTGTCGTTCATGATGAAGAAACTCAAACCGAAAAGCATGGCAAAGATACCATACATCTTACCAGATAGTAGCCATGCCAATGTGTCTGCAACCTGTTGGTCGATTGGCAATGTGTTTGAAATGGGCTGTGACGTGAAGATGTTGAAATGCTCCACAGCATGATAGATGATAATACCTGCCACGGCTATTCCGCGTAAGGCGTCAGCCACGTCAATACGGGTATTGGGTATTCCTTTTGTCTTGTACATAACGATGTGTATTGTTGATGGTGCAAAAGTAGGCATAAAAAGTGAATTGCACAATAGCTCGCTCGTCTTATTCCGTCAGATGAAAACTTTTTCAGATATACCGCATCTTAGTAATTGATGTTATCAAACTAATGATATTCATAATTTAAATTTTCTTGTGATACCCTATGCATAACGGCGTGCTATTTGCACTACGTCTTCTATCATAAATAGTTGGAATGTCTCGAAAAAAAGGAAGAACCATCTTGCGATTGGCCCTTCCTCCCAGTTTAGTCCTTGAAAAATTGGGGTTGCTTATTTAACACCAAGTACTTGTTTGGCAATATCGTTTTCTGGATCGATTTTCAACAGCTTGTGTGCAAATTCTGTTGCTTTTGCCTTATCGTCCTTAGCTACATAGTAGTAAGAGATCATATAGCGATATGCCTCGATCAGACGGGCATTGTCTGCCTTGTCTTTTGTCTCTTTAGGTGCAATCATCTCTTCCAACTTCTGATAGAAGGGAAGTGCGAGACCCAGCTTCTGGTCGGGGTCTTGATATGAGTTTACACGTGCACGCATGAACGTTGCATATTCGATGGCATTCTCATAGCGGTTCTGCAAGTCTTCATATGCTAAATCAGCGTTCTTCAGTTCTTCTTTCTGAGCATCACCTTCCAAGGTTCCTGCTTTCTGGGTGTGAAGCTGACCGAGTTTTGCCAAATCGTTGGCTGTTGGTTTCTCTACAGTTGCAATGTACTCCTTGTGGTATTTGATGGCGTTGTCGAAGTCATCTTTGTTGAGATATGCCTCGGTAATCTGTTCAATGATACCAGCACGCTTATCCTTGTTGTCCATGTCGGGCTGGGCAAGCGCCTTCTCGTACATCTCAATGGCTTTGTCACTCTGCTTAGCACCGTTGTAGGCATTGCCATAGTAAGTGTAGTCGAAGTAAGAGAACTTTGCTGAGTCTGACTGGTTGAAGAGGGCATCTGCATATTTCAGAGCCTGATCATATTCCTTAAGGTCTGTACTGTTGAAGAATGCCAGACGGTTGAAAGCAGCACTACGTGGCTTGCGGGTCAGACCATATTGAGCAATCTCAAGACTCTTCTGATTCTGCTGTTTGAAGAATGCAGACATGGCATAGTCGCTCAAGTCGCTATCCTCCATCTTCGTCATATCAGCCTTATTGTAGTATTCAAGAGCCTTCTCGAAATCGTTGGCGAGATAGTAGATACGACCTGCAATAGCATCAACAGCTACATCAGGACGCTGTGCGCGGAGCTCCTCAAGTACGCTGATTGCCTCAGAGGGACTGATCTTGCGATATACGTTGGCATACTTGAAATAAGCCTCAGGGTTCTTAGGATCAGCATAGCGAGCCTGTGTGTAGTAAGAGGCTGCTTCACCACCATTGTCACCCAATGCCTGAATATCACCCAGCATGATGAATGCCTCCGCATTCTTGTTCTTGCTGGCTGCGAGAGTGTAGTTAGCAAAAGTCCGAGCATTAGCTGTATCCTTGGCTGCATAGAATGCCTTGGCGAAAGCCAACAGGTTGGCAACGTTCTTTTTGTTCTTCTTATAGTAGTTCTTCATCTGCTTGTCGAAGTCGGCAGGTTTGCTACTAATCATCTGTTTTACTGCAGCTACGTCGGCTGCGGTGCCATCCTGGGCGTTGGCCTGTGTGCTGAATCCTATCATCAGCGCACCCATCATTAGGTATTTAATTGTCTTCATAATCTCTTTTTTTATTATGTTAGTTAGACATAAATTTGTTTCTTCTCGTTATTTCACTATCACACTACGTGTTGTCATGTTGCCATAAGCAGGCAGAATTGATGAGTGGTAGATGATAAGCTGACCCTTGGGCGATGCGATATAATTGCTGAAACCGAAAGGCAGACCGCGATAGGAATCATTCAGCAAGCAATATATGGTACGTATCAATGGATAGCTGTCATCATAGATGTAGTATTGATAGGGCTTGTAGCTATTTTCTGGGGTGGCTGTCTCCATACGGCTGACAGACATCACACGGATATTCTTCTTAAAGGTGACGTTGGTCGTGTCACGTTTGTCGTTCAACCAGTTTGAACCGATGATGCCAATGGCATTCTTGGTGCTTTCCACATAGTTGATGACTTCGGCAGATTTCTCTACAGCCTGAATGTTAGGACTGTTGATGGGCTTGCCTCCCAATATGGAATCCTGACAATAGCGAACTGTGCTGGATTTCGGATGGTCGAATACCACTTCTATATCGCCTTGCTTCGAACCAGGATAGATATCACTCCACTTCTTGGCTTCACCACGGAGTATGCGGGCTATATCCTTGACGGTGATACAGGTGTCGGGATTGGATCTGTTGATGATTAGTGCCAAACCATCGTAAGCAATGGGAGCAGACTTCATCGACTTGTATCCTAAGTTTTTGAGTGTGTTAAACTCGTTTTTGGTGTATTGACGAGAGGTAATGGCGAGAAATATCTTTTCCTCCATCAGCATTTTTACGGCATCTTGCTCATTTGTATAGATGGCAGTAAGCTTGGCTTTAGGATGGTCGTTGTTGAACATCTCTACCTCTTCATCGATAATGGGTGCGAAACTATTATCAGAGGCGAAACTAATCGCCCCTGATGATATAGTATCTGCACGAAATTTTTTCGGCTTGCTGTCTTTGCAGGCAGCAAGTCCGAAAATAATTAGTGCTAATCCAACGAAAATGTTGAATGTGTTTCTTCTCATATTACTGAAGTCTGAAGGTTACAGGAAGGGTGTACTTTACACGTACAGCCGAACCATTCTGCTTACCAGGAATCCAGCGTGGCATGCTCTGCACAACGCGCTTGGCTTCCTTGTCGAGTGAAGAGTCAACTGACTTCACAACTTTCACGTCCGTGATAGAACCGTCGCGCTCAACGATGAACGATACGATTACACGACCCTGAATGCCGTTTTCCTCAGCTACTACTGGATATTTGATGCTCTTGTTCAGATACTCGAACAGGGCAGACTGACCACCAGGGTAAGAAGGCATCTGTTCAACAACGTCGAACACCTTGGCTACTTCTTCCTTTGGAGGCTCTGGCTGTGCGATAACCTCTTTAGCTTTCAGCACCTCACCGGCAGCATCGTCATTACCTTTCACGTCGAAAGAACCGATAGCAGTCTTAGTCTTGTTGAGGTCATCCTGTGACTTCAACTCTTCATCAGGCTTTACTTCGGAGTCCTTCTTGATGACAGGAGGAACGAATTTTACCGAACTCTTTACTTTTTCAACAGGTTTGGCTTCCTCGATCTTCACAGGTGCTTTCTTCTCAACTTTTACCTCTTTCTTGGCAATCTGTGAGAGCTCGACATCTGCTGAAATCTCTTCCTTGCTGTTTGCTTCAATGATGGCGTTGACACCTACGATAAGACCGATGGCAGCAGCCAGGATCACCATGATGATAATTGAATACACGTTACGTGATCCTGTGTTCTTGCGCAGCTTGTAAGCACCGTATTCCTTGTTTCTTCCTTCGAAGACAAGGTCAACCCATCCATTGTCAATCAAATCTATTTTAGACATAGTTTCTTGCTTTTAGATGTTACTTAATGTCATTTACTTGATACCCTTAGCTTTGAGAAGCTTCATGTCGTCGGGGCTAATCTCGTCGATGACGTACTTACCGATACTGCAAATCTGCATCTCATCCAGTGCAGTGACCATGTTCTCGTAGCTTGACGCATCGGTCGGCTTGATAATAATGGTCAGTGTAGGAACTTTCTCGCCATTGAGCAGTTCACCGTTACGAATCTTTGACAACTCATTGTTGTAAGTAGAATCGGGCATTTCTGTCTCCTTCTTCTTCTTGTCCAACTCAAGTTTTGCCAGGCGAATCTTTGCTACAGGAATGATACCTTCCTCTGTACGATGCTCGGTAATGATCTTACGGATACCATCTTTACCCCATGTAGTTTCCTTCATGCAGGTTGGATCGTCATACTTGGGAATACCCTTGATGTAGTAGATTTTGTTGTCGCCACCAAGATAAAAAGTAATGGTGTGTGACTCTTTGGTTGCGTTCTTATCCGCATCGCTGATGTTCTTGTCGTTACTTGGCATGGTCAGCTGCATGGCCTGCGGCTTGCTCAAAGACGTACAGAGCATGAAGAACGTGATAAGAAGCATCATCATGTCCACCATCGGCGTGAAATCGACGCGTACATTGACTTTCTTCTGTTTACTTGCTTTTTGCTTTGCCATTCTTTACTCCTCCGCTTCTTTAAACGATGTAATCAACTGATAACGGTTCTCATCCATAGAGCGCAGTTCTGACATGACGGTCTTAACAACCTTATAAGGTGTCTTTGAGTCTGCATTGATGCAGATCTTCATGTCTTCACCTGCGTCGAGCGCAGTTCTTACCCACAACTGGAATTCACTCATGCCTTTTGTACCGTCACCATTGGCGATACTGTCGGTGGGAATACCTTTGGTGGCCAGTGTCTCAGCCAACTTGCTCTGAGGCAGTGAGAGATACTGTTCCAACTCGTTCATGGGTACACCAAACTGTGTCTCTTCCAAGAACTTCTGCTGAAGGGCAGGGCTGAGGTTTACACCGAACTTGTCGGTCATATCCAACAGCGTTGTCTTCAGATAGTTCACATTGTCCATGCTCATGAACACCTTACCCTGAGGGTTGATGGTGATGTTCAGAACATTGTTCTCTGGAACCTTGACCTTAGCGGCTGACTGTGGTGTGTTGACCTTTACTGGTTCATTCTTCACGAATGTAGATGTCATCATGAAGAACGTCAGCAAAAGCACCATCACGTCAGACATTGGGGTCATGTCTATCCAGACGTCGCTTTTCTTAATTTTTACTTTACCCATAGTGATAAAATTTTAAAGGGTTAGCAAAAATTAAGCCTCTTCTGTGTGGTTTGCTTCGTAAGTCTGAGCAATTGAGTAACCAACCTCGTCGAGGGCGAATGTCAACTTGTCAATCTTGTTGGTGTAGTAGTTGTAAGCTACAACAGCTACCCAAGAGGTCAAAATACCAGATGCGGTATTAACCAGGGCCTCAGAAATACCGAGTGACAGAGCCTGTGAGTCAGCACCACCACCAGCGGCCAGAGCGGCGAATGAACGGATCATACCTACAACGGTTCCGAACAGAGCGGTCAGAGTACCGAGGGTAACGATAGTAGCGATGATAGGCATGTTCATGGTCAGAGTAGGCATCTCCAGCTGAGTAGCCTCTTCGTGAGCCTGCTGGATCTTAGCTACTTTCTGAGCCTTCTTGATACCAGAAACAGCTTCCATCTCCTTGTAAGCACGGAGAGAAGCACCTACTACGTTAGCAACAGAACCGCGCTGCTTGTCGCAGAGCTCCTGAGCCTTTACGAAATCATTAGCGTTAAGAGCAGCCTTGATGTTAGCCACGAACTTAGGGAGTTTGCCCTTACCAAAAGCGGTGTTCAGAGCCAGACCACGCTCGATAGACAGAGCGATTACTGAGAACAGCAGGGTAAGGATCACAGGTACAACGACACCACCTTTGTAGATGGTACCCCACATGTTACCGTCGATAACTTCACCGTTTGCAGGGTTGATGTGATCTGCATTACCGAGGAAGTACTTGAAGAAACATACTGCGAGAACGAAGCAGACAGCGATAATCCAGAATGCTCCTTTTACTCCCTGAAAGCCCTGGCCCTTCTTGGCGGGGGCTGCTTTTTTTGTAGTTGCCATAATTTTGAATGTAATTTTAGTTATTAAATAAAGTTATATATCTTTCTGATTTAGCGTACTTTGCGGTTTCTAGACAGTCGTAAAAAAGCAGTTTTGCCTCTATAACTGAAAGCAAAGATAATCATTTGCGCCGTACAATTGTTATAATTAAGAACTTTTAACTAGTTAATAATTCTTTTTTTTATTTCAGCAGGGCTAATGTCTCCTTGATTCTGCGCATGGCTTCGATGATATTTTCGTCGCTTGTTGCATAGCTCATGCGGAAGCAGTCTGGATCACCGAATGCGTCACCGCCAACGGTTGCCACGTGACCTTTTTCGAGGAGGAAGAGGGCGAGGTCGCTGGAGTTGTTGATGGTGGTGCTTTCGTAACTCTTTCCATAGAAGCTGCTGCATTTGGGGAAGAGATAGAATGCACCTTGCGGTACGTTGACTTCGAGTCCTGGTATGTCTTGCGCGAGCTTGACAATAAGGTTGCGGCGGCGTTCAAAGGCCTGACGCATCTGCTCTACGCATTCCTGACTTTGTGTGTATGCGAACTCTGCTGCTTTCTGACTTACGGAGCATGGACCGCTGGTGTATTGTCCTTGCAACTTGTTGCAACCTTTGACAATCCATTCGGGTGCGGCGATGTAACCGATGCGCCAACCTGTCATAGCGTATGCTTTTGATACTCCGTTGACGATGATGCTGCGCTCTTTCATGCCGGGGAACTGGGCGATGCTCTCGTGGTGTCCTACGTAGTTGATGTGCTCGTAGATTTCGTCTGCTAATACGAAGAGGTCATCGTGACGTTTGATAACTTCTGCAAGTCCTGCAAGTTCTTCCTTGGTATATACGCTACCTGTTGGATTGCTTGGTGAGCAGAGGATGAGCAAGCGTGTCTTGGGGGTGATGGCAGCTTCAAGTTGTTCGGGAGTCATCTTGAAGTTTTGCTCGAATCCAGCTTCTACGATGACAGGTGTGCCTCCTGCCAATTTTACCATCTGCGGATAGCTTACCCAATATGGGGCAGGTATGATGACTTCGTCGCCGGGATTGACAAGTGCCATGACGGTGTTGCAGACGCTCTGCTTGGCACCGTTTGATACAAGTACCTCGTTGACGGTATAGTCAAGTCCGTTTTCGTTTTTGAGTTTTTCTACGATGGCCTTGCGCAAATCAGCGTATCCAGGTACTGGTGAGTATCTGGAGTAATTGTCGTCGATAGCTTTTTTTGCGGCCTCTTTGATGTGGTCCGGTGTGTTGAAGTCAGGTTCTCCGACGCTCATGTTTATAACGTCGATGCCTTGCGCTTTCATCTCTGAGCTCTTCTGCGACATTGCGAGTGTTGCAGAAGGAGCCAACCGTTGGAGTCGGTCTGATAGTTGTGCCATGTTATTTTTGTATAAGTAGAATTGTTTGCAAAATTAGTCAATTATTTCTTTTTTACGAAAGAAATTAGTTGATTTTTACCTTTTTCGTATTAAAATACAATGAATTGGTTATTATTTGAGGTGCAGGGTGTGTCCCATGCGGTTTTTCTTCGTTTCAAGATAATGTCTGTTGAACTTGTTTGGAGTTACTTCAATGGGGACATTTTCAACGATTTCCAGTCCGTAACCTTCAAGACCGACGCGTTTTACGGGGTTGTTGGTGAGCAGTCGCATCTTGCGTACGCCGAGGTGGCGGAGCATCTGTGCGCCACAGCCATAATCTCGCTCGTCGGCTTTGAAGCCAAGGTGTAGGTTGGCATCTACTGTGTCGAGGCCTTCTTCTTGCAGTTTGTAGGCTGCAATCTTGTTCATCAGTCCGATACCGCGACCTTCTTGCTGCATATAGATTACCACGCCTTTGCCTTCTTTTTCAATGGCTTGCATGGCTTTGTGAAGTTGTTCTCCACAGTCGCATCGCATGGAACCGAGGATATCGCCAGTCATGCATGATGAGTGTACGCGTACGAGTACAGGTTCGTCTTCTTTCCATTCGCCTTTGATGAGTGCCATGTGTTCCAGCCCATTGCTGTTTTGGCGGAATGGGATGAGTCGGAAATGTCCGTATTCGGTGGGCATATCTACCTCTTCGCCTACTTCGATGATAGATTCTTTTTGCAGGCGGTAGGCTATCATGTCTTTGATGGTGATAACCTTCAAATCATGCTTTCTGGCAAATGCTATAAGTTCTGGCAGACGAGCCATGGTACCATCGTCGTTCATGATTTCCATGAGTGCTCCGGCGGGATAGAGTCCTGCCATGTGACAAAGGTCGATGGCGGCTTCGGTGTGTCCGCATCTGCGAAGTACTCCGTTGTCTTGTGCATAGAGTGGGTTGACATGTCCGGGGCGTCCAAAAGTCTGTGGTGTGGCGTTGGGGTCGGCTAATGCCTTAATGGTGGCAGCGCGGTCATGTGCAGACACGCCAGTCGAGCATCCTTCGATCTTGTCGATGGTGACGGTGAATGGAGTGCCGAGCAGCGAGGTGTTGTCCTGTACTTGGTGTGGCAGGTCGAGTTCGATGCTACGGCTGATGGTGACAGGTGCGCAGAGTACGCCACGTGCGTATTTCAGCATGAAGTTCACCATTTCTGGAGTGATTTTCTCTGCTGCACAGATGAGGTCGCCCTCGTTCTCGCGGTCTTCATCATCTACAACGATGACGAATTTGCCTTCGCGGAAGTCGTGAATGGCTTCCTCTACGGTATTTACTTTGAGTTTCTCCATATTGTAATTTTCTTTTTATACCTTATTTATATATAAATATTATGTTTCTTATGGTTATTGAATTCCTGTTTTGTCGTGATTGTCTAGGTTTTTTTCAGACTATTATAGTCTGTACCTGTTATTTCGGCTATTCGTTTGACAATGAGTTCGTTGTTTGTTGTGATGGCCGTGAGGTCTTTATGCAATCGGAACCTGAACTGGCACATGCGGAGGTAGAATATGATGCCTGTTGGTAAGAATATTCCCGTGATGGCGTTGAGCCATTTGCGCCGGAAGGGCCGAGTGTGTGCATGGGTTGCAACGATGGGGAATCTGTTGAGGTAGGTAATGATGGCACGGTCTCGTGTGTTCATCAAATCTCGTATGATGTTTTCCTGCATTTCGTTGATGCGCTCGATGTTCTGGTCGTTGCCTGGACGGAAAAATACCTTGATAGGGTTGGGTAGGCGCAGCAGCCTGTGTTCGGTGTTATACTGTTGTATTTCGTTGTTGATGTGTAATAACAGCTGTGCATCGTTGATGTAGGATGGATCTTCGATGATGACCTCCTTACTGCTGATGTGTCGTTTGGATCTCAGGCCGAGTATGCGCATGAGAATTGATTTGTAGAGGTCGATATTGAATACTACCGAGTCGTTGTTGGCCTTGTAGGTGAAGAATACTGCGATGGGGGTGAGGATTGCTGTTCCCATGAGTTTTCCGAACCATACTGTCCAGTTGTCGTCACGTGCCATTTTCATTCCTGTGTTTTCGAGTATGAAGTATATGATGAACACGATGACTGATATGATTACCGGTATTCCCAGTCCACCCTTGCGGATGATGGCTCCGAGCGGTGCTCCGATAAAGAAGAATATGAGGCACGATAGTGATAGTGTGATCTTGTTGATGGCTTCTATCTCGTGCAATCTTTCGTTTCGGTTGAGATAAGTAGAATAGTCGGCTTTGAAATCGAGGTCTATTGCTGCCATTTGTGCATTGTCGGCAGCTCGCTTGATGACACTCTGTTTGACGTCAACCGGTAGCTTTGTGAAGGCTGAGTCGAAATTGAGTTGTCCTTTACTGATGTCTGCCATGACTTTGAGAGAGTCTTTCTTGTTGAATGAAGGCAGTCGCAGGTAGTTGTTTTGTGCTTCGTGAAAGACTGCGTGTCCTACCGAATCGTTGAATTCCCTAATGGAGTCTAAGTCGTGGAGTATCTGGCGCATGCCTTTTGAGCGTGCGTCGGTGGCTATGCCTCCTGCGTCAGCCATATTGAAGTCGCCGTCGAAGTCGAGTAGGATGCGCTTCTTGGAGAATGTCTCTCGTCGGTAGGGCACATTGGCAGGGCCGGCAATGTCTTGTTGTCTCATGTTTTCAAACCATTCGCCGCTGTAGAGTGTCAGCAGAATGTGTTTCTTCTCTGCGGTGGATTGCATGGTGCCTGAGTCTGCCAGGATGATGGCATGGTCGTCGTAGCCTCCGTTGATGCGGAATATCATGAGTCCGTAGAGTTTTCCTGTGTTGAGGTCTTTTTTCTGAACGTAGATATTTGAACCGCTTACGCCATCATAGAAGATTCCTTCTGGGATTTCCACTTCGGGGTTTTTCTGCTTCATCGACATGAGCAGTTGTCGGAATGACACGAACGACTCTGGTCCCACTACTTCTTGGAAATAGAACGAAATGCAACTGATGCAGCAGACAATGGCGATGAGTGACCGCATGGACTGTATGAGTGAGATTCCGGCAGCTTTGATGGCGGTAAGTTCTGAGCTCTCACCGAGGTTTCCGAAGGCAATGAGTGAACTTAGAAGAATGGCAAGAGGGAAGGCCTGAGGCATGAGCATCAGTCCCATATACCAGAAAAACTGTGCCAGAATATCGAGCGACAGTCCTTTTCCGATCAGTTCGTCCACGTATCGCCATAAGAACTGCATCATAAGCACGAACTGGCAGATGAAGAAGGTTCCTACGAATAGCAGTCCAAACTGCTTAGCGATAAATATGTCTAATTTCTTAATTCGAAACATTCATGAATGTGCTTTCAGACTGCAAAATTACTATAAAAATGTCAGAGCACGGCAATAATTTCGCTTTTTTTTATCGTTTCAGGCGCATATATAATGTATGGCCATGGTTTTATGGTCGTCGTGAAGGGTGTGCGACTATAGTCCGCTGACACGGTGCAGGCGCTCCATGTTGTCGTCCCAAAGGTTGCTGAGGTCGTCGATGTCCTCGTCGTCGGCATAGTCGGTAATGACAAGATTGATGTGTCCGGTCAATTCGCTCTGTTCGATGCGTATTTCCCAGTATGCCTGTGGGTCTACTTCCTGATAGTCCCATTTTAGTCGGATATAACAGGGCTTGACGATTTCCAATACTTCTGAGACTTTTGTGTCGCGTTCAGTCCAGGGTTTTCCCCAGGTAAAGGTCCAGTGGTTTCCGTCTTCCGTCACGCTGTCTGCAAGCCATTTTTGCATGCCTGCTGCATTACCAATCATGTCCCAAACTATTTTTGGCGATTTTGCGGAAACGGAGTATTCTTTCTTTAGAATATGCATGGTTTCTTCGTTTTTTGGTTTGTTTCTGTTGCAAAAATACAAAAAAACACTGAAATAGCAATGTTTTTTTTGAAAAAAATTTTGGTATTTAAAAAGATTGTATTACCTTTGCACCCGCTTAACAGCCAATGGCGGGGTAGCTCAGCTGGTTAGAGCGTCGGATTCATAATCCGGAGGTCGAGGGTTCGGGTCCCCCTCCCGCTACTGAATAATTTAAATTGTCCTTTGCAATTGTAATGGTTGCAAAGGTTTTTTTTGTTTCAATTCTAAGTGAGCGCAACTCGCTCTTGTCATCCTTTCTTCGGCTCACCCGATAAATCTTCTCCTAATGTCCTCCCATTCTTGTTCGCAAGTTTTGGAACTTTATTTGGGACTTACTTGGGACTTACTTCGGACATATTGCGAAAGTATCGATGTTGGCTTATTGACGATTAGTCCCGAACGCATCCCGAACGCATCCCGAACGCATCGGTGCGCTAATAGATTGATGAAAATAGAGATTGCCCTTCAGTTTGAAAAACCTTGGTTGCAATATGTTTGCAGACTGTAAATCGTTCTCTTTGGAGCCTATGTAAATGGCTCGTGACCTATTCCATATCAGTAAAATGCGATAAAACCCGATTTTTTTCATAAAACAAGATACAATGTGGCGTCTTTTTTGTAATTTTGCAGAGCGTTTTGAGAAACGCAGGTTTAGACAAACATTATAACGTTATATCATTTTATGGCAGATTCAAAGAAAATTAAGACAGCGCTGATCTCCGTGTTCCATAAAGATGGACTCGAAGAACTGCTTAAAAAACTCAACGAAGAGGGCGTAAAGTTCCTCTCTACTGGCGGTACACAGACCTTTATCGAAAGCCTCGGCTATGCATGTGAAAAGGTAGAAAATGTAACAACCTATCCTTCTATTCTTGGCGGACGTGTCAAGACTTTGCATCCTAAAGTGTTTGGTGGAATCCTCGGTCGTCGCGACAATGAAGGTGACCGCGAGCAAATGGCACAATATGAGATACCCGAGATCGACCTCGTTATTGTGGACCTCTATCCTTTCGAGCAGACTGTAGCCAGTGGCGCAAGCGATGCCGATATTATCGAGAAGATTGATATAGGCGGTATTTCGCTCATCCGTGCAGGAGCCAAGAATTTCAACGACGTAGTTATCGTGCCTTCAAAGGCAGAATATAGTGTGCTGCTCGACATCCTCAACAAGCAGGGTGCAGAGACCACCAAGGAGCAGCGCCGCATGTTCGCTACTCGTGCTTTCGGCGTCAGCAGCCATTACGACACCGCTATTCATGCGTGGTTCGAGAAATAAGCATACTACAATTTAACGAACGAAACAGACTAATATGGGATTTTTTAGCTTTGTCCAGGAAATAGCCATGGATCTTGGAACGGCAAACACCATCATTATCAGTGATGATAAGATCGTTGTTGATGAGCCGTCCGTAGTGGCTCTCGATCGCCGCACCGACAAGATGATTGCCGTAGGCAATGAGGCCAAGATGATGTATGAGAAGACTCATGAGAATATTCGCACCATCCGTCCTTTGCGCGACGGTGTGATTGCCGACTTCTCTGCCTGCGAGCAGATGATGCGCGGACTTATCAAAATGGTGCATACTGGTTCAAGACTCTTCTCACCCTCACTCCGTATGGTCATCGGTGTACCTTCGGGATCCACCGAAGTAGAACTTCGTGCCGTTCGTGACTCAGCAGAACATGCCGACGGACGTGACGTATATCTGATTTTCGAACCCATGGCAGCAGCCATCGGTATCGGTATTGATGTTGAGGCACCAGAAGGTAACATGATTGTTGATATAGGTGGTGGCTCTACCGAAATTGCAGTAATCTCACTCGGCGGTATCGTCAGCAACAACTCCATCCGTACTGCCGGCGACGACCTTACTGCCGATATTCAGGAATATATGGCACGTCAGCACAATGTGAAAGTCAGCGAGCGAATGGCAGAGCGTATCAAGATCAACGTAGGTTCTGCCCTTACCGATCTTGGTAGCGAAGCCCCTGAGGATTATGTTGTGCATGGACCTAACCGCATTACCGCATTGCCCATGGAAGTGCCCGTATGCTATCAGGAGATTGCGCATTGTATTGACAAAACTATCGCCAAGATTGAGAATGCAGTACTCTCAGCACTTGAGAACACTCCACCTGAACTGTATGCCGACATCGTTAAAAACGGTATCTATCTCTCAGGTGGTGGAGCACAGTTGCGAGGACTCGATCGTCGTCTGACAGACAAGATCAATATTCCATTCCACGTAGCAGAAGATCCATTACACTCAGTAGCAAGAGGTGCTGGCGTCGCTCTGAAGAATATCAACCGTTTCTCATTCTTGATGCGATAACACGAAATGCAAAACCTGCTGGAGTTTCTGCAAAAGTACCATCATTGGTTTCTTTTCGTATTGCTTGAAATCGTCAGCCTTGTATTGCTGTTCCGATACAACAGCTATCAAGGTAGCGCATGGCTATCATCAGCCAACGCCGTGGCAGGACATGTCAATAGCGAAAGAGCAAGGGTGGAATCGTTCTTCTCGCTCACCAAGGTCAATAAAGACCTTACCTTGCGCAATTTCTACCTTGAAAGACAGGTGACACAGCTGCGAAAACTATATGCCGAGCTTACCGGCGATACAACCGCAGCAGAACGACAGGAACTCCAAATGCTCAGCCATTATGAGCTCATACCGGCCAAAGTGGTTACCAATGAGCTCAACCGTCCAGACAACCTGATGACCATCGACCGTGGAGCAGCCGATGGCGTCGAGGTTGGAATGGGTGTGGCATGCGGACAGGGAATTGTTGGCATTACTTATCTCGTCTCCGACCATTATTCCGTCCTCATCCCAGTACTCAATACTACTTCGCGCATCAGTTGCGCCATACGAGGAAGAGGATATTTCGGCGTATTACGATGGGATGGAAAAGATCCTAACGTAGCCTATCTTGAAGATATTCCCCGACATGCACGTTTTAATCGAGGAGATAAGGTGGAAACCAACGGATACTCCAGCATCTTCCCACCAGGAGTTATCGTAGGAAAGGTTAGCACAGTCTATAACTCTGCCGACGGACTATCATATCGCGTCAAGGTGGAACTCTTTACCGACTTCGGTTGCATTCGCGACGTTGTCGTCATTAGCGATAAAACCATCGGGGAACGCACACGGCTGCTTCAGGCTGCACGCGATTCCCTCAAACTTAATGTGAAGGAATAAAAAGGCAAATGTCTATCGATGTGTTGAAACGGGCAGGACTGTTCATCGCCTATGTCTTGGTACAGGCGATGGTACTCGGGCGTATCCATCTCTTCGGATTTGCTACCCCGTTGCTTTATGTCTATTTCGTGGTCAAATTCCCACGCAACTACCCTAAATGGGGAATCCTTTTATGGAGTTTCTCGCTTGGATTGGCTATCGACATCTTCTGCAACACTCCTGGGGTGGCAGCAGGAGCTCTGACACTTATCGGAGCTTTGCAACCTTATATCTTCCAACTCTTCGTGCCACGAGATTCTGTTGACGATCTTGTACCAGCCATCCGAACAATCGGATTAGCTAAGTTTGCATACTACGTCACCATACTCGTCCTGGCCTACTGTATTGTATTCTTCTCGCTTGAAACATTCTCATATTTTGATATAGTGGAATGGATGATGTGTGTATTTGGTAGCGCTGTATTTACTTTAGCGCTGATAATGACTTTCGAGAGCGTTAGGGGATAATATATGAAAGATTTCGAACTCGATTACAGACACTTTGTTATCGGCGGAGTAGCCATACTTATCGTCGTTATCTATATCATACGCCTCTTCTTTCTGCAAATTATGAGTGATGACTACAAGAAGAATGCCGACTCAAACGCATTCCTCAAACAGGTGGAATATCCATCACGTGGTGTCATTACCGACAGACATGGAAAACTGCTCGTCTATAATCAACCCGCATACGACGTCATGGTCGTGGTCAACGAAGCGAAAAACCATCTCGACACCCTCGAACTCTGCAAAGCACTCAATATTACTAAAGAGGAGTTTGACTTGCGCATGAACAATCTTAAAGACCGCTCAAAAAATCCAGGTTACAGTCGGTTCACACAGCAGATGTTCATGAGCCAATTATCAGACAAGGACTTCTCTGTCTTTCAGGAGAAAATGTTTCGTTTCCCAGGATTCTATGTTCAAAAGCGAAGCATCCGACAATATCAGTATCCTTATGCAGCCCATGTACTTGGAGATGTGGCAGAGGTTTCGCCATCGGATATTGAAGAAGACAATTACTATATCCCAGGTGACTACATCGGAAAATTGGGAGTAGAGAGAAAATACGAAAAACAATTGCGAGGTGAGAAGGGGATGAAAATCCTGCTTCGCGATGCTCATGGCAGAATACAAGGACGTTATCAGAATGGCGCACTCGATAGGCGCCCCGTTCCGGGAAAGAACCTTACCCTTTCTATTGATGCAGACTTGCAGGCTTTGGGCGAGCGACTAATGGAAGGAAAAATAGGAAGTATCGTTGCCATCGAACCCTCTACAGGTGAAGTGCTCTGCATGGTGTCTTCGCCATCTTATGATCCAAGAAGCATGGTAGGACGTCAACGTTCAAAAAATCATCGAATCTTGACCGCAAGCCCACTTAAACCATTGCTAAACCGAAGCATTATGGGACAGTATCCGCCAGGTTCTACTTTTAAAACCACACAAGGACTAACCTTCGCTTCGGAGGGTATTATTAGTCCTGCCCATACCGCATTCCCTTGTTCTCATGGCTTCAACTTCAAAGGACTTCATGTGGGATGTCACGGCCATGCTTCACCCCTAAGCCTTGTTCCTGCACTCTCCACATCTTGTAATGCCTACTTCTGTTGGGGACTCTATTATATGATGGGAGCCAAGAGTAAATATGGATCTGTACAGAATGCTATGAACCGTTGGCGCGACTATATGGTGAGCATGGGATTTGGCTACCGTCTCGGTATCGACCTGCCAGGTGAGAAACGAGGACTAATACCTAATGCAGATTTCTATGACAACGCCTATCGTGGATCGTGGAACGGACTGACTATTATTTCTATATCCATTGGCCAAGGTGAGGTTAATGCCACACCATTACAAATAGCCAATCTCGGTGCTACAATAGCCAATAGAGGATACTTCTATGTGCCCCATGTAGTGCGGAAGGTACAAGACGAACCTCTTGACACACTCTATAGACGCCGCCATTATACCATGGCCAAACGCCAAGCCTACGACTATGTAGTGGCAGGAATGCGGTCATCGGCTGTTGGTGGAACATGTCGTGAGCTCTCACGTTACGATATTAATGCATGCGGAAAGACAGGTACGGCACAGAACCGAGGTCATGACCACTCGGTATTTATGGGTTTCGCCCCAATGGACAATCCCAAGATTGCCGTTGCCGTCTATGTAGAGAACGGTGGATGGGGAGCCACATATGGTGTACCTATCGGTGGCTTGATAATGGAACAGTATATTCACGGCAAACTCTCAGAAGCTTCGATGAAGCGTGCTGAAGAGTTCCAACATAGACATATAGCTTATGGCAACATCGGCAGGTAGAAGACAAGGCAATAGTGTGTTGCGTTCCATCGACTGGTGGACGATATTGATATATATCGCTCTCCTGTCGTTTGGCTGGATTAGCGTATGTGGAGCCAGCTATGATTATGGTGACACAGACATCTTCAGTCTGAGCACTCGTTCGGGTATGCAGATTATCTGGATAGGCACTTCTATTACGTTGGGCTTCGTCATATTGATGTCCGATGACAGGTTCTACGACACTTTTGCCTATGTCATCTATGCGCTATTGTTGTTGTTGCTCTTTGCTACTATATTCAATCCCCATCAGATTAAAGGTTCTCGATCGTGGTTGGTATTAGGTCCACTACGCTTACAACCTGCGGAATTTGCAAAGTTTGCCACGGCTTTGGCTTTGTCGAAGTTTATGTCAACCTATGGTTACAACATTCATCAATGGAAACATTTTGCTGCTACATTAGCAATCATCCTGTTGCCTATGATGTTTATCGTGCTTCAACGTGAGACAGGATCAGCATTGGTTTATCTTGCTTTCTTCCTGATGTTCTATCGTGAAGGAATGCCCGGTTCTATTCTGTTTACTGGTGTTGCCGCCGTTATCTATTTCGTAGTAGGCATTCGTTATGCAGACGTTTACCTTGCAGGCTCACCGACCAGTGTCGGAAAGTTTGTGGTGTTATTGCTTATCCAACTGTTTACAGCCGGCTTGGTATGGGTCTATGGCAATAACAGACGATTGGCATGGCGCATTGGATGGATAAGTCTTGGCATTACTCTTTGCTCTCTCATGTTGCTACGTTTGCCTTTCGATATTGTCTATATCCAGTTGATAATGACCTTCATACTTGTTGGTTATCTTGTTTGGGAGGCATTGGGCACACGTTTACGCAACTATTATTTCATAGCTCTCTTTACCTTGGGCTCCGTCTTTTTCTTTTATGGTGCCAGCTTTATCCTTAACAATGTGATGGAGCCACACCAACGAACACGTATCAATGTGCTATTGGGATTGGAGGAAGACCTTAAGGGTGCTGGCTATAATGTGCATCAGAGTGAGATAGCCATCGGTTCTGGTGGACTTGAAGGCAAGGGCTTTCTGAATGGTACGCAAACAAAATTGAAGTTTGTGCCAGAGCAGGATACCGATTTTATTTTCTGTACTGTAGGTGAAGAGGAAGGTTTCTTGGGATCTGCAGGAGTTTTGTTGCTGTTTCTTGCACTTGTTTTGCGACTTATAAAATTGGCTGAGCGTCAACCGTTTCGATTTGGTCGTATTTATGGTTATTGCGTGTTGAGCATATTCCTATTCCATGTCTTTATCAATGTAGGCATGGTATTGGGACTGACACCAGTTATCGGTATTCCACTTCCGTTCTTCAGTTATGGTGGTTCTTCACTATGGGGATTTACCATATTACTATTTATCTTCCTGCGCCTTGATGCCGGAAGAAATCTCATTCGCTCATAACCATATGATGCTAATTGAAATCAAATAGACAACTTCTGTGTTTGGTTATTGGCGTATTAGGGTGACCCCAATGTCGGTAATGCCAGGTAGCATTTCACGCTTCATATCGTGCCGTATGGTGATGTGAAGTGAGTCTTCTGCTTCTAATGGTATTGTGGCGAGTTTGAACTCGTATTGGTAATGGCTCACGCCTTGTCCTTTGACATTACCGTTATGGTCTATAAGTTTGCAGTTGAGTGTGTCTCTATAGTTTTTTCCCGATTTTACTGCTGTTTGATCTACAATGAGTGTGAGTCCCATAAACGGGTATTCTCCGGTGATGCGCAATCCTACTTTTTCCTGATAATTGCCACTTATTTCAAGGGGAGAAACATCAAACGAAATAGTGTCGTTACGTTCCCATCCTTTTGTTGGTACATGTTCATAATGACTATACACCATATTGAGGTTGCAAGCAGCAACCAACAATATGGTGGATAGGGTCATAGTGTATCGTATCAGTTTACGCATTTTCGTTGTTGTCCTGATGTCTTGGCTTGTGCTGTTGAGGCTGTTGCTGCTTGTTGCGGCGCTGTTGGCCGTTACCTTGTTGGCGGTTAGGGCGAGGGCCGCGTTGCTCGCCGTTAGGCTGGCGTGGACCTTCGCTTTGTGGCTTAGGAACATTACCTTGCCCGCGTCGGTTGTCGTTTTGTGGGCGCTGGTTGTTGTTGGGCTGTTGTCCTGCATGGTCTTGCTGCCGAAGTGCGCTGTTGTCAGCAGATTTCTTAGCTGGTTTTTTCTTCTTTTTCTTGCTCTTATCGAAGCGATTGATGTTCTCCTGAGTAGCCAGGTCGAGCGATCTTTTATCGTTTTGCTTCTGTTCGCCTTCTACGAGAGACAATGGCTTTTCGCCCTTGCGGTTCATTTCTATGATTTGTTTGGCACGTTCTGCGGTGATGGTTTCCAAGTTTGCTGCCAAGTTTTTGTCGGTCGAGTAGGTGACGAGACCTGCCAAAATATCGGTTTTGAAGAGGTGATATTCAGCGTCCTGAGTAATCAACACGATGTCTTTTGAAGGCAGTTTTCTACTTGCCTCTACGTAGTCATCGACTTCATAGTTAAGGCAACATTTGAGTTTGGCGCACATACCAGCCAGTTTTTGGGGATTGAGTGAGATGTCTTGGAAGCGTGCTGCACTGGTACCAACGCTTACAAAGTTCTTCATCCAAGTGGCGCAACAGAGTTCTCTGCCGCATGGTCCTGTTCCACCGATGCGTCCAGCCTCCTGTCGTGCACCGATCTGTTTCATCTCGATACGTACGTGGAAGGTGGCTGCGAGGTCTTTGATAAGCTGTCTGAAATCTACTCGCTCGTCAGCGATATAGTAGAAGATGGCCTTGTTGCAGTCGCCTTGATACTCTACGTCACCGATTTTCATCTTCAACCCAAGGTTTTTGGCTATCTGACGACTCTCAATCATGGTGGCGTGTTCGCGGCTTTTGGCTTCTTTAAATTTATCCATGTCCACCGGGCGTGCTATTCTGTAGATACGCTTGATGTCATCTGCACTTTTCAGATGTGCCTTCTGCACCTGCAATTTTACCAGTCTTCCTGTTAGCGTTACCACGCCGATGTCGTGTCCAGGATTGGCTTCTACTGCCACAACGTCGCCTTTCTTAAGCTCCAATTTGTTGACGTTGTGGTAATATCCCTTACGTGTGTGCTTGAATTGCACTTCTACCAAGTCGGTAGTATCGATATTGCCCGGTACGTCAGCGAGCCAGTCGTAGGTATTCAACTGTCGGTCTTGACGCCCCACAGCCTGGTGACAGAGTCCGCGTGTGCAACCTGTTTTTATTTCGAGGTCTTTTGCTTTTTCCATGCTTTATATGATGTATTGAATGTATGCTAATGCTTTTGTTATTGTTGCTTGATGATATGTTGGTGTTCTTTTCCGAGCGGATAGTTATTTCTGTATGAGTAGCACAATCATTTGTATGGCGAGATGGAAGAATACGATTTTTGCATTTGCATTTTGTCCGATGTCGCGTATGGCGAGTGTGATGAGATCGCTGATTTCTATCACATTGGCTTCGTTAATGTATCGTGCGAATTTTTTTGCGAAGTCTTCTTCGCGCTCTGTCATATAGCAGAGGTCGCGTTCGCCAAAGTTGTACATGAAGTTTTCGCGTACCAATCGCAGGGCATATTCAAGGAATCGCTTCTGTTTCTCTCGTCCTGCTGTTGCCATTCGTTCGCTCCATGTTTTCATGTCCTTTACCCGTCTAGCGTATGCCATACGCATCAAGGTTTGAAACATATCCAGGAAGAACTCGTTTTCTGAGTCAGCCTTTAGTGCTTCCAAGGCTTTCAGCCAACTGCCTCCTGCCATGTGTGCCACTCGTTCTGCCTTATCGGTCATGAGTCCACGCTGTTCTATGAGAGCATCTGTTATGTCTTTGTCGGCAATGCGTTTCACGTCGATACGTTGTACGCGGCTACGAATAGTTTCCAACAAACGGTCTGGAGCTTCGCAAACGAGCAGAAAAACGGTCTGTTGCGGTGGTTCTTCGAGCAGTTTCAGTATTTTGTTGGCACATTCTATGTTCATTCGTTCCGGTAGCCAGATAAGGCTTACTTTGTAGCCGCCTTGACTCGATTTTAACGAGAGTTTATGCGACAGAGCATCGCTTTCTCCTGCGGTGATGATGGCTTGTTGGTTGGCAGCGCCCATGTGTTCCATCCATTCGGTCATGGTGAAGTAAGGTCCGCCTTTAATCATATCGTGCCATTGTCGTATGAAATCGTCAGACACTGGTTTGTGGTCTGCGCTCATAGATGGCAATTTGATGGTAGGAAAGGTAAAGTGCAAGTCGGGATGCTCCCATTTTGCCAACATGGCAGCATCGTTGGCATTGCGTCTGAGCAGGTGTGCGGCAAAAGCCATAGCTAATGCCATTTTTCCACATCCCATCGGTCCGCAGAGCATGATGGCATGCGGCAGGCGTTGTTCGTCCACCAGTTGTAGCAGTCGCTGTTGTGCTTCTTGCTGTCCTATCACCTGTTCAAATCCTGTCATAACAGTCGTTTAGTTATCTCTACCACCGAGTCAACGGCCGATACAGTATAGAAGTGGATATTCTGAATGCCGTGAGCGTAGAGCTCCTGACACTGTGCGGTAGTCCATTCGATACCCAATTGTCGGGCCTGTTCGTCTGTTTTACATTTGACAATCTCTTTGGCAAGTGCCTCGGGAATGTCGCAATGGAATGTTTTGGGTACTACGGTCAACTGGCTGAGTTTAGCCATTGGCTTGATACCTGGTATGATGGGAATGGTGATTCCCATTTGTCTTGCCTTCTCTACAAAGTCGAAATATTTCTCATTGTCGTAGAATAGCTGTGTTACTGCATATTGTGCGCCCAGCTCCTGCTTTTGCTTGAGATACTCCATGTCGCGTTCCAAGTTTGGCGCTTCTTCATGTTTCTCAGGATAGCTTGCCACTCCAAATTCAAATTTGGTGCCTGGGTGTTTGATGGTAGTGCCGTCTGCAAAAGTGCCATTGTTGAATCGTACCACTTGTTCTATGAGGTCGGTGGTGTGCGCATGTCCTCCTGGAGTGGGGGTGAATCGGCTGTCTTCTTTGGCTTTGTCACCTCTGAGGAGCATGAGGTTTTGTATGCCAAGGAATTGTAGATCGAGCAGTTCATATTCAATGTCCTCAATGGTCATACCGCTACATATCACGTGTGGTACTACAGGAATGTTGTAGCGTTGCTGTATGGCAGCTGCAATGGCCACTGTGCCTGGGCGTCTGCGGACGCGAAGTCGCTCAAATTGCCCATTTTTCAATTCCCTGTAAATATATTCGCTGTGATGTGTTGTGATGTTGATGAAACCGGGGTTGAATACCGCCAATTTGTCTATTGTTCTGAACAGTGCTTCGGTGCCGTTGCCTTTCAACGGTGGAAGCACTTCGAAGGAGAATCCGCGCTCTCCGTTATTTTGTTTGATATACTCTGTTACTGTCATTCTTCGTTACTATACACAATTCGCTACAAAATTACAACAAAATGTGCTAATGACCAAAAGTATTCGCTGTTTTCATTTGATATACGTGCTTTTCCGCGACCGTTTTCGATTGAAAACATGTTGTTTAATGCTTGAAGAGACGCTTACCTTTAGTTATCATCTCCAGACGACCGAAAACTCACCTAAAGGTTTTATTAAATAGCTTTGATATTTGGATATCTTGATAGTTGTAAAAAAAACAGGCGGCAAAACCTGTATCTCTTGGTTTTGTCGCCTGTCAAACGTGTATAATTTATGATTGAGTTTGAGTCCTTTTTAGAATGGGCGCTTGGCTTTTGGCTTCATGTCTTTGTCCGATGAGGCATAGAGGCCTATGCATGCTCCGATAAATCCGCCACTCTTCTGGGTGCTAAGGTTAGAACCGTCAACACCGCGTGCCAGTATCATCCATTCGCCATTGCCTTCAGCATAGAAGAAATCATAGTAGCGGTCGTGGGCTTCCACTTTCAATTTCAATGTCCCGTTTCCGATGTAAGCTGATGCAATGGGCATGGTGAATCGCTCACTGCGTGTCAAGGTGATCATAGTTTTACCACCAACTAGTGTCTTACCGAATACGATGTTGTGGTCTTCTTTCTGTAACAAAGCAATACCTGCAATGTCCTTATCGTTGCGAGGAGTGAAGTCGAGCGTAGTTTCTGCAGTAAATGTGCCATGTTGCTGACGTGCCCAAACGGCAGAAAGTGGTTCACGCTGGTAGATATTGCCCGGCATCAGAGTCAATGTGAGATGTCCGTCGCCAGTTTTCCAGAAACCTTCTGAGTTTCTCAGGCGCATCCATCTGCTGTCGAGAGTAGCCTTGTCGAAATGGTCTTCGTAAGTAAAGTTGCCACTGAAATAATTGTTTTCAGTAGGTTTCAAACCTGCTTTTTCTCCCACAGGGCTTATGGCTTTGTTGGGTTCAAGAATGGTAGGCCATCCGTCTTTCCATGTCACAGGTAACAGGTATGTGTCGCGTCCTGTGTTGTACATGTCCTGCTCGTAGGGGCGGCAGCCAAGGAATACAGCCCACCAATTTCCCTTTTCATCCTCAACAAGATCAGCATGTCCGGCACTTGAAACAGGGTTCTGACGGTCAGCCTTCAGGCCTGTGCGCTGTGTGAGGATGGGGTTGTGTGGACATTCTTCCCAAGGACCATTAGGATTTTTGGCTCTGAGAATTACCTCGCTGTGCCAGGGGCCTGTGCCGCCTTCTGCGCACATCAGATAATAGTATTTCTTATATTTAAAGAGGTGTGGACCTTCAATCCAAATAGGACGTTCTTCTACATGTGTTCCTCCGCGCAATATCTCTTTGAAGTCACCTTTGATACTGTCGCCTTTCACGTCAAATTCGAACATTCGGATTGACCGTTGTCCTTCATAGTCGGCACCGCCAACTACAGGACCGTTGTGTACGATATATCCCTTGCCGTTGTCATCAAAGAAGAATGATGGGTCAATACCGTCAATCTTTGGCAGGTAGATAGGTTCGCTCCATCCGGCAGCTGGATTTTTGGTCTTGACAAAGAAGTTGCCGGCTCCTACATTAGTGGTAATCATATAGAACGTCTTATTCTTCTTGTTGTAACTGATGGCAGGTGCAAAGATACCGCCTGATACATTCTGTCCTTTCAGAGGAACCTGCGATGGGCGGTCGAGTACGTGTCCGGCAGGTGTCCAATTAACGAGATCCTTACTGGTAGATAGAGGAACACCAGGGAAGAAAGTGAATGAAGAGTTGACCAGATAGTAAGTGTCTCCTACACGGCATATTGACGGGTCTGGATAGAAACCTGCCAGGATAGGGTTGTAATACTGGTGTGTACGGTCAATAGACTCACTAAACCGGCTGTCGTTGCCGGTGTAACGGAAGTTGGAAAACTGTGCCGTTTGTGCCGATGCCGTTGTGGCTATTGCCATGGCGATGGTGGCGATAATGTTTCGTCTCATGTGCTATGATATTGTTTAACTGTTAGCATTAAGTTATCGATGCTGCAAAGTTACACATTTCATTGCACACAGGCATTTTTCCTTGTTACGGAAAGTTTGTGCTATTGCCCATTTTTGCTTTTTAGCATATATTCCTTGTTACGAAAAGTTTATGCTATTGTTCATTTCCATTATTCATGTATTCTCGTGGTGAGCAACCATATAGGTTTTTAAACATTGTGCTGAAGCTTGCAGCATTAGAGAATCCGCAGAGATACATCACTTCGGTAATGTTGCGCTTGGAGGTGCGCAGCATCTTAGCAGCCTGTTTCAGTCGGATGTTACGCACAAAGCTGTGTGGTGTTTGGTTGGTCAGCTCCTTCATTTTGCGGTGCAGGTGTACACGACTGATACCAACTTTCTGTGCTATAATATCTACGCTGAGGTCTGAATCGCTGAGGTTCTCGTTGATTACTTGCATGATGCGTTCCATCAAAGCTTCGTCTGGTGTCTGTACCGTAACCTCTTCGATGCGTGATTCCTGACTTTCGTTGCCATTGAATTTATTGCGGAGTGTGCGTCGTGTAGTCAGTAGATTGATGACTGTGCGGCGCAAGATGTCCATATTGAAAGGTTTCAGAATATAGGCATCTGCACCAGTTTCAAGGCCTTCCAACTGATCTTCTTCTCGGCTTTTTGCTGTAAGCAGGATGACGGGGATGTGGTTGGTATTGACATTGGCTTTGATTTTTGAGCAGAGCGTCATACCGTCCATTTCCGGCATCATCACATCTGATATAATCAAATCGGGTTGCAATTTAACTATTTCGAGTAGCGCTTCCTTGCCGTTATGATAGGTTAGTACCTTGAAATCATCGGCAAATTGTGTGCATAGAAAGTCTCGGATATCGTCTTCGTCTTCGACGATAGCCAGTGTGGCTTTTCCTCCTTTGGTGTTATTTGTTAGTTCTTCTGCCTCCGTCTGGGGGTTGGTCTCCATAGTCATTGCCCGATTGTTTTCCAGTTCCATCTCTTGCAATAGGGTAGGCTCGTCTTTTATGTCTTCTTCGTTGACCATCTCCTCTGGCTTGAGGTGTGAATTACCTAATGGAATACGGATAGTAAACTCGCTACCATGGGTGAAGTCGGATCCCTCTGACTCTTCGTTGTTTCTTGCCACGATGGTGCCATAGTGAAGTTCTACAAGTGAACGGGTAAGGTCCAATCCGATTCCTGTGCCGATATTGCGGTCGTTGGGATTGGTCGGACTTTGATAGAAACGCTGGAATATGGTTTCTATTTTATCTTTTGGTATGCCTATACCATTGTCTTTTACAGAAATATAGGCATGGTGTTCGGTATGTGTAAGTCGGATGATAATATGACCTCCGGTGGGTGTAAACTTGAAAGCATTCGACAGTACATTCATGATTACTTTGTCGAAATTGTTGCGGTCAATCCATACTGGGAGTGTTTCCGAGTCGTGTTCAAACTCGAAGGTGATGTTTTTGTTGGTGGCTTGTTGTAGGAAGAGTTTGTATTCATCGTTGATGAAAGCCACGAGGTCTGTCTGACTCATGTGCATGGTCATTTGTCCCTTGTCAATCTTTCGCAGGTCCATCATTTGATTGATGAGGTGTAGAATGCGCTCAGAGTTTTTCCTGATAATCTCGTAGATGCCTTGCCGTTGCGGGTCTTTGTCGTCTTTGATAAGTGAGAGCAACGGAGTGATGATGAGTGTCAGCGGTGTACGAATCTCATGGCTGATGTTCATAAAGAAACGTAGTTTGGCTTCGCCCATTTCTTCGGCATGGATGTGGTTTTGTAGTAGCATGCGGTCTTGCTCCAGTTTGCGTCGATGCTTCCTGTATGTCCATAATAGCAACATGGCAATGATGAAGTAGATGAATCGTGCCAAAACGCTGGCATACCATGCTGGATGTATTTCTACTGTAAATTCGCGTATGGGAGTTTCTTGCTGATTGTTGATAGCTTTGACCCGGAAGTTGTATGTGCCTGCTGGCAAGTGTGAGAATGTCACCTCGTTGATACCTGGTTGCATGAAGTGCCAGTCTTCTCCGTTGATGCTGTAGGCATAGGCAATTTGCTCCGTATTATTATAGGTTAGGGCAGAAAACTGTAGGGTGAAAGAGTTGTCATCGTGTGCCAAATCAAATTTCTTAGAGTAGAATACGCGTTCTTCCGTAATGGTATAGCTGCCCGATTCCATGCCGGGATATACGGTGCGGTTGCCTACGATGAGGTGTGATATACATACGTTTGCTTTCCAAGAGTGTAGTTTTAGCTTGAGTGGATCAAACCAGTTGAGACCTCCGGTTCCTCCGAGCAGTAGCAATCGACCGCCATCAGCGGCAAAAACTGCTCCGTCGCTAAACTCATTGCTTTGCAGTCCGCTTTCTAAGAAATAGTTGTTGGTTTTTCCCGTTTTCACATGCAGTCGGCATAAGCCATGTATGGTGCCGATCCAAATATCGCCACGTGCATCTTCCGTCACAAAGGCAATGCTGTTGTCGGGCAGTCCGTTGTCTGTATTGTAGAGCTTTGCTTCTGTACTTCCGTTGGAATAGCAATATACTCCATTTTCTGTTCCATACCACACGTTGCCTCTGCTGTCTGCAAAAACACAATGTGAGAACGATCCGTAATTGACGCAGTTTGTGGAGAATTTGCTTACCCAGTTGTTTGTGGCAATATCCATGCATGCCAAACCTACCGATGTGGCAACGTAGATATATTTATGGTCGGGCGACAGCGCAAGTTTCATGATATAGTCGTTGGGAATACTATTGATATGTCTGTCGCTGTCGGCTTTTGGTAATTGCCTGAATATTTTCAGGCTGCCGTCGGGCCGGCGACATATCAGTCCACTTCCCATAGTGCCTATCCAGATATTCCCGTTGCGGTCTGCTTTTATGTCAAAGACGCTGGAGTTTTTTCCTAAAGGCAAATCAAAGTTGTGGTAGTTGCCAGATGGATCTACGTATCCGCATCCGTCTTCATAGTTTCCTACCCAGATATTGCCATGTAAGTCTTCGCAGAGTGAAAGAATGGCCAATGGTTGTTTCACTACATGGGTTGAAGATATTGGCATTGAGGTGCCGAAGTGCAGTCGGTAAAGTCCGTCTTTGTCGGTTCCTACCCATACTGATCCGTCTTCGCTTCGTAGCACGCTTGTCACACTGTTCTCGCCTATCATGTTTCGAGAGCCTAAGCGGAATCCCATATATCCGAACTCGTAGGGTCTGGTGGGTTGCATGAATACACCTTTCTGAAACATACTCATCCAGATGTTTCCTTCTGCATCTTCGATGATGCTTGTCACTTTTGTTTTACTCAGATTGATGCGGTTGCAGAAAAACGGATTGTTGGTCAGTTTTCCTGTAGCAGGTTCATAGACGTAGAGTCCTTCGCCGTTGCACCCAATGTAGATGTTGTCATTGCGTGCAATATAGATGTTGTTGATGGCTAAGCCTGCCGTACCAGCCACATGGGTGAATCGGTCTGTCTGTGGTGCCATGACAAATAGCCCTTGTCGCAAGGTGGCTACGTAGATGTTGCCTTGTCGGTCTTCGGCTATCTCGCGTATCTGCAAACCAGCAGTTCCTGGTACATGGATGGTCACTTTTCCACTGGTTTCCTGTCTGAGTACGTCTCCATCGGAATAAACCATCCATAGCCTGTCGTTATGATCTTCGAAAGTAAAATTTATATATTTATATTGGTCGATGACTCCACCTATGCTTTCCGCCTTGTTTTTGTCAATTACACGCAGCAAACCAAAGCCAGAAGTGCATACGAGCACATCGCCATTGTTGCGTGTATAGATATATTGGATATAGGTGGTAATCTCTTTTCCGTTTACCAGCATAGGTATTTTTCTAAACTCATAACCGTCGTAGATGAACAGATTGTTGTTGGTTCCAAGGTAGATGTTACCTTCATGATCCTGTCCCATGCAGTTCACGTAGTTGTTGATGTAGTGTCCGTTCTTGTCGGTACTATTCATCACGGTGAAGTTGTAGCCGTCGTAGCGGTTGAGTCCGTTTCGTGTAGCAATCCAAATAAAACCGCGTTTATCTTGTAATACTTGGTTGGCAAAGTTGCTCGACAATTGGTTGTCTGTATCGAATAGTTTTCCTATCTGTGCACTCATCGGCATCAGAAACAGGCTGATGATAAGTGTAAAAATGGTTCTTAGCATTTCGTCTTAGTTATGTAATATGGTGCAAAATTACATAAAATAATCGTTAAAGTGGGTTGAAATGGCCATTTTTTTGTCTGAAAGTCGAAAAAGTTACAAGAAATAAACTTTTTGCGACTTGATTTAGTATTACTAAAGTTTAGGGTACTTACGACAAAGAGTATATCGAAATAACGTCGTATCTTTGCATCGTAGTTATTAGTTTTAGTAGTTTGGTAATATTATTTAGGGTAAAAAAAAGAAATGATAGTTTTTAAAGCTAATTGACTGGTGTTCCACCAGAGCTACGAAACGGAGATATTATGGTTTTTAAGGAAAATCATGATTAATTGGTTTTTAGAAATGGTGCGTAGGGATACGTGCCATTTCTTTTATAATAGTATGTCTATTGAATTCAATTGCGCCATATAAAATCATCATGTCATAATCCACCACCTTCCTTCGGGATGACTTCGGGATGTGTTCGGGATTCGTTTTGAAAATCTTGGGACTGTCTGCGTATTTACTTGGGAGTATCTGCGTATTTACTTGGGAGTATCTGCGTATTTACTTGGGACTGTCTTCGTATTGCCTTGGGAGTATCTTCTTGATGCTTTTGGGATAGCATTTGTTGTACATTCGAAATGTCTGCGTAATGTGTCGGGAGATTCTTTTTATTGGTTTGTCGATATGAGTCAACGGCAGGTTGAGGGGGCTCAATAGATTTTTCATAGGGGTAAATGAGTATGATTCATATGAAATGCTTACCTTTGCATCATGGAAGACAAAGGTTTGCTAATGTTGGCACGTATGGTGCTGCCCAAGGAAGTGCTTGACCAC
>NZ_NPJA01000016.1 GCF_002251295.1 Prevotella sp. P5-50
TTTCCTGTGTCAGTTCCTTGATGGCTCTGAGGATGGTATCAGAGCTGCATGTACGAAGGGTAGGATGATACGAGAGAGGCGCATCAGTTGTGACGTTACATCTTCCACGCATGAGCCGCCACAGAAATAAACGCTCATCAGCGAACGGACTATCTCGCTGAACTGATATCCGAAGATACTGCTGCATCTCTGACCCAGTGTTGAGTCGATAACGGGTGAAAGCATGGAGTCAAATTTCTCCATGATTGAAAAAATTCCTCCAAAAGGTGTGAGTTTCTCAGATTTAATTTGTATTTTTGCCATGTCATATTAGAGTTTTGCTTGTTTTCTTTTTGCAACACTAAGATAAGTGAAAATTCTGACATGGCAAAATCCTGGGCAACTTTTTGTTGCTCAGGAACTTATAAATAAAGTTAAATTATAGTGTTGCGGAATTAAGGTATCATACAAAGATAACCAATAATTGTGAAATACTCATGAAAAAGGTGGCATTTTTATCATTTCTTAAAAAAAAGCACTACCTTTACACCTTGATAACCGAGGGTCGCGTTATCGTGGAGATTCCCCATCACATAAAAGACATAAAACAATGAATAACCGATTGGTCATACTGAGCGATAATCGTACCAATGATGCACGACTGGAAACAGAACATGGACTCTCTATCTATATGGAGGGCCCATCGGGAAAGTTTCTACTCGACACAGGGGCATCGGATCTCTTTGTCCGCAATGCAGCACTGTTGGACATCGATTTATCCGACATCGACTACTGCTTGATTTCCCATGGTCATAGCGACCATATAGGTGGACTGAATGCGTTTCTTACCATCAACAGCAAAGCTAAGGTCATACTCTCTGCACAGATTCCTGGTGCGGAGTATGTATCGGTGCGTCGCTATCAACATTCCATAACCAGTCATGTTGATTTCGATAGGTATCACGACCGTTTTGTCTTTGTCGATAACAATACCACGGTGGGGCCCGTACAGGTCTATGCCCATATCATGCAACACCACGCACTACCCTTGGGCGATAAAAATCTTTTAATCCGTACTTCGGATGATAGTCTTACAGCCGATGCGTTCCATCACGAACTCGTATTCTTGGTGGATGGAGTGCTCTTCACAGGTTGTGCCCACAATGGACTGTTGAACATACTGGAGACGGTAAAACAACCTTTTGACGTGGCAATAGGTGGCTTCCATCTTTTAGATTCCCATCTGGATCAACACTACGAAACCGATACGCAGTTGCAAGCCATTTCTGCCAGTCTGCGCGAAACATATTCCAACGTTACGTTCTATACAGGCCATTGTACGGGTGATCATAGTTTCGACATGCTGTCAGATCAGAATGATAGGTTGCATCAGTTTCATGGTGGCGATACCATCACTTGGTAGTAGGCGACTTCTTACTATAAGTTTAGAAAAGAATGAGTAAATTTGTAACAGATATATTGCATGAACAAAAAATCCGATAACGCATCATGAGAAGTGATAAGGAAATGGAATGGAAAACGCTTGAAACGAAATATCTGTTCAAGCGCAATTGGCTAACCGCCAAGGTGGAAAAGGTTGAGTTACCTGATGGTCGTATATACGATGAGTATTATACGTTAGAATATCCTACGTGGATTAATGTTATTGCCATAACAAAAGATGGTAAGATGATTCTGGAGCGGCAATGGCGGCATGGTTTGAAGATTGTTTCAACCGAAATTCCTGCAGGTGTGGTAGAAAAAGGGGAAAATCCTATGGATGCAGCAAAACGTGAACTTCAAGAAGAAACAGGTTTTGGTGGTGGAACGTGGACACAATTCCTTGTTACGGCTCCAAATCCCAGTGTGATGAATAATCTGTGCTATACCTATTTGGCAGAGGGTGTAGAACTCGTTTCCGATACGCACCTTGATGCCACGGAAGATTTGGAAGTGTTCTTTCGCGATAAAGATGAAGTCTATGAGATGCTACGTTCTGGTCAGTTCTGCCAGGCATTGATGTTGGCACCACTATGGAAGTTTTTTGCCACACGCACGTAAACTGTAAAACCCTCACACGGATCACACGCTAAGTTTTATTTCTTGCTTTCAGACAACTAAATAAAAATTTCTGTGATTTCTGACGTTTTACTGGTGGGCACATGGAGGGAAAAAGTGTAAATCTGTGATTTGTGTGAGCAATTTTATGGATGCACGAACTGACCATGTTTTATGGTTTGATGACCATAGTGTATGGCAAACTGTGGACAGTGGTGCAGACATTTCAGACAGAGCGTGCATTTCTCTTTTGTCCAAACAGGATAACCATCCTTACACGTTATGGCTTGTTCTGGACATTGATGCGCACATTGATTGCAACCAATACACTTGTCTTTCATCACGTGGAAATGCTTGGTCTTGCGCTGGCTGTCGTAGGTGAGGTAATACCAGCGTGCCAACCAATGGGGAAGGCGCAGGTTGTCAAAGTTGCCTGCCTTGCGAGCCACAGCCCATTCCGTTATTTGAGTGATGGTCTTTTCTGCTTCTTCCGTTTTTCGCATGCACTTCTCGTGATTCGACACGTCAAATAGGGGAGTCCATACATCCACCATCCTCACATTATACTTTGCATCAAGCCACAAGCCTTTATGTTTCAGTAGTTGTTGCATCATATAATGTGCTTGCCCCGTGGAAGTTCCGAATGTAACCACATGGTAGATGAAGTGATGTCGCAAGTCTGTAATATTCAACAGATTGAGAAACCTTACAACGATGTCGGGGAGTCCCCAGAAATAGACAGGGGTGACAAATCCGACGCGTTCGTCCTTGCATAAGGAAAATGAAAATTCGCCATTCCTCATGCAGTCTGTTATTGACACACACTTTTCTTTTGTGGCATGCGCCAGGCATTGTGCCACATGTTTGCTGTTTCCTGTTCCTGAAAAATAAAAAACCATTCGCGTCTTGCTATTATTGATACAAAAGTACCATAGATTTTTTTAATTTTGGTACTTTTGTATGGAAATCTTTTGAACTCCATCGTTTTTTAGGTCATGATATAACTGGTGACACTATGAAAACGAAGGATGAGGTAATAACATTGCTGATGACACAAAGATCTAAAAAATGAGCAGCTGTGCCAACTTCTACAGTATTGTCTAAAAAATAACTAAAGATGGATGTTAAAGATAAATATTATTTACAGATAATCTGGAAGCCTATGTGGGTTCGTTAGGCACAAAAGATATATCACTATATTGGCTGACTATTGTCTCTTGACCGAAATGTTTAGCTTGAATTGATATGTGACTTATATAAAAAATCTATAAATAAGTTAAATAAAATTAAATATCAGCTCAAAATTGGGCGAATATTTGCATTTAGGGGGTGTGATGTTGTACATTTGTAAATACCAAAATGATGGCGTCGTAAACAAAAAGGCGCTTTAGCAAAAAACCATATATCATACAACTAAAAATCATTCATTTATGTTTACATGTACTATTCCAAATACCTCCAACTGGTTGCAACATAAGGAGCATGATTGCTCGATTGCCACCCGACCGGTTATCGTTCGGTTATCGTTCGGTTCTCGTTCACTTCTCGTTAGGTCCTCGTTCGTCTCTCGTTCGTCTCTCGTTCGTTATTCGTTAGTCTATCGAAGACCGAACGAGGACCGAACGAGGAACAAGCGAAAAACGAACGAAAGAGCAGCGAACGTCGAACGAGATAATAGCGAGAAACTATCGAAGACTTGACGGGAAACTGTCTAACCTGATGGGAAGGGCAGTTTGTAATTCCGATGATTCGTGAGCTCTGTGGGCTCTGTGTGCTCCGTGGATCCATGATTTTGATTTCTGGCTTCCCTCCGATTGGGAATGGTACTTGTTGTTACTTTTGTCCTTAACATGACGCAGACAGAGACAGAAGACTATAAGGTAGAGGTAATATCTATCAGGATATGACCACTGGAAATACACTTTTAAGGACGACTTTTTGTGGTTTTCTACACTTTTAAGGATGACTTTTTGTGGTTTTATACATTTTTAAGGACGACTTTTGACGCGGTTTGAAATAAAAAATGTATCTTTGCATTCAGAAATCATCAAGCAATCAGATAGTTATGAAGAGAAAAGCCATCGACTACCTATATCAATGGAAAGCAAGTAACGACCGAAAGCCATTGGTCATGCTTGGAGCCCGCCAGGTTGGCAAAACCTGGCTGATGCAAGAATTTGCCAAAGAGGCCTATAACCATAGTGCGTATGTGAACTTCGAAGACAATGAAATGCTCCGGGAAGTTTTTGCGCATGACTTTGATATTTCCCGCATTATTAATAGCATACAATGGAGTACAGGAGTTTCTATTGATGAGAATACGCTTATTATCCTTGATGAGATACAAGAAGCGCCCAGGGGCATCACCGCGTTAAAGTATTTTGCAGAAAAAGCACCTCAATATCATGTCGTAGCTGCAGGTTCATTGCTCGGAATTGCGATGCATCAGAATGACTCTTTTCCTGTAGGTAAGGTAGATTTTATGCATTTATACCCCCTTACATTTTTTGAATTTTTGGATGCAATCGGTGAAAGTAGGATGGTGGAATTGCTCATGAAAAAGGATTGGAATATGATAACCATGTTCCGGAATAAATTCGAGGAATGTCTGCGACAGTATTATCTGGTAGGGGGAATGCCGGCTGTAGTCCAGTCTTTTGTCTGTGAGGGGAATCTGTCTAAAGTCAGAAACATTCAAAAAGGAATCCTTGAAGCGTATGAGCGTGATTTTTCCAAACATGCACCGGCTATAGAAGTTCCACGTATCCGAATGGTATGGAAATCCATTCCATCCCAGCTCGCCAAGGAAAACAAGAAATTTATCTATGGTGCTGTGAAGAAAGGGGCCAGAGCAAAGGATTTTGAGCTCGCCATCGAATGGCTGAAAGATGCAGGGTTAATCTATAAGGTGAACCGCTGCAAGAAGGCTCTGTTGCCTTTGGCTGCATACGAAGATTTCTCTGCTTTTAAGTTATTTCTGTCTGATGTGGGACTGATGGGAGCCATGAGCAATATTCCTATCCAAAGCTTGTTGGAAGGAAATGTGTTGTTTTCTGATTTTAAAGGGGCGCTGACAGAACAGTATGTCCTGCAGCAGCTTAAGGAGAAAGCTTCTTTGTCAATCTATTATTGGTCGGCAGATAATTCACGTGGTGAAATTGATTTCCTGGTGCAGGATGAGGAAAGAATCATTCCGATAGAAGTAAAGGCTGAGGAAAATTTACAAGCTAAGAGTCTGAGGGTGTTTGTGGAACGTAATCAGGGATTAAAAGGTGTGCGCCTATCTATGTCACCTTATAGAGAGCAGGATTGGCTTGCCAATTATCCTTTATATTCTGTATCTGCAATAATCGAATAATTAGTGGACCCTATTTATAAGATAGAGGGGCATTGAGGGACAACTTGGGACATCTTGAATAACCGGAAATCCTTAATGACCTTAATGATCGGAAGTTAGCATCATGTGGAACTCAGTGGTGTGCATGTCGCTGATTACATCACGGCTGATGATTACATCGCTCTGCAACAGCCAGCGCAAGGCTACCTGTGCGGCAGTCTTGCCATATTTCTCGCCAATATGGGTGAGGGTAGGGTTGGATCAGGTTCCACCTGATAAACACCATAACCCAATTGTGGCATTTCCACGCCATTGCTTAACTTTATCTTCTTCATAATTGTAAAATCATATAGTTGCTATTTTATCTTGTTATATTCCTCATCGCTTACAGCCTCCTGCCATTCGTTGGATGTGTTTTCGCCAGGTATTTCAAAGGCGAGGTGGGCAAACCAGCTGTCTTTTGCAGCACCATGCCAATGCTTCACGTTGGCAGGAATATGGATGACTGTGCCGGGGAGGATTTCCTGCGCAGGCTTGCCTTCTTCCTGATACCAGCCACGTCCGGCTACGCCTACCAGCATCTGTCCGCCACCCTTTGTGGCGTGGTGCGTGTGCCAGTTGTTACGGCAACCAGGCTCAAAGGTAACATTGAAGAAAGGTATCTGACTGTCGGATATTTGTGCCAGATAACTATTACCCTTGAAGTATTTGGCGTAAGCGGTGTTGGGTTCGCCAACAGGGAATATCATCTCACGCTGGAATGCAGCCTTGGCATCTTCTCCTTTCACGTCCTCGTTCCATACCTCCTTTGCCAGATTGAAGGCAGCCCAGGCCTTTGGCCAGCCGGCGTAGAAGGCGATGTGAGTAATAATCTCTGCCGCTTCCGTGCGGGTAATTCCGTTATTCTTTGCCGACTGCAAGTGATATTTCAGCGAGTTGTCGGTGATTCCTTGGCTGATGAGCGAAGTGATTGTTACCAAACTGCGGTCGCGCAATGAAAGCAAGTCATTGCGGCTCCATACTTCTCCGAAGAGGATGTCGTCGTTGAGGTGGGCGAACTCCGGGGCAAACTCACCCAGTTGGGTGCGCCCTGCTGTCTGTACTATTTTCTGTTGTGCCATTATATTAAATGAAATAGTTGTTAATATGATGAATGTCGCATATTTTTTCATAAGAATCAATAGTTGAGTCTCTATCCCTTGACAGATTTTCCTAACTCGTATGCTTTCTGCAGTTTCTTGTTGCCTAGAATGGTACGTGGAGCGTCAACACCACCGCAGAACAGAGTGCCGGCAAGATGGCTCTCTGGATAGCAGTCAATCCAGCCTGTCAGTCCGGCTTCAGCACGCTTAGGCACTTCCGGCTCATTTTCGGCTGCCGTAGTGAGCATGTAAACATCACGGAACTTGTAGTCAAGCGCGAACATGGCATTCATGCGGTCGATGAGGGTCTTCATTTGTCCGCTCATCTCATAATAATATATAGGTGTTGCCCAGCAAACCACATCGGCATTCAGCACCTTCTGCATGATGTCGTTCACATCATCCTTGATGATACACTTGCCCAACTTCTGACATGCCAGACAGCCTTTGCAAAACTTGATGTCTTTTCCTGCAAGCGAAATCTTTTCCACTTCATGACCTGCAGCCTTGGCACCTTCGATAAACTGATCTGCGAGCATGTCGCTATTTGAACCAGTACGCAGACTGGTAGAGATTACGATTATTTTCTTCATTGTATCATTTTTTTTAATTCTTCTTCAGGAACTCTTCAATGTATTAAGAATAACAGTTATTCTATACATGCTTCCTTGTATCTATGCAGTTTTGCGGAGCTCGCTTGGAGTCTTTCCCGTCTGTGCCTTGAAAAAGCGGACGAAGTGCTGAGGATATTCAAAGCCGAGGTGCTGGCTGATTTGCGTAATGCTGAGGGTTTCATCAACAAGTAGTTGGCGGGCTGCAGAAAGCAGTCGGTCGTTAATCAGACTCTTTGCAGTTCTGCCTGTCTCGGTCTTGACTAATTCTCCGAAATATTTAGGCGAATAGCAGCATTTGTCGGCAAAGTAAGCTACGGTAGGCAGACCTTCACGCATCGCTTCACGGGCAATGTATTCATCGAGCAGAGAGATGAATTTCTTGACCACCGAATGATTTATTTCCTCGCGTGTGATAAACTGTCGGTCGTAGAAGCGCAGACAATAGTTCAGCAGCAACTCGATGTTGGAAACGATGAGTTCGCGCGAATGCTTATCTATAGGATGCTGCAGTTCCTGCTTAATCATTGAGAGCACATCACGGAAGATGTTTACCTCGGCAGTGGATAAGTGTAATGCTTCGTTGCTTGTATAGTCGAAAAACTCGTATCGGGAGATGTTTTTGCCAAGCTGGGTGCGGTTGAGCAGGTCGGGATGGAAAGCCAATACCGTATATTTGGCAAACGGAACACCTGGAATGGGTTCTACCTTAATCGACTGTCCTGGAGCAAACGAGGTGACGGTCATCTCGTCAAAATCATATTCTGTTCTTCCGTATGACAATTTGCAGCCCTTGTTTTCCTTCAGAAAGAGGGCATAAAGTCCGTAGTGATGCACAGCCTCCTGTATAGGAGAGGCATTCTCTACACGCACAACGCTTACCAAGGGATGAAGTGTTTTCACCCCTATGAAGTCGTTAAACTCCTGTATGGTATTAAAGAATAATTCCTTCATAATCCTATGCTTTTAAATTTCTGCAAAGATACGCACATTCTCCTAAAGAGCTTATACCTGGTTTTCGGAAGATATTACCATTATCGGAGATTTATTCCATTCTTCCATATTTCATTTCCACGCCTTCCTTATCATATTGCTTGCGCTTGCCGGTTGGTGGCTCAGTAAGCGTGATGCGAACAACAGCCGTGCGCGATAGGGAACGGGCGATGCTCTGGTCGAAAGCATCCATGTGTTGAGGAAGGAAACGTTCACAGATCAGTCGGAGGCCATGAATCTTCTCTGCATCCTCTGTCACGATTTCCGCCTTGCCGAATGCAATGGCTGATTTGAATTGCAGGGTGAAACTGCCGTCCTTCGGACCAACCGTAGGCGCACAACGGGTTACGGCTGAAAGGCAAACCTCAGGATGAGCCTTGATTGCCTCCAGCTTCTTGCCTTCCAAGGCACCATGAAAATACCAATTCACATCATCATCTGATGCGAGTGACAGGGGTAAACCATAAGGCTTGCCGTCTTCGTCAATAAAACTGACCGTTATATACGGAGCCTTATGCATTACTTCCAATGCCCATTGGCTATCCATTTCTCTTGATTCCTTTCTCATTTTTATCCAATTAATTTAATGATCTGTTTATCCGAAGCATCAGGCAGGATTTCTTTCAGATGCTCGAAAATCGTCTGATAAGATTCCTGGGGAGTGCGGTTGCATTGGCAAACCTCCCTGCCATAGAGATCTTCGGGAGTATTGAGTAGCGACCAACCCCAGCCATATTCGTGATTGTGCTTGTCACGAGGATAGATGAAATCCTCGGTCACGATGTAAGTTGCCATTTCCAGTCGGGTGAGATAACCGTCAAACTTGCTTCTCATTCCATTGCCCGTGAAACCGCAGGCTGCCCGAAGTTCTCTCGTGATGAGACTGCCAGTAGATTGAAGCGTGCAGAGAATGGCTCCTTCTATCGATTCTTCATCCGGACGGGGGTATTTGTTTCTTCTGTAGTTGCAGAAGTCAGGCCACCATTCCTGGCTGATGAATCCTGCTTTCTTGTTAAAAAACTTTCCGTACATACATGGCATTTCCTGCACAATCTCGCCCTTCCATTTCCATAGCGGCCAGTCCCAACCGCCTTCAGGAAGTCTTACGTAACCGCAGTCTTCTGCTACGATGTCTTCGGCAGAGAAGCCTTCAATGCCGCTATCAAGGAGAGGGAGGAAGCCGATTTGCTGAATCAGCTCCATCATGCCTGTTGCTGAATATATTTCTGGAAAATTCATGTTCATCTATTTTTATCCGTTGAACTTAAATAATCTTGACGTTACATCTGTCTTCTTATGTATCGTGCCAGTCCGTAAACATATCTTCGGCAACCTGGACGATAGTGGAGCAGGCGGTCGAACCATGCAAGATGTTTGTTGAATAGGCGAACTGTAACACCTACATAGACCATGGCGAAGAGCGTTCCGATGCCCACGATCTCCCATTTCCATGAACCGAGAAGCAGGAAACAGAACAAGACGGCCAAGACCACGAGCGTGATGTCCACCCGAATCTTGGCTTTAGGGAAAGGCCAGCCGGTAACCTTGTGAATGGCGATGGAAATGCCCTCGCCAGGCATGGTTACTGAGCCGCACTTCACCTCCATGGCAATTCCGAAACCGAGGATGGTGCAACCGGCAATCTGCACAAGGGCATTGACCAGGATATTTTCTGAAACCATCCACTGTGTAAGTACCATATTGAGGTCTATGAACATTCCGAAGATAAAGCCGATAGCGAGCTGGAAGAGTTGCACCCACTCGAAGTTTCTTCTCAGAATCAGAATCTGCAGCACCACGAAGATTGCATTCATCATGATGGTGTAGCCGCCGATAGTCCATCCTGGGATGTAATCAAGCATCTTACCTGCCGAAGCCATCACGTAAGGGATGGTGGAAATAACGCTTGAACCTAACTGACTTCGCACACATGCTGCGACTCCGAAAGTCATTACATAGAGCGAAACGAGCAGCAGAATATGCTGCCATACAAAAGATATAACTTCTTCTTTCTTAATCATTTATATTATTTTCTTAATCAATTCGTTCAGTTTATCCTCTCTGATAATCTTCGGCTGAGCCTTGCCAGCGAGAATGAGAATCTTCTTAGCGTTACGATAAATATGAAGCTGTCGTGAGCGAACCACGGCTGTCAACCCCTCATCATTCTGCATGGCTTGCCAGATAGGATAATATATTCCCTTAGGTTCAAACAACTTTTTTGAAGATGCGAACAGAGGTTTGTTGTATCAATTGTCATTGCCATAATTTTCTTCAAACTATTTGTTTTCAAAGATTCATGTGGAAATACGCCATCAGCGCAATCTGTATCAGGAGAATAGCAGGAATGCCGTATTTGAATTTCTTGTGCATCGTCTTATGGTGCCAGACTTTCATTCCCATCCATGCCCCAATGCTTCCTCCAAGCACAGCCAGCAACAAAAGCGTGGCTTCCGGAATGCGCCACTTGGCCTTTTTAGCCTTATACTTGTCAATGCCGTACACGATGAATGTAACTGCATTGATGACAAGGAGATAGTAGGCGAGGCAACTGTGTAATGTATTCATCCTTTCAACTACTTTTTTATCTCTTTAAAATCCCAATTCTACATCCTTGCCGAATGGTGCGAGCGAAAGCCCAGCCATCTTGAAATGCTGTTTTCCCCAAGGAATGCCGATAATGGTTATACATAAGAGAATGCCGAAGAACAGATGCATGATGCAAGCCCACAATCCTCCGAAAAACAGCCAGAGTAAATTCAGCGGAATGCGAATGCAACCAGTTGGACTATTCGATTCTCTTACTGTAGAACCAAAAGGCCATAGGCAGAGCAGACCAATCTTGAATGTCTGTATCGCAAAGGGAATGCCGATGATGGTACATGCAAGAGCCAGACTTCCGGTAAAATAACCGATGGCAGCTTCGAGACCTCCGAAGAGCCACCAAAGTAAGTTTCCTATTATGCGCATAAGATTATTCTTTTATATTCTTGTTAATTTCTTGCCATTCCTGATGCTCTTCCAGATGATTGGTCTTTACCAGTACGCTCTGAAAACCAAAACGCTTGCCTGCTTCGGCATTCTCGGCACGGTCATCGAAATAGAGGGTGGTGGCAGGATTCAATTCTGTCTGCTGCGTCATCTCTTCATAGATTTCGACGGATGGCTTCTCTTTCCGCATGGCGTATGAGAGGAAGATTTCATCAAACAGCTCGTCTGTGGAATATCCCAGTTGCTTCATCAGACTGACCGATTTCTGCCAAAGCGTGTCGTTGATGTTGCTGAGCAGATAGACCTTGTATCGTTTCCGAAGCTTGACCAATGCCTCCAGTCTTTCCACAGGCAGATTGCCACACAGCTCTTCAAGTACTTTTTCAATATCCTCTGTTGTGGTTCCTTTGCGGCAAAGGCTCAGCATCTCTTTCAAAGTTTCTGCTTCCGCTACCAGACCATTAATATATTGGTGCATCAGTCTCTTGATCTTGCGGACATGGATTAGTCGCATGAACGCCGTAACGCCCAGGCTCTCCATGGCTTTTACAACAGAGGCATCATCAATATTCACGATGACACCTCCATAATCAAAGACGAGTGTTTCTATCTGTTTCATGCTCATTTTCTTATTGTTACAATTCTCTTATGACATGCTTGATGGCAGCTATCGGGTGATACCAAATCATTCTCGGTCCCGCCCAGCGCATCACTTTGCACATTCGTTCTTTCATCTGAGGGCGATAGCAGTGGATGGGACACTTCTTGCAAGTTGGTTTGTTATCGCCAAACTTACAGCGTTCCAGCCTTGCAGTAGCGTACTGTAGCAACTCTTGGCACCCAGGACATAATTCATTATTGCCCTCCTTCTTCCTGCAGTACAAACGTATCATCTGCTCCACAACTCGCTGCTCTTCCTTTATTCTTTTCATCTTTTTATATTAAGAATGGATCAAGCGTAGCCAGCAGTTCGGCTTTATCTACCACACCGCTTGTGCGCCACAATACTTCTCCGTTGCGGAAGAGCATCAGTGTAGGCACGGATTGGATGCGGTATTGGCTTGCTGTTACGCCATACTTATCTACATCCACCTTGATGATTCGGATGCGGTCGCCCAACACACTCTTCACCTGCTCCAGAATGGGGTGCATCGCCTTGCAAAGTTGGCACCATGTAGCAAAGAAATCGACCAGAACAAGCTGGCCACTGTTTATTACATTATTGAATGTCTCCATAATTATTTATCTATCTCCGTGAAACGATTAAAAGTTTACTGAAAACTTCATCAACATTTTCTTGGCAAGGGGAGCGTACCAGGTCTTTACCTCCTGCTCTGTAGGCGTGTGACCGCCTGGAAAATGGAAGGTTTGGTTGTAATGCTCCAGGAAGAGAGGGGCGAAATGAGCCAGGGTGTCCTGTTCACCAAATAGTCCCCACACACGATTCTTATAATATGGGGTGCAATGGTCAAACTGTACGGCTTCCAACTCCGCAAACTCCTTAATCAACGCCTCGTCAATCACCAGCCGCTGATTGCCGTCTCTTCTCGGCGCCTTGTATTCATGCTCTCCGATTCGCTCCTTCAGAAACTCCGTCATCATGAAATACGGATTGCCAAGCAGGGCAGGGATGCCCACCACCGGAGCCAGCATCTGGGCAAGGAAAGAGCCGCAGCTGTTGCCCAGAAGTAAGTCGGGCTGTTCCCGGTCGATGATGGAGCGAATCTCCTTCAGTGCCTCCTTGGGGTGCAATGGGAGGTCGGGAGTCAGCACCACCGCTGTCCCCTCAAACGCCTCTTTCAATGCCTTCGCCATCGGACAACTGCCCGTGGCGAAGAATCCGTGTAGAAAAAGTATCTTCTTCATGTGTGCAAAGATAGTGCAAAACGAAGACAATACAAAATGAATGCAAGTTCATTTATCTGAGAGGAAATAAAATAATACCCCAGTTCGGGATAATAAATAGCTTGTAAAAAGTTGGTAGTCTTACAAATATTTTGTATCTTTATAGGTGAAAATCAATTAGTTACAAAAATATTGGATATGACTACCGATTGCAAAGTTACAGAATTATTTTGTATTATAGACGAGTTTTGCAAACATTTTGATGCAGAAAATGCAGGAAATTTGCTGGAAGACAATAGCGGAGTGAAGCGTAGACGGCGTGCAGCATCGTTGTCCGACAGTGAAATCATGACGATTCTGTTGTATTTCCATTTCGGTACATTCCGCAATTTCAAGCACTACTACCTGTTCTTTATTAAGGGTACGATGAAGTCTTATTTTCCGAAAGCTGTGTCGTACAACCGCTTTGTGGAGTTGGAAAGCCGCGTGTGACGGAATACAGCTGGTGACAGGGTTGCGCGTAAACATGAGAAACAAGCTGATGCCGTTCTATGACAGAATGATGCTGCGCAAGAGATACATTATCGAAACCATTAACGACATGCTGAAGAATACGGCACAGATTGTACATTCACGCCATAGATCTGTAAGCAACTTTATCATGAACCTTATTTCTGCCTTGGGAGCATATTGTTTCTTTGATAACAAGCCAAAGGCATTGCAAGGATACTGCATCGAAGACACGAAGCAACTTACATTGTTCTAAGGACAGAATAATCTCTTTCGATTCTTTATATATAGCCCATGTCTGATGGTATGGGAAGAGAATTCACGTATCTGTCTTCACATGCAACTAATCGCTATTTTATCCCGAATTGGGGTATTAGTTATAGAAGATTTGTGTTAGTCTGCGAGCATGAAATTTCGCATTATTTAAAAATCGAGTATGATTCTACACAAATAATTATACTCGAATGTTAGATTATGTTAGAAAAATGCTGTATATGCGCACTTTAGCACGAAAGGGTTATAATAAGGTCATAACTTTGCAGCATGAAATCAAAGCTAATCATATTATTTACAATGCTTTTGAATTGCCATCAGGTTATGGCTCAGTTCAACACGGTAGGTCGTAACTACCAAAGAAAAGAGATAAAGAATGCCACAACTCCTAATGAAACAGAAGAGAGTTGTGATAGTGTTATGTCTGTGGATTCCATTAAGAAACCACTTGAATCTGCTCCAGTATCAGATGAAGATTTCATAAAGCAGTATATGAGTGTATCATATCCGCTGAAGGCTGTTCGCATAGGTTCGGGCTTCGGAATGCGAAAACACCCCATCATGCACAAATACTGTATGCACAATGGGGTTGACCTACAAGCTCGTTACGAAGAGGTGTATTCGATGTTTCCTGGTACTGTCATTGCTGTTAGTCAGGACAAACGTTCTGGTAAGTATGTAACAGTAAAGTCTTCGAACTACACTATCAGCTATTGTCATCTATCTGCTCCGTTGGTTACAAAAGGGACTTTTGTCAATGCTGGTGAGGTAATAGCCAAGTCTGGAAATACAGGAATGTCAACCGGTCCTCACCTCCATCTTACAACAAAAAAGGATGGCAAGGCTATTAACCCGACCATCCTTTTGGACTTTATTCGTTCTGTGAAAGAGAAGTGTTTGTCGCTTATCTCTTCTTACTGACAAGCTGCATCGAACTTATCATTCAAGTCAAGCATCCACTTCGGAAGCTTGGCTTTTGCGTTTTCAATAAGTTCCTCTGGAATCGTCCTATAATGAGCGTATGCCATCGGACCAGCTATTGCAGCCAGTGTGTCAGCATCACCTCCGAGTGAAATGGCGAGCTTCAGACAGTCCACATAGTCCTTGCTTTCGAGGAAACATATGATTGCTGCAGGAATAGTGAGCTGACAGGTTTCGTCAAAGAAAAAGCCTGGCTTTATTTCTGCGTATGTCTTGCTTCTCCAGTCGGGATAGTATTCATCGAGCACATTCTTTCGGATGAAGTCCTTATCCTTACCTTGGTTGGCATAGAAGATTGCGAGGACTGTTGCTACTGCGCCTTTGATGCCTTCTGGATGAGAGTGGGTAGGGAGTGCTGTCTGAGTAGCATAGTCAATACATTCCTCCTTTGTCTTTGCGAGGAAACCTGCTGATGACGCTCTCATGCCGCTACCATTACCGAATGAACCGTATGAAGGCTTTATTTCTGGAGATATAAGCCATCTTGCAAATCGTCCACCAAAACCTCTGTGGAAGTCCTCACGTCCACGACGATGAAGGCATTCTGCCATATCCTTACCTTCAAGAAGGGCTTCAGCACATGCAAAGGTACAGATGGTATCATCTGAATATGTATTCTCTGGATTGAGGAGGTCAATAGCATCATAGTTCTTTGTGCGACCTTCAAACTCGTATGGTACACCGCTGATGTCACCAATAGCGGCTGCTAAAAGTAGATTCTTCATATTGTTGTCTTTATTGTATTAACGTATTTCTTATTCTTGTATTGTTCTCATTAGACAAGATTCTGCCAGAATACTCTTGGTAAGCAGATATTGTCAACTCCCATAGCATCGACGAACAGACGTGCCATGTCATTAGGTTGCCATCCTCCGTTACCACATCCGATAGGTGTAACAAGGAATTTTAGATTAGGGTTAGCCTTGGCAAAGCTGATGAATCGCTGTATAGCAAGTGCAGTTTCTCTGTATTGGCATCCAACAGTAGGTATTGCATAGCTCTGTCCCTGTAGTCCTTCAGCAACACCGTACTGTGCTCCGAATCTTACCATAGCAGCTTTGGCAGCACCTCCGTTATGCTTACCGGCTATGTTACTGCCGAAAACAAATACTTCATTGTTAGCCAGTCTGTCTATACGATCAGATGTGATTCGCTCAGTAGGGAAGTTTACAGATACTTCCTCCATGAAGTAGCCTTCTTCAAGGTTCTCCTCTCCACGGCTGACTCGTTCATTCCAACGCTGACGATAACGACCTTCACGCTCGAACATTTCTACTGTTCCTTCGATGGTTGCCTCAAACTTCATGCTGTTTACCACGCCCATCTTCTTCGCTTCAACCTCTACATCCTGGTTTGCTCCGATGTAGGTGAATACCCATCCTTTGGTTCTGAGTTCATCAATGAGTTGCTTGATCTGTGCTCCGCTCCAGATGCGTGAATCATTTTCGTAACCATCAGTGATGATAGTTACAAGTGCCTTATCATTGACACCTGCGCTTTTACGAAGGTCTGTAACAGACTCGCCGATGGCATCATACAGTGCAGTCATACCTCGAAGTTGGTAATCTCTTTCACCTACAGTACGAACATTCTTTATATCAGCGCTCTTATAGATGTATTGCAACTTAGCACCACCATCAGCAAAAGAAAGGAGTGTGAGTGTCTGATCTACGTTCATATCCTTTTGATGAACCATGTCGATAGTCTTGATAGTTTCATTGATACCTGCGAGTGCCTGATTGTAGATGCTGTCCATAGAACCTGATGCGTCAACAATGATGAGATTGTGTACTTTTGTCTTTTCCATTTCTTAATCCTTTCTTTACTTTTTAGAGGTTCAAAATACTTTGTTTGTGTAATTATGACGCAAAGGTATGAAGTTTTCGGCAATCCACCAAATGTTTTGTGTAAAAAGTACGCAAATAATAACGAATTTAACGTTTGTTTGCGTAAAAGTTACGCAATTATGCTGTTTTTCGGGAAAAAAGCAGTAACTTTGCACCGTGATTTGAAAACAACACTAATCACCTATAATAATATAATGTACACGTATAAATATCCTCATCCTGCGGTCACTACTGACTGCGTTGTCTTCGGCTTCGATGGAAATTCACTCAGCCTCCTTCTTATCAAAAGAGGTATTGAGCCATATAAAGGAACATGGGCTTTGCCTGGCGGTTTCATGAACATGGATGAAACTGCAGAGCAGGGTGCTTTCCGTGAGCTTCAGGAAGAAACAGGTGTCAAGGACATCTACATCGAGCAGCTTCAAGCATTCACTGGAGTTGACCGTGATCCACGTGAAAGAGTGCTGACTATTGCATTCTTGGCTTTCGTACGCCAAGAAAAGTATGAGGTTATTGCTGGTGATGATGCAGCACAGGCTCAATGGTTCCCGATTTCAGAACTTCCTGAACTTGCTTTTGACCATAAGGAGATTATCCGTGTTGCATTGGAAAAACTTCGTTGGAAGATTACTTATGAGCCTTTGGCATTCCGTCTTCTTAACAAGACTTTCACAATGACACAAGTTCAGACAATCTATGAGGTAGTGCTTGGTCAGACCTTTGACCGTCGTAACTTCCATAAGAAAATGACAGCTCTCGGCTACATTGTTCCTACGGATCAGCAGATTCGGAATAACGGTCGCCCTGGTACTCTCTACACATTTGATGAAGAGAAGTACCGTGAACAAATAGAGAACAGAAACGCATTTTGATGAAATAAGGAGGATGAAAAAACATTGTCCTTATTTTATATTCTTATTGTTTTTATTGAGATACATTCACCTTCTATTTCGATTATATTAAAGCCTTCCTCACCTTTCGCTATTTGAAATTTTGGTAATTCTTTATTAAATGCAAAACCAATTGATGGAGCAGATGAAAATATAGTAGCACCTATCTTGTGTGAGATGGCATAATGACTATGACCGTATAATACTAACTTGACATTGTTTTTTTGTGTTATGTACTGATTGAAAGAGTCTCTATCTTCTAACAACTTCCTATCTAACCATCCCCCTGGTTCAACAGAAGGATGATGAAATGCGATAATAGTAGGTGCATTATCTTTTGACAATTCATTATCAATGTAATCAAGTGTTTCGGAGTTTAACCGTCCACGCCCCATGTTTGGTATTGTCGAATCCAGATTAAGAAGCTTCCACCCATTTATATGAACTATCTGTTTGAATGAACAATAATTCATTTTTTTAAAGTTTACTATGTTGTCATGATTACCTGGGCAACAAATAGTAGGAATGCCAATACTTTTGAATGCATTGTCAATGTATGAATATGACCATTGCGAACCGTCATTTGACAAATCACCTGTAACAATAATACAATCTATATCATCCATTTGGGATATTTGATCTATTGCTCTGTCGAAATGAGACTTAGTATCAGTTTCCCATATCTCAGAGCCATACTCGGTGATATGAAGGTCAGACATGTGTATTATCTTCATAAGCTCAATATTTCACTAACGGCTGTTAAGTTTCCTATTATAAATTTGGGGCATTCTTGGCGATACGATTGCTGTTTGATGCATAAATCCGCAAAATCTTTAGCTGAAATATCGATTTCTGCGGAACATATATTCGTGGCATTAAGGCTTTTTAGATTTTGTTCCTGTTCGGCTTTTCTATATGAACATCCGGAAACAAAAGAAATCGCAGGAATACCCAAATATGCCAACTCACTCAGGGTATTTCTTCCTGATCTTGTAATTACAAGACAGGCTTTAGAATAATACTCTTCAGAATCTATTATTTCCTTATGTAATTGGACGTTTGTAGGAACGCCACTTGATAATTTCTTGTATATATTATCGCTTGAACATATTATATGCATTGTATAGTCTTTAAGATATGATGCGGCTTCAACACAAAGTTTAGCCATTTGTATTGTAGATTCAGCGAATTGTGCTCCAACATTTACAGTTCCGCCTCCTAACACACAGTATATGTTTGGTGTCGGCACATTCTTTATATTGAGAATTTCCTTACGTAGAATTGTGTTTATGGAGATAATTGACTTGTATTTATCTGTTTCAACACCTCTTAATCCATGGACGATAGCAAGGTTTGACAAACTATACATAGAAGTGAAGAAATCCATTGCTTCGACATCATTTTGCGGATTATCAACATCTGAAGGATTCAACAAAGAAACAATCTTTAGATTAGGATATGATATGCGCAATGAATGTAGGATAAAAGGTTCTCCGTCAATAATTACAATATCTGGGTGAAATTTTTTGATTCTTTGATGAATGTATGCACCCATCTTATTCGTAGGCAATAAGCCTATTGAGCAATAATCTAATGGAGTCACATCGCATTCTTTGACATGTCCACGCTTTTCAAGGAAATTCTGCCCTTGTAGATATGAAATTATTTCTATGTTACAATTATATTCATCTCTTAGTGTTTCAAGTATTGCTGTACCCGAAACAACTCTTCCCAATCCAGGGAAACCACGTAATATGCCTAATACATTCATAATGACAAGATTTTATATATATCATCAAGAGAATAGCGACGTATCATCATTTTATCAACTGACAACTCTGTTCCTCCCTCATGAAGGGCAAAGCCATAGTCGTAATACTTATTGCAGATCTTTCGTACAAATGGACTGCTTGCTCCATAAGGATAAGCATAAGTTGATACTATTCCTACTAATGAACTTAGAATTTGAGATGACTGCGAGAACTCATAATCTAACTCTTTTTCTGTTAGTTGAAGCAGATTTCTATGTGTATGTCCATGTGCTCCAATTTCCCAACCGCTATCAAATAGTTTTTTTATTCCATCCTCGTTAAGATGCTTGCGTCTTTGCGTATCTTTCCAATTCCAAGAATTATCCTTTCCTATTAAATCTGAATTGACAAAGACTGTTGCAGTAAACCCTTTTTGGTTCAAAATCGGTAATACTATCTCAACAAGACTTGCATAACCATCATCGAAAGTACAAACAATCCATTTGTCTTTCTCATTAGTTGGTTTCTTCAGATAATCCTTAAATGAACAAATGCCATATCCATTATTGTTGATACGTTCAATAAAGTCTATAAATACACTTTCAGGCGTAGTAATTGGATCATGTTCGGAACCCAAAATCTCATGTAATGCAACTGTTAATATACTGCCCTTTCTTTTAGATGGTCTTGTATATTCTTTCTTTTCAGATAGTAGCTGCTTCCACATGTTGGTAACAGTTGGTATGTCACATTTTTCGTAAATCAGAGAGTAAGCCTGATTATACATATTCTCCTTGTTAGCTAAGTTTATCAAGTCATTAAGCTGTGATGCAATCTTGTGTGGCTCAAAGCTATCGAATACAAACTGTGGAAAACGATCCTTCAGTATTTCGCTTATGAATCCTGTATTTGAGATAAACACAGGTATTCCTGCTGAAATACATTCTCCGACAGAATTACAGAACCCTTCGCATACAGACCCTTGTATGTAGTAATTCCATGTTTTTTGAATTGCAATGCAGTCCTGTCGGCTCATGTATTTATCAAATATAACATTATCGCTAATTGACAGTTCTTTTGCTATTTTCTGATAATTATGAAGTAAGTCATTGTCAATATCGCCAATTACATGAAGTGTCATGTTGATATTAGAAATATCTTTAAATGCCTCTACAACATATAGTAAGTTTGCGATACCTTTCTTCTCATTAATATGTGACGCAGTACAACCTATTACCAACTTTTCTGTATGAACAGGAAGATTAATTTTGGAACTTATCGGTTCTATTGCATTGGGAATGACACTACATATATTTGAAACAGATGGCAATAACTCTAACACGTTGCTAACCATTTCTGAGGACAAACATATTATTCTTGATGCATACAGACCAGCCTCTCTTAAATAAAAAGATTCTTGGCAATCCCATTTTGCCATGTTAATATCTGTTCCACGAAGCATCAGATATAAAGGCAAACGCAGGCGTTTTGCAAGGATGTTAGCATAATATCCATTAAAACTGCCACCAAAGGCAATTATAAGCTCATAACGATTTTCAAGAAATTTTTGAAGATGAGTTTTCAACCTATATTCGGATGAAATCTTAGTGCTTAGTGTAGGATTATATCCACCTTTCGCAGTTTGTATAGTATTATCGCATGACGATACTACTGTAACATCATGTCCTAACTTACTGCCTAATATATCATTGAGTCTGGTACAAGCGAATGACAATCCACCTCCATTCTCGCCATATTCTGATGTGACTATTAGTATCTTCATGATTTCTCTATAAGATATAAAGTTTTACTTTTTTTATTAATTGGATATTGGTATGTTGGCCATGAGGATATTATGCAGTTTGGAAACATCTGCTCTATATCGTGTCGAGACAATCTTATAAATTCAGGAAAGCAATCATCTTTTTCTGAATAACTGCTGTCAATGACTTCTAAAATGTATAAATCAGGATATTCAGCCTTTTCGTAATATGAGACCAATTTTGACATATATTCTTGTTTGTTTTTGCAGTTGTCAGCATATGAACAGTTTACAAGAACGAGTATGTCTGTTTTAATATTCTGCATTCCGTATAGCTCAGATCTAATACAGGAACTTATTCCAAATATTTCTGTCAACAGCTCATTTCCAATCTTACATATCTCAGAGTCGCGTTCAAATGCTATAATTTGCTTAAAGCCATGATATGCAAATATTGACGATACAAATCCAAAACCTGCACCAATCTCCAGCACAGTCTTTGAATTGGAAAGTGTTTTTGCAATATCATATACTTTATTCCAATAAAGAGGGTAGGGAAGCGTAGCAAATGCTTTTGTCCATTCATGCCTACTGAAATAAGTATTGTGCGCTGATATATATTCTGCTAACAATGTTTGAAGTCGTTCCATAAACAAGTCATCTGTTCAATTGCCTTTTCTTTTCCTTCCTGCAAGTTCAGTCGTACATTTGATGATCTTAGAATGCAAGGCTGAAGGGTAAAATCTGGATGAACCCTGAGTTCACCAAATTCACGACACTCTGTAATATCTTTGTCAAAGCACGGTGAATCGATGTACAATACAACGGTTTGTTTATCTTCTTTTTCTATTATCCATCTTAGAGCTCCTGTTCCCTTATCTTTTACTTCTATAGATGTTTCTTTGAGCAAAGGATAGATTAGTTCTTTAAACTTGTCACTGCCATCTAACCCGATTTGCGGAAGTAGCTTAAGCGGAAGTTGATATTTAATGGCAAAGTTTATCAGATTCTGGATATGTTTCATATCATCTGACTGAACGACACTGTTTAGACCTATACGAATACCTGCTTTCTTGACTTTCGTAATTTGTTCTATTATATGGGAATAAGATCCCGTACCAGTACTCTTGTGAAAATCGTCCTTATCCGCATATGGGAACTGGATGTTGAATTTCACACGTGTATTTGCTAAACGATGTATCTGTTCATCTGTTAGTCTTGAAAGATTAGTCGCGCAGCCTATACCCCATGTTGTATTTTTATCGGCATATTCAATCATATCGACAATTTCGTGGTTTAGGAAAGGCTCGCCACCACTGAAGTGAAGCTCGGAAATAGGCTGATCTTTCATAAAGTCAACAAAACTGATAAAGTCTGTTAACTTCATTACATCTGCACTATTATCTTTATCTTGTCCTTCATTATGACAGAAAGGGCAGCGATAATTGCATTTGTTGGTAACAAGTATTCTTAGCTTGTTCCAGAAATCATGTTCTTTCATCATATGGCAACAACACGAGCATTATAATATTTTTCTAATTCAATTCTTGGTTCACCCTGAATATCAACATCGTCAGAATTGTACATTTCGTGAGGCATTATCATGACATCATTTCTTTCAGGATGGAATTGTTCCTTAATATCAGCATGGTTCAATAGACCGGCTACAGATACCGAACCACCATACAGATGATTAAGAATAAGGTTCACTTTTACATTTGGGAAGTTCTTATACGCTTTTCGGAAATAATCATAACCTGATAATGGCGATATGAGATTTACGAAGCATTCTTCAGGCAATTCCTTTATGAATAGTTTCTGCTTTGCAATGCGTTCCTCTGCTTCGATAAAGTACTCATTATTTCCTCCTCTAAATACATCCTTTAATATAGGAACTGTAAAAATGACATTAGGATAATGTTCTTTTACCCATGTTATGCATTCCTCATAACCGTTGATACATGCGGTCGATAATTGTTTTAATCGTGGTTGAGAGGTATCTGTATGTTCCATGCGTCTCACAAGGATTTGTCTGACTCTTTTGTGTACACCAAGCTCATGGAGCAATTCCAAATCCTTTTTCATTTCATCCAGATTACCTGTAAACATAAGAGTACACTTGTTTAATGGTGCATATTTCAATAAGCGTAAAGTCCTTTCTCTTTCCGAACGAGGGATGATTGATTCTCGTTGCTCTTGCATGGTGATCAAAGACAAATCAATACCATAGTTAGGAATACTATTTAGATAATCAAGTTTGTCTATGTCTATATATGCTCCAGTAGTAACTGTAGAAATCTTTTTCGTTGGGAAACGATCAGATGCCATTTTGATAAAATCGTATATCTTTGGATGAAGGAATGGATCTGTATGTGGTGCAACAAGAACACCAGCTCCAAGTCTTACATAGTTTACGTCAGGCGATATGTAATCAAATCCCTTTATGAGATCTTCTTCATCTATCATTGGTATCTTAGGGTATTGACCCAGGTATGAATCGGTATGCACTTTACAGAATACACATCCTATTCCGCAATACTTACTCAGGATAGGTATATTGCCGAATGTTGCAATTTCCATAGCAAATGCATCAAATTGTTCCTTATTCAAAACCATATTTAGAACGTGTTATAATCTTGGTAATCATTACATTTTGAACATAGTGATATACGCTTACCTTCAAGTAGCGATAGTCTAATTTTATCAAATGAACTATCATTCCAGCATTCTATTATAGATCTTTCATGTATATTTCCAAAATTTGTGGCATACATAAAATCACTACAACAGAGAAGAATATCTCCTTTATAGGAGAACACAAGCTTTCTGAAAGGAAAATTGCAGAATCCCAAATCTTCATTAGATTCTTCTTGTGGTATATTCCCTCCATAATTCGGAAGTTGTTCATTCAAACTTCTATATTGAAATGTGATTTTGGGATTATTGTTGTAAGCCTCATATATTTCTTGAAGTTTACCTGAAAGTTTATATGGATTTTTTTCTCTATCACCTCGATAGTCATTGACATTTATATTGTCTAATCCATTTGCAAACAACTGGTCCACCATTTCAACAGTTAACAGCCTACCATTAGTAGTTATATCCATGAAAAGGCGTTGTGACTTATTCTTAGCATAGCGTATCATATCAACCAGGCGATCTTCAAGCAGGGGCTCATTAGATAGCATTAATGCAACCCTTCCGTTATAGCCAATAGCACACAATTCATCTATGATTTTGCAATAAGTATTCCAGTCCATTATACCTAACTCTTTTTTGTTGAAAGCATGTGGACAGAAAGGACAATGGTTGTTGCAGTCAGTTCTTGTCTCTATAAGAACTTGTTTGAATTGTGGAAAACAACCATTCTCCTTATAGAACTTTATGAGGAAGCTTTGGTCAGATTTGTGATCCAAATCCTTTCGTATATTTTTATTTCCAACTTGTTGAATCATTTTATTCCTTTCTTAAAGCAGGTGGCACATAGGATATATATTTATCAAATCCCTCTTGTGTGAGTGGCTTTTCCTTGATTTTCTTATAATTTGGACAGTGGAAACAAGGAAGTTCCTCTGTACATTCACGTCCTTCAAAAAGAACGTCTATTAGCTTCCTGTAAATGTCACCTTCTTCCCATTGTGCGATAGATTTATCGAAAGCATTTCCGAGAGTTTTCCATTTGTTAACGCTACAGCCCAGAATATCCCCATTCCAGTTTATTTGTGGACTGTCGAAACAATGATAGCAGGGTGCTTTGTACTCCTTTTGATACTTTTCCTTATACTCTTTCCTGTCTGCAACACCAAGACCACTTTCTCTTCTGACGAACTCTTTGTCTTTCACAGGAGAGAAGTCTGAGTAATTCAGTTTCGGATTAAAAGCCATATTATATTTCTTACATAGTTCTTTTACTTTTGGTATCTCATGTTCGTTATGACCAAAGATAATGAACTGCCAGGACAGTTTTGGGTAATCGCTTCCATACTGCTTCTTGTAATGGTTTAGTCGTTCTATGTTTTTAAGAACCTTTTCAAGTTGGCCATTAATCCTATACTTAGCGTATGTTTCTTGTGAAGCACCATCAATAGACAGGTTTAGAAACTCAACCTTATATTTCACAAGGAATTCTAATGTCAATTCATCAATATGGTTGAAATTTGTTCCATTTCCGCAATACAAAGTTACACCATGCTCGTATGCACACTTTATTATTTGTGCTATCTCGGGGTTCAAGAAAATCTCTCCCCAGTTTGACATTTCCATTCTTTTGATTTGTGGATTAGTTTCCACAAATTTCAGAAAGTCTGAATACTTTAACTGTCCTTTGCCAACTATACCCTTGTGAGTGATTCCCTTAGATGTGGAACATTCAACACAGCGTAATTGGCAAAGTGTAGAGAAGTCTATTGATACTTCATGTATTTTTGGAAGTCTTATCATATTACAGGAATTGATCTAATGAATAGAATTGTTCGGAATTAACACTCAGGGCAGCAAAGCAAGTATGGTTATGCATCTTGATGGTTACATTGTATGATGGCTTTAACTCATCTAAGGATGTAAGAACATCAATATCGTATTCTTGTTTAGCTGCTTGTTTATCAACTAATGGGTCGAAACAATTTACCTGTGAGAACTCTGGTGTGACGAGCTCAATGAATTTTGCAATCTTGGTGTTTCTAATGTCACCAATGTCTTGCTTGTAGGAAAAACCTAAGACAAGAAGGCTTAGTGATTTTGTATTGCCAAGATTATTGTTGACACGGTGGATAAAACGATATGCCGACTTTATCACAGATTGCTCATTTACCTCTCTGGCTGTTCTTATCAAGGGTAAATTTAATCCATTTTGCTGTGCTCTATCAATGACGTAGTAGGGATCAACTCCAATACAGTGTCCACCAACTAGTCCAGGCAACGCATTTGAAAAGTTCCATTTTGTAGCAGCACATGCAGTTACTTCTTTTATGTCAATACCTTCTGAATGACAATAGTTCGAATATTCATTTGCCAATGCAATAAGAACATCGCGTTGCACATTCTCGTACATCTTTGCTGCTTCTGCTACTTTTATAGATGTAGCCTTGATTATAGGGGCATCAATGATTGCAGAATACAAAATGTACATCACATTCAATGCATAATCAGAGGATGCAGATATAATCTTGGATGTATTGGCAGTGTTGTGATGAATATCCCCTACATTAACTCGTTCAGGTGAATATCCTACATGAAAATCAGCATTAATTTTTAATCCTGAGTACTGTTCAAGTAAAGGGATGCAGATTTCATCTGTTGTTCCTGGTGCAACAGTAGATTCAAAAATGATGATACAACCGGGCTTCATCGACGTAGCAAGATTAACACATACGTCCTTAAGCATTGTAATATCAGGATTATTAAACCTATCAATAGGAGTTGGAACTGTTACTATGTGGATGTTGCAGTTAGCAATATCTACATAGTCTGTAGTATATAGACTATTGCAAAAAGCCCCCTGTTCAGACTCGTTTTCCTGAAACCTTTGAATGACTTTGATATTATTGTCTATACCAATACAATCAAATTGCTTTGAAAATAGTTTGAACAGAGGATAGCCAACATAGCCCAATCCAACTATAGATAGTTTTACATTATCTAAATCCATTTGTTCTATTCTTGCTTACTAACAGTTCACGAATATCTACATTTAGCAAATCTGAAATCTTATCAAGCGTCTGTAAATCTGGCTGAGTTGTGTTTGTACACCACTTGCTAACTGTCACAGGATCTTTACCTAATTGCTCCGCGAGCCATTTGTTTGTTTGTCCTGCATCTGCCAATACAGCCTTAATTCGATTGAGGTTCTTTGAATTATCCATGATTAATTTATTAATGTTTGATGCAAATTTAATAATTTATCAGGAAATAAAAGAATAATTTGCCTAAATAATTCACAAATAGTCTTAATTAATACATTTAGATACTAATGTAGCCGTCATTATATGGATATTTTTCAGTCATTCCAGAAGAAAAGTTTGTCCAATCCTGTCTCTTTCATCCTTCTTTGATGAAATGTATATTGACTTTTCCTCTTTCAGCTTCTCCAAATATCTTCGGACTAGTGGCTTGATTGTAGGATATTCATGAAAGTTCTTATCTGCAATAATGATGGTATGCTCTCTTGCACGACTTGTTGCCACATTAAATAAATGTGGTTCAAGTGTTCTGTTATAAGAAGTATTTGGAACAAAGAATATTGTGATGTCTGTTGTCAACCCCTGGATTCTTGCAACAGTATCAACTAATACATTCGAATGGGAACCAACATTTTGAATGATTGATTTCTGAAGTGCGCGAGTTGTATTTCTCATACATGTGAGTACAGCCAAATCCTTCTTCTTATTGTCATTTAAAATACTACCAACGATATATGCCGCAAGCGTTGTTGCAAACTGTGGCATGTAATCACCTGAAGGCATATCTGTAAGAATGAGAGTGGGACCACCTTTTTCGCTCAATATATTATTCAAAGACGGCAGATCATTATAATTATTCGATTCATTGGCAATAAGAGTACCATTATAGAAATAACCTGTATAGTCAGCGGAACGTTGCCCAAATCGATAGGTTTTTGTGAGCTGGTAAATAGGTGACGTGCTATTGTCTGCTAAAAGTTGAAGACCATCAATCATATTTTGATACCCACAGAACTTGATCCTATCACCGTTCAATGACACTATTGGTGACAACTGGTGAACGTCGCCTACCCATAAATTCTTCTTACCCATTTTCCGACATGCACCAAACATCGCAAGTAAAGCTTGGCTTGCTTCATCCATAATAACATAATCAAAAGGTTGTTCTATGGATAAGTCAGCGGCAAATCCGCTTGTAATGTAATATGTCGATAGTACAAGAGCAGAAGGGATAGGAGCAAGATGCTTTATAGGTTCAAGAAGAGGAACTTCTTTATGCTCATCAGTAGTGATATTAGTTTTTAAAATTCTTCTTTCTTTCAACAGATTTTGTACTGCAGGCTTCTCTGCAATCTCCATCAAGGCTCTATTTGTAAGTGCAGTCACAAGTACGGATTTCCCCTCTGCGCAGAGTCTTGCACAGAGTTCTGCTATCATATAGGTTTTACCTGTTCCAGGAGGTCCTTGAAGTATCATTGTGTCAGTCAGATTCAACTGAGTATATACAAAATTTGACACATTATCTTGTTTTATCAGAATAGGTTCCCATTCTTGATGAGAATAGTTGGCATCAAGCACACTGGAAATCCCCGGGCTAAATTTGTCTTCAACGACCCTTTGAAGATTCATGACGTAGTCAATTGGAGGACGTTGTGGCGCAAAAGTTAAAATAATACCAGGGGTATCTTTTATATATTCTGCAAAATCAAGGCTTACTTTGCTGAACCCAACTAACGAGAAATTCTTGTCTGATGTTGGAGAATGCCATATACAGACACATTCAGTTGAATTATACCTTTCTTTGTATAGATCACGATATGTCTTATCTCCCCAATTATGATAGTTTTGTAGAGTAGGAGGGAGTACCATACTTACAAGAAACTCGCCTTTACGTGGAAGAGATCTTGTATTGGGAAATTTCATGATCATTTCCCCATCCTTGAAAGTTATGAACTGCGCCACATACATCTCCTCGCTATTCTGAAGCAAGGAGATAGCTGTGGTCATGAATTTCTTGTTAAATTCCTCGGTTTCTGCTTTAAGCTCATCTTCGAGGAATTGCCAATGTTTATTTCTATCAATATTCATCTTTAGAGAATAGATTGCTCGTTAGCACCTACTTGTGGAAGATTTCCTGATTGTGCTGGCAGATCATGAAGATCTCTCATCGCCAGTTTCATCTCTTCAGAAGGATTGTTGAATGGCTCAGGTGTCTTATTGTTGCCTATAGCTGTACCAAAGTTGAAGTGTAGCCCCTTGAAATAACGAAGAGTTTCTGCCAAAGCAATACAGCGATTTTTGTACTGCATATTCTCAGGACTAAATGTGATTGCAATGGTATTTGTGTCACGTGGCAAAGCATAGAATGGTACACACTGAGGACCATCGTGAGTAACAACCCAAAGCATAGATTTGTCCTTTGCTAATTCTTCCCAATCAGACGTGTTCAATGAGAAAGCACGTCTTCTTGACTTGTAGCTATGAACTACAATAGGTACCTCATGTCCCTGAGGATCAAAGACTCCATATATGTTACACCATGCATCTTCACAAATTCCTTTTGTAAAGGTATATCCCTTATCTTTGAGATATAACATCACGTCTGTCTTTGCCTGGATTAAGTACTCGCGCATTTCTTCTGCTGATAGACCTGCATATTGTGGCTCTGCTACAGTAATTGTATGGTGCTGTCCATCGGAGGTCACAGTGTCCATCTCTACAGGAACGATTATGTCACTAAGATTATCAACGTTATAATCATCTGCTTCAATATCTTCAACCTTAGGCTCGTTGCAGATACCCATAGCCGCAAGCTGACTGCGAAGAACCTCATTCTCATCTTCGAGTTCTTTTACTTTTGAAGTGAGTTCGCCAATCTGGGCACTATTCTCAATAACGAGTCTTAGCTGGTCTTCAGTAAGTTTGTTACTTACAGTCATCATAAGTTCTCGCTTCTCTTTCTTCCAGACAACATTCATCAGAATCTTCTCCTTGTCAGGGAATGTACGAGGGAATTTATCTTCAAATGTTCCCTTATGTTTGTCACCCCAATCTTCAATAAGCATCTGCGCAGCTTCAATGAAGTTTTGTTCAACCCACTTGTTCGGATTTTCATAGAGCTCATGCATCTTCTCATCAATCAATGCATAAGCACTATCTAGAGTTAGCTCTGATTGAGGTTGAATGGAGCATCGCTTATCCATTAGTAGATGGCGGTAATCCTCGTTTTCTGACACAATACGAGAAATGATGTTCTTCAAAATATCATCAATAGTACCTTCTTCCTTCTTAAGTTCGCCGATAGTACAGAATATGCCTTCCTGGTTTGGGAATATTTTAGGAGCTGTATAAGATATGTTTGCCTGTTTCAAGAAGTCATAGAACGAGTTAAGAAGTTCAAACAGATGGATTTCACCACAGTTATTAAGATTATTAGTAAGAACTTCGATTGTCTCAGCACTCTTAATCTTGTTGCTTAACAAGCTAACAATTATAAAGTTTATGTCTTGCCAAAGATCCTTAGATTCATAATTGATGTATGAACTTGCAGGAATCTCAGTACCGGCCAACAATTCTCTCGAAGTATTCAACAACTTCTCTTGCCACATATACAAGTCTAAATCCTTATTCTGAGGCAAAAGACTCAAGACATACAAAGATACCTTTTCGATGGCATTTTGAGAATATCGGTGGTAAGAACCATTAAAGTAGTTCCCCCAAGAAGAACTTGTTGTTGGTTCAACTTTGTTCTTTAGGTCACGTGCGAAATCTGATATAGTCTTCTTCTGCGTAACAGAGAAAGCAGCTGCATCTATTTCTGAATGAAGCAAAAGATCTTTATACTTCAAAGATATATCTCCGAAGACATCGTCTTTCAATTCCTCAGGAATGTTAATATCCTCGAAAAGTGTATTCTGTTTGCAGAACTTTCCGTACTGATTAGGAAGAACCTCATAGATATTAAGTCTATTTACTTCAACTTTCAGTGACTGGAGAGCGTCGTTAAGCCATTTGGCTCCAAGTCCGTTAGGAAGTTCAGATAATGCCCCCTTGCTCTTAAGGCAATTTAACACATGAGTAACAAACCAGATGTCCAGTTCTTTCCAGGAACCATCCAAGAGACTGTTATCCGTTGTGGAGATTGCATTTGGTAAGACAAACAAACTCTTAGCAATATCAAAAAATCTCTGGCGTTGCTCTATGAAGTTTGCTCCGTACTTTTCGATGTCAGAAGGAATTACCGATAGGAGCGGGAGGAGGTGATCCAACTTTGAAACCACAGAACCATTGTCAATTATCGATTTTGCTAACTTATTTAAGTCTGCGCTAAAGCTTTGACTTGTATATTTTGACTCCAGGCTTACTGAAGTTATGTCATGATGCAGGAGTATTGGCTTAACGTCTTTGCCCATCTTGTTGAGAAGCTCAATGATAAATGACGTTACATGTTCACCCTGCTTGAAGTCTGTGGCATCCTTTTTCAGCAGTTCTCCGTTCATGTTTGGGAGAAGAGCATGCTCTTTCAAATACAACTCGTTGTAAGTGTAAACATGACCGAGGAACTTGTTGTACCATTCTGTTAGTGTAGTTTCATTAATTACACTGATATTGTTCCAATTAGATTTGTTAGCAACATCTTTGCACAAATCTTCTGTATTCCAGGAATTAAGACCTTCTTTCCATACGTACTGAGCCCACTCATGGTTGTTTTTTACCAACTTTGAAGGATAAAGCTGGGAAATCAAAATGAATACTGCATTTTCGTTTTCAACCTTAGCTTCCTTGACAACAATACAGTCTGTAAGCAACATATTGTTGGTGCCAGAATAAGGCTCTACTACTGGATATTTCAGCAGTATTTCTCTGTACTTCTTTATTACATTGTCAGTGTACCATTTTGCATCAAGCTTATCATGTTCCTTGGCCTTCTTCAAACCATTAGCCAGAAGATAAAGATGTCCGTACTGGTTTGAGCTAACATATTCGACCAGACTTTCATAGAGAGGGAAGATTTTCTCATATATAAGTTTATTGATACCTGTCTCTGTAATATTGTTGGTTTCATCGTTCCAGTCTTGACCAACTAGAAGGAGGCTTTGACGCTCACTGTCTGGTTCGAAATCTGGGCTGTTAACAATGATAGGTTCGTCCAACTGACTTTCTATACCTACCAATGGAAGTACACAATAGTGTGAAGTCTTACCACCATGATCAAGAATGTTATTGTTCTCGTCGATCTCTACAGCAGCATCTATGCGAATGCTTCTTTCTGCTCTATATCTTACTGAAAGCTGATCGTTGTGCTCAGAAGAAGAGGCAAACAAGAAACGCCTTACATTTGTCGTCTCACCATTAATTTCAAATTCGGCGAGTTTTACTCCAGAGCCAAGTTCTACGATAGGTTTTCTTACAATGCTGGTAACCTTACCGTTGTCATTGAGTTCAATAGAGGCTAATTCCTTACAGAAAAGCATGGTCTGGGCTATGTTGTCATGAAAGTTTTCAATTCCCAATCGTATAGCTCTTCTTCCTGATTCAGTAGATACATGGTATGTGAATGTTGTCCAGTCAAAAGTCTCTTGGTAATACTCCTCTGAGGCTTGCATCTTATCAAGACCTTCAAGAAGTTCTTTCTCAATCTGGCCATCACGGTACATAGTTACGCTAAAACCGCATTGCTTGGTGCGCTCGTCGTTGCTGTACATGTTACTTTCTATCGTAACTACCTTTGACAAACAATGTGTTGTCAAGAAACCAGTACCAAAGCGTCCTGTACTTTCTTGATTTTCCTTGTCTTCGCTATATTTGTATAGAAGACCAAAGCGTGCGTCGGCTGTAAATGGGTTTCCGTCATGACGGAACTTAACTGTATCGCCTTCTATTTCAATACGGACATTGATCTCTTGACGTGTAGGGTCACCAACGATTGTGTCTTTTGCGTTCTGGATAAGCTCCCATACCCAACGCTTTCTGTCAACGTCACTTGGCGCGTTTAATTCACGCAAACGTTTTGCAACGTTGCTAATATACATCTTTCGAAGTAGCTTCTCTGTAGCGTCTTTCGTAACGCTTGGCGCAGATATTTTATTCATGATTTCAGCCATATATATTTATTTTAATTTAAGATTTATAATCTCTAAAAGTAATTTATTAATGTTAGATGCAAATTTAATAAAATTCTATGACATGGAAGTGATTTGGATCCAAAATATGTAAGATTTACAATTTTTTATCAGTCAATATTCCAATATGCATCAGGATCACCATCAAAGACATCGTCAATATCCTGGTCACTCCAACCCTCAACATCTTGTGCGTAACTACCATTGTAATTCTCATAAGTACGCTCTTCCTCGAAGTAGTCATACTCTTCCTCGTAATCGTCGTAATTTCTCATATACTATTTGTTTTTAGTTGTTGAATAATCTGTTTTAGCAAGCAATGTCCAGTCTGGTACGTTTCATATAGTTTCTCAGACTGTGAATGCAAAACTTCATTTTATCTCTATTCTCAGGACTTGCGTCCTTGTATATTGCCCATGCTGCACTCGATGCCTTAATCATGTCTTGCTCATCGATATACATAAACATCTTATATTTCAATTCATTCAAACTAAGACACTCTTGAGCGTCAATACAGATGCGTCCTCTTTTTGTCATCTTAAATTTTCCGCACTGAATACGAGTTCCTATTTCTTTGTTTGAGCCTTTGTAAGAGTAGTCATACATGAAGAGTTTTTCTCCTTCGTCAGTTAGAATTACAATGCCACCGTTCTTTTTATAAAGAATCTTGGCGTTGCCTTTCATAGCTGTGTCTAAATCTTCTTTGGACTCTTTGAAAATATTGCATACGATGTCATCCAGTTCGTCTTCCACGAGTGCAATAGCTTCATAAGGCTCTTCATTAGCGAAGTAATCTTTTACTTTCTGTCTGAAAGTGTTGATGTTGAAATCTTCAATCATATCCTATGTTATTTAATTAATGCACAAAATTAATATGTTATATTCAATTTTCTATTCTTTTAATTAGCCTATTGTATGAACCTGGTCGTTTACTGTACGAAATTAAGCAGCGGCACAATTTAAGGACAATGTGCCTATCTTGAATCTGGTAAAGATGTAATTTAGAATCTTCTCCATTGTCATGCATATCTGTCCATCCCACTCACATTGAATTTCTGGATAACAGTACATCATCTGGTATTCATTGCAATGCCATGATAATTGCGTTCCATTAGGCAAGTAAATGTAAACAATGTATGAAGCATTCTTCCCTGTATTATAACTAATCCCATGCTTCCACTCTGTTTCATAGAGAAGATCTGAAAGTTGCTCCAGAAGAATGGTCTTGCGCTCATAGATTACATTCTTGAACTTGTGAAGCTTTTTTGCAGAGAGATTGGCAAACTCTGTTTCGAGCAACATAAGTACGATTCTGGCTTCAATGTCATTTGTCTTCTTGACGAGAGTTTTCATCAAAGAAATAACCTTGCGTAATCCTATGCCAAGTGCATTTTCCCTGAAGTTCTCCAGTTTTTCTAGACTGATCTTGTTTTGTGAGTTGCTATTTCTTGACTTTTGTTTGTGTAACTCAATACCTTCCTTCAACTTCGCTCTAAGAATAGGATTGTGTGTCTCTTCCTCCATTCTGATGAGGTCAAAGATGGATAGACCGAACATTGAGAACTGAGTAGCCTCCTTCATGTTTTTTCTGTAGCTCTCAATTACCTTCGAAGCCGGTACTTTACCTGTCAGGAACCCATTGCGTAGTTTTTTTCCTACCCCTGCAAGGATTTCATTTGAAACTGAATCTGCCATACTCATTTATTTCTTTAATTGTTTAACAATAGTAGAAAAAAGAAAGGGCATAGGATCTTTCTCATAACCCGGGCCTCGCAAGCCACCTAGAGATCAATCCTACGCCGAATCTATATAGTTCTGGCATGATGGTCATCCTTTATGGCTCTTGGTTTGGGTTGAATTGCGAGTTCGGGTAAGAGCCTTATGACCGCCTGTTCTTTATTTCTGGTGCAAAGTTACGAACTGTTTTACCGATAGAAATGTAATATCCCAATCACCCCATTTATCCCACATAAAACTTCCGTGGGATGGAAATAAAAAAGGATGCACAAACTGATTTGCACATCCTTTTGTTGAGATTTTGAACTTTAGAGATAATTTGCCTGTATCATCTATGCTATTTTATGAAAGATAATCCATCAGTTAGCTTATCGAGAGAATTTTTCACTTGTCCAGTAATGAGACGATCGGCCATTTTTGCAATGTTTGATTCTTTAAGATTCTTTTCGCCCATACGATTACGGAAATCTTTGACTTCGGACTGATTCTCTCCTTGCTCGTCAACACATATTTCTAAAATGTCTTTATGCTTCAGATTATCAAAGACTTCTATCTGCGCTAAATAACCGAGTAGAGCAAACATTCTGTTATGATATGAGGTCTGCCTAGAGTCACTAGTGAAGAATGACATAGTTCTCTGATTTTGGTTATCTTCCATCATCTCTAGCATTTTCACTAATTTTTTTACTATGGCCTCAAAGTTTACTTCTCTTTTATATTTACCGATACGACCAGAACCTATTTGTCTCTTGAAGTTCTGGATAATTGTTTTGAAGTCTGCTAAGAATGAATCTTGTTTCGGGACAATACGACTTGATACAAATTGCTGACATCTTTCTATCTCTGTGGTAGCAGAAATGTGACCCAGTTTTAAGGCATGGTTATAGCATTCAATAGCTGCAGGAAAATCACTCTGAGCCTCTTTGCGTTCTCCCATTTTCATCCAGGCTTCAGGACTACCATATTCGGCAGCTTGCTTATACCACCGTTCTGCAACTTCCATAGGAACTTTATAAATGGATGCTAAACTGTGGTCATACTTGCGTATAAATTCAACTGCCTTTTGATTCCCCAGCTCGGCAGCACGTAGAAAACATAATAGTGCATTATTATAGTTAGGCTTGCTTTTAGGATTGCCAAAGAAATAGCTTTTACCCCAATTATATAATAATGTACCATCTATTTCTTTTGATATATCTTCCTCGCTGATAGAAGTTAGTGCCTTTGAAGGTTGCCACTCTATATGAATGTATTTCTGAAAACCAGGAGTAATATCAAAAGAGATTTCCATAGTCTGGCCAGTGTCGTTATTTATCGCGTAGAAATAATGTTGACCACTTCTGTTTACAGTGTACTTGAAAGGATGATGCTTGTCTACATTAGAATCTAATGTTGCAACAAGATACCCATATTCATAGACGTTACAATCACCATTAGAATAAATAAGGAAGTCTGCTGAGTTCTCAAATGACACTCTATCTTCGCTTAGATATTTAAGTTCTGGCTTAGACACAAGTTCTCCCACGAAGGTTTCTACGTTGTCTGATACATTCAGTCTATATGTATCAAGTTCCTTTATTTGACAATCGTATAAGAAGTGAATCTCCTTGGGTAATTCTGATTTATTGGGCAAGTTATAACCATTGAGGCAGATAACAACTATATGTTTTTTGTGTTTAGCACCTGCAATTAATTCACGAGCGAACCAGGATTCAAGAAACTTTTCTTTTCCTTCATCGAGTGCCATGAAAGACCTGTCATCCAACAAAACAATGACATCATTTATAGATTCTATTATGTCATCAATATGACGTATAAAATCATTGGCACGAAGTTTTCTGGTGTAATGTACTGCATAACCGTTGTTCCTTAGCCTTTCAAAAACTAAGGAAGCTGCTATTGTACTTGTCAATGTTCTTTTATAACAAAGATATATACTTTCGTTCATTGTATAATAGGTCATTTACTATGATTATAAAAATTTGCGTAATTTATCACTAACATCAGGAACCGAGATTATCTCATATGTTCCATCATTTGTAAGCCAGACAATTTTTCTGTCAATAATCGGTATGCCTATGTCTTCAAGCATTAAGGCATAAAGACTGAGCTGTATGGTATATAGACTTAGGTCTTCCTCTATCATGTTACTAAAGGGAGGAAGTAACGTCTTACCAAATTTTCGATTGTAGTCACTGTAAAGACAGGCATTTGTCTTGTAGTCAAGAATCATGAATCCTGCCTTTGATGGATTTCCGTCACCATCGTAGTAATACAACATGTCAAATGTTCCACAGATAAGTTCCTTCAAATTTTTACTTGCATCAGGATTCTTACCGCTATAGACCTTGGTCTCATTGAGTACCAGATGGTAAGAGCAAGGCAACTCATCCATGAACTTTAATGCAGCTTCTTCCTTGGGGTGGATTGGGGCAAGATAATAGTAGGTCTCATTATATTGAGGTCTAATCATTGGGCAGATTAACTCTGGATGACCGACTTTCAGATAACCAAGACTCTCGCCGTAGGCATGAGTCTTAGTTCCAAGTGTCGTTGCTCTGAAAGAGTTGCACTTCCATTGCTTTATCCAGTATTCAGCAGTCTTTCCATGCTTCTGAGCGTAACGAGCTGCCTGCAGCTTCTCATTAAAGGGCTCACGTATGAATCGATGACCTACACCTGATACGGATAAGGTTATCTCTTGACCATGCAAGAGGTACTTGTGTCCTTCCTCGTAAAACTCCAAATCTTCAAAAGCCTTCAGAATCTTTTCACGAGTCTCGGTAACTATATGTGGTTCTCCTTTTATTGTAAACATCTTGTTTTGTAGCTATGTTCTATCATTTATAGTTCTTTGAAAGCTTCGAGAAGTTGCTTCATACCTTCTGTTGCGGTTGTCTTGAAGTGTGTATAGCCAAGGGCATCGCACTTTGGCATTTCTCCTGGATCTATAACAAACTTTGGAACTTCTTTATGAGCGTGAAGTATCAGATTGTTTGCTGGATATACCATCAATGATGTTCCTACAACAACAAAGATGTCTGCATACTTGACGATTTCTTCTGCAACCTCCATACCAAATACATACTCCCCAAACATTACGATGAATGGTCGAAGCTGAGAGCCATCTCCGGCATCATCACCAACCTTGATAGGTGTAGTAAGAGGATATTCTCTAATGTATTTAGGATCATATCTGTTATTCGACGAACAAACCTTAGTCATTTCACCATGAAGATGAATAACCTTTGTACTTCCAGCACGTTCATGAAGGTCATCTACATTTTGCGTTATGACAGTCATTTCATGTTCTTTCTCCAGTTCTGCAATAAGTCTATGTGCCACATTAGGTTCTACCTCAGAGAGTTTCTTCCTTCGCATATTATAGAAGTCCAGACACTTCTCTGGTTCATAATAAAGACAATCTGCGCTTGCAAAGTACTGGAACTCTTCCTTTGTCCACAATCCATCTTTACCACGGAACGTACTTAATCCGCTTTCTGCACTGATACCTGCGCCTGTGAGAAATACAATATGTTGACGTGTCATTTTATTATGCTTGTTTTGTCGTGATAATTATGATCTCATCAATATCAACCATGCTTTGTTGGTTACTATTGTAGATATATCCATACTTCTTTCTTGGAACTTTAGGCAAATCTATGATGCCGTTCCACATGCTATACTTATGACTGTCATTACCTGGATCCAAAGTAAGAATGGCTGTGAGGTTATCATTCTCATCAACCGCATATCCAACAGCTACTACCCAATGACTATTCTTATTGTCATAATTAAAGCCCAGTATCGTAGGAATATTCTTATCTATACAATTTTGAACCAACTCAATCAAATCATGGTCTTCTTTGTTTGCAACCTGTACATTAACATATTTGGAATACGTCTTTGTTAAGATTTCCTGTATTTCATCAGATCGTAAGCCTTCTCTATAAAGACCATACTTGTTTAGAGCATTGATTAACTTCCATTCTGCATACCTGGCATCACCATCTGAATTTGAGTTCATTTCTTCTGCTTCAAATACTCCTAATATATTTAGAAGCATAGCAATAGAATAGACACCACAAGCACCATCCAAATCGCCCTGCCTAAAATGAGCTTTTTGCATGGAACGTCCAGAAGGCTTCTTACAAAGTAATTCTCCGTTCTTCAATAGTAGTTGTTCTGTAACCTTGAATTGTTTCATGATTTCTTTTCAAAATTTTACCTTGGGAGCTCTACGAATCATTCTGCTCCCTTCGAACATGTACATGTATTCAGGACAATGAATCTCACGCTCTTTATCAAATTCGCTTGCCATTGTGCATGGGAAAGCTGTTTTGTTTTGTCTTGGATGTGGTAGTAAAACCACATAGCCAAATTCGTTTGTATAGACTATTTTGCCGTTGGGATAAGTTTGTACCGGATTGACAAGGATTGAAAGAGTTTTACCAATTACACCTTCCATATATGATTTATCAAAGCCTTCAATATCCTGAATGGACTTATCATAGCGTCTGAATATTTCAGTCAAACTATTAGCACTGATTTTGCCATCAAGTGCAGACTGAATATTTCTGAGGGTTGCTTCCTGAGTATATTTGACAACATCATAATGTTCGTTTCCTTCATTCAACCACTCACAAACAGAAATCACGGACAAACACAATTCAAAAGCGTATTGCTTGTAGCTTTCGACTTTAGCTTTGATTAGCTTGTTGGTCTCTTCTTGAATATTGCACTTTTGCAAATAGAGGGAAAAGAGATTAATGATACGATAGACAAACTCCGTCGCAGTCTTATGGTAATATACTGAATAAGGTATATCTAATAGCGATTGAGTTTCTTCTGGGTTATCTTCTGTAACATACCTATAGCTTAAGGTTCTATTAACAAAGAAGATAGCCGTCATAAACTTCTTCAATGTCTCGACCATGCTTATGGTAGAAGGTTTTGATTCGTGAATAGCTATAGCCTCTAACTGCTCTATGTATTTGCTCAACATTTGAGCAACACGTTTCTTAACATCATCTGCACTCTTAGGCTTGAGCACAGAATGAGTCGGACGTGATGTTGTTTCTCGTCCTTCTGACTTCTTGATGTCTTCTGTTTCTTCGTTGTCAATATCTTCCTCTTCTTTTTCTTTGGCAGACTTAGCAATGTATGACATCATGCTATCAAACAGCAAAGTGGATTGAGATATGGAAGTATTGCTTTTTCTTGACCTTGGATCACCCGTGATACCTGTGCCATCATCTTTTATATAATCCTCGAATGACGAGAACTGACCACCCTTTATCTCTTTAGTGGTTTTATCAGCAGATGTATCAACAAAACTCTTGGCAGACATCTTTGATTCTGTATCAGAGAGTATCTGCTCAATGAATCTTAGAACAGAGCCATTAACGAATTGTCCCGATTCGATAGCACGGCATCCTTTTCTATATGAAGTACTGCTTGGTGAAGGATTATTGTAATCCATGCTAACAGTAGGGATAACAAACTGTCTGTTTGATATGAGACAATCTTCCTGATTGGTAATCTCAACATACAGAGGGTTAAAAGAATCCTTAAACAGACCTTCTAAAGTAAATTCGCCTGCTGATGACGAGTAGCCAAATGATTCATGTTTCTGTCTGTTTCCGCAATAGAAAGTAATTTTTGCACCTTGTATTTCTATGTCATTTTGAGTCTTAACTACAAAGTGATCATATTCATATGAGGCTTCCTTTATCCACACAACTGGTGATGCACTATTCTTGGTTTCCTGCTGAGACGGATTCTCTTTAACATCCGTAGCACCAATTGGTTCTATTAAGCGGATCCCAGATTCTGCAAGATAATCAGTCGTAGTAGACTTGTAGCCAACACTTGCTTCTCTGTTGCTTGATACAACTCCAGGAATGCCAAAAGCAGCCACAGATGCATTTGCGCTACCACAAAGCAAATAGTTGTTGGTTTCCCCTTCAAAGAAGAAACACTTGGAGTGGAAAAACTCCTGCCATTGCTTTCCTTCAGGAACAGCTTTGTCCCAACTATAAATATTCACATATTCAGGAATCGCTTGTGATTTGGGCGGTGCACCAAATCCTCGCTCTACAATGATATTAATTCTTTCAGGTTTGTAACGTTCGTACAAAACCTTTATAAGTTCTGCTCTGCTGTCATAGAACGGTGACATTACCGTTATGCTATTTATTGTCTCTTCACCAATCCAATCACTGCATTGATCAAACAAAGTTTTGCTTCCATCTGCGAATAGTCTGATGCTATAATCGCTATCTATCTGATGTTCAACATTAGATGGCGTGTACTCCACTTGCAGAAGGCTGCAATTATCTTCTACCGACTTGATTATATTATACGCTTCATCACCAAGTTCGTTATACAATGCGGAAAGGTAATTCCATACATCACGGACGAAAGGGTAAGCACTACTTTCTGGGCTATCAACCATGACAGGTGTCCAAACTTCCATATTTTTCCCATGCCCACTGATTGTAAGATTACCTGAGCCAATAAGCACAAGTATGTTATCATTTCCAGCATAGAACTGAATCTTAGGATGGAATGCACCCTTTGATTTGTAACCGTGCAAGCTGAACTCCAAAGGTCTTTTTCCAGAGAATGCCTTACTAAACTTCAACAATTGATCGGAAAGGCAGTCAGAATCCACAATTGCAGATACAAAGTTTATGCCCTTACCCGACAAAGTCCTCAATAGTTGGATTTCCCAATAGTAGAGGTTTATCGAGAAGGATGTCATCAGTACGGAATGAAACTTTCCTGCTGGTATGTTTTTTATTAGTGATTTCTGTTCAAACATTGTTTAAGACCTTTAATCCTCGTTCTGTAATCGTGTAATAATCTCCAGAAAGTTCTATCCACTTCATGTCTTCTATGTACTGTAGCACATTTTGCAAACGTGGTGATGTCCTGACTGGTTCTGGTCGTCTCAATCTCCAGATTAACTCATCCTCTACCATGTAGTTGTGTACGAGTCCTTGACCAATGGTCGATTTGCTATATGAACTTCTAAGGTGGTCGTTTATAGCGAAGTAGATGCAATTCTCTACAAAACTCCAGTTCACTGAAGATGTTTCATCCACAAGTCTAATCAACAAAGAAGGTGCATAGCCAGGGTGCTGAACATCATAGTTCTCGTGTTGTCCAAATTCTAACAAGAACTCAATATGATCTTCTATAGATTTATATAGGGCAATAATCATTCGAGAAGCTTCATACACCAATGCTCCATAATTTCTATCTTTGTAGCATTGTTTAACATTGTCATACAGAGCATAAATCTCTTCTGTAGATTCTGAAGGTTCGTATGATTCAAACTCTATACGTAAATTTTCAAGAATCACGTCCAAAGGTTGTGGTTCTTCTGTAATCGAGTAAAGAATAGCGAAATGGAATGCCTCGTATGCAGCATGAGAAAGCTCATTCAGTTCATAAAGGAACCATGAAAGCTGGTCGGCACTTGCATCATCCATGTTGCTTAAAACCTGCTCAAAGTTGTGTCGCAGGAATGTCAGTACGAAATTTCGTGGCAAGACTTCCTTGCCATCTGTGCGTATGTAATCCATAATGAGCTTAATGGAATTTATACGATGGTTAATGTCATTGCCTGTTATATCTTGTCGATCAGGTTTACAGAAGATTCGAGCATATTCTGCTAATTCGTTTTCGTTCTCAATCAGATGAAGTGCCATATCATTCATTTCTGAGAGTGATGACTTTGTGACTTTACCTGAGTAAATACTATTCCAAAACAGTTCTTCAACTTCCTTTGTGAAGGACTCTGCATAGATGTTTGCTAAACCTAAGCCCTCTTCCGTTACTCTGTATGTCTTGTGTTCACCTCCTGGGAAAAAGATTAGACGCAGCTGAGACAGAACACCAATATAGTACTGTCCAAAGATACCCCATGGATTTTGCCAGTATATTCTATGCTGATTTTTATTCTCATAGTCTGCTCCCCATGCAAGGTCTATAGTCTCATCACCGAAGTGGTTTTGTGCAAATATACTACCACTAACGCCTGTTACTTCACGATAGGAATCAAGCATTACATAAGCCAGCAGCAGCTCTCCTCTTCGAATAAGCTTTATCTGTTCGGTCGGGCTATCAATCTTTGTGATGTCTATCTGTTCCAACCGTTTGGCTATCAATGTCAGAAGCCAACAGAAGAAACCATTGTATCTGACACGACCTGTTACGTTAGTAATGCCCGTTATCATGTTAGTATAGATAACGACACTACTATTCTGGACAGCCAAAGGATCTCGGCCACCCTTAGAGTTTGTCTTTGAGCCCCAAAATGGGAATGGTGCTATGTGAGCTTCGTACATACTTGTTATTCGTTACGATAAATTTCGTCTAATGATTTGCCTTCTTGATTGACCCAATGTTTCCAACCGTTTCTACTTCCACCAATTACAATACCGGCAGCAGTACTCGGACTTGCAATGACATAATCTCGTTGTAATTCCCAAAATCCATCTTTTGTAGGCTTCGAAATAGCTGCAAGAATAGCATTGCGCTTTTCCGCATCCCTGTATGATTCTGTACAGCTTTGTGGACAGAGACTACCTTTTAACAGACGAATAGAATGGTCTGTTTCATTGAAAATGCCTTTAGCTTGGGCTCCTCGTAGTCCATTGATAAAGAATACATTTGAAGACTTGCTACCAGAGCGAGGCTCATCCTTTTCAAAGATTGGACATCCCATGAAAGACGCAAGCAATCGAACATCGTCAAAGAACTCTTCCATTATATCTATCTGATAGTTTGAAAGAGAGTTTTCCTTGCCCGACTGCTCGTTTGTGATGATGTAGCGAGCACAATCATTGGCTATATCTATAGCTCTATGTTCAAGATATTGGACATCTGCTTTGTTAATGCTATCATCCTTAGCAACAAACATAAGGCATTTGCTCCAAAAGAGTTTATTGCTCTTATGGTTGTTGAGTCGTTTCAATCCATTCGTAGTTTCACCTATGTACGCCTGAGCACTTCCATTCTCATCTTCACCCAACAATATGTACAAGGAAGGACGAGAACTTTCCTCCAAGTTACTCACTTGGTCAAACTCTGTTTTCGGAAATACTATCATCTCACAAATCTTATTGCTGATGAACACAGTACGTATTCCATTTGGATCACCTGTACGAAGGTGAGTTGTTATTACTTTTCCTCTTGCCATATTTGTGATCATTTATTTAATCGTCCATTTAAACCTAAACATGATACTTGATGATATAATATTCTTCATAGAATCTTGCAACTTGTCGGTCATGGCATCTACTTTATCATTATATTCATCTTCCATTTGAAGAAGTTTTGCTCTTTTATGATTAAGAACTTTTGCTTTTTGGTTTACTTCTTTTTTTAATTGAAGCTTAACAGCAGCATTGTGTTCTTTTCGTATTTGACGACGTAATACATCATGCTCTCTACTCAATTCCATAACTTCCTTACGGAGTGGAACCAACTGATCTTCTGCCCACATTTCGTATTTATTGATCTCGTAATCAACATATTCGTTTGTTCTTTCGTCAACTGTCAGCTTATAACTATTAAATTGCTTCTCGTATTCATTTTTGAAAGTTTTATCAAGAGAACATAGTTCTGCTTCATTCTCTGATATACAGTCAAGCTCTAAAAGCTTGAAAATAAACTCGTGGGGTAGAATTTCACCATTATCAGTTTGCGCACATGCGATTAACTGTTCTTCTGAATCATATTTATTTGATGAAGATACCCTATAGACACAAGCATCACCACTTTGCCCCTTGTATTGCTCAATCAATGCAGACTTGTAAGGATAAGATTCTAAGTCAAAAACTAATTTTGTGTCTGAGACTTTTGTTCCTAGTGCTTTTTGAACGATATACTGACCAAGTGGATGGCCATATCTAAGCTGAATATATCGGTCTGATTCCTTATTTAGAATATAGGTTCCTACAGGTATGTCAGATGCCAACTCTTCGTTCAAAGTAAAGGTATGACTGCTATTATTTACATTGTTGATACAATGACTAAGCACATTTGTAGCAAGATACCATAAGTGCCTGTTATATGTGTCCATACGATTAGTATCTTCACTTTGTCTCACTCGTAACTTATTGACAACCTCCTCATCAAAATTTTCAAGTAACGACTTTCTCGTACTTTCAATTCTTTCTATGATAACTTCTTCCAATTCTTTTTGAAGTTCATCAAATGCCGCAGCAATCTCTCGTTCTGTACGACAGGTGTTATAGATATTGTTGAGTCTTCTTTCAAAATCTACACCTGATTCCATAGAACCGAGAACTTCATCACTCGCACCAAATACACCATCAAACAAAGAGAATTTGTTGTTCAGCAGCTCGTAAACTCGTCTATCAGCATAGTTTGCTTGATTAACAAAGTTAACTACCACAACATCATTCTTTTGACCATAACGATGACAACGACCAATGCGTTGTTCGATACGCTGTGGATTCCAAGGCATGTCGTAATTTACTACGAGCGAACAGAACTGAAGGTTAATACCTTCTGCTCCAGCTTCTGTAGCAATAAGTATCTCTGCCTTATCCTTAAATGTATCTACGATAGCTTGTTTTTTATCTATGACTGTACTTCCAGATATTCTGTTGGTACCGGCATACTGCATGAGCCAAAGGCGATAAATATTTTTTGCCTCGTCAGATGTGTTCGTTCCGTTGAAACATACAATTTTGTCTCTGTACCCATGATCTGTTAAGAATTTATACAGATACTCCTGAGTCCTACGACTTTCAGTAAAAATCAAAGCCTTTTTCTGTCCTCCGAGCTTTGTGATCTTTTCAAAAGACAAATCTAAAGCGTTAAGTAATTCTTTTGATTTTGTCTCTTCGCCAATGCTACGAGCCAGTTTACAATATCCACGCAATTCTTCTATTTCATCATCAATATCGTTATATGCCGCTCTTGATGAAGCAGAATCATTGTCGTAAATATCATACTCGTCATTATTTCCATCATAATCTGCATTTACACAGGCTAATGCCGAACTCAACATACCTGTTTCTTTGTACTCTTGAAGTCTATGTATAAAGCGTTCAAGGGTATATCCAAGAGCGTATGCAGATGATGACATAATTTTCCTTACTATGAGAGAAAGCAAAGGACGCTGTCTCTCAGGTACGCCATAAGTTCCTTCACGCATAAGATAATCGCTAACTTGATTATAGAGGTTTATCTCAGCTGTAGAAGGGTAGTACTCTTGAACAAATGCAGTTCGCTTCGTAAAGTTTACATATTCTTCAACTTGATTTCTCAGTGTGCGATGAATGATATGTGCAATACGACCTTTTAGTTCTCCGTATTTTGCTTTGTCTCTGGTTGATACAGCATTATACTGATCAGCGAATGTATCAAGACTTGAAAAGAACTCTGGATCAATAATACTTATTAGTCCGTAAAGTTCCTTCAGATTATTCTGTAAAGGCGTAGCGGTCAGAAGCACTTTCTTGTAGTTCCTGAATGCAGCTCTTAAGGCATTAGCCATCACATTGCTCTTCTTATATACATTCCTTAACTTGTGTGCTTCATCAAGAACAATTAGATCCCAATCTATGTTCTTGAAGTATTCTGCATTAGTCACAGCAAAGTTGTATGAACAGATGTATATACTCTTTTCTCCCTTAGAAATTTGAGATTGTCCTTCCTCAAATGACTCACTATCTAAGATGAATGATGGCAAGTAGAATTTTTCCATCAACTCAATATTCCACTGATTACGCAATGAAGCAGGAACGACAATGAGAATGTTTCTCTTATTCTCAGCCCACATTTCTGACAGGATGATGCCAGCCTCAATAGTTTTACCTAGACCGACTTCATCAGCAAGAATTGCTCCCTTGCTAAGTGGTGACTTGAACGCAAACAATGCTGCCTCAACCTGATGCGGATTGAGGTCAACACGTGCTTCTGACAAGACACCAGTAAAGCGACTGTCGTCACTTACTGATTTCTTGTGAGATATGTCCCAAGCGTAATATAAAAGTTGTATGGTTGACAGCATATATTTACTTGTTTATCTTTTGTTCTATTCTGATAGCATATTCTGGTGAAAGAGCATCAAACTCTTCAATCTTTGCTCCACGCCAGTATCGTTTAGCAATAGCTTCACATCGTTTTCTCAGATGAGGATTCTCCAATGGGTTTGCATCCTTACCATAAGTGTCACGCAGTTCTTCGTATGACTTCTTCAGGTTAAGGTCAATCAGAGAGATTCGAACAATATGATACTTTGAATCAGGATGTTTCTGCATAAAGACATTCTGAGAACGATGTAAGTAGAATGGCGCAGTACCATCCTTTAAACTGTAGAGAGTTGTCTTTACATCTACATACATCTTATCAGGCTTCACCTCAAAGTCATATTCACCAACTCCATCGAGTGCTGCATGAATAAAGTCCTCATCTTTGACAAGCTTCTTGTTTTCGAGATAATGGCTGTAGATAAGTTCTCCGATGAAGCCAATTGTTTGACGCACCTGAGATTCCTTCTCTTCTTCCTCTGCTTCGGCAAGATCATCCATCATCTGCATCATCTTTTCTTTCTTCTCAGCGAGACGTTCAATATCTTCCTTTTCCAAGCCATCAATCAATTCCTTGATAGGTTCTGCAACTTCATTGAGTTTGTCCAGTTCTTCACTATTCATCTGTTTAGTAATATTATTGACTTGCTCAATGTTTTCCGCAGTCTCTGCTGAAATTTTATTGATTGCCTCCTGAGCTTGTTCTTCTGTGAGAGGACTGTTCGACAGGTCGATATTTGACTTTCCTTCACCTTCTTTATCTCCAGTGCCTTCACCATTGCCAATGATTCCTTGTTGCATAAGTTCCCATTGTTCAACGTATAATGACTGAAGGGCAATAAAAGGCTCTTTGAAGAAATCCATACTTGCAATATGCTTTGCTATGGTTTTCATCAAACTAAGACCTTCTTTGTTTGGTTGCTGAATGACCACACGCTTACCAGGTTCATAACCGAACTCACTATCATGCAACTTGTCTGCAAAAATACTTGCATTAGAAGCCATGATATTGAAGTTCATAATTATAGGCTTATTCGATGTGTGAATGGTAATGCCTTTTGATTCTTCAGACTTCTTCCAAATCTGATATACAGGGTCATCATGCTCTGGAAAATCCTTAATATCCACAGATGTTTGTACGCTCCAACGTGGATTCTTCTTAAATCCATGATTGAATAATATTTCTTTGTCACCGTAGATATAGACAATATTGTCTTTTATGAATTTCGCAAGCTTTGGACTTCCATTAAGTCTCTCTTGGAATTGTGTACCAGCCCATGAATACCATGAAAGAAACGAAGCCCCTTCTTGGTATCTCTCCAACATGAATATTGGTTTTGGAATATCATAAGGCTGTTCCAAAGGAACAACTTTGCCTGTGTATCTAAGGAAAGGCATTACAGAATAGTCGGAAGGCAATTTCTCGATAATTGCCGTCATTGTATTGTATCTTTCAGATAAGTACGCATAGGTAAGTTTTTTCTCTATAGCCCAGTTTATTGCATAATCAATGTCTCCCTTATGGTCTATGTCGGAGAAACAAGTGACATCAGAGTATGGCGTATTGTCGAGAAGTGCTTGACGAACAGCGATGTACGGATCAGAAGAAGTTGAAAGTTGAGTGAACAACATCAAAGAACTCGGATTCTTGTCAATCCATTTATGAAGAGCATCTGGCAAGTACTCACTTTGGAGGAGTATGTCATGCTTAGCATAAACATGGTTTACAAAATCCACACCTTCCATTTTGAAATGCTTGTCAAAACCAACAAAGTTGTTTTCCAAGATCATATCAAGAGCTTTGGTGAGGCTTTCGTCTTCAGTTATTTCAAGATCATCACAATCGTCGTTGTTTGTTAAAGCATAATCTATACAGAACCTTAATTGCTCGATAGACAGATAATGCTTTTTTAATTCATCATAAAGATCATCTGTAGGAACCTCATCTTCTTTTCCCTCATAATAATGCTCCTTGAAGTAATCAATCTCATTTTGTGAAGGAAGACATTTGAGGAATGAATCTATTGTTTGATTATCATCTTTATAATTACTATCAAGAACATATACATCGTATTCATTCTCACCAACTTTTACATATTGTTGAGTGATGGACTCTGGAAGTTTTGCGTTCTTGTGTCGGATAAGTCCAAATACAGTATCAATGTATTCATTGTCATCAGTATTACGCTGAACAGCAAATTCCATGACCTGCCATCTCAAATCTTCCTTTGTTATCTTGCTATCTACATTGATAGTCTTAAGGTTGTTGAAGAAAGAGTTTACTACATTAACATTCGCCTGTTTTGCAAAAGGAAGGAGCTTTATCGGATTATTTATTCGCTCTATGGCTCTCATGAGCATAGTTTCGTTTGAAGCGAATTTGTATTTTCCGCTCTCAGTTCTTAGTATCTCCTGCACTTTATCAGGTATACGATAGAAGTTAGCAGCAAGAAGTTCTGACTGCAAATCTGTTGATACTGTATCTATGTAGTTATAACCGCTTGAAGTTTTTGTAATAACGTATCTACCTGATATTTCCTGTGTTCTATAGAATTGTAGGTATGCATCCGTTATTTTTATAAAGATGCGCAAAAGCTTCTCGTCCGCAGATAACGATTCATTTACTATGTTAGATGATTGAACTGTCTCAACACTGAAAGGAGCCTCCATGAGCTCTTTGTAATACTCATAAGGCAACAATCGCAGATGCGAAACCTTTTCATCAAGATAGTTGTATTCGTCCTCTGTAAGCTTCGATACATTATTTACTATAGCACGCAACTGATCTGTCGGCTTTCCTTCGTCATCCAGATAGAGAGTCAAATTCGTATTATCTACATTTCCCTGGGCATCAACACCTACAGCCTTATAAACTTTCTTTATGTCAGCTATATATGCATGTGTATTGTCACCCCATTCTTCATTGTCTTGGATGTTCTGCCAGTGAGAAACGACCCATTGCCAGCAAGATTTTTTTGCTTTTGCCGGATTTAGTAACCAATTAGTTGACTTCACAGCCTCTGGGATATAGCCTTTAACTGTGTAATTGTCAAATAATATGGTATCTTTTGGTCGTTCAATCAAGAGGTTATCAAAAGACAGATAACTATCATGCCAGTTTTGTAAAAGACATATTTCAGTCTTAATACGCATACCATAATACTCGTTCTTTGCAGCAATCCATGCCAACAGGTTAGCAGCATCGTCTTTTGATGAATCAGTTAGTCTAAATGTCTCAATATTAGCTTTGATCTTTTCAAACAATATTGCAAGATATGTATTCTCATCAATATCAGAAAGAGTCTCGTTTATATGCTCGCATTCGCCAAACTTCATGCCATCCTCGAATGGATAGTAGATGTTTGCTGTACTTTTCAGTTCGTTGTAACTGTAGAGATTTCCTTTGTTACTACGGAATATCTTGTTATTTAGGACTCCAGATTCGTTCTTATGGCTGTCACTAACCTTTATGAAATCGTTGTATTCCTTTGCAGACAACGATTTTATCCATGCTATCAACTTAGTAGAGTCTGCATCAGAGAGTAGGGTAGAGAAATCGATTGTATCAAAATCTACCTTATGGCGGTGAAGGGCTTTCTTTATAGAGCTGTCAATCCATTTGTATTGATTGATACCAATTTCTTTCAGAGGTACTTGATAGTCTTCATCAAATGAACGAACATTCTCTTTCTTCTCATATTCACCAGTAGATGTAAGTACAAATTCTTCAAAGAATGGGACAAAAACCTCCTGGAAGGCTTCTTTTATGAATTTGAAGTCTTCTCCTTCTTGGTATTTTGTGGCTGCTATTGACTTGTAAATATAATCAAACTTCTGAGGATTTGTATTCTTTAAGCTTCGAAGAACTGTGACAAGCTCTGAAAAAGCTCTTACTAACTGTCCTTTTGTCTTGTCTTTATCACTTATTCGCTGTCGGCTACTATCAACATCAAACTTTTGGCTATCAATGATAAATCCAAGTCGAAGTTTTGTTTCAAGAATAGGAAGACCCTTGAACAAGTTCACAAAGTTCTTTTCAGCAAAAACTGGATTGAACGCAAAGTGGTAATAGAACGATTTGCCTTCTACCTTGAAGTCAACAAATACAGATTGAACCTCATGCTGTTCAACTTCTTCGCCCATGACATAGATGTGGTCAACAGTCTTTCCCTCATTACGTTCCTGGTCTTTGGTGATTGAAGCGAAACCACCAAGGCGAGTTCTTACACGCTCTAAGTTTATTTCAGAGGTTATTCTTTCATATTTACCTTCACCAAGAGGTATTATTAACGCAGTACCTCTATCAAGGAAGTGGAGATTACGTCTTGGATCAACGAGATTATCGAATGCTTCGATTGCATCCAAAGCCTCTTTTGTAGAGAAGATGTCTTCTGATGTGCCTGGAGCTACAGGATAGTAGCTCATCATTATTTTTGCAAAAAGAATATTCTCTTTATAGTCGTCACCTTGTGCTGGTGTCCATACACCTTGTTTCTGCAAAAGGTTTGCAAGTTGATTCCTGTTATACCAAGAGATAAGATAAGGACCTTTCTTCTCATCATAAAGAGTCTTTATCAAAAGGTCTTCATTCTCTTCACTTTCACTTACTTCTGTAAGGAGTGTATAAAGCAATTTTGAACCCTGGCCATATTTACCAAGCTTACTATTGTCTGTACGCTTCAACGACTTACCTTTTGCAAGGAAGTTGTATAGCTGACCGTCACGTGGAGTTGTATCTGAATCAAAAATATCAAAGTCTGTATAGAAAGGCTCACCATTGTTTAGAACAATTAGATAATTCTTGTTTGCATAGAAGAATAGTGAGTCAGCACTTGCATCATACGCATTCTGTACAAACTCATAGAACAACTGCTCTTCTGCATTACTTGCGAAGCTGGCAGCATCAGAGATGACAGATTTCACCTGATCAGGAGAAGGATCCTGACCATAAATCTTTTGAAGCAATAATTCTTTGTTAGAGCCAAGAAGATGTAGTGTCTCTTGACCGCATAGCTTCGTTATATATTGACTTAAATCTCTTACATTCATGTCTCATCAATAAGTTATGTATGGAATAATTTGTATGATGAAAGTTTTGTTTCTGTCTTCTCCATCAGGACCGAAACCTGTATATCGACCTTTGCCTTCAAAACCCGATCCAGAAATGAAGACTTCGCCATTCTGTTTCTCAATATTGCTTAACAATCCCTTATTCTTCCAGAAAAGATGAAGATTACGAGCACGTTCATAACTAAGACGAGCTGCGTAAGCTTTTTGGTCATTGCTTGGATTTGTGTTACTATGCGATTTTGCAGCACGTCCCTCAATTACAACCTTGAAAGAAACATTAGCAGATTCTTTGAATTTGTCAATGATGTCTTCTATCTCTTTACCTGCTTCAACAAGTTGTGAATAACAATTCTGTGGAATAACAGGACTTTCCGGAGCAAATGTCACATTGACTGTACATTCAAAACGCTGATACTTGTCGTTGTATTTGAAATACTTACGATTGATGGACTTCTGAGCTTCTTGAAACTCTCGAATCTTTTTATAAAGTTCCGCATTTACTACAATATCATTGATGTTGTTCTCTGTGATACCTTTATTATGGTACAGGTCAACATAAACCTTATAGCTACCATACGCAACAAGACTCGTAATGATAAACACTATGAGGAAGCCTGACATTAAATCCGTGTAGTTTTGCCAGAAATTATGTTCTTCGCCGTTTTCACGGAATGAAATCCTACTCATTTGCTATTTGTTATCTTATTAAGCGTTGATTCCAATTTCTGCAATTCTACAATTGCTCCACTAACAGAACTAATCTGCTTGATAAGTTGCTCAATATTCTCCTGACGTTCTACAAGGATATCGAGAATTTCAGAAATCTTATCGTTAGTCTCTTCTACAGCTTGCAAGCTCTTATTATTTGCAGCAATAACCTTTTCTGAAGACTCATTCGTTCTATGAGCAACATTTACAGCATCACCATATGCGAGTACAGCTTGGTCGTAGTTCTGGCGAATCTCAGCCACAAGACTCTCTATAAACTGATATGCTTTATTAAGTGATTCAACATTTGTAGAAATCGCAGTGCTAAGAGCAGAACATTGTGTAGCAATCAAGGTCTGGATATTTGTTACAAATCCAGACATCGACTCTCTCATGTCTGATGTTGCCTTCTCATTCATGGCAAGGGTACTTGTGAGCACATCAGATGTGGCTTCTTGATAAGCGGTTCTAAGGTCAACCATCTGTAGCAGACTCTGTACATTGTGCTCCTGTACCTTTGAATATTCTGCTTGCATCTGTTCAGTAACCTTTGTCGCAAAGTCTGTGTTTTGTTCTGACAGTTTAGTCGCAAGAGAGTCATAGTTTGAAATTATTGCATTGAGACGTTCTGATTGCTGGTTATTAAGTGCTGCAAGAGACTCTTGAACCTTAGATATAAGATTTCCGAGAACCTCTGTAACAGAAGTCGTAATGTTACCAATTTCTGTATTAGTATTATTCATCATAGTCTCAACAGACTGACGCTGATTGTTGATGAGGTCGTTAGAGACATTACTCAAACGCTCTGTAATAGAAGTAAGAAGCTGACTTGTCTTAGTGAACTGTTCTTCACCAAAATTCTGTACCTGCTGCTGGATGGCACCATGCATCTGCTTAAATATGTCATCCATACGCTTAACAAAGCCGTCTATAAATTCTTTTAGAATCTCACTTTGGTGGCTAATATTATCGTTGAGTTTATCGTTGTACTCTCTATTTTTCTGTTCCTGTTCCTTGTGAAGATTTATCAATTCGGATAGAAGTTCATTATGTTTGTTTAATATGGACTTGTTATAAGTCATCTCCTTTGAATAGATGGCTATATCTCGAATATACTCCTCTGGTGTAGTGTTTCCAAGTCTGCTATTATCTTCAACTTCTTCTTCTGCAAACTTTATCTTTGCCCATAGTGTAACCACAAGAGCACCAACAAGACCGATTATTGATGTCGTAAAGGCAGGGATTAGTTCACTAATAATTTTCATAATATCTAGGCCCTGACTTCCTGCGGCCTTAACTTCTCCAAGAGTTTTTCCAGTGTTGTCAACGGCCTCTTGAATATTATCTAATCCATGCAGAGACCAACAGATTGCGCAGAAAGTTCCGAGTAGACCCAGTGATGTCCACACTCCTGGAAGACTTGTCAATAAAGGTCTTGACTTTGTTTCTTCGTATTTGTTATTACACCATTTTGTAGCACAAAGTCCGATTCCCAATACTACAAAGTTCCACCAATTTATTATTAAATCAAGCATATTATTACTCTATTAATTTACTTTTTACTTATTTCTCTATTAAATCTCTTAGTCGCTCTGCTTCATTCTTTAATTTTTCAGGATTCTGGTCTGCCAGTTTCTGAAGATTGAGAAGCTTCCATTTGACAGATGGAAAGTCCTTGAAATGTGCAAACTCATAGTTGTCCCATTCGGGTTCACCATATTCAAAACTAACGAGAAATCGACGGTCTGCATCTGTTAAGATGTTGTTAACGTCAGCTATCAGTTTGGTGCGTGTTTCTTCAAATTCTTCGTATGAAAATGGAGTATCGGTCATACCAACAAATTGATTGGCAAGAGCCTCATGCTGATCAATAAGAGTCGGAGCAAACGATTCATGAATGGGACGGTCACTACCTAGTAAACAGAAGATAAGTCCCTCTCGACAATCCTTCAGTGGAATTGTCATGTACTTTACATCGAATAGGTCTCGTGGATGTTGACGTGAGAGTGCTGCGGCTACCTTGCCTCCATAGAGTAGTGAAATAGGAACAATGTCAGCGATACAATATACTTGGAACTCATCCTGAGCCTTTTCGCATAATGGAAGATGCATTAACTCACCACCTACGATACCTCGTTTTGTTTGGTTAACCTCAACCTTGACTTGTTTGCCTCGATATTCGCATAGCAATTTACAAGTATCATAGTTTGGAATGATGTGCATACCAGGGAATGCTTTACGTGCTTTCTCGCTAATCGATTTCAGATGGAAGTTAATGTCATCAATACTTTTCTTACGGTCTGCTAAGGGAATATAAGTGAGATCAATGTCAACTGAATACCTAGGCAGATTCCTTAGGAACAGATTGATTGCCGTTCCTCCGTGTACAGCAAAACCCTTTTCCTCCATAACCAAAGGTAAAAGCCGCAACAGAAGGTCAACCTTCTGAGCATAAACACTTGATTGTATATCTTGTTTATTCATATTCTGCTAATTCTCTTGGAATTGTTATTTTGTATTTTGAGACATAGACACCACCTTTGCACAATTGTATTTTAGAAGTGCCAAGGTTTATTCGGCCAACATCAATAGCTTGATACCAAGGATAATTAGCCTTTTCTGCCATATAAAGAAACATTCTTTTGACAGTCATGTTATTCGTCGTTTCAAGCAATTGCTGAACTTTGGCTGGGCGAAGTGCTGTTAATTGCTCCATGATGTAATATAAATCCATGAAGCTATATCTATTTGGGGCCAATAGAAGACATTCCATGAAAGCAAGTTCCGGGGAAGATGCTTGTACGGTATAATTATTCTGCTTTATTGCTTGTTTCTGGATTAGGCCGAAAGCCGATGTCGTAAAAAACTCTATAGTCATGTCAAACAAATCGCTTTTTGCCCATTGGGGAGTTCTTGGCTCGTTGCTGGCTACCATAAGTTGAGGTTTTCCCATCGGTACGAAATGATAATAGCCAGATAGTTCAAGAGCGGAGTGGGCGGCTATACGATATTGTTTTCCTGTTTGCTCCTGGCAACTTGCTAAAGCTGCCAAGGCTGATAGAGAATCTCCGCTACGATACATCACACCCTTAGATAAGGATGTCAGCCAGCCAGATTTACGGTACTGCTTCATCAACTGATCAGAATACCCCTGCTTCTTTAGCCCCTCAGAAAATAGTATTCCTCCAGGGAGTATATTCATTAGTAATGAGTTGATTTTGCTCTTCGTTTCTACAGCCATATTTTATAATACGTTGAATATTTCAACTGCAAAGATATACTATTTCTTTGATAGAACCAAATGCTTGGTTAAAAAATATGCATTATTCTATAGTTTTACTTTAGTTTTAAGTTGAAATGGCTTTGAGATAAGGTTATAATTGTCTTTTGGGAAAGTAGGTTTAGTTTACTCCACTTTATATATAAAGAGGGATAAACTAAACCTACTTTCCCACGCAGAATCTACTTTCCGACGCAGAGCATCTAACACATTGATAATCAGATATGAACACAATGCAGGAACAGAGTTTGGGCCGTTGTTGGAAACGGTGGTTTTGCTTCTGCAAATCGCTGATTCTCAACGCTATATGCCGTGGTGTTCCTATTTGTTTTCTCTTGTTTTCATGTCCTACTTTCCAATACAGAGCGTGTAACAATCTGACTATCAGTGTATATAGTGTATAACGGTCGGTAATTGAGCCGTTGGTCATACTCTCTGCACTTCCCTGTTAATCCTTTGAATATCAGCGGTTTTGCTGTTTTGCCATGATTTGACCTTCCATTGGGGAGATGTCTTCTAATTAACATTTTCTACTTTCCCACGCAGATTTTCAACACATCTGATTATCAGTGTTTTACGTATTAAAAGGACGATAGTTGAGCCGTTGTCCTTTTGAAAACATTTTAGCTTGATTATCAGCTATTTGTCTAAGTTTTACTTTCTCTTCTTTTCATTTTGAACCTAATTTTGCAGATTGTAAAATTAACGTATTTAACATTCAATAACACGATATTGCTATGTGCTCATATCAAAACGTAGCGTAATCTTGCTTTGTTCTGCAGATCCAGTTGTTCAACATGAACACCTCGAAGAACTTGTATGTGTTCATTCTGGCATATGCTTTCATGCTTTTTGGAGAATGCAATTCTATCTTGGCTCGACATCTTGCCGATAAGATGTATGAGTTGCAATCTATATTACCTGTTCTAATGATGATGCAAAATTACCACAAATACTTTTCATTGTGGCATTTTTATACTGAAATCAGTCAAAACACCTCAAAATTTAACTTTCTTCAGTAAAGAGAAAGAAAAAATGGAGTATCAGCTATTCATACAAGTTTATTTCGTCATATACATATATATGGCTTTCATAAACCTGTAAACTCAATCTTTGTTCCTGTTCTAAGCCATTTGAGGTCATGACATTTGAGTTTGGAGAACATGTATATATACATGAGTAATTCTAAACTTAAACTTACATGCCATAAGTTGAGCCCGATGGCTGCTCATTGACGGCAGGGTCAGTCCTTCTTTTTTCTCCTTGCTGAATTACCTCTTTCTTTAGCTTCTGTGAATCGTTGCGAGAACCGTATTGCGTTTACTCTCGACATCCTAATCCCCAGGTGTGCCTTCCTCATGTTCCCTTCCTTGTGCGTTCTCCGTCTTTTTCATCGTATTTGCACCCCCAATCTCTTCATGCTGTTGCTCAGTTTCCGACCATCCTTCAACGGCTATCTGCTCGATATTTGTTCATCGCTTGTTTATCTGATATAGATACCTGTTTCCTTTACCTAACACCGACTACTTGATTTTCTGCACTTTTCTACACTTCTTATTTTGGACGAAGCAGACACACTTACTTTTTCCGTCGCAAAGTTAGTGCAAGCCGCATTGTATCAAGTATCAGTGCCTTATTACCTGAATTATTTCAAAAACTTTTTCGTCTGACATCATCCCAAAAACTTTTCTGTGCCAAGGTGAAATAATTCGGTAATTCCTTGCTTGCCTGCTTTCCTTGCTAACTCTGATAGCAACGTAAAAAATAAATGTTTCACTTCTAAAATTTCAAAGTTATGAAAAAGATTGAAAATTCTTTCGTAGTAAGCGGTTTCGTAGGTAAGGATGCAAGCATCCATCAGTTCTCAACAGCAAGCGTTGCACGTTTCTCACTGGCCATCAGCCGTACTGAGAAGAATGGCGAGGAAACAAACCGCACATCAGCCTTCATGAATGTAGAGGCATGGCGCAAAAACGAGAACACCTCTTCCTTCGATCGCCTTGTAAAGGGAACTCTCCTTACGGTAGAAGGCTACTTCAAGCCTGAGGAATGGCAGGATGCCGATGGAGTTAAGCACAACCGTGTGGTTCTCGTCGCAACCAAGTTCTACGAAGCTGTGGAGAAAGAAGAAACTCCTGCTCCACAGGAGAGCAAGACAAAGAAGGGCAAATAACCCTTCTCGTCATCAAAGAGTGGCCTTCGGGTCGCTCTTTTTTGTGTTTTGGGCTCTCTTTTTCCTTACAGAACCATATAAATTTGCTCTTTATCCAACATTTTCCTTGCCGTTATGCATTTATTTCAAAAACATTGCGTAATTTTGCAGTCGTAAATATAAGCGTAATATAAAATGGACGATAAAACAATCTATAAATTATAGCAAAGTATAAAATAAAGTGTGACATTATGGCTGACTATTACGAATATTCCATACCAGAATTAATAAAGCTGCTTGGAGCGAGATTCAAAGATTATCGTCTGCGTAGTAACATGACGCAGAAGGATGTCTCTGAGCAATCTGGTATCACCATTACTACCATTCACAAGTTTGAGAACGGAACGTCAGGCAATATGTCGCTTGGTACGTTCCTATTGCTGATGAAGGCTATCGGCCAGATAAATACTCTAGACGAACTGATGCCAGAACTTCCAGATTCTGCATATCTCATCAAGTCAGAAAAGAAGGTTCAACGAATTAGACATAAGAAATCATGATAACAAGCTCCCTTAAAATAATGCTCTGGAACAAGGAAATCGGTCGTTTGTCATGGGATGGCAGGAAGGGAATTTCGTACTTCGAGTTCAATCCTGCTGTTATCGGTGGCGAACTAGATCCTTTCCCTCTTATTGCTTCTACCAAGTCACCTGCAAGCCGTCGTCCTATCATGGGAGATAAGGAAATGAAGCTTTACCGTAAATTGCCTCCTTTTCTTGCTGATTCGCTTCCTGATGCTTGGGGAAATCAAGTCTTCGAATGTTGGAGAATACAGAACGGCATCCGAAACCAGGAAATCACTCCTCTTGAAATTCTCTCTTTCATTGGCAAGCGAGGAATGGGAGCATTGGAGTTTATCCCTGAATCATCTGGCATTAAGAAGTCCGAACAACTCAATCTTAAAGCTTTGACGGACTTGGCTCAAAAGATATTCACTGAGCGTGAGAACGTAAAGATAATGCCAGATGAGTCTTTGACGATGCAATCCTTGATAGCTGTTGGCACCTCTGCAGGTGGCAGACAGCCTAAAGCCATCATTGCCATAAATCCAAAGACTGGTGAGATAAGAAGCGGACAGATAGCTGGGCAAAAAGAGTTTGAATACTGTATTCTTAAGTTTGGTGATCCTTCACGTTCTTCTGCTGAGCTTGAAATGGCTTATTACAAAATGGCTACAGCTGCTGGTATAAACATGATGCCATGTGAACTTATTGAAGTTGAGGGACAGAATCACTTCATAACGCATCGTTTCGATCGTGATGAGGAACGTAAGCTTCACATGCAGACACTGGCTGCCTTATACCCCGAAGCAGACAGCTACGAGAAACTGCTGATGGTATGTCGTAAGATGCGACTTCCTGAATCCACACAGGAAGAGGTATTTCGCAGGATGGTGTTCAACATCCTTGCCAACAACACCGATGACCACAATAAGAACTTTTCATTCCTAATGGACGAAAACGGTCATTGGCAGTTATCGCCAGCATATGACATGACCTATATTTTCAATGTCGGAGGTTTCCTTCCAGAGACTATGCACTGCCTTATGATGCAAGGAAAGCTGCAAGGTCAAACCCTTGAAGATGCTCTTGCTCTCGCCAAAGATAATGGTATCAGAAAGGCAGAAACCATTATCAAAGAGGTTGCTTCTGCTATCTGTAAGTTCCGTAAATACGCAGAAGAATGTGGTGTAGGTCAGCAATGGATAGCTGCTGTTGAAACTTGCTTGAACAACCATCTGGCAAATTGGGGCTTCTTGCCTGATAGCAGTTCACCATCATTTGATATTGATGGCATTCTATATGAGAATGTACGTGTAGAACAAACTTACAAAGGCAATTTCCATCTTTTTTGCGAGATACAAGGAAAAGAGCGTAAGTTTGTTATATCAAAAAACAAAGCAGCGTATGCAGAGATTGAAGAAACAGGTACTTCCAACCTCTCGATAGAACAACTGCATACACTGGTTGAAACATACCTTGCCAGGTAAATCTACATATTGATACTACATAAAGAGCGGCTTCGGTCGCTCTTTTTTATACCTTCTCCCTACTGAAGGAAAACTGTCTTTTTTACATTCGAAAGTATGGGTAATAGACTTGAAACCATGAAAACATTTGAGTTTGGAGAACATGTATATATACATAAGTAATTCTAAACTTAAACTTACATGCCATAAGTTGAGCCCGATGGCTGCTCATTGACGGCAGGGTCAGTCCTTCTTTTTTCTCCTTGCTGAATTACCTCTTTCTTTAGCTTCTGTGAATCGTTGCGAGAACCGTATTGCGTTTACTCTCGACATCCTAATCCCCAGGTGTGCCTTCCTCATGTTCCCTTCCTTGTGCGTTCTCCGTCTTTTTCATCGTACTTGCACCCCCAATCTCTTCATGCTGTTGCTCAGTTTCCGACCATCCTTCAACGGCTATCGGCACGATGTTTGTTCATCGCTTGTTTATCTGATATAGATACCTGTTTCCTTTACCTAACACCGATTACTTGATTTTCTGCACTTTTCTCCACTTCTTATTTTGGACGAAGCAGACACACTTACTTTTTCCGTCGCAAAGTTAGTGCAAGCCGCATTGTATCAAGTATCAGTGCCTTATTACCTGAATTATTTCAAAAACTTTTTCGTCTGACATCATCCAAAAAACTTTTCTGTGCCAAGGTGAAATAATTCGGTAATTCCTTGCCTGCCTGCTTTCCTTGCTAACTCTGATAGCAACGTAAAAAATAAATGTTTCACTTCTAAAATTTCAAAGTTATGAAAAAGATTGAAAATTCTTTCGTAGTAAGCGGTTTCGTAGGTAAGGATGCAAGCATCCATCAGTTCTCAACAGCAAGCGTTGCACGTTTCTCACTGGCCATCAGCCGTACTGAGAAGAATGGCGAGGAAACAAACCGCACATCAGCCTTCATGAATGTAGAGGCATGGCGCAAAAACGAGAACACCTCTTCCTTCGATCGCCTTGTAAAGGGAACTCTCCTTACGGTAGAAGGCTACTTCAAGCCTGAGGAATGGCAGGATGCCGATGGAGTTAAGCACAACCGTGTGGTTCTCGTCGCAACCAAGTTCTACGAAGCTGTGGAGAAAGAAGAAACTCCTGCTCCACAGGAGAGCAAGACAAAGAAGGGCAAATAACCCTTCTCGTCATCAAAGAGCGGCCTTCGGGTCGCTTTTTTTATGCATCTCCTTTTCTTTGCCGAATGGGTGTTCCTGTTATAATGATTGCCATACATCGACTTCTGGGAATCGGTAGAAATTCTGTTGCGAAGGTAATGGTTACGTCTCATCTCCTGCAAGGTCAAGGCTGCCCGCTTTGATGGAAAATCTCCACACCTTTCGGGTAGTATTTTGCATCAAAACCTTGCCAAGATAGCCGTAACACCTTCTGAAAGCAACATAATTTTTAACCATTCCCGAAGTAGTTGATCTACGAAAGGGAGAAAAAACAATATCAATATGACGACAAGAGAATCGATTTTGAGCCGACTGACCAAGGGTGTTAGTGGCACAGACCAGGAACTTTTCAGCAAGGATGAGTTGAACAAGTTTGCGGACTTCTACCGTGACAAGTGGGACGAGAACACAAGCGAAGACGTAATTGCTGAGTCCTTTGTGGATTATTGGTGGGACACTGACAGAGCCTGCCGTAGATGCTCTGAGTGCGGCAAACTCATGCGTGAAGGCTATTGTGTGGATATGGGAGTAGCCTACTATTGCAGCGAGAATTGCTTACATAGTGACTTCACAGATGAAGAGTGGGCAGAAGAATGCGAAAGCAATGACCAGAGTTATTACACAGAATGGTAACAATTCTATCAATTCAGATATGGAACAGAAAATGACTATCAATGGAGTAAGCACCTGCACCATCGCAGGTGCTGAGAAATACGAGAAATATCAGTCGGGCATAGGCAGAAAGAGACGTACACTTGTACAATATGACTACCGACATGCGGACGGCGAACTCTTCTCTTGTGTATGCGCAACGCTTGAAGAGTGCCGGAAGAAGCGTGATGAATGGATGAAAAGGAAGGAGGGAACAAGATGATTACTCATTATAAGACACTTGTTGTCAGGTTTAACTCGCCCATTGCAGTAATAGATGAAGTCTTTAACGATGCGGCTTTTTTTGGAGTTGGCAATCTGAAAGAGTGGATTGACGATTACGAAAGCACACGTTTCACCGCAATAGACGAACAAACGGCAGTCATCACAAGCGAGTATAATATGGAATGCGTAAGAGAATGGCTTGAACATCATGCCACCTTCGCAGTAATAGCAGAATACTAATAGTGTGGCGGTGCATCTACCGCCCACATTTCACAATAAACAAATAGACAGTTATGGCAAATCAGGCAACTACCACCTACAAGGTGACAGGTTCTCGCAAGGCTGTGAGCGACCTTTGGAAGACCCTTCAGGGCATGAATGTGAACACCAAGAATGTATGGCTGAACGAATTGGCAGACTTCTATGGCATCGACTACGGAGCAAAGCAAATCAGCGTCAGAGGGCATATCTATTGGGCAGAGTATGAGGAAGATGACGAGAATACTCTTCTCTCGTTTGAGACAGAAAGCGCATGGGATGCTTGCACCGAACTCTTTGAGGAGATAAACCATCATCTACACGATGAACTCTCTATCAGTTACAGATTATCAAAAGATTGGGATAATCGGTATTATCTAAAGTCGTGAGTTATCCAAAGTCAAAAACAAATCGCCATTAAATATCAACGAGTTAATATTTCAACTTTTATTTTCAACTTTGGATAATATCATTCAGGTTGCGTTGTCCACTCAGTTATTTTGCAAAACTTTTAAGCAGACTCTTTAATTCTGGATTACGTTCCCAACTTTTGACCTTTGGCTCTTTTATGCCAATTTCTTCATTAATAGTTAACAGTGCTTTGTGTTTCATTTCTATATTGACCCTTGCATAGATTTCTGTAGTTGTTACAGATGCATGCCCTAGAAAATCTCTAATTTCAATCAACTCAGCACCACCCTGAAGCAAATGTTCAGCTCTGCTATGTCTCAACCAATGGGGCGTGATATTTACAGGAACTAATGTCGGTATGTCTTCATGTGCTAATTTTGCATACTTCTGCAAAATATGAGTAACTCCTGCATCTGTTAATTTAGCACCACTACGGTTGAAAAACAGAGGTCGATCTAACTTAGATTCCGTATTGAGGAAGTAATTTTCCATGTAACTGTTTAATAGTTTGTACATATTCTCATTTATACATACCAACCGTTTTTTGTTACGTTTTCCTTTAACTTCCACAACATGAGGATTTTCATTTCTTATTGAACGCGGAGTAAGGTCGATTAATTCTTGCACTCTTAAGCCGGAATAATACAACAAGGAAATCATAGCTAAATTTCTTTGACCAACCTTTGTGTCAGCAGAAATATGGTCAATTAACGCATTGATTCCATCTACAGACAGGTATTTTATTACTTCCTGCTGTACTCTTTTGGGTTTGATTGATAAGATTTCTTGCCATTGGCTCAGATGTATTGTATCATAATACATCATGAACTTGAAGAAAGATCGCATAACAGTATTTCTATGGTTTCGAGTTTGTGGTTTACAATTTCTTTCACGTTCTAACCAGTCAAGAAACTCACGAATATAGTCCTTGTTAATATTATCCAACTGAATATTGTCTGGACGTGTATTTTTTATTTTATCAGCAAATTCCACAAACAAGCAGAATGTCTCACTATATGATTTTATAGTGTGACGACTTGCACCACACTCTTTTAAGAGATAGTCTTCAAAAAAACTTTGTAATGCTTTTCCGAAGTTTTTATATAGTCCTTTATTCATACTCATAATTCATGTTAGAATATTTTGATAGTTTATTGAGAATGTCAGGAGTCAAATGTTTGTCTATCTTCAGAATTTCTGGATACATTTCCAATGTCAATCTAAGGTAGTACTCTGTATCATTTATATGCTTATGCCCCATGAACGTAGCTAACACGGGTAAATATGCATATACGTTCATACCTCCTTTTGACAACTTCATCATGGCATGAACACATGCAGTATGTCGAATTGCATGAAGACGATATGTCTCAGGATCTCCTTTTATCACAATGTCTGATTGGTCCAATATTTTCTTGAACCACGTTTGAACTGCTCGTAGGCATGGATTGTTTCCTAAGAAATTAACAAAAAAATGTGCATTAGGTTTGTCTAATTGGCATTTCTTGATCTTGGTGCGCCATGCTAAGTACTCACGTAATATGAATTCAAGAGAATCATTTATTGGAGCATAACGTTGTTTCCCGTTTTTTGATTTATTTATAACAATCACCTTTCTATCAAAGTCTATGTCTTCATTTTTTATGTTAAGTGCTTCTCCTATTCTTATCCCTGTACTATATAGAAGACGTAACAATGCAGGCATGATTAAAATAAAACTCTTGGACTGTGTGGATCTCTGTCGTAGTGAATCTGCTGTATTAAACAACATCAGGATTTCTTCGTGGGTAAAGATATGAGGAACGAAATCACAATGACGTAATTTTCGTGGAGCTCTTATTATGTAAGAATCCATACCCATTTCACATAAATACCTCGCAAATTTTGCTACAATTATGTATTTGCGATATAAGGTTATATCCTTGATACCACTAAAACTACCCAACCATCCTTTTATTGATTCTTGGTTAAGGTATTTCTTTGTATATCCAATACTGACCAAATATCTATCAAGTTGCCCCATAGTGTATTGTAACTCAACACACTCATCTTTACTTGTATAAAGATTCCTTTCTCTTATGAATGAAATCATATATGTGGAAAGTGAACTATGGAACTTTCCTTTGGAATTATTTATAGAATGCAGACCCATTTTCTTTGTAGAATTTAGTTGTTATAGCAGGTACTTCTAATGAACAATTAATGAGCGCTCTTATGTCTATGTCCAAATAGTGCATAGTTGATTGCGTAGATGCTTGACCCAACGTAGATGTAATTACACATACAGGTGTTTCATTCTGAAGAAGATTACTGGCAAGGCTATGGCGTAATGCGTGAGGACCATGATGTCGTTTACTAACATCAATACCAGCAGCAAGCATATATTTAGTAATTGCAGGACTTAACGAATTACCATTAAGGCGCCGAAATGGAGGTTTTAAAGTCAAAAATACAAAATCATCCTCAACATTAGGACGCGCATTTAATATGTAATCAATTATAGCGTCTCCTACTTCTGATAACAAAGGTAGTTCAACATATTTGCTGGTCTTTACTTGATGCACTTTGAGGGTATTATTGTCCCAATCAATATTACAAAACCTAAGTGACTGAATATCCGATATTCGTAACCCTAATCTTGAAGCTAATAATATCATCGCATAATCCCTTTTACCTTTTGGGGTCGCTCTACTAACAGAAGATTCGAGTTTCTTTATTTCCTCAACTGTGTAGAATGATGGAATAACCTCTTTTACGGCATCCTTAAATCCTACCAGAAGATGCGAATAATCCTGGGACACAATCTTATTTTCAAAGATATAATTCAGAAAAATCTTTATGGTACCAATAGCTTTTCGATCTTGATTTGTACTTGTTGAGAGGTAAGCTATTATATCTTCCCTGCTTATATTCTTAAATGTACAATTCCGTGAGATAAGAAACTCAGAAAAACGATAAAGCGTTTTTTCATAAAAATAGATTGTCCCTTTCGTCAAAAAGTTATCTTGAGAATAGCTCCTAATAAAATTTAGCGCACATTTTCCTATCTCGCCTCTGAATTGTGGACATACATATGCAGTTCTCTGTTTGTGAATTGTTTTGTTGTTATATGACTGAGACAATACATAAACTAAACGACGATAAGAGTTTATTGTTACGTTCTTGAGATTCTTCCCTTCTGTAGCAGCAACAATGAAACTTTCACCCACTTCTGGAGTGTATGTAGAAACTGCTATAGTTTCCATGTAAGAAATAAGTCTGTTCAGCAATCTTCGCTGAGCAGATTTAGTAACTGCTGCAAAATTTTGTCTTTTGCAGTAATCTTCGAACAGAGCTATCAACCCTGGGGGACTAAAATTGTGATTCATATGAGTTGTTTTATTTTATGAGTAGCGACATTGCTACTTATATAATATAACGTATTATCACAATTTATTATCAAAAGTTATCTTGAAAATCTGAGTATTACATACTAATTTATTATAAAACTTTGGATAACTCACGACTTTGGATAATACCGAGTTTGTGAATGTGGATGCGAAGTTTACTACGTCCATGATGAAGGCTCTTTTTTCCCCGAAGAGTGTTGTGTCAGCTCAAACGGCAAACCATTTGAGGACGCTTATGATGACGTTTACGATACGGTGAAGGATGCTATCAACGAATGGGTATCAAAGACCGGAATCGAACATGGGGAACGCACAGAGGAACAGATGGTTGACTTCATCAACGAGTATGAGTATGAGAATGAAGAAACCTACTTCTATATTCGGGTCTTCACTTTTGAATAAGAAACAAGCGAGAGCATGAGCAAGCCTTGTGCTCTCGCATTAAACCTACACAGAATATGTACGAATATGAATCAGAATTATTGGGAGAGACTTGCGAACTGGGAACCCCATGGAAAGGCTGCCGCTTTGCTACGATTATTGAAGATTATGGCAAGGAACTGCTTGTACAAGTGAGCAGCGGTGCAGAGGTAACAGTACTCCGAGACGAGGTGTTTATACTCTGACTACCTAACACTTCTCCTGACTATAAAGGCTGTCAGGAGAAGTGACAAGGCTAACCAAAGTAACGTCAGTAACTTTGTACACGTTAATACAAGTAGCCACGTAGCCTTGTATAGTTGTACACATTTATACATATATACATAATGGAAATAAGTATGAAACAGAAAATCATTACGTTCGCCAACCACAAAGGAGGGGTGTCAAAGACCACTTCCACAGCCTCTATCGGGGCTTGCATGGCGCAAATGGGAAAGAAAGTCCTGCTCATCGACCTCGATGGACAGGCAAATCTCACATTGTATTTCATCCCTAACGAAGATGACATTGAGACCAGCATCTTTGATGCTCTCGTAGATGGAGCACCATTGCCAGTGAAGCATATCAGGGAGAATCTCGACCTTGTGCCATCTTCACTTGAAATGGCGAGTGCGGAGATTGCCCTGACCAATCTCTTGGCAAGAGAACAGCTGCTCAGTAGGCTTCTTGACCCAATCAGACAGGACTATGACTACATCCTCATCGACTGCCCACCTTCATTGGGCATCGTCACCACGAATGCCTTTCTTGCAGCCGATGAAATCATCGTGCCAATGACTCCTGAGCTGCTTCCGCTCAAAGGAATGAGGATGCTTGATGCTTTTGTGACTAATCTCCAAAGAGTGAAGCCCTCTCTTCGCCTGGGAGGTGTGTTCATAGCCCGCTTCAACCATCGAAAACTGAACAAGGTGGTTGAGCAAGCAGTAAAGTCTCGCTACGAAAGCATCGCCACGAAGCAATCCGTAAAGTACATTCAGCGGTTGGTCGGCACGGAGCACCTCCCACGAACTGCGCAGGTGGTGGATCAGGGAATCCAGCTTTTGCAGGTCTTTTTCTTTTGCTGCATCCCGTACCGCCTGCATTTCCTTTTCTGTTTCAGTTATCAACTTTTCCAGCATGACGGCTTCATTGCCATAGGACAATAAGGCGGAAAAGTCCGGTTTCCCGTCCGGTGTCGCTTTTATGGCACACCTGTCGGAAACCTCCATCAGTTCCGATATGGAGAACGGCTTGAACAGGCATCCGGCAAAGCCTTTTGCCAATAGTTCCCCTTTGTTACAACTGCCCGAAGCGGTTGCCACAACCACCGGGATTGTTGGTGAATTGCCCACGTTGGACGAACGCAACAGTTCCAGCAATTCGAAACCGTTTATACCAGGCATATTCAAGTCTGTCAGCAACAGGCTGTATTCTTTCTGGCGTATCATTTCCATCAGTGCCGCAGCATCGGTGCAAGTGTCGCAGTGTATTCCTTCTTGGGAATACATCTCTTTCAGCATTAGAAGTAATACCTCATCATTGTCAATGGCGACAACATCATGGAATTTATTGTTATGATAAACAGGTGTATTGCTTGTATATCCAAGCTGTTCTTCAGCTTCCTGCATAGAAATTTCAACTGTGAAACGACTGCCTTTCCCTTTCTTGCTGTCCAAACGGATTGTTCCGCCAAGCATCGACACAATATTACGCATTATGGCAAGCCCAAGCCCGAAACCCTCCTTTGCAGCGGCATTTGATAGACGTTCAAACGCACCGAACGCTTGTTTCTGTTCCTCTTCTGTCATGCCTGTACCTGTATCTTCAATGACCAGTGTCAGAACTCCATTATCATATTCAGTAATCAAAGAAACACCGCCTTCTTCTGTGAACTTGACAGCGTTTGACAGCAGGTTATTCCCGATTTGTATTATTCGCTCTTTGTCGGTCAATACAATGGCATCGTGTCCAGTCTTCACGGACAAGGACAACCCTTTGTTCACGGCAACAGGCATGAACTCCGTTTCAAGTGTGTGCGTGATTGCAGAAATCCGGCAGGGTGACAGACGGGGCTGTTCCTTGCCGTTGTCCAGGCGGAAGAAGTCAAGCAAAGTGTTGAGCATATCCCGCATACGGTCGGAGGATTGCAGTATATTTTGGATATATTGCCCATTATTACCGCTATTGCATTCTTTCCGCAAAAGTTCGGTATAGCCGGTTATTGCCGTCAGTGGTGTACGCAACTCATGGGTAATAGTATATACCGCTTTCTTTCGGGAGGTTATGAGTATCTCATTTTGTTGCACGGACTGTTCCAATTGCTCGATCAAATCCGTTGTCTTGCGTTTGTATCGTTTAATGTTCTTTGCATCACGGTGTATGATGATATAGGAAATGACCAACAGCAAAAGAACAAATCCCATCAAGCCGCCTATCTGCATAAATGATTTTTTACGCATGGCTGTTATCTCGCTTTCTCTATTTTGTAAATCAGATTGCACCTTCTTTTCGATTTGGCAAATCAATCCTTGCAGTTGTCTGTTAAGTTCTGCATTACGGGCAGCAAGACTATCGGCTTGTTCTGACAATCGACGGCTCTGCGCATTCTGTTCGTTGACCATGTTTCTATTGGATGAACGGAGCGTAGTCGTTGTTGTCGTTGGCTTCGTTCCCTCTTTTTTGCCGAAGATGCTCAAGAAACCTTTTCGTTTTGGCTTTTTGGACTGTTCCTGCACACTTTTCTGCACAATAACCGGAATTTGATTGGCTATCTTCTTGTTAATAGATTGTTGTTCATCCATTAACCGGACTATCTGGAAC
>NZ_NPJA01000017.1 GCF_002251295.1 Prevotella sp. P5-50
GGCAGCACCAGTGATCACCAGTTCTATCACTCTCAGAACATACAGCGCTATGCGCTTCCAATTAATTCTCATACTCGTTGTTTTTAAATATAAAAATAGGATTAGTTGCATAAATCTCTCTTGTGGTTATCTGTTACCCCTCCAATCCGCCACCAGGGTTCTGTTCAGACGAATCCCCACCAGTCACCGTCTCGAAGTAGGCTGTGAGCGTCTGATTGCTATTCACCGTGATGGTACGTGACGCAGAGGTGTCGTTATCACTCCATCTCTTAAAGGTGTAGTTCTCCGATGGGGTAGCAGTGATGGTCACTTCCGTGCCAGCCTCATACTTACCGCCGCCGGTCACACTGCCACCGCCCATCGGGTTCGCCACCAGTGTCAGCGTCTTCTTCGTGTCTGTTGGGGTAGTAGGCGACACCACCTCATCAGCCTTTTCCTTGTTAGACTTCTCATCGGGCGAGAGGAAGATGTCGGTCGAACCGCCATAGCTGTTCACCGCCTCTTCGTACGCCTCATCATTCTGGTATGCCTCCAATAGCTTGTTCTCCACGATGAGGTACTGAGCCGATATCTCCGTTTTGTTTTTTCTCTTCTGGGAGTGAATCCATACCATACCGTGGTTGCCGAAGTCATGATTCTGCTGTGCTGCGAGACAGCCCTCCTGGATAGAGAAGCCACGAACGTCTGCAAGGGACAGTAGCTTCGTTTCGCTACGTCTCACGAGTACCACGCTACTGGCATCCACGTTCACCATCGGCACGTGTGTCACGTCGTTCACCTCTTGTGTGAGGAGGAAGTAGGTGATCTGGTCCCCGTAGTCATACCCCCTGTTGTTCTGCACCACGGCATTCGAGAACTCCGCCACGGTGGTCTCTGCTGTGATGACCAGGTCGCCGAGATCGATGTCTGTCACCGCCTGGTTACCCTTACCGGTCACCGATATCGACTTCACCTTACCATGTGTGATCTCATAGGGTGCAACGATGCAGATGCCTGCATTCACGTCTGGCTTGGTGAGATACACAGGAGAGTGTGAGAGGTTCGACGACACGAATTTATGGTAGTCGCTACGTCTGTTGCGTGTACCGCCGAAGGCGAGCTTCATATAGGGTTGCAACACCTGATATTCTCTGATGATGTTCGCCCATTTCATGCGCTGTTTCAGCTGTTGACCCGTCTTCGCGTCTTTCTTCTGGGTGATCTTCTCTGATACCACCGTCTGTCCACCGTTTCGCTTGAAGGTGAGATTACCTGCTGAACCACAAAGTTTTGAAATAATACCGTTTAAAATTGCCATAATGTTTGTTGTTTTAATGTTGGATTTCATCCTTCGTTTTCTCGCCATGGCAGAATTAAAGCGAGCTTTATTCTGCTCATTTGGCTTAACGAAAACGTTGATTTTGTGCCAATATTGGCGGAATGAATTAAAAAGCTTCCTCGCCACCAGCAAGAAGCTACATCGCTCCTTCCTCGTCGCATTTTCGCTCCTTTCTCGTCGTTTTCTCGTCGCTCTTTCGTTCGTTTTTCGCTTGTTCTTCGTTCGGTCCTCGATAGGTCTTCGATAGACTAACGAATAAGCAACGAGAGACGAACGAGAGACGAACGAGGACCTAACGAGAAGTTAACGAGAACCGAACGATAACTGGTAGGGTGTTCATCGGAGGATGATGCGTTTTAGTGCATCTTCCTTCCCTCTTCCCTGTTGTTGGATTTCTGATTTTTGTCATAATCTTTGGTTTTAAACTGTTTTAGATTCTCGTGGTGTCTTCCCCTCATCATTCAGGGCTCATCACCTGTTGTCGTTTGCAAAGGTACAAAGTCTGAAAAGGTGACTGTCACTCTTTGTCACTCTTTGTCACTCTTTGTCACTCTTTGTCACTCTTTGTCACTCTTTTTGAGGACTTTAATCGAGAGAGATGCAGAACACTTCACATAGATATTTCACTGCACCTGGAGTGAAAATCTGTCCACAGGGTTTAACACCAAGCTTTTCGAGTTCGTTACGGTGAGGCTTAAGCCATCTGTTAAGTGTTCTCTTGTTAACACCTAAAAGAATTGCTAATTCTTTTTTGGATAAAGTCTTGTTTTTGCTCATGTTTTTAGTTGTTTTTGGTTTTTAATTATTGTTATTGAAAAAAATAAATTTGTCCGGTAAAAATATCAATAATTTTCCATCTTTAACCCTAACGCTAACCTTAACACTAACTCCTGAAATGTCTCACACGGTTTACGCAGATCACACAGATTCTCTTAAGATTATTTTTAAGATTTTCGTTAAGATGTCGAGCCTGTAAGGCGATCCATTATAAAATTCTCCCCAAAAGCGAGGAACTCGAGCGCATTTTCTGTTAAGATTTTCTTAAAGATTTTGTTTCCGTTTAAATTCCGTCTAAGATCCGATGATAATAAGCCACGGAACACACGGAATACACAGATAAAAGATTCTAGTTAAAGATTTTCTTTAAGATTATGGTTAAGATGTCGAGCCTGTAAGGCGATCCCCTATAAAATCCCTCCAGCAGAGCAACGTACTGTTGCGCATTTTCAGTTAGGATTCTTCTAAAGATTTTGATACACAAGCAAAAACGGGCTGAAAGCCCAATGGTTTCCCTAGCCCAGGGCAACACCCTGAGGAAGAGCGCATTATAGTCAAAGATTTTATTTAAAGATTTTGATTTCCAGTATAATTGAATTGAATATATTTCTGGCCACAGGCCATTCTTAAAAAAGATTTCCCCCAAAGATTTCTTGCGAAGCAACTTCCAAAATAATTCCGTGGATAATTTCCGACGATCCGTGCCCTCCGTGTGCTCCGTGGATAAATTCCGATGATCCGATGATTGCCCTCCGTGGATAAACAAAATCACTGATTTCTGTGTGATATTAAAAAATAATTCGTAACTTTGTACGCCATAGGGGTAGCAACCCACTAAACCTCAAACAATAGAATAAAAAAATGACGCAGGATTGCTCTACAACACCTTCTATTGCCAACGAAAACGACAAGCGTTTTCCGAAAGGCATACGTATCAAAAGTGCTGATGCTACATCAGAACCAGTAAAACAACAAGTATCTAATGCCGAAGACAGGGCAGGGGATGACCAACAACCCTGGGGCTACCTCTTCGTACATAACAGACAGGTAGAGGCGTTCAAAAAAGAGATGGACGCCTACAACCTCGCCCATCCTGAAGCCCCTCACGCCTGTTTCATCCATTACTCCTATAAATATAAACAGAAGAGTAATGGCAAGGGAGTCATCAAGAAACACCTCCCCACCGTCAGTGGTCTCGTCTTCCTACAGGGTGACACCCAGTCCCTCCAAACCTTCTTACGCACCCATTACCCCTCTTACCATCTGATCAAAGACTGCAGCACAGGACTCCCCGCCAGCATCTCCCACCAGAAGATGCAACCTTTCATGCAAGTCCTCTCCAGTCACCCCGAACACATCACCTTCTTACGTGACCCCTTCCTGAAATTCGCCAAAGACCGCGTCAAACTCCGTGTCCTCACCGGTATCTTCAAAGGTTTCGAGGGCTACATCGTCCGCGTTGACCGCGACCGCCAACTCGTCATCGAGGTCGGCGGCTATGCCGTCGCCCTCCGCGACGTCCACAACGAAGACTTCACCCCCGCCGAATAAATGAAATGTCACACAGAATTCACCTCAGGTAAATCACAGAAAAATTTTTTAGTTGCTGCGCAAGAAATCTTTGGAGGAAATCTTAATAAAGATATTGCTTACGCAAGAAATAAAGAAAGGAGATAGAATGAAAAAAGATAAATGATTTCTGGCCTCTGGCCAAAGATTTTTCTCAAAGATTTCCACATAAGATTTCTAGCCTTCAGGCTACAAAAGAATCAGTTGGAGTATTGGGAATTGCCTTTGGCAAGAAATCTTTGGAGGAAATCTTAATAAAGATATTGCTTACGCAAGAAATAAAGAAAGGAGATAGAATGAATAATGATACACAATTTCTGGCCTCCGGCCATTCTTTAAAAAAGATTTCCTCCAAGATTTCTAGCCTTCAGGCTACTAAGAAAATCAAACAGCACTGTTATTTATCCATTTCTGGCCTCCGGCCATTCTTTAAAGAAGATTTCCACATAAGATTTCTAGCCTTCAGGCTACTAAGAAAATCAAACAGCACTGTTATTTATCCATTTCTGGCCCCCGGCCATTCTTTAAAAAAGATTTCCTCCAAGATTTCTAGCCTTCAGGCTACTCAGAATAAACCCTTTATTGGCGCACCTAAATTTTTTCATAACATTTTGATGTTTTATAAAGAAAAATGCGTACCTTTGTACGCTACAAGGGAAATGATGACCTGAGGGTCACCAGAAAACCCTTGATAGCGACATACGCACGAGGGGAAAATGCTAGATTCAAACAAACCTGTTATCACTGTCATAACCCCTTGCTACGAATCGTAAAACACAAAACGAAGGACTTATATGATGCCAGTCAATAGCAATATGGCACTATCACCACAGCCGGTGATCGCCAACGACTCCATCAAGTAGAAAGAGGAAATGACGCAGGATTGCTCTATCACTCTTCTTCTATCGCCGACGAAAACCACCGTTTTCCAAAGGGCAACCACGTTACTGGGACTGATACTCCATCGGGTCCAGGAATAGAAGAACTATCCTGTTAAATCCACGGATCACACAGAGAACACAGATGTTTGTTTAAGATTCTTCTAAAGATTTTCGTTAGGATGTCGAGCCTGTAAGGCGATCCCCATAAAACCCCTTCCCAAAAGCGAGGTATTCGAGCGCATTTTTATTAAGGATTTTAGTTAAAGATTATATTTATGGAGGCTGAGTGATAGATTATTTCTTGCGTAAGCAACATCTCAACAAAGATTTCCTCCAAAGATTTCTTGCGAAGCAACCCCCCCAAACCATCCGTATAAATTCCGTTTAAAATCCGATGATTACCCTCCGTGTAACATGTGAGATAATATAATAACGATTATGATTCAAAAAATATTTAATTGGTATTTTACCAGTAAAGCACTACCATATTGGGGCGTATTATGCTTAGACTGCGCCATTGTGATGTTCTCCGGCTACCTCGCCGAATACTTTGAACTCGGAGGTTCAGGGTTTGCCGCCAGTTTCTGGGCCATTACCCACTCCCTGCTGCTATGCGTATTGCTCTTTGTGATAGCCTTTCGCGTGTTTAGCACCTATAGTGGGGTAGTGCGCTACTCCTCCTTCGTTGACCTGCAACGGATCGCAGCAGCAACATCACTCGGATCCCTGCTGACCTACCTGATGTCGTTGGCAGTGAATCATGTATGGTCCATCGATGAAGTCCTGATGCCATCCCTCTCAGGTATAGTCCTGATGTTCACCTCATCAACCTGTTTGATGTTTATGGTCAGAGTCGCCGTGAAGAGCATGTTTGATGCAAGAAGAAAAGACGAACAAGCCCTGAAGACCGTGATCTACGGAATCAAACATGGCGCTATAGGTATGGCGAAGATGATCAAGAGCCAGTCCCCTCAACGCTATGTCCTTGATAGCTTCATTAGTCCTGACGGACAGATGGTAGGCCACATGCTCATGGGTGTGAAGATCCGTGAGGTAGAAGATACGTTAGCATCCCAGTTGAAAGCCGATGGCATTGATGCCATCTTAGTATCTCCGGTTCAAGCAGATAAATTCCGTGAAGATGACCATCTCATCAATGAACTCATCGCTAATGGCATCAAGATCATGATGATGCCCCATGCTTTAGAGTGGGACGGGAAAAGCGACTTGCTGCAAGACCAACTCCATGAAGTAGATATCGAAGACCTCCTGCCACGCGATAAGATAGAGGTGGATATGAATGCCATAGGCGCTCTTCTCACCGGTAAAAGGATCATGATAACAGGTGCTGCCGGCAGTATCGGTTCAGAGATGGTACGCCAGGTTGCTGTCTATCATCCCTCAGAACTGATCCTTATCGACCAGGCAGAAACCCCCATGCATGATATCCGTCTGCTGATGCAACGCCAGTTCCCTGCTATCAAGTCAGAGACCATCGTAGCCAGCATCTGCAATGCCACTTTCATGGAAGCCATCTTTGCAGCGCATCAGCCAGAGTATGTCTTCCATGCCGCAGCCTATAAACACGTGCCGATGATGGAAGACAATCCTGCCATGGCCGTGCAAAACAATATCTATGGCACCCGTGTTATTGCCGACCTGGCAGTCAAGTATGGCACCAAGAAATTTGTGATGATATCCACCGACAAGGCTGTTAATCCCACCAATGTGATGGGCTGCAGCAAGCGCATCTGTGAGATCTACTGTCAATCACTCAATAAAGCCATTGCCGAAGGCAAGGTAAAGGGCATCACCCAGTTTGTCACAACCCGCTTCGGTAATGTGCTGGGTAGCAACGGTTCTGTCATCCCCTTGTTCAAGCAACAGATTAGAAATGGCGGTCCTCTCACTGTCACCCATCCCGACATCATCCGTTTCTTCATGCTCATCCCCGAAGCCTGTAAGCTAGTCCTTGAGGCAGGCACCATGGGTAACGGCGGTGAAATCTTCGTCTTTGACATGGGCAAGCCCGTCAAGATTGTTGACCTCGCCAAGCGCATGATAGCCCTTTCCGGTGCTAAAAACATCGGAATAAAATTCACTGGCTTGCGTGAAGGCGAGAAACTCTACGAAGAAGTCCTTTCCGACCAGGAAGAAAACATCCCCACCAAGCATCCCAAGATCATGCGCGCCAAAGTCCGCGAGTACGAATACGCCACAGCCTGTGAAAACGAAAAGGCCCTCTTAGACATCTCCTACACCTACAACGACATGGATATAGTAAAGAAGATGAAGGACATCGTCCCAGAATACAAAAGCCAAGTCTCCAAATACGAAATCCTAGACAAGAAATAGTTCATAGTTCATAGTTTATAGGTTATAGGTTATAGGTTAGTGTTTAGAGGTTATGGGTTAGAGGTTAGTGGTTAGCGTTAAGGTTAGAGTTTAAAGTTATAGTAGAATTGATTAATTTCTGGCCTCCGGCCATTCTTTAAGAAGATTTCCTCCAAGATTTCTTGCGTCAGCAACCCCAAAAACATCCACGGACCACACGGAGAACACGGAAAAGAGATTTTAGTTAAAGATTCTTCCAAAGATTCTAGTTAGGATGTCGAGCCGTAAGGCGATCCCCAAGAAACTCCTCCTGCAGAGCAACGTACTGTTGCGTATTTTAGTCAAGGATTTTCTTTAAAGATTATGTTGTGACTGCCTACTTGAGTGATAGATTAATTTCTGGCCTCCGGCCATTCTTTAAGAAGATTTCCTCCAATATTTCTTGCGTCAGCAACCCCAAAAACATCCACGGACCACACGGAGAACACGGAAAAAGATTCTAGTTAAAGATTCTTTTTAAGATTTTGTTTTAGATGTCGAGCCGTAAGGCGATCCCCAACAAACCCCTCCTGCAGAGCAACGTACTGTTGCGTATTTTAGTCAAGGATTTTCTTTAAAGATTATGTTGTGAATGCCTACTTGAGTGATAGATTAATTTCTGGCCCACGGCCATATTTTATTAAAGATTTCCTCCAAGATTTCTTGCGCTCGCGCAACCCCAAAATATCCGTTTAAATTCCGTCTAAATTCCGATGATCCGTGCCCTCCGTGTCCTCCGTGGATCCATAATAATTTCTGGCCCCCGGCCATTCTTAAAAAAGATTTCCTCCAAAGATTTCTAGCCGTAGGCTACCCAAAAAGATTCCGTCTAACTCCCAACGATCCGTGCCCTCCGTGTGTTCCGTGGATTATCAGAGCGTCCTCCGTGGATAAATTTTTTCGTAACATTTTGATGTTATATACAGAAAAATGTGTACCTTTGTACGCTACAAGGGAAATGATGACCTGAGGGTCACTCAGAAAAACCTCTAAAATAAAGATTTATATGATGCCAGTCAATAGCAATATGGCCCAATCACCGCAACCGGTGACCGCCAACGACTCCATCAAATAGAAAGAGGAAATGACGCAGGATTGCTCTATCACTCTTCTTCTATCGCCGACGAAAACCACCGTTATGACAACCACCGTTTTCCAAAGGGCAACCACCGTTACTGGGACTGATACTCCATCGGGTCCAGGAATAGAAGAACTATCCTGTTAAATCCACGGATCACACGGAGAACACGGAGTGTTTAGTTTAAAGGTAATAGGTTATAGTTTAGAGATTCTAGTTTAAGATTCTTCTCAAGATTATAGTTTAGATGTCGAGCCGTTAGGCGATCCCCAATAAATCCCTTACCAGAAGCGAGGTATTCGAGCGCATTCTAGTCAAAGATTATAGTTAAAGATTATGTTGTAGCTGCCTATCTGAATGATAGATTATTTCTGGCTCCCGGCCATTCTTTAAAAAAGATTTCCTCCAAGATTTCTTGCGTAGCAACTAAAAAATCCACGGATCACACAGATCATAAGGATGTTAGTTTAAGATTCTTCTCAAGATTCTAGTTTAGATTTCGAGCCGTAGGCGATCCATAATAAGACCCTCCCATAAAGCAACGTACTGTTGCGCATTCTAGTAAGGATTTTCTTTGAAGATTATAGTGAAATTGATTATTTCTTGCGTCAGCAACATCTCAACAAAGATTTCCTCCAAAGATTTCTTGCCGTAGGCAACTAAAAGAATCCGTCTAAATCCGTTTAAATTGGCTACGCCTTTGTTTTCTCGCCACGGCATAATTAAAGCGAGCTTTATTCTGCTCATGGCTTAACGAAAACAATCCGATGATCCGATGATAAAACATCCACGGACCACACAGATCACACTCTTAGCATAAAACTTAAATACTATGCAGACAATAGAAATACGAAATATAGGACCTTTGAGGGAAACGGGAATTGTTCCAGTTTCTCAAGTTATGCTGTTAATCGGTGAACAGAGTACAGGCAAAAGTACATTCATGAAGATTTTGTGTTTTTGTTGTTGGCTCGAAAAACAAGTCATGATTGGTGGTGATAGTATTGTTTCGAAATATACTCATTATTATCGCTTTTGGAATGAACTTAAGAAATTTCATCATTTTAATGATGATTTTCTTTCTGATAGCAGTTGTATTAAATACGATGGTTATGCTATACAGATAGAAATGCGAGGAAAAAAAAGCAACGCAAAGATTGTTAGAAAACCTAAGTTTGCAGAAATCAAACATAATCTGAAAATAAGTTTCTTGCCGTCAGAAAGGAATTTGTTGTCGTCTATCCAAAATATAGAAAACTTATACAGATCGAAAGATGTTGATATGTTGTTCAATTATATACTGGAATGGGGAGAGGCGAGGTCGCAGTTTAATGTAGCACATCCGCTTGATTTGGTCTTTGTTGAAAAAATGAAGTATCATTATGATGAAAAATATGGTGATGTTTTGACATTGGCTGATGGACATTCAAAGATAAGGCCATATTATGCATCAAGTGGAGTACAGTCTGCTTTACCTATACAGGTGCTTGCTACTTATCTTGCAGGTGAAGTGGGTACTTCTGCAAAGATAAGTCCAGTCGAATATTTGAAGCAGTTGAATCTGTTAACTGATTCTAAAATAGATGTAAAGGTTCTGTCTGCTGTACTAAGTGAGATGTTGAGAAGTGAAGATACTTCAAAACCAATTAAAATTAATAAGATTCCCGCTTCTCTTGAAAATGTACTAAATAGCATTTTGAATCGTTCGTCATATCAATCTTTTCACATGTTTATTGAAGAGTTGGAACAGAATCTGTTTCCAAAAGCTCAGTTTGAACTTGTCAAAATGTTAGTGGGACTCTTGAAAAAGATGGAACAGAAATCTACGGGATATACAAGTACGGTGTTTTTAACAACTCATAGCCCATATGTCTTAACGGCATTGAATGTTATGATGTTGGCATCCATAGCATACGAAAAGTCACCTGACAAAGTTAGAGACATTGGACTTGAGGATTATGTTCTTCCTAAAGAGGCTTATTCTGCATATTGTATAAAGAATGGACGCTTTGAAAATATTGTAGACGAAGAATATGGTTTTATAAAAGGAGATTTCTTGGATTCTGTTTCAGAATTGGTGGACAATTATACATTTGAATTAAATTCACTTATATATGGCAACGCTGAAGGATAAGTTGGATGCTTTTGATGGTCAACCTGAACAGGAATGGAACAAAAGAAAAGGTATATCTGTTGGTGAGCGCGGACAAGTGTATAGAGCAAATTTTTCGCAAGAATACATGTCTGCCGTATATGCCATAGATGGTGGTATTATTAAAGATTATGATATTGTCAAGTGCGACAAATTGGTTTTGCTTGATTTAGATAATCAAACGTTATTTGAATTGTTTGTTGAGTTGAAAGGCGCAAACATACAACATACGATAAAACAAGTAGAGGCAACATTGAAAAATCCTTTGTTTAAGGATTCTGCTGTTAAAAAAAGAGAAGCGAGAATAGTGGGGCGTAAGATACCAAGTAATACAGGAAATTCAATAACAGAAATAGCGAAGAAAAATTTCATATCAAGATATAACTGCAGATTGGAGTTTAAAACAGGACCTGCAGTTGAGAATATCAAAATATGATATTTGTATTTATCAAATAAATACGTAAGCGGTAAGCGTTAAGGTAAGCGTTAAGGTTATAGTTTAGAGATTCTAGTTAAAGACTCTTCTAAAGATTTTGATACACAAGCAAAAACGGGCTGAAAGCCCAATGGTTTCCCTAGCCCAGGGCAACACCCTGAGGAAGAGCGCATTTTTATTAAGGATTTTAGTTAAAGATTATGTTCATGCTGGCTGAGTGATAGATTTTTTCTTGCGTAAGCAATTCTTAACAAAGATTTCCTCCAAGATTTCTAGCGAAGCTACTAAAAACTCCCGATGATCCGTGCCCTCCGTGTGTTCTGTGGATAAATTTTTTCGCAACATTTTGATGTTTTATACAGAAAAATGTGTACCTTTGTACGCAACAAGGGAAATGATGACCTGAGGGTCACTCAGAAAAACCTCTAAAATAATGATTTATATGATGCCAGTCAATAACTATATGGCACCATCACCGCAGCCGGTGACCGCCAACGACTCCATCAAATAGAAAGAGGAAATGACGCAGGATTGCTCTATCACTCTTCTTCTATCGCCGACGAAAACTCATGTTATGACAACCACCGTTTTCCAAAGGGCATCCACGTTACTGGGACTGATACCACATCGGGTCCAGGAATAGAAGAACTATCCTGTTAGGTTATAGGTTATAGTTTTAAGGTTAGCGGTTAGCGTTAAGGTTAACGTTAAGGTTATAGTTTAGAGATTCTAGTTAAAGATTATTCTAAAGATTCTAGTTAAGATGTCGAGCCTGTAAGGCGATCCATAATAAGACCCTCCCATAAAGCAACGTACTGTTGCGCATTCTAGTAAGGATTTTCTTTGAAGATTATAGTGAAATTGATTATTTCTTGCGTCAGCAACTCTCAATACAGATTTCCCATAGATACTCCACTTTTTACCGCCACTGATACTCAGCAAGTTATGAAAAGAGAGCCGATTTTCCCACAACATTTCCACAACAATTTCATTTGTTGGGAGGCTAAAGGGAATATAGCCCTGAGGATGGCATTTAAGACGTTGTAAAGAAAACTTCAGCCGTCAGCCATCATACATCTGACATCTCTGCCGCTAAGGTACAAAAAAATTTTGAAATACGCAAGCAGAATATTAAATTCTTACTTCTTACATATCACCTCTTACTTCGACTATGTCAATAATCTCAGATGCGATACAAGCAAAATGCCTAGCCTTTGGCGACAGAGTGATCAAACTCAACGACTATTTGCTGGCACAGGCTGCGATGGAGCATGAGAAATATAAGAAAGAATTGAGGCAACGTAAGCCTGGACAAAAGACATCTTCCATCTTACATCTTCCTTCTTCCATCCCACTTCATTTGCAATCCGTGTCAAATCTCTGCAATCAGTTACTTCGGGCAGGAACCAGCATTGGAGCCAATAATGCCGAGGCATGTAACGGCATTAGTAAAGCTGATTTCAAAAGCAAATCTTTTATTGCACTAAAGGAGGCTCGAGAATCACTTTATTGGATTGAATTGCTTCATAGGAATAGTTTTATTGATGATAGGCAATACGAGTCTATATATGGTGACTGTGAGGAGTTGGTAAAAGTTCTCCATCATCGCTGTAAAAAAATCAATGATACAGAATAAGAGGAGTTATAGAATGGGTGTAGCAACATCTTCCATCTTCCTTCTTCCATCTAACATCTTTCTCTGCAATCAGTTACTTCGGGCAGGAACCAGCATTGGAGCCAATAATGCCGAGGCATGTAACGGCATTAGTAAAGCTGATTTCAAAAGCAAATCTTTTATTGCACTAAAGGAGGCTCGAGAATCACTTTATTGGATTGAATTGCTTCATAGGAATAGTTTTATTGATGATAGGCAATACGAGTCTATATATGGTGACTGTGAGGAGTTGGTAAAAGTTCTCCATCATCGCTGTAAAAAAATCAATGATACAGAATAAGAGGAGTTATAGAATGGGTGTAGCAACATCTTCCATCTTCCTTCTTCCATCTAACATCTTTACGACATTCATCAGACATCCGGGAATCGGACCTTTCCTGGTCTTTTCACTACAAAATTAGCATAATTCAGGCATTCCTGCAATAGCATTAAGATATTTTGCACTTTGACTGTTAACGAAAGTTACAAGACACAGCAGAGCAGGCATGCAGCATAAAATACAAAAATTGAAAAATAATGGTTCAAAGTGCGATAAGATTCAAATCTTTTTCGTATCTTTGCCCACAAAATAAAAGCAGTATTATGATAGTAACCAATCAAGCAACAGATACGAAGCAGAATTTCAATGCCACTTCCACCCGAAATAGGATAATGGCCAGTACAATGTCTGTGGACGAATACTTCGATGAACTGATAGACATGGTGCGCGAGGATTATGCAAATCTATGAGGTTCGAATCAGTCATGGAGCTCGTGCAGATATGGCAGAATTGCGCAAGTTCCTTAAGTCTATGATGACGGTGGAAGGAGCTATTCGCTATGCCAATAATATGCGTGAGGAGATAAAGACGTTGGCATTTTATGCTGATCTCTATGGCAAGACAACATCAATGACACTGCGTCAGATACACCCCGAGGCACGCCGGATGGTATCTCATAACCGTAAATGGGTGTACGTCTATCATATTGAAGCATCCTTCGTCATAGTAGACCGAATCCTCCCTGCCAATATGAACAAAGGTTGAATCCTCATCCAACGAAATCTTATATCATGTCTGAAATCTCCGATGCCATACAGACCAAGTGCTTGGCTTTTGGCGACCGCATTATAAAACTCAACGACTACCTATTGAAAGAGGCTGCTAATAAGAAGCCATCCTTCAAGATAGTGAAGGGTAAACGAGTATATGAGAAATCAGTACCAGTATATTTGCAATCAGTATGACACGTACCTGTCCCTTGTCATTTAGAATCTAACTAATAAAGGAATAAGGGTGGTTTAACCAATGCCTCGACAGTCACGAAAGCCCTCAGACACCGGTATCTACCATGTGATGATGCGTGGTATTAATCATCAAACCATCTTTGAAGATGAGGAAGACAACTACCAGTTCATCAACACCCTCGACCGCATGCGTGTTAGGTACGATGACGAAGGCAACGCTTGTGGCCGAAACTGCTGCTATTACGCCTACTGCCTCATGGGCAACCACTTTCACCTCCTGATTCGCGAGCGCGACGAAAGAGTGGGAGAGACCATCAAGCGCATAGCAAGTTCATACGTGTACTATTATAATAGGAAGTACGGTCGTGACGGACACCTGTTCAAAGAGCGCTTCAAGAGCGAGCCAGTCAACGACATAGCCTACTTCACCGTACTGCTGAGGTATATACACCAAAATCCCGTCAAGGCGGGCATAGTAGAAAAAGTAAAGGACTACGAGTTCAGCTCCTGGGGCGAGTACGACGGCACCGTGGAGCCAGTATTTCAGATTTGCGATGTCAATACCGTACTGAATAGGATACCCTTTAAGGAGTTGGACGAATGGGTCAACGACCCGCTGGCAGATGATGTCTGCTGTTTAGACAACGACAATGAACGCCCTCGCTTGCGTCTTTCAGACGACCAAGTGTGGCAAGAGATAATAAAGATAGCAGGTGTAACCTGTAGTAGTGATTTTCAAAAAATAGATAAAACGAAACAACGAGAAGCGTTAGGCCTGTTGCGAGAGTTGGGTGCATCAGTGCGGCAGCTGGAGCGACTGACAGGCATCAGTCGGGGAGTGATTCAGTTCGTAAGGAAGTAGCTTGCCCCCTATGACACGTACCTGTCCCTTGTCATGCTTGTCATGACGGATTCTGACTGCACAGGTGGAACATAAGTTCGCAGTTCGATACTGCCAGTCAGAGCAAAAAGGAGAATAAACAATTAATTGAAGATATTATGTCAGTATTTAAGGACAAAGTCCTCCTCATTACTGGAGGCACAGGTAGTTTTGGTAATGCAGTGTTGAACAGGTTCCTCAGAACCGATATAGGTGAAATCCGCATCTTCTCCCGCGACGAGAAGAAGCAGGACGATATGCGTCACGACTTCCAGGCAAGGATGCCGGAGGTGGCCAACAAGATTAAGTTCTATATTGGTGACGTACGCAACAAGAGCACACTGAAGTACGCTATGAAGGGCGTGGACTATGTGTTCCATGCTGCAGCCCTGAAGCAGGTGCCCAGCTGCGAGTTCTTCCCGATGGAAGCAGTGAAGACCAATGTGATTGGTACAGACAATACGCTGGATGCCGCTATTGATGCAGGTGTGAAGTGTGTCATCTGTCTCTCCACTGATAAAGCTGCTTATCCTATCAATGCGATGGGTATTACCAAGGCCATTGAGGAGAAGATTGCCGTAGCTAAGAGCCGTCTATCAGGTGATACCAAGATCTGCTGCACTCGTTATGGTAACGTAATGTGCAGCCGTGGTTCTGTTATTCCTCTTTGGATTGACCAGATTCGCAAAGGCAATCCTATCACCATTACTGAGCCTTCTATGACTCGATTCATTATGAGCCTGGAAGAGGCCGTTGACTTGGTACTGTTTGCCTTCGAGAATGGTAAGAATGGTGACATCCTTGTTCAGAAAGCACCGGCCTGCACAATTGAAACTCAGGCGAAGGCGGTGGTTGAACTATTCAAGCACCAGGCACCTAATGAACCCGAGATTCGCGTGATTGGTATCCGCCATGGTGAGAAGATGTACGAAACCCTTCTTACCAAGGAAGAGGCTGCCAAGGCAATAGATATGGGTAACTTCTATGCAGTTCCTGCAGATAACCGTGACTTGAACTATGACAAATATTTCAAGGATGGTGATACAAAGCGTGCCACTATTGAGGAGTTCAATAGTAACAATACAAAACGTCTGAATCTGGAAGAGACAAAAGAGAAGATAGCTTCGTTGACGTATATCCAGAATGAACTCAACGGAATACCTAATCTTGTATAAGTATAATTATGGCCGCATTTAAGAATAACGGAAAACTTAAACTCCTCATTATAGTTGGTACAAGACCGGAGATTATACGTCTGGCAGCAGTAATCAATGAATGCCGCGAATATTTTGACTGCCTCCTAGCACACACTGGTCAGAACTATGACTATAACCTGAATGGTGTGTTCTTCAAAGACCTGAAGTTGGCAGACCCTGATGTGTATATGGAAGCCGTAGGTAATGACCTGGGTGAGACAATGGGTAACATCATTGCCAAAAGCTATCAGTTGATGGTGGAGGTGAAACCGGATGCCGTGCTGGTACTTGGTGATACCAATAGCTGCCTTAGTGTGATTGGTGCTAAGCGCCTACACATTCCTATCTTCCATATGGAGGCTGGTAACCGCTGCAAGGATGAGTGCCTGCCTGAGGAGACCAACCGCAGGATTGTGGACATCATCAGTGATGTGAATATGGCGTACAGTGAGCACGCCCGCAGGTATTTGGCTGATACAGGTTTGCCAAAGGAGCGCACATACGTCACCGGCAGCCCTATGGCTGAAGTGCTGCACAATAACCTCGCAGAGATTGAGGCCAGCGACATTCACAAGCGTTTGGGCTTGGAGAAGGGCAAGTACATCTTGCTCTCTGCTCACCGTGAAGAGAATATTGATACTGAGAAGAACTTCCTTTCGCTATTTAATGCTATCAATAAGATGGCTGAGAAGTATGATATGCCCATTCTGTACTCTTGCCATCCTCGTTCTCGTAAGCGTTTGGAGGCTTCTGGTTTCAAGTTGGATAAGCGCGTCATCCAACACGAACCCCTGGGATTCCACGACTACAACTGTCTGCAGATGAATGCCTTTGCTGTGGTGAGTGACAGCGGCACCCTGCCCGAGGAAAGCAGTTTCTTCACCAGCGTAGGTCATCCGTTCCCTGCCGTCTGCATCCGCACATCAACCGAGCGCCCCGAGGCACTTGATAAGGGCTGCTTTGTGCTCAGCGGCATAGATGAGAAAGGCCTTCTTCAAAGTGTAGATGTTGCCGTTGAATTAATCAAGGATGCTAAACCAGGCATTCCTGTGCCGGACTACGTGGACGAGAACGTTTCCACCAAGGTTGTCCGCATCATCCAGAGTTATGTAGGTGTGGTGAACAAAATGGTCTGGCGCAAAGAGATATGATTTCACTTTAATCATTTTAACGTTAAAAATTGTAGATGAAGATACTTGTAACAGGAGCCAAGGGGTTCGTTGGAAAGAACCTTTGTTGGGCGCTGAAGAATATTGCCGATGGCAAGGACAGACGGTTCCCGGAACTGCAGATTGACGGAATCTTTGAATACGATCTGGATTCAACACCCGAGCAACTTGACCAGTGGTGCAAGGATGCCGACTTTGTGTTCAATCTTGCCGGGGTGAACCGCCCCCAGAATCAGGAAGAGTTTATGCAAGGGAACTTCGGTTTTGCCTCCACACTTCTTGATACACTGAAAAAGTATAAGAATACTTGCCCTGTGATGCTGAGTTCAAGCCAGCAGGCATCATTGACTGGTCGTTTCGGGAATTCAGAGTACGGTCGTTCGAAGAAGGCAGGCGAGGACTTGTTCTTGGAGTACGGCAAAGAGACTGGAGCTGAAGTGCACGTTTATCGTTTCCCGAACCTCTTTGGCAAGTGGTGCCGCCCCAATTACAACAGTGCTGTGGCCACCTTCTGCAACGCCTTTGCCAACGACCTGCCTTACACCGTCAATGACCCCAGCGTAGAACTGGAACTGCTTTACATTGACGACCTTGTGGACGAGATGATAGCAGGCTTGCAGGGCAAAGAACACCATTGCGAGTTCAATGGCCTTGACGTACTGCCGCAGGCAGACGGCAAGTATTGCTATTGCCCTGTGACGCATCATGTCACCCTTGGTGGAATTGTAGAACTCCTCAAGAGCTTCACTGAGCAGCCCAAGACCCTGATAATTCCAGAGATACCTGCTGGTAGCTTTGCTAAGAAACTCTACAGCACTTACCTCAGCTACCTGCCTTACGAGAAAACCGCTTTTGACCTGAAGATGAATGTGGACGACCGTGGCAGCTTCACCGAGCTGGTACATACCCTCAATGCAGGTCAGGTAAGCATCAACATCTCTAAGCCTGGCATCACCAAAGGCCAGCATTGGCACAACACCAAGTTTGAGCAGTTCATTGTGGTGAAAGGCCACGGCCTCATCCAGCAACGCAACCTTAATGATCCCGAAGGCAAAGTGTTGGAGTGGGAAGTTTCTGGCGACCACATCCAAGCCGTCCACATGCTCCCCGGCTACACCCACAACATCATCAACCTGAGCAATACCGAAGACTTGGTAACAGTAATGTACTGCAATGAAATATTCAATCCGAACAAGCCGGATACCTTTTTTGAACCTGTAAAATAAGGTAAGCGTATCGTTTTACCCGATTGTTTTTTATAATTATTCTTTTCATGATTCTTATGAGTCGGGCCTTGCTATTCTTTATTGTAATTGTATCTTTGTGTTCATGCGAGGTTGAAGCGGCAAGTGACATAAATATTGCTGAAAAGAATCCTTATTATTGTTTAATTTCTTCAAGTGTCGATATTGACTCGTACTTTTCATACAATCCTAATCAATATGATGTGATAGTTAGTGGTCATAGAGGTGGTCGCTTGCAAGGTTACCCGGAAAATTGTATTGAAACTTTTGAGCAAATTTTGAAATATATACCTGTATTTTTTGAAATAGATATCCGGGAAACTAAGGATGGTATAGCTGTTTTATTGCATGATGATACACTAGATAGAACGACAACTGGTGAAGGCTATTTATGTGATTATACATTTGAGGAAATACAACAGCTTTACCTTGTAGATAGTAAGGGGCAAAAGACTAATTATAGAATACCATCTCTTATAGATGTGATCAAGTGGAGTCAAAATAAAGTAATATTGAACTTTGATAATAAAACTATATCAACTGAAGATTTGTGTAAAATTGTTGATAATTGTGGGGCGAAGAATTGTATTTTTACAATAATGTCTCCTGTAATGTCAAAAGAAATACTTAAATATATACCTGATGCGCGTTTCTCAGCTTATATAAGTTCTAAAGAAAAATTAGACAGGCATAGAAGTGAGGGGCTTCTTTCTAAAATTGTGGTTGCGTATTTGGAATCATATGAGGTGACCCATGAAGATCTTCTTGATGCAATCCATCAAGAAGGAATACGCTGTATGGTTGCGACTGCCACAATGGGAGGTAATAGTGATATTAGTAGGATTAATTTTCTGAATTCAGTATTATCAACTCGCCCTGATATAATTGAAACAGACTATCCTTGCTTGATGACCTTTTTCAATAGTATAAGAGTTCCGTCGAGGCTCTAATTATAAAAATTCATTTTAATCATATATGAATACGAGAACCCAGCAAGCAAAAAAGAATATTTTCTTGATGGTTTTAATAAAGGGACTAACAATGCTTGTTAGTTTCCTTTATATACCTTTACTGCTTAATAGCCTTGATAAGGATGAATATGCAGTTTGGCTAACTCTAACATCGTTGATTTCTATGCTCGGGATGTTTGATATTGGGCTGGGTAATGGTTTGAGGAATAAATTAGCCGCAGCATTAGCTAATGATGATTATGAATTAGGCCGAACGTATGTGAGTACGGCTTATGTATGCATTTTCATTCTTGTGGCCGTTTTATTTTTATTGTATATATTTAGTAATTTGTTTGTAAATTGGAGTTTTGTTCTTAATGCAAATGATATTTCTTCACAGGAAATCAATACTCTTGTTTTCATAGTATTAGTCTCTTTTTTAGCTCAATTTGGTTTAGGGTTAATTAACTCAGTATTATATGCATTACAGAAGCCTGCTTTATCTTCTTTATTGTTACTTGTTGGTCAGTTCTTGTCTTTAGCATTAGTCTATATTTTAGCAATTGTTCTTGATGTACATTCTTTATTGATTATCGGTGGTGCTATTTCATTAACAACCCCCGTTGTGTTATTGCTCTCTAGTTTATTCTTGTTCCATGGCAGTTGCAAAAAAGTAGCTCCCAAGTTGTCTCTGTTTAAGAGACCGCTGATAAAGGAAATATTATCTTTAGGCATTAAGTTTTTCATTATTCAAATAATTACTTTGCTGTTATTTCAATCCAATAGTATTATTATTGCACATTCAGTAGGGAATGAAGCAGTTATTGAGTATAATATTGCATATAAATATATTGTTTCATTAGTAATTATCTTTAATATTATTGCCACTCCAATGTGGTCTGCAACTACAGATGCTTATGAACAGGGAGATATTTTGTGGATAAAGAAAACTAATAAAGCATTACTAAAGGTAACATTGCTATTGACTGTTTTTGGACTAGTTATGTTGTTTGTCTCTAGTTATGTTTACCCACTATGGCTTCAAAGTGAAACTACCCATATTAGTTTTATTACTACTTTATTACTGTATTTATATAGCATAGGCATGATGGTGTATGGTTCGTATGGTTATATACTCAATGGTATTGGTAAACTAAATATACAAATTGTTTGCACATTAGTTATATCATTGCTATATATACCAATCTCTTATATAATGGGTTGTTATCTAGGCCTAAGTGGAGTCCTAATAGCGTTCGCAACAAGCTCTTTCTTAAACTGTATATGGTCGAAGATACAATATGAAAAGATTACTAATAATAAAGCAGAGGGCATTTGGAACAGATGACTAATAATACTACTTCTTCTTCCTTCCTATCATATATTCTCTTGTACCTGTTACTCGCGTTAACAACATTTGAATATTTCTTTCGTTATACACCTTTGGTGTATGATGAA
>NZ_NPJA01000018.1 GCF_002251295.1 Prevotella sp. P5-50
ATTTGATTGTGTTCTATTATAACTTCCAAAATAAAAGTTGACCTATTATTCTCAGATAATTCTATAAGTGGTTTCTTTGAAACAGATGAATATACGTCATCAAAGCAGAAATTACCTAAACTATACGCTATAAGCGATCCCTTCAAATTCTCTATTCCCTGTGCAACATGAGGGTGATGGCCATAATAAATAATAGGACCTGCGTCAGCCAGTTTCCTAGCGGCCCGTATTGTATCCATACTTGGGTAGTTAACATGCTCTATTCCTGCATGTACAGAAGCTATAGACAAATATCCAGCTTCTTTATTTCGTTTTATTATATTTTTTGCATCACTCAAATTAAACTCATTAACACCAGGCCCACCATATTTCACACAGCCTTGTGGTCCCGAGGAATAACAGCAAAAACCTACAAAAGAGAGTTTATTGTTGCCTTCTTCAAATTTAACCTCCCTGCCATCTACTCCAAAATAATCAATCCCATTGAGAATAAGAAGTTCTTTTGTTAGAGCCAAACCTTCTTTTCCATAATCAAAGACATGATTATTAGCAAGATTAACGATATCGATATGTAGGTATTTTAATATTTCTATATTCTCGGGATCAGAATATAAATACGCAGATTTAGCACCATATGTTCTTTTTTTTTCGGAAAAAGGAGATTCGAGGTTACCAACAACATGATCACATGTTGCTAAATACTGTTCAACTTCACTAAAATAGTTGTAGACACCTTTATTATTCCTAAGCGAAAGATGACCAAACAAAGCTATATCACCTAAAAAAGCCAACTTCATAAACTCCGTAGATAATTATTTAAATTATGTGATTGGATTTTTGCATTAAACACAGTTTTCGCTAAACTCTGTCCAGCCTTCCCAATTTCTCTCGCTCGCTCCTCGTCTTTCATTATTTCCAAAATCTTTTCAGCGAAAGCCTGATTATTGTCGGGTTCAACAATAAATGAATTAGAAGAGTTTAAGTATAATGGAATATCCCCAACTGCCGTCACAACAACAGGATTACCAGTTGCAAGGTATTCTCCTAACTTTGTCGGGAATCCACCTGAAGATTGAAGACTAGAAGGGCGTGCTAGTAAAAGTGCCTTTGCATTCTTTAGTAATGATGGCATATCATTTCTGTCAACTCTACCGTATAATATAACATTGTTTAATGCTAATTCTGTTATACGTTCTTTATATACATCTAGATCTTTATTATCAGAGGAACCGCCTATTAGTATGAGTTTTAACTGAGGATAAAGTGGTGCCACAAAACTAAAAGCTTCAATTAAGTTAAGTATACCGTCTTTTTTATTTGATAAGTTACCACAATATGCCATGTACTCACCCAGCAAATTGGGCTCTTCTTTAATCCCCTCAAAGCGTTCGATGTCCACTGTCATTGGCATTTCAAAAAAGAGACAATCGTTCCTTGTTAGTCCTTTATAAAACTCCATTAGCGGCTTTGTCATAACAATAAGGCCATCAAATAGTTTATATGTGGTGTTAATATAGAATTTTGAGTATAACCGTTGTATAAC
>NZ_NPJA01000019.1 GCF_002251295.1 Prevotella sp. P5-50
GAAGAATACGGCACAGATTGTACATTCACGCCATAGATCTGTAAGCAACTTTATCATGAACCTTATTTCTGCCTTGGGAGCATATTGTTTCTTTGATAACAAGCCAAAGGCATTGCAAGGATACTGCATCGAAGACACGAAGCAACTTACATTGTTCTAAGGACAGAATAATCTCTTTCGATTCTTTATATATAGCCCATGTCTGATGGTATGGGAAGAGAATTCACGTATCTGTCTTCACATGCAACTAATCGCTATTTTATCCCGAATTGGGGTAATTTTTGTTTACTTCGTGTGAACATCCGACATAATTACAGAAAAAATCGCGGTGTTCGAATGGTGTTAGAAAACACGGGAGTTCAAGTTATCTTACACCCTACTAAATCACTATCTCACAACCGTTTAAACCATAGTGGTGTTCGAGTGTTCGAAATAAATATGAAAACTGAAATTTAGAGTAGCTTACCTCTAATGCACTTTGGTAAACAACATCCCCCAATCAGCCAAACGACCAATTGGGGAATGCTATGTTCATCTATTGCGAGACCTCTACTATCTTCCGAGCCATGCTTCAGGATTGAGCTTAGCCGTTTCCTTACGTAATTGGAATTGCAGAATATTGTCTTGACCAATACGTCCAAGGGGTTGACGAGCAGTCACTTTCTGTCCACGGTGTACGTTGACCGATGACAAATTGCAATAAACAGAGATGTAACTGCCGTGACGCACCATGACAATGACCGTGCCTCCGAAGCTGAAGACACCACTCACTTCACCATCGAAGATGCTTCGTGCCTGTGCGCCAGCCTGACCTTGTATATTAATACCCTTATTGTCGAGGCGAACGTTGTTCAGTCCCTCTACATTATACTGACCGAAATGGCTGACGATGCGGTAGCCACCCGTGATAGGCATGGGCAGTCTGCCTCGGTTGCTCTCAAAGTTACCACTGATGCGCCGGTCGTCGCTGCTCATGTTATAGAGCACCTCATCCGATTTTTTCTTAGCTTCTGCCACCTCCTGTTTATGTCGTTTGGCATCTGCGGCAGCCTTACGCTCGGCAGCAATACGAGCCTGTGATGCTTCGTGGGCTGCACGATCGGCAGCATCACGCGCTTTCTTATCGCGAGCCGCCTTGACTTCTGCACGTGCCTTGTCCTCAAGAGCTTTAGCCTCGGCAATGCGTCGCGCGTTTTCGCGTGCAGCCTCTTCGGCCTCCCGCTTCTTGCGAGCCAGTTCTGCATCACGCTTGCGTGCAGCTTCGGCAGCAGCCTTGCGCTTGGCCTCTGCGGCGGCTCTTGCCTTTTGTCTTGCCACTTCTTGGGCAATCAGTCTGTCAATCTGCGCATTGATAGCAGCATCCTTCTTGCGTTGTTGGTCAATGACCCGTTGGATGGTCTTCTGCTGTTTTTGCAACGAAGATACCACATTCTGCTGTTCGGCCTGCTTACCTTCCAGCGAACGTTTCTCACTCTCACCACGAGTCAACAGTTTGTGTTTTGCATCGCGAGCACCAGCCAGTTCGCTGCGCTTGGCAGCAACTTCAGCCTGTTTCACTTTCACATCTTCACCCTGCGAACGCTGATAGGAGGCATATTCCCTCATGAATCGCAAGCGTCGGTACATTTGCGAGAAACTGCTGGCACTAAAGATAAACATCATCTGGCTCTGTACAGATCGATTGCGGTGCATATAGCGCATCGACTTGACATAGCGTTGTTTACACAGTTCCAAATCCTTTTGCAAGGCATCGAGCTCCCGGTTCATTGTCTGTATTTCCACATCAATATTGGAGAGATCGCGACGTATGGTGTCGATGGTGCGACGCTTCGAGGCAATCTCGGTATTGATGATCATCAGATTCTGCAAACGTTGTTTCACATCGCGCTCGTTGCTACGCAGTCGTTGTTCCTGCAGTTTGATCTGTCGCTGAATATTCTTTCTTTGATTCTGCAGACTCTGCACCGACTCTGGTTGGCGCGTTGTCTTACGTTTTGCCGCAGCATTTCCTGTTCGCTTCCGGGTAGATGTTGCTTTGCCCGACGCAGTTTTTTTGCGCTGGGCACTTGTGGTTGTAGTTCTTGCCTTAGGCTTTGCGGTACGTTTCTGCTGTGCCGGCACTACCACAAAGGCAAAGGCAAGAAGAGTGAGTATAATAATTCGCTTCATTCGCTATATTAGAGAGCCATAAAGCGGCGGAGGATTTGATCGACCGTCACCTCACGGTATTTGGCAGAAACCTCTGTTCTGGTTTCCCAGTTATCATCATTCGACAGATAGTTGAGCGTCATTCCAAACTTCACTTCCTTATCTGGAGTGCGGAATGTGATGGCGTGTGTATAGGGGAAGAGACGCTTGCTGGTCTGCTTGAAGTTGCTATAATCCCAGTTCAACGAGTAGTTGCCACGGATTCTGTCTTCATAGACAATATTAGCCATCTTCACCTGTGCGCCCTCCTTATCAGCCAGCCAACGATAGCTGAGCTTATCTTTTGCAAAACTGATAACGGCATCGTCTCCATAGAGATCGGTAGTAAAATTCTTCAGCATCTCATCGGTCATCGCAGTATTGCCCGGCTGGAAGAGTTCATTCCAGAAGAGAGCCTGCAGCGAATAGAAGTTGAGTCCGCTATTGCGCATGAAGTCCAACTGATTGTAGTTGGCTTTGAGATACTGCTTGTTGATACGGTCCATGATGAGGACATAGTCTTTGGTGAATTCCAGTCTGCCTGCCTCCACAAATCCAAAGGCTGTGAGTTGCAGACGGATCACATCATCGCGCTTCATCTTGAGGTTGCCGGTGAGGGTGAGATGCTGATTGCCCACCTCTACAGAGAACTTCACTTTAGATGTGATAAACTTGGCATACTGCGCATTGTCAGTAACCTTTTGCAGGAATTCCTGCTGTTGGGCGGTAGCCACTGGTGCCTTCGAGGCATTGTCCTTGACGGCTTTTTTCTGAGTTCCGCAGGATGCGAGGGCAAATGCCACTGCCAGTCCTGCAAGTTTCATCATGCTGGTTGCTTTCATTCTTTTACGTACTTCTTTAGTTTAATTTTACGTGCTATGATTTTTAAACGGTTATCTTCTGATCCGACTGTTTGTCGGGTTCGTTCCAAAGCTTGCTTCCAATACTCGACCGCCTGCTGCTTATTGCCTACATGATAATAGATGTCTCCGGCATGTTCCAACAATACTGCCGATGTGTCGGAATCGCATTGCAGGGTCTGGTCTATATAGATTTTGGCTTCGGCATAACGTTTCTGCCGAAAGAGAATCCATGCGTATGTATCGAGGAACGTTGCGTTTTTAGGTTCAGCCTTTACGGTTTTGAGCGACATTTGCTCGGCTTTATCGAGCTGCTGGCCGGTTTCTGAGAGATAATAGGCATAGTTGTTGAGACATCCCACATTATCTTCTTTCCATTGCAGACAGGAGTCATAAGCCGCATAAGCCTCTTTGTCGAATCCTTTCTGATGGTAGATATCCCCCATGACAGCATAGAAATCGCTGACAATATCAGGATCGCTGTCCTGTGTGATCACTCCGATGCCATTCTGGAAGGCATTGAGCGCCTCGTCAAGTTTGTCTTGTTGATAGTAAGCCACACCCTGATAATAATAAAATGCCATTTCATCGGGATTGTAGAGGCGTGCCCCCTGACACAGACTGACCACTCGCGGCATATCCTGATCTCGCCAGGCATAATCAACGAGTTGCAATCTTGCTGCTGCATTATCCGGTGTTTCTGCAATAACACGGTCGAGCACAACGGTAATCGTGTCGCGTGGCATATTCTTTAGCGTCATATAAGCGACACAAAGCATGGCAACATCAGCATCGAGAGGCTTTTGCTCAAGCATGCGGTCAAAGAGGTAGAGCACACGAGTGGAGTCACCGCCATTCTGTTCGCTCTCTGCAATTTCTTGTCTCATGAGCGACACCCTATCCTGCGAAGTAGCATTTTTACTGACCAGGACACGCTGCATCAGCGAGTCAACCACATCAGGGTCTCCATGTTTCTGCTCGTATTGCAACAGGGCAAGGAGTGTGAAACGGTTGTCGGGATCCTGTTCAAGGATTTCATCATAGATGTCGAGTCCTTTTTCTTCCTGCCCATTATTGATAAGCGCCTGTGCATAGAGTCCCCTGTAATTCAAATCATTAGGATACTGATTGGCAAGTTTCTGCATCTCACGGATGGCAGCTTTCTTATTGCCGAGTTGGGTATAGTATCCGCTTTTCTTCAATGAGAACTGTGTACTTCTGCCTTCCATCACCTCCAAGCGGTTGAGTGTTTGGATGGCAGATTTGTAATCTTGCTGGTCTTCATAAATAGACACCAGTGCACCAAGCACATCCTCTCTATCGTGGTTAGCCTCATAGATACGGTTCAACACCTCGATGGCTTTGGGGTAATCCTGCTTGCTGAGATACAGATTGGCGAGTATTTCTTGATAGGTAGAAATATCGGGATCGAGCGAAGCAGCCTTTTCCACACAACGTTGTGCCTTGTCGTTTTCCTTCAAAGCATCATAGTATTGTGCCAGAAAATACCATGCTTCAGACTTGGTAGAGTCTATATCGACACAATGGCGCAACAGGTCGAAGGCCGCATCGTTGTTGCCTTTGACACGCTGGTTGATGGCTTCAAGGAAGAACGCATCGTATTTTCTCGATGTATCCTCATCGGTCTGTGCTGTTACAGCCGTGCAGACCAGAGCCACTACCAATAGAATGATTGTATATCTGCGTTTCATGTATCTTCTTTACACTAACATCTCGTCTGTTACTGCGCTACTAATTACTTCACGCCAGTATGACCATACCCGCCTTCGCCACGCTCGGTTTCATCGAGTGTTTCTACGAGTGAGAACTCTACTTGCTCATATCGTGCCACTACCAACTGGGCAATGCGCTCTCCGTCGTTGATGGTGAAGTCTTCCTGCGATAAGTTGATAAGCACCACACCAATCTCACCGCGATAGTCGGCATCGATAGTGCCAGGGGCATTAAGTACGGTCAAACCATGCTTCAGCGCTAATCCGCTACGGGGTCTTACTTGTGCTTCATAACCCTCAGGCAATGCAATATGCAGTCCGGTGGGTATGAGCCGACGCTCCATAGGATGGAGCACAACAGGCTCTTCAAGGTTGGCACGGAGATCCATTCCCGCACTTTGCGATGTGGCGTATGTGGGCATAGGTTGGCGTCCACGATTGATAGCGTTAATTTTCAGCATTTGTTGGTTTATTTATATTAATGTGCAAATTTACAGAATTCCTATCAAACTGCCATCGTTTTTTGCAGAAAACTTTGTAGGTTTCATACTTTTTAGTAACTTTGCCATCATGGAATGGACTAAACTCATATCAAACAAACGCCTCGGACAGGAGCATCGCCACACCGAGCGCCACGACGACCGTACTGAATTTAAGCGTGATTACGACCGACTGATATTCTCGGCGCCCTTTCGACGACTGCAAAACAAGACGCAAGTATTTCCTCTGCCGGGTAGCGTCTTTGTTCACAATCGCCTTACCCACTCGCTGGAAGTGGCAAGTGTGGGAATGTCGTTGGGCAACGATGTGGCGCAAAGACTTATTGCCGAGAAGCGTCCCGAACTGAAAGATACCCTTTTTGAACAGATTGGGCAGATTGTTTCAACGGCCTGTCTGGCACACGATTTGGGCAATCCGCCATTTGGTCATAGTGGCGAGAAAGCCATTCAAACCTTCTTTACCGAAGGCGAAGGACTGCAACTGAAACCGTTGGTAAGTGATGCATTTTGGGACGACATCACCCATTTCGAGGGTAATGCCAATGCTTTTCGCCTGTTGACCCATCAGTTTAAGGGGCGGCGCACAGGTGGTTTCGTCATGACTTACAGCACGCTGGCAAGTATCGTAAAGTACCCTTATGCCTCATCGGCAGCTGGCAAGAAGGGCAAATTCGGCTTCTTTCAGTCAGAACAGGATTTCTACCAACGAATTGCCGATGAAATGGGGATAATTCGCTTATCCCACACAGAAGAGCCCTTGCGGTACGCACGCCATCCATTAGTCTATTTGGTAGAGGCAGCCGATGACATCTGCTATGAAGTCATGGATATTGAGGATGCTCACAAACTGAAGATTCTATCATACGAAGAGACCGAGCGTTTACTGCTCAACTTCTTCGACGAAGCCACCCAGGCGAAGATTCGCCAACGCATCGACGACGAGGCGTTGCAGGACACCAACGAAAAGATTGTGTATTTGCGTGCTTGCGTGATAGGAAAGTTAGAAAACGAATGTGCCAACGCATTTGTCGAAAACGAAGAAAACATTCTCAACGGTACGTTTACCGGCTGTTTGATAGACCACATCCATCCCACTCAAAAAGAGGCCTACCGCCGGTGTGCTGAACTTTCAAAGGTGCGCATCTATCGCAGCCGACCGGTTCTTGACGTGGAGCTTTCGGGTTATAAGATTATGGAAACGCTCATGAAACAAATGACCGAAGCCGTCATGCATCCCGAGCGTTACTATTCACAACAGCTCATCAGTAGGGTTTCCAGCCAATACGATATTCAGGCCGACAACCTTGAAACACGCATCATGGCGGTTATCGACTATATTGCAGGAATGACCGATGTTTATGCACTCGATGTTTATCAGAAGATCAACGGTATTTCACTACCTATCGTATAAGCCAAACTTGATTGACGCATCGGGAGTGGGCTAAAGCAATCAGCTCCTTTCTCGATTAGACCTTTGAGCCAAAACAGCAAAAAAACATCGGTTCCATCGCAATTCTCCCACTATCATTCAAGGATATTTGCAATGGAACCGATTATCTGAAAATCCATAGAAGGCGCTCCTTATTCTCCTTGGGGCGTCTTCTCTTTATAGATAACATTATTAGCGCCGCTTGTAATCTTCAAAGCCTCAGGATGCGACTGAACAAACGAGTCGATATGGCGCTGACGCTTCTCTTCAAGTATTTCGTCAACGGCTATAAGGATTCCCGTTTCCTCCACATCGCCAAAACCATAATTGATGGCTGTGCCAAAGAGTTTCATGGTGGGCGACAAACTCATATAAGCATTAACCAATGGGGGAATATTATAGCCCAACTTTCTAATCTCCCGATTGAGGATACGATAGTCATCTTTAAAGTCCTTGCCAGAGAAGAGCGCCTCAAATTCGCGCACGTCAGACTCCAATTGCAGCGGTTTCATCGGGATAATGAGATGTTCTTTATCGTCGAAATGCTTTTTCAAGAAATAGAGAATCATGTCGCGTCCCTTACGGATATAAGAGGGGTACATGGTCATTTTTCCGAAATAGTAGCGTATATTAGGACGAATAACCGTGAGTGCGCCAAGTCCATCCCACAGGTTATCAAGTGCGAAGAGACTCTTGGCGCCCATGCGAGACGACTGATAAGGAAGCGAGACAAACGACCGACCGAGTTCTACGGTCTGGGGTGCATAGTCTTTGATAAACTTTTCAGAGAAATGGAACATGTGACTGGTGGCAAGAATAGGTTGTCCCTTGTCATCATATTCCCAGTCAGTACCCAGCAAATAACGGTAACCTCCGATAATCTCTTCCGCCTCCGGGTTCCACACGATGAGCTGTTTGTAGCATCGCTCGCACGTATCAAACTCGTCGATATCGACTTCCTTGCCAGTTCCTCCGCCAGCCTCGCGGAAAGCAATCTCTCGCAGTCGCCCGATCTCCTGCATCACGTTGGGTGCATTGTGTGCGGTAATGACATAGATTTCATTGTTGCTCTTGTTGGTCATGCGAAGGCGCTTGTCGGGCGTCAGTTCGCTTTTGAGCACTTCCTTGTCAATGGGTTGAATAATTGGCTGTTCCATTTGCTTATCTGTCTGTTAGCTATAAGTTGTTCTTCTGTTGGTTTATAGACTATACACGATATCTTGCACATATTGTGCCCATTCCATCGGTGTTTTCGATTTATCAAAGGTTTGCCAGGGAATAGGCTTGCCTATTTTTATTTCGAAGTTTTTGCCTACGTTCTTATACATTTCATCTACAAGGAAAAGCATGGCAAGGTTAAACTTCAGATGTTTGTCGCTAAAATTAGCCAAACGATAGAAGAAATCAGAATTTTGCCCACTGAAATGGATGGGCACAATATCGCGCTGATACTCCACACTCTTGACAATAAAAGTCTTGCTCCATGCCACATCGCGAATCACGCCGTTTCGGCGACGTGAACAAATGCCCGCAGGATACATCAGCATGTGGTTGTCGCTTTCAAAGCCAGCTTTCACCATTGCCGGGAAGTTACGGCCTTGTTTACCCGTTTTGTTGATAGGAATGCAAAGCGGAGCCAGTCCTGGAAGATTCATCAGCAGGTCATTGACGAGATAACGGAATCGACTGTCGTAATGACGACCGATAATGGCGCCGAGCGCTACACCATCTTCTCCGCCCAACGGATGGTTGGAAACAAAGGTATAGAGGCGGCCGTCGTTGGGATCGGGAAGATTCTCTTTACCCACGATCTTGATGGTCATTTGCAGATATTCGACACAAGCTTCGAGCCATTCGGTACCTGTTTTATGGCGGCTTTCCCACAGGAATGCGTTGACGCGATCCTGATGCACAATACGTTTCAGCCACGATACCAATGGGCGGGGCACCCATTTGGATTTGGCGCCCAACTTATTCTTGAGTATCTGGTCAATATCAATCGTTTTCTCTGTTATCTGATTCATTTCTCTCTTACATACATACTAATCAGATGCAAAATTAAGAAATTAGTTTGAGAAACAGCACATTTTTTCACGAAAAACTTTTAATCTTCGTGTTTTTGTAATCACATTGGGCGTTTTTGCAACATTACTCAAATAGCAAACAGCATAAAACAACCACAAAAACGAGCAAGAAACTGTCTGCCTAACTCGGTTATCAACCAACTTTTTGATTTGTTCTGCATCGACAAGTTTCCCATTTTCTTCCCATCATTCTCCCTTCACTTTCTCATAATCAACCGCAAGTTTTGGGACTTACTTGGGACTTACTTGGGAGATACATCGGACTCAGTTGAGAATTTCATCGAAAGAATACAAGACTTTCATCTGACTCTGTTTTGAGTTGCCCACATGCTCCTGCGGGCGACTTCATCCCGAAGGCATCCCGAACATATCCCGAAGACAAAGGGTTTGATGAAGTTCGTCAAAATGCAAGTTAAAGTTTCGCTTGCGAGAGCTTAACGCCAAGACTTCAAAAACACAATACGCTTTACTGTAAAACCGAACCTCAATATTACGAAAAACGCTCCACCGGAATGTCACTTACAAATATTTAAGAATACCACTATAAATCAACCACTTACAAACTATTAACATTATACCTACAAAAATAATCATAAAAAAAGTGGGGAAATGTGGGGAAATATGGAGGATTTTGTTTAATTTTGCAAGCGAGAATTAAAATCATATTATAAATAAGTACGCATGCGTTTTTTAGGTAATATAGAAGCAAAGGCTGACGCCAAGGGGCGTGCATTCCTGCCTGCAACATTCAGAAAAGTATTGCAGACTGGGGGTGAAGAGCGTCTTGTGCTAAGAAAAGACGTGTTTCAGACCTGCCTCGTGCTCTATCCCGAATCTGTATGGAACGAGCAAATGGACAGCATGCGCCAACGACTGAACCGCTGGAACAAGACCCAACAGCAAGTGTTTCGACAGTTTGTGAGCGACGTAGAACTTGTCAGCCTCGACGGAAACGGTCGTTTTCTCATACCCAAACGCTTCCAACGGATGGCTAATATCGAACAAGAAATCCGATTCATCGGCATGGGCGACACCATCGAAATATGGAGCAATAGCGAGGCAGAACAGCAGAAAATGAGTGCCGAAGACTTCGGAAACGCACTCGAAGAACTGATGACAGACAACGATAAACTCTAAACCGACATGGCAAAAACGGCAGAAACATACCACGTACCTGTGCTCCTCAACGAGAGCATCAACGGACTTGACATCAAGCCCGACGGCATCTATGTAGATGTGACATTCGGCGGAGGTGGACATTCGCGCGAAATACTGCGTCATCTCGGTCCCAATGGACATCTCTACAGCTTCGACCAAGATGCCGATGCAGAGCAAAACATCGTGAATGACGACCGTTTCACCTTTGTCAGAAGCAACTTCCGCTACCTCTGCAACTGGATGCGTTACTATGGCATCGACCATATCGACGGGCTGTTGGCTGACCTTGGCGTATCAAGCCACCACTTCGACGACGAGACCAGGGGCTTTTCCTTCCGATTCGATGCACCATTGGATATGAGAATGAACAAACGCGCAGGTACGACTGCAGCCGATATTCTCAACAACTATGCAGAAAGTCAGTTGGCAGACATCTTCTACCTCTACGGAGAAATGAAGAGTGCACGACGCATCGCCGCCGCCATCGTCAAGGCAAGAGCCGCTCACCCCATCGTCACAACAAGCGACCTGACCACCGTCATCGAACCGCTAATGCGCTCCGAGCGGGAGAAAAAAGACATGGCAAGACTCTATCAGGCACTTCGTATCGAAGTCAACCATGAGATGGACGCCCTTCGCGACATGTTGCTGGGAGCAACCCGAATGTTGGGAAAAGGCGGAAGACTGAGCGTCATCACCTACCACTCATTAGAAGACCGACTCGTGAAAAACGTGATGAAAGCCGGTAATGTGGAAGGAAAAATAGAACAAGACTTCTTCGGACGCATCACCAGCCCATTCCGGTTGGTCAACAACAAGGTCATCACACCCTGCGACGAAGAACTTCAAAACAATCCCAGAAGCCGTAGCGCAAAACTGAGAATAGCAGAGAAAACAGAATAACACCACAAGAAAATGACAAATAAAGATTCAGACATCATTCTCGACGAGAATAAGGAAACCACAGAAGACGCCGCCGTCAGTAAAAAACAGATGCGCGCCGAAAAGGCAGAACAGCAGCTGCAAGAGACGCTGAAGAAGATACAGGAGACGGCACAGGACAGCGATACCCATCCCGGACAACAGCTCAGCATGAAGAGCGTATTGGGTGGCGACTTCCTGACGGCAGACTTTGTGCGCGCTCAAGTCGGACTGATTCTCCTCGTGGTGGCATTCACACTCGTCTATATCGCATTCCGCTATCAATATCAGCAAGACATGGTAACCATACGAAAACTGGAAATTCAGCTCAAGGATGCTAAAAACAAAGCATTGGCAGCATCGAGCACGCTCACCGAAAAATGCCGTGAGAGCCATGTACTCGAAACACTTCAACAGAACAAGGACTCGGTATTACACATAGCCGACCAGCCACCATATATTATACAAGTGCCCGAAAACTAAACCCGTCAATGAGTAAAATAAACAATAGCAGCATAGCACAGCGGTATTTCTGGATCGCTTTCGCACTGGTAATCGTATTCATTATGATTATCGGAAAGGCATTCTATACCATGACGGCAAAGAAACAATACTGGATAGAGGTGGCAAGCAGACTCAAGAGCGACAGTATTACCGTCAAGCCCAACCGAGGAAATATCCTCAGTTGCGACGGACAACTCATGGCAAGTTCTATTCCCGAATACAAAATCTATATGGACTTCGGTATAGATAACGAGGACCAAGACTCGCTATGGAACGACAAAGTGGATTCTGTCTGCACAGGTCTCAGCAAGATATTCCCTGAGCGTTCGGCTGCGGAGTTCAAACGACATCTCGAAGAAGGACACAACAAAAAGGCACGCCACTGGCCCATTTGGCCCAAACGCATCACCTACAACACCTATACGGAGGTGAAGGCGCTGCCGTTCTTCTCACTCTCGAAAAACGCAAGCGGATTCCACGAAGAGGAATTTAATGCACGCCGGCGCCCATTCGGATCACTGGGCGAACGCACCATCGGTTCTATGTATGGCGCAAAAGACAGCGCCAGACTCGGACTGGAACTGGCTTACGACACAATTCTCCGCGGAACACCAGGTCTCAATAAGCGACGCAAAGTGCTCAACGCACAACTGAACATTCCGGTCACGCTACCCATCGACGGATGCGACATCGTCACAACTATTGATGTCAACATGCAAGACTTGGCAGAACGCGCACTCGTGGCAGAACTGAAAAAAGACAACTGCGACCTCGGCGTTGCCATCCTCATGGAAGTGGCGACGGGCGATATCAAGGCTATTGTCAACATGGAGCGTTGCCCAGGCGACGTATTCCGCGAAACAAAAAACTTTGCCGTGGCTGACCTGCGCGAACCTGGATCGGTATTCAAAACCGCATCTGTCATGGTGGCGCTCGACGACGGAGTGGCTGATACCGCACAACACATAGAAACAGCTGGAGGCATCTGGCCCATGCACGGCGCACAGATGAAAGACCACAACTGGCGAAAAGGCGGTTATGGCTACATCTCTCTCGGACGTGCGATGGAAGTCAGTTCGAACATCGGTATCAGCCGAGTGATCGACGAAAACTACGGCAACCGACCTGAGAAATATGTGGAAGGAATCTACCGCACAGGACTTGCAGCCGACCTCAAACTGCCCATTCAGGGATATGCAAGACCTCACATCCGCATGCCCAAGAAGAACAAGCGAGGACAATGGCTCAACTGGAGTAAGACCGCACTACCGTGGATGTCGATAGGATACGAGACTCAGCTTCCACCAATATCCACACTCACCTTCTATAACGCCATTGCCAATGATGGTGTGATGATGCGCCCACGCTTTGTGAAATACATCATGAAAGAAGGGAAAGTCGTAGAGGAATATCCACCGACGAAGGTCATGGAGAAACGAATGGCTAAAATGAAAACCGTGAAAATCGTGCAATCGCTACTCGAACGAGTGGTCAGCAAAGGCACAGGTAAGAAAGCCGGATCGAGAATGTTCCATGTGGCGGGAAAAACCGGAACCGCACAAGTGGCACAGGGTGGCGGTTATAAAACAGGAGGTATTGCCTATTGGCTTTCATTTGCAGGTTATTTCCCCGCAGAAAAGCCACGCTACTCCTGCATCGTCTGCATCAAAAGATCAGGATACGGTGGTTCTGGCGGTATGAGTGCCGATGTGTTCCACCAGATTTCAGAAGGTGTAATGGCGCGTAACCTCAAACTCGGCATCAACGATGCCCATGACGAAAACTCCATAGTAATACCCGATGTAAAACGAGGCGATATGGGAGCCGCCGGCTATGTATTGAGCCATCTCGGCATTAAAACCTCAGAAAACTGGAGCGGATCGTATGCAGACGGCAACCCGATATGGGGCTCAGCCGAACGTCATAGTAACAAAGTGGCTCTCCACAAACACGACGTAGGCAAGGGTATCGTACCCGATGTTGTGGGCATGGGCGCCAAAGATGCAGTTTATCTGTTGGAGTCAACAGGAATGAAAGTAAAGCTCCAAGGCCGTGGGCATGTCAAACGACAAAGTTGCCAAGCCGGACAGAAACTACAAAAAGGAACCGTCTGCACCCTGATATTGGAATAAATAAACATATGTTGAACTCTTATATAATATAATAAGGTATATGAAACTTAGCGAACTGCTGAAATCCGTCAGCATCCTGCAAATAGCAGGACCGGCAGAAACCGAAATTACAGGCGTGAATATCGACTCACGCAAAATAGAGAAGGGACATCTCTTTGTGGCTATCAAAGGCACACAGACTGATGGACACAAGTTCATAGCCAAAGCCATAGAACTGGGAGCAACTGCCATTCTCTGCGAGGATATGCCTGAGGAAAAAATCGAAAGCGTAAGCTACTTGCAAGTGGCTTCAACCGAAGATGTGGTAGGTCAGGTGGCAACCAATTTCTACGGCAATCCTTCTAAGAAGCTCAAACTGGTGGGAGTTACTGGCACCAACGGTAAAACAACCATCGCCACATTGCTCTACAACATGTTCCGTAAGTTCGGACACCGTTGCGGACTGCTTTCAACCGTCTGCAATTATATTGAAGACGAAGCCATTGCAGCCGATCATACCACTCCAGACCCCATCGAACTCAATCATCTGCTCCACCGCATGGTTGAAGCTGGATGCGAATACGCCTTCATGGAGTGTTCAAGCCATGCCATTGCGCAAAAACGTATCGGCGGATTGACATTTGCAGGAGGCATCTTCACCAATCTCACACGCGACCACCTCGACTATCATAAGACTTTCGAAAACTATCGCAACGCCAAGAAGGCATTCTTCGACGGACTGCCCAAAGAGGCTTTTGCCATCACCAATGCCGATGACAAAAACGGTAGCGTCATGGTTCAAAACTGCAAAGCCAATATCAAGACCTACTCCATACGCCAAATGGCTGACTTCCGCGCACACATTATCGAATGTCACTTTGAAGGCATGTATCTCGAAATCAACGGTCGAGAAGTAGGCGTGCAATTCATCGGTAAGTTCAACGTCAGCAACCTTTTGGCTGTCTATGGCGCTGCTGTCATGCTGGGCAAGAATCCCGAAGACGTTCTCGTTGTGATGAGTACGCTGAAAAGCGTGGCTGGACGCTTGGAGCCGATTCGTTCCAAAGACGGAATCACAGCCGTAGTAGATTATGCACATACTCCCGATGCATTGGAGAATGTACTTAATGCCATCCACGAAGTACTCGAAGGCAAAGAGGGACACGTCATCACAGTTTGTGGCGCAGGAGGCAACCGCGACAAAGGCAAACGCCCGCTCATGGCACAAGAGGCTGTCAAACAGAGCGACCGCGTCATCATCACCAGCGATAACCCACGCTTTGAGGAACCACAAGATATCATCAACGACATGTTGGCGGGCCTCACTCCTCAACAGATGAAGAAGGTCGTGAGCATCGTCGATCGCAAAGAAGCTATCCGTACCGCCTGCATGATGGCACAAAAAGGCGATGTCATCCTCATAGCAGGTAAAGGTCATGAAGACTATCAAGAGATAAAAGGCGTAAAACATCATTTCGACGACCGCGAAGTGGTCAGTGATATTTTTAACTCATAATTCAGACTATGTTATACTACCTGTTTAGATTTTTAGAAGGATTCGACATCCCAGGAGCACATATCTGGTCGTACATTTCCTTCCGTGCACTTCTGGCATTAATTCTATCGCTGGTCATCTCGGCATGGTTCGGCGAGAAATTCATTCGCTGGATGAAGCGACACCATATATCAGAAACTGCTCGCGACGCCAGTATCGATCCCTTCGGTGTGGAAAAGAAAGGTGTGCCTACCATGGGCGGTATTATCATCATCGTAGCCATTCTGGTACCTGTCCTACTGTTGGGCAGAATGCGCAACATCTATCTCATTCTGATGATTGTCACTACGGTATGGTTGGGATTCCTTGGATTCCTCGACGACTATATCAAGATCTTCAAAAAGAACAAGGAAGGTCTAAAGGGCAAATATAAGATTGTGGGGCAAATCAGTATTGGCTTCATTGTGGGATTAACACTTTGGCTGAGTCCTGATGCTGTAGTACGGGAAAATATATCTGTACAAAAACAGAATCAAGAAATTGTTATCAAGCATAAGACTGAAAATGTCAAGTCGCTGCAGACGACTATTCCATTCTTTAAGAACCATAATCTCGATTATTCCAACATCATGGCATTCTGCGGAGAACATAAAGTTGCAGCCGGATGGATTCTCTTTGTCGTTATGACAATTATAGTAGTAACGGCTGTGAGCAACGGCGCAAACCTCAACGACGGTATGGACGGTATGTGTGCCGGCAACTCGGCCATCATTGGTGTGGCACTTGGAATCTTTGCATACGTCAGCAGTCATATTGTCTATGCGGCATACTTCGACATCATGTATATTCCCGGTTCACAGGAACTTGTAGTATTCCTATGTGCCTTCGTCGGAGCCATGATAGGATTCCTATGGTATAATGCCTACCCTGCACAGGTCTTTATGGGCGACACAGGTTCGCTGACGATCGGCGGCATTATCGGTGTATGCGCAGTCATCATCCATAAGGAATTGCTGTTGCCAGTTCTCTGTGGCATTTTCTTCATCGAGAGTCTGAGTGTCATCATCCAGACCCAATGGTTCAAATGGCAGAAACGTAAGGGCAAGCGCGTACGTGTGTTCCGTGCCACACCAATCCATGACACATTCCGCCGACTTGATTCACAACTCGACAGTACCAGTACCTATCTGTTGCGCAACTGGCCACATCGTCCGTTCCATGAATCTAAAATTACCATCCGTTTCTGGATTACAACCATTATATTAGCAGCAATAACGATTATAACATTAAAAGTAAGATGAGCAGAATCGTAGTATTAGGTGCCGGAGAAAGCGGTGCAGGCGCCGCTGTACTGGCCAAGAAAGAAGGTTTCGACGTGTTCGTCAGCGACATGTCGAAAATTAAAGACAAGTATAAAAAGCTGATGGACGACCACCATATCGAATGGGAGGAAGGTCAACACACAGAGGATAAGATTCTCAATGCCGATGAAATTATCAAAAGTCCTGGCATCCCTGACACAGCACCAATGATAGTTAAAGTGAAGGAGAAGGGCATTCATATCATCAGCGAGATAGAATTTGCTGGTCGATACACCGATTCGAAAATGATATGTATTACTGGTTCAAATGGTAAAACTACCACAACGAGCCTCATCTACCATATCTTCAAAGAGGCTGGATACGATGTAGGATTGGCAGGCAATATCGGCAATTCGCTGGCACTTCAAGTGGCAGAAGATCCACATGCCTATTACGTTATCGAACTGAGTTCATTCCAGTTGGACAACATGTATGACTTCCGTGCCAACATTGCCATTCTGCTGAACATCACTCCAGACCATCTCGACCGATACGACTTCTGCATGCAGAATTATGTAGATGCAAAGATGCGCATCATCCAGAATCAGACACCTCAAGATGCCTTCATCTTCTGGAACGATGATCCCATCATCCATAACGAACTGAGCAAATATGACATCAAAGCCATACTGTATCCTTTCTCCGAACTGAAAGAAAAAGGAAGCATCGGTTACATCGAAGAAGGAGAATACAAGATTGAGAAACCCGAACCATTCAACATGGAGCAGGAGTCTCTCAGTTTGACGGGCAAACACAATATCTACAATTCGCTGGCTGCAGGTATCGCTACCAACATAGCAGGTATCAAGAAAGACATTATCCGCCAGTCGCTCAGCGACTTCCCCGGCGTAGAGCATCGCTTGGAAAAGGTTTGTTCGGTACGTGGCGTCCAGTATATTAACGATTCAAAAGCCACCAATGTGGATGCATGCTGGTACGCATTGGAATCAATGAAAAACAAGACCATCCTCATCATTGGCGGAAAAGACAAGGGCAACGACTATAGTCCTATCATCCCATTAGTAAAAGAGAAATGTGCTGGCATTGTATATCTTGGAGCCGACAATAAGAAGTTACACGACAATTTCGACAATCTCGGAATACCAGTACGCGACACCCATTCTATGAAAGAATGTGTAGAAGCCTGCTACGAAATGGCAGAACCGGGTATGACTGTTCTGCTGAGTCCGTGCTGTGCATCATTCGACTTATTCAAAAACATGGAAGACCGCGGCGAACAGTTCAAGACGCTGGTCAGAAATTTATAACACATCATAGAAGCTATATCAACAACAAAAGCAATGAACTTTAAGATCAGCAATATCTTCAAAGGCGACAAGGTCATCTGGATGGTCTTCTTCTTCCTCTGCATGGTCAGTATCGTCGAAGTTTTCTCGGCTTCAAGTCAACAAACCTACAGAAGTCAGAACTACATCGGCCCTATCGTGTTTCATGCAGGAACCATCATCGCTGGCTTTGCTGTTGCACTCGTCATGCCACTTATACCTTGTCGTTATTTCAAACTGATGATAGTACCGCTATTATTCCTAAGCGCATTATTGCTGATTGTTGTATTAGTTGGCGGAGAAACCATCAACGGAGCAAATCGAAGTCTCAATATCATAGGACTGTCGTTCCAGCCATCCGAACTGGCAAAAGGAACGGTAGTGCTTGCAACTGCACAAGTACTGGCAGTCATGCAACGAGAAGACAGGGCCGATTTCAAAGCCTTCAAATACATCATGTTCTATACCGTTGGCATATGTATTCTGATTGGTCTTGAGAACCTTTCAACAGCCATGTTGCTCTTTTTCGTTGTAGCTTTGATGATGATAATCGGTCGAGTACCATGGAGACAACTGTTCCGTCTCTTTGCTTTATGCGCCAGTCTGGGAGTTGCTGTTCTTACTTTCGTCATGGTGGCGGGACATCAGGAAGAACCTGCCATGGAGAGTAAGGCCAAGACCGAAAAAGTAGAAGCCCCGAGAAAGAAAAATTTTGCCGACAAGATTCTCCACCGTGCTGATACTTGGAAAGGACGTATTCTGAGTTTCAATAAACCAGACGTAGCCCCAAAAGACTTCGATATACAAGGTAAGGATGCCCAGGTAGCACACGCCAACATAGCTATTGCCACCAGCAATATCATCGGCATCGGACCTGGAAAATCGGTAGAGCGCGACTACCTACCACAGGCATATTCTGATTTCATCTTTGCCATCATTATCGAAGAATTGGGATTGTTCGGAGCTATTGGCGTCATTTTCCTCTATACGGTATTGCTTTATCGTGGCATCCGCATTGCCAACCGATGTGAGAACTATTTTCCTGCATTTCTCGTCATGGGACTCACCTTATTGCTCGTAGTACAAGCCATAGCCAACATGGCTGTGGCAGTAGGTCTGGGACCTGTCACAGGCCAACCGTTACCATTGGTATCAAAAGGTGGTTCGTCAACGGTCATCAACTGCGCTTATATTGGTGTCATCCTCAGCGTCAGCCGTACGGCTAAAATCAAGAAAGACAAGAATGTTGATAAAAAATGCAACGAGAATTCGGCAATGACGAAATAAAGTTGTAATTTTGCAAAATACTATATATAAGGTATGAGTAAAGAGCTTAGAGTTATTATCAGCGGCGGCGGAACGGGAGGACACATTTTTCCTGCCGTGTCCATAGCTAACGCTTTAAAGACATTACGTCCAGATGCAAAAATTCTATTTGTAGGAGCATTAGGACGCATGGAGATGCAACGTGTGCCTGCTGCAGGCTACGACATCAAGGGTCTTCCCATCTGCGGTTTTGACCGTAAGCATCTACTAAAGAATTTCAAGGTGCTCTACAAAATATGGAAGAGCCAGCGCATGGCCAAGCACATCATAAACGACTTCAAACCGCAAGTAGCTGTAGGAGTTGGTGGATATGCCAGTGGCCCTACCCTCAACAAGGCTGCTGCTATGGGCATTCCCTGTCTTATTCAAGAACAGAACTCGTATGCTGGTGTTACCAACAAACTTCTCGCCAAGAAAGCCGAGAAAATTTGTGTAGCATATGACCACATGGAACGTTTCTTCCCAGCCGACAAGATTGTGAAGACGGGCAATCCCGTGCGCCAGTCTCTACTCGACACTACGACATCTCACGAAGATGCCGTACGTTCATTCGGTTTGGATGCCAACCGTAAAACTATTCTGTTGGTAGGTGGTAGCTTGGGTGCACGCACCATCAACGATAGTGTGATGCAGCATCTCGACCTCATTCGCAAGAGCGACGTACAGTTTATCTGGCAAACAGGTAAATACTATCATGCCGCCATTATGGATCAGTTAGCTCATGACGTTAGGCCTGACAATCTCATCGTTACCGACTTCATCAGCGATATGGGAGTAGCTTACAAAGCAGCCGACCTCGTCATCAGCCGTGCCGGAGCAAGCAGCATCTCTGAATTCTGCCTCATCGGCAAGCCCGTCATTCTCGTCCCCAGCCCGAATGTAGCCGAAGACCACCAGACTAAAAATGCCATGGCACTGGTAGATGCCGATGCGGCACTCTATGTAAAAGATGCCGAAGCAGCAACCAAGCTCTTGCCTTTGGCCATCGAGACAGTAGGCAACAATGCCAAGCTCACATCGCTTAAAGAGAATATATTAAAACTCGCACTGCCCGATTCGGCAGAAATCATCGCCAAAGAAGTGATAAGATTAGCAAACAATGGAAATTAAAGACATCAAAGCTGTATATTTCATCGGAGCTGGTGGCATAGGCATGAGCGCCATCGCCCGTTATTTCATACATCGTGGATTGGTTGTTGCCGGCTACGACAAAACCCCAAGTGCCTTAACTCTACAATTGGAACGTGAAGGCATGCTCATTCATTACGAAGAAAATATCGATGAGATTCCCCATGCCTGCAAGCAACCACAGACATGTCTAGTAATCTACACACCAGCCATACCTTCCGACCATCAGGAACTGCAATATTTCCGTCAAAACGGTTTTGAAGTAGAAAAGCGTGCACAAGTGCTCGGTACATTGACTCGTGAACACAAAGGCCTCTGTGTGGCAGGTACTCATGGTAAGACCACCACATCTACCATGTGTGCACATATCATGCATCAGAGCCATTTGGACTGCAATGCCTTCTTGGGTGGTATCTCCAAGAACTATGGCACCAATTACATTCTTTCCAATTCCGATTATGTGGTAATAGAAGCCGATGAGTTCGACCGTTCGTTCCATTGGCTTAGCCCATGGATGACAGTCATCACCGCTACCGACCCTGACCATTTGGATATCTACGGCACTAAGGAAGCCTATCTTGAGAGTTTCCGCCATTATACCGAACTGATACAGCCAGGTGGCAATCTCATCATCCATCGCGACCTTGAGATGAAGGAAAACCTGCAAGAAGGTGTAAACCGGTACGATTATTCCCTTCATGAAGGTGACTTCCATGCAGAAAATATTCGTATCGCCAACGGCGAAATCACCTTCGACTTCATATCACCCATCGAATGTGTGAAGGATGTACAATTGGGACAACCCGTGCCCATCAATATCGAAAATGGTGTGGCAGCCATGGCCATGGCACAGCTCTCAGGTTGTACAGCCGAAGAACTGCGCTACGGCATGCAGACCTATGGTGGTGTAGAACGTCGTTTCGACTTTAAGTTGAAGAACGACAAGATAGTATTCCTCAGCGACTATGCCCACCATCCTAAAGAGATTTATCAGAGTGCCAAGAGCATTCGCGAACTCTATAGCGACCGTAAGATTACTGCAATCTTCCAGCCGCACCTTTACACTCGCACAAGAGATTTCTATAAGGACTTCGCCAATGCGCTGAGTCTTTTGGATGAAGTCATTCTCACCGAGATATATCCTGCACGTGAACAACCTATCGAAGGTGTGACTTCACAACTCATCTACGACAACCTGCGTCCTGGAATAGAGAAGCACATGATAGCCAAATCAGATGTGCTCCAATACATCAAGGACCATTCGTTTGATGTACTCATCGTGCTTGGTGCCGGTGACCTTGACAATCAAGTGCCACAAATCACCAAGATACTGAAAGAGAAACAACAATAATAAACAACGTCAACAGCAAGTAATGAACATCAACTGGAAGAAATCCGCCATTATTGTGATAGATATCGCTCTGGCTGTCTATCTGTTTCTGGCCATCACGGTTTTCAATGAACCGCAAGATCAGAAAGCAGTATGCACCCGTGTGGATATCCGCATCACCGACGGAATGGCGGAGGGATTCCTTGGTGAGTCAGAAATAGAATCGCAACTGAAGGCCAATAAACTCTACCCACAGGGGCAGCCCATGTCGCAAGTCAACGTGCGAGCTATCGAAGAGTCGCTGTTACTCAATCCTTTTGTCAAGGAAGCACAATGCTATAAGACGCAAGGCGGTAAAGTCATCATTCTACTCAACCAGCGTCTTCCTGTCATGCGCATCAAAGCAGAGAATGGCGATGACTATTACCTCGACGAAAAGGGAAACGTAATGCCCAACACGCACTACACCAGCGACCTCGTCATTGCCACAGGTCACTTCAACAGGAATTACGCAAAGAGATATTTAGCACCTATCGGAGAGAACCTGTTGCATGACCGTTTCTGGAACAACCAGATAGAACAACTCAACGTATTGCATGACGGAACAATAGAGATGGTGCCTCGTGTAGGCAACCATATAGTCTATCTGGGACCACCCACCGACATTCCCCAGAAACTTACACGTCTGGAGAAATTCTACCGTTACGGCCTGAATGTCGCTGGCTGGAATAAATACTCCTACATCAATCTGGAATTCAACAACCAGATTATCTGCAAAAAGAACAAAACAAGCAAACCGTAAAATATAGATATAGAGATGCCAAAAGATTTTATCGTCGCAATCGAACTAGGATCATCCAAGATGACTGGTATCGCAGGAAAGAAGAACCTGGATGGCAGCACACAAGTGCTGGCCGTGGTGAAAGAAGATTCCTCTTCGTTCATCAGAAAAGGTTATGTGAACAATATCGACAAGACAGCCAAAAGCCTAAACAGCATTGTCAAAAAGCTCGAAACCCAACTCAAGACAAGCATCAAATGCGTATATGTCGGCGTAGGTGGGCAGTCTATCCGTTCAGTACATAACGTTATCACTAAAGATTTGCCTGCAGATACTATTGTGACGGAATCAATGGTCAACGACCTTTTGGATTCCAACCGCAATATGGAATATCCCGATTTGGAAACCATCGACGTTGCAGTACAAGAATACAAGGTTGATACACAAAACCAACTTGATCCTGTAGGCATTCCCTGTAGTCATATTGAAGGAAACTTTTTGAACATCCTTCAGCGCAAGACCCTCAACAATAATCTCAACCTCTGCTTCAAGACCGCTAAGATTAATGTTGCCGAACTATTCCTTGCCCCTCTTGCACTTGCCGATGCAGTACTGACCGAAGCAGAAAAGCGTTCAGGTTGCGTCCTGGTAGATCTTGGAGCCGACACCACCACAGTTAGTGTCTATTGGCAAAATGTGCTGCGCCATCTGGCAGTCATCCCATTGGGCGGCAACAATGTCACCAAGGACATCGCATCCCTGTCAATAGAAGAAAACGATGCAGAGGAAATGAAGCTGAAATATGCCTCAGCCTTTACTGATCCCAATGAAATCGACAATGAGAAGAAATACCCCATCGACAGTGACCGTCAGGTAGAAAGCAGTAAGTTTATCGAGATTGTCGAAAGTCGCATAGAAGAGATTATCGCCAATGTATTGTATCAGATACCCGACAAATACTGCGACAAACTGCTGGGTGGCATCATCCTCACCGGTGGCGGTTCTAAGATGAAGAATATAGAAAAGGCATTCCGTTCCTATACCAATATCGAAAAGATTCGCATTGCTAAGACCGTCAACATGACCATCACAGGCAACCAGCCCGAGATAACAGCCAAAGACGGAACAATGAATACCGTACTTGGAATATTGGCAAAGGGAGACATCAATTGTGCCGGTGGCGATCTCGCAAACAAGACCGACCTCTTTAGCACCGGCGAACATACCGCCACTGTCACACAAGGCATCCATCGTCCAGTACGCACAGTCGGCGAGATTCCTCCTGGAGTAGTTCCCACAGCAGACGAAAGAGCCCTTGCAGAAGAAGCCAAGCGAAAGAAGCAGGAAGAAGACAAAAAACGCGAGGCAGAAGTAGCAAAAGCCCGTGCTGCAGCCGAAGAGCGCAAGAAGAACAATCCTGTCGGCAAGATGATGGGATGGCTGAAGAAAGTCGGCCAGGAGTTTACCAAGGATGAAGACTAAACCACAAAATCAAAGAATTATGAGCGAGACAAATAATACAAACAATATATTGGATTTTGGCGATCCGGACAAGAGCAACAGCATCATCAAAGTTATCGGTGTAGGTGGCGGAGGCGGCAACGCAGTCAACCACATGTATCGGAAAGGCATCCACGATGTAACCTTCGTGCTCTGCAACACCGACAACCAAGCCCTCAACGACTCTCCCGTCCCTGTCCATCTGCAGTTGGGCAAAGAAGGACTCGGTGCCGGCAACAAACCCGCAAAAGCCCGAAAGGCTGCCGAAGAGAGCGCAGATGACATTCGAGAAATGCTCAACGATGGTACCCGCATGGCATTCATCACTGCCGGAATGGGCGGTGGTACAGGTACAGGTGCCGCACCTGTCATTGCACGCATCTCCAAAGAGATGGACATTCTGACTGTAGGTATCGTTACAATTCCCTTCCGTTGGGAAGGCACGCAAAAGATAGACCAAGCCCTCGACGGCGTAGAAGAAATGGCCAAGCATGTTGATGCCCTGCTTGTCATCAACAATGACCGCCTTCGCGAGATATATCCCGACCTGTCCGTACAGGACGCTTTCGGAAAAGCCGACGACACATTGTCAATAGCAGCAAAGTCCATTTCTGAGATTATCACCGAGCATGGACTGATCAACCTTGACTTCAACGATGTGAAGACCGTATTAAAAGACGGTGGTGTGGCCATCATGTCAACAGGTTACGGTGAGGGCGAAGGTCGTGTAAAGAAAGCCATCGAAGCCGCAATCAACTCACCTTTGCTCAACGAGAAAGATGTTTTCAACTCCAAGAAGATTCTTCTCAACATCACATTCGCAGGTGGAAAAAATGGCAACGGCCTGATGATGGATGAAATGGGCGATGTCAACGAGTTCATGGAGAAGTTTAGCGACTTTGAAATCAAGTGGGGACTTGCCATCAATCCTGAATTGGAAAAGAAGGTAAAGGTCACTATCCTTGCCACTGGTTTTGGTGTAGAACATGTGGAAGGCATGAAAGACCACATAAAAGACCGCTTCGCCCAAGAAGATGCCGATGCCATCGAAGCACAAGCCAAGAGGGAAGATCGCCGAGACCGATACTATCACGACACCCCCAACAAGACACGCTACCGTCGTCGCCCGCATATCTATCGCTTTAATGCCGAAGACCTCGACAACGAGAATGTCATCTCTGCAGTAGAACAAAGTCCCACCTACAAGCGCACACGCGAGATACTGGAAAACATCCACAACCAGGCAAACGGACATCCCACTACTGTAGATGAAACTCCGAAGGAAGACATACAGGGAACTATCGTGTTTGCATAACACCACATATCATATACAACCATCGGCGGACACCTTGTTGATAAGGGTGTCCGCCGATTGTATAATAACCAAGCTATCGAAATCCCATAACCATCACATTAATGATATACGCGCGCACACACGTACATATACGCACACGCGTAACTCATTCATTTTGTCAGCACCAAACATCTTCCTTGCTTAATCTTTTAATTGACAAGTCCTTACACAGATGTTCGATACATTTTCAACAACGTCTATCAACACCCATCGAACATCTATCCAACACCAGTCAGAGTTCGTTTAAACCCATGACACACACCAGCAATCAGTCGAACAATTGTTGCAACACCTCAAGACTCTTAAGCATAGGGAATCCCGGAATATGTATTCTGTAATATTCCACGAGCACTTCCGCAATACGATTTCGTTCATGTCTCGACATACGGAAAAGCCGCATGGTGGCAAAATTCATCCGCATCAACTGTTGCAACAATGCCGCATCGTCAGCCGCAATAAAGTCGTGATGCATAGGAACCGTCATAGAGAAACAACTGTTTCTCATATCAAACACACATCCTTCATGATAATCTTCAAGATTAGGAAAGAAACCCAGAAATCTTGAAATGCGCATGAGAAACGTCAGATGGAAGTTGGCATAACCGTCATTTGCAGCATCCAACCACTGCAATGAGTCACAAATATAATCATAGAGCGTCACATTGCGTTGCTCCGATCGGAGACTGTAATACAGGAACTCAGCAACAAAGAGCGCAATAGCTAACTTATCAGCACAGAGGCAAATGGAAGATGCCGGAGCCGTCAACCTCACGTCTTTCAGTCGTTGCAACTGCTGTCCAGACCTGAGGTCACAAGTCAGTTCCAACATAGTCATCGGTTGGAAATACTGCTTCTTCATCTTTCCCGTATTCTTGCTGCTTACAGTCACGGCAAACGCCATTCTACCCATTTCTTTGGTAAACATATCGACTATAATTTTCTTATCACCATATTTAATGGTATGCAGCACTATTGCGTCTGTTTTTGCTATCATGAGGGCGAAATTACAAAAAAAACACGAATAAAATGCATTTTTTTGCGAGAAAGTTTTGCAGAATAAAAAAAATGCCGTACCTTTGCACCCGCTAAGAAAACGCATGGTCCCTTCGTCTATCGGTTAGGACGAGAGATTTTCATTCTCTAAAGAGGAGTTCGACTCTCCTAGGGACTACAACATTTAAGTCCGCCATCTGCGCAGCGATGCGCTACTGATAATAATCGGGAAAAGGTGACGGAGGTTTTTATTTTAGGTACATCCTTAATAGAGACCGCCCAGGGCAGTTATTTTAACGCAAGACCCAGAAGCTTTAAATCAACATTATCAATTTTAAACAATTCAACAACAATGGCAAACCACAAGTCATCTCTTAAGAGAATCCGTCAGGACAAAGTTAAAGCCCTGCACAATCACTACTATGCAAAGACCATGCGCAACGCTGTTCGCAAACTGCGTGCCATGACCGACAAGGACGAAGCTACCAAGCTGTATCCTTGCGTACAGAAGATGCTGGACAAGCTCGCAAAGCGCAACATCATCCATAAGAACAAGGCAGCTAACTTGAAGTCAAGCCTCACCAAGTACATCAACAAACTCGGATAAAAACAATCCAAGAATATTCTCCCAAAGACCACATTCTGCAAAAAGGATGTGGTCTTTGTTATTTTTGTGCGCAAAAGATTCTGATAAGTCGCAGATTTTTTGTATCTTTGCAACCTATAATAGCTCTAAAATAACAATGGCAGAAGACATTACGAAAGAAAGCAACTATTCCGCGAGCAATATTCAAGTGCTCGAGGGACTTGAAGCCGTGCGCAAACGCCCAGCGATGTACATCGGCGATATCAGTGAAAAGGGTTTGCACCATTTGGTGAACGAGACCGTTGACAACTCCATCGACGAAGCGATGGCAGGCTATTGCACACATATTGAAGTAACGATCAACGAAGATGAATCTATAACCGTGCAGGATAACGGTCGTGGTATCCCCGTTGACCAGCACAAAAAAATGCACAAATCGGCCCTTGAGGTTGTTATGACCGTGCTCCACGCCGGTGGTAAGTTCGACAAGGGAAGTTATAAAGTCAGCGGTGGTCTGCATGGTGTAGGTGTAAGTTGTGTGAATGCACTTTCTACCCACATGATGTCACAGGTGTTCCGCAATGGTCATATCTACCAGCAGGAATACGAGAAGGGCAAGCCCCTTTACGACGTTAAGATTGTGGGCGACACCGATAAGACCGGAACTCGCCAGCAGTTCTGGCCCGATCCCAATATCTTTACCACCACCATCTACAAGTATGACATCATCGCCAAGCGTATGCGCGAGTTGGCTTATCTGAATGCCGGTATCACCATCACGCTGCGCGACATGCGTCCCGACGAAGAAGGCAAGACTAAGGAAGAAGTATTCCATGCCAAAGACGGTTTGAAAGAGTTTGTGCGCTACGTTGATCGCCATCGCACCCACCTTTTCGACGATGTAATCTATCTGAAGACCGAAAAGCAAGGAGTCCCCATTGAGGTTGCCGTGATGTACAATACCGACTATACCGAAAACATTCACTCCTACGTCAACAATATCAATACCATCGAAGGTGGTACCCACCTGACAGGTTTCCGTATGGCATTGACCCGCACGCTGAAGGCTTATGCCGATGCCGATCCGCAGATTTCCAAGCAAATCGAGAAGGCAAAGATAGAAATTGCAGGTGAGGATTTCCGCGAAGGTCTTACCGCTGTTATCTCTATCAAGGTAGCCGAACCACAGTTTGAAGGTCAGACCAAGACCAAGTTGGGCAACTCTGAAGTAGCAGGTGCCGTTCAGCAGGCAGTTGGCGAAGCATTGAGCAACTATCTGGAGGAGCATCCCAAGGAGGCAAAGCTCATCTGCGACAAGGTTGTTCTGGCTGCCACAGCACGTATTGCAGCCCGCAAAGCCCGCGAAAGTGTACAGCGCAAGAACCCCATGACGGGTGGTGGACTCCCCGGCAAACTTGCCGACTGTTCCAATAAAGACCCGAAGGAGTGTGAAATCTTCCTTGTCGAGGGTGACTCAGCCGGTGGTTCTGCCAAGCAAGGTCGCGACCGTCACTTCCAAGCCATCCTACCTTTGCGTGGTAAGATCCTTAATGTTGAGAAGGTTCAGTGGCATCGCGTATTCGAAGCCGAATCAGTGATGAACATCATCCAGAGTATCGGTGTACGCTTTGGCGTTGAAGGCGAAGGCGACCGTGAAGCCAATATCGACAAGCTGCGCTACGACAAGATCATCATCATGACCGATGCCGACGTCGATGGTTCACACATCGACACCCTCATCATGACATTGTTCTATCGTTTCATGCCCCAGGTTATTCAGGGCGGTCACCTGTATATTGCCACTCCACCACTATACAAGTGCACCTACAAGAAGATATCAGAATACTGCTATACCGACCAACAGCGCCAGGCTTTCATCGACAAATACGTGGATGGTCGCGATGACGATAAGAGTCTGCACACACAGCGTTACAAAGGTCTTGGTGAGATGAATGCCGAGCAACTGTGGGAGACGACAATGAATCCTGCCAACCGTTTGCTCAAACAGGTTACTGTCGAGAATGCCGCCGAGGCAGACGAAATCTTCTCCATGCTTATGGGCGACGACGTAGAACCACGTCGCGAATTCATCGAGAAGAACGCCACCTATGCCAATATTGATGCATAAAGGCCAACTACCATATCAACACGAGGGCGGAACCAGCAATGGTGTCCGCCCTCGTGTCTATCATTTTGGAGGTCTATCACACAGATTACAGATGTGTCAAAGACTAACATAACAACTTATACCAACATCAAAATTACGCCTGAATAAGACTGTAAATATGAAAAAAATCCTATTGCTCCTGTCGCTGTTCACAGCCATCAGCACTTCAGCCCAACAACTCCCGATGCGCCTCACCTACAACCGTCCAGCACAATTCTTCGAAGAATCGCTGCCTATCGGTAATGGTAAAATGGGTGCATTAGTATATGGCGGCACCGACGACTGCCTTCTCTATCTCAACGATATCACGCTTTGGACCGGCAGTCCTGTAGATCACAACGAAGGAGCAGGTGCCTCCAAGTGGATTCCCGAAATACGCAAAGCCCTCTTTGCCGAGGATTATCAGCGTGCCGACAGCCTACAGTTGCATGTGGAAGGCCATAACTCAGCCCACTACCAGCCGCTTGCCACGGTTCATCTCTACGATTGGAACGAAGGCAAAGTGAAGCGTTATCAGCGCACACTCGATATCGACCGAGCCGTTGCCTCCGACCGTTTCGACCGTAACGGCGTGACCTTTACGCGCGAATATATCGCATCAAATCCCGACCGCACTATTGCCATCCGACTGACAGCCAGCGAGAAAGGAGCGCTCAACTTCCGTATTGCCCTCGGTTCGCAACTGCCTCATGAGGTGAAAGCCAGTCAGGGCGGACAGCTCACCATGACTGGTCATGCCACTGGCGATGCAAAAGAGAGTGTCCACTTTTGCACCATTGTGCGCCTCTGCGAGACCGATGGCACCGTCACAGCTGACAGTGAGGGTCTGACACTGCGTCACGGCAGCGAAGCAACCATCTATTTTGTCAATGCCACAAGCTACAACGGTCCCCGCAACCACCCCGTCACAGCCGGAGCACCCTATTTGGAAAATGCTGCCGACGATGCTTGGCACACTGCCAACACCAACTACGAACAAGTGCGCAGCGCCCATGTCAGCGACTATCAGCAATACTACAACCGCGTGAAACTCAACCTCGGTGGCGAGCTACCCACCGTCACTACCGATAGCCTGTTGCGGTCACAAGTGCCACAACTGCCTCCCGCCGATGGAAAAACTGCCAATGGAAAACCATTGCCTACACCTCGCGGCAATGCCTATCTCGAAACGCTTTACTTCCAATATGGCCGCTATCTGCTCATCAGCAGTTCGCGCACGCCCGGCATACCTGCCAATCTGCAAGGCCTGTGGACGCCACATTTGTGGTCGCCATGGCGCAGCAACTACACCATGAACATCAATTTGGAGGAAAACTACTGGCCCGCCTTCACCACCAACTTAGCAGAAATGGCGCAACCGCTTGATGCTTTCATACAAGCACTGGCAGAAAACGGCAAGCATACCGCCCACCATTTCTATGGCATAGACCGTGGTTGGTGTGCCTGCCATAATAGTGATTTATGGGCAATGACCAATCCTGTTGGAGAAAACCGCGAGAGTCCGATGTGGAGCTGTTGGAACATGGGTGGTGCATGGCTTGTCAACACCCTGTGGGAGCGTTACCTCTTCACTCGCGACCGCAACTATCTGCGCCAGATTGCCCTGCCACTGATGGAGGGTGCCCACGATTTCTGCGATGCCTGGCTGATAGAAGATCCCAAGCAATCCGGTAAGCACCAACTCATCACAGCGCCTTCTACTTCTCCCGAAAACGAATATATCACCGACCAAGGCTACATGGGTGTGACCTGCTACGGCGGCACAGCCGACCTCGCCATCATACGCGAACTGAAAGTAAACCTCATGGAGGCACTTCGCACCATTGGTGCCAAATCATCGCAACTGTCGGCCATGCAGCGCCGCCTGAACCAGTTGCGCCCCTATACTATCGGTAAGGATGGCGATCTCAACGAGTGGTATTACGACTGGCGCGATAAGGATCCGAAACATCGCCACCAGTCACATCTCATCGGCCTCTATCCCGGCCACCATCTGCAAGATGCCCGTTTGCAGGAAGCATGCCGCCAAACGCTCATCCAGAAGGGTGATGAAACCACAGGTTGGAGCACCGGTTGGCGCATCAACCTATGGGCACGTCTCCACGATGGCGAGCGCGCTTACCGCATCTATCGCAAGCTGCTCACTCCTGTGCGCTCTGAAGAAGACCGCAACTCTACGTTGCCCCATGCTGGCGGCACCTACCCCAACCTGTTCGATGCCCATCCCCCGTTCCAGATTGACGGTAACTTCGGTGGAACAGCCGGTGTTGCCGAGATGCTGGTGCAAAGCAGTTATGAGGGCGGCAAGGCAACCATCGAGTTGCTACCTGCCTTACCTTCCGCTTGGAGCAACGGCAGCGTAAGTGGACTCTGCGCTCGCGGAGGCTACGTTGTGACAATGACCTGGCAGGAAGGGCATCCCACCAAGGTGACTGTCACCGCCAAAGCATCAGGCAAAGTAACATTGGTTTGCGGTCAAGACCAAGCCGTACTGACACTGAAAGTCGGTGAAACAAAAACAGTAACAACATGGAAAAGCGAAAAATAGTAGAAACCAACTTGCAGAATACCAAGCATTGGCAAAACATACATTTCTTCGACGACGACATTGTGTTGAGCGAAGAGATTGCCGAAGCGCCTATTCCGAAAGAGGCTAAGCGCATGAACTTCATCCTGATAGCCCTTTGTCAGGAGGGTCATGCCGTATGTTCTATCGACACCCAAGAGGTCACTGTCAATCCTGGCGACCTCATCATGATTTCCGACCGACATATTGTCGAGCGCTTTGTGCCATCGGCAGACCTCAAAGCGCAGTGTATCATGCTGTCCAAGGATTTCTACTATGAGTTTATGAAAGACATCACCGACATGTCGTCGTTGCTGCTTTTCTCGCTCAACAACCATGTGGTGAGCCTGACTGAATCGGAGATGACCACCTTCAGCAACTACTACAACTTCATCAAGGGCAAGTTGGAGAACAAGGGCCACCATTACCGCAAGAAGTTAGTATCCACCCTTCTGCTTGCCATGTTCTACGATTTGAGCGACTTGGTCTATCACACGCGCAAGCCAACCGAGCACCGTGTGCTGCGCGGCAGCCAACTCTTCACACAGTTTATCCATTTGCTCGAAGCCAATTTCCGCAGCGAACGCCGTGTCAGCTGGTATGCAGAGCAACTCTGCATCACGCCGAAATATCTGTCGGAAGCCATCAAAAAGGTGAGCAAGCGTACGCCTTACGAGTGGATCAACAGTTATGTGACCCGCGAATTGCGCGTGTTGCTGAAGAATACGAATATGAATATCAAGGAGATTGCTGAAGCATTGAACTTTCCCAATCAGTCGTTTCTCGGAAAGTTCTTCAAGGAGCACGTCGGTATGAGTCCCTCGGAATACCGCCGTTCATAGCGACCTGTTCCCTTCAACAAGTGGCATGGGCTACCTGAATGCTATTCGGCAGCCAACAACTGCTGTGCCACTTCACAGAGTTCTTTATACCACGCTTCGCCAAAGCGACGTGTCAACGGGCCTTCGAGGAAACGATAGACAGGAAGTTGCAACTCGTTTCCTTTCTTCACCGCATCTTTACACACTGCCCAGCGGTTGTAGTTCAGTCCTACGAGCCCACTGGAGAATCGTTTCTCGCGAATGGGATAGAGTGCACAACTGATGGGTTTACAGAATTTCGCCTTACCATTGCGATAGGCACGTTCCAGTGCACAGAGGCAACATCCGTTGTCGTAACAAGTAAACACGCAGTCTTTTCCACCAACGATACTCGTCACCAAGTCGCCATCGGGATCGCTGTAAGCCACCCCCTGACGGTCAATTACGGCTTGTGCCGATGCCGAAAGGTCTTCCCAAACGGTATCGAGACTGTCCTCAATAGCCATCACTTCATCGGTAGTGACCGGTGCACCGGCATCACCTTCCACGCAACAGATACCCTTACAGGCATCGAGGTCGCAACAAAAACACTCTGTCAGTATGTCCGACGACACCAGTATGCCGTCAATATCTATAATAGGTGGTATCTTCATCATTTATCTATTTTCGGGTTTACCATACGATAGGTTGCTGTCCATGTTCGGTCAGATAGGCATTGCAACGCGAGAACTGATGTTGTCCGAACCATCCGCCGCGGTTGGCGCTAAGTGGAGAAGGATGGACAGACTCCAATACAAGATTGCGCTGCTTATCTATCATATAAGCCTTGCCGCGTGCAAATCCGCCCCACAACATATAGACCACGCCCTCGCGTTCGGTAGCCAGTGCACGGATGGCAGCGTCGGTAAACTGTTGCCAACCAAAGGCAGCATGGCTGTTGGCTTGGTGCGCACGCACGGTAAGTGTGGCATTGAGCAGCAACACACCCTGTTGTGCCCATCGCGTCAAATCGCCCGAAAAAGGCATATCCGTACCCAAATCATCGTGAATCTCCTTAAAGATATTCTGCAATGAGGGAGGGAAACGCACACCGTCGAGCACCGAGAAGCTCAGTCCATGAGCCTGTCCTGGCTCGTGATACGGATCCTGGCCGAGAATGACCACCTTCACTTTGTCGAACGGACAAAGGTTGAAGGCATTGAATATCAGTCGTCCTGGTGGAAAACATGAATACTGGCTGTACTCCATGCGCACCGTTTGGGTGAGTTGTTGAAAATAGGGTTTGTCAAATTCCGGCTTCAACCGTTGCGCCCATGATGGTTCTATCTCTACGTTCATTGCTTGTTCTGCATTTATGCCCGATAGGTCGTGCGGTTGAATCGTGGTGCTGACAAGATGTCATCCTATCGTTTCAGTCCCTGTTCAGCCCATCGGTCAGGGTGTATATTTCTGGCTGCGAAGTTACGCAAAATATTTCATAATGCCAAATCAGCATCTTTGTTTCTTAGTCTGCCAGCCTCGCTTTTCCGATGCTCGCAACCGCCGTGACGGTCGTCAGTGCGTGGTGTTGATGGGCTTCAATCAGCAACTTTTCTGTTGCTGAAAATTCGCTAATATACAAGCTTTTATTTCGCAGCATGAAAAGACAGCGATTTTTCATGGTCTGAAGATATGATATAAATCACTCTCCTACTGCATTTTACAACATCAAAAACGTCATACAGATCAGCAAATCAATTTACTTTGCTCAGCAAATCAATTTGAATTGCTCAGCAAATCAATTTGTTTTCCTCAGCAAATCAATTTACTTTGCAGAGCGATGTGGCTTTCAAATGGATCATCTATAAAAGGCAAAGAGCACAAAACCCATAGGGCTTTGCACTCTTCGGAATGTTTTATACTTGATATAGATTAGTCTTCTATCAGGTTTTCACCCGTCATATCGGCAGGCTTCTCCAGTCCCATAATGTGGAGGATAGATGGAGCAACGTCAGCCAGACGACCGTCTTTCACGGTAGCGCTGTTGTTGTTGGTCACATAGATGAATGGAACGGGATTGAGTGAGTGTGCTGTGTTTGGTGTGCCATCGGGGTTGATAGCATTGTCAGCATTACCATGGTCGGCAATAATGATAGCCTCGTAGTCGTTGGCTTTAGCAGCCTCAATCACGTCTTTCACGCAGTGGTCAACAGCCCATACCGCCTTAGCGATAGCGTTGTAAACACCGGTATGACCCACCATGTCGCCATTGGCGAAGTTTACCACGATGAAATCATACTTGTTTTCATTGATGGCTGCCACCAATTTATCCTTCACCTCGTAGGCACTCATCTCTGGCTTGAGGTCGTAAGTAGCCACTTTAGGAGATGGCACGAGTATGCGGTCCTCACCTTCGTAAGGTTGCTCGCGTCCGCCGTTAAAGAAGAATGTCACGTGTGCATACTTCTCTGTCTCTGCAGTGTGCAACTGTTTCTTACCTTGGCGAGAGAGATATTCGCCGAGTGTATCTTCCACATTCTCTTTAGGGAAGAGGATGTGTACACCCTGGAACGATGCATCGTATGGAGTCATGCAGTAGTATTGCAGATTCTTCACGGTCTGCATACCCTGTTCGGGCATATCCTGCTGGGTGAGCACAACGGTAAGTTCCTTAGCGCGGTCGTTGCGGAAGTTGATGAAGATAACCACATCGCCCTCTTCAATCACACCGTTGACGCTACTGTTGTGGATAGGTTTGATAAATTCGTCGGTCACGCCCTCATCGTATGACTCCTGCATGGCAGCCACCATGTCAGCCGACTGTTTGCCTTCGCCCTTCACAATCAGGTCGTAAGCCTCTTTCACACGTTCCCAACGCTTGTCACGGTCCATGGCATAGAAGCGTCCCACGATGTCGGCAATGGCAGCATCATTGTCTGCACACACCTTGGTGAGCTGCTCAATGAATCCCTTACCGCTCTTCGGGTCGGTATCGCGACCATCCATAAAGCAGTGGATGAAGGTCTGATTCTTCAGTCCGTATGCTTTTCCCACTTCGATGAGTTTAAACAAATGATCGAGGCTTGAGTGTACGCCGCCATTTGATGTCAATCCCATGAGGTGGAGCTTTTTACCGTTTTCCTTGGCATAGGTATAAGCTGCCTTTACCTGTGCGTTGTCCATGATAGAGCCATCTTTGCATGCACGGTTAATCTTTACGAGGTCTTGATATACCACGCGTCCTGCTCCGATATTGAGGTGTCCCACCTCAGAGTTACCCATTTGTCCGTCGGGCAGACCTACATCTTCGCCTGAAGCAGCGAGTTGTGAGTGTGCCGAAACGGCTGTCAGATAGTCAAGATACGGTGTTGGTGTGTTGTAGATTACGTCACCTTTACCATGTTTGCCGATTCCCCATCCGTCGAGAATCATCAATAATGCTTTCTTTGCCATAATATTATCTGTTTTCTTATACCTTATTTATATAGACTGCAAAGGTACGAATAAGCGAGAGAAATACAAAGAAAAAATTCGATTTTTCTTTTATTTCCGAGCGAGAGTACCATTGAAGCAACACGCTAAATGTTACATATAAGGCTTGAAGATGCCCCTAACACATCGTTTTTGTCGTTTTTCCCCCTTCAAGTGATTACATTTCGTCCTTTCGTGCATCATTATATAAAGCAACTACTAAGACAATATTATGGATACAAAACAACTGCAACTCATCGCCGAGCAAAACCGCAAACGACTCGTCGAGGTGGTGTATGCCGCCAAAGCGGGACATATTGGAGGCGACCTGTCATGCCTCAACGTGATGACGGCACTCTATTTCCATGTCATGAACGGACTCAATCCAAAAGATCCGAAAGCACCCCTACGCGACAGATTCATACTCAGCAAGGGGCATTGCGTGGAATCACTTTATGTCACGCTGGAGGCTAAAGGCTATCTGAAACCCGAAGTTCTCGACACCTTAGGACAATTCGGTTCCATTCTCAGTGGTCACCCCACCATCGAAGTACCAGGTATCGAGGTCAACTCAGGAGCACTCGGCCATGGACTGTCCATCGGCGTGGGCATGGCTATCGCTGCAAAAATGGACCAACAGCCATGGCGCACCTATGTCATGATGGGCGATGGTGAACAGGGCGAAGGGTCTATCTACGAGGCGGCAATGGCTGCCAATCGCTATCATCTCGACAATCTCGTGGCAATCATAGACCGCAATCACCTGCAGATCAGTGGCAACACAGAGGATGTAATGCCTATCGACAATATCCACGACAGATGGACTGCCTTCGGTTGGGACGTCATTTTGATGAACGGTGACAGTATGGATGACATCATACGCACCTTCGACAACATCGACTATAACAACGGAAAGCCTCATCTCCTCGTATCAGACACTACGAAAGGTAAGGGGGTCAGCTTCATGGAGGGCATTGCCAAATGGCACCACGGCGTGCTCAATGCCGAACAGTGTGAGGCTGCTGTGGCTGAAATACAACAGCGTATAGACGCCCTCAAGAGTTGATTTCTATATAATTAACGCATTAAACCATCAGATATGATTGCTTGCAGAAAGATGTTTACCGATACGTTGCTCGAACTGGCACGTAAGGACAAAGATATTATAGCCGTTACCACCGATGCACGTGGTTCGGTCACACTGGGCGACTATGCTACCGCATTGCCCCAACAGTTTGTGGAATGTGGCATCGCCGAACAGGATGCCGTGGGTATTTCGGCTGGACTTGCACACAGTGGAAAGAAGGTATTCTGCTGCGGACCGGCATGCTTCTATGTGGCACGATCACTCGAACAGGTGAAAGTGGATTTGGCGTATAGCGAGAATCCTGTGACCATTCTCGGTGTTAGCGGCGGCGTGGCATACGGTGCACTCGGTGCTACCCACCATTCGCTCCACGATATTGCCGTGTTGCGCACATTCCCTGGCATGACCATTTGTCTGCCCAGCGACTGGCGAGTGACTCGCAAACTGGTCAACACACTGGTCGATTTCCAACAACCGTGTTATGTACGGGTGGGACGTGCGGCTGTGCCCGACGTCTATGCCAACGATAATTTCGATTTTGAAGTGGGCAAAGCCATCACCGTACTCGATGGTTCCGATCTCACCATCATAGCCACTGGCGAAACTGTCTATCATGCCTGGCAGGCTGGACTGCAACTCAAAGCACAGGGCATCAGCGCCCGTGTGCTCGATTGCTCATGGCTGAAACCATTCGACGAAGCTGCCATTCGACGCGCAGCTGCAGAGACTGGACGCATCATCACCGTTGAAGAACACAGCCAATATGGTGGATTGGGTGCCATGGTCTGCGAAACATTATCAGAAAATCCTGTTCCGGTGCGCATCATCGGCATTCCCGACGAGAACGTAGTACACGGTTCCAACACCGAAATATTCCATCACTACGGACTCGATGCCGCAGGCATAGTGAAGAAAACTCTCGATTTCATCCGTAAATAACAACCATCATGAGCCAGCGTATCATAGCCATCGACCAAAGCACTTCATCGACCAAAGCACTGCTGTTCGACGATCAGTGCCGACTGTTGGCACGCACCAACGTGGATCACCAACAGTACTATCCACAGACAGGATGGGTGGAACACGATGCCGAAGAAATATACCGCAACATGGTAGAGGCTATCCACCAACTGGTGGGTGACGAGGCAAAGACCGGCCAACACACCTACTCTATTGCTATTACCAATCAGCGAGAGACGGCTGTGGTATGGAATAAAACGACCGGACACCCCATCGCCAATGCCGTAGTATGGCAGGACACACGCGGTATAGACTGTTGCAACGACCTGCGCCAACGGGGCATGACCGAGATGGTGATGCAACGCAGCGGACTACTCATCGATCCAAACTTCTCGGCAAGTGGTGTGAAATGGTTGCTCGACCATATCGACGGGGCTCGGCAACAAGCCGAAGCGGGACTCTTGCTGATGGGCACCATCGACACATGGCTCGTGTGGCGGCTCACCCAAGGCAAGGTATTTGCCACCGATCATACTAACGCATCACGCACCATGCTATTCAATATCCATACCATGGACTGGGACGACGAACTGCTCCGACTGTTCAATATTCCACGATCAATGATGGCGGAGGTGCGCCCATGCGATGCTTGTTATGGCGAAACAACCGTGGAAGGCATCTTCACTGCACCCATCAAGATTGCAGGAGTACTCGGCGACTCTCACGGTGCACTGGTGGGACAGATGTGTTTCAATACCGGACAGGGAAAAGTGACCTATGGCACAGGGTCGAGCGTGATGGTCAACATCGGAGAAAATCCGTTGCCGGCACCACAAGGACTCGTCACCAGTGTGGCATTCACAGCATTGGGACGCACCTTCTATGGCTACGAGGGAAACATTTACAGCACAGGAGCCACACTCAAATGGATGGCTGACCAACTGCAACTCGTAGATCATCCGGCTGAAATGGAAGCCATCGCCACATCGGTAGATAATAACGGTGGAGTCTATATCGTACCGGCTTTTGCAGGTTTGGGCGCTCCATGGTGGAACAGCCAAGTGAAAGGTGCGGTCTTCGGACTGACCTTTGCTGCCACAAAAGCCCATGTGGTGAGGGCAGCACTTGAGTCTATTGCCTATCAAGTGAAGGACTTGGCTGACGTTATGGCACAAGCCACGGGGGGCGCACTCACTGAGATATGTGCCGATGGTGGACCTACGAGAAACGCTTTCCTCATGCAGTTTCAAGCCGATATGCTGCGAACTCCCATCGTTTGCACCGAGGTGGAAGATGCTTCGGCACTGGGAGCTGTAGTGATGAATGGGTTTGCACGCCAACTGTGGAACAGTTTCGACAAGGTCGCATCACTACGAAAAGTGACGCGCACGGTATTGCCTCACCACACAACAGAACACGACAGACTCTATGGCGAATGGCGAAAGGCTGTCGGACAACTCTGCAAATAAGAATTACTAAACTAAAACCACTACTATATGAGAAATGGAAAAACATGCTTTGGAGTGATTATTGGCACACGAGCATACTTCAATTCAGAACTGGCACGCGATGTTCGCAAACAATTACTGGCTACTCTCGATGCCAATGGTTATGAATATGTCATCCTTCCAGAGGATGCTACACCCACAGGAAGCAGTAGCATTGAAACACGCGAAGACGGTCTGAAGGTGTCAAAACAGTTTCGCGAACACCGCGACGAGATAGATGGTATCATCGTTTCACTGCCAAACTTCGGTTTTGAAATCGGTATCATCAATGCCATCAGCGATGCTGATCTCAACGTGCCCGTCATGGTTCAAGCCTGCGACGATGATAACGATAAAGTGGATTTGGATAGCAGACGCGATGCGTTCTGCGGTAAAATATCGGTTTGCAACAACCTCTATCAGTATGGCATCCCCTTTACCGACACCTCGCTGCATACTTATTCCATCTACAGTCCACTACTCTTACAGGACATCAACCGCTTTGCTGCCATCTGCCGCGTGGTCAACGGACTGCGACACTGCCGTATCGGACAGATTGGTACACGTCCCTTAGGATTCAATACATGCCGCGCCAGTGAGAAACTCCTACAGCGTTCAGGCATTACCGTAGTGCCTGCCGACCTCTCGGAAATTCTCTTTGCGGCACAACGCATCAGCGATGACAACCCGAAATTCAAAGCCATGTGCGACCGCATACGCCACTATGCTGAAGTGCCTGAGGCTTACAACAGCAAACTGGCACTGCAAGTGAAGTTTGGAGTGGCAGTGGAAAACTGGATTGCTGACAACGATGTGCAGGCTGTTGCCATTCAGTGTTGGGATTCGCTGGAGCAGAATTATGGTTGTGCAGCGTGCGTCACCATGTCAATGCTCAGCGACAGACTCATTCCTGCGGCTTGCGAAACAGACTTGGCTGGCGCTGTATCGATGTATGCACTCAGTCTGGCATCAGGACAAGCTCCTGCCCTGCTCGACTGGAACAACAATTTTGCCGACGACCGCAATAAGTGTGTATGTACCCACTGCGGTAACTTCCCACGCTCGTTTATCGGCAACGACCAACTCCGGCTCGGTCCTCTCGGTGTGCTCGGACGCACCTTGGGCAAGATCAACACCTTTGGTGCGGTCTATGCGAAAGTGTCGAAGGGCGACTTCACCTTTTTCCGACTTTCCACCGACGATACCAAGGGCTGCATCAAAACCTATCTGGGCAAGGGCGAACTGACCGACGATCCCTACGGAATGGACGGTTGCATCGCTGTAACAAAGGTAGATAACCTGCAAAAACTGATGAAATACATCTGCAAAAACGGTTTCGAACACCACGTTGCCATGTGTCGCACCGATGTTGTTGATATTCTGCAAGAGGCCATCGAGACCTATCTCGGATGGAACATCTACGTCCACGAATAAGAGAGACATACGGGAACCTCCTACCATACATCATGTCCGCAGCATCCCTGCGGACATTTTATTTTTTAGGGAAACACTATCGGAAATTTGCGAATATGACAGAAATATCGTAATTTTGTAGGCAATATACAACTACAACAATTACGATAATAACCAAAATTCCAATAACATCTATGAAGAAAAGAACACTGATGACAGGTATTGCAATTGCCATGACGGCTGCATCAATGACGGCGCAGCCCAAACTAACTGCTGACAACATCGACGAAATCGTTAAAGCCATGACGTTGGAAGAAAAGGCACAACTGCTGGTAGGCGGCGGCAACGACGGCTTCGTGGGTAGTGGTGCCATGTTGGGACACCAGAAGAAATTCGTACCTGGAGCGGCTGGTTACACCGTAGCCATACCACGACTGGGCATTCCATCGACAGTACAATGCGACGGTCCTGCCGGCGTACATATCGATGCACACCGTGAGGGCGATAGTAAAAACTATTTCGCTACGGGATTCCCCATCGGCACTTGTCTCGCTTCCACATGGAATACCGACCTCGTAGAACAGGTGGGACAAGCCATCGGCAACGAGACTCTGGAATACGGATGTGATGTGATTCTGGGTCCTGGCCTCAACCTTCACCGCAATCCGCTATGCGGACGCAACTTCGAATACTATTCAGAAGATCCTATCGTGACGGGACTCATCGGTACTGCCTTCGTCAAAGGTGTGCAGAGTCAGGGCGTTGGTGTCAGTGCAAAGCACTATGTTGCCAACTCACAAGAAACTGACCGCACCCGTGTGGATGAGCGCGTCAGCCCACGTGCACTGCGAGAACTCTATCTGAAAGGATTTGAGATGGTGGTGCGCCGCAGCAATCCTTGGACCATCATGTCGGCTTACAACAAAGTGAATGGACACTATGCACAAGGCAGCAAAGACCTCCTTACCAAGGTGCTCCGCGAGGATTGGGGCTATAAAGGTATTGTAGAAACCGACTGGATTGGCAAGCGCAAAGACCTTCCCGTAGAAACAGAGGTGGCTGCCGGCAACGATTTGATGATGCCGGGATTCCCTGCTCAGGTGGAAGATATCGTGGCTGCGGTGAAAGCTGGACGTCTCGATGTGGCTGATGTAGATCGCAATGTACGCCGCATGCTGGAGTATATCGTGAAAACACCACGCTTCAAAGGTTATAAATTCAGTAGCGAACCCGATCTCAAAGCTCATGCTGCCATCACCAGACAAAGTAGCACTGAGGGTATGGTACTGCTGAAAAACGACAATACACTGCCTATACGTTCGCTGAAAACAGTAGCGCTGTTTGGTGTCAGCTCCTACAACTTCATGTCGGGTGGTCTCGGTAGCGGCTGTGTCAACGTAGGATATTCTGTCGATATGGTAACAGGACTGAAGAATATCGGCGTCAACACCACTCCACAACTGACGGAGATTTACCAGAGCTATGTGAAGTATGCCAAGGCAAAACTTGAAGCTGACAAGAATCCGATGATGTGGTTCCTCAATCAGGGACAGCCCAAATACGATGAAATAGAGATTACTGAGCGTTGTGTAGCCCATGAAGAACCATTGGCTGACGCGGCTATTATCACCATCGGACGCCAAGCTGGCGAGGGAATGGACCGCAACATCAACGGCGAGTTTAATCTCACCAAGGACGAGCAAGACATGATTTTCCGCGTTTCAGATGCTTTCCACGCTAAAAACAAAAAGGTTATTGTCATCATCAACTCTGGTTCGGTCATGGAAACTGCCAGTTGGCGCGACCGTGTAGATGCCATTCTCGTGGCTTGGCAACCGGGTATTGAGGGTGGAAACTCTGTGGCTGACATTCTTACAGGTAAGGTAAATCCTTCTGGACGCCTCACCATGACATGGCCCATCGCTGCCACCGACCATCCTTCAACTGCCAATTTCCCACAAGACTACGATATGTACACCTATAAAAATATGGAGGGAAGTGGTCATGTGAAGAATGTGGATTACACTAACCACGAGGAAGATATCTACGTAGGTTACCGCTATTTCGACACATTCAACAAGCGGGTGGCTTATCCTTTCGGTTTCGGTCTGAGCTACACCACCTTCGAACTCACCAAACCGGTAGTGAAACTCAACGGCAACACCATCAATGTGAGCATCAATGTGAAAAACACGGGTGACGTTGCTGGTAAGCAGGTGGCTCAGGTCTATGTGAAAGCACCTAAAGGCAACTATGAGAAACCAACTCGCGAGTTGAAGGCTTTCGGCAAAACCAAAGAGTTGAAGCCAGGCGAGAGTCAGACCCTCACCATGCAAATTGACAAGCGCGACTTGGCAAGCTACGATGAAGCTGGATGCCAATGGAAAGTTGATGCTGGCGTTTATACCTTCCAAATCGGTACTGATGTAGAGACCATCAAGGCTTCTGCCACATTGAAACTCACAGAATATACTGAGAAAACAACCGATGCTCTGCCACTGCAACAACCCATGAACCTGTTGAAACAACAATAAAGCAAATGAAAAAAAAACTATTCACACTACTTACTCTGACCGTCTTCACCCTATCTTCATGGGCTGAAGACGGCCATCGTTTATGGTTGCCGGCACAGAAAAGCCAAACAGCACACGTGAGCACCAATGCACAATCGGCAACGATAGACTTGGCAAAACAAGAACTTACCGACTATTTCGCTGGTACAAAGGCAACATTACTCATCGACCCTGCCCTTACAGACGACGAGGGTTTTACCATCAATGGCAATGAAGACAGCGTCGTGGTACGTGCCCGACGCGACATCGGTCTGCTCTATGGCGCTTACGACGTACTGCGTCGTCAAGCCACACAAGGCAACATGAACCACGTGGAACAGCACCCAAGGTTTCGTTTGAGAATGCTCAACCACTGGGACAATCTTGACGGAAGCATCGAACGTGGCTATGCAGGAGAGAGTATCTTCGAGTGGTTCCACCTCGATGAAGCATTGCTTCATCAGTATGCACGCGCCAATGCCTCTATCGGCATCAATGGTTCGGTGCTCAACAATGTCAACGCTTCGCCTAAGATGCTGACGCGTGAATACCTCGACGAGGTCAGAAAGATTGCCGATCTGTTGCGCCCTTACGGCATTCGCGTCTATCTCTCTATCAATTTCGCCACACCAATGGCACTTGGCGATACACGCACCGCTGATCCAAAAAACAAGCGTGTGCGTCAATGGTGGAAGCGAAAGGCAAAGGAAATCTACAGTATCATCCCCGACTTCGGCGGTTTCTTGGTGAAAGCCAATAGTGAAGGACAACCCGGACCGGGCGACTATCATCGCACACATGCCGAAGGTGCCAATATGTTGGCTGATGCTTTAGCACCTTTCAACGGTACCGTCATCTGGCGTTGCTTCGTCTATGGCGCTAACCATAAAGGGGAAGACCGCGTAAAACAGGCGGTGTCGGAGTTTAAACCGCTCGACGGTAAGTTCCGCGAAAACGTCATTCTGCAAACCAAAAACGGTCCGCTCGACTTCCAACCACGTGAACCTTACAGTCCTGTATTCGATCAGATTAGCGAGACGCCCAATATGGCTGAACTGCAAATCACACAGGAATACACTGGTCAGTCACACCATCTGGTCTATCTCGGTCCTATGTGGAAAGAGTTTTTCCAGTATGTGGAACCCGAATGGCTGGCGGGCATTTCAGGCGTAGCCAATATCGGCAAGGACCGCAACTGGTGTGGTCACCATTTCTCGCAAGCCAACTGGTATGCCTTCGGACGTTTGGCATGGGATCCATCACTATCGTCTGAGGATATTGCCAAAGAATGGTTGGGACAAACTTTCAGTACCGATGAGAATTTCGTCTATATGATGTCAACCATCATGGAAGAGAGTCGTGAGACCTGTGTCGATTACATGATGCCATTGGGCTTACACCATATCTTCAAGTTCGACCACCATTATGGTCCAGAACCCGATGGCTTCAAGGCTGAATATCCATTGGAATGGTGCCCGGTATATTATCATCAGGCTGACGCCAACGGCATTGGTTTCGACCGTTCGTCTAAGGGTACCGATGCTGTGAGCCAGTATCGCGAACCCTATGCGTCGATGTACGATAAGTTGGAGACCTGTCCGGAGAATCTCCTGCTGTGGTTCCATCATGTGCCTTGGACTTATCAAATGAAAGACGGAAGCACCCTGTGGGAGTCGCTGCAGTATCACTACAACCAAGGTGTCATCAACGTAGAGACCTATCATAACATCTGGCACAACAAGATGCGCCATTATGTTGATGAACAGCGATGGCGCGAAGTGGATGATCGCTTGGAAGATCAGGTGCAGAATGCACGTGAATGGCGCGATGTTTGCTTGAAGTATTTCGGTGGATTCGCAAATAAAAAACAATAGTATATGAAGATTCCACTCTCCTTTATATTATTCTTATGTCTGCTGTCGCCCGTTCATGCACAGCAGAAAAACGATTTCTTCATGCTCGGCGGAGAGCTCAGCAACTCGGCAACCACATCGGTTGCCGACATAGACAAGGTCATGCCTCGCATGAAAGCCCTTGGACTGAACACCGTACTGGCGCCCATCTACTGGGAATTTCTTGAACCACAAGAGGGAAAGTTCGACTTTACACTCTTGGACCGCACTATCGACCAAGCACGTGAGAATCAGTTGCAACTCGTATTATTGTGGTTTGGAGCATGGAAAAACTCCATGTCGTGTTACGCACCACTATGGTTCAAAGAAGACACCAAACGTTTCCCTCGCGCCACAACAGCCGATGGCAAACCATTGGAAATTGCCAGTTGCTTCTCCGAAGAGGTGTTCCAAGCAGACCGCCGTGCCTTCGAAGCACTGCTCAAACGAGTGGAAGAACAAGGTAAGGATGTGGTCATCATGATTCAAGTGGAGAATGAAATAGGTATGTTGGAAGATGCTCGCGACCATGCACCATTGGCAGAACGCGAATGGCAAAAGCCTGTGCCCGACGAATTGATAAGTTATCTGAAGAAACACCAGAAGTCGCTCCACCCTTGGTTGACGAATCGTCTCAACCTCAAGGAACGCACATGGAATGGCATGTTTGGCACCGATGTCTATGCCGACGAGGTCTTTATGGCTTACAACTATGCGAAATATGTAGGCAGACTGTGTGAGGCTGGCAGAAAAATTACACAGCTTCCGTTCTATGTCAATGCTGCCATGAACAGCCGAGGACGTCTGCCGGGACAATATCCTTCGGCAGGACCGCTCGCCCACCTCATCGACCTCTGGCATGCTGGAGCTCCACAACTGTTGTTGCTGGCTCCCGACATCTACGACACGGGCTTCAAGGGTTGGGCAAGTCAATATGCGCTTGCCAACAATCGTCTGTTTATTCCCGAAACGCGTTGCTGCGCCAACAGTGGTGTGCGTGCCATGTATGCCTTCGGCGAACATCAGGCATTGGGATTTTCACCCTTTGCCATCGACCAAGCCAGTAAGGCAGAAACCAATGGCATCAGCAAGTCGTACGACCTCTTACGCCAGTTGCGCCCCTTGATGAACAAACCTTCGTGGGGACTGCTCTTCGACCAAGAGGACAAAGAGCGCATCATCAACGATAAAGGCACGATGATTACCGCGCGCCATTACTACACCTTACCTTGGGACGCTCGTGCCACCGATGGTTCAACATGGCCCGAAGGTGGTGCTATGATCATCCGTTTGGCAGCCAACGAATATCTGTTGGCGGGTTCTGGCATCGTCGTGAGCTTTGCCACCGAATACGAGAAGAACCGCGAAGAACACAAAACGCTGGGTGAAGATGGTTTTGCCTTGGCTGGTCAACAGACCGCCAAACAACAAAAAGGTCGTTTCACTGGCAAGCGCAAAGGTATCGGTTTTGTGGATGAGGTAACTATTGCTTCCGATGGAAGCCTACAGTTCTTGCGTCGCCACAATGGCGACCAAGACCATCAGGGCCGTCACGCTCGCATCTCGTGCGACGATTGGAAGATTCTCCACATCCGTCTTTACGACTACTAATCGCCAATCGTTAACATCACATCTCGATAATAAAGCAGCGAAGGCAAAGTGAAAATTCAATTTCACTATGCTTTCGCTGCTCTATAATATCTATATGGCATTCAACTTATCCACGCGAATAAGTTATTGCCAATCGGCTTGCGTTCCCCATGCCGCCTCTATTTTGTTTTCTATCGAATCAGGCAATTCATAGAAGAAATCATGGCCTGTCAACGCTTCAACTTGATCTACCGAACAAGCATAGCGAAACATACTTCCCTTGCAATCACTGTTAGGAACAACAAAGCCGATGGCTTGCCATTTACCGTTGCGCTGCATACAAACCACCTTGAAGAATCGTTCCGGAACAGCCACACCGTTTCTACCGATGCGCTCTGGACGTTTGCCCATGATAGGACCTGTACAGATAAAAATCTCAGTCTCTTTTGCCAACTGCCTGCATTTGCGCTCCACATGTTCCCATACACCACCATTCATGGCTTGCACCTGCGGACACACATTACTCAGATAAAAGCTCTCGTTCATCGCCCGCTCACTCCATTTCATATCGGCAGCAGGAGCCATGTGACCACGACTATACCCAGAATGCGTATAGTCACTATGTTCTGCCGAACGACCCTTCACCTGTGGGTCGGGTTCAAACTGGCGTTTAGGACGTTTCACGCTACCAGTCACCTTCCTTGGATTCAGACTATACGCCACCCAGTTGGGGATAAGCCAATCCGAGTTCCAACAAGTCAAATAGCCAAAGTGACGTATCTCCTGCGCCTTCACTCCCTTGGCAGTACGCGTCAGGGTATATGTAAGTTCCTCCCTTGACATAGCCCTTTGCTTGTCAGGAGGCAGAGAAGCCATCGTAGCTTTCAGCGCTTTACGCTCTTGATGCAGATTACCTCCCATAAGTGGGCGGCTGGCAGAGCGCGGTTGTTGGTCACTACCGGGCAGTCGCTTGATACAAGATGACCACGACATTGCCGTCAGCAGCATGATTGTCACCGTCACCGCCATCAGCCTCATTCCATGATTATTCTTTGTCTTCATCATTGTTGGAGTTTAAAGGTATTGCAGCATTTCGTCATACGATTCGCAGATATAATCGGCACCGGCTTGCTCCATCTCAGGACGATCACCATAACCAAAGAGCACACCCATGGAATCGAGTCCACAGACCTTCGCCCCTTCAATATCGAAACGGCGGTCGCCTATCATCAACACCTCATGGAGGTTGGTAATCTGCAACTGTTTCAGTCCGTCATTGATCACGTCCGCCTTGGTGTGGAGCAGTCCTTCGTCATCTCTGCCAAACACATCATCGATATAAGGAGATAGTTCTGGAAAGATCTCCTTCACGACGATATCCGCGCATCTTACTCGTGGCAATAGCGGTGGTATAACCCCTGCGTTTCACTTCACGCAGGAAATCGAGCACGCCGGGATAGAGTTCCTCTTCATACATACCGATGGCAGCATGGCGTTCGCGATAGACCTCGACGGCCTCAGCAGCCTGTTCTGGAGTGAAGCCGTAGAAATCTATAAACGAGTCTTCGAGTGGCGGACCCACAAAGGGTCGCAACGTACGGTAGTCGGCAACCTCAATGCCGAAATGGTTGAGTGCATGTTCGGCACTGCGCATAATACCTTCGCCACTATCCACCAAGGTTCCGTCAAGGTCGAATAGCAGCGTGGTGTATTGTTGTTTCATCTTTTAGTGTATCGTTGTCGTTGATGGTGTGAAAGGGTTGTTCGTTCGGTCTGAGATATTATTCCATACCATAGAACGCAGTGAAAGCCTTCACACAGTATTCATGGTCGGCAACACTTCCGGTCTCCCTGCAACTGTGCATAGCGAGGATGGCATTGCCCATATCCACTCCCTTCACAGGAATGCTCGATGCCAGGATATTGCCGAGCGTGCTTCCTCCTGCCACATCGCTATGGTTCACAAAGCGTTGGCAAGGCACTCCTGCCTCCTGACAGATGCTGGCGAAGATAGAAGCCGACACCGCATCGCTGGCATATTTCTGCGCTGCATTAAACTTAATGACGGGACCACCGCCCAGTTTAGGATGATTGGTGGGGTCGAATTTCTCACTGTAGTTAGGATGCCAAGCATGTGCATTATCTGCAGAAATCATAAACGCACGCTCCACTGCCTGGTAGTATGCTTCCTCGCTACCGCTTTGTGCCAGGGCAATGCGCTTCAACATATAAGATAGGAACGGACTGCCCGCACCCTGTTTGGTCTGCGATCCCGTCTCTTCGTTGTCGAAGATGGCAAGTACCTGCGTGGTCGTGGTGGGTTGTGATGCCAGCAAAGCCTCAAGGCCGGCATAACACATCGACAGGTCGTCGAGCCTGCCAGAGGAGATAAACTCATCGTGTGCACCGAAAGTGCAGGCAGGTGTGGTGTCAGCCAGATAGAGGTCGAAGTCGAGAATATCGCTGGCTTTCACTCCGTCGAGTGCTTCCACAATGATATTCATCAGCAGATTGCCACGTTCCAACTCATTGTTGATGATGCCAAGGATAGGCAGCACATCTTTCTGTTTGCTCAGTTTCACACCGTCGTTCACCTGTCTGTTGAAGTGGATGGCGAGATTACTAATCTGCAACAGAGGCCGTTTGATATGCAAAAGCCGAGTCTGTGGGTGCATCGCATCCTCACCTTTCACTATCACGCGACCCGCAAGAGTCAGCGGACGGTCAAACCATGTGGACATGATAGGTCCACCATACACCTCAGTATTGAGTTTCACGATACCGCCTTCACAGTCCATCTCAGCATTCGGTTTGATGCGGAAGGTCGGTGAATCGCTATGCGCACAAATCATGTGGAAGCCCCGATCAGCCATCGGCATACTCCCGATTTGGAAGGCAAAGACCGCAGAATCGTTCTTAGTGACATAGAATCTGTCGCCAGCCACCAGTTTCCCCAGTGGTTTCTTAGGATTGATACGGCGGAAGCCATGACGTTCGAGTTCATCAGCAATGTTCTTCACTGCCAGAAAATTCACTGGCGAAGCATCGAGAAAGGATAATAGTCGTTGAATCATAATACTTCGTTTTTTTAGTTTATGTCACAAAATTACAAATAAAATCTGTAATGTCACACATCTCTCGCGAAATTCTTTCGTTCATCAGTCATCATACACGGAACCGAAATCCACAGAGCATACAGATTTGTACAGATTTCCCATATTTTCTATATATCCGTAGTTTCATAATTCCAAAAATCCGTTTAGATTCTGTTTAAATTCCGATGATAAAAACCTCTCCGATGGCGAAAAAACAGCAATACTGTTTTGAGGATTGAAAAAAAATGTTTAGCTTTGCAATTGCAAGGCTCACCAACAACCGAAAAGAACTATGGACTATCAGCCTATATTAGACAAAATAAGGAAGGAAATAGAGGTATATGCACACGAAGGAAAACAAGCCGACTACATCCCGGCACTGGCTCGTGTCAACCCCGACCAGTTTGGCTTATGCCTCAACACGCTCGATGGTAAGACCTACCGCTTAGGAGACTCCGCCACGAAGTTCTCTATACAAAGTATCTCGAAAGTATTCTCCCTCGCCATTGCCCTGAGCATCATGGGTAAAGACCTATGGCAGCGCATGGCGAAAGAACCTTCTGGGTCTGCCTTCAACTCATTGGTGCAGTTGGAGTATGAGCACGGCATTCCTCGCAACCCCTTCATCAATGCAGGAGCTCTGGTCTCTGCCGATGTGTTGCTCTCCAATCTTGACGATCCCGAAGCATTCTACCTGAATTTCGTGCGCACCATCAGCGGCAACCCCACCATCGACTATTCCGACGAGGTGGCGCAGTCAGAGCAGAGTTGCAGTTACCTCAATGCCTCGATAGCCTACCTGTTGAAGCATCACGGCAATCTGCACAACGATGTCAACCAAGTGTTGCACCTCTATTGCAGGATGTGTTCGTTGGAGATGAGTTGTGAGGATCTCTCACGCGCCTTCATGACATTTGCCAAGAGCAACGAACCCTTCTCCCATGCAGGTGTCAATCTCACCATATCGAGAGTGAAGCGCATCAATGCCATCATGCAAACCTGTGGTTTCTATGACGAGGCTGGCGAGTTCTCCTTTCTGGTCGGTTTACCTGGCAAGAGTGGTGTTGGCGGAGGCATTGTTGCCATCTATCCTTCCCGCTATTCCATTGCCGTATGGAGTCCGCGCCTCAACGCCAAAGGAAATTCTATTATGGGCATGAAAGCTCTCGAACTCTTCACCTCGGAAACCGAGGAATCTATATTCTAACCCCAATCGATCATTGGGACTGAATAGGTAGGTACATAGGAGGGAATGACAAGATACAAACAACACAAGTTCTTTACAACGATGAATACAGCTTTAGAAACTCTCAAGTCATATTATGGTTACGATTCCTTCCGTCCTTTACAGGAAGAAATCATCAATCACGTGCTGCAACACAAGGATGCACTGGTACTCATGCCCACTGGAGGTGGAAAATCCATCTGCTTTCAGATACCTGCCTTGATGATGGAGGGCACAGCCATAGTTGTCTCCCCACTCATCTCGCTGATGAAAGATCAAGTGGAAACGCTGGTAGCCAACGGTATTGCAGCGGAGGCACTGAATAGCGCAAACGACGAGATTGCCAATCGGCAAATTACTGAAAGGTGTCTGCGAGGTGAAATAAAACTGCTGTACATCTCGCCCGAGCGACTCATCACGGAATTGGGATGGATGAAAACCATGCTGAAAGTTTCTCTCTTTGCTATCGACGAAGCACACTGTATCTCACAATGGGGTCACGACTTCAGACCAGAGTATAGTCAGTTGGGCAATCTGCACGAACTGTTTCCTGATGTTCCCATAATGGCACTTACGGCTACTGCCGACAAAATTACGCGATCCGACATTATAGAACAGTTACGTCTGCAAAATGCCGAAACCTTTATCAGTTCATTCGACCGGCCTAATCTGAGTCTGGATGTCAGAAGGGGATACTCTGCCAAAGAGAAGCTACGCACAATAACCAATCTGATTCAGCGTCATCAGGGCGATAGCGGCATTATCTATTGTCTGGCAAAGAAGACCACCGAGACTGTTGCAGAGAAACTTAGGAAAGAAGGTTTTTCCGTTGGTGTTTATCATGCAGGGTTACCCACCGACGAACGCAATCGAATACAAGAGGATTTCATCAACGATCGCATCCAGGTGGTTTGTGCTACTGTTGCATTCGGTATGGGCATCAATAAGAGCAACGTGCGCTTCATTGTCCACTACAATCTGCCCAAAACTATAGAGAACTACTATCAGGAGATTGGACGTGGCGGACGTGACGGTCTGCCTTGCGAGACTATCTTGTTCTACAACTTGCAGGATATTATCACGCTACGCCATTTCGCAGAGGAAAGCGGACAACGCGAAATCAACACCGAAAAGCTACAACGCATGCAGGAATATGCCGAAGCACAAATATGTCGCCGACGCATTCTGTTGAACTATTTTGGAGAAACAAGCGACATGAACTGTTGCAACTGTGACGTCTGCCAGACTCCACCAACGACATTCGACGGTACAGAACTGGTACAAAAGGCGCTTTCTGCCATTATCAGAACCGATGAGCAAATAGGATTCACGCTCACCATAGACATCTTGCACGGAAACTTCTCGCCGGAACTCGTGTCACGTGGTTATAACCAAATCAAGACCTTTGCAGCCGGCAGAGATGTTCCTGTAAGAGACTGGCGCGACTATCTGCTTCAAATGTTGCAAATGGGATATATAGAGATTGCCTACAACGAAGACAACCATCTACACGTCACCCCCCTCGGACAGGATGTGCTTCACGGAAAAGCCAAAGTGCAATTGGTAGTTGTCAGTAGGGAGGCTCGCACAAGAGGTCGTCAGAAACAGACTGCTGAAGAGGCAACGACAACAGCATCTGCAACAACAGAGCACATGGAACTGTTTGAACAACTGAAAACGCTGAGAAAGGAAATTGCCAATGAGAACAACTATCCTGCGTATGTCGTGATGTCCGACAAGTCTCTCCATGCCCTGGCCACAGATATGCCCACAACACTATCAGCATTCGGCAACACCTATGGCATCGGTGAACACAAATGCAATACTTACGGCGAACGGTTTATCGAACTAATCCAACAATATGTATCAGCACATCAGAAGCCTCAGACTCCAGACGTTTCTGTCACGCCCGAAACACCTGCAGAACCCAAAGAAAAGAAGAAGAAAATCAAAAACCAGATTACCATAAAAGGAGTCTGCTACAATATCGACCTTGATATCTGGGAGTCAATAGACTGGCGAAAGGTGCTGAAAGAGATCACAACGAAAGCATATTGGAATTATCAAAACACCCTTGAAATTCCATTAAGTGACTATGTAGTTCCAGGCACAGAGCATCAGGATCGGATTATCGCTACCCTATGCCAGCTACTGAAGGAAGCCTACAACATGAACATTGATGAGCAGACTCACAAAGTGATAATACCTCAAAAATACGATTACGACCAAGACGGACAAGCAGTACCGTTCCCCACAGGATCATTCTATGAAATACTTTCCCGCTTCCGTCTCTTTGTCATCCAAAACAAGCGTTATCCTTTCATGGATGGCGATCGCAATGAGATTGAATTGCGAAAATGGTTCAGAGAAGTGGGCCACGGACTCGTCGCACTTACCGACGAGCAAAAGATTCTGTTCGACAATCTAAGTTCCGAATTTGCCGACATGCCCAAAACCAGAAGTCAATTAGAAAAGAAGCCATCGGATGTTTAGGCGCTACGCGGAGGACAGCAATTCTTCCCATGTAGGCAGAAAGACTGAGGCAATCCTTTTATATGTTATATAATTCAAGTTTCGCAACTGAGGGATTTGTCCCTTAACTTCTCTCTAACTTCCCTCTAACTTCTCTCTAACTTCCCTAACTTCCCTAACTTCTCTAACTTCCCTTAACTTCCCCACATGCGAAAGTTCAGTTATATAATAGGTACGCGCATGTATGCACGCGCACACGCAATGTCGCAAAATTTCGACCACTCGACCACCACAACAGCATAACACGCTATGTGTATGCTGTTTACGTGGGTGGTCGATTACGCTGACTCGCGGTATTCGACCACCATTCGACCACCAGGTTCTCTACCGTTGCCATCACAGAAACAGCCCAACCGGAATAGCCGCCAATACACGATTTTGTATGTTCTGATGTCGGGCAACACCCTTGTCAAACGTTGGACAAGACTATTGCATAATATTTGACACCACTCTTTTCCGATAGTTGAAACAACTTTTTTCCAACGTTGAAAAGCCCCTTATCTAACGTTTGACAGCACTCTTATCCAACGTTTGATAACACTTTTATCTAACGTTTGACAACACTTTTATCTAACGTTTGACAATACTCTTATCTAACGTTGGATAACACCTTTATCCAACGTTGGACAATAACTTTGTCAGCCGTTTGAAAATGCCTGAAAATAATTTTTGTTTACTTTGTGTGAATATCCACCATGATTATCGGGAAAATCATGTGTGGTCGAAGCGTGGTCGAAAGCACGCGCCTCGGAGCAATCGACCACAGTCTATACTACTGTCTCATAACAGATTACACCACATCTGTGGTCGTGTGGTCGAAATTTTTAGAAAAACTAAAATTTTATGGATTTCAAGTATAGGCAACATGCCACCCATCTGAGATGATTGTTGTCACTATACTTACCTTCCAATAGAAGGGGCACCAATTGGAGAACTGGCAGATTCTGGATGCTATAAAAACAGATCAATGCCATCAATTCTGGAGTGTATCCGTAATCCCGTAATTCCGTGATCCCACAGTTAAGTGTGACCACGAAAGCCAAACTAATGTCCCATTCGTGAGGTATCGACCTCCTTTTTCGCCTTTTCCTTGAAATTGCCTATGCGATAAATGGCGGTGAGAGAATAGTTGGTGTAGGGCTTCCATACACGCATGGCATAGTCTTGATTGCCTATGCAAGAGCGAGTATCAATGTGGGCATTGAGGATGTTCGTACCCTTTGCCACCAGACTCCATTTGCCATTAGAGGTTGTGTAGCGGAGTGTGGCATCGAGAAGAAACAGAGGATCAATATCATACACACCTTGTACGGCTTTCGACTGGAAGAACGGATTGAGGGTGAAACGGATGTTATGACGCTGAGACAATTTGACTACAGCCACACCACTGAAGATGCCAGAGATGCAAGTACGGTCGATGGGAAGGTCGAAGAAACTATCGCTCTTGTCGTGGCGATAGAGTGCGGTGGTCATCACATTGCCGTTGATCCAACTGCCGATGTGGAACTGTGCCGAGGCTTGTAGTCCATAATAGTTGGAGTAGTTGAAATTTGTTTCCTTCATGATGACTGCCATGCGGTCGGAAGGCTGATAGGCGAGTTGCACAAAATAGTCGGGTTCGATCATAGCAAAGGCTGTAAATGTGTATTTGTGGTTGAGTTGCCACATCAGATTGACGCTGTATTGCGACATGGGTTTCAAGTCGGGATTGCCCCATATCTCACTGTATGCTGAGGAGTAATAGATGCTGCAAGCCCCATGATAGAATACTATTGGCGTGATGGTACTTTCAATGCGCTTGAAGAACTACGTACCGGAGATCCCTATAACAGAAAATACGGAAATGGGCGATCAATCTAGCACCATTAAATCTTCTAATATTGACTAATAGTACATCCATCAATTTGATATAAGGAGACAAAATTTATCCAAAATATGAAATGTTGGCATCATATTTGGAAAGAAAAATTGCAAAAAAATGGTAAAAAAAAAACTTATACGGATAAATTTTTGTATATTTGCAGCATCTCCGCGTTGACGCTATGCGAAAGCTGAAGCTGATGAGTGGGGATACATATATAGAAAAGTGTCTACTATGGCGCTTTGTTCTTTGACTCGCTAAATTGTCTCGCAAACAAGAAAAGAGTCTCTCAGAACCAAAGCAACAGTAGATGCTCATAGGGTATGTAAACGAATGCCCACATTACGTCAATATGAGACGTGTATGTGTGTGTCTTTGCATACATGTGTGGGCTTCTGCGTTGCTCTTCCTTGAGAGACGGGCAATGCGAGACGCCCTAGCGAGTGGGACGAGCAACATGTACAGCGACCCACACTTTTTATTATATGTGAGGGATCAATAGCTAAAACCGTCTTGTATAGGGGTAGCTGCGAGACATAAAGATGTCGAAAGCCTATGGCTATCATTGATCATGCTAACTTTGATATCGGGGGAAGAAAAATCTTCGCTTATGAATATCCAGAGAAGAATCTTTCATCGAACACGCAATTGAATGTACGTCAAGGTCAGGAAGCGCTTCTGGTTTTAGGAGGAAGGATAGAAATGAAATTCCCTCCAAATGGCCCAAGACCTTATACACTAGATTCGGCTAACTTGCCCATTGTGAGAAAACTTTTTGGCTTGCCATTCGGCGGCAGTAATCCTGTTTTGGCCGCAGTATGGTTTATCAATAAGGCTGATTTAGTTAACATGGAAATTGTGACAGACACTTTCTTGTTGAAGGATCCTACTAAACCACAAGGATTTCCAGCAATTGCAATCGCTAATGTCGGCATTAAAGTAGAAGAAGGTGAACCATTCTTTTTAAAACTTGTCAATGGGAATCCATGTTTCAGCGAATCTGATATGATTAAAGCAATTCAAGGCAGAGTTACTCGGGTCATTTCAGAAAAAATATCACAATTGGTAGATCAACTTGGTATAACTGTAGCAGAAATCAACTCACGATTAAGCATTATCTCCCAGCAATCACAAAATGTTTGCCTACAACTTATTCAAGATTGGGGATTGCAATTTGTTGACTTCAACGTACGTATTACTCAAGATACCAGTCAAGAAGGACTTATGATGGCCAGTGGTTTTGGTACTGATAGAGAATCATTTGAACGTCAGCGTATTCTTGATATACAGGAAAAAGCCATCAATAATTTATCAGGTGGTGGCAATGGGCTTTTGGGAGCTGTACTTGCAATGGGTATGGTAAATTCAATGAATTCATCTTCGCGACAAGGTGGATCTTATAACCAACCCCAGCAAATGCAACCACAACAACCCCAGCAGCAAGTAAATCCCAATGCACATATGGTGTACTGTGGAAATTGTGGCCGCAAATATGACACAAATGTAAGTCGTTTCTGTCCAAATTGTGGTAAGCAATATTTTCCTTGCCCCAAATGTGGGTCTGACAATTTAAACAATAGTAGAAGATGCGTTAATTGCGGTACACCATTGCAAACGGCTCCTGTAGCATCTAGTTTTTGTTCAAGATGTGGAGCAGAAGTGCCTAATGACTCCAATTTCTGTCCCAAATGTGGTAATAAAATAAGGTAGCATTATGAAAATATCCAATTTCTTTATTTGGCTGATAGGTGTAGGCCTTATTGTATTTTTATGTGTTTTACTCTCAGGCGCATTTGAAGATAAAAAAGTACTGATTCTAGATGGGAGTGTGCTGGTTATTGCGTACACACTAGCTCTTTATGTATATGGCGGTCTGTTTGTTTCTACAGAAAAATTTGCAAGCGATGTGCCAGCCACTGGAGTAAAAATGTACGCATTGTGGACTTACGTGCCTTTAATATTTTCGTGCATAGTTATGGGATATGCATATAGAGTATCCTTTAATTGGCAATTATTTTTGCAGGCATGCTTCCTTTTCGTATTTGTTGTATGGTTAATTGTTGCAAATGCATCTGTCAATAGGATGTCCGAAGTCGCAACAAAAAGTCAGGTCAGACATGCAAACACTGATATGTTAGCAGCAAAAGCTGCGCAGATGAAATTAGCTGCATCCTTAAACAAATCTATTAGTCCTGACATACAAACAGAAATCTCAAAGTTTGTAGAAAGGGTTGGATATGTCTCACCTAGTAGTTCAGCAGCAGCAAATATGCAAGAAAATATGTTAAGCAGTTCGATAGACCGCATTATGTCACTGGTTAATTCAAATGCATCAATTGACCAATTACTTTCTGAATTAGAGAACGCAAAAACAATTTTATCACAAAGATTGAGAACTTATTAAACTATAAAATTATGAAAGGTAAAGTATTTGAATCCTCAAGGGATGTTTATCAGGATCAAGCACAAGTGTTGTTTGATTTCTATCTAAATGCAGCTCAAAAAATCATCGATCAAGAGGATGATTTTGACAAAAAGAGTGAAGAGTTAGACGGCGAGATAGCGTCAATTAATGAGAGCGCTAATCATGTTGGCAGAGATTATGTGATAGGCGGAGCTTTGTTGGTGATAGGATTAGTCCTTCTAATTGTAAATCCTATAATAGGTGCAATCGTGGCTATTGCAGGTTGCGCATACTTATTTAAGACGTATAACTTTAAGAAGAACATTCAATCCAATATTGATGAAATTGAACAAAAGAAACAGGAATTATCTAATGCGAAAGCGGGTATTTTCAGAGATTACAGAGTTAATAAAATCGGAGCTGTTTACATACCCGTGGCTAAAAAGGTCGCCTTTGGTGACAAGAGTGTTGTAGTAGACTTGACTGATGGCGTTGCTCCAACAAATGTAAGCCTTCAAGTTGCAAATAACCCATCAGCACTTGTCAATACATTAAAAGACCTTGAAAAGCTCTCTACCGAAGCACCTGTCGTAGAGAAGTCAGAACAGGTAGAGGAGGTAGAAACGTCAAATTACTCAAGTTCTATTCAAGACGTGAAATTCTACGATTATTTCGGCACGATGGATCGTACATTACGTACAGGCGCTTATTATCTTTCTGATGTTTCTACAAAGAATATAAAGGTCCCGTTTATACTTCCTGGTAGTAAACAAATGAACTATCTTGATATGTTCGCGACCACGGAAATTGATAATGAAATAACAATTCCCGTTTTCTATGAGAACCGCTTTGACAAGGAGATGGAAGAATTTAAAAAGATTAGTGACTTCCAAGCTCAATTTGCAAAAGAGAACGAAGATTTTGAAGGTGTCTTAAAACACCTGATAGCAAACATTGGTGTCGCAGTACAAACTGTTGCCACTATGAAGGTTGCATCAAATAACAAATTAATTGATAGTTCTAACCAACTACTATTTACTATTCTTAAGAATTCATATAATCATTATTCTCCGCTATTGGAGCATGATGAAATTGAGAAGATTCGAAACACGAACTTCAACTATTCAGATACAGTAGAGGGCTACAAACCCTTCCAGTTAAAGGAAAGTTCAAGGGTAAAGTACGATGCTCAGACAGGTAACTGGGTAGCAGAAGATGGCACAATAACAACTATGCCATTTGGAATTAGCCAGATTCAGGAAGAAATAGTTGCTCCAATTGTACAAAATCTATTGGCTGAAACTAGAATCGAACGAATGAGGATTTATAATGATATAAAGAATCAAAAGATTGATTATCTTAATAAATGGCATCAAGATACGGAAGACTTCTATGGCCGTAATAGAACGTCCAGCGATGACTTGCTGAATATTATGCGAAGCAATATGACGAAATTCCTTGCAGCACAGGCTACCGTTGAAAGTGTTGCGGAAATAAAGAGTTCGATGAAGAATCAGATGCTCGCAGGGAAAAAATCTGAAGAATTGGAGAATAAATCTGACAAGCAAGACGAGAACAATCTCGCTGCCTTTGAACTGCAATCACAGCAGTTTAGAAAAGCGCAGGAAGATTTTGATGAATATATGGATCGCTTGAAAGATGACATCGATGAAAGAGCTCGTAATTTCGAATACATTGAGTATTACGATGCCTCTTTGCGTGACCGTCTTGCAAAGGACTTGGTATCAGCAGGGGATAATCAAGATCAATTGGATGACCGTCGTCGGCCGTTGGCTAGCATTAATCCATTATATGCACAAGCATCTGTACTACCACCATCCCCATCAGTAGATGATTCCGTTTCAGAACAATTGTCATTAAATGTGGCTCAATATGCGGCCAATACCTTGACGGAGATAGACGAACAAAAACAAAGTACAAATGCTATTGAGCCGCAAGGAGAAACCATACCAAATTCTGGACAGGAGATGCCTACAGATGATTTAAGTGAGAATACATCCAATGATGAAAGCCAGATTTCAGAAAATAGCCAACCAGAAAATGCATCTGAAAGTGATGCACCTGAAAATGATGAACCTGAAACAGGGAAATCATATTCTGTTATCTTGATGTCAGCAGGAGCTGCCAAACTTCAGGTTGTGAAAGCTATAAAAGAGACATTTGGTTTGGGACTAGAAGAAGCGAAAAATTTAGTAGAATCTGCACCTACTCCTATTATTCAGAACCTCTCTCGTGAAGAAGCAGAAGAATTAAAGAAATCAATTGAAGCTGCTGGAGCTGAAGTTGATTTAATGGAGGAATGACTATTTTTAACTTAAAGATAGAACAACTATGGGAATTTTTGATCGTAATGACCAGTATGATATCCATGTCAGTACACAGCCAATGGCTGATAAGATAGACGTGGTGTCAAATAAAGTTGATATGACGACAGGAGCTGTTGCCGCTATGGAAACGGCTGTAATCGCTCAGGAGAAGTCTTCAACTGAGCAAATTTGCGGTAAGCTCGATGTCGGTTTCTTTAATGTCGTTATTAGCCAGATTGCACAAAAATTGGCAAATGAGAATGCTAAGACCAGAGCACTTGCTATTGAACTTATGCAACAGCAGAAGGCTTTACAAAGTCTGCAATCAAGAATGACTGGTGACTATAACATGATTGGTTCAAGATATGCCAAATTGTTTGGCAGTCTTAATCAAGAGCTGAGAAATCGAATCTCCGAATTAGACAAACCTTTGATGGATTATTGCTCACAGCAGGTAAAACAGTTACAAAATCGCATCTATGGTTTGGTGTCTGGAGTACCTGTCCTACAATCGGAAAGTCTGACTGCGACACAGGCTATTGCGGCCGCTCACATCAAGAGAAACGCTCAAAATTTGATCACTGCTGCTGGTGAATACATAAAGCATGATAAACAACAAGAGCGAACAACCCAAAACTTATGGAACTCAAAGATAGAAGAAGAGAAGATATACTATGTTCCAATGATTATCGATGAGGAGAATACGGAGCTCAGAAGTGGTGCATCCATGATAAAGGATAACCAGACTTTAAAATCTGCATTAGGTGATGTTGCTTATCAAAAGACCATTCAGACTTTAGATGCTATTGTTAAGTCAATAGAATGGAAAACTGATGACAGCCAAAGTGCAAACATCGCAAACCAATATGCAGAGATGGTTGACAAAGCTGATGTTCCTAAACGCCTAAAGGATGTTATGATGAAATTATTCGATGGTAAGTTTCAAACATTATAAGGAGGGCTGTCTATGAGTTATACAGAAACGAAAACCCTTGGCGTAAAATACACTGACCACCATTTTAGATTGTATATTAATGGTAGCGTCTACTCACGTAATGAGGTGACATTAAAAGACGGAACAAAAGTATATGTAGAATCTGTTGAAGAAGAGAAGGTTAAAGATATAGATGTTAATGTAAAGGTTAACACAACGCCATTTGATAATAGTGTGGATCGTTGTGGAAACCACGTTGGAACTTTGACGGGTTCTATCATAGGTTTTAAGACTGCAAACGTTGCTTCAAAAGTTAATAATGAGAAACAAATAGTTAATAGTGTAACTTCTGGTTTCTCGTCTCTAATTGAGCAAAATCTGACTTTACAGAATTCGGGAATTGAAGCCGAAATGCATGCTCTTGCAGGTGAACTCATGCAGCAATGTAAAGAATTGGAGTATAAGCATGAGGTTATGAACAAGGACTTTAACAGAATCAAATCTCGGTACACATCTCTTTTTGAAACAATTACAAAGGAGATGAATAACCGTATTAAACAAATGATTAAACCTTGTTTCGACTTCGTCAGTCAAGTACGCCAGGAACAAAATCGTCGAATCGAAACTTCCCTTCTTTCCGTAGCAACTACGACAGGAAAAGAAAGTGATTCTGCACGAATAGCCATTCAGGCCTCCAAGATGAAGAGCAACGCTGAAAACCTAATATCAACTGCAGGAGGCTATATTAAAGGTAACAAATCTTTGAGTATTGCCAAGGATAAATTCTGCATTGACACAGAGGAATCTAACAAAGTTTGCTATGCTCCTGTCATCGTCGTCTTCAGTGGTGATGAATCATCATCCTTAAAAACGACTATATATGCGAATCCTATTATCGATGGAAATAAGGAGGCAAAAGATTCTTTGCTCAATTCTGCAAATAGCCTTAAGGAACGGGAAGTAAGTATTGACGATAAGAACCGAATAGGTGCATATTATAATAAGATGCTATCTGATGTAAGTGATGGATCTGCACGCAGTCAAAGGATTGTGGCAATAATGAAAGGCTTTTTTGAGAACAATTCATTCAAAACATTCGTGAAATAAAAAAACAAAGACATATGAAAAAGGAGTTAAACATTATTAGTATGGAGGGCGAAGTCCTTCTTAAGGACAATCTGGTTAGAAGTTCTATTCTGCCACATACGGCCTCAGAACTCGATCGAAACGTAACTATATTGGCTGATGCTGTGGTTGAGGGCGCTGTATATGCTAATAAGTTAGAGATTGAAAGTGGTGACGCAGAGATCTGCGGAGCCGTGTATACCAAGTTGGAACTTCATGTTAATACCAAAGCAAAAGGCAAGGTCATTTTGAGAAAATCAGTAGCATCTTCTGACTCTGTAACGTCATTTGCAAAGGAATGTGACTTGATGTTTATGGCTGACATTAATGCAAAGAAAGTTACTCTTAATCATGCATTTGTAGCAGGTAGTATTTATGCTGATGAAATACAACTCGAAGACTGTATTGTAATTGGTGGCGTATTCTCGACAAAAAGTATTGACATGAAAAGTTGCATTGTGGGAACCTTTAATTCAAATAGCGTATGTCTTGAAGGGGCTAACTATCTTTTGTTACCAAGCGCATTCTGTAGCACCCCAATTGAAGTTATGGCCGAATCAAAGCTATTCAACTTAAGTCTTGCAGATTTAGGTGCAATTTATAAAGGTACTCAGCAGATGCAGAATACAGGTGTTATCGAAATGGATGCCAAGACTGATGAATTAAAGACAATGCTATCTGAGGATCAAAAAACGATGTTGGTTTATAGTTATTCAATTGCTGGTAAAGTTCTAGCCACAGACTTGGTTGATTTTGAACGTTTGCAGAATCATTTCCTGATAGGAGCTACGGCGATGGGAAGTCAGATTCTTCGCAAATATGATTTAGGTACAGATGCTGAAGGAAACAAGGCCGTTATTGAACCAGAAAAAGTGGCAAAAATGTTCTTTGACATTCTTCATGGGAAAACGGAAATCCAACAGATTGACGGTACGTTTAGCATTCAGGACTTAGCGTCTAAAATTCCAGGTGTCATTTAAATTGTAAAATATGGATAATCAACAAGAATTGCAGCAAGTTATTTCTCAGTCATTTAACTCATGCAAGAAGAAAATGGATATCTTTGTAAAAGATAATTTTATGCTCAGTTTGGAGAAATTAGGGTTTCCAGGCGGGAGAATAGATATTTCTTATTACAATGACCTTGACGTATCTGACAAGAAGATAGCAGATGTGTTATCTACTATAGATGCTTATAAGCTAATCAAGAATTCTAAATATTATAGCGAATTCGACGAGTGGGACGAGGATGTGCAGAAGGATTCCATAGCATGTTCTGCCTCTGCAGTAAAAAGTGACGTTCCCGTTTTCTTGGCAGAACTCCTAAACAATTTAGGCTATAAAGTTGCAGATATTGAAATAAAAGAATCTAAAGGTTGTCTTGGCCTATTTATTCTTCTCGCTATTGTTTGTTTGTCGCCAACCATTTCATTATTTTTATAAAGCAGAATTGTTACTATGGTAAAGAAATGTCCACATTGTAATCACTATATAAGTGATACCATTACTATCTGTCCACATTGTGGAAATGAACTAAGTTCGCTTTCATCAGAGCCTGCAGAGTCGAACCAAAGTAATTCTACATTAGTTTCAAATGTTAATACTAACAACCAGACTCCACTTGAAGAAAGAGAGGATTTCTATGAGGACGTAGAGGATTCTGCAGGAATCTTAATGAAGATTATTTGTTTCATGATTCCTATTGTAGGTCTTGTACTCTATTTTGTTAAAAGAAACAATTTGCCTAATGCAGCTAAATCCTATCTGATTTGGGCTGCAGCAGGCTTTGGCTTTACATTATTGGTTAATTTAGCTTTATAAAAATATGGTAGTAAAATGTCCGAAGTGTAATCACTTTGTTAGTGATATGGCTCCTGTTTGTCCACATTGTGGGGAAAAGTTATTTGACGACCCCCAGACTGTAGAATCTGATAATGGTTCTGAGCAGACTCATGATAATAGTCAATTAGAGAACTCTTTAGGGGGGTCATCCCTTGAAGAACAGAGAACTCATCAAGTAACTATTGAACAACCTGTTCAAACTGAAGAAGATGTAGCACAAGTAGAATCGGTAGCCGTGAGGCCTCAGGTGGAAACAACATCTAAGATTGTTCCTGCAGAGCAGAATGCGCCAGTCAAACAAGTTCCTAATGATACTTCCTCAACTTATTCAGCACCAGTAGCAACGCCTCCTTCAAATGTCGCATATCAAGAGGCTAAGAAAAGTAATAGCACATTAATAGGTATCATTGTTTTACTGGCAGTTATTATTTGTGGAGTCGGTGGTTACTTCTATTATGATAATGTATATCTGCCAGAGAAGATTGATCGTGAGGCACCAAGATACTATTCCATGGCGAACGTTATTGTCTTACGCTCCTCACGTTCTGCTGGTGCCGATTTCAACAAGGTGGCATCATTACCATATGGTACAGAACTTATTACATATGAATATGATAGTGAGTGGGCAAAAGTGAAGGTTAATTCCCAAGCTGGAGAGAAGCAAGAAGGGTATGTCGCTTCTCCTTATATTTTAAATAAGCCAGATTTCTTTATCATGAATAGTATATTTGGAAATCAGGATAGCAAGGAGACAATAATCACAACTAAATGTCGAATTGCCTTACTCAACTATTTCAAAGAAAAGCAATATATCGGGAAAATTGATGAGCAGATGAGAATTGATGCGGGTATCTCCACGTCACCTAATAGCACAAATCAATGGCAAGTCTTTACAAAGCCAAAGGATGCTAAGCCAAACAGTGTCTTCTTCAAACGCTTATATAACAAGTCCTCTCAATTTACAGATTTTGCTGTAATCATCACTAATTCTGTATCGGGTGAAAGGAAATTGTTGTATTTCTACTTTGATGAAGATGAGACACCGCATCTTCTCACAGAACAAGATGCACCTTCACAAGGTTATATAGTAGATATTACATATAAATATGATTTCTACTCTGCTTCAAAGGTGCTAAATGTTGAATATTCATATTAGATAATGAAAAAACGAAGTAGCTCTACGAGAAATGTTTTGTATGCGCTTTTAGCCTTTCTTGTGATTGTGCCATATTTAGGACTGTTTGGTGTAAAAATGTGGTATAATCACAAGATTGACAAAATTGCTAATGCAAGATTTATTATTGTGGACAAAGAGACACTTTCCTTAAAACTCTTTGATTATTCAGGGAATGAGATAAACACTTATGGTATTTCTTGTGGTAAGAATCCGGGGAATAAAGGCCGTATTGGCGATTTAAAGACTCCAGAAGGTATTTTTCATATAACTGAAATAGAGGAAGCGTCAACATGGGGACACGATTTTAAGGATGGTAAAGGAAAGATTGAAGGTGCTTATGGTCCTTGGTTTTTACGATTAGAAGTCCCTGGACATAAAGGTATAGGAATTCACGGGACCCATAAGCCCGAATCTATTGGAACGCGAGATACAGAAGGATGCATAAGATTAAAAAACGAAGATATTGCAGATTTAAAAACTAAAGTCAATATTGGGATGGTGGTGATAGTACTGCCATCTATGGATGATTTAACTGCAACAAGAATTGATAGCTTATTGCGAACAGAAAAAAAGTCAAATTAACAGATTATGGTAAAGAAATGTCCCGAATGTAATCACTATATTAGTGATACTGTTTCAGTTTGCCCGCATTGTGGTTATGCAATAAATAGTGAAGAGTCTCCTTCACCGATTCATATAGATGAAGATTCACAAGAAAATGTTGATCTTGATGAATTGGTTAACCAAGAAAACGAAACAGAAGATGCTATCAGTTACGAAACAGAAGATCCACAACAAGCTAAGAAGAACTATATTCCAATAATTCTTGGATGCATATTGATTATTGGTATTGTAATTGGGATAATTGGCTTTTCCTCGAAAGAAAACAATGAACCCTCAGTTGTTGTGACTGATAGTATCGTTGCCGTTGTCGATTCTGTAATAGAGGAACCCATAATGGAAATAGACTTCTCTACTATTCCTGTTTCCTATGGGAAGGAGACTGACGACATTAATACAGAAGTTAGTATCGATTTCCCTCAAACGAATAATGAAATATTACAGGAATCCGTAGTTTCATTTATTGTTAGGGCATTAACAGATGATTTTACTTGGGGCGAAAATTCACGTCCGACTTATGATGGAGATTTAAGCGATGGAAAAGCGATAGCGGAATTTTTTGTCAATGACAAAGTTAGAGAAATCACTGATGAAAGAGCCCGAGATTCTATCGATTCCTTTGCTTGGGAAGAATCAATTTCCATAAAAATGGTGTGTGAAACAGAGAAGTTGGTTTCGTATCAAGTTGATTTTGGGGGAAGTCATGGTGGAGTAGGTGGAGGCACCTTGTATGGAGCAACTTTTAGTAAGACAGATGGCCATATTGTACGTGTAATTGATAACCCCTATGATTCTCGATTTAAATCTTGCCTAATAAAATTTGTTAACAGTATCGCAGATGTTGACGGTGATGAATTGGAAGCTCATCCTTATCCCAAGAAGGATCCTTTTATCACGGAGAAGGGAGTTCGCTTTATATATCAAAAGTATGAGATCGGTTCAGGGGCCTTAGGGGTGGTTGATATCGTAATCCCATATATAGATATAGCAGAATACATGAGCGAAGATGCGTTGCAGCTTATAGGATATAAATAGTTGGAGTGTAGTTTGCTTTTTAGATTGTTTTTATGAGCAAAAAGGGTACAACGGACACTGTGATATTCTACGTTATGGATTCTATGATAGCATTCTAAGTTGTGATATTTTGAGAACTGAGACTTAAAAAAACGTAAATAGATAACCAAAATTTGTTCAGACGAGCAAAAGCAAAAAAGAAAAAGAGAGTTAAACTTTCGTCTAACTCTCTCATTTTCAATGCTTAACTTTTGCGCTTCAGGATGGGCTTGAACCAACGACCCCCTGATTAACAGTCAGGTGCTCTAACCAACTGAGCTACTGAAGCAGGTTTTTCTGTTTTGCGAGTGCAAAGGTAATACGTTTTTTTGAAATACACAAACTTTTTGAGAAAAAAAATCGTTTTTCGGTTATTTTTCTATAATTTTGCATCGTATAAACATAGAAACAATACGAAAAACAATATGATCATGAGAAAAAACAACGTATGCCAACTATGCCGATTGACAGCTTTTGCCGCACTACTGGCATGGCTTCCCATGAATATGAATGCACAGGAAGCGAGAAACCACAACTTAGATGTGGCAAAGAACATCGAAATATTCAATGCCATATACAAGACACTCGACCTAATGTATGTCGATACACTCGATGCCAATACCGTGATTGGCAATGGCATCAATGCGATGCTGCGATCTCTCGACCCCTATACCGAATATTACCCTGAGAGCAAACAAAAGGACTTGAAGATGCTGATGACAGGAAAATATGCGGGTATCGGTGCAGTGGTACGCTACCACCAAAAACGAAAACAAGTGGTCATCGACGAACCTTTTGAGGGAATGCCCGCTGCAAAGGTGGGACTGCGCAAGGGAGATATCATCTTGCAGATTGAAGACACGCTGATGACCAACAAACCCGTGGCATACGTCAGCGACCATCTGCGTGGCGATGCAGGCAGCACCATCATGATCAAGATTAAACGTCCTTCGACGGGCAAGGTGATGAATTTCAAAGTGACACGCGAGAGCATCAAGACACCTGAAATAACCTATTATGGTATGCGCCCGGGTGGCGTGGGATATATCAACCTGAACACTTTCTCTGGCGAACCAGCCAAACCTATGCGTCTGGCATATCTCGACCTGAAACAACGCGGAGCGAAAAAACTCATACTCGACCTGAGAAGTAATGGTGGCGGTTCGGTTTCGGAATGTGTGGACATTGCCAATATGTGGCTGCCTAAAGGTTTGACATTGGTGGAAACCAAAGGAAAGTTGCGCCGTGCCAACTCTGACTACAAAACCCGACTGGAGCCTATCGATACCGTGATGCCCATCATCGTACTGGTGAACGACGAAACAGCTTCTGCCAGCGAGATTGTCAGCGGTTCGATACAGGATCTTGACCGCGGATTAATAATAGGTTCGCGCACGTATGGTAAGGGACTGGTGCAGATTCCTAATGTTGACCTACCCTACAATGGTAACCTCAAGCTGACAACATCAAAATACTATATCCCCAGCGGACGATGCATCCAAGCCATCAACTATAAACACACCGGCGGTGGCTATAAAGAACATGTGCCCGATTCGCTGACACACGTATTCTATACACGCAATGGTCGTGAGGTACGCGACGGAGGTGGTATCATGCCCGATATCGAAATCAAACCCGATACCATGTCGAACATCCTCCTGTATTTGGACCGCATAGACTCTACCGAAGTGATGTTTGACTATGTGGTGGATTATATATCCAAGCATCCTACCATTGCTCCTGCCGACAAGTTCCATCTGACCGATGCGGAATATGCCGACTTCACCCAACAAGTGCTGAAAGCAGGATTTACCTACGACCAGATCAGCAAGAAACAGTTTGAAGAACTCATCAAAACCGCAAAATTCGAAGGATACTACGACGACGCAAAGGCTGAATTTGAAGCACTGAAAGCCAAACTCGACCACCATGATATTGAGCGCGACCTACAACAGCACCGCAACGAAATACAACGGCAGATAGAACAAGATATCATATCCGCCTATTATTTCCAAAGCGGACAACTGCTCCACATGCTGCAAACAGACAAAACTCTGAAGGAAGCAGAGCGAATACTCAACACATCAGGAGAATACGAAAAACTATTATCGCCCAAAAAAGTGAAATAAAAGTGGAAATACTTGCAAGATTGACAGAAATGTCGTAACTTTGCACACGTTCAGAGGAATGAGAGACTCGCAAGAGCCTCTCATTCTTGTTTTAATACCAATAAAGGTGTATGATAAATAAAGACGTAGTAAAGGCCGCAGTAGAGGAATGGCTGAGTCAGAATGACTACTTCCTCGTGGACGTTGACATGACGCCCGACGGTCGCATCGTGATCGAAATCGACCACGCCGATGGTGTATGGATTGAAGACTGTGCCGCGCTGAGCCGCTTCCTGCAGGAAAGACTCGGAGAAGAACTCGGCGAGTATGAACTGGAAGTGGGTAGCGCCGGTATCGGACAACCATTCAAAGTCGTACAGCAGTATATCAACCACATTGGCAAAGAAGTGGAAGTGCTGGCTGCCGACGGTAAGAAATACCAAGGCGTGCTCCAGTCGGTAGCCGACGACGGACTGTCGTTTGTGGTGGTGGTCAAGGAGAAGCAGAAGATTGAAGGGAAAAAGCGCCCCGTATTGGTGGATGTGGAGAAGACCTTCAATACCAACGAGGTGAAATATGCCAAATACCTTCTCGCCTTCAAATAATCTCTGACACGTGAGCTAAAGAGTAAACAAAATAAAAAGATTATATAATGGCTACAAAAAAAGAAGACAAAGGTCCGTCAATGATTGAGACCTTTAAGGAATTTAAAGAGACCAAGAACATCGACCGCACCACTCTCGTCAGCGTGCTGGAAGAGAGTCTCCGCAACGTACTTGCCAAACAGTTCGGTAGCGATGAGAACTTCGACGTCATTGTCAACCCTGACAAAGGTGACCTCGAAATCCACCGCAACCGTATCGTAGTAGCTGATGGTGAGGTTCAGGACGAAAACAAAGAGATTTCGCTCACACAGGCACAGAAAATCGAACCCGACTACGAAGTGGGCGAGGAAGTGAGTGAAGAAGTGCGCTTCGAGAAATTCGGACGCCGTGCCATCCTCAATCTCCGTCAGACTCTTGCCTCAAAGATTCTTGAACTGGAGCACGACTCGCTCTACAATAAGTACAAGGATCGCGTAGGTCAGGTAATCAGCGCCGAGGTGTATCAGATGTGGAAACGCGAAGTACTGCTCATCGACGATGAGGGCAACGAACTCCACTTGCCTAAGTCAGAACAGATTCCCAACGACAACTACCGCAAGGGCGAAACCATACGTGCCATCATCAAGGAGGTGCAGAACGAGAACAACAATCCGCGTATCATCCTCTCACGCACCAGCCCTGTGTTCCTTGAGCGTCTGCTCGAAGCCGAAGTGCCCGAAATCAACGACGGCCTCATCACAATCCGTCGCGTGGCACGCATGCCAGGAGAACGTGCAAAGGTGGCTGTAGAAAGCTATGACGACCGCATCGACCCAGTAGGAGCCTGCGTAGGTGTGAAGGGTAGCCGCGTACACGGTATCGTACGCGAGTTGGGCAACGAGAATATCGATGTCATCAACTATTCCAGCAACACACAGCTCTTCATTACTCGTGCGCTGAGTCCCGCCAAGGTGACCAACCTCAACATCAATCCCGAAGAGCACAAAGCCGAAGTCTATCTGCAACCTGAGGAAGTCAGCCTTGCCATCGGTAAAGGCGGTTTGAACATCAAACTGGCTTCCATGCTGACCGAATACACCATCGACGTATTCCGTGTATCCAACGGTTCAGACAGCGACGACGAGGACATCTACCTCGACGAGTTCTCTGACGAGATAGACCAGTGGATCATCGACGCCATCAAGGCCATCGGTCTGGAGACCGCTAAGGCCGTGCTCAACGCTCCACGCGAAATGCTGATCGAAAAGGCCGACCTCGAAGAAGAAACGGTTGACCACCTGCTCAACGTGCTCCGTGCGGAGTTTGAATAATAAGAATAAAACAGAATTGTAAAGCAACAAATTAAATGGGTGTCAGATTAAATAAAGTATTATCAGAACTGAATATAGGACTTCAAACGGCAGTTGATTTCCTGAAAAACAAGAAAGAACTTGGCGAAGTCAAAGAAGAAATGACGCCAAATACCAAAATCACCGATTCACAATACCAGGCTCTGGTGGGTGCATTCAGTGGTGACAAGGCTGTGAAGACACAGGCCGAAATGATATTTGCGAAGAAAGCCAAGGATAAAAAGGCAGAGAAGGCCGAGAAGAAAAGCAACAAGGCTGAAGACCTGTTGGAACAACGCCAACAGTTTAAACCCTTGGGCAAGATTGACCTCGACAGCGTAGGCAAAAAGAAGGCCGCCAATAGCGATACTGCACCTGTGGCTGCTGCCGTGAGCCAGACAGAGGCATCGCCTATTGTAAAAAAGAAAGAAGAACCAAAACCTGTCGCTGAGCAGAAAGCTCCTGAGGCTGCCCCTGCTGCTCCTGCAAACCACGAGCAGAAGGCTGTCAAGGCAGAAGAGGTTAAACCTAACGTCAAAGTGGAAGCCAAGCCAAAAACAGAGGCTAAGCCTCAGCAGGAAGCCAAGCCCAAGGCAGAAGCACCCGTTGCCAATGCCGAAGAGGCCAAGCCTGCCACAGTAGAAAACAAGCCTGCGGATGCTGAAAAAGCTTCCGAAACCAAGGTATTCACCCTGAAGAGCGAAACAAAATACGCTCCAAAGGTCAACGTACTGGGTAAAATCGACCTCAGCACCCTCAACCAAAGCACTCGTCCGAAGAAGAAATCGAAGGAGGAGCGCCGTAAGGAACGCGAGGAAAAGAATGCACAGCATGGCAATGGTGGCGAGCGCAAGAAGCGTGAGCGCATCCGTAGCGGACGCGTTGACATAGAGGCTGCAGCCAACCAGAGCGGGCAGCAAGGCGGCAACAAAAAGAACAAAGGCGGACAACAGCGCCAAGGTGGCGGTGGACAACAGCAAGGCGGCAACCAAAACGGACAACAGGGCGGCGGCAAGAAAAACAAGAAGAACCGTCCAGTACAGAAGCCATTGGAAGTTGACGACGAGGCTGTAGCACGTCAGGTAAAGGAGACGCTCGCCCGTCTCACCTCAAAGAGTCAGAACAAGAAGGGTGCGAAGTATCGCCGCGAAAAGCGAGATGCCGTACAAGAGCGCCTCAATAGCGAGATGGCCGAACAGGCTGCAGAGAGCAAGGTACTGAAGCTGACCGAGTTTGTAACGGTTAGCGAACTTGCCACGATGATGAATGTCGGTGTCAACGAAGTAATCGGCACCTGCATGAGCATCGGTATCATGGTAAGTATCAACCAGCGCCTCGATGCAGAGACTATCAATATCGTGGCAGAGGAATTTGGTTTCACCACCGAATACGTAAGTGCTGAAGTGCAAAATGCCATCACCGAAGAAGCCGACGACGAGAACGACCTCGTCAGCCGTGCACCTATCGTCACCGTGATGGGTCACGTCGATCATGGTAAGACATCGCTGCTCGACTTCATCCGCAAGACCAACGTGATTGCCGGTGAGGCAGGAGGTATCACCCAGCACATCGGTGCCTACAATGTGAAACTGAAAGACGGTAGAAAAATTACGTTCCTTGACACTCCAGGTCACGAGGCGTTCACCGCCATGCGTGCCCGTGGTGCTCAGGTGACCGATATCGCCATCATCATTATCGCTGCAGACGACAGCGTCATGCCTACCACCAAGGAGGCCATCGCGCATGCTCAGGCTGCCAATGTGCCAATGGTATTTGCCATCAACAAGATTGATAAGCCCGGTGCAAACCCTGACAAGATTCGTGAAGACCTTGCCAATATGAACCTCCTCGTAGAGGAATGGGGCGGTAAATACCAGTGTCAGGAAATCTCTGCCAAGAAGGGAATCGGCGTTGATGCTCTCCTTGAAAAGGTATTGCTCGAAGCAGAAATGCTCGATCTCAAGGCTAATCCCAACAGAAAGGCTACGGGTAGCATTATCGAGTCGTCACTCGACAAGGGACGTGGCTACGTTTCTACCGTGCTGGTAAGCAACGGTACACTGAAACAAGGTGATGTGGTGATTGCAGGAACAGCTTTCGGACGCATCAAAGCCATGTTCAACGAACGTAACCAACGCATTGAAAAGGCTGGACCTGCAGAGCCCGCTATTATTCTCGGACTGAATGGCGCACCTACTGCCGGTGACTCGTTCCATGTGATGGAGACAGAGCAGGAGGCACGAGAAATAGCCAACAAGCGTACACAGTTGCAGCGTGAGCAGTCGCTCCGTACCACTAAGACACTTGGACTCGACGATATCTCACACCGTATTGCCTTGGGTGAGTTCCACGAACTCAATATCATCGTCAAGGGTGATACCGACGGTTCTATCGAAGCACTCAGCGACTCGTTCCTCAAACTCTCTACTGAGAAGGTACAGGTCAACGTCATTTCAAAGGCTGTGGGTCAGATCAGCGAGAACGATGTCATGCTGGCTTCTGCATCAGATGCCATCATCATCGGCTTCCAGGTTCGTCCTTCTGCTGATGCACGCCGACTGGCAGAGCGCGAAGGCGTGGAGATCAACACCTACTCTATCATCTATGATGCACTCGATGAAGTGAAATCTACAATGGAGGGTATGCTCGACAAGGTGAAGAAGGAAATTCTTACTGGTGAGATCGAGGTAAAACAGGTGTTCAAGATTTCAAAGGTCGGTACTGTTGCCGGTGGTTTGGTGACCGAAGGAAAAGTACACAACAAGGACAAGGCTCGTGTCATCCGCGACGGTATTGTGGTTCACACCGCTGCCATCGATGCGCTGAAGCGCTATAAGGACGATGCCAAAGAGGTTGCCACTGGTTTGGAGTGCGGTATTTCACTCGTCAACTTCAACGATATCCAGGTGGGCGACATCATCGAGACCTTTACAGAAATCGAAGTGGAACAGAAGCTTTAACCCACCTCTATCCTATCCCTATAGCTACAAGGGCACAACCATGACGGTTGTGCCCTTGTTGTTGATACGCATATTCAAAGTTCATTCTAATCATGCCAACATACTACTACTGGTATTCTGAGCCTCATTGGAGTAGCCGGATAGAAGTGTGAGAGCGATTTCAATTTCAATAATTGTAGTTTTTTAAACCTGAACAATTCACTCGGTAATACACAATTCTCATGACAGAAAACTTGTTGAACGACAATAAATGACAACGCAGACCTGTTAATCGCATAGCGGAAAAACACTTGTCTATTTGAGCCGTTTTGTATAGTCAATAGCCTTGCCGTTTCAATCTACAGGTCATTCCGGTATGTATGAGAGATCTATTTGCTTGGGCAGATTGTCTTTCTTCACGAAAACAGTTCTTTTATACTTATCGTCCCACGTCATCGTAAACTTCAAGTCTTGATGTAGGGGCACTTGAAAATTGGTTGTGTATGGTGTGATATTTATGTTATAATTACGTGAAGAGTAATATTTGCCATAATTATATACAGGTTTTTCAAATTCACACTCTATGTCATAATACTCAGCACCTTCAGGCTTTGTGTTGGCAAACACTTTAACATATTGGGCTTCCCATAAAATATAATCGCTAACCACATGGTATCTATCTGTCCAGAAAGCATCAATGTCACGAAAATATGTTGCTCGCGTGAAATATTTCTTGTCATCTAAATCAGGGTATAAATAATAGTACTGTTCTAATCCATCATTATTTTCGTCAGTCTTACGAAATATGGTGAACTTATATATGCCGTTCTCGTCAGTCTTTGAAGTGGCTTTTTTACGATTGCAACTAACAATATAAGCACCTCTATAGAAGTAGAATACAACAGGTATATTCTTTACGGGTTGGTTGTTGTGGTCTATTATTCTGCCTGTAATAGTTAGTTGGTCTATTGCATCCGCAGGAGTATCGTCTTCTTCTATTGTACATCCACTGAACAATCCAATGATACACAATGCCAGAATAAGTTTATATGAATACTTCATATCTAAAATAGTTTTAAAAGGTTATAATAGCTATTGTTGGGTCATAAAACACTTGATAATTTCTGCAAATATCGTCTTTTTTTTTTACAGCACAAGGTTTTTTGTGTTAATTAAGGTTAATGGCATAGGAATTTCACTTCAATGGCAGATATTCCCCATCGTTTGTCCACAGAAAAGCCATGATTGTCTTCTTGTTTGCGGACTGTTGCTGACTGTGTTATGGACGTTGGTATAATATGTTGATAAACAGATGTTTCTCGTGAACAGACGGTCGATGCGAATGCAAAGTAAATTGATTTGCTCAGTAAAACAAATTGATTTCCTTTGCAAAGTAAATTGATTTGCTCAGCAAAACAAATTGTTTTGCTGAGAAGAGCGACTTTCGTTTGAGACATGCAGCAGTTCTTTAGCGCATGAATATCATCGTGACAGTAGGGCAAAATCATTAAAAATGCCGAGTAAATTCATTGAATTTGCTGACCAAATTCAATGAGATTGCTGACCAAATTCAATGAATTTGCAAAACAGCGCACTATCCTTTTGACTATCATGCACTTGCAATGACCTTGTTTTGCTGGTCGCGAAACAGCGATGGCGATACGCCATATTTGCGCTTAAAGGCGCTGCAGAAGTGGCTTTGGTGCTCGTAACCCAGATGATAGCCGATGGTGGAAAGGTGGTTGGTCGTTGATAGGAATGTGGCTGTATTTGATGGGAATGTGCCCAGTAGTTGGTCAGTTGGTGGTCGAATGGTGGTCGAAGCGCGTCAGGACAAAGTCATCGACCACCAGTTAAGCCATTGTATCTCTGTCTGTTAAGCGGTATTGGTGGTCGAGTGGTCGATTTTTTCGACATCGCGTGTGCGCCTGCGTGCGCTCGTGTGCGCGTATGTATGCGAGGAATAATAAGGTCTTTATCTCTCTCCGCTCCTATAGATTTCCGCGAACTATATCTCGTTGACAACCCGAACACACAGGGAAGCAAGCGTCTGATTCGAACTTGCAACATTGCGCATAACAGCACTATGCCTTACGAAGGGCAGACGGACAATAACAACGCATCGCTTGACGTCTGCCCTTATACTTTATTTCTGCAATCCGAAGTCGGCCTGTTGGGCTTCTACCTCTTGCAACAGACGGTTGCGCTCATCTTCCGAAAGTTGGCGAGAAGCTGTTTTCGTGGTAGAAACAGCGGCATTTTCACCTGATGTAGGCTGAATATCGCCCGAAAGCATGGGCAAAGGTGCTGCCACACTCGTCAGTTCAAGGTCGGCAGCGGTAGGTGCGTGAGTGCCAGGGAATGCCACTTCGGCATGAACACGTATTTTTCCAGGAGTGCGAGTTGAACGTATCAGCAGAGGAGCACTACCCCATTCTACCGCACGGGGATTGGCGCCAATGGATGCATCGCCGATGACAGAGCCTTCACCCGATACGGTGAAACGGATTTGGTCTTTAGCAAGACGACGTACATGACCGAGATCGTCGGTCACTTCACATACCACAACGATAAAATCGCTGCCATCTGCCACCAGTTGACGTCCCAATGTATCTACACGAAGACGCAGTTTGGTGCTTCGACGTGAAGGCATACGATCATCACGACAAACCACCTTACCATTGACAATACCTTCTGCCACCATGTGCACACGCCGCCAGTTTTTCTGCGTATAACTCCAGTTGCGTGCCTCAAAGAAGTTCCATGCGCCTTTGAATACCACGGGTTGTGAGGGAGCATGACCAACGGAATGAACCACAGGCAATGTCCAAGAATGAACGCCATCGTAGATAGAAAGTCGCACAGAGTCGCAATTGGAGAACACGGTGACGTCAGCATCAGAGAATTGCGTCATTTCATGGGCTATAAACACCTGAGGTTTCGGATCTGACACAAACGGTTGCAATGTGGCAGAAAACATCTGCAAGGCAGTTTTCGGTTGGCGGAACGCATCATAAATACCTCCCCAGTAGGGATCTGGATGATAACCGCGCTGATGGTCGAAGGGGTGCCATTGACAACCGCCGATAAACTGTCCGGTGGTATGAAACAGTTCGTCGGTGCTCTTGAAAAGGCTCATCGCCTGCATCAGCATAGGTCGTTCACCCCAAGATCGAGAAGCCCTGTTGAGATTGTTGTGAGCATACCAGTCGTCAACGAGTTCGCCAAACTCTCTCGTAAAGATGCACTGACGGGGTTTGTCATCCTTGAAATCATCGCCTGGCCAACCATATACAACATCATAATGGTCTGCCACTCCTGCCGAATGAACATCGGCAGCAGCCACAGGACGACCTTCATAGGGATATTCCTCTCGTGTGATTTGCAAGGCATCGAGGGCAAATTTCTTGGGATAGCGCGTTTCGTTGAGGATGGGTTCCCACATCAGAACCGATGGATGGTTGCGGTCGCGACGGATAATCTGACGGGTATTGGCATGTACCTTCTCGTCCCACCCAGGAGTTTTATTCCAGTATTGCCATCCCGGTGTTGCCACAATGACAAAGAGACCGAGTTCGTCGCAAGCATCCATAAATGCAGGATCCTGTGGATAGTGGGCGGTGCGGATGATAGTGAAACCAGCATCACGCAGTCTGCGAGCATCGCGCCACTGCTGAGAGTTGGGCAGTGCGTTGCCCACGTATGCAAAGTCTTGATGACGGTTGGCACCTACCAACTGGTGGTAACGACTGCCATTGAGCCAGAATCCGTCTTTGCCACGAAATTCAAATGACCGGATGCCGATGCGGGTAGTACCGCCATCCATGGGCTGACGACCTTGACGCACATAGGTGTTGACATGATAAAGGGTTGGTGACTCTGGACTCCACAGTTTGGGACGAGCCACTTTGATGCGCTGGCAGACTGTGCGTGTCTCGCCAGGAGCCAGTCGCAACGAGGTAACGACACGTTTTCCTGTCTCCTGCAATACATTGGTCACGGTCAGCGTCACAGGCTGCTGACCAGTATTAGCCACTTCGGTATTGACACACACCACGGCTTTTTCGCTACTGATGTTCTCACAATGCACGAAAATACCGCCTCCAGCTACACGGTTTGCCTCGATGGCATCGGTGATATGCACCATACCTTTGGCTATCAGCCATACATCACGGTAGATGCCACCATGATAGGCAAAATCGAGCGTCATCTGTGGTTTACCTGGAGGAAAACTCTTATCGTCACTATTATCAGCCATAACAGCTACCAAAACATCATCGCCGGCAGTCAGACCGAGCTTCGTCAGCGATATGGTAATAGGCAGATAGCCGCCTTCATGACGTTTCACTTCACGACCGTTGACATAAACCACCTGTTTGCCCATGATGGCTTCGAAATGGAGGGTGACGTCTTTACCAGCAGTTTGGGCGGGCATCACGAAGCGTTTACGATACCATGCCACACCCTGATAGTTACGGCAGCCACTGGCTTCGGCAGGCATCAACTGTACGGTATGGGGAGTGGAAACCACTTCCCAAGCGTGATCATCATAGTCAATGCGGTTGGCTTCAGGCACATCGCCCAGATGGAAACGCCATCCGTTGTTGAAATTCCACACGGTTCTGCCACTGCCTTCGAGAGGGAACAATCCTGCAACGGATGGTACATCGGCTGCATGGAGTCCCATGACAAGCGTCACCATGAGTAATAAGGTATAAAGTCTGTTCATTGTTTATTACTTGTTTCTATGTTCTGCCCCTATCGGCCATCTGCACGAAAAAGGGGAATATGTTCGATTTTATCTTTGTTCTTACAGCTGCTGTCATGCTACATCCTGCTTCGGCGGAATGTATGGATGACCACACACCATCTGAGGCAAAGGTCAGAAATCAGTACGGAATGATGACACAGGCAAACCATCGTGCATTAAATCACCCACTGCCCAGTCGGACCATGCATAGCGTACTGCCACAGGATGGGCAACGCTGTCGGACTTCACATAAACGCGATTACGGGCTATCCACACATGGTTAGCAGGATGGAACACACTGTCTCGACCTGCCACTTCAAAGAGTTTTGAGGTGGTGCCATGTTCGAAATAAACCCATTCCTTACTCCGGTCAAACTGTACCACGGCAGTATCTCCCTGAAATTCTACTTTGCTATAAGTAGCGAAATCGGGCAATCCCTTCACGCCGTAAGTGTTTGTAAGGGCAAGCAGAGCCAGTCGTTCGCCGGCTTGTCGTTTCATGCGTGGATGAATGCCATATTCCAAACCGGCATCCATCAACACCGCCATACGGGCATGGGGTATGCGCTGCTCAGCCAAGAGTTGTTGTTCGCGCAAGAGTTGGCTACCGCTCCAATTGATGAGACTATAATCGTAGGGGGCTATCTGACAATAGTAGAATGGAAAATTGCCTTGCTTCCAGTCGGCACGCCATCCTCGTACCATGGTTTCCAACAGTGAGGCATAGTAGTCGTAACGGGGCACATTATCCTCACCTTGATACCAAATAGCACCACGCATGGCATAACCGATAAGGGGACGAAGCTGTCCATTATATAAAGCGGTGGGGCAACGCTGCTTCAACCGATTCACATCCTTCTCATCACGAGGGAGTGTCACCTTGGGAAATGCCTTCAACCAGTCGGCTGCCATCCATGCTTCACAAGCAGAACCACCCCAGGCGGTGACGATGAGTCCAACGGGAACATCAAGTTGCTGACGCAGCGCACGTCCGAAATAATAGGCGGTGGCAGAGAAATTGCGCACGCTCTCACTGTTGGCCTCGCTCCATTCGCCTTCTACATCGGTTTGTGGAGTGATTGCAGCATGGCGTTTGACGGTGAAAAGGCGCATTTTTGTATCTTTACAGCGCAAGAGTTCTTCGGTTGTTCCCTCTACAGGCTGCATCTTGAAACCTTTCATGGGCATCTCCATATTCGACTGTCCGCTACAAATCCATACCTCACCAACGAGCACATTGCTAAGCATGGTCTTTTCACCGTCGTCGATAGAGATGGTGAAAGGGCCTCCTGCTGTGGGAGTTGTGATGGTGATAGAGAAACTGCCGTCGGCATTAACACGGCTTTTCCATTTACCATGAGTCCATGAAGCAGTAACGACCAAAGGGGCACCAGGTGTCGCTGTGCCCCAAAGCCGACATTCAGTTTGCTGCTGAAGCACCATGCCATCGGCAAAAAAGCGAGGCATCACGACCTTGGCTTGCACCAAGGTGCAGAGACACAAAAGCGGAAGGGATAGTAGAAGTCTTTTCATTATTGTTGTTTTGTTGCTTTAGTAATACGGATAATGGGTTGGGCAAGGAGACCTGCAGGCAATAGGCTGTCGCCCTTGGTGCGGTATCGGGCATTGGTCCAAATGCCATCAAACGGGGCTTTGCCTGCATCAGCACCACGCAAAGCATTATGCCAGGTGTTGGTAACGGCGATGCGCAACGTATTGTTGCCACGATGTACAGCATTGGTAATATCTACCTCGTAAGGGGATGTCCATACAATGCCACAGTCGGTTTCGTTGACCCAAATCTGCGCCACATCTCTAACATCAGGCAACGAGAGATAATAGCGTTGTCCTTTTTTTACCTTGATTTTGAAGTTTGTGGTATAAGTAGCACGACCACTATAATAGCGGATACTATCGTTGGATGACGCTGTCCAATCAGCAAGTGGTTGCTGCTGGAGACTGACACCATTGTTGTGGAAGTGGATATCCCATGGTGCTGTGGTGAGCACATGGTGTTGAAGCGTTGTTTCGGGCGCATTTCCTTGTGACTCATCTGTAAATATAACAAATGCCGAACCATAGGCTGACAAGGTTAACATCAGTTCGGTTCTTCCGTTGGAATGGCGGAAAACTGGTTGTTCCTGCTTCCCATCGATAGGATAATAGATATGAGGAACACCTTTAGTGGTGCGCAGCGATATGGTCATGGTGCGTGCGCTGTCCAGCTGATTGGCAAGGAAATATATCTCTGTATTGCCATCACGACGATGGTTGAATGCCACTCCTTCGGGCAATAAGGCATCAGGGCCGATGACATCGAGGGTGTCTTGACAATAAGGTGTGCGGATGATGCGCACGCCTTGACTTTCGAGTTCTGCAATGCGACGCTTGGAGGCATCGGAAACGAATGAGCCTTGTGGCACGACGAGCGCCTTATAATCAAACCTTCCATTCTGCAATCCGTCAGGATTCATCGAGTCGTAGCAGTAGCCATGAAGGGCATTGACCCAATTCTTGAGGTCTATGATACCTGCAGAATGGCGCACTCCAACGGGACTTTCTTCCATGGGTTGCCCCTCATTGGCAAGGCGCCGTGCCTCATCAGCTATGCGGTCGGTACCAAAAAGACCGGGCAACATGGGCACAAGGCGGTCGGGAGTAAGTGATCGAGACGGCATTTCGTCACCAGTAAATACGGCAATATCTACTACGGGAACACCACGTTGAAGCCATTCTTGGCATCGGGTGATGTAATCGACCATACCCTTGGCCTCACGAAACCAAGTTTGGTCACGTTGGAAGAAAAGTCCGATTCCATCGAGAGTCATACCGGGGCGGCGGTCCATCCATGGGTTGTGGGTGTTGACATGAAAGAACAGTCTATTCATGCCCAATGCCAAATTGCGATCAAGCAATGGTTTGATCATGGCTGGAGTTTCATTCCAAACACCACGAATCTCGGTAAATCCCTCTGCCTGAACGATGGTTTTGCCATAAACATGCGCTCCACTGATGGCATCAAGCATATCGTTGGGCTTGTCGTGTGTGGGAGAATTGAGCCAAAACTCACCCATCGGAAAATCCACATAGCGGTAGTGGGTCAGTCCATCACTAATCATGGTGGGGGCAACACTCTCTGAGGAGAGACTCACCCCATATTGACGGGCCTTACGGGCTGCCGTGGCAAAGAACACATCGTTGATGAGATGGTCAATGGTGGTACGGATGTCACGCAACACGCGATCATCTCCTGGCATCGGAATGCCTGCATAAACGGGAAGGAAAGGTAAAAGGTCGTAACCACAACGCCGCTGAAACTCATCAGCAAACGACGCTGACCAGTTTTGCGACCCACATTCCCAAGAGTCAATATGCATATAGCGCACTACGTTGGAATGGGGTCTTTTCATAAACTGTCCAAACCAACTATCAATTTGTTTCTCTACTGTTTTCTGTGTGAATTTATCACACTCCAGTCCCTTACCTCCACCTGCAGTGGCATTGGTGTGACCTGTAGCGGTATGGCCAAAACGAACAATACGCCATATTCCATTGCCCAACGGATGTCTGGGGCTACCATCCTTGTCGAGCATCACCACTTCTGGAAAATCTGTCGAAGGACTGTTGTTGGTGGCTATGCGCCACACACTACCATTCTTGGCTTCATACTGATCGATGACAGCATCGGCCCCCAAACGGATATCACGTATTTTCAACGTAGGTGCCCATTTAGCAGCATCAAGATCTTCACTACCAGGTTCGGTGCCTACAGGCGTCCAATAACAACGAAAATATCGGGCTGTGGTGGCAGGAAGACTATAGGTATAGTTCTGATCGGTATTCTGCCATCCTTGTCGGGGAGGTGTCAATTGGCGTACCAACTGATAGGTTACACCATCCGTACTGGCTTCAATACGCAATCGCTGCGCCTGCACATTGTTGCCACTGGGCACGATATGGATACTTCGTACTTGTTGCGGAGCATCGAAAGAAAACTCGATAAAACCGGGTGTTTTCGCACGAAATACTCCCTTTTCATCGCGTTTGATCGTTCCGCCTTCATGGGGTTTGGGCAATGGTGATGCCACACGAACGGCAAAAGCGGCAATATCACGATAGAAACCCAAATGGCCGGGATGAGCTTGGGGCAAGACAAATGTGGAATGACGTCGGTCGATATGTGCGATGGTGTCGGTCCATACCACCTGTTGCATCGATTCTTCAGGACTAATCCAAGGACCGCCTGCCAAGGCAAAGCCATCGCAGATATGCACACCCATCTGCATCTGTAGTGAGTCACTCTGCTCCATGGCATAGTCAACCATCTGCCAAAAGGTGGGTGTGAGTTGCTGGGCAGTGCCTTGATAGTCGGGCCGTTCACCCACACCACGTATGGGCATGAGGTAACAGCCTTCCAATCCCACATCTTTCATGGCTTGAAGATCTGCCTTGATGGCTTGTTTGCTTACTGCACCGTACATCCAATACCAGAATGTCCAGGGGCGCGACGAGGCATGTGCTTGCATGCCAAGTGTCAAAAGGGCGATGCTGATGAGATATTTCTTCATTCGAACGAGAGTATTGCGGTGATGGAATCTGAACCTTCTGCCCAATAGGGTTGTGCAGAAGGACCATTGAGATCGGTGGTATTAACCTTGTTGCGCACAGCAGGAATGGCTCTCAAGAGCGAAACACCAGTTTCTGGCAAAGTATAGAGCAAGTGGTCACGGCCATCACGTGGCTGGTAAATACCTACATAGGCATTAGGCTGACGGATGCCGATAACGCCCTCTTTTGTTTCAAGTTGCATCCAGTTGACGGTAGAGAAATAACCTTTAAACTCAGGATATTCGAAGGTTTCACCAGGAATGGGATCATTATAGGCAGTGGTCCAATAGCCATATTGTGGGCCATCGAGGCGATTTTGCCATACACGATAAGGGCCATTGCCCACCCAGCGTTTGCCTTTCACCTGCTGTTCTGGATAATCGAAAGTAATACCCAACAGATCTACTACACCATTGAAATACCAATGGGCGGTCAATCTCACACTACCATCGGCCATAAAGGTCCATTCCACTTGACTTAGAGAACCATGTCTGTAGGTAGCAACGAGTGTGGAATCATTCCATGAAAAACCATCGAAAGCACCTTGATCAGCATAAGTGATATAGTCGGTTTTCTTCTTAAATGCCTCTTTATCATCATGGTTATAGAAGCCATCATCGGAACGGTCGCTACGTTTGGCTGCTACGAAACGGGGACCATTAGCAAAGGAAATGATACGATTTGCCACAGTAACAGACTGAAGACAACCGTTTTTCTTCGAGAACGTATAGTGGCGACCACCCACGGCAACAGTGGTTGTAGTGTCGGTCTCATGCGGTTGGAGCTGTTGAGCTACGACAGGTTTATCAGCAGTGAACTTCTCTGCGAAGCGCCAGGTATAGATTTCCTCACCTTGCGGATTACATACTGTCACGAGGAGTGTGCCTTCTGGCTGTTGGGGTAAAGTAATATATCCCTCGCCATGAGGATTGATATCGGGTGAAGGCAATGAGCCTTGTGCCAATACCTTAGTGGCTGATTCCCCGTAGCGAGGCATTGCCACATACTGATAGGTAAAACGGCAATCCTTCAGCGAAGTAAAATCATAATGGTTTGCCACTTTCAATCGGTTGCCCTCCCTACTGATTTGTACGGGACACCATATTTCGCGGATAGTATAATAAGAGCCTTCTTTCTCCATATGGGGACCTACAATGCCATCGGAGGCAAAGTTACCCATACAATCGACAAGCCCATTCATATCGGTACGCACCACACCTTGATCCATCAAATCCCATAGAAAACCGCCCGCACAACGTGGATTGGACATCATGAGGTGCCAGTAGTCTTTCAGTCCTGCTCCATGTCCGCCATCATAGAGGCCATGAAGAAATTCGGTAGGCATGAAGATTTCTTTCTGTCTCATGTATTCTGCCGTTTCACCCCACGAACGGTAATGTTTGGTTTCAAAGCCATTGCGATTGGCCCAAGGATAAAGCACCACACGCTGTTGAAGGTCGAAACGATGGAAAACAGGTTCGAGGTCGTAGTTAAACCCGCCTTCATTGCCATTACTCCAAAAGATGATAGAAGGATGATTGCAGTCACGAGTGACCATTTCTTCCGCTAGTTGCGACCCAACAATAGTGCCGTGTGCCCAATGCCAACCAGGAAGTTCACACTCTACATAGAGTCCGAGCGAGTCACAAGCATCAAGAAATTCAGGGTCTGCAGGATAATGAGACAAGCGTACTGCATTCATATTCATTGACTTGATAAGCTTGACGTCTTCTATATTCTTGGCTTTTGACAGGGTGCGACCGGTTTCTGGACGGAAAGAATGACGGTTGACGCCCTTGAATATAACTTTCTTGCCATTGATAAACACGCCATCTTCGGCATCGCCATTATAAGTATGGCGGTATTCAATGGTGCGGAAACCAAACTTCTGACGTTCCACATGAAGCAAACGGCCACCACTATCACGCAAAGAGAATACTGCTGTATAGCGATAGGGTTGTTCGGCATTCCACAAGCGGGGATGGCTGACCATGAAATCTATCAGGGTATGGTCACTACCAACAGCAAATCTGTTACTATGGGCAATGGTTTTACCACCCTCATCAACAATTTCCACTCCTACTGTAGAACCGGGAACAGCACGGTTCAGATTGACTTCTGCTCGCATGCGACCATCAGCTTTCGCATCTATGGCTATTCGCTGGATGTTGAGAGCTGGTTTCGCCACGATGAAGACAGGGCGCCAAATACCGCCGAAATTCCAATAATCGGCACGACGTTCAGCAAGATTCACTTGTGGATCAACACTCTCCTTTGACACTTCCACCTCAAGGCGATTAGCCTTTTTGCCGAAGAAAACACGGTCAGAAACATCAAACTGAAAACGGGTAAAACCGCCTTGATGCAATCCAGAACCAGCTTTACGCCCATTGATGGTCACTCGCGCATCGGTAAAGACAGCTTCAAAGGTAAGCAGAATCTGTCTGCCCCGCCATGCTTCAGGCAATTGGAAGGTAGTACGATAATGTCCTTTCTCATCAGCAATGCCTTCGGGAGTTGCCTTGCCATAAAAGCGCATACCATATTGGTAAGTACCAAAACCTTGCAGTTCCCAGCACGACGGCACTCCAATCTTAGTCCATTGTCCGCTGTTGTGACCATCAGTACACCGGAAATCCCACTGCACCATATCGTCAGCACCGTGTCCGGAGAGATACTGTCGTTCGGTTTCTACCGACGGTTGAGCCTGAGTTGCAAGGATAACCATGCTAGCCAGAGCAGAAAAAATCAGTCGTTTCATGTCGTTATTTATTTTATAATAAGGACGCACGAGTACACGTTATGTCATCATCTATACACAGCATACTTGGACTATCCTAAGGGCATAGGACAAGATAGAATAGTAGTAAGAAGCAAATTAAAAAAGCACATGTCAGAACTGCACGACAAATACGCTATCGAGACTTCTTTCCCAAAAAGAGAAAAATTCGCTCTTTCAATCGACCAGCTTCCTCACTGCTGAGGAGTGAACTATCATCAAGATGCATCAAAATATCGCATGCGGTGAGAAATGCATGATGGGCACGATAGGGCGCAGTAATATAGGTTTCCCATCGGGAAACCATCGATGTGTCGCGGTCGAGTACGTAGCGGATGAAATCATCATCACACAAAAACTCATCAACCTGGGTATAATAGTGCTTTTTCACGTGCCTCGTCTTTTTCTAATGACGTATAGGCACATCTGTTGTCATCACTGAATAGTCTGTAAGACACCTGCTGATTCGCGCAATTTCAACATACCACGGTGCATCAAGTTACGTACTGAATGGTAGTTCATCTGCATACGCTCACACACCTCAGGATATTTACGACCTTCCAAATAGTAAAGGGTGATGGCTTCACGCTGTCGCGGTGTGAGACATTGCATCAATGCTGCCACTTGTTGAAATTGCATCTGTTCGTCTTCGATCAATAAGTATCCTTGTTCCACATCGCAGTCAGCTGCTCGTCCTGCATAACACTCTACTTCATTGTCGCTGCAAAATGACTGATGACGAAAGGCGTCAAGGAGACGGTTCTTCATAGAGATGACCAGATAAGAGGCAAAATTCTTAATATCTGTCTGCTCGCTTCGTTTACTATATACCTTAAGGAAAACTTCCTGAATGCAATCTTTCAGCAACTCTTCATTATGTGTCATGCGCAATCCATAAGTATATAAAGGTTGTACATACATTTCGTACAACTCGGCAAAGGCTGCATCGCTGCCCTTGCTGAATTCGGTGAGGAGCGTCTGAGTACGCGCTCTTTGCGTTTCTGTAGTCATCGTTGTTAGGTAGTATATGTGTGTAGTAGTTTGTTTGTTTTCTGATGACAAAGTTAAGAAGAATTGATTTATATCAACCGAAAAAACAAATAAGAAAATGGGAAAAATCGTGAAATACCGATTTTTCCCATTATTTAAGTCATTTTTTACGAATCCAGTATATACCTCGCTCGGTAAACTCTATTTGCCGTCGCACCATTCCTTTCTCGGTGATATCGCCAGTTTTCGCATCTATCTGCATATATTTATAGGTAGAAGAACTGGCAAGCGGCAGACTCAATGGTGTACTGGTTGTCTTATATACCACATAGCCACAATCACCTTGCAACAGGTAGTTGTCGTCAATTTTCTGCGGTTTCATCGAGGTTATGTCACGCAAAAACATCTTATCATTCACCGGAACATTAGCACATGAACCACCTGCCATCAAAGCTGCCCAGCCCATTTCAGGATACTTTTGGGCGGAATAGATGACTGCTTTATCAGGATAGCTGGTGCGATATTCCGCTACGGCACGATACACGTCATCAAAACGCACACTACCACCACGGATTTTACGCATATACTGGCGTGGTGCCATATTCATACCACCCGGCGGTGCATATTGTCCTTTTTGATGGTTGTACCATTGTTCGATGTCGATGATATCGACAATTTTTGAGCGTATAGGATCGTTCAGAATACTATCCTGCACATCCTTTGTGACAGCCAGTGCCACCAAAGTGCGACCATTTTCCGTTTCCCATTCAGCAACCACATCGAGCCAGAAGCGCACAAATTGCAGGGGACCGGTAAATTCCTCACCAATGGAATGTACCACATTAGGCTGTCCTTTGAAAGCATCAAGCATCTGACGGATATATTGCCGATGAAGCGGACGGAGGCTTTCGTTGGTAGTATCGTAGAAAAGTTGAGCGGTGAAGATACGCTTGTCACCTGTAAAATTGACTGGTTCCAAGAATGGTGTATGGTTCACATTATTGGCAGTACGCCATGGACAATCAACCCAATGGGCACCAGCCTCCAAGATATTGTGCTGAAAATAGTGTTGGTTTTTGAGTAGGATACCTATGTCTTGCGATTTTTCAGCAAACTGACGAAGACGATAGAAATACCACAGATTAGGTTTGGTCAAATCGTAGAGCGACAATCCATCCCATGCTGTACCTTGTCCGCTACGGGCAAAAGGCTGTTCAAAGAACGGTGCCCATACGTCACCATTCTTACGACGGATGCGTTCATGGTCATCGCGTCGGCGGTCAGTCCATAGACCATAGTTTTGGCTGAATATTACTGTGTGCGATTTTTTCATGGTTTCTACCACACTATCCACACGGTCGGTGAGACCAGTACCTTCTTCGCCAGGTACGAAACGAGTGAGTGCAGCTTTGGCTTTAGGCAGGAAACTACTTATCGTGCGACCAGACCACCAAGGCGTTTGATGCTTCTGCCCAACCAATACAGCACCATTTTTGGTAATCCAACCATTGGTTAGGGCATAGACGGACGGATTCTGTACCGATGGTTTCGGAGATTTACAGACCAAAGGTTTAATCGGTGTAATGTCTGCTTCAAAATGTGCGGAATCAATCCAAGCCTCCATCGTAGTACGTGGCAACAGGGCTTCTGTCGACATTTTCATCGCCACTTCCATAGTAGGCGAACTGCTTGCAGTAGTATTTCGCTCCAACACACGGCATCGTTTATCTATCTCATCCCGATCGGTAGTTAGGCGTTTCAATAATTGGTCACGATACGCACTATAGGGTTTGACATGTTCGTTCATCTTGGAATACTCACCATTGCCTACTATCTGTCCCCAACAACCAATTGAATAATTGCGATTCAGCGTATCAGGTGAATAGCAGAACAAACCTGCAGCCGTACACTGCCAAAGCGTGCTATTGGCGGTATTCCAGCCTGCGCCAAACTTCTCCAACTCCAGATTACGGAACAAAAGATCGTTGCCATCAATGTTGACAAGGTCAAACAACAGACCTGGCGCCATGGAAGAGATACTGCCACTGGGACCATACGATTGCCAACTGTCACACTGTACAAAGGCATTGGGACCAGGAGCAGTATGTCCGGCAGCATAGTCGTTGATGCCATATTCGGAATAACAACGCTGAAAGAGTGTTTTTTCGCCCAATACTAAATAGGTGCGACGACGTAAACCACCAATCTCTGACACAGGAGTCAATGACTTGCAGTCTTCAACAGTGACCTGAGAAGCGCTGCGACCTACGACAACCGAAGAACCTGCAAAATGTCGGAAGGTGACCATACGTACCCAGCAATTCTCAGCATCAGTAATTGATACGCCATCCCAACAGTGGTTTTCATCTTTCGGCAAGGTGCGGTCGTAATCAGATTCAAGTGTAAGATTCTCTACGCCGCAACGTTCAAGGAGCCCTGGTTGGGTATAAGCAACAGCCTTAGCCCCGCCCCACCGTTGTTCTATCGAGAGGGTTACGGGAGCGTCGAGCGCCAGTGTATTGCCCTTATACGACATGATACGGCGATTCCAACGCAGATCAATATCCCCAGGATGCCATGCCCAATACCCCATCCGCTGGCCTCCGCCAAACGATTCGCAACCGAGTGAGCGAATCCAATCTGCAGTAGAAGGCCGCCATACAAGGAGTCGGGTGCCAGTAGTCCATGTTTTGGGTAATGACTTAACACCTATGGATAGAGCGCCAGCAGGCGTATTTTCCACATCAACAGTATCTCCATAGATGCGCTGGGGCTGTCCTTCGATATAGAGTAGCGCTCCCCTGTCGTATCCTGTCTTACGCAGAATGGTGCGGTCGCGACCACTTCCACGAAGCACCACGCCACTGGTTCCTATGCGTAATGGAGTGGCAAGGTTAAAGACACCGTCTCCCAACAATACCGCACCACGGACACCCAATCGAGCATCGGGTTTCTGCCGACTTACCATGTCAATGGCCTGTTGAATCAACGGAGCATCATCACCACCTGTAGGTTGCACATAGACCTTCACGGCAGCATCAGGAATCGGCTGTTCCGAACGTTCATACCCACAATACGAGTAATCCATCGGCAACACTTGGGCTGCCGATGGAATTACCATAAGTAGGAAAAGGAGTTGTAAGAATCCCTTTTTCATCATTTTTCTGTTTTCTTTTGTTGTTCTATGCGTTTGTACCATGCCTCACGTTCAGCTTTCAGATTATATCCTCTTGCTGTGAGCCAATTGTTAATGCGCCCTTTGTATTTGCCAAACCAACCATGCTTCTTATTAGAATTTTCGGCATCCATGGCAAATTCGCGTGCCTCTTTCAACCATGCCAGAATCTGTGTTTTCTCTTCATCCTTGAGTGATGGTATCATTTCAAGGTGTGCCTGATATGTTTTGGGCACCACGCCATAGGTCATTCCATCTTTCACCGCCTCTACCTGACTATCGTTAAGATAGAGCGAAAGAGCTGCTGTAAACTCGAAATGATGCTTGTAGAGTTCTGCATCTCGACTGCGTTCTGCACATTCTATAATATGCTGACGCTGCTTGGAATCAGCCACCGAGTCTTTGGCAAAGCGTTTTTGCTGTGCACAAGTCTCGTGGATATCGTTGAGCAGGAAGTAACGGTTAGCTATGATATGGCATACATTCTCAGCCTGTTGGGCATCGGCGAGCTTAAGACCATTCACTATTTTCTGCGATCGTGCCTTGATAGTCTCCACATATTGCGCATCGCGGCCTTCGCTCTTCAGCGCCACTTGAGCTATTGCCGAAATAGCAGAGAAGAACAGAAAGCATACGATAGTTGCACATTTTATCATGGTTTTCATCATTGTCAATACCTTGTATTACATCAGTTTACCCTTGGCAGCAAGTGTATCGTAGTTGTTATTGAGATTACGCCAATCCACTTTGCTCTTGGGATCGATGCCATTGATGTACTTTTCTATATTGGTGTATCCATCGCCATTGCAGTCACCGTTAGCGTCAGAAGGATCGTTAGGATTCAATCCGTTGGCAATTTCCCACTCATCAGGCATACCGTCGCCATCGGTATCTACCCATGGTGTCCAAGCCTTATATTCAGGATAGCCACCCATCTGACGGGGATCAGTAATGACACCTTGTTTGTAACTGTCCTGCTGAAGACGACGATGTTTGAAGAATCCCTGTTCGTTTTTCGACTTATCGTGTAGTCCCCACATGTCGCCATAGGGATTGTCTTTTACTTTCTTCTCATACTTCTCCACGAAGTATGCCTGTCCGGTACGCACCTCATCACAGATACGCTGATCGACGATATCACGTGAGGGAATAGTAGCTCCAGCATTTGACAATACCCAGTCGAAGGCTTTCTCTGCACCCATGATGTTGACAAATGGCATTTCGAAAGGTTCGTTGCTACGCATCAGAGCGAGTTCTGTAGCATCAATATCACCATCCTTGTCGGCAGTCTGTATGCCACCATTCCAGTTGTTGCGCGTCACTTCATCATATCCTTCCATGATATTGCCAGTAGCATACACACGTCCAAACTGCTTAAAGGGGAAGAGATTGACGCTACGGCTCTCCGATTTTACAATGCGGTGGCCCACTGGTGAGTTTTTCGGAGTGAGAGGACCTGGTTTATAATAGTTGTTGATGAAGTTGGACATGGTAGTAAACTCACCTCCATCAGCAGTACGGTGTACCCAGTTATAAACCACGTTGTTGACGAAGTTGAACACACCGCCCCATCCTATACTTGGGTTACGTCCAGTATTATCTGCCCAAAGGTTGCGCATAAATGTGGCATTTTCGCCACCGATGGTAGAACCAAAAGCATGGTTCCATGTATCAAGTGCTTTAGCAGAGATGGTGTTCTGAATGGTAACATTAACTGTAGGCACCTTTCGTTTGGGTTTTCCATCCTTCATGTCAAACATGTGGCGATAGAATGAAATATTCTCATCCAGTCCCCATTCACATGAACAGTGGTCGATCATAATATTGCCCACAGGGTTTCCACCGAAGGAATCCTCGCGATGCCATACCAGAGTTTCACCTCTACGGAAGCGCATGTGGCGCACGATAACATCGTGGGTATCCACCTGAAACGACTCGCCAGCAATAATGACACCTTCACCAGGAGCAGTCTGTCCGGCAATAGTGATATATGGCGCACGTACAAAGATGGGGGATTTCAGACGGATGATGCCCGATACGTTGAATACAACGATGCGTGCACCGCCCTGTTCACATGCCCAACGGAACGATCCGGGACCATCGTCATTGAGATTGGTGACAGTCAATACCTTTCCGCCACGGCCACCAAAGGTGTACATACCGCCTCCCTCAGCTCCGGGGAAAGCGGGGATTTTTGCCTGACGAAGGTCGTATGGACGCGAAGCCCAAGGCACATAGGGTTTTCCTTCCTGTGCCTCTTTCACCACGATGGGGAATGCTACTGCCCAAGCTGAGTCGCTATGGGCTTGCCACTTATTCTCCAAAGAGTCAATCAGTTTTTTTGCTTCCTGTGTGATCTGTGGATACTGGGCTTTGGCTGTTGCAGGAAACAGCAGAGTGGCTGCCATTGCAGCCATCAAAACAGAGTGTTTCATTGTTTCTTATGTAGATTTTATTGTAGTTGGCTGTGGTATTCGACTATAATAATGACGAAAGGTTTAAAGAAATGTACCTATTTATCACAGGATTTTTTTCTGAGGAGATGGGCGGGGGCTGATGGGCTGAGGTTTCTATAGGGAATAGGTTTTCTAGAAAACTTAGCCCGCTCCTCAAAAAAAGGAATCCCTTGCACCGATGATGCAAGGGATTCCTTTTGATATGTTTGTTTCAGATTATTCAGCAGTCAGCGGGTCAAACGTACCCATCGCACCACCGTTATTAGCGTCTTCCCATCCAATGGTTTGGGGCAAACCGATATTCTTTTCTGAGATAGCCGACGAGAAGCCAAGGAAGTAGTACTTCGCACGGAAGTTGGTATAGAGATCCACCTTTGTCGACTCACCATTGGTCTCACGGGCGTCGCCCTTCTTCAGTTTGCGCACGAGGTTGTCGCCATACCATGACTTCAGCGTCTCCAACTGGTCGGTCAGGTCGTTGCGCAAGTCAACGCCAGCAGGACGCGTCACGCCAGCCTTCACCAGAGGATCCGAGTCATAGGTGGTTTTGCCGACGCCATACTTATCAGCAGTACGGAACTCCATGTTCTCACGACGCTGACCGTTGAAAGGCTTGAAGCCGAGCCATGTGCAGGTATTGCCACCCCATCCTTTCAGCACCTTGGCACCGATAGAGGCGAAGTTTGCACCACCATCGAAGAGCAACCAGCGACGCATGTCGTCGAAGCGCTTACCCTCATAGGCAAACTCCACCTGGCGCTCATAGAGGATTTCGCTCATGCAAGTGGCCTGATCGCCTGGCAGATCATAGGCGGGAACGCCAGCACGCTGACGCACCTGATTGACATAGCCCACAGCATCGTTCAACTGACCGGCACCGCAAGCCACCTCAGCGAGGTTGAGCAGCACCTCAGCATAGCGCAGTTCGATGAGCTGTGCTGCTGAATGGAAGGGCGCGCCATTGCCAGACTGTGTAGGATTGTAGGTGTAGAGAGCAGAAGGATTGACATCGAGGTCATCACTCTTTTTGCGCACGTAGATGCCCTGACGGCTAGCGAGCAAGTTGTCGGCACCATAAGAGTTGCCACTTTCAGCATTGCCCTGGTCGTCGAGCGTGGTGTACCACACATAGTTCCAAAGCACATAGTTCTTGCCATCCGATGGGTTGTTGGCATTGGCAGACGAAGCATCGCCATTATAGGCCCAGCGGAAACCAGGCATAGCGAAGGTGCGATAGAAACGTGGGTCGCGGTCCATGAATGGATAGTTAGCATCGTAAGTATACTTGGAAGTAGGCAGTTTGGTATAGGTTTCCATGCCCTCAGGAATCTTACCATCAGCCATGGGGAACATATCTACGAGCATAGCCGAAGCATTCTTGCCCGAGCCACAAGTATTCTTAGGACGGATGCCGTTCTCCCAGTTGTTATTCTTCTGGTTGTCGGCACCTGTGCCCTTGATGTTGTTGTGGAGTGTCACAAAGACAGCCTCAGGGTTTTGTCCTACCTGAGTGAACTGAGCGGCGAAGTCGCTACCATTCACGTTGTTGGCGGTTTGATAGAGGCCATAGCCACAAGCATTGATCTTGGCGAGGTCGGCCTTCATCTCGGTGTAGGCATTGGTCCAACGGCTTTCATCGTTGTCGCGGTTGAAGAGTGGACTTGCCCAAAGCAGCAGCACGCGGCCTTTCAGGGCTAGAGCCGTACCCGTGGTGACGCGTCCCCAGTTGTCTGAGTCCCATCCGCCATTGGTAGTCTTAGCCTCAAGCAGTTCAGCCGACTGCTTCAAGTCTTCAAGGATGAAGTTGATGCTGGCCTCAGCCGAAGAACGATTGGTGAACGAAGTCTCCACGGGATCGAGTGGTTCGGTCACGAGGGGCACGCCACCATACCATTTCACGAGGTTGTAGTAGCACCAGGCACGGAGGAAGTAAGCCTGTCCGAGCATGATATTCTTATTATCCTCGCTGAGTGTGCACTCTTTGATGTTTTTGATAAAGTCGTTGATATTGCGAATACGACCATAGCAGAGTTCCTGGATATTGCCGTCCGAACCCTTGAAATAGTCGGGTACGCTGGTACCCGTAGTTGTCGACGATAGTTCGTTTTGCGGGTCAACGAATGCGCCGAAGCCGCTATATTCCTCTGTAGATTTGGCAGCGTCGTCGGCATTGCCGCATGAGGGGTACTTCCAAGAGATGTTGCTCACCTGTGGCAACGACCAAGCATAGAGGTCATTGAGGCGGCCGTTGGCACCCTCGATATAGTTATATACGTCCTTGTTGACATTGTCGTAGTTCTTCTTTTCCTCAAGGAACGAGTCGCTACAAGCCGAGAAAGCAGCCACTGTCAACAGACCGAAACTGAAATATTTAATTGTTTTTTTCATATTCTTATACTATTATATATAATGTATCCCAATAATGAATTAGAACGAGAGGTTGACACCAACAGTCCACTTGCGGAGGTTAGGATAGCTGCCGTAAGTGCCTGCCATAGGATTCATAAACTTATCAGGATAGGGGTTGTAGAAGTTGAGCACGTTCTGACCCGTCACGTTGACACGGATGTTGTTGATACCAAATTTCTTGTAGAGGCTTGAAGGAATGGTATAAGCCAAGGTCAGACGGTTGAGGGCCACACGTGCAGCACTCACTCTCCAGAACGAAGAGGTCACGGCATTCACATTGCTATAAGCCAGGTTAGGATACTGTGCGTCGCGGTTGGCTTCCATCAGCAGATTTCCGCTTCCATCATAGATATCCTGATATACAAACATGTTGTCGGGATTCCAGAACGACGGCATGTTGCAGTATTCCAGGCTACCGTTGGGTTTCAGAGCAGCCGAAGGCACTACGGTGTAGCCACCCCAGCTTGCGCCAAACTGAGCGGTGAGCGAGATGCCCTTCCATTCAGCGCCGGCATTGATGGTGAATCCATAAGGGTTGGTGCGGTTGGAGAGTTGCACCTGGTCGAGCTCCTCGTCCACGTTGTGGTCGGGACCAGCATAAGTGCCGTTCTCTTGCAATGCGCCACGCACATCCTTATAGATCAGCATACCTGGGCGAACCTGTTCTTTGGTCATGCCCATATAGGTGCCATAGCTGCCGTCTTCCTTCTTCATATACATGTCGAAGTATTCGTTGATGTCCTGGAATGAACGGAACATGCCAATGCACTGCATACCCCAGAGTCCCATGTCGGTGCGATGTCCTTTGGTAATTTGGCGATACAGTGAGTTGCCAGTCACCCAGTCCATCACGAGGACCTCATTGTCGCGATAGCCAGTGTTGAGACCAATGCGATATTTGAAGTCCTTGCCAATCTTGTCACGCCAGTTGACGCTGAGCTCCCATCCCCAGCTGTTCATCTCGCCGAGGTTGACAGCGGCACTCTGAGTACCAACGGTAGAAGGCACGCTCTGCTTGATGTTCATCAGCATTTCGCGGTTCTTCTCATTGTAGTATTCAGCAGAAACGGCGAGTCGCTTGTTGAGCACCTGGAAGTCAACACCGATGTTGGTCTTGTAGGACTTGTCCCAATGCACGTCGCGGTTGACGGCCGAGTTGTTTTTATTGATGGTGATACGGCTACCCGAATCGATGTTCGCACCCGTACCGAAGATGATACCCTTGTTGGCATCCTGTGCATAGACCTGCATCCACTGCCAAGCAGCGGTGTTGTCACGACCGGTCATACCCCAGCTGGCACGCAGTTTGAGGAAGTCAACCCAAGATGCAGCTTTCTGGAACCATTTCTCTTCGCTGATTACCCAACCTGCTGATACTGCAGGGAATGTTCCCCAATAGTTTTCTGGAGCAAATTTAGTAGAAGCGTCAGAGCGGAGCAAGAATTCGAAGAGGTATTTATCAGCATAAGCGTAGTTGATACGTCCGATGTACGACATCGTACCGCTCTCACTGCGGGTGAACACCGTGGTGCGTTCGCCGCTAGCCGAGTTATACTGACCTGTGGTGAAGGGATAAGGAGTCTGACGCTGACCTTCGAGGTATTCACTCTCGGCCTCCGACTTCTCAATGGCGAAGAGCGCGTTGACATGATGCTGTCCGAAGTCACGCGCATAGGTTGCGGTGAAGTTCATCTGATAGTTGTCGGTGCGTGTCATGGTGCGGTAGAGCATATCGCCGTTGGCCCTTTCGAGAGCCACGAAGTTGCTATTGGCGAGATAGTCGAAGCCCTCTTCATCGCCAGATGTTGGTGTATAGAGGTGCTGACCGCTACCATAGCGTTGGTTCATCTTATAGAGTGTGAAGTGAGAACCATACTGGTTGTTCTTCGTGTTGTTGATACTCTTCGAGTAAGAGAACTTCAGTTTCAGTCCTTTGAGGATGTTGCTCCATCCGAAGTCGTAGGTGATGCCAGCGTTGATGTTCATGTTGTTGCTCATCGAACGGCTGTAGTCGCCATTGTTCTGCAGCACCGAGAAGTTGTAGTTCTGGTTTTGGTTCACCTCCGAGTTGCTGACTCCATAGGCAGCCATAGGCATGCCGTTGATATATTCGGGAATATATCCTGGGTGAGTGAGCAGCAGGTTATAGTCTTTCTCATTGCCCGAACCGCCCACTTTCACGAGTGGTGTATTCTTTTTGCCATAGTCGCCGCTGATGGTCAGATTGGCACCGAGCCACTTGCTGACCTTCACGTCGATGCCGGCGCGATAGTTCCAGCGGTTGTAGTCGAGGCGTCCGAGGTTACCGTCCTGTGTGAAGTAAGAAATACCTCCAAAGTAACTGACACGCTCCGTGGCACCGCTGATATTGGCAGAATGCTTCTGCGTGAATCCTGTCTCCCAGTTGTCGCCCAGCAAATCATAATTGAGATTCTTCATAGCCTCGAGCTCATCCTTCTGAAAGAGTGCGGTGGTTTTGTTGAGCGAAGTGTTGGTGGGGTCGGCGGCAGCCACTGCATTGTAGAGACGACCATAGTTATAGGTGCTCAGCATTTTGGGGCGAGCCACCTCATCGGTAAAACCGAAGGTTCCGCTATAGCTGATGGTTGGTTTGCCAATCTTACCCTTTTTGGTGGTCACGAGGATTACACCATTGGCAGCACGTGCACCATAAACGGCGGCAGAAGCGTCTTTCAATACAGAGATGCTCTCCACTTCAGAGGGATCGAGGTTATTGAATGCCTCAGCACCGAGGTTTTGGGTGCTGTTGCCAATCTTGATATCGTTGGGATATACATAACCATCGATAACGAAGAGAGGCTCCTGTGCGCTGACGCCCACGGAACCGAGTGAGTTGGTATCACGTATCTTAATGGTGGCGCGCTCGCCTGGACGGGCATCACCGCCACTAACCGACATACCATTAACCAGTCCGCTCAGTGTAGAAGCCAGTCCGCCTGCAGCAATATCCTGCACGTCGTTCATATCTACTGTGGCTACTGATCCGGTGAGGTGTGCTTTCTTCTGTGCACCATAACCTACTACTACCACTTCGTCAAGACTTTGGCGGTCTTCCTGCAGGGAGATCTTTCCTCCGGGCAATACGGTCTGTGGCAGATAGCCGATATAAGAGATGACAACCTTTTGTCCTTTCTGCACATTGATTTTATAAGTACCGTTGACGTCGGTGACCGTACCAGTCTTGGTGCCCGACACCATAACGGATGCGCCGATGACGGGTTCGCCGTTTTCATCGACCACGCTACCCGTAACGGTCTGGTTCTGGGCCATGACTGGTGCGGCAGCAAAAGCCATCATCGTACCCAGACATATTCTTGCAATAAACTTTCTCATACTGTGTTCAGTTATATTTTTTGGTCGTTAATGGATTAGTTCTTCCAACGTGGGTCGCCAATAGTACTTGAGATAGCACCTGTGGCTTTGAAATTGATACCGTAGTTGGGCTGTGTGAAGTCGAGTTCTTTCTTGGTCTCAGCGACATCGATACCGATTTCTTCTTCTGTTGCATACTTGCCTTTGTCGGTGCCATCAACTGAGTTGGCAATGCCCTGAATGGTGTTCAGCTCCTGATGGAAGGTCTTGGTGCAGTTGCCCTGAATGAACTTTTGCAGACGGAAACAGTCGTAGAAGATATTGTTATCGAAGGTGATAACATACTCCTTGCGGTTAGGAGTGTTGTTACCAAACTCTTTCTTGTCATAAACGCGCACGAAGGTATTGTCCATCATGGTGCAGCTACCGTCGGCTGTGGGGAATGCACGATCCAAGTCTTTGTTATTGAAACGGAACATGCGGTTCTTGCTGTTGCTTACAATGTTGTAGATGGTGCTCTCCTTGATGGTGATACTCTTGATGCCACCATACCAGAATGAGCCACCGCTTGGAGCCTTGAAGCCGTTAGAGAATCCGCAGATGATGGCACCGTTGGAGTTCTTCGTACCATCGTTGTTCAACTGAACCACGCAATTCATCACGCGCACATCGGCGATACCCCATGAGCACTCGCCCACTGAAAAGAGTCCGTCACATACGTTTTTGAAGGCGCAATCCTGGATGACGATAGGATCTTGCAGGATATAGACATCGGCTGGTTTGCCACCGTTCTTACCGGCACCCACCTTCTGGGCTTCGGCTGAACATGATGCAGGAGGCTCTGGTGACATCTCGATGACACCACCCTTACGATTGATGGCGCTACAGTCGAATTTAATAAACTTCACTTTAAGCTGTGCTGAAGTGAAGATGGCAGCTTTCTCGCCCATCACCACAGTGGCATGGTCGAGTTTGTTACCGCGCAAAGTCATCTTGTTGGTTTTGAAATCTACTGCGGTGTTGCAGGTGTATTGACCGCCTGCTTCCAACTCGAAGGCCTGTTCGTTTTCGCTGTCCTGCATATTGGCAGCTACGAATTCAGCAATATCCTGACCGGCAGGAATAGTGATGGCAGGCACCAGTGTGCTGTACTTCACTGCCTCAGGAGCATCGGCCTCGGTATTGTTCAATCGGGTGTTGCCCATGGTGTGGACCTTCACCTCGTAGTTGGTGTCCTCTGCTTTGGGGAATGTGAACGATGTTCCATCTACAGTACCCTTAGCGAGTTCTACTGGCTTTGTGGGGTCGTCCACATTGTAAGCCTCATACTCGTAGCCACCGGCACCAGCCACGGTTTCCCATTTCACAATGACGCTCTCACTTCCGTCGGAATTGACCTGCGAACCGAAGGTCAGTTCGGGGTTTTTGAGCTTGCTGTTGGTAACAGAGCTAACGAACTGCTCTTCTGTGAAACCGTCTTCTGCACATGAGGCAAGCATCAGCGCACCAGCACCTACGAGGGCTATGGCACACATTTTACCTGATGTAAAGATTCGATTTTTGTTCATAGAATAAATCATTTTGTTAGTAATTAGTTTTTATTTATTGTCTCTTTTTTCTTGAAACAGTCTCTTGAGGTATGCCACATTGGTGGAGAAGTTATACTTCACGTCTCTGACACGACTTACATCGCGACTGCGCTCCACTACGAGCCATCCGCTCCACCCCATGCGGTCGAGGGTGCGTTTCACTGCGGGCATATCGATTCGCGTATCGCGGTCGAGGGTGACGCTGTCGGTCAGCGAGGCATGGATCTGGGCGATGCGGCGTCGGCCCAGTATGCGCAATTCTGTCGATGGGTCGAGCCCTTGGTCAACGGCATCTTGAAGATTGAAGTAGGCTTTCACGCCCTTGCTATCAACATCGGCAAGCATCCGCTTGGTGTGGCGGGCATCCATTCCTGTGCGCAGCGCGATAATTTTGCCTTCGCGGCGTGCCATCTCTCCGGCTTCGTGCAGACGTGCAACAAGTGTGTTATAGGGTTCGCCTGTCATCGTCTGCCACTCGCGGCCAGTGCCTCCCAATGGCAGGAATGCCACCTTGGCACCCATCACGTCCATGGTTTTCAGACAGTCTGCTACGAGGTCGCGCCAGTTGTCGCGCGTTATCAGACTCTGTGCAAAGAATCCAGACATGGCTACCGATGGCACTTCGATACCAAGTGAATCGGCTGTATGACGGAAGAGTTGCTGGAAATGACGATCACGGAGTTTGTTGTCAAATTGCGGTCGTTTGCCTAATGGCCCCATATCCATCTCGATACCATCAGCGCCAATGGTTTTAGCAAGCTGAAACTCTCCTAACTTTTGTCGTTTCAGCATCATCCAGTCGCATGCAGCCACACGATATTTCTGTGCAAATGCCGTTGTGACATTTGTCATTATCATGAAGGCTACACATATCATCATGTGTAAGGTGGTTGTTTTAAATTTCATTTTAGGTTGTACAAACTATATAGTATTTCAGTATAATGACGCACCATTGCACGGTTTGTCATCATAAACACTAAAAAAAATAAATTTCTTTGTTTTTGCTTCACAGTTTTTTTTATTTAGCTTATCTCTATAATATTATAATATAATGTACGCGCACACATGCGCACGCACGCGTGCCTTTAAAATTTTCGACCACTCGGCCACCATTCTACAATATAACGCACGCTTACAGGCACTTACACCGGGTGGTCGATTCCTAAAAATCGGGAAATTCGACCACCGTTCGACCACCGTTCGACCACTGACCAACAATCACTTTGTTTTCATTTCGACATTGCCAACACTTTTGCCAAACGTTTGAAAACACCTTTGGCAACATTGGAAAATACCTTTGTCGAACATTAGACAATACTTTTATCAAACGTTGAAAACACCTTTATCAAACGTTGGATAACACTTTTGTCAAACGTTGGATAACACTTTTATCAAACGTTGGATAATACCTTTATCAAACGTTGGATAATACTTTTATCAAACGTGCAACACCCTTATGATAAAATTGTTCATAACTCTCACAACCACAATAAAAATATACAAAAAAACATCGAATAATGGGTTGCACATCAATATAAAAAAACAATAGCGATGCCACATGCCACACATATCAACGAGCAAAAAAGCACCATGCCTAACAAGGATTAGAAAGAGGAAATACAAAATTGAAAAAAGGCATTAGCACACAAAAACATGAGAAAGATGATGGCTTTTTCAGAAAAAATGCCTACTTTTGCGGTTACATAAACATAACCTGGCAATAACTATGTGGAAACTAAAAACAGTGACAGGGGGCTTGCTTGCACTCGCCATGATGACGGGATGCGACGTTGTGCAAGAAGAAAAGCAACAAGAAACACTGCGTACAAACGTGGAAGACTCGATAGGTATGGGACGTACGGCATACGCCTCGCGATGCATCAACCAACAGTTGATGGCAGCAAAAGACAGCGACGCCTACTACCTCTGGCTCTCTATGCGCAATAAACTATACTACACCCGCATGCAGACTGACTCCATGAAGGTTACCATGAACCGCATACAACAGTATATCAGCAGTTGTAACCACAAAGCTCGCAAGCCCGGACGTGGAGGCAGCGACTTCAATCTGCTGCAAGCCGAATGGCTGTTGGCTAAAGGGGTGTGGCATACTGCCATCATGGGGCGACCTGATTCTGGACTGGTCTATAACAACAAGGCTATAGAACAACTCAAAAAAATCAACGCACGCCCTCAACTGATGCTGTCTGCACTAACCAACCAAGCCGATTACTACCGACAATTGGGAAAACTCGACTATAGCGCCGACGCCTATATGCAGGCACTTGCACTATCAGACACGATGAATAACCCCAATGCCAACACTGCCGTAGAGTTGGGCATAGCTACAGTATATACCTTCATGGCAGACTATGAGAATAGCAACAAATGGTGGAAACGCGCCGAACAACACGTATCAGAGATGCAGAGAGCAGATCAATTCATCTTCTACAATAACAGAGGTAATGATCTGTACCTGCAACAACGATACAGCGAAGCTCTACCCTATTTCAAAAAAGCTGCTACACTGGTAAAAGGCGACTCTACCAAAGCATGGGACTACTACACTGCACGTGCCAATATGGGCGAAATCTACGTGTGGCTGGGACACACCGAACAAGCCCGACAGGCACTCGACGAGGCTGACGCGTTCTTCCAACAGGCAGGATTCGATATTGTGCGCTACTATATCGAAACATCGCGCATTGGGCTCGACCTTAAAGAAGGACATACTGACCGGGCACTAAAGCGCATGGCTGAAGCCTCAACACCCAAGCACATGCTGCCTGCGGCAGTGGTGCAACGACTCAGAATCGAAGAACTGGTGTATCGCACAGCTAAGATGATGCCCCAAGCTTATGCAGTTCACCAACAAAAAGATGCCATCAATGACTCAATACAAACGGCAAACATGACCATGCGCATGAATGCCAATCTGCTTCAATACCAACACAATAGAAAGCTGGACGAACAACAGCACATCATTGACCGACAATATATCATGGGACTGCTGGCATGGGGACTATTCCTCATTGCCACACTCATTATCATCGTGCTTGGCATATTGGTTTATCTGCGACACCGACAACATCAACTACACAATCTGAAAGTAAGGCAACAGATTGTAAGGCTACGCATGGAAAACATACGTAACCGCATATCGCCTCACTTCATATTCAACGCACTCAACCATGAAATGCTGGCACAAATGAATGGAAAAAAGGTAAACCTGTCATCGCTGACACAACTGCTAAGAAGAGGACTGGCACAAACCGAAATGCTGGAAACAACACTCAGCGAAGAACTGGCTTTCATCAAATACTACGTCAGCATCGAGTCACAACAGATGGAATCTGACTTCCGTTTCAAGATAGAAAAAGAAAAAAACGTGAACACAGACCGTGTGTTTATACCTGCTATGGTGGTACAAATCTATGTAGAGAATGCTATCAAACACGGACTGAGACCCAAGAAAATAGTGGAAGGCAAATATCGTGACCTACTCATCAAAATACACAGAAAAGGAACTGACAGCACTGAAATAGAAGTGCTCGACAACGGCATGGGACTGGGACCTACATCAACAGAACAGATGCACACCGGTATGAAAGTGGTGCAACAAACCATACAAATGCTCAACGACCACAACAACAGTAAGATTGCTTTCGGCATAATGAACAGGCGAGACCTGCCTGCCGGAGAAACAGGATGCCGCTCGTGGATTACTGTGCCCGACAGTTTCGACTTCTTACTATAACCTTTTATAAAAGAGCTTATGACTAATAGGGAACGACATATCAGAGCATTCATCATTGATGACAGCGTCGTGGCTGTCGAAGTGTTGAAACGAATACTTGAAAGCAATCACCCAGTAACAGTGGTAGGTACTGCCTACGATGGGCCGACGGCTGTCGGACAGGTGATAGAACTACAACCCGACTTGATATTCACCGATGTAGAGATGCCATCCATGACGGGTATAGAATTCTGCCAACAGATACGTCATCAGGTAAAACCAAATACCAAAGTGGTGTTTTATACCGCCCACGAAAAATATATGATAGATGCCCTTCATCTACAGGCTTTCGACTATTTGCTCAAACCACCCACACCAGAAGATGTAGCAATGCTGATGATGCGCTACTACGAAAACAAACTGACGGAAATACCAACCATGCAGACAGTTGCACCACAGCGCCGTCAATCAATTATCGTAATCAACGCAACGGGCGAACATATTGTATTGCAGGCTTCTGAGGTGGCTTTCTTCCGCTTCAATACAGACAGGAAACAATGGGAAGTAATCTGCTGCGATGGCAACATCTACTGCCTACGATCACGCAGCAATAGCGATACTATACTGGACTACTCTGCCGATTTCGTACAAATTCACAAAAGCTATATTGTCAACATAGAACACGTCAAAATGATACAGGAGTCGCAGTGTTTTCTCAAAGAGCCACTGCAAGACATCGACGAACTGAAGGTGAGCAGAAACTACAAACGCTCACTAATGGATGCTTTCTATGCACTATAAACACTAAACACATCACACATGCACTATTTGAAACTCATCATCATGCTCCTTGCCATCATCACCATGGGGGCATGTAGCAATAAGGCAGAAAAGGCACAAATGCTATATCAGCAAAGCGAACAACTCATTAAGAAGGATCACAAATGGACCGAAGCTGGCGAAATGCTGCTTGGCAGTTTGCAACTGCAAGACGAAAACGAGCCTACACCGCTACTGGCACGCACCTATGCACTACTGTCGAAAGTATATTGGGAGGAAGATCGCGTCAAGAAAGCTATAGAATATGCACACCGCGGACTCAACACCGCACTGGCAATGCGCAACGACACTCTTCACTTACAACTATACACAAGAGTGGGATCGTCCTATTATCTCATACACAAGAACGATTCGGCTACCTACTATTTCAATAAAGCACTCGACAAAGCCATTGCCATGAACGACTCCAACGGCATTTACAATGCATACAACAACCTCGGTGCACTGAAACTCAGCATGGAGAAGTTTGACGAAGCACTCGCCTATTCCGACAAGTCATACAGTTATGCACGCAACATAGATGCCCATGAATTTCACTATTATTATAATAAGTCACGCTGCTATCAGTATTTGAAACAATGGACACTGTGTATCGATGCCACCCGTAAGGCAATCGCCAATATTCCCAAAGAGGACTTAGAAGGAAGATCGAAACTATACCAACGACTCTTCTTGGCTGAACGGAGCATAGGAAACTACGAAGCAGCATGTGTGGCTGCAGATACATCGTATAACTATCTTGACAAATATTGGAATAAAAGGCGCGATGAGGATATGCGCGACTTGACTGAGCAATATCAGCAAGAACGCTACAACGCACAACTGAAACTGCAACGCACGCAATGGATGGTAATGGTAGTTGTGGTGCTGATGATTATGGGGGCTGCCATCATGTTTGTATCACACCGCAACAAAAAACGTATCATGCGCTTACAGAAACGCTTGGAAAACCTCAAACTGCAAATCTACCGCGAACGAAACACAATACAACAGACTGCGGAAGAAAGTCAAAACAAGGTAGGGCAAACAATGCCCAACAACGAAAAACTCTATACACTCTGCTTACAACAATTGGCAGTGGCACGAGATTTGTTTAAGATGCGACCCGAATACATGCGACTCTACCAACTGAAATATCGCACCGATCATCAATATCTGTCAGACCCAGAACGCATGCCATTGCTTGATAGTGTGGTGGAGGTGTTTATTGAACCATTGCAAAACCTTCGCAGATTGTTCACCGAACTGACCGAAGACGAATGTATATATGCTATCCTCACCTTCCTCGGATGCAACAATGCCACCATCTCCATGATGACCAAAACATCAGAACCTACACTGCGTAAACGCAGAAGCCGATTCAAACAGAAAAGCCACGATATGGTATTCCGCTTTCTGATGCAGAACGAAGAAACATAGAGATACCTCAAAGACCGAAAAACTACCTGTATTTCCGATTATACCTAACAGAAAGAAAAATTAGTGGAAAGGGAGAGGGATTTTCCACAAAATAGTCGTAATTTTGCGGAATAAAACAAATAAATGCTCTGTTGATGGGCTACGACAAGATTACATATGGAACTGATAAAAGACAAACAATTCGGTGGTGAACGCCCATTGTTCGCCACACACGACCTACAACTGGATAACGTGACCATCATAGATGGTGAGAGTGGTATCAAGCAATGTAGCAATATCGCTGCAACAGGATGTCACTTCTATGGAAAATATCCTTGGTGGCACGTTGATGGTGCACAAATTGACCATTGCTATTTTGCACCAGGATCACGTTCTGCCATCTGGTACACCGACAATCTTACAATGACAGATACCAAGATTGACGGTCCGAAATTCTTCCGCGAAATGAAAAACGTGACGCTGGAAAACGTAGAGATTACAGATGCCGACGAAACTTTTTGGCGCGTAGAAGATGTACGACTGAAAAACGTAACACTACACGATGGGACATACCCCTTTATGTTTGCACGCAACATCTATGTGGACGGACTGGTGAGCGACTCGAAATATATCTTCCAATACTGCGAGAATGTGGAAATACACCATGCTAAAATCACCACGAAAGACTCATTCTGGGAGTGTGAGAACGTGACGGTCTATGACTCTGAGCTCGATGGAGAGTATCTGGCATGGCACTCCAAGAACGTGCGCCTCGTCAACTGCCACCTCAAAGGCGAACAACTGCTCTGCTATGTGGATAACCTCAAACTCGAAAACTGTACCTTCGATGCGGAATGTGACCGCATCTTCGAATATTCTACAGTAGAGGCAGACATCCGCGGACATGTGGAAAACATAAAAAATCCAACGTCGGGACACATCGTGGCAGACTCGATAGGTAGCATCACCATCGACAAAAATGTGCGGCAACCTAACAACTGTGTAATAGAAACTCGCAAGCTATAAAGCCTATGAAATACGATTTTGACAAACCGACACAACGCCGGGGCACCCACTGTGTAAAGTGGGACGAGGCTCCATCAGACAAGGTTATACCCTTGTGGGTAGCTGATATGGACTTCGAAGCAGCTCCTGCCATTGTCGAAGCAGTAGTAAAACGAGCACAACAGGGCATCTACGGCTATACTCTGGTGGAAGATGACTACTATAATGCCGTCATCTCATGGTTTGCAAGACGCCACCAATGGACTATCCACCGCGACGAAATTCTATATACCACTGGTGTAGTACCTGCCGTTTCGGTGGCTATCAAGGCACTGACCATGCCTGGCGAACAAGTGGTGATGCTATCGCCAGACTACAATTGCTTCTTCTCATCAATCCGAAACAACGGTTGTCAGGTATCAGAAAGCGTGTTGTTGCGCCACAACGATACGTTTGTAATAGACTGGGAGGACTTGGAAAAACGTTGTGCAGAAGAGAAAACTACGATGCTTTTGCTCTGCAATCCACACAATCCAACAGGACGAGTGTGGACTATAGACGAACTGGAGCGTATCAATACCATCTGCATGAAGCACGATGTGAAGGTGATTAGCGATGAAATACATTGCGAACTTGTCATGCCTGGACACCGATTCCAACCTTTTGCTGCCGTGAGCGAGAGTTGTCGGCAAAACAGCGTGATACTGAATTCACCATCCAAATCATTTAATATTGCCGGACTACAGACTGCCAACATGATTTGCGCCAACCCCGAATGGCGACGCAGACTGAACCGAGCTATTAATATCAATGAGGTGTGCGATATCAATCCCTTCGGCAATGTGGCACTTATGGCAGCCTACAACGACTGCGAAGACTGGATAGACCAACTCAACGAATACCTCTGGGGCAACTACCAATGGCTCTGTCAGTTTGTGGGAAACAACATCCCGCAATGGAAAGTATGCCGATTGGAAGGCACCTATCTACCATGGATTGACGTATCGGCTGGTGGCGAGGAGACTGATGCACTCTGCCAACGACTGCTCGACGAAGCTCAAGTATGGCTCAATCCTGGCACTATGTACGGCGCCGAAAGTGGTCGTGGCTATGTCCGTGTCAATATTGCTTGCCAGCGCAAACGCTTGGAGGAAGCTATGAACAGAATCAAACTAAAATTATAATATGAAACAACAAAACGAAGTCAACGTATGGTCTGTCACCTGGGGTGTGCTCATGGCTGTACTATTCTCGGCTGCCGCAGCCTATCTCGGTCTGAAAGTAGGACAGGTTTTTGAAGCAGCCATCCCCATCGCCATCATTGCCGTGGGCGTATCAACAGCAGCCAAGCGCAACAATGCACTACGCGAAAACGTCATTATCCAGTCGATTGGTGCCTGTTCTGGAGCCGTTGTGGCTGGTGCCATCTTCACCTTGCCTGCCATCTATATCCTGCAGGCCAAGTATCCTGGAATGGAAGCCGACTTCCTGAAAATCTTCATTGCATCGCTATTGGGCGGTGTGCTCGGCATCCTTTTCCTTATTCCTTTCCGCAAATACTTTGTAGAAGCTCCTGCCGAACAGTTTCCTTTCCCTGAAGCTACTGCTACTACACAGGTTTTAAAGAGTGGAGAGAAAGGTGGATCACAGGCTCGCCCATTGCTGTTGGCCGGACTGATTGGCGGTCTCTACGACTTTATCGTGGCTACCTTCGGATGGTGGAACGAGAATGTAACCAGCCGCATGATACCATTCGGTAGCGATTTGGCAGACCGCGCTAAACTCGTATTCAAAAACAATACAGGGGCGGCAGTTCTCGGTTTGGGCTATATTATCGGTTTCCGATACGCACTCATCATCACACTGGGATCACTCTTTGTATGGTGGTTGGTAGTGCCCGGAATGGCACTACTCTTCCCTACCGAGGTCCTCAACCAATGGAACCCTGCCATTACTACAGCAGTAGGTGCAATGTCGCCAGAGGAAATATTCACCAGCTATGGCAAATCGATAGGTATCGGTGCCATTGCCATGGCAGGCATCATAGGTATTATCAAGAGTCGCGACATCATCATTGGCGCAGTGAAACGCATGAAACCTACCGCTAAAACAACAGATATCGAACCAACAACAGAACAAAAAAATGATGCCGATCTGTCCTTACGCTTCATCGCCATCGCTTCCATTGCTACATTGCTCATCACCTTCATCTTCTTCTGGTTTGGTGTTATGGGCGGCAAACTGCTCTTTGCCGTAGTAGCTATTCTTCTTACTGCCATCATTGCGTTCCTCTTCACTACCGTAGCTGCTAATGCCATTGCCATTGTGGGTAGCAATCCTGTATCAGGAATGACACTGATGACATTGATACTTGCTTCGGTAGTCATGGTAGCTGTAGGACTGAGCGGCACCGGCGGTATGGTGGCTGCACTCATCATGGGCGGAGTGGTATGCACAGCACTCTCTATGGCAGGTTCGTTTATCACCGACCTGAAGATTGGACACTGGACAGGTACACAACCTCGTAAACAGGAAACGTGGAAATTCCTCGGTACACTGATAAGTGCTGCAACTGTAGGTGGTGTCATGATGCTACTCAACGAGACATACGGTTTTGCATCAGGAGCACTCGCTGCACCACAGGCAAATGCTATGGCTGCTGTCATCGATCCGCTGATGACAGGCACAGGAGCGCCTTGGGTTCTCTATGCCATCGGTGCCATACTGGCTATTATCCTCACTTGGTGTAAAGTTCCTGCACTGGCTTTCGCATTGGGCATGTTTATCCCCATACAGCTCAACGTACCACTGCTGATTGGCGGTGCTGTCAATTGGTTTGTAACATCACGTTCTAAGAATGCAGAAGAGAATAAAGAACGTGGCGAAAAGGGCAACCTCATCGCTTCAGGATTCATTGCTGGTGGTGCATTAATGGGAGTCATCAGTGCACTGTTGCGCTTCGGTGGTGTGCAGTTTGACTATACAGCATGGTGGGCAAACCCATTGAGCGAACTCCTCTCGCTCGTTGCATATATTCTACTGATTACCTATTTCATTCGCGCCACAAGAAAATAATCATGTGACAGGAATACAGAGAACGGGTGTGGAGGAAAAGAATGATTTATCACACCCGTTCTTATTTTCATTCTTTGCCGAAATAGAAGTAAGCGTATTGTAATATTCGTTCCCGTTATCTCTATCACGATGCACCTATATCTTTATATTTGATAACAACAAATAACAACACCACACAAGATAGCGATTGTGAGAAATGTCCTATTACATGAGTACCAATGCACATATTTTTATCAGGAATATCATTGATTTTCAAAAAATCTTTGTAATTTTGTCACCATGACGAAACTTAAAAACTGTCTGGTACTGCTACTGACCATCATACCCGCATTAACAGTATGGGGGCAAACAGCATCGTTACTTGTAACGGACCACTATACAACCAGCAACGGACTTCCAAGCAATAATGTGTATTGTGCGATGAAAGACCGCGATGGTTTCCTGTGGTTTGGCACATGGTATGGACTATGTCGTTTTGACGGAAGCCACTTCGAGACAATGAAGAAAAGTACACGCCCGGACTCTGACATACCACCACGCAAGATAGAAAGCATGGCAGAAGACCAACAAGGTAATCTTTGGCTAAAGACCGTGGATTGGAAAGTGTATGTATTCTACCGACGCACAGGACGGTTTCATGCCTTAGGCGAGGAACTCAAACACCTCTCGCAAAACATGCAGGTCATTAAACTGCAGGCTACAGATAATGGGCAAGTATTGCTACTTACAAAAGACAAGAACCTCTTGATGGCAACAACAACCCCCAAGGGACATATTGACATCAAGACACTGTTTTCGTCAAAAGGGAAAATCAACCCATTCACCTACCAACTATACCGTGACTACTGTGAAGAAAACAACGGATATTCAGTATGGGTGGGACGCGACTATCGCATCTTTGCTGTACCCAGAGGCGAACAACTACAACAACGGATGGCAGACAACGACAATCTGCAAAAGAGGAAAAACACACAGCTGGAGGCGATAGTTGCACAAGCTGGCATCAACGACTATGTTCAAATCTACGAAGACAACGACCGCCTTGTGTGGGTAACAACTCCAACGAACGGCATCTATTGCATACATTCACCAAAAAGCATTTTCAAACTCATCCCCTTTGATTTCGATCAAACGGGAGTAAGAAGCATCTTTCAACTTCCTAATGGCAACGTATTGGTGGGCACTAGAAGCCGAGACGTTTTCATTCTCAACCCACAAGGACAACGCATACATACCTTCGACTATAAGACTCATGGTATCGGAGCCATTTACCACGTCATGGCAGACAAGCACCACAGACTCTGGCTATCAACCAAACGCGACGGACTTGTCGTGGCAACACCCGATAACAGCCAGCCTACTGGATACAGACTGAACCACTACCTACATGATGACAATAATCCACAAAGCATCAGTGGCAATGCGGTATATATGACTTATACTGATAAAAAAGGACATATCTGGGTAGCAACTCTCGATGGCGGGCTCAATCTGGTGAAACAAAACGGCAGCACGCAACTGGTTTTCTACAATAGACACAACGGATTTATCAACTACCCGTCCTACGGATTATATACTGAAGTGAGAAACATGGCCGAGGATCAACACGGACGGCTATGGATTGGAACGATTGACGGACTGATGAGTACAGATACCAAATTCCGCCAACCACAAGACATCAAATTTGAAACCTATAAGGAACAGCGTGCATCATCGTTTGCTAACAACGACATCTACACCATCTTCAAAGACAACAGGGATAATATATGGATGGGCGCTTTCGGTGGTGGACTGAGCAGACTAACCAACTACGACAAACACAAACACTGTCCTGACTTCAAAACACTTGGCATGAGAGAAGGACTGCGCAACGACGTCATCGTATCCATTACCGAAGACTTGAACGGCAGACTGTGGTTTGCAGGAGAAAACACTATTGCTTGCTATAATCCGAAAAATGAACGCATACGTAACTTCGACAAATACGATGGACTGCCTGATGTCAAATTTGAAGAGGCTTCTGCATGTCGCATGAACAATGGTGAAATATGGCTAGGATGCAAACAAGGCATCATCGTCTTCGACCCCAAGCATCTGGTCAACGAAAACAGTAACTACCATACGTTCATTACCAATATGAGCGTAAACAACAGAAACATCACCCAACAACTGGAACGCATAGAAAACCAACATGGCATCGACCAACTCAAACAGATAGAACTGAAACACGATCAGAATTCATTCACCATCGAATTTGCCGCACTCAACTTCATCAATAACAACAATGTGGCATACAGATACCGACTGAAAGGATACGACCACGACTGGAACTACAGCGGACAAAACAGACAAGCATCGTACACCAAAGTACCACCAGGTAACTACACCTTTGTGGTTGAAACAATAGACGACAGCAATCCAACACTCTGCTCAAGAGACGAACTGCACATCTGCATACTTCCACCGTGGTGGGCCACATGGTGGGCATATCTTATCTATCTGGCTGTCATCGGCATCATCACATTCTTCATTGTACGCACAGGACTGCAAATGAACCGAATGAGAAACGAAATGATTATCGGTCAACGACTGGCAAAGCTACATACTATGGCCACCGCTACACCAGCCAAAGAGATTGACTACTCACAATATGTTGAGCAAAAAGGTATGGAGTTTATAGACCAGTTGCATCGCATCATCGATGAGAATCTGCAAAACAGCGAATTCAACATCGATACCATGGCTGCTGAAATGGGGCTGTCGCGATCGGCATTCTTCAAGAAAGTGAAGAACGTCACAGGCTTTGCACCACTCGATCTTATCAAGGAGTTCCGACTATCACGTGCTGCCGAACTGCTAAAACACACTAACCTCAGCATCAACGAAGTGGCATATCGTTCAGGCTTTAAGGATAGTAGTTATTTCGGCAAGTGTTTCCGCAAGCGCTTCGGTCTATCACCACGCGACTATGCATCATCAAGCAGAGAATAGTTTTCTAAAGGAACTAAAGCGAAAAGAAAAACTCGTTTTCCTTTTGTACTTCACTCACTTATTCGTAACTTTGTACCCCAAATGGAAATGAAAGAAAACAACAACGAATTAGTACGCCAAGTAGCTGAACAGAAATACGAGTTTGGATTCACTACTGATGTACATACTGAAATCATTGAGAAAGGACTCAATGAGGATATTGTCAGGCTCATATCGAAAAAAAAGGGAGAGCCCGAATGGATGCTTGATTTCCGTCTCAAAGCTTTCCGTTACTGGCAACAGCAGACGGAACCACGATGGGGACATGTACATGTGCCACCTATTGACTATCAAGCCATATCATACTACGCAGACCCGCTGGCCAAGAAACCCCAAGGTGACGGAAAGATTGACCCGGAACTGGAGAAGACTTTCGACAAACTGGGTATTCCCCTTGAAGAACGTCTGGCATTGAGTGGCAATACAGCAGTGGATGCCATCATGGACTCGGTATCGGTAAAGACCACCTTCAAAGAGAAGCTCGCAGAGAAAGGTGTAATATTCTGCTCCATCGGTGAAGCCATTAAGGAACATTCCGCACTCGTCAGACAATACCTCGGTACGGTAGTACCATACCGCGACAATTTCTTTGCAGCGCTCAATAGTGCCGTATTCAGCGATGGATCTTTTGTCTATATCCCCAAAGGTGTGCGCTGTCCTATGGAATTGAGCAGTTATTTCCGCATCAATGCACGTAACACAGGACAGTTTGAACGCACATTGATTATTGCCGACGACGATGCCTACGTATCCTATCTCGAAGGATGCACAGCCCCTATGCGCGACGAAAACCAATTACATGCCGCCATCGTAGAGATCATTGTCAATGATAGAGCCGAAGTAAAATACTCTACCGTACAAAACTGGTATCCCGGTGATGAGAATGGTAAAGGTGGTGTGCTCAACCTTGTCACCAAGCGCGGTGATCTCAGAGGTGAAGGTTCTAAACTTTCCTGGACACAGGTAGAAACCGGAAGTGCTATCACTTGGAAATATCCCTCCTGCATACTCCGTGGTGACAACTCGACAGCAGAGTTCTATAGTGTAGCTGTTACCAACAATTATCAAGAAGCAGACACTGGCACAAAGATGATACACATGGGCAAAAACACCAAAAGTACCATCATATCGAAAGGAATATCTGCCGGCCACTCCCAAAACTCATACCGCGGACTGGTACGTGCTACCAGCACAGCCGACAATGCACGCAACTACTCCAGTTGCGATTCTCTACTGCTGGGCAGTGACTGTGGTGCACACACCTTCCCCTATATGGATGTACACAATGACACCGCAGTATTCGAACACGAAGCAACTACCAGCAAAATATCGGAAGACCAACTCTTCTACTGCAACCAGCGTGGCATACCCACCGAACAAGCCGTAGGTCTCATCGTTAATGGCTATGCCAAAGAAGTAATCAAGAAACTCCCCATGGAGTTTGCCGTCGAGGCACAGAAACTGCTCAGCGTATCACTCGAAGGTACCGTGGGATAAAACAACAACGACAATAAAAAGACTCAAGATATGTTAGAGGTAAAAAACCTGCATGCCACCATTGCTGGCAAAGAAATACTGAAAGGCATCGACCTGACCATTCGCGACGGTGAAACACATGCCATCATGGGCCCCAACGGTTCGGGCAAGAGCACACTCAGTGCCGTTCTCGTGGGCAATCCACTCTACGAAGTGACCGAAGGAGAAGCATATTTCAATGGTAAAAATCTATTGGACATGAAGCCCGAAGACCGCGCACACGAGGGATTGTTCCTTTCGTTCCAATATCCTGTGGAGATTCCCGGAGTATCGATGACCAACTTCATGAAAGCTGCCATTAACGAAAAACGGAAATATCAAGGTCTTGAACCAATGAATGCCGCAGAGTTCTTAAAACTTATGCGCGAGAAGCGAAAGATAGTAGAACTCGATTCTAAACTTGCCAACCGCTCGGTCAACGAAGGATTCAGCGGTGGCGAGAAAAAGCGCAACGAGGTATTCCAAATGGCTATGCTTGAACCAAAGCTAAGCATTCTCGACGAGACCGACTCAGGCCTCGATGTCGATGCCATGCGCATTGTTGCAGAAGGAGTCAACAAACTGCAGACTCCACAAACCTCCTGTATCGTTATCACCCACTACGACCGACTGTTGGAGATGATTCGTCCACAGTTTGTTCATGTGCTCTACAAGGGACGCATCGTAAAAACCGGAGGTCCAGAACTGGCCAAAGAGATACAAGAACATGGTTACGACTGGATCAAAGAAGAAATAGGAGAAGAATAAATGGGTAGCGAACAACAATATATCGAGCTCTATCAGGAAGCAAGGCAGATGATTATCAGTCATGCCCCAGAGCACATGAATGCCATACGCGACAAGGCTTTCGAGCATTTCAAAGCGCAGGGCTTCCCCACCCGACGGGTGGAACGGTATAAATATACCGACCTGCAACAACTCTTCGAACCCAACTACGGACTGAACCTCAACCGACTCAACATCCCCGTTGACCCCTATGAGGCCTTCCGATGCGATGTACCCAACCTATCTACTTCGCTTTATTTCATGGTCAATGACGCCTTCTACACCCAAGAAACTCCTAAAGGCCATCTGCCCGAAGGTGTTTTTGTGGGATCAATGAAGGAACATCCCGAACTGGTGGCAAGCCACTATGGGCGCTTAGCAAAAACCGACGAAGATGCCGTAACAGCTCTCAACACCATGTTGGCACAAGACGGACTGCTTGTTTATGTGCCACGCCACACCAAAGTGGAACGTGCCATACAGGTCATCAACATCCTCCGAAGCGATGTTGACCTTATGGTCAACCGCCGCGTGATGATTATCCTGGAGGAGGGAGCCGAACTGAAAATGCTCTTCTGCGACCATGCAGCCGATGACCGCAATTTCCTTTCCACACAGATCATCGAAGCATTTGTTGGCAACAATGCCTCGCTCGACCTCTATTGTTTGGAAGAGACACACCACAAGAACGTACGTATCAGCAATGTATATATAGAGCAACAAGCTAATAGCCGTGTCAACCACAATGTGATAACCCTTCACAATGGTGTGACACGCAACCGCCTTGATCTCACCTTTGCTGGCGAAGGTGCAGAATGTGGATGCTATGGCTGTGTGATTGCCGACAAGAAACAACATGTAGATAACAACACGCTCATCCGTCATGAGGTGCCCCACTGCACCAGCACAGAACTCTACAAGTACGTGCTCAACGAAGATGCCGTTGGAGCATTTGCAGGAAGAGTCTATGTGGCACATGGCGCACAGAAGACCTCATCGCAGATGACCAATCAGAACTTGACAGCTTCAAAGACAGCCCGTATGTACACCCAGCCCATGCTGGAGATTTATGCCGATGACGTAAAATGTGCTCACGGAAGTACAGTAGGCCAGCTCAATGATGCGGCCCTCTTCTACATGCAGCAACGCGGCATATCGAAAAAAGAGGCACGACTGCTTTTGCAGAACGCATTCATCAACGAGGTGGTCGATCAGATGCAACTCGAACCACTCCGCGACCGCCTGCACTATTTGGTAGAAAAGCGTTTCCGCGGTGAACTCAGCAAATGTGTGGGATGCAAACTCTGTAAATAAGATTATAAGAAAAGATGTACGATATCAATAAAGTGCGGGAAGATTTCCCCATTCTGTCGAGAAAAGTCTATGATCGTCCACTTGTCTATCTCGACAATGCAGCCACCACTCAGAAACCTCTCTGCGTGCTCGATGCTATGAGAGAGGAGTACCTCAACGTCAATGCCAATGTACATCGCGGTGTCCACTACCTGTCGCAACAGGCCACCGACCTACATGAGGCAGCAAGAGAAAAGGTGCGTGCTTTCATCGGTGCCGCTAAAACAGAAGAGATTGTGTTCACTCGCGGCACTACAGAAGCCATCAATCTAGTAGCATCATCATTCTGCGAAGAGATGATGAAAGAGGGCGATGAAGTTATTGTCACCGACATGGAGCACCACTCCAACATCGTGCCTTGGCAACTACAAGCCAACCGCCGCGGCATCGTAGTACGTCATCTGCCTTTCGACGAAAAGGGCGATCTCTGTTTGGATCAGTTGGAACAGATGATCAACGAGCGTACCAAACTGGTGAGCATGGCCCATGTAAGCAATGTGCTCGGCACAGTAAACGATGTAAAGCATGTGACAACCATTGCCCACAAATATGGAATTCCCGTATTGGTGGATGGTGCACAGAGCACTCCCCACTTTCATGTTGATGTAAAAGAACTGGATTGCGATTTTTTTGCCTTCAGTGGACACAAGATGTATGGCCCTACTGGTATCGGTGTGCTCTATGGTAAAGAAGAATGGTTGGAAAGACTTCCACCCTATCAAGGTGGCGGCGAAATGATAGATAAAGTATCGTGGGAACAAACCACTTTTGAACGCCTGCCCTTTAAATTTGAAGCAGGCACGCCCGACTATGTAGCAACCCACGGCCTCGCCACTGCTATTGATTATATTTCGGCATTAGGCCTTGACCAGATAGCAACCCACGAGCAGATGCTTACCCATTATTGTATGGAGCAGATGTCAACCATCGATGATATGCGTCTGTTTGGCACATCAGCACACAAAGATGCAGTAGTCAGTTTTCTGGTGGGCAATATCCACCACCTCGACATGGGCACCCTGCTCGATCGCCTTGGCATAGCTGTACGCACTGGACACCATTGCGCCCAACCCCTGATGACTCGCCTTGGTATCAGCGGCACGGTGCGCGCATCGTTTGCCCTTTACAATACGAAAGAGGAGATTGACATTTTGGTCAATGGCATACGCCGTGTCAGTCAGATGTTCTGACCAACAGTGTCAAGTTTCTGCATATTGGGCATTAACTATTAGTCGCGTCCAAGTCCGCTGTTTCGGCATTTGAGCAATGCGTTGCAAAACCACAGCAGACAGAGCAGCCGCAATACCAACGACATGGATGCAAATACAAGGAAGAAGAATGCAGCCTGTGCATTGCATAGCAACAAGGTCTGTCGCACGTTGACTTTCTCACCTAGCAATCGCGAATAGTAGTTGGCAAGAGCCGCAAGGGGTTTATTGGCAAGATTGGCTATACGCTGTACATTGAGCATGAGGCGCTCGTTACGATTCAAAGTGATGGTCTGTTTCATATTCAGTTCAGATTTTATTGTTTCGATGCTGCAAAGGAACTACTATTTTGTGCACAATATGTTCACTTTCAAAATATCTTAGTTAAAAGAATTTAATCGTTAACATCTCTTTACAATATTATATGCTTGCAAGCCATTATTACACGGGTAAGATAGAAGCAGGATGCGATGAAGCCGGACGTGGATGTTTGGCAGGCAGCGTCTATGCTGCTGCTGTTATCTTTCCTGAAGACTACCACAACGAGGCGCTCAACGACTCGAAACAATTGACAGACCATAAGCGCAAGCAGTTGCGCGAGATTATTGAGCGCGACGCATTGGCATGGGCTGTAGGCATCGTAACAGCCGAGGAGATCGACCGCATTAACATCCTCAATGCCTCGATACTCGCCATGCACCGTGCTCTCGACCAGTTGAAAGTGCGTCCAGAAGCAATTATTGTGGATGGCAACCGTTTCAAACCCTATCAGAAGTTGCCCCACACCACTATTGTCAAAGGTGATGGTAAATATCTCAGCATTGCAGCAGCCTCAATTCTTGCCAAGACTTACCGCGACGACTATATGGATGGACTGGCAGAGGAATATCCTGAATACGACTGGCATTCCAACAAAGGATATCCCACCAAGAAGCATCGCGAAGCTATCAGCCGTTGCGGTATCACTCCCTACCACCGCAAGAGTTTCAATCTGCTGGGCGATGGGCAGCTTTCACTCGATTTTGGAGAATAGCCTATGCGTCACGACAAACTGAACCGAGAGCTGTCGTTGCTGCTTCTACTTACCGAAAACAAGAAGCTCAACGTACAGCAACTCTGCGAAAAGATGGAGCTATCAAAGCGCACGCTCTATTACTATCTCGATTTTTTCCGTGACTTTGGCTTCGAAGTGGAAAAGCGCGGTACCGTCTATTCCATCGACAAAAACTCCACCTACTTCACCAAGCTCTTCCGCAAAGTGCATTTCACCGAAGACGAAGCCATCTATATCCGCCGCATGCTTGAAAACTATGGTGGTCAGGGAGCACTGGTGGCTCATCTAAAGAGGAAGCTCGACACGCTCTACGATTTTAATATCCTTGCCGATGCCCAGTTGCGCGAACAGCAGGCTTTGAATATCAGCGTCCTCTACGATGCCATCAAATATCATCGCAACGTCATTCTCCACCATTATTCATCGCCACACAGCAACTCGGTGAGCGATCGCATTGTCGAACCGTTCATGTTGATGAACGACAATCGCGAGGTGCGTTGCTATGAATTAACATCAAAGACGAACAAGACCTTCAAGGTGGCACGCATGGAATCGGTAGAGTTGTTGGCCGACGAATGGCAGCACGAAAGGCAGCATCGACAGATGTACACCGACATCTTCATGTTCAGCGGCGAACAACAGATGCGTATCAAACTACGTCTGGGCCGCCTATCAGCCAATATCATACAAGAAGAATATCCATTATCGGCAGCCTATATCAGTAAAGACAATGACACCCATTGGATACTTGAACTCGATGTGTGCAGCTATATTGGTATAGGTCGTTTTGTCATGGGACTGTTTTCTGATATCGAAGTATTGGAAGACTCTGGTTTCTGTAAATATATCCACGACAAAGTCAAGGAGATGGAAGAAAAGATAAAAAACACACCATGATAGTGTTCAACATAAAGGAATAATTAGTACTTTTGCGTCGGTAAAAAGAAAACAGCAAAAGATAACCCGTACATTATGGAAACGTCACACTCCAATAAAGTAGAACTGCGCAACCTCCAAATGGAGGACTACGACCAGTTGGCACGATCATTCCGACGCATCTATGCCGATGCTGATGTCTTCTGGACTCACGCACAAATCAAGAAACTCCTCACTATCTTTCCCGAAGGCCAGATTGTTATCGTGGTCGATGATAAGATAGTGGGATGTGCCCTATCCATCATTGTTGACTACAACAAGGTGAAAGGCGACCACACCTATGCACAGGTCACTGGCAACGAAACGTTCAACACTCACAACCCCAACGGCAATATCCTTTATGGCATCGAGGTGTTTATCCATCCCGACTACCGTGGCATGCGACTGGCTCGCCGCATGTACGAATATCGCAAGGAACTCTGTGAGAAACTCAACCTCAAGGCCATCATGTTTGGCGGTAGAATACCCAACTACCACCTCTATGCCGACACCATGCGTCCTAAGGAATATATAGAAAAGGTACGCACGCGAGAGATATACGACCCGGTACTTACTTTCCAGCTGTCCAACGACTTCCACGTGCGTCGTGTCATCCGCAACTATCTGCCCAACGACGAGGAGTCGAAACATTGTGCCACACTGCTGCAATGGGACAATATCTACTATCAGCCATCCAACAATGTGGTGGAAAAGCGTCCCACGGTACGTATCGGTATGGTACAATGGCAGATGCGCCCCTACCATACGCTCGATGATTTGTTCGAACAGGTAGAGTTCTTTGTCGATTCCGTATCCGACTACAAGAGCGATTTCATCCTCTTCCCCGAATACTTCAACGCTCCACTGATGGCGAAGTTCAACGACATGGGCGAGGCACAGTCTATCCGTGCCATGGCACAATATACGGAGAAAATCCGCGACCGCTTCGTTGAAATGGCTATCAGCTATAATATCAACATCATCACAGGTAGTATGCCTTACGTTAAAGATGACGGTGCTCTCTACAATGTGGGCTTTCTTTGCCGTCGCGACGGATCATACGAGATGTTTGAAAAGATACATGTCACTCCCGACGAACAGAAATGTTGGGGACTGACCGGTGGTAGCCATGTGCAGACTTTTGATACTGACTGCGGACGCATCGGCATACTGATTTGCTACGATGTAGAGTTCCCTGAGCTGTCACGCCTGATGGCAGATGAGGGCATGCAGATACTCTTTGTACCATTCATGACCGACACTAAGAACGCCTACTCACGTGTTCGCATCTGTGCACAGGCTCGTGCCATCGAAAACGAGTGCTACGTGGCAATTGCCGGAAGTGTGGGCAACCTGCCGCGTGTCCACAACATGGATATCCAGTATGCACAGTCTGCTGTGTTCACGCCGTGCGACTTTGCATTCCCCACCGACGGTATGCGTGCCGAGGCAACACCCAACACCGAGATGATATTGGTAAGCGATGTAGATCTGAGTCTGCTCAACGAGCTACACACCTATGGTGCTGTGCGCAACCTGCGCGACCGTCGTGGCGACCTCTACGAACTAAAGATTAAACCTGCCGCTAAACAGGATATCGAAGGTTAACCCCATACTCCTTGCGCGTGCGCATGGGCGCACGCGCATTTTTTTCGTTTTTATCGAACATCGAACACCAACCTAAAACTCTGCGAACATCATTTTATCAGCAAGAACATCGGCAATACATTTCCTGCTCCCATACTTTATTAGCAAATGAAGTATTCAAACGCAACTATAATTAAGGTTTTCTATGTGTAATAGATTGTTTTTTTGCAGAAAAGGAAAAAATTGACTACCTTTGCCATACAAATAAAGAAATAGTCCAAACCGTATTACTACACATTCTGCCCATAGTCCCAAAAGGATTCGAGAATATATGAAGCTGACAACACGACAGAAACAAAAGCTACAACACATGTGCAGCATTGTGCTTCTAGCAATGCTGACAACTATCCTTCTATGCACCTGTGGCAAAAGCAACAGGAGTATTGCCATATTAGAACATGCAGAAAATATAATGGACGAACATCCCGACTCTGCACTATTGCTACTCAATAGCATCAGCAGCGAACAAAATGAAATGGACAAAAGCCAATACATGGCCTACCATCTGCTACTGACTGACGCAAGCTATCGCACGGGAAACACAATAGTGGAAGATAGCATAATCATAGAAAGCGCCAACTATTACGACCTGCATGGCACTTGTAAAGAGCAGGTGCGCGCCAACTATTTGGCTGCACTCGTTTACGACTACAAAGGTAATACGCCCATGGCACTCCAATACTATATGAAGGCTGTGGCACACACTGACACTTCCGATACACACTGTGATTGGCACTTATTGGGCACACTCCATGCACAAATGGCGAAAGCATACGGACGGGCGATGGTCTATAGTATGCAGATGAACTGCATACATAAAGCCGAACACGCATTTTTCAAAGCCAACGATACCGTCAATGCTCTCAAGGCTAAAACACAAACGGCAGACATCTACGCACAAAACGGCGATACTTACAGAGCAATAACACTGCTCGACTCAGTGGCAGATGTCATGGCTAAACAACAATATCACGAGTTGGCTGTCGGTTTCTTCCTGAAAGAAATGCCCCTTATTGCTAAAAAGACAGACCGGAAATTTGCAGAATCTGTCATGCAAAAAGTACAGCAAGAAATGCACTACCTTGCCTCAAACCATCGCTTGTGGAACAATTACTATGCCTGCCAAGGCATATTGGCTGAGCTACAAGACAATATCGACTCGGCTGGTTTCTATTATATGCAAGCCAACCTTTCTGATATCAACGACATGCCGTTGACAGCCTGCATAAATGGTGGTTTGATGCGTTATTACACTGCCAAAGGAAACCTGCGTGAAGCCACTCGCTATGCCACTTATTACACTTTAGCTTGCGATTCTCTACAAAAAATGCATGCAGAAAATATCGACTGTGAAATGTACCGTCTCTATACACAGGATCGCATGGGAGAAGTGGAGAAGCACATGGAAGCGCGTCTGAAAACAATGATTGCTGCACTCCTTATCGTTATATTTGTGCTCTGCATCGCGGGATTGATTAGTCACCAGTGGTACAAACGGCATAAACAGTGGCAGCGCATCAAGATTGAACGCCATAATATGTACTTCCAGCAACTACGTGCCACCTACGACCATGCACGCCACGAATATGACACACTACAAAACGATTTCCTCGCATACAAGCAAGCAAAAGGCGAAGAATTGGAGTCGCTGCGCGCTCAAGTGGCAACCTATTTAGACCAAAACGTATCGATTGAAACATGGGACAAAGAGCGCGAACTCTTCGATGACAAGGCTATCAGCCATCTCCACTCATTGCTTGAACGAGGAAAAATTCCATCTGGGCGCGACCTACGGGAGGTGGTACAGTTGGCAGAAGCCCATCTACCCGACTTCTGGGCAGTGGTATGCAATCCCACCAAACACTTGTCGCTAACTGAAATACAAGTATGTGTGTTACTCCGCGTCTGCTTCATTCCATCGGAAATAGCCGCTGCAATGAATATCAGTATGCAACGAGTGAGCAATGCGAAAGCAAGCATACACGAAAAACTCTTTGGCACGAAAGGTGCAAAAGGATTGGAAGACAAATTGCTGGCTCTACACTAATCCCTATACTCGGCAACGCATTTTTATCCTAAACTAACAAGAATGAAAAGGTCAAACATAAATATGATGTTGGAATCATGGCTATACACCGCTGTGTTTTTCCATGGTACATTGGATCCTATGATAGACTACTTCTACGATTCGAGTTCCTTCGTATGGTGGAGTTTCCAAGCCTGTGGAGCTTTGCTTATTATTATTGCCGTATTCTTCAGCAGACAACTATTGAGCAAAAAATGGACTTACACACTGAAAAAATTGGCATCTGAACAGCTTTTTCTGAATATCAACACCTGTCTCTGCTTCTTGGGTATTGCCATTGCACTGCTTTTCGATTCACAACGATGGATAGCATGGACGGTATTCCTCATCATTTTCGTCGGTCTATTTATCTCTAATCACAACCGCAAGAGAAAGGACGATATTTCACAATCAACATCACAAAGCGCATAAGCTACTATCTCATAAGCCATTAAAGCCACACTTCTATACACACAAAATACACACTTGATGTTTTGTGAATTTAACGTGTATTGATTTTTTGCTCGTTGTTTTGGTTCTGCTTAATTTTGCAATCGAAACAAAACAATTATTCACACAACAAAAATCAATCAAATTATGAAAACAATGATCGGTATTTCAAAAGGCATGGCAGTAATGACAATGATTATACTGCTGACAGCATGTACATCAGACAACTATGACATGGAAATGACACCTAAAGCAAAAACTCCTGACGTAATCTCCAAAATTGAAAACATCAACGCTGAACTTGAACAGCTCAAAACACCATTTGTGACAAGAGGATGGAAAGACTGGAATAGAAATAAGAGAAATGAATTGGTAAGAGCTGATTTCAAAGGATGCTACGATGGAGTTAAATATGGATATAACATCGGAAAACAAATTGATTCATCACGAGGTGGATGCTTTGGCGCCATCATCGGAGGCGTGATTGGTGGCGGTGTTTCTTCTTGGTGGAAATATCGCGATTTGGATCATAAACTTGAATGTAATGATGCTGATATAGAAACAATATCCGAATTATGTAGGAGTTTGGCACAAAAAGGAGACATTACTGAATCAGGCATTACCAATTTGGATGAAGCTCTTAAAGGAGATTCTATTGTAAACAATGATCTCATATTATTATCAAATTTAGATGCACTTTCACTATGTATAGGAAAAATGCATAATACTGCACTTGCCACATTTGACGGTTCAAGTGGACCAAACATGGATATAAAGGATGAAAAATATCCAGATAAAAAAATTGATGCAGAAACTATTGAATTACAATTAAGGTTGATTGACTCAAAAGAATTAAAAACGAAATGCAAACAAATTGCCATTGATATATGTACAGGAGAAAAAAACGAATCAGACTCTACTACGGATAAAATCATAAGGTTGTTTGACGAAGCATTAGACAGCTATACAGAAAACGCTGAAGACATTGCATTTATCATCGGAAAGTATTGTGAAATAATCGATAGTACTGCAGATTTGACAGAAGAAGAGAAAACGCAAGTAAAAGCTGCTTTTTCTACTGCTTTGTATAGTATATCATATTGGGAAACTAAAATGAAATAGGCATGGACAGATATTCTAAAAGCATAATATGGGCATCTTGGATTTTTCGTGCAGGACTACTTGTATGGACCTTTGACCCTTTGATAGAAAACATTTCTAAAGGCAATGAATTATTGATTGATGTATGGAGCAACCTATCGTTCGGTCTTTTAGTTATTTCTGCACTGTTTGAACTTGTGATGCTTATAATAAACCACAAGCGTTTTATCAAGGCATTGGAGAATAGCAAAACTACTGGTTATAGCATGGCAATAATCGATATCATTGGTATTATAGTTGCCTTAATCTTCCAAAGTTCATTCTGGAATTTCTGGGCATTCATGCTCGTCTGTGATACAGTTGGTGTAGGCATAGATGCCAAAAAGCAGAAAAAACAGCAAGATGCAGTAGGTTAATGGTTTGATACTAGCACAAAGTTAACAGGAAAGATTCACTCAAAACAATCTTTAGACCTCATTTCGCCCATCGTGTACATCCGTATGCGATGGGATTCCTATTATTGGCAAACACCCATCAAATATGAAGATAACAGAGGACCACGCCACTCTTTTAAATATCTGATTTTCAACACGTCTCATATGCAATATTAAAAAAACTTTTATCAAACGTTGGATAATACCTTTGTCAAACGTTGGATAATATCTTTGTCAAACGTTGGATAATACCTTTGTCAAACGTTGGATAATATCTTTGTCAAACGTTGACAATACCTTTATCATACGTTAGACTATACCTTTGCCAAACGTTGGACTATACCTTGGCCAAACGTTAGACTATACCTTTGCCAAACGTTGAACAATACTTTTGCAAAACATTTGGCACAGCTTGGCAAAACGTTATCAAAAGAATACCGATCTATTTTATTTCTGAGCGACATTCGAATAGATATGAGCATCGCAGATATGCTTTCGCAATTTGGTGGTCGATGCGTGGTCGATATAAACAGTTTCGACCACCGCCTAAAATACTGAACGATAACGTGATGCACACATCGGTGGTCGAGTGGTCGAAATTTTCTGAAAAATAAAATTCTTGTATAACTCTGGAAAAACGGAAAAGTGTCCTGCAAAGCCGTAAAGCTTCAGCAGGACACTTTAGATTATTTTTCAGCTATATGATTCGCTGCAATTAGAAGTCCATTTTGTCGAGAGCATCGCTGAAATCCTTGGGCTCGTTGTTGGGCTCATGGAATTCGTCGTTGCGCTGTGGACGCTCGCGGTGATCGTTGTGCTGACGACGCTCGCCACGCTCAGGACGGGGGCGACGCTCGCTACGGTCGCGACGTGCAGGACGCTCAACATATCCCTCAGGCTTATCAATAAGAACGCGATGAGAGAGTTTGAACTTACCGGTCTTAGGATCAATCTCCAGCAGTTTCACCTTAATCTTATCGCCTTCCTTGATACCAGCTTCCTCTACGGTCTCCAAACGCTTCCAGTCGATTTCTGAAATATGGAGCAAACCGTCCTTGCCTGGCATGAACTCTACAAAGCAACCATAAGGCATGATGCTGCGTACGGTACCCTCGTAAACCTCACCAATCTCAGGAATAGCCACAATGGCACGAATCTTGGCAATAGCAGCATCGATGCTGTTCTTATCGGGACCGCTCACCTGAATCTTACCAACGCCATCCTCTTCATCGATAGTGATAGTAGCACCGGTATCCTCCTGCATCTGCTGAATGATCTTTCCGCCCGGGCCAATCACAGCACCAATGAACTCCTTAGGAATCTCAAAGGCTACGATGCGGGGTACATGTGGTTTAAGCTCAGCACGTGGCTCAGCAATAGTATCGGTGATGCATTTAAGGATGTGCTCACGGCCAGCCTTAGCCTGCATAAGAGCTTTTTCCAAGATTTCGAACGACAGACCGTCGCACTTGATATCCATCTGAGTGGCTGTCAGACCGTCCTTAGTACCAGTGGTCTTGAAGTCCATATCACCCAAATGGTCCTCGTCGCCGAGGATATCGCTCAATACAGCATATTTATCTTCGCCGGGATTCTTAATCAGACCCATGGCAATACCTGATACAGGCTTCTTCATAGGAACACCTGCATCCATCAGGGCAAGCGTACCTGCACAAACGGTAGCCATAGATGAAGAACCGTTAGACTCGAGAATCTGAGATACCAGACGTACGGTATAAGGGAAGTCCTCAGGTATCTGACCCTTCAAACCACGCCATGCCAAGTGACCGTGACCAATTTCACGACGACCCACGCCACGCTGGGCTTTGGCCTCACCAGTACAGAATGGAGGGAAGTTATAATGGAGCAAGAAGCGCTGATAGCTCTTGTCAAGCACATCGTCAACAAGTTTCTCATCGAGTTTAGTGCCGAGAGTACAAGTGGTCAGAGACTGTGTCTCACCACGTGTAAAGATAGAGCTTCCGTGAGGCATGGGCAGTGGAGAAACCTCGCACCAAATAGGACGAATCTCGTCAGTCTTACGACCGTCAAGACGAATACCCTCATCCAAAATGCAACGTCGCATAGCGTCGCGCTCCACATCATGATAGTAACGGTCCATCATGGCATATTTCTCTTCGAGCTCATCTTCGGTGAGATCGGCATGTGCAGTAGCATACTGCTCCTTGAAATCTGCCAATATCTTTTCGAATGCCTCAGCACGCGCATGTTTCTCAAGAGCCTGCTTGGTCACGTCGTACGAAGGCTGATAGAGTTCCTTGTTCATCTGCTCACGCAGTTCTTCATCGTTGACTTCGTGATTGTATTCGCGCTTCACATCGGTACCGAGCTCCTTGCTCAGTGCGGTTTGCAATTCACACATAGGCTTGATAGCAGCCATCGCTGCTTTCAGTGCGCCAATCATATCTTGCTCTGATACTTCCTTCATTTCACCTTCCACCATCATGATGTTTTCGGCAGAAGCACCAACCATGATGTCCATGTCAGCTTCCTTCATCTGTTCGAAGGTCGGGTCGATAACAAACTCGCCATTAACACGAGCTACACGAACCTCACTGATGGGGCACTCGAAGGGAATATCCGAACATGCCAATGCTGCTGATGCGGCGAATCCTGCCAATGCATCGGGTTGGTCAACACCATCTGCACTCAGAAGCATTACATTCACATAAACTTCAGCGTGATAGTTAGAAGGGAACAGCGGACGGAGCACACGGTCCACCAGACGGCTGGTAAGGATTTCGTTGTCACTGGCTTTGCCTTCGCGCTTGGTGAAACCACCGGGGAATCGACCTGCGGCGGCATACTGCTCTCTGTAGTCAACCTGCAGAGGCATGAAATCTGTTCCGGGAACTGCATCTTTTGCGGCACAAACAGTGGCCAGAAGTACGGTGTTGTTCATACGGAGAACAACGCTTCCGTCAGCCTGCTTTGCCACTTTCCCGGTTTCAATTGTGATGGTTCTTCCATCAGGCAACTGAATACTTTTCGTAATTACGTTCATCTTATTTTTTACGTCTAAATAAATAAATCATGCAAAATTACCTATTTTATTGGTAATAAACGAATAATCTGCCGATATTTTTCTTTTTTTATGAATTTGCCACAACCGTTTTCTATCGTGGGGATATAGGTACCGATAGCGGCATTCGGTATTTTTAATAGCCAATGCAAAAAGATATGGATAAAAAGCGAGACCTTTGCACACGCTTTCGAGGAAAGCGATATCGCTCAACCCTCGTTTTTACATATAAAAAGAAAGAAAAAATATATATAAATTATGGAGACTTATAGATTAGTTATTTTAGCTGTTTCATTGGCTATGCCTTTGTTTGTTGTGGCGTTGAAAAAGTTCACTTTCGCTTTCCAAAATTACAAGAAGAGAACTCTGGGCTGTCAAGAGAAACTATTTCTCAACAACGAATGTTACGACTACGTAACAGCTGGCCACATGGCAGAAGAGGAAGTGATGATTAAGGACAACGAAACAGGCATGGTATATGACGACTACGAACTTGAACAGCTCTAAAGAAACTGCCCATTTTCTTGCCACCTATGCCGCAACCATGCTGGCTGCCGGCGGTTCATCTGCCCGTTGCGAAAAGACGGTACACCGTATTGCCGAAGCATACGGAACAACAGCAGAGATCACCATCTTACCCCATACGGTTATGACCACTGTATGGGACAAGGATCATAGTCAGTCCTTTTCCGTTGGAGAGAAATTGCCTGTCACAGGCCTCAACTTCTATGTCATTTCCCGTCTGAGTCACTTGTCATGGGATATCCGCGACAATGGCATCACACTGGAAGAAGCAAAAAACGAATTTCGTAGCATCATGAAGAAACCACGACTCAACCCTTGGTTGGTAACGCTGCTCACTGGCCTTGCCAATGCTTCGTTCTGCCGTTTGTTTGAAGGCGATTGGAGAGCCATGCTCATTGTATTTATTGCCACTGTCAATGGTTTCTGGATTAAGAATGCTTTGCATAAAGAATGGAAATGGGATATGCGCCTGGCTGTACTTTGCGCTGCTTGTTGTTCATCAGTCATCGCCTGTTCAGGTTTTATGTTCCATTGCACCGACACACCAGACATTGCACTAGGTACCAGTGTGTTATATCTTGTACCTGGCATCCCATACATCAACTCCGTCAGCGACCTTATCCACGGACATTTACTCTGCTGCATCAGCCGTTTCATCGAAGCATCTGTGCTGACAGCATGCTTGGGCATCGGCCTATCGGTAGGCATTCTTTTAATGAACATACAATATTTCTAAAGACTTTACGTTATGATTATGACAGATATCCTGTTGGACGGTTTCTTTGCCGCCATTGCCGCCATCGGTTTCGGAAGCATCAGCAATGTGCCTCTCCAAGCTTTCAAAGGATGTGCACTGCTTGCGGCAGCAGGTCATGCCACACGTTTCGTGCTGACCCATGCCTGCGGTTGGGGACTGATTCCAGCAGCCTTTATCGGTGCATTGGTCATTGGATTCTTTGCACCGAAAGCGAGCCGCCACTGGCGTATTCCTGCCGAAGCGCTGGCATTTCCCGCTCTCTTACCGATGATTCCGGGTATGTATGCCTATCGTTCGGTTGAGGGATTGCTACAATGCATTATGAGCAAGGATGCCGAAACATTCACCCATGCCTTCTATCTGTTTAGTTACAATGGCATGGTATGCGTCATCATTGTCATACTGATGGTACTTGGTGCGACAGTTCCCATCATAGTGGATGCACGCAGACAAACTGATAATAGCGATACAAAAACAGCATAACATGGAACTAAGACAGCTTCGTTTCTTCCTAAAAGTCTCTGAGACTCTCAATTTCTCAGAAGCTTCTAAGCAATTGTACATCACCCAAAGCACACTAACACAAACTATTAAACAGTTGGAAACTGAGCTCGGCGTGGTGCTGTTCGACCGTAACAGTCACGAAGTACATCTGACAGAAGCTGGTAAGGAACTTGTGGATTATGCCAACCGCACGGTGACTGCTGCCGATGACTGCATGGCACGAATGACCGATCTGACGCAGATGAAATGTGGAACGCTCCGCATTGGTGTCACCCTCTCCTTTTCATTGATGACTGCTGAAGTGGTGACAGAATTCTGCCGCCTTTATCCCAACACGCACATTGATATCACATACTTGCGTATGGAAGAACTTATCGACAAGTTGTGCCGTCATGAATTGGATGTAGTGCTGTCATACAAGCCCACTCATATCAGCAAGAAAGTGGAATCGGTAGAACTCTTCAAAGACCAGTTGGGGGTGGTTGTACCGCAAGACCACGAGCTGGCATCACGCCCTTCGCTGACTCTTGCCGACATTGCCAACTATTCGTTTGCACTTCCAGCAAAGGGCTTACAGGCGCGCAACGTATTGGAACGTCTGTTGGTTGCGCACAACATAACTCTCAACACACGTGTGGAACTGAACATTGCCACGCCCTTATTGCGCCTGGTGCGTAAGAGCAAGATGCTGACCGTGCTGTCTTGTTCAGCTGTTGCCACCACACCAGACCTATGCGCCATTCCTCTTGAAGGGGAAGAAAGTAGTATGGTGGGATGTTTCCATACGTTGAAAGGAGTATATCGGAAGCATGCTGCCGACGAAATGCTCCGTCTGCTGAAAGAGTATATCACCTTCTACAAGATGTAAATGCAAGTGCTGACCCCATCATTCAAATGCTACATGACTATCCTCCAATCGCATATTAAACCGAAAAGTAGGGATAAATAGAATCTCTATAACCGATTGGGAGTAAAAAGAAATGGTGTAAAGTTGCAAAAAAAAAATAATTTGCGTAACTTTGCACCATTATTATTTCATGCCGCATGGAACAACTCCTACACTATGTCTGGAAGCACCGTTTGCTGCCTGCCAGACCACTTGCCACCACCGACGGACGACCGATAGAGGTGATAGACCCTGGTCTTCATAATCGCAACAGCGGTCCCGATTTCTTCAATGCCAAGGTAAAAATCGGTCAGACGCTATGGGTGGGCAATGTAGAAATCCACGACAAATCGAGCGATTGGTTTCTGCATGGTCATGACCATGATGCTGCCTACGACAATGTAGTACTGCATGTAGCTGGCATCATCGACTGCGATGTGACCAATACATTGGGCCATTTCATACCACAAATGCAGATCGATGTGCCTCAACAAGTCATCGACAACTATGAGGAGTTGCTACGTACCGACCAATATCCGCCGTGCTACCGCATCATTCCTCAATTGGCTCCCATCACCATCCATGCTTGGATGGCTGCTTTGCAAACCGAGCGGTTGGAGCAAAAAACGGAGGCTATAGCTGAACGCGCACGTAGATTGGGTGGTTCGTGGGAAGACGCTTACTTCATGACCTTGGCCCGCAACTATGGTTTCGGCATCAACGGAGACAGTTTCGAAGAGTGGGCAGCACACATTCCCCTATCGGCTGTGGGACATCATCGCGATGATCAGTTTCAAGTGGAAGCCATTTTCATGGGACAAGCAGGATTACTAACACCCGAATCCATTCCACAGCGCTACCGCGACGAAGCCGTTGCTGACCCATACTTTCAGCGCCTTAGTAAGGAATATACATACCTTGCCCATAAATTCTCACTCCAACCGATGGACCACCACCGCTGGCGTTTCCTACGACTGAGACCTCAGAATTTCCCCTATATCCGTTTGTCACAACTGGCATGTCTCTATCATGAGCGTAAAACAAGTCTCTCGCAACTGACCGATTGCAAAACTGTGGCAGAGTTGCAGAATATGATGGGCACCCACGTATCCGACTACTGGAAGACTCACTACACTTTCGGACAGGAGAGCGAAAGCAACACTAAACATCTGTCGCCATTCTCTATCAACCTATTGCTCATCAACACTTGCATCCCGATGCTCTTTGCTTACGGTCGTCACACTGCCAAAGAGGAATATTGCGACAGGGCTTTCGACCTGTTGGAACAGCTCCGCGCCGAGAGCAACCATATCATCCGCATGTGGAGCGAATGCGGTCTGAAGGTGAAAACGGCCGGCGATTCGCAAGCACTTATCCAACTAAAAAAAGAATACTGCGACCGAAAAGACTGTCTGCGCTGCCGCATTGGCTATGAATACCTTCGCCGACCAGGAGACAAAACACAGCAGCCCCATGAACAGATAAATAGCAAATCATAAATACATGAGTAAATATATCTTTGAAGCGCACATGGAAGTGCGCGACTACGAATGCGACATCGAAGGCATTGTCAACAATGCCAACTATCTGCACTATGCCGAACATACCCGCCATCTGTTTCTGAAATCACGAAACCTGAGTTTTGCAGAAATGCATGAGCGTGGAATAGATGCCGTGGTTGCACGTATGAATCTGCAATACAAGACACCACTTCGCTGCGATGACGAATTTATTTCACGACTGTGGGTAGAGAAAGAAGGTGTCAAATACATATTCCATCAAGACATCTTCCGTGCTTCCGACGAGGCATTATGTTTCCGCGGAATCATCACACTGGTATGTCTGATAGATGGAAAACTCGCTAACAGCGAGGATTACGACCGGGCTTTATTATCATGACGATGAACGAAGATATCCGCTATACCATTGCCTTAAGTCGCATACTGGTGCTCTATCCTGCCGTTGCACAATTACTCTACCGCGAATTTGGATCGGCCCAAGCGGTATATGAAAACCGCAACAGACTGACTGAAACCGTACCCGATTGTTCACAAAGATTGATCGAACTGCTACAAGACTGGTCAGAGCCACTACTGCGTGCCGATGAGGAGATACGTTACATGACGGAAAACAATATCGAAGCTATCCCCTTCGGTAGCGACAACTATCCCACACGACTGCACGAATGTGCCGATGCACCACTTCTACTCTACTATCGTGGCAACGCCAACCTCAATGCGCGACGCGTGATAAGCATCGTGGGAACACGCCATTGTACGGTTTATGGCAACGATTTGATTCGCCGGTTTGTGGCAGACCTAAAGACAAAATGCCCCGATACACTTATCGTCAGCGGTCTGGCATACGGTGTGGATGTGTGCGCTCATAAGTACTCCCTTGACAACGGGATACCTACCGTTGGAGTCCTTGCTCATGGACTCGACACGCTCTACCCATCTGCCCATCGTGGCATTGCCCAGCAAATGACCGAGCAGGGCGGTCTGCTGACGGAATATATGTCGATGACACGTCCTGAAAAAATGAATTTCGTGAAACGCAACCGCATTGTGGCTGGCATAAGCGATGCCACTATCGTAGTAGAAAGTGCATCACATGGCGGCAGTCTCATTACTGCCGACATTGCTCAAAACTATGGTCGCGAGGTGTTTGCATTCCCTGGTCCGGTAGGAGCGGAATATAGCAAAGGATGCAACCAACTCATCCGCAACAATGGCGCAACCCTCATCACTTCTGCCGATGATTTCATTTCATCAATGGGATGGACTACCGACAGTTTGCGTCCGCAAGCCGTAGAGCGCCAGCTCTTCCCTGATCTTACCATCGAAGAACAGGCTGTTGTTGATGCTTTAAGCAAAACCAACGACCTACAGCTCAATATGATAACAACCGTCACCAACATCCCTATCGGCCAAGTCACCGCCCTACTCTTCAGCTTGGAAATGAAAGGAGTAGTACGTCCTATGGCTGGTGGCACCTATCATCTACTGAGCTGATACTCCGACAACCATCATACAACAATCAAGAATGACAAAAATAGGAAATATAGAATTGGGCGAACGCCCGGTGTTTCTGGCACCAATGGAAGACGTGACCGATATCGGTTTCCGTCTGCTCTGCAAGCGGTTTGGTGCATCAATGGTATATACAGAGTTTGTATCTGCCGAAGCTTTGGTGCGCGACATCAAATCGACGGTACAAAAACTAACGATTGCAGACGAGGAACGTCCAGTTGGCATACAGATATACGGCCGCGACATTGATGCTATGGTCGATGCTGCAAAGATGGTAGAACAAGCTGGTCCAGATCTGATTGACCTCAACTTCGGTTGTCCTGTCAAGAAGGTTGCAGGAAAAGGCGCAGGTGCTGGCATGTTGCAGAATATCGACAAATTGCTCGACATCACTCGTAAGGTTGTCGATGCAGTAAATCTGCCTGTCACGGTAAAGACCCGTTTGGGTTGGAACAACGACAATCTCGTCATCACCACACTCGCCGAACAGTTGCAAGACTGTGGCATAAAGGCACTAACCATCCATGGCCGCACTCGTGCGCAGATGTACACAGGTGATGCCGACTGGACACTGATAGGAGAAGTGAAGCGCAATCCCCGCATCCACATCCCCATCATAGGTAATGGCGATATCAAATCGCTCGACGATGCCGACCGCGCTTTCGACCAATATGGTGTTGATGCGGTGATGATCGGCCGTGCCACATTTGGTTGTCCTTGGATATTCAGTCGTAAGGAACTAACGCTTGATGAGAAGATTGACGTATTGGAAGAACAATTGCGCATCAATGTTGAGCGCATCGACGAGCGCCGTGGCATTCTCCACACCCGTCGTCACTTAGCAGCATCGCCTGTATTCAAAGGTATTCCAGACTTCCGCCAGACGCGCATTGCCATGTTGCGTGCAGAGAAGATGGACGAGGTGATGCAGATACTGGAACAATGTCGTGAGCGATTGCGCCAATAGAGTTGTTCATCAAAACAATTATCGCATATAACTTTAAAAGGGGTGGAAGCCACATGGCATCCACCCCTTATCAGTATTTGCTGTAGTAATAGAGATTACTTCAGTTTCTTGTAACCATAAACTGAACGGCCACCGAGCTGCTCCTCGATACGGATGAGCTGGTTGTATTTAGCCATGCGGTCGGTACGTGAGAGCGAACCAGTCTTGATCTGACCACTGTTGGTAGCAACAGCGATGTCAGCGATGGTGGTGTCCTCTGTTTCACCTGAACGGTGAGAAGTAACGGTGGTATAGCCGTGACGGTGAGCCATTTCGATAGCGTCGAGAGTCTCGGTGAGTGAACCAATCTGGTTAACCTTGATCAGGATAGAGTTGGCAGCACCCATCTTGATTCCCTTCTCCAAGAACTTCACGTTGGTTACGAACAAGTCATCACCAACGAGCTGGCAACGGTCACCGATGCGCTGTGTGAGTTTAACCCAGTTGTCCCAGTCGTTCTCATCGAGTCCGTCCTCGATAGAGTCGATAGGATATTTGGTAATCAGCTGCTCGAGGTAAGCAATCTGCTCCTCAGCGCTGAGCTTCTTACCATTAGGATCTTTCTTCTTACCATTCTTCAGCTGACGATAATCGTAGAACCACTCACCATTCTCCTGAACAGCAAATTCAGAAGCAGCGCAGTCCATTGCGATCTTCACGTCCTTTCCTGGCTCGTAGCCAGCAGCCTTGATAGCTTCCATGATGGTGTCGAGTGCATCCTCGATGCCGTCAAAGTTAGGAGCGAAACCACCCTCATCACCAACAGCAGTAGAGAGGCCACGAGCCTTCAACAGCTTAGCAAGATTGTGGAAAACCTCAGCACCCATGCGGATACCTTCCTTTTCGTTGGCAGCGCCAACAGGGCGGATCATGAACTCCTGGAATGCGATAGGAGCGTCAGAGTGAGCACCACCGTTAACGATGTTCATCATAGGAACAGGCAGAACGTAGGTGTTAGTACCGCCGATATAGCGATAGAGGGGAATCTGCAGATAGTTGGCAGCAGCGTGAGCAACGGCCAGTGATACACCGAGGATAGCGTTAGCACCGAGGTTCTTCTTAGTAGGAGTACCGTCGAGTTCCAGCATCTTGGCGTCGATAGCGCGCTGATCCAGAACGCTCATACCTTCGATAGCGGGAGCAATCTTGGTGTTTACGTTCTCTACGGCTTTCTGAACGCCCTTGCCCAGATAGCGGCCTTTGTCGCCATCACGGAGCTCAAGTGCCTCGTTTTCACCGGTAGAAGCACCAGAAGGAACGCTGGCACGACCCATGTCGCCAGTTTCCAGAGTTACTTCAACCTCTACAGTAGGATTACCACGTGAATCCAGAATCTCTCTTGCGTGAATGTTTTCAATAATCATAATAATCTATTATTTTAATGAATGATTGTAAATTTCCGTGCGCAAAGTTACCAAATTTATCTCAAAACTCCATACTCCTGTGGCATTTTTATCGGTGTTTAACCTTTATTTATTTTATATAAGGTGTAGTTTGTCATGCCGAAATGGCAAAACAAAGTGCATCGGTTGGTTGGTAACAGGATGTCGGAACCATATTTCGGCAGCATGGAGCATGAGTCGGTCGGTGTCATCGGGATGGATTCGGGACGTTGTTGGGTTGGTATGTCCATATAGTTCATCGCCTTGAATGGGGCGCCCCAGCCCATCGGGGTGTGCACAATGTACCCGCAACTGATGGGTGCGTCCGGTATGTGGAGTGAGCGAAACTGTATTGGAGTCGATAAATTCATAGTCGGTGACTGCCGTTTTTCCGTGTTCCATATCAACCATTTGCAGCGGTCGATTTGTCATATCGGGCCGCATAGGCAGTCGGATGGTGCCTTTCGCTGGGCAGAGAACCTGTCCAGCTGCAGGTGGTTCGAGCAGAGCAACATAGCGTTTGCGCACCTCATGATGCAGGAATTGGTCTTGAAGGTCGCGATATGCATCGAGTGTCTTTGCCACGATGAGCAGTCCTGAGGTACCCATGTCCAATCGATGTGCCACATAACTGTCGGGATAGCGTTCTCGCATGACGGTCTCCACACTATAGGTTTCGTTGCGACCAGGCACACTCAGCACTCCCGAAGGCTTATCGACCACCAGCAGGCTATCGTCTTCATAGACAATGGCAATGGGTTTTCGTGGATGTGACAATGTATCGGGATCTGGATCCACGTTAAGTCCTTTCAGCATCCATGACAGTACTGGTTTGCATTTTCCACTACACGCGGGATAGTATTGTAAGTGGTGCCGTATCTCTTGGCGAGGCGATTGTCCCCACCAGAATTCTGCCATACACCGTGGTTGAAGTCCGTGTTGATAAGCATACTGTAGGAGTTTGGGGGCACAACAGTCACCCGTACCGCCTGGAGGCAACGGAAATTTTCTTACCACACGGTCGCGATAGTAGCCTTGCCAAATATCGACCAACTGACTACTTTGCCCTTCTGCATTGAGCATGCGATACTGGTCGAACAGCCAGCGTTGTAGTTTTTGCGACCGTTGCTTGCGTGATTCGCGGTCTGTCTCTGCTGTCATGGCTGAGATGGCGCGCTCCTCCTGTTTGAAATATCCATCTGGTTGTTGGGCATCGAATACTGGCGGCACGAAATAATCCCAGTCGTTACGACCGGCAAGGAGTCCACTATAAGCAGCCAGGAACACCAGTTGTCCCTGCTGCTCACACACCAATACACCAAACATCTTGCCGCGGTCGGCATCGTCTTGCAGTTCTTTATGGCTGGCAATATAGGTTTGCACCTCTGTTGCAGCTTGTCGGCAGAGCGGATGTGGCTCGTATCCGAAGGGATAGGTGAACCGTTCGGGTGGCTTTTCGTCGGAATATAGAGGATGTAGCGTCATTGCTTTTTTGTTTTCTGATGCAAAGATACAACTTTTTTGCCAAATTCCTTTTGCATTTCGCTCGCTTAATCGTACCTTTGATACTATGCATCCAAGGTAGGCTGCACCTCGAAAATGAAAAGAAAAACATTTTTTCTTTTGCATTTCGCTCGGTTTGCACTACCTTTGAAATTACATATCCAAGGTACTCACACTCGGAAATACAAAAGAAAAACAGATTTTTCTTTTGTATTTCGCTCGCTTAATCGTACCTTTGCAAACGCTACATTAAAAACAAACTAAAACTACTAAAACATTAAGCTTATGAAACATTTTCTACACATGTTTCTCTGTTTGCTGTGCACACATACCGCTCATGCGCAACAAATAGACTTCAATCAACCCAACGACAATCCTTCACAGTATCTGGAGGAAGGTTATGAAGCATGGGGAATCCCTACGCAACAGCAACCAGCTACCAAGACATTCGGTGGCGTTACATTTACCGTAGAAATAGAAGGCGATGTCAAGGGAAAGACCCTCTATACCGTAAGATGGAAAGACGGACGCCAACATTCCAAGCTCATCTGCGATGGTGTGATGGTCAAGGGACTTGACGAACAGGGCAACAGACCCGAACTCACCACCGGACGGGTAGGCATCAAGGTGCATATAGCTGGACTGCCAAATGGCAACCACACCTTGCTGGCCTATCACAACAATACGGATGGAGGCGATTTCGTAGCTCCTCCCATCAGTATCGATGTTGATGGAGTGACCAAAGTGACGGGCATACAACAGACCCGTCGTGCTACTTCGCTCTCTGAGTCTGCCAAATCGAGCGTAGAATTTACCGTCACAGATCAACGACCTGTCACCATCACCTATTATACAGTACCTGTAGAGGACACGACCTACACTACCACATCGCTCGAACTCAACTCGCTTGAAGTGGGCGGTGACACTTTCATGGCACTCGACCCTACCCCTGCCAACAACGACCGCCATGCGGCATGGGAGGATGGTAAGGCTTCGCTGTCGTGGAAAGCTCCCGATGGTACCGCCAAGCACCACTTGGTATTCGGCACCGACTCCATGGCAGTTGTCAATGCCACAACCTACGACTATGAAGGAACAGCAGCCTCATGGCAGACCGGTCAGCTATCGCCATTGACCAGATACTTCTGGCGCATGGACGAAGAGGATGCCCAAGGCAAGATACACCATGGCACGGTATGGTCGTTTCAACCGCGCCGCAAGGCATTTCCTGATGCCGAAGGCTATGGTCAATATGCTGTTGGTGGACGCGGAGGCATAGTCTATCATGTCACTTCACTCGATGACGATGCCACCAATCCCCAACCCGGAACTTTCCGCTATGGTATCACTCAGGTGAAAGGGCCACGCACCATCGTGTTTGATGTGGCAGGTGTAATCCACCTGAAAGCCCGTCTGACCTGTTCTGAGAAATATGTTACCGTGGCGGGACAAACCGCGCCAGGCAACGGTATCTTGTTCCGTGGTGCACCATTCGGCATGCAGAGCGACGGTATCACCCGTTTCATCCGTCTCTACCGAGGCCATATCATTGATGCCAAAGATGCACAGATCGGTATCGACGGAATGGGTATGGCGGGCAACGACCATGCCATCATGGACCATTGCTCCATTTCTTGGACCATCGACGAAGGTTTCTCAAGCCGTAATGCCAAGGCCATCACGCTGCAACGCACTATCATCAGCGAGGCGCTCAACTGTGCCAACCATCCCAACTACGGCACGGGAACACAACACGGCTATGCCGCTACCATCGGAAGCGGACAGATGGGAGGACTGCCCGGATCGTTCCACCACAATCTGTTGGCACATAACGAAGGACGCAACTGGAGTATCTCTGGCGGACTCGATGGCACCGGCAACTATGATGGTCATCATGATGTGTTCAACAATGTGGTTTATAACTGGGGCAGCCGTGCTACCGACGGTGGTTCCCATGAAATCAATTTCGTCAACAACTACTATAAGATGGGACCTGCCACAACCATGAGAAAACTCTTCCGCCATCAGTTTGAAGGAACGGGCAGCGGAACACAGGCAGCTTATGTCAAAGGCAATATTCGCGAAGAACCATCAGGATCAAAAGTCAACGATAAGGAAGGCGACACCTATATATATGAACTCTCCAACGGTCAAGTGCTCAACTGGGAACCCTGGGCCACTAAGCCTTTCTTTGAAAGCTATGCCGAAATCGAAACGGCAGAAAGTGCCTACAAGAGTGTGTTGAGCGATGTGGGTTGCAATATGCCTACTCTTAACAAGCACGATGCACGTATCATCGACGAAACGCGCAACGGATCTACATCGACCACCGGTAGCAAAACGGGCAAAAAAGGCCTCATCGACCATGAGGAAGACAGCGAGGGTTTCGATGCCGCCAAACTTGGAATCACCACCGAGACACGTCCTACAGGATTCGATACCGATATGGATGGCATCCCCGACTGGTTTGAAGAAATTGCAGGAACAGATAAAAATGTTGCCAACAACAATGACGATCGAGATGGAGACCACTACACCGACTTGGAAGAATACCTTGATTGGATGGCACATCCAAACTTCATCGTGAAGGTTGGCGATACCAAGAGCATCGACCTCAAACCCTATTTCGCAGGCTATCCTTCGTTTACGGCTACCATTGCCAATAGCGTCAGCGGTGCCACCATCGAAGACAACAGCCTCAACATGGTCACTACGGTCAAGGGATTCTATACCGTTCGCGTCAAAGTGAGCGACGGTTCCGACTCGATGGTACGTCAGTTCAACTTTGCCGTGACCGACGGTACAACAGGTATCGAACATGTGAAGACCGACGAAGAACAGACCGACGGTCCTATTTACGACCTTCAGGGCCGTCGCATACAGCGTCCGTCAAAGGGCATCTATATACAGAACGGACAGAAGCGACTGGCTCGTTAACTCGAAAAACAAATCCCGATTAGGGAATAAATCACATAGCAGGGTGCAGAGATACACAAAAAAAGTGTAACTTTGCACCCACTATGGTTTCTACGACATCGCCTGTTCAGGCACTCACCCAACAACGATTGCTACTCCAGATGGAGTATCAAGCCGAGAAAGAAGCCTTCCGCAAACAGACCGAAGAGATGGGAATGATGCGGAAGGTAAAGCGTGGCGATGCTTGGTATCCGTTGCAAATCACCAAGAGCTACTATAATTCGCTCAACCAACTGGCTGTGGAGGTGATGCGCACTACCGATACCGACATCGAGCACAACTTCGAATTTGGCAAACCCATCATATTTTTCTCCTGCGATAGTATGTCGCAAAAGGACGCCCGAATCAAGTATTTGTCGTTTACGGCTATGGTGAGCTATGTGGATGGCGACCGCATGGTGTGCGTCATTCCCAACGATGGCTATCTGCTGACACTTCAGCGCAGCGACCATCTGGGTGTGCAATTATCGTTTGATGAGACCAGTTACCGATTGATGCTCGATGCACTCGACCGCGCCATACGTGCCAAAGGACGTCTGGCTTACCTTCGCGACCTCTTTTATTCGCGCAAAGAACCTGAAGTGCTGACGTTCGCACCCATGCATTTTCCCTATCTCAACACCACGCAGGAGGCGGCGGTCAACTTAGTGTTGCGTGCCAAGGATGTGGCTATAGTCCATGGTCCGCCAGGAACAGGAAAGACCACAACGCTCGTAGAGGCTATCCACGAGACTCTTATGCGCGAGAGCCAGGTGTTGGTATGCGCACAAAGTAACATGGCTGTTGACTGGATTTCGGAGAAATTGGCAGACCGTGGCATCCCCGTACTGCGGTTGGGCAACCCCACACGTGTTACCGACAAAATGCTGTTTTTTACTTACGAGCGGCGCTTTGAGGGGCATCCCGACTATCCACAACTATGGGCCATCCGCAAAGCCATACGTGATTTGCGTGCTCACCGAAAGCGCGGCGATGAGAAATACCACCAGAAAATGGAGAGTCTGAAAGGGCGTGCCACCGAATTGGAGATACGCATCAACCAAGAACTCTTCGACGATGCACGAGTGATTGCCTGCACTTTGGTAGGAGCCGGCCACCGACTGTTGGACGGCAGAAAGTTCAGCAGCCTCTTTATCGACGAGGCAGCACAGGCATTGGAAGCTGCCTGTTGGATTCCCATGCGCCGTGTGGGCCGAGTCATCCTTGCCGGCGACCACTGCCAACTGCCGCCCACGGTGAAGAGCATTGCTGCTCTCAAGGCTGGTTTGGGCCGCACATTGATGGAGCATCTGGTAGAGACAAAACCCTCGGCAGTCAGTCTATTGCAGACGCAATACCGCATGAACGAAGACATCATGCGCTTCTCTTCCGACTATTTCTATGATGGTAAGGTGGAGAGTGCTCCCGATGTGAAGTATCGTGGAATACTCGATTTGGACATTCCCATCGAGTGGATTGACACCAGCGGAGAGGAGATGCATGAGGAGTTTGTTGGCGATTCGTTCGGTCGTATTAATAAAAAGGAGGGAACGCTGACGCTCGAAACCCTTCAACATTACTTCGAGCGCATCGGCAAAGAGCGTCTGCTCGACGAGCGCATCAATGTGGGCATTATCTCGCCCTATAGAGCACAGGTACAATACCTGCGCCGGTTGGTGAGCCGCAGCGAATACTTCAAGCCCTTCCGAAGGCTTATCAGCGTCAATACGGTAGATGGATTTCAAGGGCAGGAACGTGACATCATCGTCATCTCGCTGGTGCGTTCCAATCAAGAGGGACAGATCGGATTTCTCCGTGACCTACGCCGCATGAACGTTGCCATTACTCGTGCACGTATGAAACTCATCATCTTGGGCGATGTGCCTACCATGACACGACATCCATTCTATAAGCAGCTGTGGGACTATATACAACGGTTGAAGAGGAAAGAATAGAGAGAAAAACGAGTTTTCACTTTGCTCTTCACTCACTTAATCATACCTTTGCGACACCGTCGCCAAGGTACTAACGTTCGGAAAAGCAAAAGAAAAACAAGTTTTCCTTTTGCTTTTCGCTCACTAAATCGTACCTTTGTACCCAAAACCGAAAAAAACAATTAAAATGAAGAAGTATATGATGATGGCCATGGCTGTACTGGCAATGGCCTCTTGTAGCGAGAAGAAATTCCATGTAGAAGGCACCATTGCCAATGCTAAAGACTCTGTGCTCTACCTCGAAAACGTGGGCATTGAGGAAATCAACGTAGTGGATTCTGTAAAACTGGACGGCGAAGGCAACTTCAATTTTGCTTGTGCACAAAACGATGCACCCGAATTTTACCGTCTGCGCATTGCAGACCAGATCATCAATGTAAGTATCGATTCTACCGAAACTGTGACCATCAAGACCAAATATCCACAAATGGCTACACAGTATGAAGTAAGCGGTTCAGAAAACTGTGAGAAGATTAAGGAACTTGCCCTTAAGCAAATCGACCTGCAACAGCGGGTCATGGCTATCCAGCGCGACCCAGCTCTGACCATCGACCAAAGCAACGACAGCATCTTACGCATCATCAACGACTATAAGAATGATGTTAAGATGAACTATATTCTCAAAGAGCCCAACCGCTCTTATGCATATTTTGCACTGTTCCAGACCTTGGGCAACATGCTGCTGTTTAACCCTCGCAGCAACAAAGATGACATCAAAGTGTTTGCAGCGGTAGCTACCAGTTGGGATACCTACCATCCAGGAGCTGAGCGCGGAACCAACCTGCACAACATTGCCATCGAGGGCATGAAGAATATGCGCATCAACGAGGCAGACCGTGCCAATACCATCGATGCCAGCAAGGTATCGACCACGGGACTTATCGATATTGCACTGACCGACAACCATGGTAAGGTGTGCCGTCTGAGCGACCTCAAGGGCAAGGTGGTGATGCTCGATTTCCATGTCTTTGGCACAGAAAACTCACCCAAGCGCATCCTGCTCTTGCGTGAACTCTATAACAAATACCATGCACAGGGCTTTGAGATCTACCAGGTAGCACTCGATCCCGATGAGCATTTCTGGAAACAGCAAACCGCCGCACTGCCATGGATTAGCGTGCGCGACCCACAAGGTCTCGACTCACAGTCGCTTATCGTTTACAACGTACAAGGGCTTCCAGAATACTTCCTCATCGATCGTACCAACACTTTGCGCAAGCGCAGTCAGCAAGTACGTGACATCGAGGCTGAGATTAAGGCACTGCTGTAACAGTCTGGCAGACCGTCAGAACCATCAAGAAACAAGCATCGCACAGACCACCAAGTCTATGCGATGCTTGTTTTTTAATGAATCCTATTACAGACTATTGTACTATAATGCGTGATGGATGAATGTTTCGGCTGATGCCCTTAATACTTTTGCGGAACTTAGAAACTCTGCAACCAACGGCGCAACTCCATCATCAATTCGAGATGATAGGGGAAGGACTGGAGGATGCCGAAACCATGTCCACCAGTGGGATAGATATGCATTGAGGCAGAAACACCTGCCTGACAGAGTTCCTCGTAATAGCTGACAGCATTGATGGGTGATACCGCTTTATCATCGTTGGCTAATGCTATGAAGGCAGGAGGTGTGGCATGGGTCACATGCTGCTCGTTGCAATAGTCGTTGATGAGTTTGCGCTTGGGATTCTTACCCAACAGATTATCGCGCGAACCCTGATGGGTGACACCTGTCTCCATAGAGATGACGGGATACATCAATATCTGGAAATTGGGCGCTGCATCGCCCTTAGAATGGGTGGCAATGGTCGAAGCGAGATGACCGCCTGCTGAGAATCCCATGATGCCCACTTGCTGCGGGTCGATATCCCAACTCTTTGCGTTGCGACGCACGGTGCGCATGGCCTCTTCAGCATCTTCGGCAGGCACTTTCCATACGCAATGGGGCATGCGATACTTCAACACAATGACGGCAATGCCCATACTGTTGAAGAAGGGTGCCCATGCAGTTCCCTCTTTTTCAAATGCCAGATGAGTGTAGCCACCGCCTGGACAGATGACAATGGCACGTCCTGTAGATTGGCTCTTCTTAGGCAGAAAGATGCTTATCTTCGCCATGTCGTTGGGGTCGCCATTATTGGTTTGTGGTCCCTGGGGCCACAGATTCAACTCCATGCCTTGCTGGGCATAAGCCGAAGCAGACACAAACAATAAGATTAAAAAAAGTAGTTTCTTCATAATAAAATGATATTTTTAGGTGCAAAGATACATATTATTATTGAAAAGTCTGTATCTTTGCACTACCAAAACGACAAATCATTACGACTATGAATAAAAGATTTCTTTCATTAATGGTGCTCGCCGGACTGACCATCGGAGCACAGGCAAAAGTAAAATTGTCGCATCTTGTGGGCGATAACATGATTATTCAGCAACAGAGTGACGTGCGCCTTTGGGGATGGGCAAAGCCCAAGAGCAAGGTAGTGGCGACCACTTCGTGGAGCAATGAGCGTAGCGAAGCTGTTGCAGGCAAGGACGGTAAATGGTTGCTGACCGTTAAATCGCCCAAAGCCAGCTATACCCCACTGAGCATTAGCTTTGACGACGGTGATGGAAAGGTTACTGTCAATAATGTATTGGCAGGCGAGGTATGGGTCTGCGCAGGCCAGTCTAACATGGAAATGCCTATCAAAGGATTCGGCAATTGCCCTGTGGAAGGCTACAACCAAGTAGTACTCGAAGCCAATAAGCATAAAGGTATTCACTATGTCAAAGTGCCCAGCATCATGAGCACAAAGCCTCTCGACGATGCCAACTGCGAATGGAAAGAGGCCAATGCAGACAATGTTAGCGAAGCATCAGCCACCGGTTACTTCTTCGCCAAGACTGTCAACGAGGCTATCGACGTTCCCGTTGGACTCATCATGGCAAACAAAGGAGGCAGCCGCGTAGAGAGTTGGCTCGACCGAGACTATCTGACCAAGAATACCAAAGAGGATTTAGACTCCACACACATGGTGAATAAATTCAAATGGGACTTTCTCTATCCACTTCTTTGGGGCAACGGCACCTTCAACCCAATACTCAACAGCACCGTAAAGGGCATCCTCTTCTATCAAGGCTGCTCTAACGTGGGCGACCCTGACGGTCAATACACCCAGCGACTGGCTGACCTTGTGGCTCAATGGCGCCGCGATTTCAAGCAGGGCGACATTCCCTTCTACTTCGTACAGATAGCTCCTTATCATAACGGCGACATCAACGGCGACGCTGGACCAAGATTGCGCGAACAGCAGTTCAATGCTGCCAAGGTCATCCCCAACAGTGGTATCGTATGCACCGAAGACCTCGTTTACCCCTACGAGGTAGAGCAAATCCATCCTGCACAAAAGCGTCAGGTGGGCGAACGACTTGCCTATCAAGCGCTCAACAAGACCTACGGCATGAAATCTGTCATCTGTGAGAGCATGACTTTCAAGGAGATGAAGATCGACGGCGATAAGGTTTTGGTACATTTCGACAACGAATACGGAGCCTACAGCCGTTTCGAAGGCATCGAAGGCTTTGAGGTAGCTGGTGCCGACCGCGTGTTCCACAAGGCTACCGCACGCCACACATGGGTTGATGCACCAGGCCCTTGGAACGAAGCCATCGTAGTATCAAGTCCTGAAGTGAAGGAGCCTGTGGCTGTACGCTACTGCTTCCGCAACTTCCAATTGGGCAATCTGGCCAATGCGGGAGGCCTGCCCCTGTTCCCATTCCGCACAGACAACTGGTAATATGAAACATCCTCTTGATATGTTTGCTTACTGCCCAATATGTGGCAGTAAGCAATTTGTTACTAACAATTTTAAGAGCAAGCGCTGCAAAGACTGTGGCTTCACCTATTATGCCAATGTTTGCGCTGCAACAGCAGCATTCATTGTCAACGATCGCGGCGAGATACTCGTGGTGCGCAGAGGTAAAGAACCCGCCAAAGGCACACTCGATTTGCCCGGCGGCTTTGTCGATATGGACGAAACCGTAGAGGAGGGAATGCGTCGCGAGATACTGGAAGAGACGGGCATCCATGCCACAAAGATGGAATATCTCTTTTCCTTCCCCAACCAATATCTATACAGCGGCATCACAGTACATACCATCGATATGGACTTTCTGGTACGTGTTCCTGCCGAAACGCGTGCCCGTGCTGCCGACGATGCTGCCGAATGTATGTGGATTCCCATACGCCATCTCCAGCCAAAAGAGTTCGGACTGACCAGCATACGCCGTGCAGTGGAACGCTTTCTGGAAGTGGCACGCATCGAATAGGCCACACTTCCGTATGCACAAGTCGTTAGTCGGCAGTGTTTTACACATTGCTCGTCACCGCTTCAAATATCACTTGGAACAGCAAAACAAATTGATTTGCTGACCAAAGTAAATTGATTTGCTGAGGAAAACAATTTGTTTTGCTGAGCAAATCAATTTATTTTGCTATCATATCCCCTATTCATTATATGTCTAACCAACGTCAATAACCTACCGAAAAAAACATCCATAGCACTTCTATAGAATACCCATAAGCGAGGAAATTCAATGAGTTTGCTCAGCAAATTCATTGAAATTGCCCGGTAAATTCATTGAATTTGGTCAGTAAATTCATTGAATTTGCTAAGATAAGCAACATCTGAATATAGACTGTCAGCATGCAAGTAGCTGAATAACAGACGTTCAAGGCATATCAACAAGACATTGGCAACAGAACACAGAAACACCATCGGCACAACGCTGAGATATAGATGGCCGACGTTGAAGACAAGCAGACACCAACCAACTATCATGCGGCGAATAGTTAAGAAAACAAAAAAACACCTATATATATAAGGTGTAACCAAAACTTTTACCTACTTTTGCAGCCCGAACAATAATATTATCAAAGGTATGCAAAAGAATTTAGTCATTGTGGAGTCGCCTGCCAAGGCCAAAACAATAGAAAAGTTTTTGGGGAAAGACTATAAGGTCATGTCAAGTTACGGACACATCCGTGACCTCAAGAAGCACGACATGAGCATCAATACCAGCACACTCGAACCCGAATATGAAATACCAGAAGAGAAAGAGAAACTGGTAAAGGAACTCCAGACAACTGCCAAGAAAGCTGAAAAGATATGGCTCGCATCCGATGAGGACCGCGAAGGAGAAGCCATCTCATGGCACCTTTGCGAAGTACTCGGACTCGATGAAGAGAAAACAAGCCGTATCGTGTTCCACGAAATCACAGAGCCTGCAATTCTCAAGGCCATCGAAACACCACGTCACCTCGATATGAATCTGGTCAATGCACAACAGGCCAGACGTGTACTCGACAGACTCGTGGGATTCAAACTATCACCCGTGCTCTGGAGAAAAGTAAAGCCATCACTCTCTGCCGGACGTGTGCAGAGTGTGGCACTAAGACTTATTGTGGATCGCGAACGCGAGATACAAAACTTCAAGAGCGTACCCTTCTATAGCGTAAGCGGCGTGTTTGGAGTGGTCAATGCAGACGGTTCACAGACCGAAGTAAAGGCTCAACTCAACAAGCGCTTCAAGACACACGATGAAGTACTGGCATTCCTCGAGAAGTGTAAAGACGCATCATTCATAGTAGAAGAGGTGACCAAGAAACCTACCAAACGCACACCAGCTCCCCCATTCACTACTTCTACGCTCCAACAGGAAGCTGCACGCAAACTCGGACTCACCGTGAGTCAGACCATGATGGTGGCACAACACCTCTACGAAAACGGACTTATCACCTATATGCGTACCGACTCGGTCAACCTGTCGGCACTATGCACCGAAGCAAGCCAACAGATTGTCACCTCACTCTATGGCGACAATTACAGCCGACCAAGACAGTATCACACCAGTTCGAAAGGCGCACAAGAGGCACACGAGGCCATCAGACCAACCTATATGGACCGTACAGAGATTACGGGAACACCACAGGAGAAACGCCTCTATGAACTGATTTGGAAGCGTACTGCTGCCAGCCAGATGGCAGACGCAGAACTCGAAAAGACTACCATCAGTATTGCCATGAGTGGAACATCAGAACTCTTCGTGGCACAAGGCGAAGTGATTACCTTCGACGGATTCATCAAAGTATATCGTGAATCATTTGACGACGATGACAGCCAAGACGAGGAAATGGCAAAACTGTTGCCTCCTTTGAAACAAGGCGAAGAACTGCAACGCCGCGAAATACAGGCTGTAGAGCGATTCAGCCAAGGACCTTCACGATACAACGAAGCTTCATTTATCAAAAAAATGGAGGAACTCGGCATCGGACGACCTTCTACCTATGCACCAACCATCTCTACTATCCAACAGCGCAAATATGTGCACAAAGGTGACCGAACTGGAACTGAACGCAACTACACTATCGACACGCTGAAAGGACTCCAGATCAAAACCACAGAACGCACAGAGGTGACTGGGTCTGACAAGGGAAAACTGCTGCCTACAGATATCGGTATCGTGGTCAACGACTTCCTCATGGAACACTTCAAGGAGATCATGGACTACAATTTCACCGCTAAAGTGGAACTCGACTTCGATAAGATTGCAAGTGGAGAAGAGCAGTGGAAAGACATGGTAAAACAATTCTACGACGGATTCGAACCTATCGTAGAGAAGACCATCAATGCACGCGACGAGCACAAAGCCGGCGAACGGCAGTTGGGAACAGACCCCAAAAGCGGACGACCCGTATTCGTTAAAATCGGACGATTCGGTCCTGTCGTACAGATAGGATCTGCAGACGATGCAGAAAAGCCACTCTTCGCACAGATTCCAAGCGACAAGAGCATCGAAACCATTACATTGGAAGAAACACTCGAACTCTTCAAACTGCCACGCACCGTAGGAGAATTTGAAGGATCGCCAGTAGTGATAGGCAACGGACGCTTCGGACCTTACATCCTCCACGACAAGAAATACACCTCACTGCCTAAGGATACAGACCCCATGGCGATTACACTCGACGAGTCGATAGCACTCATACGCGAAAAGCGCGAACAGGACCAGAAGCGCCACCTCAAGGTGTTTACCGAAGATCTCGACCTCGAAGTCATCAACGGACGATATGGCCCATACATCGCCTACAAGGGTAAAAACTACCGACTGCCCAAAGCACTCCATCAGAAAGCAGCAGAACTGACATACCAAGAGTGCATGGATATTGTCAACACATCCATTCCCACAAAGAAAAAATGAGACGCATCATACTGATAGGCTATATGGGTTCGGGGAAAACCACAGTAGGCAAAGCCCTCTCCAAAGAGACGGGCATGATGTTCTACGACCTCGACTGGTATATAGAAAGCCGCATGAGAAAAACTGTGGCACAAATCTTTGCGGAAAAAGGCGAAGAGGGATTCAGAAAAATAGAACACAACATGCTCCACGAAGTGGCGGAATTTGAAAACGTCATCATCAGCTGCGGCGGTGGAACACCATGCTTCTTCGACAACATAGACTATATCAACCAACAGGGAGAGGTGGTCTATCTCAAAGCTACACCCGAAGTGCTCTATCGACATCTGCTGATGGGAAAGGTCGAAAGACCACTCATCAAAAACAAGACACCAGAAGAACTCATTGCCTATATCACCGAACAAGTCGCCAAACGCGAGGAATTCTACAACAAAGCACGATACACACTCGACGTCAGTCTCATGGACAACTACGAGAAAATACAACTCAGCGTAGATCAACTGCGCCAACTGCTCAACATCTGAAATCTATTCTCATCCACAACAAATCCCACTCTGTCAAGACATGAAGAAATGGACTATTGAAGATTCTAAGGAACTCTACAACATCAACGGCTGGGGCACCAGCTATTTCGGCATCAACGAACAAGGCAACGTCTATGTCACTCCGTTTAAAGACGGAACACAGATTGACCTGCACGAAGTGATGAACGAACTCGCTCTGCGCGATGTAGAATCACCCGTACTACTGCGTTTCCCTGACATTCTCGACAACCGTATCGAGAAAACATGGAGTTGCTTTAAGAAAGCAGCAAAGGAGTATGACTACAAAGGTGAGAACTATGTGGTCTATCCCATTAAGGTCAATCAGATGCAACCCGTAGTAGAAGAAATCATATCTCACGGACGCAAATTCAATCTCGGACTTGAAGCGGGATCAAAACCAGAATTGCACGCGGTCATTGCCATGCAGTGTCAGAGCGACAGCATCATCATCTGCAACGGATACAAAGATGAAAACTACATCGAACTGGCTTTGCTGGCACAGAAAATGGGTAAGCAGATATTCATTGTGGTGGAGAAAATGAACGAGTTGGAAATCATTGCCAACAAAGCAAAGAAGATGGGTATCAGGCCTAACATCGGCATACGCATCAAACTCGCATCATCCGGAAGCGGTAAATGGGAGGAAAGTGGAGGCGATGCCAGCAAGTTCGGACTCACCAGCGCAGAACTGCTGGAAGCTCTCGACATGCTCAACAAGAAGGGCATGCGCGACTGTTTGAGACTCATCCACTTCCATATCGGAAGCCAAATCACCAAAATCAGACGCATACAGACTGCACTCAGAGAGGCTTCACAATTCTACATACAGCTCCACAAGATGGGCTACAACGTAGATTTCGTAGATTGTGGAGGCGGACTCGGAGTGGATTACGACGGCACAAGGTCACCATCCAGCGAGAGTTCAGTCAACTATTCTATACAGGAATACGTAAACGACTGTATCTACACCTTCGTTGATGCGGCCAATAAAAACAATCTGCCCCACCCCAATCTGATAACAGAAAGCGGGCGATCGCTGGCTGCACACCACTCGGTATTGGTTATCGACGTGCTCGAAACAGCATCGCTACCCGAAATGCCGGAGGAGTTTGAACCCGATGAGAATAGCCACCAACTGGTGAAAGACCTATACGAAATATGGGACAACCTATCACCAAGAAACGTATTGGAAGACTGGCACGATGCAGAACAAATCAGAGAAGAGGTGCTCGATCTCTTTGCACACGGCATCGTTGACCTCAAGACAAGAGCGGAAATTGAGGCGATGTACTGGAGTGTGTGCCATGAAATCAATGCATTGGCAAAGAATCTGAAACACATACCGGAGGAGCTGATGAACATCGACAAACTGCTTGCCGACAAATATTTCTGCAACTTCTCACTCTTCCAGAGCCTCAGCGACTCATGGGCCATCGACCAGATGTTCCCTATCATGCCTATACAGCGACTCACCGAACGGCCCACACGAAACGCAACACTACAGGATATCACCTGCGACTCCGACGGAAAGATTGCCAACTTCGTAACCAATCGCCACAACTCCCACTCGCTGCCGGTGCATCCGCTACGTCGCAACGAACCCTACTACTTAGGAGTTTTCCTCGTAGGAGCCTATCAGGAAATTCTCGGCGACATGCACAACCTCTTCGGCGATACTACCGCAGTACACATTTCCGTTAAGGACGGACAGTATCACATCGACCAGGTGATCGACGGAGAAACCGTTGCTGAGGTGCTCGAATATGTGCAGTATGAACCCAAGAAACTGGTAAGACAACTGGAAATATGGGTTACCAAGAGCGTCAAGCAAGGTAAGATCACACTCGAAGAGGGTAAGGAATTCCTTTCTACCTACCGCAGCGGACTCTACGGTTACACCTATTTAGAATAATAACTGCCGGTTGTCAACAACCGCAGAAACATCACACACCGACGGTACAGACCGTCAACAACTGTTGGCTCTGACCAATCCGGTCAGGGCCAACAATAGTTAAAGAACAAAAAGAAACAAGTGAAACACTGCATATTACGCAAATTTATTACTAATTTTGTATGTGCAACATCACAATAATAAAAATGTTATGGAAAAAATAACCATCGTAAAAGTAGGCGGTGCGGTCGTCGAAGACGAAGCACAACTGACACAGTTACTCAAAGACTTTGCTGCCATCGAAGGGAAAAAAGTACTTGTACATGGCGGAGGACGACGAGCCACAAAGGTGGCTGCAGCACTCGGCATTGAGAGCAAGATGGTCAACGGAAGACGTATCACCGATGCCGACATGCTCGAAGTGGTAACCATGGTCTATGGCGGACTGGTCAACAAAAACCTCGTGGCACGACTGCAAGCTGCGGGAGTGAACGCACTCGGACTGACTGGCGCCGACATCGACGTCATCCGCAGCCATAAGCGCCCCATCAAAGACGGTATCGACTTCGGTTTTGTGGGCGATGTGGAAAAAGCCAACGGACAAATGCTCCACACCCTCATCAACGCAGGAATCACTCCCGTCATGGCGCCGCTGACACACGACGGACAGGGACATATACTCAATACCAACGCCGACACCATTGCCGGAGAAACCGCTAAAGCACTTGCATCCTACTACGATGTTACACTCATCTATAGTTTCGAGAAGAAAGGCGTGCTAAGCAATCCCGACGATGACAACAGCGTCATCAGCGAAATCACACGAGAAGACTTTGAGAGATACAAGGCTGACGGAACCGTAGCAGGGGGCATGATACCCAAACTCGACAATGCTTTCGACGCTATCGACGCCGGAGTAAAACGCGTGATCATCACCCTTGCAACAGCCATCGACGGACAACACGGCACCGTCATCCGATAATTTAGAGAAAAAAATATCCATCATTCTGTAACTTTCACTTTCCACAATCGTCGTATATATAGAGAGGATGAAAAAAATCAGTTTTCGAAATGACATCCTGCCACTGAAGAATCTACTCTACAGGCTGGCGCTCCGCATCACTCTCGATCCTGCGGAAGCAGAAGATGTCGTACAGGAAACCATGATAAAGGTATGGAACCGGCGAGACAGCTGGGATACGATAGACAATATCGAAGCCTTCTGCACCACCACATGCCGCAACCTCTCGCTCGACAAGACACGGCGCATGGGACGACAGGAAGCATCGCTCGACAGCGTAGCAACAGACCCTGAAGACCACAGCAGCGCGTCAAACCCCGAAGAGCAGGCAATGCAACGAGACCGGGTGGCACTCATCCGACAACTCATAGACAGACTGCCAGAGAAGCAAAGATGCGTCATGCAACTGCGGGATATCGAGGGGAAGAGCTACAAAGACATTGCCACCTTGCTCGACATCAGCGAGGAACAAGTGAAGGTCAATATCTTCAGGGCACGTCAGGCTATCAAACAACAATTTAAGAAAACAGAGAATTATGGACTATAAGTACATCGAACAACTTTTGGAACGTTACTGGAAAACGGAAACCTCTATCGAAGAAGAGGACATCCTCCGTGCGTTCTTCAGCCAACAGGACATTCCTGCGGCACTGAAGCAATACCAGCCGCTATTCACCTGCCAGCAGGAAGATGCCGACATCAAGTTGGGCGATGACTTCGATGAACGCATCTTGGCACTCACAGAAGATACCGAAGTGAAGCCCGTCAAGGCTCGCACCATCTCTCTGCAACAGCAGTTGAGACCGCTCTTCAAGGCCGCAGCAGTCATTGCCATCATCTTCTCTGTAGGTGGAGCCCTTCAGCATCCATGGGATGCCAGTTGGAACGACCCACGAATCGACTATGCCAACTCCTATATCCAGCAGATTGACACAGCCGACACCATAGTGCCCATGCAGGCGGAAAACATCACCGATGCCCCTGCCGACAGCAGCAAAGCTGTCAACGAGACACTACATAAAGAATGATACATTTCTATGCTTTCTCTATATTTAAATCATTTCAACATTAAAACAACAACGAAACTGTGAAGTTTCACTTCTCTCAAATTTTTCATAACATACTAACGAAGCGGGCCACCCATCAATAATGATAGGTGGCCCGTCGTACTTTTTGTCGCTAAAGTCCTGAAACTGTTTATGACTTAGAGCATAAACCGAAATGCCGCAACTGTCATTCGGTCGTTCTAACGGCCTGTCGGCGATGTTGACCAACCGGACGACATCAGTCCTGACTGTCGGCACGCTTCATCTGCAGATACAGCTGCCACAAGGCTGGAATAACTATCATCAACGAGAATCCTGCTGCCATCAGCGCATGTTGCTCACTTCCGAAGATATCTACCAGCTTCACATCAGCCTGTTGATACATATTGGAAACGATATACGCAGCACTGTTGTTCACCCAATGATACACCATTCCGGGAATGATTGAACCCGTGCGCCAATACATCCATCCCAACAGCAAACCACCAATAAAGGCATAGGGCATTTGGGCAGGATTGCCATGCACCAGACTGAAAAGCAAAGCAGATACGACTATTGCCTTCCATGGTGTCAGCTTCTCAAGCAGTACGCGAAGCACTGCACCACGGAACACGACTTCCTCTACCAAAGGGGCCAACAGCCCGACGACCACATATCCCCAATAGTTGGCCATCAAATTGCCCATCTCCATTTCTATCAGGTTAGGCAACTCAGGAAGATGCTCCTGCAACCAAGTAAAGGGAATTGCCATGCCTATTGATGCCAGTGCAGTCCAAAGCAGAACGCTCCAAGGACGTGTCAGCAACCAACTGGGCGATATGGGTGTCATCCGTTTCCACAAGAAAACAACAAGGGCAAGGACATTGGCAGCCGACAAACCGATAATCATCTGTGTTGTTTTGTCAACCACCACCGCTGTGCTTCCTATCAATAGGCATACGCCTTCTACCACACTCATGACCACCACCTGAATGGCCACAAACAGCAAAACATATAATATTGCCTTTTTCATCTATTTCATCTATTTAATTGGTTTATCTTATTTCTACAGCTGTCAACTACTTGCCGCATACTGTTTCCTGCGCCTCTGCATCGGCACGAAGCACCTGCAAGGCGTCGCTCTGATCCTTTGCCAACTGCGCTTTCAGGGCTGAGGCATCGGCAAAACGCTGTTCGTCGCGCAACCTACCGACAAAGCGCACACGCACAGTCTGTCCATAGAGATTGCCGTTATAGTCGAAAAGATGCACTTCGAGCGTTGTAGGCCGACCGCCAAACGTTGGACAATGCCCGATATTCATCATGGCAGGCAGCGTAGGTCCATCCACACCGATTGTTGCCCATACGGCATAAACCCCAGCCTTAGGCAGCAGTTTATGGGTATCGGGCGAGAGATTGGCAGTGGGATAGCCAATCTTCATACCGATCTGTTCGCCGCTGACCACTTGACCTTCGAGACTATAGTCGCGTCCAAGACAGTGGTGCACCTTGTCGAGCGCACCGTCAGCCAACAGTCGTCTGACCATCGACGAACTCACGGGGCAGTCTTCTTCTGTGATGTTGCACGGCTCAAGCGCCTCAACATCCATATCCATCTCCTGCCCATAGCGCACATAGTCGCTAAAGCCAGCAGATCGATCGTGGCCGAAACGGTTGTCGTAACCCGTCAGCAGAAGCTTCACGCCAAGTTGTTGGCGCATCAGCAACATAAAGTCGCAGGCAGCCAAGCCAGCCATCTCTTCAGTAAACGGCAGTACCACGCAACGCTGCACACCGGTGGCGCACAGCAATTGCAACCGCTCATCGAGTGTTGTCAGCAGCGGAGGACACTTGTCAGGACATACCACACTGAGTGGATGGCGGTCGAACGTGATGACCGTAGATATCAGTTTTCGCTCGCGTGCCTTATCTGCCAGTTGTTCGAAAACAAAGCGATGTCCACGATGCACACCGTCAAAAACTCCGATGGTTGCCACCGCCAATCCTTCGAGTTGCATCGCCTTATCGTATATTAATATTTCCATTTCGGGTACAAAATTACAAAATTTCATGCAATTAGTTGCGTATTTGCAAAAAAAGCAGTACCTTTGCACCGCAAAAATTTGCGGACTTGTAGCTCAGTTGGTTAGAGCAACAGACTCATAATCTGGAGGTCCCAGGTTCAAGCCCTGGCTGGTCCACCTCTTAAAATCAAGCAGTTAAGTCGCAAACTTAACTGCTTTTTCTTTTGCCTTGCGAACACATTGCGAACACAGAGACATTCGTACAGCAACGTGCTTTTCGCAAATTTTCATGCTTTTTTATCTTGCGAACACGTATTTTCATCAGATTTCATTTGGGGAAGAAAAATAATCTGATGATTCTGCAGTAATATTTTTCCTCCCTTTAATCATATTCATCACCATGCATTCTCTATGAACCGTTGGAAACCGTCCCTAATTGCACTCTCATTTGGACGATATCCAATACGTTGCTAACAATGCTGATAATACCAAGCCCCATTACTAGTGATAGGACAATCGTCGCTATCGTCCTGGAATATTGTTCAATTGCCAACAAGATGCCAGATGATGCATGGAAAGTAAACAATGGCAATTCCGATGGCGTGGACAGAACAAAGGCAAACAATGCTCCGCCAGCGATGAAGCCCGCCACAAATGCAGCTATCATAGCATATTTGTATCGACGAAGGTTTGCCTCCTCATACTGACGAAGGTATTCTACGGCATCGAGTTTTTGGGTTAGGCGTGCCATAAACTCATCCTTATCGTCAAATTTCGGACGCTGGGCAAGGAAGAGTTCCTCAAGTGCTTTATCTTTCATCATAACTTCAATCTTGTTTTCAGTTTGTCACGTCCTCGCGAGAGTTGCTTCTTCACGGCATCTTTGCTTGTGTCTGTTATCTGGGAAATCTCTTTTACAGAATGTCCGTCAAGATAGAACAACACAATGGATGCTCGTTCTTTGGGAGGCAAAGTGGCGAGAGCAAGGTAGAGATCCTGATAAGCATATTTTACATCAGCATCACTTGTGCCTAAGACTGTTTTTGCCTCTTCTATGCTTTCAAATGTCCGTTGGGCTGCCTTATGATTAAGGAATGTGTTCTGTGCAATCTTGAAGAGCCACGATTGGAACTTTCCTTTATTCTGATAGCCTGCCGAGGCAAGATACGCCTTGACCAAAGCATCTTGAGCAATATCGTCAGCATCATCCTTGTTGCCACAGCAGAGGGCGAGCAAGAATCCACGAAGTGCCTCCTGCTCGTCACTGACGAGTTGTATGAACTGCTCTCTGGTCATCTACTTTTTATGCCTGTCGCAAGTTCCGTTCCTCTGCTTCCATTTCCTTGGCAAGCATCTTCTTACCGATCTGATAGTTGGCTAGGAAGGCTATGCCTACAGCTAACAGTACCAATCCTATACTTATACTTACCAACGGATCTGTACTTCCTCCTACTAAGTTGCAGTTCAAGTATATTCCGTAACCTATCATTCCTACTCCCAGGATGAAAGCAAGCATTCCCCACTGTAGTTTTTCCAACAACTTCTCTTTCAACAACTTCTCTGGCTTATTCATCTTTCTTACTAATTCCTCAATGTCAATGTCAGCATTCTTTTCGAGTGCAGCAAGAATGATTTCCTTTCTATTCCTTTCCGAAGCCATCTTACCTCTTAATGCAAGAAAAATAATGGTAATTGGGAGAATAACGGCTGTTCCAAGCACAATAAAAAGACCTACGATATCATGACTTTCCATATTTTTAATTGTTTTATTGGTTAAACTTCTTGTTAATTATTGAACCGATTCACTATAACAACAAGTGAAAGTAGGAAAAGGTGACGTCCCATCTGTGTTTTTTTCAAAATTATCTCAAAAAACTACACCAAAGACAAAACAACATCTGGCGACATCTCCATCTTTGTTATAGCGCAAAGGCTGGTACCCATATCCTTGACACTTGCACCCATCGGGTACATATCATCATCAACAATCAAGAAACGGTCATGGGATTTATGGGGCAACTGTACGAACACCAAAGCCCATTTCATAGCATTTCACTTAATTTTTACTTTTCGGGTGCAAAGTAACAAAATATCTATGAATCAGCGAAATATAATTCAAAATAAAATTACTTGATTCAGAGGGGAACGGTAGAAAAAACGAGGAGACATCAAGGCTTTTTTAATTTTTTTCTTTACCTTTGCAATCAGAAATAATAAGGTAAAGAGAAAAGCAATACCGAAGGATTGAAAACTAAAGACAAAACACAAAGCATGAAAAAAAATATCTTGATTACCCTCTGCCTGCTCATACTGTCAGCCACCATAACGTGGGCACAGGATGCCAACTTTTCTGAGATTCATTCAAACACCAGCCAACAGTCGCGCACACCTGAGGGTGACCGCCACCACTATGGACTATGGGCAAAAGACAAACTGATGTCGCCACCTCAGTTTAAGTCGCACTGGAAGTCGGCAGCAGACTCTATCCAGAAGCGTCGCGAGTTTGTCAATCTCTGTGGCAAGGCGTTTGGCTATTACGACGAGAAAGATGCGCTAAACACGGTTATCTATGGCGACAGCGCCCTGCGCACAGGTTTTGATAATGACCAGATATACTTCTATGTGGCACTCTCCTACGAGCAATTGGGCGACTACAAACAGGCTGAGCGCACCTTTAAGCAGGCTCGCTCGCGTGGCATTCCCAATGCCGGCAGAGCGCTGAAGGCTTTCCGCAAGCGCATGAAGGAAATGAAGGAAGCCACCAAGAAGTAACCTACCCTTGCAGGCAGGAAGATTGAGGCAACCCGCTTATATATTACATAATAGGTACACGTGTGTACGCATGCGCACGCGCGATGTTGCAAATTTTCGACCACTCGACCACCACAACCGCATAACGCGCTATGCGTGTGCAGTTTACGTGTGTGGTCGATTACGCTGACTCGCGGTGTTCGACCACCATTCGACCACCATTCGACCACCAGCCATCTGCCGTTACCATCACAGAAACAGCTTGACCAAAATAGCCGCCAATACACGATTTTGCATGTTCTGACGACCGGCAACACCCTTGTCAAACGTTGGACAAGACTATTGCATAATATTTGACACCACTATTTTCCGATATTTGAAACAATTTGTTTCCAACGTTGAAAAGGCCCTTGTCTAACGTTGGACAACACTCTTGTCTAACGTTGGACAACACTCTTATCTAACGTTGGATAACACCTTTATCTAACGTTGGATAACACCTTTATCTAACGTTTGACAATAACTTTGTCAGCCGTTTGAAAATGCCTGAAAATAATTTTTGTTTACTTCGCGTGAATATCCACCATGATTTTCGGGAAAAGCATGCGTGGTCGAAGTGTGGTCGAAAACACGGGTATGTAGCAATCGACCACAGCCTAAAGATGCTGTCTCATAGCCGATTACACCACATCTGTGGTCGTGTGGTCGAAATTTTTAGAAAAATAAAATTTTAAGGATTCCAAATGTATGTACCCTGCCGCCCATCCGAGATGATTGCTGTCTCGATACCGACCTCCCGTCAGAAGAGTCGCCACTTGGAGGACTGGCAGATTCTGAGCCATGTACCCATGGGGCAGATGAAGCGACAATACGGACGAACAACCACGAAAGACAATAGCACAAAGGCAATGGCGATGGCGATGACCACCCACGATGCCGACTGGAAGATGAATGCGGCAAACGGTTCATAGTCGGTCCAATCTGCCCACACCCCTGTCCAGATGAGGATCATCAGCACGCACCATAGCAGTTTTCGGAAAATGTCCAATCCCCGCACGAGGCGGGCACCCATCTTCACCTTATAGCTGACACACCGACTTGCCATATACTGCAGCGATCCGAATGGGCACAGGTGGGTGCAATAGTATGATTTATGGCCTATCAACGGATAGACCAAAGCGACCAAAAGCATGAGACAAGGCACCGCTACCGCCAGCGGATTCATGCCGTGTGCCATATATCCCATGAGCGAGGTATAGGACAGGAAGGATCCACACCATAAGCCGAGCACCACTACATTGAGCGTGGATTGGCAGAAGCGGTAGGTTTTGTTTTTCACAAACAACGGCAGGATGGCAGCCATCAGCACCACCAAGATGCCGGCTATGTTTTTAACCGACCAGTCGAAAGACGGTTGCGCAATGGTAGCCTGTGCGCGACGGGCATACGCCAATCCGCGCTGCACGTTGCCGATAATGGCTTTCGAAGAAAAGGTAGCACCCGACACCGCATCCACCTGCAAAGCCTCAGCCTCTTCCGTGGTTTTGCCGTTCCACCGGGAAAGCAGCTCCGCTGCCGTTTCAAAGAAATTTTCCGTCTCCTGATTAGGCAACGCCTTGATATGCTCCACCCTGTTGTCTTTGATGGTAATCAGGAGTGGAACCGTTCCGGCATAGCCGATAATATCTGATGCGATCGACGTGGTATTCACCACCATAGATCCATCGTCGAGCACCTGCAAGGTGTCGTTGTCGGCTTGGTGGGCTGTGGCTGTTGTCGCCTGGAAGTCGTGGCCGGGCAACGAACCATGTTTCGCCAGGGCAATCGAAGCGAGAATCAGCAATCCCGCCAACAGGCTGCCCATTTGTCGCATAGCATCTTTCTTCTTCATCATCAATACTTGTCGTTGTGATAGATCATCGTGTTTTCGTGCACAAAGATACGGCGATTATTTCTAATCTCCAATTTTTCCAACACAAAATAAAGGATTCCTCCACCCCACTTGTTCGTTTGTCTGTTGCCCCACACAGCAATTCCACAAGGCGAAAAATGCATATAAATAGGTGGAAATCATAAAATTATTGGGATTTACGCTTGTCATTTTCACAAATATTCGTATCTTTGCACCCAGAGAATCACGATACTTATCGTTTCCGAAATAACGAACAAACAAAAAATATAATTATAGATCTATGAGAAAACTATTATTGTTATGTGCCTTGATTACAGCATCGGGTACATTCTTTTTGAGCTCCTGCTCTAAAGACGCAAACCTCTACGATCCCAATCAGAAGGTCAATGAGTACAACAACAGTTGGAACCAGCAGTTTGGAGCCATCGACCCCACACAAGACTGGAATGTAGCAACCACCGTTAGCGCAACAGCCGCTTGCCCCACCATTGCCGGTGAGAGCGAGATGCGCATCTATTCTGATGCTCCGCTGGAAGACGAAAGCAACCTGATGGCAGTTACCAAACTGACCAATGGCGCAGGCAGCATCTCGTTTGATGCCAAGAAGGCTGCCAACCACGTATTCGTTTCTATCAAAAACAGCGAAGGCCTCTTCAAAATCTACAACTACTATGCTATCGTAAACGGCACAGTAAACATCACCCCGTCAGACTATATCACACCAACTCGCAGCGGATTTACACGTGCTGCCAATTGCCCAGTGACAAAAGGTGAGAAGAAAGTGCTGCCAAACATTAAATTTACGTTTGATACTGGCGTGATAAAATACAAGGGAGGATGGGGTAATAATATCCTCTCAGTAGAAGAATGGAAAGAATTTGTTAAAACGCTGGCAAATGGTGGAGAATATTATGATGTCCCCTTTGAAAAGATTTTTGAAAATGGAATTTTTAAAGGTTTCGACTGGTCGAAACCCAGAGCTGGATCAGAAATAAGCACCGAAGATCGCAACGTTGAAATCACCTTGCTCAACGGTGTAGCTCAAGAAGAAGCTGTTCCCTGCTGGACATTGGGTCAAGGCTACAAGCTCTTCGGTCCTGGCTCATTCTTCATGGAGAGCCAGAAATACTACAGCAACGAAAAGATTAACCTCTACACCAATGGTCTTGAAGACTTGAAGAAAGTGGAGAAGGGATTCTCTATCGTTACCGAAGGTGGAGAAATCAAAATGCCTGTAGTATATGGTGCAACAGCTATTTCAGACCGCCTCGGCTACATTTACTACAAAGACGGTCAAGACCCATTGGCTCAGCCCCACTACATCTTGATTAACGATGCACGTCCTCAGAGCAACATCTATTTCAACAGCTGGAAAGGAGATGCCGTTGGTAACATGGCTTTATCAAACTGGAGCGAACCACAGAAGTCGCTTTGGGGCATACCCAAAGACACCAAGATGTATGGCACTTCATACAAATTGGCTTTCTTCGGCGAGAACCACGACCAAGAAGCAACCTACAATTTCCCAGCTGGCTACCACATCGTGTTCTTCATCGCACCATATCAGCCATACAATACCAACGATTACAGTAACCACAATGGTAACTACACAGAAAGCAACTACAACTACTCGCTGCCCGAACTGAACAAGCGCATCCATGATGACAACCATAGGGACAAAAATACAGATAGTCCTACCTATATAACAGAAACGGGCCAATGGGGTAATCAAGTGTCTGCCCGTGGCGCTATCAAAGCTGCCGCTTGGACTTTCAACGGACAGACATTCCTTGGATTTGAAGACGGTGGTGGCGATGAAGACCTCAACGACATCGTATTCTGGGTAGAAGGACAATACAAGACTCCAGAACCTCCAATCACCGTGCCCGACCCGGATCCACTGCCCGAACCACAGTCAGAATCATGGATTATCGCATGCGAAGACTTGGGTAATACCGACGATATCGACTTCAACGACGTAGTGTTCAGCGTTAGCCATACCGCTGGCGAAACCACAGCGAAAGTCACTCCGCTGGCTGCAGGTGGTGTGCTGCCTTCAAACATCTACCACGGTGGCAACAACCTCGGCGAAATCCACAACCTCATCAATGGTGCACAGCCCAATGCCAACGGACAGTATTCTATGCTCAACACCGGCAGCAAGGGCACTCCCGGTAGCGCAATCACCATCAACGTGCCTGCCAACTACTCTGTAACCAACCATGGTTTCACAGTAAAGGTGAAAGACCAGAACGAGTCTATCGTGCTTGAGTCAGCAGAGATTGGCACAGCTCCCCAGATGCTTGTATTGCCAGGCGAATGGGCATGGCCTACCGAGCGTACTCCTATTGGTACCGCCTTCCCCATGTTTGTAAATTGGAGCAAGGCTGCCAATACCGCAATCGACTGGTATAAGAGTCCCGTAGAAGGTAAGGTGGTGAAGTAATTCACTACTCCCTATACAATCCCCCAATCACCCTAAGCAACTCCCACCCTACATGGGTAGAGTTTCTTAGGGTGATTTGTTTGTTTCATCCTCTTGCAGGAAGACCACACCCTGCATCGCATTCCCCATTCCCTTCGGGATGTGTTCGGGATGCGTTCGGGATGAATATGATATGGATATAGTATGGGTTTAGTATGGATTCGGGAAAATAAAACTGAGCCAACCTGATAAGGAAGGCTCAGTTGGTCATATAGCAGATGGTCGTTGCTATTATCTATAGGTATTGGTATTATCGGGATAGAGATACCAGTCGCGTGCATTATAGCGGTCGCGTCCCCAGTCGAAGAAAGAATGGCTGGGCGTGCAGTAAGCACCATCATAACCGTTAGCTCCGAGCGTTCCTATCACTTTTCCTTCGCGGGCATAACGGAAATCCGTAGCCACGAGCAAAGCCCAAATATAGTTTTTAGAATAAACCTCCTGGTTGGCACCGTTTATATATTGGTGGATTACTTCGTCGGCTTTATACGTCATGGTGTGAGTTTCAAAATATCCGCCATTATAGGAAGTGACTGCAAAGAGGTCAAGATTCATCATATTGAAATCGTTGAAGGAGGCACGGCTCGACTGATGAAACAACACACGAAACTCACGCTTCACCGTTCCCACCTTCATTCCCAACTTGCCGGTAGTAGCCACCTCAGCCATATCTTCGTCGGTCATGGTGTTGTAATAACAGCGCACCACCTGCTGCGCATTGTCCATAGACCCTTTGCTGATGGCATAGTGGGCATCGCAGAATAGCGGAATACACACGTCGCGGTTGGCAGGATTCACCTCGCTCGTCTTCTCTATAAACTTGCGGCCCTCGGTTGTCGGCACAAAACTGCTGCCGTATTTATAATAAGGATAGGTGTCTTCTGCCTCGTAGGTAGTACCCACCACGGCGGTATTCACTCCTTTCAGGCGCATGGCAGCACCTATGGGGTTGACCGTTCCCACCGCTTTGAGATTGGTGGAAATAATCAGCGTATCGGGATCGGTGGTGTTGGCAGCATAGCGCTTGTTGAGCTGAACGCCCATCACCAAGTCGTTGAAATCGTAGTCGCCAGGCTGTGGAAACGCATCTTCAAAACAGAAAGTATAGGGTTGCGGACTTACTCCAGCCAGCATGGCAGGCGTAGAACCACGCAAATAGGCATTGCTGAGGTCGGCTGTGATGTTGACCTCATTGGTTCCAACGGCAATACGAGCCTCTTTCACTTCGCCCGCCGCATCGACAATAGCTATCCATAGCTCCGAAAGAACCGTCGGACACGACACGTTGACCGACTGCCTGTTGGCTCCATTGAGTTTCACATGTTGCAACAGTCGGGTTGTTGAAACGGCAGGATTGCCCGTCAACATATAAACCTCATAGCTGTCGGCAGAAGGCAGTATGACCGACATGGTGAGTTCTCGTGCCGTAGCCCAAGTATGTCCTGCATCAAAGTCCTTAACAGGAAATTCCTCTGCCACCAGATCAACATATCTTTGTTTTTGGAAAAACTCATGTTGACAAGCAGTCAGCACGAGCGTTGCCATTGTTGCGGCAATCAATAGTTTCGGTTTATTCATATTTGTTCGTAATAAAAACAGGATACAAAGTTAAGTAAAATAATGTATATCAGCACTATTCTTGATGAAATTATGATTTTTTAACATACTGTTAACTATACAAAAACGAAAAAGTTTTTATCTTTGCACCCACAATGGAAAGACTCTATATATAACGAAAATGAGCCAACCGTTTAATCTCATAGAATTATCAACAACAGTAAAATTAAAAATCGAGAAAATGAAAAAGATTCTTTTTGTAGGAATTACAGCCTTAGCCATGGCTAGTTGTACGCACGATGACTATGCCCCTGTTAGTAAGCAAGAGCAATATCAAGCTGTCTTCGAAAAGGAGTTTGGTGCAGTCAATCCTAATGTTAACTGGGGATTCACTCCTCAGCAAGTATTCACATTCGACAAGGATGGCAAGCTCATAGGCACACGTGCTGCTAACCCCAATTCCAACCAATGGGCAGACTATGTGACCGTGCCCACCAAACTGACCGACGCTCAGAAAGAGGTGGTACGCAAATGGTTTCAGAACAACCCAAACCCTAAAGGCCTCGAAGTCAACTGGAGCGACTTCTTTGTAGAGCAAGTGTATAAAGGTGGCAAAAAAACCGAAGGTTCAAAGACACTCGAAACTTACGATATTCTTAAGGAGGATGATACTCCCACCGGCAGTAAGGTTACTGGTTCAAATCAGATGGACTGGCTGTTTTGTGGTAGCAAAAAAGATCACGTCAACAACTTCAACGGTGCTGATGGAGATATCATGTATATGTATGACTCCAGCACCGATTGTTTTGGTTTCCACGAATCTTATGGACAGAAATACTACGACGACTCATACGTGCTGATCTCTGGTGACCAAATCGACCCCAGCGTGGCAGGCATGTATTTTGTAGGTTTCGACTATAAGATGCAAAAATACGACAACGGAAACATAGAAGTCAGACCCGACGAATACTATAGCGACTGGATTGTCAGAATAGCTCCAGCCCTCAGTGCTCCTGGTAAAGCTATGCGCGTCATGGTAGAGGATATCATCGATAGCAATCTGACTTCTGTGACGAGCAGCGACTGGGACTTCAACGATGCTGTATTCGATGTAAGATTCGAGAACGTTAACAACCAAAACTATGCTGTCATCACATTGCACGCAGCTGGTGGTACGAAGTATCTCACCATCGGTGGAGAGGGTGACAAAGGTGTAGAGGTGCACAAAGCTCTCTGTGTAGAACAAAGCACTATGGTCAATACTGTCAAAGATCAGGGAGTCACTCGTCCAGTAGCTATCTTCCGCATCCCCGTGGCAGCCAATGTGAACAATGCCAACGATATTCCCGTTTATGTAGGTTCTCAAATACTGGAGGCTAAGAAGGGCAAGGCTACCCAAAAGTTCTGCGTACCAACAGACGTAAGATGGATGCAGGAGCGCAAACAAGTCAGAAAAACCTATAATGAGTTCAAAGACTATGTTAGAGATGACGCCCCTAAAGATTGGTACAAGACAGTCAAGGGTGATAAAAATGATTTCAGATACTAATTCTTTATAATCATATAGACACAGGAGGAAGCGTGTTGGCGTATTGCCGACACGCTTTTTCTATGAAAAGACCAGCATATATTTGGCGTTGTGACAGAAAAAGTGTAATTTTGTTGGCTGTATGGTTTTAAATTATATTTGGGTAGCATTCTTCATCATCGCCTTTGTGATAGCGATGGTGAAATTGGTATTCTTTGGCGACTACAGTGTGTTTCCTGCCATGATGGATTCCACATTCAGTTCGTCGAAGACAGCCTTTGAGATTTCATTGGGATTGACGGGTGTATTATCGCTATGGCTCGGTGTGATGAAGGTTGGCGAACGCGGTGGCGTGGTCGATGTATTGGCACGAATCCTATCGCCGGTGTTCAGCAAACTATTTCCCGATATTCCCAAAGGGCATCCCGTCACAGGCAGCATCTTCATGAATATTGCAGCCAATATGTTAGGACTCGACAATGCCGCCACACCATTGGGATTGAAAGCCATGGAACAGATGCAAGCCTTGAATCCAAAGAAAGACACAGCATCCAATCCGATGATCATGTTTCTCGTGCTCAACACCAGCGGATTGACCCTGATACCAGTCAGCATCATGGTTTATCGTGCTCAGTTGGGTGCTGCCCAACCCACCGATATCTTCATTCCCATCCTTTTGGCCACATTCTTCTCGACGTTGGCAGGAGTGGTAGTCACCTCACTATTCCAGCGCATCAATCTACTGAACCGCATCATGCTGCTCACACTTGGCGGTGCCTGTCTGGTGGTGTCAGCCATTATTTGGGCATTCAGCCAGATGGATGGTGAGACGATGAACCGCGTCAGCACGACAGTAGCCAACATCCTGCTGATGTCTATCATCATAGGATTCATCCTTGCCGGAGTGCGCAAGAAGGTAAACGTCTATGATGCTTTTGTAGAAGGAGCCAAAGACGGATTCCAAACTGCCGTGCGCATCATCCCCTATCTGGTGGCTATTCTGGTGGGCATCGGTGTGTTTCGCGCATCGGGAGCCATGGACATGCTGATAGACGGTATGCGCTGGACGGTAGAACAAACTGGCGTGAATGCACAATGGGTGGATGCGCTACCCACAGCACTCATGAAACCGCTATCGGGAAGTGGGGCACGCGGCATGATGGTCGATGCAATGACCACCTATGGTGCCGACTCCTTTGTAGGACGCCTGTCGTGCATCTTCCAAGGATCTACCGATACCACATTCTATATCCTTGCCGTATATTTCGGTAGTGTGGGTATTGCCAAAACCCGACATGCCGTAGCCTGCGGCTTGCTGGCAGACTTTGCAGGCATCGTTGCCGCCATCTGCATCAGCTATCTCTTCTTCTATTAAGAAATAAAGAAACTGAACTATCGCATGTGGGGAAGTTAAGGGAAGTTAGAGGGAAGTTAGAGGGAAGTTAGAGGGAAGTTAGAGGGAAGTTAGAGGGAAGTTAGAGGGAAGTTAGAGGGAAGTTAGAGAGAAGTTAAGGGACAAATGTCCTACGTCTTACGGCAAAAGGCTATTGTCTCTTAACTTCCCGAACGACCGTAGGAAGTGATAACTTCTTTTACTTCAATCAATTCCCTCAGTTGCGAAACTTGAATAAAAAAAAATAGAAATATGCCAAATCTGAAATCATTAGCAAAAGACACAGCCATCTATGGATTGAGCAGCATCGTAGGACGCTTCCTCAACTATCTGCTTGTGCCGATCTACACCGCATCCATGCCGGCATCGGGCGGTGGTTATGGTGTCATCACCAACATGTATGCCCTGACAGCATTAATCCTCGTATTGCTGACCTTCGGCATGGAGACCACTTTCTTCCGTTTTGCCAATAAGGAAGGGGAGCATGCAGAACGGGTATTCTCTACAGCTCTGATAGGAGTGGCATCAGCATCAACATTGTTTTTCATAGCCATTCTGCTACTCATCACTCCCGTCAGCACCTTCCTTGGCTATGCCGACCATCCGCAATATGTGTGGGTCATGGCGCTTACCGTTGCTATCGATGCCGTGCGTGCCATCCCCTTTGCCTATCTCCGACTACAGAAGAAAGCGTTGAAATTTGCAGCCCTGCAGATGCTGAACATCGCCATCAATATTGCACTCAACATCATCTATTATATCGGTATGGACGGTCATGATCCCGGTTATGCCTTCTATATCAACCTCGCCACATCTGCAATCGTCACACTCTGTCTCTTCAAAGAACTGTGGGGCATACGTTACGGCTTCGATTCACAACTGATGAAGCGCATGCTGAACTACAGCTGGCCTATCGTCATCCTGGGTGTGGCAGGCATCCTCAACCAAGTGGCAGACAAGATTCTGTTTCCTTTTATCTATCCCGGAAAAGATATGCACACCCAACTTGCCATCTATGGCGCTACGGTGAAGATTGCCATGATTATGGCTATGATCACACAGGCCTTCCGCTATGCTTATGAACCATTCGTGTTCGGCAAGTCGAAAGATAAAGACAACGATCAGATGCAGGCTTCTGCCATGAAATACTTCATCATCTTCACCCTACTGGCGTTCCTTTGCGTGATAGGTTGGATGGATGTGCTCAAGCGCATCATCGCACCCGACTACTGGGAAGGACTGCGCGTAGTGCCTATCGTCATGGCTGCCGAAATCATGATGGGCATCTATTTCAACCTGTCGTTCTGGTACAAACTGGAAGATAAAACCTATTGGGGAGCAATCTTCTCCGGTGTGGGCTGTGCCGTTCTCATCTGTATCAACGTCATCTTCGTACCGCGCTATGGGTATATAGCCTGTGCATGGGCAGGGTTTGCCGGCTATCTGACAGCGATGACCCTCTCCTACCTCGTAGGACGAAAATACCACCCGATAGCCTATCCGATGCGCGATATTGCCCTCTATATGGTATTGGCAGCGGCAGTTTTCTTCGTGATGCAAGCCACGAACCACCTCTCTACCGCTGTTGCCATGGGAGTCAACACCATCTTCATCCTACTCTATACCGCCCTTGTGGTGAAGAAAGATTTCCCATTGGGCAGTCTGCCCGTTATCGGTAAATACTTCCGGAAACATCAAAACAAATAATTATAACACTATGAAAAGAAAAGCAATGTTACTCTTCGGCGCTTTGATGGCCCTGTCTGTCAACAACGCCAAGGCCGACGAAGGCATGTGGACACTCTACAACCTGCCGCCAGCCATCTATGAACAGATGAAACAGGAGGGATTCCAACTCCCTATGGAACAACTCTATCAGAGCAGCAATGCCGTGAAAAATGCCGTTATCAACTTTGGAGGCTATTGCTCAGGCGTTGTGGTATCTCCCGATGGACTCGTATTCACCAACCACCATTGCGGTTTTGAATCTATCCGTAGCCACTCTACCGTAGAGCACGACTATATGCTCAACGGATTTGTTGCCAACTCGTATGAAGAGGAATTGCCCAACAAAGATCTCTTCGTAAGCTTCATGGTGGAACAAAAAGACGTGACCGACGAATTGCGCAAACTGGGCATGAGCAGCCTCGCTATCGGCAAAGTGGGCGAATGGGTGGATTCTGTAGAGAATGCCTGGCAGAAAGACATCCGCCAGAAAGACTCTACGTTGCGTGTAGAAATCAAGCCTTTCTACGAGGGCAACAAATACTATATGACAACCTATCGCGACTTTACCGACGTGCGTCTGGTATTCTCTGTGCCCAAATCGATGGGTAAGTTTGGTGGAGAAACCGACAACTGGATGTGGCCCCGTCAGACTTGCGACTACTCTGTATTCCGCATCTATGCCGACCCAAAGACCAATGGTCCTGCCGCTTACTCCAAAGACAACGTGCCCTATCATCCTGCATCATGGGCACCAGTATCAATGGATGGCTATAAACCCGGCGATTTTGCCATGATTATGGGATATCCCGGCAGCACCAGCCGCTACCTGAGCAGCTATGGTATCAAGGAACGCCGCGATGCTATGAATGCTGTTATGGCTCAGGCTCGTGCCGTAAAACAGGAAATCATGCTCCGCCACATGCGTGCCGACGAAGCTGTGCGCATCAAGTACGACTCGAAATATGCCCACAGCTCCAACTACTGGAAGAACTCCATCGGTATGAACAAATGTATCGATTCCATCGGACTCATCAGACAGAAACAGGAGTTTGAAGCCAAATTGCAGCAATGGCAACAGGAGTCTGGCTATCTGAAAGGATTGCTCGACTTTGCAAAACTGGAAAAACTCTACGCTAATCGATTCTCTGCCCTGCGTGCCCTCTACTATTGGAACGAGACTTGGGGTCGCGAACCAGACCAAATGAGCCTTCGTGCTAAGCGCATCCACAACGGCATGGAGGTGAAAGGTCCGGAAAACAAGAAGCAGAAACAATATGTGGAGTTTAAAGACAATCGCAACGAGTGGGATGAAGCTACAGACCGTGAACTGCTTGCCGCTATGATGAAAAACTATAGCGAGCATGTGGAAAAGCATTATCACCCTGCATTCTTCACCACCATCGAAGAGAAATACAAGGGCGATTTCACCGCCTATGTCAACGATCTCTACGACAAATCGCTGCTGATGAAGGACAATACTCCTATTTATATTAATAAGAAGAGCTATGCCAAAGACCTCGGTGTGCTGTTCGGTCAGGACCTTATCGAGACCATGGGTGCCATCCGTGCCGACCTTTCTGGTAGTGCCGACCAGATTGAAGAACAGGAGAAATGGCTCTGTGCTGCCAAACTGCGCATGGAACAGGATCTTCCTAACTATTCGGATGCCAACTTCACACTCCGCATGACCTATGGTCAAGTGGGCGAATATACCCTTGGCGGCAAACCTTCTGGCTACTATACCGATGCTCGCAGCCTCTGGGAGAAGATGCAACGCGCCAACGACAACTTCGAATACTTTGCCGAACCCGTCATGCACGAACTGCTCTCGGCAAAAGATTTCGGTGCTTATGCCGACAAAGAGACAGGTACGCTGCAACTCTGTTTCCTCTCTAACAACGACATTACCGGCGGTAACTCTGGTTCTCCTATCTTCAACGGTAAGGGCGAACTGTTGGGCCTTGCCTTTGATGGCAACTGGGACAGCCTGTCGAGCGATATCTTCTTCGACAAGCAGTTGGCACGTACTATCAACGTGGATGTGCGCTATATGCTCTACATGATGGATCGTTGGGGCCATGCCGACCGTCTGCTGAAGGAAATCGGCATCAAGAAATAAGATGAATGATAACCCATAACAAAGGGAGCAGCACCGTAGTGTTGCTCCCTTTCTTTTATTAGAATCGTTGCCCATACCCCGATATGGTATGCTCAACGACTATCGTCCCATTTGGTCGTTAGGTTTTATCACAAACCAGATGTTAGGGCTTATCCCCTATCGGTCGTTAGTTTATTTCTTCTTCGGACGACGACGTGCCCAACCTTCCTCGCTGAAGTCGGGCTCTTCACCACGCAAGCGCATAGAGTCTGGATTCATCAGCGATCGCCAATCGTTCATATCTTCATGATTCTGATGGCGTGCAGCTCCCCTTGAACCACGTTGCTGACGACCGTCATTTCTGTCGGCACGACCATAACCTTTAGCGCCACGGCCTTCGCCACGTCCACTACGACCCTCGCTACGCTGATTGCGTGGAGCAGGCTCGGAGGGACGTCTGCCGTTTCCGTGTCCAGCCTCATCAGCATCGTTGCAGCGCACTTCACGGCGCTTATAGTGCTGTCCGTTGAGGTTTTGCATCACGCGGTCAGCATCTTCCTCAGGAACTTCTATATAAGAGAACTTGCCCAAAAGGTCGATATGTCCCACCTGTACACGTCCTGGCACACACTTATTGAGGAACTGCATCACTTCGCCAGGATAGAAACCATCGTCCTTGCCTAAATTGACAAACAAGCGGCGGTATCCGGCTTCAGCCTTACGCGGTCCGTTCTGACGAGTACGACGGTTGCCGTCTGCTTTACCTTCGCCCCTTGCAGCCTTGGCACTACGGCTATCGGGCTTGATGATTTCGGGTGCATTCTTATAATAGTCGAGAAATTTACCGAAGGTGATTGTCACCATCTTCTTGATAATATCCTCTTTGTCGATATATTCAAACTGACGGTTGATTTCTTCCATATAGGGAGCAATCTGCTCATCATCAACATCAGTCTTCATAATATCGTCCATGGTCTTGAAAAGCTGTTTCTTGCAAATCTCCTCAGGAGCAGGCAACGTACCATCCACAAAGTCCTTACCAATCTGTTTCTCTATCTGTCTCACCTTGAATTTCTCTTTGGTATGGATGATAGAGATAGACGTTCCCTTCTTGCCTGCACGTCCGGTACGACCGCTACGATGGGTGTAGCTCTCAATATCGTCGGGCAATCCGTAGTTGATAACATGGGTAAGATCATCCACATCAAGGCCTCGTGCTGCAACATCGGTAGCCACAAGGAACTGTACGGTGTGCTGGCGGAACTTCTGCATGGTCAGGTCGCGTTGTTGCTGACTGAGGTCTCCGTGGAGTGCCTCGGCATTATATCCATCCTTGATGAGTTTGTCGGCAATCTCTTGTGTTTCTATCTTAGTGCGACAGAAGATAATGGCAAAGATGCGAGGATAGAAATCTACCACTCGTTTCAATGCGAGATATTTATCACGTGCATTGACCAGATAATAGATGTGGTTCACGTGTTCAGCACCTTCGTTTCGTGATCCCACCACAATTTCCTTATGGTCGTGCAGATAGTTGAGTGCTATTTTCTCAATATCCTTACTCATAGTAGCCGAGAAAAGCAACGTGTTTCTATCGGCAGGCACACACTCGAAAATAGCATTGATACTGTCAGAGAATCCCATATTGAGCATCTCGTCTGCCTCGTCGAGCACTACATTATTCACCTGATCGAGTTTAGCAACTCCACGGTTGATGAGGTCGATGAGACGTCCTGGTGTGGCAACGATAATCTGCACACCATGTTTTAGTGTACGTATCTGCGAACCGATATCCGTTCCACCATATACAGCGGCAATATGCATGCCGTCGATATATTTTCCAAAACTGTTGAGATCGTCAGCAATTTGCAGACAGAGTTCACGTGTAGGACTAAGGATGATGGCTTGTGTTTCTTTTCGCGATGCATCAGTTTTCTGCAACAACGGCAGTCCATAGGCAGCAGTTTTACCTGTTCCTGTCTGTGCCAATGCAATGACATCGTTTTTGTTACCCAACAAATAAGGGATTACTTCTTCCTGTACTGGCATTGGATGTTCGAATCCAAGCTCGTCAATAGCGTGGCGAATCTCTTCGCTGACGCCCAATTCTTCAAATGTTTTCAATGTTTTTTTACCTTGATAATATTGCTAATAAAGAAGGCTGAATTCACCCTCCCAGCCATTATCCCACACTAACGATATGGGATCATCAGGGTGCAAAAACCTTCCAAAAATCCTGCGGACCATCATACACATGGTCTAAATTCGTGTGCAAAGGTAGTGCAAACCGAGCGAAATACAAAGAAAATCAGAAATTTTCTTTTATTTCCGAGGTGCAGCCTACCTAAGAGACAAAGTCTCAAAGGTACGAATAAGTGAGCGAAATACAAAGAAAATCAGAAATTTTCTTTTATTTCCGAACACTTGCAAAGTTGACGCAAAAATATTTTTGTCCTCTTATCAACCAATTTTTTCCTCTTATCTGCACTTATTACCTGTCATCGTATATGGGTATTTTGGCGACTTGTAGAATCTAAAAAAACACAGTAAATTTGCAAGTAGGAAATGATTAAAAAAATAACTAAAAACTATACCCATTATGAGAGACTGGACGATACGGGTGCTCCTCCTATTATTGGTTGCTATGCCAATCACAATGGAGGCTAAAGAAAAAGACAAACCACTTATATATGAAGTAAGTTGTGGCGGGGCAGCAAAACAAGGTTTTTTTTTTGTAAAAGAGAAAGCCGGGGGCGATAAAAAAAAAATCGGCGACAATATCCTAAAGCGTTGCGCTATCCATGGCGTGTTATTCCGAGGCTATTCAGGTGGCGGTGGATGCATTTCGCAACCGCCAATGGCGGGTAGTGCCATGGTTGAACAACAGTATAGCGACTTCTTTATTCCTTTTTTCCGCAAAGGAGGAGGATGCGAGGCTTATGCCACTCTGATAGAAGGATCTATGCAGGTAGTGCGTCAAGGCAAACAGTATATCGTTACCGGCATCATCTCTGTATCCAAAGAACAACTCCGCAAAGATTTAGAAGCAGCAGGAGTGGTGAAACGATTAAACAGTGGATTTTAACCCTAACACGAAACATTATGAAGAAAACCATTCTCATCAGCATCGCCATATTTATGATGGCAGGTGCAAAGGCACAAGTGGCCATGTCGCCACGAGTAGGATTCGAGACCCAATGTCTCGGTGTGGAGGAAGATGGCACTCAGACACTACGTGTATGGGGATTCGGCAGCAAGAAGAAAGATGCGGTAGAACAAGCTATGAAAACTGCCGTACGTGACATTCTCTTCAAGGGTATTCATGCTGGCATGGAAGGTTGCAACACACGTCCTATGCTGACAGAAGTCAATGCTCGCGAACGTCACGAAGCCTATTTCAACAAGTTCTTTGCCGACGGCAACCGCTTCAAGAAATATGTTTCTTTCAAGGATGAGAAAAAGAAGAAAAAGTCAAGAGAACATACCGAGAGTACGTTGGGAACCCGATGGAGCATTGTGGTAACCGTGAAATGTCCACAGTTGCGCCAACGACTCATCAAAGATAAAATTATTCAGAAAGACTATAAATAGACACGCTATAATAATGAACACAAGGATTAACATTATACTGATAGCATTGTTGGCAATTGCCATGCCATCGTTCGGACAGGCCAAACTGCCGAAATTGATGGTTGTGCCAAGTGATGTCTGGTGTAACGAACACCATTGTATGGATACTGTAGATATAATGGGCATCAAGGAAATGATTCCCAACTATAAGAAGGCACTACAGGAAAACCGCGACCTGATGGCGGTCATCTCCAAAATCAATACACTCATGGCAGAACGTGGTTTCCCTTTGCAGGACCTCTCACAGACCATCAAAAGTATAGAACGTCTCAATCAAGAGAACAGTGTGATGCGTACCAAGACCTCAGGTGTTGGTTTGGCAGAGAGTCCTGTTGATCGTTTGCGTCGCACGGCTCGTGCCGACATTATCTTAGAAGTAGATTGGGGAGTGAATGTCAATGGGCCGAAACGTTCCATTACCTACAATCTCCGCGGACTCGATGCCTATAGTAACAAGCAGGTTGCTGGTGCAGAAGGAACTGGAGCACCATCATTCTCTGCAGAAGTTCCAGTGCTCATAGAAGAGGCGGTACAAGACCACATGGACAGTTTCACATCTCTGCTCCGCCAGCACTTCGATGACCTTCTTGCCAAAGGCCGCGAGGTTGTTATCGAATTACAGATTCCAGACAACGGACAAGAACTCGATTTCGAAACAGAGTATGATGGTAAGGAACTTGGCGAACTGATTACCGAATGGATGGCAAACAATACCGTAGAACATCGTTTCAACAAGAGCGATGCCACCGAAAACTATCTGCTCTTCGATCAAGTTCGCATCCCACTCTACCACACCAACGGTATGGCTATGGATGCAGAAGGTTTTGCACGCGAACTACGTAAATATCTGAAAGGAGCCCCACGCAACATATCCACTAAGGTGGTCAACCGTGGACTGGGTCGCTGTCTGCTTATTGTTGGAGAAAAATAAAGTATTACGACTATGAAGAAATATATTGCATCGTTTATCATAGCCTGCACAACGGCACTTTCCGTTCAGGCTCAAGAGTGCAGTCTGCCTATTGGCATTGCATTCCAGTCTGGTGCGTCTGCCATTCCAGTATCTTACCAACGAGTGGTAGCAGGCAAACTGCGCCAGTTGTTGACAACGAATGGTGTATCGGCAATGGCAGGACTCCATAGTTTTGCATTGGTCCCTGAATATGAAATCATAGGCAAGAGCATCACAGCAGGTCCTCCCCGCCAAACAGTCTGTCAGATACAACTCAACCTAAAGGTGCTCAACGCTGACGATGGTGTTGTATTCTCGGCATATACCACTCAACTCGATGGTGTCGGTCAGAGTGATGCTGCCGCATTCAGCGATGCCGTAAAACGGCTGACGCCACGTCATCAAGGATTGTCAGACTTCATAGCTCAATCTCAAAAAAAGATTGTTGCATACTATGATGCACAAGCAGACCGTATCATTGCCCGTGCCAAGATGTTGGACCAGACCCGAAAGTATGATGAAGCCATCTACGAGTTGCTCATTATTCCCGAATGTGCAGCAGCCTATGATCGTGCGCTATCATGTGTCAAGGAAGTATGGCAGCACCGTATCAACACCGAAGGCGAACGACTATTGGCCAAAGCCGTTGCCATTTGGTCTGGTCGTACAAATAGTGATGCTGCTATCGAAGCCGCCAATCTGTTGGCAGAGATAGATCCCGAATCATCAAGTTATGAGGCTGCTATCAAACTTCTTGAGGAAATCAAAGAGAAGGCTGAACTGAATACGCCATGGGATATTGCACTAAAAGTCATGGACGACAACATCGATATGGAGCAACGTCGCCTCGATGCTTCCAAGGAAGTAGCTAAAGCCTACGCAGAGAACATGCCACAGACAGAGACCAAACTTCTATTCTTAGATAAATAAATATCTTTAAGCAGAATTTAACTTATAACTCCCGAAACAATGAATATGAAAAATTTAAACTTCAAGTATTTTTTAGGCATTCTTACCGTATGCATCATGCAAGGAGTTTGCAGTAGTTGTTCAAACGATGACAATGGAACAGCTTCTGTCCAAGCATCACTTGCAGGAATTTGGCAAGGTGACTATGCTCAATGGGTCATTCAACCAGATGGCACATACGAGGTAATCAACGAAATAATTAATATCGGACTAAATCCCGGAGAACCGGAGTCTAGTGAATATATCGAATGGGAAGGTAGTGGCAAAATCATCTACAATGGCAATAGTTCTCCTTTAATTATCGAAACTGGAGAAGGGAGCCTTACCATTACTGACTATAAAATAGAACGTGATAAAATTACACTAAAGATGCAAGGCGAAACGGTTACTCTTAACAGAAGGGCTGCTTTCAAAAACAAAGCACCGAAACAACTGAAGAATTGCCGTTTTAACTGCGAAATAGACAGATACTACAATCTTTATTTCGACGAAACAGGAAAGGCGCTCTTCGCAAAGGGTTGTGAATGGGATGGTTTGACAGAACCTATAACATATAATTACACTAAAACAAGTCAGAACACTGCTACTTTGACTTGTAGTTTTACTATAAAATACCCGATGGTGGGTAATTGTTATGGAATAGAAAAACATACCTTGACTTATGATCTTGAATTCAGAGGCACTTATATGGAAAACGGAATAGACAAGATGTATTTTGGAAAAACTATAGCAGAAGAAAAAATTGAGTATGAAGCGTATGACAAAAATGGAAATTTAATTAATGAGTCTTCTTCAACAGATAGTGGATATGAATATTTTGCTATCCGAAACGAATAGAATCAAACAACAACTCATATTTCAATATATAAAAACAGATATCAATATTACAATAACCTCAAAAAAATTATGATTATGAAGAAAACAGTATTTACATTTGCGTTACTTCTTATTTTAGGAATAGGAAACAGTACAGCCCAAACCAATGAAGCAAAACCATTTGAAGGAGAAATAGTGTCTAAAGTAAACTCTTACCAAAAGGTAAAGACCAAACTCAAAACAAAGAATATTATTGCCAAAATGATAGCGGGATCTATTATCAAGAAGAACGTTGATAATAATCCTGATTTTTACAACGGCATCTGTACCACCACCCTTCTTATTAAAGGATCAAAGATACGCGAGCATCATGGTGGTAAAAATAGTGTTACGATTACTCAGACAAATGGAAATGTGACAAAAACTGCCATCTATTATCCCTACATCAAAAAAGGCTATTACTTCACTGATGCTGCTAATAATGCCACAGGAGAAGGAGGAACAACAATTGGTGGTGTGACTATCAACCAGTCAAAAATAGAAAAGACCGGTGAAATGATGGTTGACAGTTACAAGTGTGATGTATATAAAGTAAAGTATGAGTTAGTGTCAGATACTTTGGACAACCATGCTGTGACAAACGTCCACTGCGAATGGGCTGTTATCCCTGATTCTGTTACAGCGGGAAAAGGCAATACACCACTGGCAGAAAGCAGAGTTTTGAAATCCACATCAAATATTGTCGTTCAATCTACATCGGAAATGCTCAATATGGACATGCAGTTTAATATCTCCAGCACTTTAAAGAAAATTACTATGCGCCCTGTTGACGATTCTGAATTTGAGATTCCTGCGGATATCAAAATGGTGGATATAAATGAGAAACCAAAAGAGATGATTAAGATCATACAGGAAAATGCTAAGTATCTCAAGAAGAATGGGCTGTGGCAAGAAGCTCCAGATGAGGCACCCAAGATCTATGACAACCTTTCCGAAGACTGGGATTATTAAAACGTATGAGACTACGATTTATCATATTACTGACAATGGTTTCTTCTGCTGGGTTCGCCCAGCAAGAAGACTCCTTGTTTCTATACAGACGAGGGTCGATATATTCTTTTATGATATGTCACCGCGATTTAGCTTTTTCCACCGAAATAGAACAGGCTTTCAATGCTATGCCTATTCCTGACAAATATAACGACCACAATGTAGGAAAGAGAGTCTTCTATACCACAGAACGAAAACTGAAGATGAAGGAACTTGATCATCATTATGGTTTCAAGATCAACGACTTGTCTGACAAAGCAAAGATGAACGACTTCGACCTGATTCTTCAGCAGCAACACATTGCGAGTCGCCTTGTTGCACGATGGTTTCAGCGCAAGAAATCCACAGGCATTTGTAGTATGAACCTTGTTCAAGAGCGTGGCTATAATAATGCATCTGAAATGGAGAAACGCCTTGCTGCCCTTTCTGTGCGCAAAGATGCGCTGTTGCAGGATGCTGGCGAGGAGTTAATCGGCAGTACATTTGTATTGATCAACGATATTCGCTATATAGATAAAAGTTCCGGATCTGCTGTTATTGGCGGAATAGTGAGTGCTGCTATTCAAACCAACAATATTCTGAATGGTTCCAACACCATTGGTCAGGATGATTTAGGAACACTTATCGCCACATACAAAGGATTCAATGTTAAAATCAACACTTACCTTTATCAATTGGTGTGGGATAAAGATATCTCATCGTTCTTTTATAATGAAATATATACAGACACTATAGACGATAGAAAGAAACAAAACTTCGAAAACAACCGAGGCAAATTCACACTGATATTCCTTGGCATGCAGGAAAGCAGTGGCAAAGACATTTCTTTCATGGGTATCAACGAATCAGAGCCACAGGTCATGGTGCGCAAGGCTTGTCAACGGGCTTTGGATGAAAATGTGGCAAACCTCCAGAAGAACTTCGATGTATTCAAGATTAAGTCACCATTATTGGCCGTTGCACCTTTGAAATGTGAAATTGGAAAGAAAGAAGGTATTACCGAGAAGAGTCGTTTTGAAGTCTTAGAGGCTGTAGAAGACGATAAAGGCCACATAGAATATAAGCGTGTTGGTGTTATACGTCCTGCAAAAAATCTGATTTGGGACAACCGCTTTATGGCAAAAGAGGAAAAGGCAGAAGGTGCAGAATTGGGATTCACAACTTTTGAGAAGGTCAGCGGTAAAGATTTCTATCCTGGCATGTTGATTAGAGAGATCAAGTAACATCGGCTATGGGAGAAAAGAAGAAGTAAAAAACACATATATGGTTACCTTTCGGCGATAGGCTGTTGCAGCATGATCTTCCTTCGTTGCAAAATCATTCATGTACATGCCATCTTTTCCGTTACGTTAAAATGGTTTGTTCGGAATATCCATACCTTTGCAATTGGATATCAATCAACACTATTATAATATGGATAAGAAAGAAATGAGATTTTGCCAAAGCTGCGGTATGCCGCTGACAGACGATATTCTTGGTACCAATACCGATGGCAGCAAGAGTGAAGAGTTTTGCATCTACTGCTATAAAGACGGGGCATTTACCGGCAACTACACTATGGAAGAGATGGCAGATTATTGTTCAATGTTTGTAGATGAATACAACAAGAACATGGGAAAACAACTCACAAAGTGTGAATACAAGCAACAACTACTGCAGTGGTTTCCGAAACTCAAGCGATGGAGCATGCCACAGGATGCCATCCCACATGCCGACCATCCCATGAAACAGGTATATATCGACCATATCAATGCACTCGGCATTGACGAACTTCACGTGAACAATCTCTATGTCTTCATGGGTGCTATGGTCAACCAATCCTATACCGTCAATGGCAATAACACCAAACTTCTTAATGATGATGAGGCATATTGGGGAACTCAGATTCAGAAATCAAATGGTCGTTGCTATGGTGTTGCGTGTAATGAGAAGTATATTCTCGTGAGCGAATATAACAAAGATGGTACAGATGCCGAAGTTGTGACCTTAACCCGAATCGACCATGAAGTAGGAAAGAAATAGAATCTACATCGTTCTCGTGCGCACGCATGCGTATGTATGCACGCGCACGCGATGTCGAAAAAATCGACCACTCGACCACCACATAGCATAACTCTCTGTAAATTACCCGTTTATAGTGGTGGTCGATTGTTCTCTGAGTGTTTTTTCGACCACCGATTGACCACCCATCGACCATTATGCGCTTGTTGTTGTTAAGATGATGACTGTTTAGACAGCGAAGTAAACTAATAGCGACAACACCTGTTTCTAATATTTGAAAGTACTTGTTTCTTATGTTTGAAAAGACTTGTTTACAACGTTGAAAGGACTTGTTTACAACGTTGGATAACACCTTTATCAAACATTGGATAACATCATTATCAAACGTTGGATAACATCTTTGTCAAACGTTGGATAACACCTTTGTCAAACGTTGGATAAAAACATTATCAAGGTTTGTTAGAACCCTGAAAATAATTTCTTTTCAAGAATTTCAATATTTCGTCACAAGCATATAATAGTTAGCGACCATAAAACCTGATATATAAACTGGAGAAACGGATGTTTGTTTCTCCAGTTATATTCGGTTATTTCATGCATCACAAACCATTATTCTGCAAACCTTTCCGCATCTTTTCGCCATATTCCTCCGACACATAATTGTAAATATCCCTACAACACTCTGCCGAGAAATCAAGAGCTGACGATACAAGAGCGTCCCATTGCGATTCGGTAAGCCCTTGGTCAATATGCTGGCGGGTAATGCCATTCTTGATGAGTCCGTAGATGAAACCTGCATTGAAATTGTCGCCGGCACCGATGGTGCTGACCGTTTCAGTGGGCAAAACGGGATATTGCTTGCTGAAACCACTATCACCACGCACCTCAACAGGATCTGCCGAACGGGTATAGATGAACTTTTTGGTATAGAAGGCTATCTGCGAACGATAAACGGTGTCGGCATCATGCTGGCGGAAGAGTATTTCGAAATCCTCCGAACTGCCACGCACAATATCTGCCATCTCTAAATTGTCGAGCAGATTGGGCGTCACCTTCATCACCTCGTTCTTATGAGAAGCACGGAAATTGACGTCATAATAAAGTATGGCGCCACGTTGGCGAGCATAGTCAAGGAAGGCATATACCTGGGGACGGATGACAGGATTGAGAGCAAAGAAACTGCCGAAAAGCACGATGTCATCGGCATTAACCTCAGGATAGACATAGTCTATGCGATCGTGGGGATGGTCTTTATAGAAAATATAGTCGGCATCGTTGTGGTCGTTGAGAAATGCCAACGACAATGGCGACTTTGATTCAGGATAGACATTGACGTAGGAAGCATCGATACCATTGCTTTCCATAAACTTAATGATATTTTGTCCGATACGGTCATTGCCAGTCTCACTAATCATACTCGCCTTCACTCCCGAACGTCCGAGAGAGATGATGGCATTGAAAGTGCTACCACCAGGCAGTGCGCTGATGGGTTTCTCGTCGCGAAAGATGATGTCGAGCACCGTTTCGCCTATTCCTATTACTTTTCGCATAGCATTTGTGTGTTGTTGTTTCTATATAGCAGACAAAGTTAACGCAATTTTGCGTAAATACAAAAAGAAAAAAATATTTTTTATGAACGTTTTCATCGGAACCGAACTGGGTCGAGTTATGTCATGTCGTGAAAACAATGATGAAATCCAACCATTTTTTAATATCCTCCATCCATTTATGGCTTTTTCTCAATTATTAGCTGTAATTTTGCAAACGAAATATTGTTTTTTGAGATGAACAACTATCACACCTATACACTCAACAATGGTCTCCGAGTAATCCATCTGCCATCTGATTCGCCCGTTGTATATTGCGGAATCGGCGTGCGCGCGGGGTCCTGCCAGGAAGAAACGGGCAAAGAAGGCGTTGCCCACTTCTGCGAACACGTAACTTTCAAAGGCACTGCACGGCGCTCGGCACTACAGATTCTCAACACACTGGAGCGTGTGGGTGGCGACCTCAATGCCTTTACCAACAAGGAAGACACGGTGTTTTACGCTGCTATACTGCGCGACCACCTGCCCAAGGCGGTAGATTTATTGTGCGACATCGTATTCCACAGCACTTATCCTGATACTGAAGTGGGGCGCGAACTGGATGTGATATGCGACGAAATAGAGAGTTATAACGACTCGCCTGCCGAACTTATCTACGATGACTACGAGAACTTGCTGTTCTGCGGACACCCTTTGGGCCACAACATACTGGGCAGTCGCGACGTGGTGGCACACTTCACTGCCGACGATGCACGTCTGTTCACCAGAAAACACTATCGCCCTGACAATGCCATCTTCTTTGCCTACGGCGATATAGACTTTCAGAAGCTCATCAAACTGCTGGAACGCCACGCGGACGCCATAGGCACAACGATGAAAAGCGACGAAAAAGCGCCCATTTCATCGGGCTCTACAGACCTGTCCGAAACTTATACCGACCCGGGAGAGCATACCCATATCGTGCAACGAAACACCCATCAGGCACACGTCATGCTGGGCTGTCGCACCTTCTGTTTCGACGATAAGCGACGTCTGCCACTCTATCTGCTCAACAACATATTGGGCGGACCGGGTATGAATGCACGCCTCAACCTGTCGCTGCGCGAGCGCAACGGACTGGTATATACCGTAGAAAGCAGCATGGCGAGCTATCACGACACAGGGGTGTGGTCGGTATATTTCGGTTGCGACCACCACGATGTGAAGCGCTGCCTGCGACTGGTTCACCACGAACTGGACCGACTGATGCAGCGTCCGCTCAGTCAACGACAACTGCACGATGCAAAGCAACAGTTGAAAGGACAGATTGCCATAGCCTGCGACAACCGCGAACAGTATGCACTCGACATTGCCAAATCGTATCTGCACTACGGCAAGGAGCGCGACATCGACTTGCTACTCCAGCAGATTGACGCCTTGACTGCCGACCAACTGCTCGATGTGGCACGCTATACGTTTGATCCTGAACGGTTGCAAACACTCATCTACGAATAGAGCTACACAGCGCGTTTCGCCAGAAACTACGGCAGAAACAGCCATCAGACAGTAAGAGGATGCTACGGAGCAAAAGCTCTATAGCATCCTCTTATACTTAGGATTGGCAGTTGCCAGTATGGTCTGGCTACTCGTTGATAACTTTCTGAATGGTGCCATCCTCATTGTAGAAGAGGCGTTGTACCTTCAGTGAACGCAACCATGTCTTATCGTTGCTGGGCACACAGTCGTGGTAGAAGAGATACCACTGACCCTTGAACTCTACGATAGAATGGTGAGTGGTCCATCCCACAACAGGATCGAGTATCACACCCTGATAGGTGAACGGTCCGTAAGGATTGTCGCCAATACCATAGCAGAGGTAGTGGGAGTCACCAGTAGAATATGAGAAATAGTACTTACCATTATACTTGTGCATCCACGATGCCTCGAAGAAACGGTGAGGATCGTCGGCCTTAAGGGGCTGTCCGTCTTTGTCAACCACGAGAACTGGGCGTGGTGCTTCAGCAAACTGCTTCACATCGTCGCTCATGCGAACCACACGACTGGGCAGTGCTGGTGTACCTTCCTGCAATACCAACGGAGTTTTTTTGTCGGGAGCCGGGCCCATCACAACGCCCTGCTCACCTGGAACGGGAGTTACGCCATTGTCGCCGTACCACTGAAGCTGTCCGCCCCAGAGTCCGCCAAAATAGCAATAAATCTGTCCGTCATCGTCTTTGAATACCGATGGGTCGATACTGAACGAGCCGCGGATGGGCTGTGGTTCCGGCACAAACGGTCCTTCGGGACAATCAGCCACAGCCACACCAAGATGGAACACGCCATTATAATCTTTTGCAGAGAATATCAGATAGTATTTGCCATCCTTCTCTACCACGTCGTTGTCCCACATCTGCTTCTCTGCCCATGCCACTTGCTCTACATCGAGCACTACGCCATGGTCAGTAGCCTCATCGTTTTCCACATCGTTGAACGACAATACGTGGTAGTCTTTCATTTGGAAATGACCGCCATCATCATCGAAAGCCTCACCGCTCTCCCTATCATGTGAGGGATAGACGTATAGCTTACCGTTGAACACATTGGCTGAAGGGTCAGCCATATAATCTTTCGGAAATAGGTAACGGGGTAGTTTTGCCATAATAGTCAGTTGTTTTATTAGTTATTTATTTCTTTGTTTTCTTCTTGCCTTTGATCTTTGCTGCTGCTTTACAGCAGTCACCACCTTCAGGGCGCACCACATTGATGATGGCTTGGATCTCCGGTTTGGGTTGGTTCTGACGGTCAAAGAGTGTGGCATAATCGGTGCGACCCTTGATGGGGAAGTCGTTTCGCCACGAACAAGCATCGTTCAGACACCAGAAATTGACTCTCAGAATATCGTCGCGATGGCGCACCAACATCTGGAAAAAACGAGTCCAGAAGTCTTCCACCTCTTTCTTCTTCGCTGCAGGGAGACCATCTTTATAGGGATCCATCTCTGGACGATAGGCAAACATATCGGAGATATTGGCACCAGCAAAGCCAAACGGATTGGGCAACACCGACAGATCGAGCTCTGAGAAGAAGGTCTTTACGCCCAAACTGGTAATGGTCTTGATGGAATGTTCGTATTCCTCTACATAGTTGTTATCATCGAGTATGAGATGCCCCTGCATGCCGATGGCGGTAATGGGCAGTCCTTTGCGGATGAGTGGAGCGAAGTATCGAGCTACACCTTCCACCTTTGTCGCCCTATTCATCGAGAAATCGTTGTAGTAAAGTTGGGCTGTTGGGTCTGCCTCGTGGGCATATTGGAATGCCAGAGGTATGTAGTCTTCACCCAGAATCTGATAGAAGAGGCTCTTGCGAAGTGTTCCGTCATCCTCAAATCCCTCATTGACCACATCCCAGGCTTCGATTCTTCCTTTGAAATGACTGACGATAGTGGTGATATGCTCGCGCATGCGTTTCTTCAAAACCTCAGGCGAAACGAGGTTCCCTTGTTCGTCATAATGGAACCATGGGGCACATTGCGAGTGCCAAATCAAGCAATGGCCCAGCACTTTCAGTCCTGCTGCACGTGCCTTATCTACAAATTGATCGGCAAGCGTAAAGTCATAGACACCCTCTTGGGGGTGGATAACTTCGCATTTCATGCAATTTTCAGCCACTACATAATTGAAATTACGGACGATAACATCCCAATCTATAGTCTGATCGGTATCGATTCCGCCGGTAATAGTCTGATCTGCCAGACTCTTTGAGTTGGCTTTCACCTGCCACTGGTTAACACTTACGCCAGTATTCCAATAGTCACGGTAGGCGTCTTTCAAGGTGATTTGCTGCGCAAAAGCAGCAGTTGCCACGACTGTGGCTGTTGTCAGGAGTGCTGTTCTTAGATGTTTCATTGATGCTTTAAGCGTAGTTTTACGGTGCAAAGATAACACTTTTCTGCTTCACTTTCATTTGATGGTGTCACACAATACCACATCATTTGTTTCATTTCGGGATAAATCCATGTTTTTTTTCGTTTTCATCGCTTTTTTTATGTAAGTTTGCAAGAGAAAAAACAAAAAACTATAAGACAAATGAAACGAAGACTTTCCACTACTCTCCTTACACTCTTGTGCATCGCCATGAGCGGTACAGCACAAGTGCGACTGCCACAACTCTTTCAAAATGGTATGGTGGTGCAACGCAACAAACCCACCGTAATATGGGGCGATGCCCAACCCGGACAGCAGATAGGCATCAGGCTGCACAAGCAGAAAACGATGGTAACGGCTGATGCCGACGGACATTTTCGTGCCACTCTTGCACCACAGAAGGCTGGCGGACCTTACCAACTGACCATTGGCACTACGGTTATCAATGATGTGATGATTGGCGACGTGTGGTTGTGCGCCGGACAATCGAACATGGATGTCACTATTGAGCGCGTATATCCACAGTATCCCGATGAAATCGACCATTATGAGAACTCCAAGATACGCTATTTCCGCGTACAAACAGATAAGGACACCCATGCTCCGAAAGCCGATGTGCTACCCACAAGTTGGAAACCATTGACACAAGCCAACGTTAAGGGTTTCTCCGCCATCAGTTATTTTCTTGCCAAAAGGATGTTTGAACAAACCGGTGTGGCACAAGGAGTGATCTGCAACTCCTTAGGTGGAACACCCGTCGAGGCTTGGATTTCTGCCGATTCACTACTGTCTGAATTTCCCATAATGGTACAGAAAACCATGCTGTACGATAATCCGGAGATGGTTGCAGCACAGGATAAAGCCAACAATATGGCAAACAACCGATGGTCTGAACTGCTTGACAAGAGCGACAAAGGCATGGCTGAAGGATGGAACAGCGAGGCTTATAACGATAAAGACTGGCGCACCGTGAACCAATACAGCACGCTGACACAAGGCTACCATGGCAACTATAGGGGGTCGCTGTGGCTTCGCCAACACCTCAACATCGACAGCAAGCATGCCGGAAAAGCAGCGCGACTGTTGGTGGGAACCCTCTTCGACATGGATTACACCTTTGTAAATGGTCGCGAGGTGGGTCGCACCTATTATCAATATCCGCCACGCCGCTACCAGATTCCTACCGGTTTGCTCCACAAAGGTGACAACGTACTGTCCATACGCTTCATCAGCAAATACGGAATACCCCATTTCATCCACGAAAAACCCTATATGCTCATCTTTGAAGATGGCGACACCCTGCGTCTCAGCGAACAATGGAAAGTGCAGGAAGGAGCATTGATGACAACCTGTCCAAGTGGCGGTACATCCATACAAAACTTGCCTTCGGTACTTTACAATGCTATGCTCTACCCCTTGGCACCTTATACTATTAATGGTGTGGTGTGGTATCAAGGTGAATCGAATACCGGTACCAACGATGGATGGGTGGAAGACAATGGCCCTGCCGTATATGGAAAACTGCTGAAAAAGATGATGGGCAACTGGCGCGCACTGTGGAACAACGAACAACTGCCGTTCTGCATCGTACAATTGGCAAACTTCATGGCGCCCAGCGAACAGCCTCAGCCTCGCTCGGCATGGGCACGACTGCGTGAAGCACAGCGTCTGGTAGCCATCAACGACCCGTTTGCCGAACTGGCAGTAGCCATCGATATGGGTGAAACGGTAGATATCCATCCGTTGCGCAAAAAGGAGGTTGCTGATCGTGTAGGCGCTTGCATGGATCATTTAGTATATGGCAAGAAGGCATGGCTGTCGCCACAACCCGTGAAAGCAACAGCCAACGAGCGCCAAGTAACCGTCAGCTTCAACCAACCCATGCTGTCGGGCGAACAGCCAGAGTTTGAAGTTTGCGACGCTTCAGGCCGTTTTGTCAACGCCAAAGCCACATGCGATGGCACCACAGTCACTATCGAGAGTCCTGTTGCCAACCCTGTCCGCGTGCGTTATGCCTTTAAGGACAACCCATTGAAAGCACGCTTACAATCGGCAAAAGCCGTTCCTGCCAGTCCGTTTGAAATAGCTATCGAACACTAATATTCTTCATTTTTAGCCGATTCCATCGGCATTATATCAATTCGTCAGCCTCATCTGTGATTCCTCAGATGGGGCTGATAGTTGTTTATACAATATGGTGATAGGATGTAGCAAGGACTATTATCACTATCAACAATACCGATTGCTGTTTATATATAATATGGTGTCGCTTTACCACAGAAGGCAGTTCGGTAGATTACAAAAAATAAATAGCGCCTATAAACACTACGGGTCGCATGCCTATGCACACGACCCGTAGTCTATTTCATTAAGCGTGGGCATAAAACCACACGCCACACAGCCTATCAATTTATAGCATCGGCAGTCTCACGCTTTTCAATTTCCATGTTAATCTCATCGATTACATCGTCGGTCAACTCATAACGAGAGATGATAAACATAGCCAAAACCAACAGAACAGCAGGTATCACACATACCAACCAGAGGATTCCTTCCTCGGCAAATGGTGTCTGTTCGACGCTCTTTGGATTATAAGCTACGTAAGCCAAGATAGCAGGTGCAACCACACTGCCGAGTGTCATACCAGCTTTGAAGAATATTCCAGTCAGGGCGTTGACAATACCGGCAATACGCTTTCCGCTCTTGTATTCACCATAAGAGATTACCTCTGGCACCAGTGCCCACATATAACCAGTGGCAACGATAACACCAGTAGATTTCACAAACTGAGCCACATAAACAAGTGTCATGCTCGGTGCATCCATCTTTGCCACAATATAGAGGAAAGCCATACCGATAATGGCAATGCTGAGGAATACATAGAACATATTCTTCTTGCCAATAGCTCTTTTAATCATTGGCACCAGTGGCATGAAGATGAATGAAGGCGCCGAACCAAGTCCCATGAATATGGAGAGTTGCTCGGAAGTGCCGTGCATATTGCAGTTCATGAAATAAGCACCGGCAGCATTACCAATACTCATCATAGCAAAGGCTGTGATGAAGAAGAAGGCTATGATACGCAATGGACGGTTATGGAAAAACTCCATCCAAAGGTCGCTGACCTTCACATTGGCACTCTCTTCTGCATTCATTACCACACGTTCCTTACACTGTGTGAAGCAGAACAGCAGCAGCAACAGACCCACCAAAGCATAGATTGTCATCGTGGTAAACCATGCGCCAGGATCTTTAGGCAGTCCTTCCACCTGCTCATCGGTAAAGTAAGCAATGAGCAGTGGCAGACCTGAGCCTACTGCCAGACCACCACAGTTTGCCATAAACATACGCACTGAGGTGAGAATGGTTATCTCGTTGGTGTCGCGGGTCAGTGAAGAGTTGAGCGCACCATAGGGCACATTGATGAAAGTATAGAGCAATGTCATGGCAATGTACGTCACGTAGGCATAGAGCAACGACGGTGCAAAGCCGTTCCAGAAGCACAGAATGGCAAAACCCGATAGTGGTATGCCGACATAAACCAGGTATGCCCTGTATTTACCCAATGTAGGATTGTGCTTGTCGATGAGTGCCCCAACAATAGGGTCCCATATCACATTAGCCACATTTCCCACCGTAAACATGACCGATACATCGACAGCATCGAGTCCGTAGATATCGGTGTAGAAGAATAGCAGATACATGCAGGTAGTCTGGAAAATCAGATTCTGAGCTAAATCGCCGGAACCGAAACCGATTCGCTGCAACCACGAAAGCTTATAGAAGCCTTTCGTTTCATTTTGAGATTCAAATTGTGCCATTATTACTTTATAGTTTTATTGTTTTCAAATACAGTTGGCTTAGTTGCTTGCAAAATTAAAAAATTTGTGGCTGATTACCATTCACAGATGTTACAAATATATTGTACTTTGTTTCATCCATGCCTTACAAAGGCAAAAAAGCTGTTGAAATGGGCTTTATAGCGTGTTATAAACCCATGAGAACAATAAGGAAAATACTAAAGGCGCTATTGCTTAACAGATGTTAATATAAAACATTTTTTAACTAAGAAAAATAGAAAGTGAACTTATTGTGCACAAACTACAAGTAATTTTGCCACCGAAAAACATTATTCACTATAATCTTTTATACTATGAACTACAATTACAGAACCCCGCTAAACCCTGCTTCGAGCGAGCAGCAGTTGATGATCAAACAACAAAGAAGAATGGCACGTACGAAACTGGCACAAGATTTTTGCCAACTACTAAACAGTCCGAACAGTCCTAACCTGCATTGGAACAGTACCATCAGCGATCTCATGGAGGTGGTACTCCTGGTGTTCCAAGAAGGAAACATCGTCAACAAGACCGGATGTCCCTGCACGTTTAGAGATATGGCAACCGAGATTTGCAACAAACTGCATGTCAAACAGCCCCGCTATGCCCGACGGTGTGCTAACCAGGCCACGCAGCGCAAAGGTGTCAGACAGTGTTCGTTTCTGGACCGTTACCTGTTTACAATGACCAACAACAACGGTGATTCACTACTCAACCAGTATGTGGGACGATGATTACACGGGGCGGGAAATGCCTGCCCAACAATTTTCAATTAACCCAAAAACACACTCTTATCATAACAACCGAATAATTTTTAATATCATGAAAAACACCAAACAAAGCCAGTTGAGCGAACATTTCTCGCTCAGAGAGATGACTGCATCGGGCACTGCCATGCAGTTGAACATTGACAACACGCCCGACGAGGCACAAACCGAATGTCTGCGCAACCTATGTCAACAGGTGCTCGAACCGCTGCGAAAGCGCTTTGGAGTCATCAGAGTGACCAGCGGATTCCGCAGCAAACGGTTGAACAACGCGGTTGGCGGTGTGATTTGCTCGCAACACCTGTTGGGTGAGGCAGCCGACCTACACATCAGCAACAGGGAAGTGGGGCGAAAGATGTATGATTACATCCGCAACAACCTGGATTTCGACCAGCTATTGTTCGAACACCGAATGGCAAACGGATGTATTTGGCTACACGTCAGCTACACCAAACGCCATCCCAACCGCCACGATGCACGCCCTGTCTATCTCTAAGCGCCTACTGGCAGAGGGCCTACGAACTATCAATATGCTCGAAAGGCAGTATGCCAGAATCGTATGTCAGCACTGCTGGACACTTGTCTCCCACCCTTTTATATAAATAAGGTGTGGGGGGCTTGGCAAAAAACGAGGTATCCTGTGGGGGATAAGACAATTTGCTTTCGCCTCTAAAAAACATTAACTTTGCACCTGCAATCCGGATGCAACGAGATTATCAACAACATGTCTAACTCAAAAACACCATGAAAACAATGAAAAAGAATTGGCAAACCATCATCAAAGCAATTATCGCAGTACTCAGTGCACTACTTGGCGCACTCGGCACCTCAGCCATGTATAACAGCTGATGAACATCTACAAAGGAAGAGGGAAGTCCACAACGGACTTCCCTTTTTTATTGTTTTGATTTCAATATCACCAATACGCTTTGGCAATATCGCTCGCGTCGATTGGCAATATCGCTCGTGTCGATTGGCAATATCGATTGCGTCGATTGGCAATATCGATTGTGTTATTCAACAACGACAGGTTTTTCGTCGTTTTTCTGCAGTTCGCGATAGATCACAGCATTGAGCGAAACGGCAGCACAGAGCCCCACAATGACAGCGATATGACCTCTTTGTCGCTCATGCCCCTTGGACTTCCCGCTTCCCATCCGTTTTGGAGTGATGCTGAAGCCCCACTGACACAGGAAAAGGCAGGGAACAGCAAGCCCTTCCCCAAGGATCACTTGTGGAAAGACGATATAGTGACCAAGGACAAATTTTAAGTCCGTAATAAGTAAGAGAATAGGCATAAAAAATCTCCCGCCCAATCCGGACGGGAGATTTTTATGTTGCTTAGCAATGAAATTAATTCATAGCGAAGAAGATGTCGCTGTTGGCAATGAGGCGAGCCTTGTTTACACCTTCCTGATTGAGGGTAAAGCTTTCGGTTTCACCGTTGATATTTGCCATGATAGTGCCATCACCGTTGAAGCGGAAGATTTCCTTCACAACGCCGTCCTGCTCCATTGACCAAGAGTCAGTTTTCTGGTCGTGGATGAAGCGTGTAACTTCTCCGGTAGGCGCTTTGACCTCATATCCGTTTTTCAGCGTAGTCACAGCATAGTAGCGACCATCCTGTCCCATCACCTGCTTCGTCTTTCCAACATCAGCCAAGGGATTTGATCCTGTCCAGAACTCGATAGAGTTGAGCACCAAAGAGTCAGCAAACAGACACAAGCCGCCCACGATAGGAGTGAGGATGAAGCCAACGATAGCGTTGACATACTTATTGTTTGTCATCTGAGTCTCCCACTTAGCAAACTTGTTGAAGAGACTGAAAGAACCGATACACGAACTGGTTGCGAGGCAACCGATGAGCAGCCATGCTGCTACTTTCACATTGAGTTTTCTCATAGTCGTGGTGTTTAAGTTAATAATATAATGATTATAGATAATATACAGATTCTGGACCCATGCAGAAAAGCAGGTCGAGGATGGAGAGGTTGGACTGAAATCCGTGTCGCCGCTCAAACACTTGCCAGTAGCGCCGAGGTTGGAAATCGGCATCGGGCAAAGGATGTTTGGCATGGATGACCTGTCTGAAATCGTCGTAGGATCCATCGCCGACAGCCGTTAGTGCCGTTTTGCCGTGGGCAGTATCGGCAGGCAGATATGCCGTGGAGTATTCCACGGCGGGACTGATGTCAATCAGCTGGCATACAGTCTGTCTGATTTCCTCGTTGAAATCTATAAGATAGTCGATTCGCCGCTCATAGAATGGGCGGATATCATCGGCATAATATTCAAAGAATGGACTCTCGCTATAGGCGCTCTGAAGGGCATTCCAGTGTGTGCGGCGCCACTGGTTGTGGTCGCTGATGCGCAGGTCTTTCACCTCGTGTCCGTCCGCCAACCGTTCTACGGGCACTGTGAGAGCCTGCAATCCGTTGGCCGTAGCGATGATACAGCGGTTGCGGTAGGTTTGTTTCTGATAGGAGTCGTGTTGCTCAATGATGGTGCGGTCGTATCGGTGGAGCTTCTGATACCACTGTATAGGACCGAAATAGGCTGTTTGCAATACTGCCGTTTTTACCATATTGCACTCCTTTCTGGACTATAACCCTCGAAGATATTCTTGGTATCGTCGTGACTGTAGAGTATGCCAGCCACCCTTCCGATGATGTTGCGCTCGCTGATGAATCCCAAATGGCGTGAATCTACGGGGTTGTCATCGGCAATAGCTTCGAGCCAATAGTAGTCGAAGGCGCTGCATGTGATGCGTCCGGGGACTATCAGCGGTCCGTTGGTGGTGTGGATGGTATCGCCAGGAATGGCGGTACAGCGTGCCACACAGATGCCTTTGACAGAGTCGCCTGGCATGTCGAATGCCACGATATCGCCGCGTCTGACGCCTTCGCGCAGCAGTCGGCTGTAGGGCAACAGTCGTCCGCCATCTATGCGCAAGCCATAACTCCATCGGCTGACGATGAGTCTGTCGCCGTTGATGAATACCGGTGCGAGTGCTCGTCCGTCCACGGTATATAGCGTGAAGGCTAAAGCGCGAAATGCCAGCATCAGCAGGAATGCCGATGCAAGAGCTATCACGAACTTCAGCCAATTAGCCATTATATACTATTTAATGTTATCAACAAAGCGGAACAATCTGCTCCAGCGTATGCCGCCGAAACCGTTTCTATCGGGATCGCTGCTCCACCAGATGAAGATGGGCTTGCCCACGATATGGTCTTCGGGCACAAATCCCCAGTATCTTGAGTCGAGCGAGTTATGGCGGTTGTCGCCCATCATCCAGTAGTAGTCGAGCTTGAAGGTATAGCTTGTTGCCACCTTACCGTTGATGATGATTTTCCCGTCAGCCACTTCGAGGGTATTTCCTTCGTAGGTACGTATGCAACGCTCGTAGATGGGCAGGTTGTCGAGTGTCAGTTGGATGGATTGTCCCTTAGCGGGTATCCATACCGGACCATAGTTGTCGCGAGTCCAGTGGGTATTGCCGTTGAGTGGGTAGATGTCGAGTGTGCTGTTGTCATCAGATATTTTGATGCTCTCCACCAGATCTTTTCTCTTGGCAAGTGTGCTGACGGCGCGTTTTGTCAAAGGCATATATCCTGCCGTATTGAGCGACATGAGGTCTTCCATGGTAATACCTAAGTCTTCCATGAGTTCTTCGGGCAGGTTTTGCTTGAGCTTCAGATTGTAGGCATACTGCACATTGTCGGGCTCTTTGTTGGCTTTGCCGTCGAGATAGACAATGCGGTTTTTGATTTGCAGGGTCTGTCCGGGCAGTCCTACGCAGCGCTTCACATAGTTTTCGCGGCGGTCGGCTGGTCGGGTAATGATTTCTCCGTATTCAGCCTGATTGCGCTCCACTTCCTGTCTGCCTGCCTGATAGATGAAGTCGAAATACATGCGGCGCTGCATGGCAGAGAGGGAGTCGGGATTTGGACGCTGCGGATATATCTGGTATCCCAACTGATAACAGAGTTGATAGAAATCTTGGGCTTGATACTGTGGTGCGGCACACAGGGTGTCGCCGGCAGGATAGTTGAACACCACGATATCGTTGAGTTTCACTTTTCCAAAACCTTTGGCTCGACGGTAGTCCCAGTGTGGCCATTCGATATAGCTCTTACACTCGAAGATGGGCAGTGTATGCTGTGTGAGTGGAAGTGTGAGTGGTGTTTCTGGAATGCGTGGTCCGTAGCTCATCTTCGAAACGAAGAGGTAGTCGCCCGTCAGCAGTGATTTCTCAAGTGAACTTGATGGAATGACATAGTTCTGAAAGAAGAACAGGTTGATGAAATATACTGCCACGAGTGCAAACACCAGTGCATCGATCCACGACATGATGAACTTGACGGGGCCTTCAGCGTCTTTCCACCACTGCCAACGTATCTTCTTGGTGATATAGATATCGTAGATGAATGGTACGACGATGAGTCCGAGCCATGATTTCAACCATACGAGAAACAAGAGATAGAGGATGATGACAATGGCAAACTTAGTCCATTGCACCTTCATATTGAGTTTTTCCTTTTCTTTCTTCTCCATGATTTAGAATTTAAACATGTCTGATATGGTGAGCAGTCCCTGATGGTCTTTGGTGTATTCGGCAGCAAGCACGGCACCAAGTGCGAAGCCTTTGCGGCTATGGGCATCGTGGGTGATGGTGATAATGTCGGCATCCGAGTCGTAGCGCACGGTGTGTATGCCTGCCACCTCGCCGCGACGGATATGATCCACACGCAGCATTTTGGGGTCGGTGGTCTCTTCTGCCCATGCTTCCTTGCGGTCGATACGCTCCACGATCTCGTCGGCAAGTGTGATGGCTGTACCGCTGGGATGGTCGAGCTTATGCACGTGGTGGGTTTCTTCCATCTCCACATCATACTGTGGGAACTGGTTCATGATCTTTGCGAGATAGCGGTTGACAGCCGAGAAGATGGCTACACCGATGGAGAAATTGGATGCCCAGAAGAGTGTCTGACCTTCTTCGCAGCACATGCGACGCACATCATCGCCATGGTCTTTCATCCATCCGGTCGAACCGCTTACCACTTTAACACCGTGACTAAATGCTTTGAGATAGTTGCCATAGGCTGCCTGTGGTGCGGTGAACTCAATGGCGACATCTGCCGACTGGAATTGGGGTGAATCAAAATCTTGCTGATTGTCAATATCGATAATGCTCACAATCTCGTGGCCACGCTCGCGGGCTATCTGTTCTATCATCTTGCCCATCTTGCCGTAGCCTATCAATGCTATTTTCATCTTTCGTTTCTTGTTTTATATTGTACTATTGTTTGCTGTATTCTTTATTAGTATGCTATGCAAAGGTAAACAATTTATGCCACAATACGTTGGTTTGCAACAGAAAATAACATTTCAAGGGGCATTTAGCTACCATTTGACATCTTTTCAGACTCCTGCAACAGCTTTCAACATATCGTCGTGGACAAGTCTGTTAGTGGCTACAACATCGTTGCCCTCAGTGAAATCGGTGCTACCGGCATAGTTGCTGACTCGTCCACCTGCCTCATTGACGATGATGGCACCTGCCATATAGTCCCACTGACCGATATACTTCTCCATATAGCCATCGAGGCATCCCTGTGCCACCAGACATAGTGCTATGGCGGCAGATCCTATCATGCGGATGCTTGCCACCCGGCCATAGAAGGTGTCGATGAGATGTTTCGCAACGGGATTGTAGGCTTCGTTGTTGTAGGGCAATTGCAGACAGAGCAGCGCATCATCGAGCTGACGGTCACTGACATGTATGCGGTTGCCGTTCATCCATGCTCCCCCGCCCTTCCAGGCATAGTAGCAAGAGGCTGTGGACACATCGCACACCACGCCAAGGAGTATCTCTTTTCCGCTTATCAGTGCGATACTCACGGCATAAGGAGGATAGGCGTGTATGAAATTGGTTGTTCCGTCCAGTGGGTCAACCACCCAACAGTAGTCTTCTCCTTGATAGGTTGCCGATTTCTCTTCAGTGATGAAACCTGCGTCGGGCAATAGTTGTCGCAGTTGGGCAACGATTTTTTCTTCCGACTGCTTATCCACATACGACACATAATCGTGTGCTTGTTTGTGTTCCACGCAGTTTTGATTGAAGTTGCGACGTTCGTTGCGAATGTATTCTGCCACTCTTCTTGCCACGGCACAAACATCTATGGTAAGCAACTCTAAATTTATCATACTCATAATGGTTGTTATTTCCTTGTCGCAAAGGTACGATTAAGTAAGCAAAACACAAAGGAAAAAACTGTTTTTCTTGTGTTTCACCCATCACAAGCAACATTGTTGCAACAAAAAAGCCATAGCCATACAACTAAAAACCGTATGACTTGGCACAGTCAAATATCTTGTCATGATGGTGTGTGCCTATTGTGTTGGTTTGCAAATTAAATTGATTTACTCAGCAAATCAATTGAGTTTACTCAGCAAATCAATTGAATTTACTCAGCAAATCAATTGAATTTGCAGAGAGAAATACCTTTCAAGCAACTGCCAACAAGCCTCAACAGACTATCTATCAACAATGTATATCAAACACAAAGCGTACTCCTGAATCCTCGTTGCGACAGGCTGTAATGGTGCCGCCATGCATGATAACAGCATTCTTTACAATGGCAAGACCCAGCCCGGTACCTCCCATCTTGCGGCTACGACCTTTATCCACACGATAGAAACGCTCGAAAATGCGCATGAGATGCTCCTGCGGAATACCTACGCCATTGTCGGAGAAACAGAAATGCCAATAGTCGCCGGTCTGACGGGCGGTCAGCGTGATGGTGGTGCCATCGCCGGCATAGGCAATGGCATTGTCGGTGAGATTGCGGAAGATGCTGTAGAGCAGCGAAGCATTGCCTCGCACGATGAGTGGCGATGGCAGTTGATTGACAAATGTCATGCGGCGCCCGGACAACTGGAGGGCTGTTTCCTGCTGAATGTGACTGACGGTTTCGTAGATGTCAACGGGTTCGAACTCGTAGGCGATGGTTCCGGAATCGAGTCGGTGAAGCGTTGAGATGTCTTGAAGAATGGCTGTCAGACGCTGCGTCTGTGCAAAACTGCGCTCCAAGAACAGTTGGCGATTCTCCTCGGTCATCTTGGTATCGGTCAGAATGGTCTCGATATAGCCTTGAATACTTGCCACTGGGGTTTTCAATTCGTGGGCTGCATTCTGTATGAGTTCGTGTTTCAGCCGGTTTTGCTCCTCTTTGGTGTATTGCAAACGACGGTAGATTTTGATGATGCGCTCGGCTATCTCACCCAGTTCGTCGCCGGGAAACTCTGCCAAGTCCTCTACGTCAAGACTCTCATTGGCGGCTGCTCGCTGGGCAAAGATGCGCAGTTGGTTGATGTTGCGATCGAGACGCTTGCCGAAACGGAACAGCAGAAACGACAGCAATGCCACAATGACAAGGGCCACCCAGATGTAGCGTTGCTCGGCCTGGAGTGCTTCGGTCAGGGTGTGGTCGTAGGGCAATGCCGAACGCACAATATAGTGTTGCTTGGGAAAATAAGATGCTGAATAGAAGTATTCCTTGCCCGTACTGGCACTGCGGCGGTCTATGTCGGAACCGTTGCCCTGTGTCAATGCCTCTTGCACCTCTTTGCGCTGCAGGTGGTTGCCCATGTCGCTATAGTCTTTGCGCGTGTTGTCATAGAGCACATAACCTTGCTCGCTAATCAGCGTGAGTCGCAAACCAGGCATGTGGTGGCGGCGCTCAAAACTGGCAATAGCGGGTTCGGAGTGATCGCCTGCAGCTGTTAGCGACTGACAGAGTTGCTCGTTGTAGTCTTGCAACTGTGTGTTGAGGCGCTCTATCTTAAATTCTTTCTCACGGTGATGCTGGAAAAGGATGAACACCACAGCAAAAATGCAGAATACAGATATGATCTGCAAGGAAAACTTATTGCCTATCGACATGATGATAAAGGGTTTTCGTTGTTTTTCGGCACTAATACCGAAGAAGAGGTGATGATGGAATTGATATGTTCTGTGCGTTGGTATCTGATGACCGAACGGTGTCAAACAGTCATTGTCTGACACCGAACGGATACTTTCAGATTAGGGATTGAAGTAATAGCCGTAGCCCAAACGCGTGCTGATGCACGGGGCATAGCGACCTATCTTCTTGCGCATTCGGGTGATGTTGACATCGACGGTGCGGTCGAGCACCATCACATCGCTGGGCCAAACATGGTCGATGAGTTCCTGACGAGAGAACACACGACCCTTATGCTCCAACAACAGGCGCAACAACTCAAATTCGGTCTTGGTAAATGCCACTTCCTCGCCATCTACCGAAACGGTCTTGGTGTTGAGATTGAGCACCAGGTGATCGTAACGCAGCGTTTCAGGCGATACCTGCGTGCTGTGTGTGCTACGGTTGAGCACTGCCTTTACACGTGCCAACACCTCCATAATGCGGAAGGGTTTGGCTATGTAATCGTCGGCACCAAGGCCAAAGCCGTGGAGCATGTCCTGCTCGGTATCCTTGGCCGTAAGGAAGATGATGGGGATATGAGCTGTCTTTTCCTCGGTTTTGAGGCGGCGTGCCAAGTCAAATCCCGACATGCCTCCCATCATCACATCGAGCAACATGAGGTCGAAAGCTGCCAACGGCAACTCCAATGCCTCTTCGGCTGAATTGGCCTCGGTCACCTCATAACCGTCGTTACGGAGGTTATAAGCAAGTATCTCGCATAGGTTTTGTTCGTCATCTATTACGAGTATCTTATAGGTCTTATTATCTTCTTTCATCGTTGCAAATATAGTGATTTTTTGCGTATGTTGCTACGTTTCATGATTAAAAATCAACCAAAACCTCTTCTTCATCGGGTTTTAGCAGTTTTTTGCCTGCACGCAACTGGTGACGCATGATGCTCAGAAGCTCCTGACTCTCCTGGAGGATGTTCAAATAGATGAGCGATACTTTGTATTCGGCACTGTTGGTAGAGCGCTGCATGCGGTCGATATGGCGCTTACGATAGACTGACAGCGTGTTTTTGCAACTGTCGGCTTCGAGCATCGTCTCGCGGTAACGGTCGAAACGGCGGGTGTCGAGCATCTGGGCGGTGGTCTTCATCAAGTCGTTGATGCGCTGGCGCATGGGTTCAAACTCGTCGCGGTAGCTCTGTGGCAGCGGAGTGAAATTGTTGTCAACATGTTCCTTGGCGGGATCGAGCATACGTTTCAGACAGTAGATATACTGCTGGTTGCTGTTGAATCCAAGGTGAAACCAGGTATTGCGCTCAAGAGAAATCTGGGATGGAGAACGGCGCAAGGCTAAAAATTCACGGCGGCGTATCTTGGTCAACTCATCCAATTTATCGTTTAGCGCGCGATGTACGCGACGAAGACCACGAAGATTCTGGTCGGAGAAACTCTCCACAATATCGTTATACTGGTCGAGGGCAAACTCGCAGGTGCCGCTCTGTGTGCGACTCACATGTTTGCAAAGCACATCCCAAACGATCTCTGGATCGCGACTGCGCATCATCAACTTGAACGAAGCATCTTCGGGACTCGCCTTCTTGGCCTTGCGGGCATACTGGATATTGCTGCGAATAAGCAGGAAAACGGCGAGTGCCATGAAGGCAAACATGGCGATGAAACCTCCAAAATAGATGGTCAGGCAGACTAAAGCACAGGTGGCGAAGGCTACACCGGCGGTGACAAACCATCCACCAATCACACTCAGCACACCGGTCACACGGAACACAGCACTCTCGCGACTCCAAGCGCGGTCGGCAAGACTGGTACCCATGGCTACCATGAAAGTGACATAGGTAGTAGAGAGGGGCAACTTGAAGTTGGTTCCGATAACAATCAGTACTGAAGCCAATACCAAGTTGACGGCAGCACGAACCATATCGAAGGCGGCACCGTCTTTCAAAACGACTTCTTCCTTGTTGAAACGGCTGTCAATGCGCTGCATCATGCCCTTGGGCAAATAGCGCACAAGAAACTGACCGCACTCCTGTGTGACGCGAACGATACTGCGAGCGGCGCGAGAAGTACCAAACATTTCGTCGCTCTCGTCCTGACGACTCAAATCGACAGAGGTCTTTACTACATTCTGTGCCTTCTTAGAAGTGGCCATGGCAAAAATCATAACACCACCGGCTATCATCAGATAAAGGAACGGAGACTTGGCGGATTCCATCAAGGAACCCATCATAAACGTATCAACATTGCCAGCACCGTGGCTTACCCAATCTTGATAGGATGACAAACCGGCAAGAGGAACACCAATAAAGTTGACGAGGTCGTTGCCGGCAAATGCCATGGCGAGGGCGAAAGTGCCCATCAACACAACCAAGCGGAACACGCTGACACGCATCAGCAACAACAGATAGGATAATAAAGTGGCGGCAGCAAAGACAGCGCCCAGCAACATCGTGGTATTGGCATCTATCCACACTTTGGCTTCAGTTGCAAACACAGGCGACTTTGACAAGCCCTTGATAAACACAAAGTAGGCAAGAATGGCAAACGAGATACCTCCAAATACCGACTCGGCTACCTTGTGATTCTTGGTGCGGAACGTGAAGATGATACGCGATAGCCATTGTACCAATACACCACAAACAAAGGCTATGGCTACACTGACAAAGATGGCAACAATGACCGATAGGGCTTTGTCGCTATTGAGAAGGTCGGAAAGTGCCAAAGTGGGATCGCCTGCCATCTTCACAAGTGCCAGAATGAAGGTACCACCTAACAGATCAAATACCAAAGATACGGTGGTTGAGGTGGGAAGGCCTAAGGTGTTGAACACGTCGAGAATGATGACATCGGTCACCATCACGGCAAGAAACACCACCATCACCTCATGAAACGAATAGTTGACAGGGTGCATGATGCCATGACGGGCAACATCCATCATGCCTGCCGACATCATAGCGCCTACAGCAACACCAACGGATGCTACTATCAATACGGTACGAAAGCGAGCTGCCTTGGCGCCAATGGCAGACTGCAGAAAGTTTACGGCGTCGTTGCTGACTCCGACGAAAAGGTCGAATACTGCCAGTATCAGCAGGAATGCGACAATTACGATGTAGATTGTTTCCATCTTTTATTTGATATATTTTGTTGATTTCTGCCGCAAAATTACGTCACATAGATTACAGCCGTGTGACAACCTTGTTACATTTCTGTTACAGCGCTCGACTGTAACACGTTCTTAACATGTTCGACACTTTTCCGTAACACCGTCGTTTTACCTTTGCAGCAGAATAACAAAACAAACAAAAAATGAAAGACAATTATTACATTATGGATGAAAAGAAAGCAGATCACATCCGCACCATAGTGGGATGGATCAGATTGGCAATCCTCGTTGTACTCTTATATATTATAGGTACAGCTATCTGTCACGCGCAACAACGAGACAGCTTGGTAAACCTACACGGTGTGTTGCGCGGTAAATACGAGTATCAACCGGAGATGAATGCTGGACGATTTGAGGTGAGAAACGCACGAATGAGTATCAGCGGTAAACTGTCGAAACGGTCGGAATACAAACTGGAGGTCGATCTATGCGACGAATCATCCATCAAGATGAAGGACGCATGGGTAAGACTGTTGCCATGGAAACAACTGCGAGTCAGCATCGGACAACAGCGTTTGCCTTTCACCATCGACGCACACCGCAATCCTGCCAACCAGTATTTCGCCAACCGTAGCTTCATCGCCAAACAGGTGGGAGATATGCGCGACGTGGGACTGCAACTGGGATATACCTTCAAAAACAAAGAGGGACGAACTCTGGCAATTGCAGATGCGGGAATGTTCAACGGTAGCAACCTCGACAACCAAAAGACTGCATGGAACAAAGACTTGAACTACTCTGCACGACTGCAATGGTTTCCAGTAGAAGGACTGGCTATCGTGCCTAGCATTCAGCATACTGCTATTGCCGACCGAAAAGCTGAATATACATCGCTTGACTTCGGCGCTTTCTACGAAACTAACGGATGGCACCTCGAAGCTGAATACCTACACAAACAATATGCACACGATGCTTTCGACGACTGTGACGCCGTGAACGCCATGGTCATCTACAAAATGCCGATAAAAAACAAGGACTGGTTCATGCAAAGCGTATCATACCTGGCTCGTTACGACTATATGGGCAACCATGCTGACGGTAAGAAAGGATTTGAACTCGATGCGGACAACAACGAAACCACACGATTGAAAATCAGCGACTATGCACGCCATCGCATGACACTGGGACTGACCTTCGGCATCCGCAACCCATACCTGCCCACAGAAATTCACCTCAACTACGAGCGGTATTGGTATCCCAACGGCGGTATTGCCAAAGAGAGTGAACAAGATAAACTGGTGGCCGAACTGATGATTAAATTCTAATCATCAACGGCCAACCAGTCGTATTTACCCCAAATCTATTGGTATGATTGGCTTGATCTTGTATTTTTTGGAAGATGGATATTGTTCGGCTTTGAATGAATCATAGCATGCTATGACAATTACAAAACGGACTAAAATCACCTCATAAGAAACAAAAGACTGCAATAATCATATAGATGGTCTAATGACCGATTAGGGCTTAACCAAAAGGCGTTTGAGAGGTCATTCTACAGGACGCACCAAATGGCGCATGGCATGGCCACCCCATTGGTTGTCATCAACATAGCGGAATCCGCAAGATAAATATAGGCGTTCGGCATTGGGATTGCCTTTATCTACAAGCAGACCAACACCAGGAAGGCCCATCTGACGTGCCCTTTCCAAGGAAGCATTGAGCAAATGGGTGGCAATGCCACGACCACGATAGACGGGATCTACTGCCAAACTGTCGATATAAAGTTCGCCTGCCTGCGTCTCATCATCGAGATTGGAATGATTCCGATGCAGATATTCAAGGGCATAACGCACAAACTGCTGGCGCAACTCACGGAGCCCGCCGCCATCATAACACACTAACGCACCTACCACACTGTCGCCATCCATAGCCACCAGCGTGTTGCAATAACTATACTGGCTGTCTTCGCGCTCCACCAGCAACGTCATCATCGTGAGAAAATCATCAATCGTGGCACCCTCACCACAGAAGTGAAGACAGCACTCTTCCGTCATTGCCATCATCACCAATCGTGCAATGGCTGCCGACTGCTCAATACGGGCAGGACGTATTTCTATCGTTGTTTTGTTATTCATGCAACAAAGATAGCATATTTTTTCTATAAAACAACCATCATTCCGCCGCTATCGTTGGATAATTGCAAAAATTGTCTTACTTTTGCACAAAATAACTACAACGTAACAGGAAATGGCATTAAAAGTATTACGCGACCGCATCCTCAAGGATGGAAGATGCTTCGAAGGAGGCATACTCAAAGTAGATAGGTTCATCAACCATCAGATGGACCCTTACCTGATGAAACAGATTGCTGTGGAGTTTATCAAACGTTTCGCACACAAGCCCGTCAACAAGATTATCACCATAGAGGCTTCTGGCATTGCGCCGGCTATCATGTTGGGATATATGATGGAGCTGCCTGTGGTGTTTGTCAAGAAGAAAAAACCTTCGACCATGAACGATATGTATTCCACCACCGTGACATCGTTTACCAAACAACGTGACTATACCGTTGTGATCAGCAAGGAATATCTAGGTCCGGAAGATCATGTGCTCTTCATTGACGACTTCTTGGCATACGGAAATGCTGGTAAGGGTGTGGTTGACCTATGCCGACAGGCTGGCGCTACTATAGAGGGCATGGGATTTATCATTGAAAAAGAGTTCCAACACGGAAGGGAACTGCTCCAGAAAGAGGGTATCAGTCAGATAGAGTCGATGGCGATTATTGAATCGCTCGACAACTGCGAAATACGCATCAAAAACGACTAAAACAACAATCAGCAATACCATCTTTCGATCAAACATCCGATTACGAGATAAAAAAAATCGCCCCATCCGCATGATTACGGATGGGGCGAACTTATAAGAAGGGGATTTCTATCATTTGCGATTGACTTTCATGATAGTGCAACAGGCCTACTCTTTGTTGGTTTCAGGTGCTGCATACTTGCGACACTCAGTAAACTTAACGCCTTGCAACAACTTCTTGATGCGCACGCGGGTATTGACAGTTACAACCTTGCCATCAACAGTACGAGTCAGAGACATGGGCTCGGTGACGGTTTCGGGGATGAAACGGATCTTCTTCTTGCGTATGTTGGTGGCAGAAAAGTCGGCTGCCTTTTCCACACAGGAAGTGGAAATGGTGGGCTTGAAGATGCCCAAGCCTTCGATGCGAACCGCATTTCCGTTGTCGAAAGACTGACGAACGGCATTCTTCAACTCCTTCAGTACGGCATAAACATCCGACTCCTTGACTGATACGTTTTGCTGGATGAGGTCGGCAAGAGTATCGGTATCGACAATAGACTTGATTACTACACGACCAAAATACTTTCCATAGGCGCTGTTCTTTGAATTGTTGTTCTTGTAAACTTCGTAATTAATGCTCATAGTGTTTTTCTTTTAAAGGTTAAACTTGTGTTTTTCTCTTGCGTGTCTGACGTCTGACTTGCGATTGCAAAGGTACAACATTTTGCAAGCGAAAGCAAATATTGTATAGCCACACTACAGACCCACTTTTTTGCCATACCATATATTTTGGAACTTTAAACCCCTATTTTTTGTGCCATTTACACCTTATAAAATATAAAAGGCTATCGGTTTTAATTTTTATTCTTTTATGTTCATATAGCTCTTATAAAATGGTACAAACGGAAATAATAAGCAGAAGAAAAAGAAAAAATATATGTTGGCAACAAGACGAAGGGGGACAATGCCTATGACATACGTGACATCACGACAAAAGCTGTAGTAACAGAGAAAGTGGTGACGACTGAAGAAAGACGAACTAACCGCGGCTTTCACGGTCTTTGATGATGGCGGAGAAATTGTCGATGGCCCATTGTATCATAGGACGACAGGCTTCCATAAACGAACAAGCACGTGGTGTCATGCTATATTCTGTGCGTGGTGGCACTTCAGGATATACCTTACGGATAATGAATCCATCGGCTTCAAGGTCACGCAGCGTGGTGGTAAGCATCTTTTGTGATATGTCGGGGATGGATTTTTGGAGTGCTGAAAAGCGCATAGGTTCGTGGTGTTGCAACAATTCGTGCATCACTATCAACGACCATTTTGCACCTACACGTGCCAAGATATTGCGCACGGGGCAATTGGGAAACATTTCGTTTAGAAACATTGTGGTAGTATCTTCCATAAAAACATGAACGGAGAAGATGCACGTTTATTGTCTTCCCCGCCTTGGTTTTTAATTATCCTGCGTGTGTTTGCTTATTCTTCTACCACACCATCGGTAGCTGTATATTGTTCAAGAGAACCTTCTTTGGCTTGTATGCAGATATATACTAAGGGAGTGTTGCCAGTATTCTTGGTACAACGGCTTACGGCCGGTGCAATTCTCACCAGACTGCCAGATGCAACGGGTTCTTCTATGCCATCAAGCGTAAATACACCTGTTCCACTAACTACGATATAGAGTTCTTCGTTTTGTTTGTGGTAGTGATTGAACGGAATAGCCTGACCGGGCGCAAGCGTTCCAAACGATACTTCCATTCCGGTAGTACCGACGATGTCTTTCACAAAGGCCTTACCTTCAAAGGTGGCGAGGTTTCCTACTGTAGCTACGGTGTAGCCATTGCCTGTTTTCTGTAATTCTGTCTGATTCATATACTTTGTATTTGTTTGGTTTGACGCTGCAAAATTACTACGTTTCTACCTTTCCCACAAGAGGGCAATCAGAAGATAGTTACTTACCTTTAAGTAACTATTGTTGAGTGTCTGCAGGTTACACAAGACATATTTATGATACATTAACTTATAGCAAAATGGCGATATAAACTTGCTAACAGCGATTGCCAATGGAGTAATTACTACGAAGATGATGGTCAACGGCTCTACAATACCCATAGAAAGCATTTACAGGCGCGCTAAGCGGGCATAGCACGACTATCCTTAGGGAATACCTCATTTTCCTATAAAACGCCACACAGGCCATTTATGCAACGTGTGACAATACCATTGCACAATGGTTGATAAGATCTTTGCGCAACGGTTGGTAAAACCTTTATCCAATGGTTGCAAGATCTCTGTCAACGTTTGATAAGACTTTGACCAACGTTTTGCAATATCCTTGTCTAACGTTTTGCAATACTTTTGCCTGTGATTTGGGAAAGCGAAAAATAACGTTCGTTTAGAGGACGCTAATGCTATAAACAAGTTATTTTATTATCGGGTGGTGGATGTGTGGTCGAAGTGTGGTCGAAAACACGAGTAAATGGGCATCGACCACAACATTAAAATTATAATTGCCAAAGAATTATGGTATAGGTGTGGTCGAGTGGTCGGAAAAAACCGAAAACCGACATTTCTGTATGCGCCTTTGCACCACCCTACTGCTTGGTGGGGATGATATTTGAGGAATTTAGGATTATTGCTTATGCTAACCAACAGATGGGGACGGGAAATGAAATGAACCGTATCATGTCCAATAGGGACTGATACGGTTCAAGTGATAAATTATCTAAGAATCAGATCAATCGGCAAGTTTTGCCTTGATCATCTCACGATTCAGACGTGCAATGTTGCTGATGGTCTCGTTCTTCGGGCAAACTGCTTCGCAGGCACGGGTATTGGTGCAGTTACCAAATCCGAGTTCGTCCATCTTGGCAACCATGTTCTTCACACGGCGTGCAGCCTCTACGCGACCTTGTGGAAGGAGTGCGAGCTGGCTAACCTTAGATGATACGAAGAGCATGGCAGAACCGTTCTTACAAGCGGCTACGCAAGCACCACAACCGATGCATGAAGCGCAGTCCATAGCCTCGTCGGCGTCTTCCTTCGGGATGAGGATAGCGTTAGCATCCTGAGCCTGACCGGTGCGCACGGTGGTGTATCCACCTGCCTGCATGATCTTATCGAAGGCTCCACGGTCAACCATACAGTCTTTGATAACGGGGAAGGCTGCCGAGCGCCAAGGCTCTACGGTGATAACGTCGCCGTCTTTGAAGCGGCGCATGTAAAGCTGGCAGGTGGTGGCGCCACGTTCGGTCTTACCGTGTGGTGTACCGTTGATATAGAGCGAGCACATACCGCAGATACCCTCGCGGCAGTCGTGGTCGAATACGAAAGGCTCCTGGCCTTCGTTGATGAGTTCCTCATTGAGGATATCCAGCATCTCGAGGAATGAGGTGTCATCGGGGATGTCCTTCATCTCGTGAGTATCGAAGTGGCCCTGGTCTTTGGGTCCGTTCTGACGCCAGAACTTGATGGTAAATGATATATTCATGATGCTTAGTTCTTATAGTTACGTGTTTGTACCTTGATTGCCTCATACTCCAGTGGCTCTTTGATGAGTTCGGGCTCGTTGCCTTTGCCCTTGTACTCCCAGCAACCTACATAGAAGTAATTCTCGTCGTCGCGCTTAGCTTCGCCTTCCTCGGTCTGATATTCCTCGCGGAAGTGTCCACCGCAAGATTCGTTGCGTGAAAGAGCGTCGAAAGCTACGAGTTCACCCATGGTGAAGAAGTCGCGGAGGTGGATGGCTTTGTCGAGTTCGACATTGAGTCCTTCCTTCTTACCGGGCACGAAGAGGTTGGTGTCGAACTCTTTTTCGAGCTCGTGCATCTTCTTCAAACCTTCCTTCAGTCCCTCTGCGGTGCGACCCATACCTACATATTCCCACATGATGTGGCCGAGTTCTTTATGGATTGAGTCAACTGAGCGCTTACCCTTGATGTTGAGCAGACGGTCGATTTCAGCGTTGACAGCCTTCTCAGCTTCCTCAAATTCGGGAAGATCTGTAGGAACCTTTGCCCATACAGCCTGGTCGGCCAGGTAGTTCTGGATGGTGTAAGGCAATACGAAGTATCCGTCGGCCAGACCCTGCATCAATGCCGAAGCACCGAGGCGGTTTGCACCGTGGTCAGAGAAGTTACACTCACCAATGGCGAACAGACCGGGGATGGTGGTCTGCAGCTCGTAGTCAACCCAGATACCACCCATGGTATAGTGGATGGCGGGATAAATCATCATGGGCTTGTAGTACTTCACACCGTTGATTTCGTTGGCTACATCGCCAGGGAATACGTCGGTGATTTCCTCATACATATCGAAGAGGTTGCCATAACGCTGCATGATAACGTCGAGGCCGAGACGGTTGATAGACTCAGAGAAGTCAAGGAATACGGCAAGTCCGGTATTGTTTACACCGTAGCCCTTGTCGCAACGCTCCTTAGCTGCGCGTGAGGCTACGTCACGGGGTACGAGGTTACCGAAGGCTGGATAGCGACGCTCAAGATAGTAGTCGCGATCTTCCTCTGGAATTTCCCATCCCTGCTTGGTGCCAGCCTGAAGGGCTTTAGCGTCTTCAAGTTTCTTAGGAACCCAGATACGTCCATCGTTACGGAGTGACTCTGACATCAGGGTCAACTTAGACTGCTTGTCGCCGTGTACGGGGATACAGGTGGGGTGAATCTGTACGTAAGAGGGGTTTGCGAAGTATGCGCCCTTGCGGTAGCACTGTACTGCTGCGGTGCAGTTACATCCCATAGCATTGGTAGAAAGGAAGTAGGTGTTTCCGTATCCACCAGTAGCGATTACTACGGCATTGGCGGTGAAGCGCTCGAGTTCGCCGGTCACAAGGTTCTTGGCGATGATACCGCGTGCACGTCCGTCAACGATTACTACGTCTTCCATTTCATAGCGGGTGTAGAGCTTCACCTTACCAGCTTGTACTTGGCAAGAGAGTGAGCTGTAGGCACCGAGCAGAAGCTGCTGACCGGTCTGACCCTTTGCATAGAATGTACGTGATACCTGTGCACCACCGAAAGAACGGTTGGCGAGCATGCCGCCGTACTCACGTGCGAAAGGTACGCCCTGAGCTACACACTGGTCGATGATATTGTTTGACACCTCTGCCAGACGATATACGTTGGCTTCGCGGGCACGGTAGTCACCGCCCTTTACGGTGTCATAGAACAGACGATATACTGAGTCGCCGTCGTTCTGATAACATTTGGCTGCATTGATACCGCCCTGTGCTGCGATAGAGTGTGCACGACGGGGAGAATCCTGAATGCAGAGGTTGATAACATTGAAACCCATCTCACCCAAAGAGGCTGCGGCAGAAGCACCGGCAAGACCGGTACCAACCACGATGACGTCGAGTTTCAGTTTATTCTTTGGGTTGACCAGACGCTGATGAGCCTTATACTCTTTCCATTTGTCGGCTACTGGTCCGGCAGGGATTTTCGAATCTATTTGTTTTGCCATAATTCAAAAGTAATTAAAGATTTGACATTAATCCTGCTCTATACTACCACAGGCTGGGAGCAAGTCCAGCAGCGAAAGCTACTACTACTGCTATGAAAGCAAGGATGAGCAGAGTCACATAGATGTTGCCGATAACGCGCCAACGGTTGAACCAAAGTTTGCCGCTGATACCGATAGTCTGCATGGCTGACCAGAATCCGTGGGTCAGGTGGAACCACAGAGCTACCAACCAAACGATGTAGAGCACTACATAGACTGGGTTCTGGAACGTGTCGATGATAAAGGCGAAACCATCTGAAGGCAGATGACCCATGGTGGTACCGATAAGCTCGGCAAACATCATGTTGTACCAGAAGTTGAACAAGTGGAGCAGCAGACCCAGTACAACGACGATTCCCAGAACGAGCATGTTCTGAGAAGCCCATTCTACCTTTGCGGGCTTTTCTGTCTCAGCATAACGCTCCGAACCACGGGCAGAACGGTTCTGTGCGGTCAGGATGAATGCATAAACAATGTGAATTACTGCCAAGGCAGCCAATCCCAAGGTAGCTACTACAGCATACCAGTTGGCACCAAGAGCTTCACAAATCCAGTTGTAAGCCTCGCCAGAGAACAGCGCAACAATGTTCATGCATCCGTGGAATGTCAGGAACAGGATCAGCGCGATACCCGTTACGGACATCACAACCTTACGACCAATTGATGAATTGATTAACCACATAAAATGTTGAAATTTAATTAATTAAATATTTAATTTTGTTGTTTATACAAAGGAACTTTGCCTCACGGCATATTCGCACAATACCCACTAATAAGTAAGCTTTTGCGCTTTCTGCCGACAAAATTACTAAAAAACAATGAACCACGCAAACGTTTTCGTTAAAATCATCACAATATTATATATTATACTATGTATTGATGCGCGCTATTTCACTTCGTATTTTTGAATAATTCTATCGTTTCGTTTACCTTCGGGATGCATTCGGGATGCATTCGGGATGTCGTCATAAGCCATACGCGGTTAGTCTGGTGCAAATACGTGAAAAGCCTCAAATAAGTCTGCTGTAAGTCCCAACTAAGTCCCAACTAAGTCCCATGATTCTGCGGACTACAATGGGAAAATATTGGGAGTAACAACCTACCTGCATAGTGGGGCAAACAATCTATCAAACCTATCGCCTGCTCCACAAACCACCGTTTCAGCCTCTTACTACAATACAGAAACCAATCGTATCAGACTGCATAATATGCTTTTTTAATACTTTAGTACACTACTTGAAAACTTTTTTTTGTAATTTTGCACACGGAATAATAAAACATCATTCATCTATGATTCTTCATTACGACGTACTGGTGATAGGAGGCGGACACGCTGGATGCGAGGCAGCATGCGCTTCGGCAAACATGGGAGCAAAGACTTGTCTCGTCACCATGGATATGAACAAAATAGCACAAATGTCGTGCAACCCGGCTGTGGGAGGCATTGCCAAAGGACAAATCGTGCGAGAAATAGACGCGCTCGGCGGACAGATGGGTCTCGTGACAGACGCTACTGCCATTCAGTTTCGTATGCTCAACAGAAGCAAAGGACCTGCCATGTGGAGCCCACGAGCACAATGCGACCGAGGAAAATTCATTTGGGAATGGAGAAACATACTCGACAAAACCGATAATCTCGATATTTGGCAAGACCAAGCAGACGAACTCTTGGTGGAGAACAAATGTGCCGTAGGTGTGAAAACAATATGGGGTGTGGAACTGCGTGCCAAAGCGATCATCATCACAGCGGGCACTTTCCTCAACGGACTGATGCACATCGGACGTACCATGGTGCCGGGTGGACGTATCGCAGAACCGGCAGTTCCCCACTTTACCGAAAGTATTACCCGACACGGAATTCGTTCAGAACGCATGAAAACGGGAACTCCTGTGCGCATAGACCGCCGTTCGGTAGATTTCAACGAGATGGTAGTTCAAGAAGGAGAACACGATTTTCACCAATTTTCCTATATGGGCAAACACAGAGTGTTACCTCAACTGACCTGTTGGACTTGCAACACAAATGCTAAGGTGCACGAGATTCTGCGCTCTGGACTTAAAGACTCTCCTCTTTATAATGGACAGATTCAATCCATAGGTCCACGCTACTGCCCTTCGATAGAAACCAAGCTCGTGACGTTTGCAGACCGCGAACAGCACCCGCTGTTCCTCGAACCAGAAGGAACCGACACCAACGAAATGTATCTGAACGGCTTTTCATCATCACTCCCGATGGAGGTACAAATAGAAGCCTTGCGACAAATTCCTGCTTTCCGTAACATCAAAGTCTATCGACCTGGTTACGCCATCGAATACGACTTCTTCGACCCAACCCAACTGAAACATTCGTTGGAATCGAAAATCATATCTGGACTGTTCATGGCAGGACAGGTGAACGGTACAACAGGATACGAGGAGGCTGGCGGACAAGGTACCATTGCCGGAATCAACGCCGCTATATTCTGCACAGGAGGCGAACCGCTCGTTCTGCATCGCGACGAAGCTTATATCGGCGTACTCATCGACGACCTCGTCACAAAAGGTGTCGACGAACCCTACCGCATGTTCACTTCAAGAGCAGAATACCGCATTCTGCTCCGACAAGATGATGCAGACGCACGCCTCACCGAGAAGGCTTACCAACTCGGCGTGGCTAAAACAGACCGATTCAACTGGTGGATGGAGAAGAAACAATGCATCGAAGAAATCGAAAGATTCTGCCAAACATTCCCCATTAAACCCCGTCTCATCAACGGAGCGCTGGAGGCAATGGGTTCTACCCCACTCGTCTATGGTTGCAAACTTGAAGACTTGATCACACGACCCGAACTCAACATCGACAAACTTGAGGAGGTCATTCCCGAACTGAAAGAGCAACTCGACCGCTTACCAAACCGCAGAGAGGAAATCAAAGAGGCTGCCGAGGTACATATCAAATATAAAGGTTACATCGAGCGCGAGCGTATCGTAGCCGACAAAATGCACCGTTTGGAGAATATCCGCATCAAAGACCACTTCAATTATAACGAGCTTCAGCAATTAAGCACAGAGGCAAGACAGAAACTAACTGCAATAAACCCCGAAACACTCGCGCAAGCAAGTCGCATACCTGGCGTATCCCCCAGCGATATCAACGTGTTACTCGTGCTGTTAGGAAGATAAAGTTTCACGTGAAACAACAACAATATTAAATAAATTACACGATTATGAACAACCCAGTTTTATTGGAAAATCTTCGATGCATTCCGGATTTTCCGAAGAAAGGCATTAATTTCCGCGACGTAACAACACTCTATAAGAATCCAGAGTGCATGAAGATTATGGTCAATGAAATGTATGAACTCTACAAAGACAAGGGAATCACCAAAATTGTAGGCATCGAAAGCCGCGGTTTTGTCATGGCCGCTGCCCTAGCTACTAAACTCGGCGCAGGTGTTGTATTGGCAAGAAAACCTGGAAAACTCCCCGCTACGGTTATCAAAGAGTCTTTTTCTAAAGAGTACGGAGTAGACACCGTTGAAATGCACATCGACTCTATCGATGAAAACGACGTAGTTCTTATCCACGACGATCTACTTGCCACCGGTGGAACCGCAAAGGCAACTTTAAAACTCGTGAACCACTTCCATCCCAAGAAAGTATATATGAACTTTATCATCGAAATAACCGACGAAGGACTGCACGGACGCGATTGCCTTGAAAAGGACGTAGAAGTAACAACCTTGATGGTTATTTAAATCATTCTCATACACCCCTGTTTCACGTGAAACAACAGCAACATGACTAAAGAAGAGAACGAGGCGCGCATTGCAAGACTAAAATCTATTGTGCTGAATATGCCAGAGAAACCGGGCAGCTATCAGTACTACGACGAAAATGGCACTATAATATATGTAGGCAAAGCCAAACGCTTAAAATCGCGCGTCTCTTCCTATTTTCACACAGAAGTAGATCGTTTCAAGACAAAAGTACTTGTATCGAAGATTCACGATATAAGCTATACGGTAGTAAACACCGAAGAGGACGCGCTATTATTGGAAAATTCTCTCATTAAGAAATATAACCCTCGATACAACGTACTACTTAAAGACGGCAAGACCTACCCCAGCATTTGCATCACCAAAGAGTATCTTCCTCGTATTTTCAGCACGCGTACAATCAATAAGAAATGGGGAACGTATTATGGGCCATATTCTCATGTGGCTTCGATGAATGCCGTGTTGGATCTTATCAAAAAGCTCTATCATCCCCGCAGTTGCCGTTTTCCCATCACCTGGGATGGCGTAGAGCAACGTAAATATCAGGTTTGCCTGGAATACCACATGAAGAATTGCGGTGCGCCATGCATTGGTAAACAGAGTATGGAAGACTATCAACGTAACATCGAACAGGCCCGCGAGATTCTAAAAGGCAACACGCGTGATGTTTTACGCGCCATGAAAGACGAAATGATGGCTTTGGCGGAGGAATTACGGTTTGAAGAGGCAGAAGAAGTGAAACGTCGATATTTGCTCATCGACCAATTTGTTTCGAAGAGCGAAGTAGTAAGCCATACGATTAATAATGTTGATGTACTTACGATTACTAATGACGAAAAAATTGCTTTCGTCAACTATATCCATGTAGCGAATGGCGCAATCAACCAGAGCTTCACATTTGAATATAAGAAGCGCTTGGATGAAAGCGATGAAGAATTGCTTCAATTGGCGATTGTAGAGATGCGTGAACGCTTTCAAAGCAATGCGCGGGAGATTATACTACCACAGGAAATAAACTGCAATCTGGAGGGAGTAACCATTACTGTACCACAACGCGGCGACAAGAAAACGCTTCTCGATCTTTCCCTTATGAACGGGAAACAGTATAAATTTGACCGACTAAAGCAAGCAGAAAAGTTAAATCCTGAACAGAAATCAGTACGACTGATGAAAGAAATACAGGACGCACTCCATTTGCCTAAACTTCCATATCAGATAGAATGTTTCGACAACTCCAATATTAGCGGTACAGACGCCGTGGCTGCATGCGTCGTTTTCAAGAAGGCAAAACCTTCAAAACAAGACTATCGTAAGTATAATATAAAGACTGTGGTTGGTGCAGATGACTACGCAAGCATGAAGGAAGTAGTTGGTAGGCGTTATCGTCGTCTGATAGACGAACAACAACCTCTACCTGATCTCATTATTGCCGATGGTGGAAAGGGGCAGATGGAGGTTATTCGCGAAGTCATTCAAGATGAATTGAAACTAGACATTCCTATCGCAGGATTGGCAAAAGATGACCGTCACAGAACTAATGAACTGCTCTACGGATTTCCACCAAGGGTAATTGGAATGAAGACAGACTCAGAACTGTTCCGACTTTTCACTCAAATACAAGATGAAGTGCACCGTTTTGCAATTACATTCCACCGCGACAAGCGTTCCAAGCACCAACTCCACAGCGAACTGGACGATATTAAAGGTATTGGTCCTAAAACGCGAGACAGTCTCTTGAAGGCACTAAAAAGCGTAAAACGTATTCGCGAAGCAGACTTAAATACCCTAAATAAGATTGTGGGCGAAGCCAAAGCAAATATTATCTTTGAGCATTTCAACAAACCATAAAGCATGCACAAAAAGATCGGTCTGAGTCAATAACCATGCAGCATAAGATAAACCAGCAAAGAAACATGCCCGAAAAACACTTTAATTTGCCGCTCAGAGACAACGAGCAACATATATAGAGAGTTTATCCACAATACTAATCAAACGGCTTTAGATAGAAAAAAAAGCATATTCATTAACAAAAAAAACAACCAAAGTAATAGTTAAACAAACCTATCATTTTAAAAACCTTTATTATAATAGTAAGGAGTAAGACAACGCTTACTTGATATTTCGCTCACTTAATCGTACCTCTGCGACTACAGCGCTTAGGTACTAACATTCGGAAATAAAAAAGAAAATGGGATTTTCTTTTGTATTTCGCTCACTTAATCGTACCTTTGTAGCATGAGAGTAGTAATACAACGCGTACAGCATGCCAGCGTAACAATAGAAGGCACATTACATTCCAAAATTGGTAAAGGTTATCTTATCCTATTAGGAGTGTGTGAAGAAGATACTTCTGAAGACGTGGAATGGCTGGTAAAAAAGATAGTAGGCCTAAGAGTCTTTGAAGATGAAAACGGAGTGATGAATCGTTCTATTATGGAAGAAGATGGTGAAGCACTCGTAGTAAGCCAGTTTACACTATATGCAAGCTATAAGAAAGGCAACCGGCCATCGTGGTTTCGTGCAGCCAGTCACGAGATTTCCATACCTCTATACGAGGAATTTTGCAGTAAGTTAAGTGAAGCGATGAACAAGCCTGTTGGCACAGGAGAATTTGGGGCAGACATGAAAGTGGAACTCTTGAACGATGGTCCTGTTACCATCTGCATGGACACTAAAAACAAGGAATAGCTAACAAATAGAAACAGATAAGCTTGATGATTAAAAGGGTTTTAACCGAAGAAAAGTGGTCAACTATAGCCTATATCTTAAACATAGTGGGCTTAGTGATGATCTTCACACGAAAATCATGGGATACATACAATCCATGGTATGGTTTAATAGGAGGGCTATTGATTGTGTTAGGCTTTAGCATCAACACATACATAGATTTCCCCCACCCTTTTCGTCAAGCAGAAACATCTAAAAAATTTGGGATTATATTTCGAATTTGCGCAATAATAGTACTCATCATCTTGCTTATCTATACAATATTTGAAGAACAGTCAGAACTATCTTTGAACATGTAAATACTTCTAAATAATGACTATAAAAGAAGCTCAAGAAACAGTTGACAATTGGATCAAAGAATACGGAGTACGTTATTTCTCCGAACTTACCAATATGGCTTGCCTAACAGAAGAGGTAGGTGAGCTGGCTCGTATCATAGCCAGGAAATATGGCGATCAGAGTTTCAAAGAAGGTGAAAAGTGTGACCTTAGCGACGAGATGGCCGATGTGTTATGGGTGTTACTATGCCTTGCCAACCAAACAGGTGTGGACCTTACAGAAGCATTGGCACGTAACCTTGCAAAGAAAACACAACGCGACGCCACACGCCACATCAACAACCCAAAGTTGAAGTAATAACTAAAAGTCATTGCCCCACCCCTCCAAGGGGCAATATTTCATTTACAAATAAAAAAACAACAATAAAAAAAGAACAATATGGCAGAGAAACTGAACAAGAAACAAGACGAGAACAAATACGAAAAAGCTTTGAGTCTCTACAATTGTGAAGTATCCGACGAAGAAGTGCGTGACGCAGTCCGCAAGATTATCGCAGAGAAAGTTCATGAAAACGACAACCTTGAGGTGAAAAAATTCCTCATGGGTAGTGTTGAACTTACAACGTTGAAGACCACCGATTCAGAGGATAGTGTACTTGCATTTACCGAGCGCGTCAACCAGTTTGACGAGCAATATCCAGAACTACCCCATGTAGCCACTATTTGTGTCTATCCTTGTTTTGCTAAAACAGTTAGCGAAACACTTGAAGTTGATGGAGTAGAGATTGCCTGCGTGAGCGGCAGTTTTCCCTCATCACAGGCACTTATCGAGGTAAAGGTAGCAGAGACTGCCCTTGCAATAAAGGATGGTGCAACAGAGATAGATATTGTCATGCCAGTAGGAAAATTCCTAAGTGGCAACTATGAAGAAGTGGCAGATGAAATCTCCGAACTGAAGAATGTATGTGGAGAGAAGAAGATGAAGGTAATTCTTGAAACTGGATGCTTGAAAACAACAGCCAATATTAAGAAGGCCTCTATCCTTTCTATGTATGCAGGAGCAGATTATATCAAGACCTCAACAGGAAAGTTAGAACCCGCTGCAACCCCGGAAGCTGCTTATGTCATGTGTCAAGCTATCAAGGAATATTATGATAAGACAGGCATCCAGATAGGTTTCAAGCCTGCTGGTGGTCTCAATACCGTCATGGACGCCATCACGATGTACACTATAGTCAAGGAAGTTTTGGGTGAAAAATGGCTCACCAACCAATGGTTCCGTATGGGCACATCACGCCTTGCCAACCTGCTTTTGAGCGAGGTGGTAGGTCATGAGACCAAGTTCTTCTAAAGGCGACGCTCTATCACGTAGTCAACATAGGCAGTCAAGGCATCCTTGACTGCCTTTTCTTTTACGCTATTGTTGATGTAAGACATACATATCTTACTCATTTCCAACATCTTTTGTTCAGCATATTCAATACCGCCGTTATTCTTCGCAAACTCTACCAGTACCGCAATTTCATCCTTATTGACTGTGCCTTCTTTTACTTTACGTACCAAAGTCAGCATCGACTCCATTGGTGTATGATTAAGTGCATATATTACAGGAAGCGTTAGCTTACCTTCCATCATATCGTTTCCTGTGGGCTTGCCAATTTCTTTAGAATCATAATAATCAAATATATCATCTCTGATTTGGAACATAACACCCAAAGTCTGTCCAAATTCGCCAGCTTTTTCTATTTCTTCATCGGATGCACCAGTAGATAAGGCACCGATTACGCAACATGCTTCAAAGAGCGCAGCCGTTTTCTGTTTGATAACCTGATAATAAACTTCCTCGCTAATGTCCTGATTTTGAATGTTCGACAGTTGTAGTATTTCACCTGCAGCAAGTGTCCGTCCGAGTTCAGAGAGGTTCTGCACAATACGTTTATTACCTGTTTTAGCAACATTGAGCAACGCAGTAGAAAGTATAAAATCACCCACAAGTACAGCTACCTTATTATTATAAGTAGCATTAACCGATGCCTGTCCGCGTCGTTCATCACTTTCATCCACCACATCATCATGCACAAGAGAAGCAGTATGCAGTAGCTCAAGACCTACAGCAGCATGCTGGGTCTCTACCGATACCTGCCCATAGTTCTTCGCTACGAGTAAAGTCAACATAGGTCTCATACGTTTTCCACCTCGTTGTCTGATGTGATCCAACACTTGAGAAAGCAAAGCTTCATCATGTTTGAGATTACTATTCATCAACTCAATAAAATCGTTGAGTTCCTTCTCTATTGGGTGCTTAATAAGTGATAAATGATCCATAATCGCAGAAATTTAATGCAAAAATAGTGAAAATCTCGCAGTAATGAGAAATTATTTAGTAATTTTACGCAGAAAATAGAAAATGTTATGAATAAACTATTCCTTTTAGACGCTTACGCACTGATATACCGTTCATATTACGCCTTTATCAAGAACCCGCGTATCAATTCCAAGGGGCTGAATACTTCAGCAATCGTAGGGTTTGTAAACACCCTCCAGGAAGTACTTACGAAAGAGCAACCCACACACATTGGCGTGGCATTTGACCCTCATGGACCCACATTTCGCAGCGAAGCATTCCCAGAATACAAAGCACAACGTGAGGCAACTCCAGAAGACATCCGCAAGTCTGTTCCCATCATCAAAGACCTCTTGCGTGCATGGAACATATCCATCCTTGAAGTTGATGGCTATGAAGCTGATGATGTGATAGGTACTTTGGCCACAAAGGCAGGCGAGTTGGGTGTTGACACCTATATGCTCACGCCCGATAAGGACTATGGCCAATTGGTGACAGAACACGTGCACATCTATCGTCCACGACATGGCGGTGGTTATGAAGTAATGGGACCAGAAGAAGTGAAAGCCAAATACAACATCCCCTCGCCTACTGCCGTCATCGACTTGCTCGCCTTAATGGGCGATGCAGCCGACAACTTTCCAGGTTGCCCAGGTGTTGGAGAAAAGACAGCAGCCAAGCTCATCGGCCAATTTGGAAACATCGACCAGCTCCTTGCCCACACCTCAGAACTGAAAGGTGCATTGAAGACAAAAGTCGAAAACCACGTCGATGACATCCGCCTATCACTTTTCCTCGCCACAATCAAAACCGATGTTCCCGTCGAACTCAACCTTGACGAATTGAAGGTGAGTCACCCCAATGAGGAAGAACTGGGTCGTTTACTCGAAGAATTAGAGTTTAAGAGCCTTGCCAACAAGATTCTTAAAAAATCTAAAAATACTCAAACATCTGCTAATCCTCAGCTCTCTCTCTTTGCAGAATTTGCGCCCGAGAGTGCGGAAAGCTCAAAATTTTCGAGTTTTGAGAGCTTAAAAACCACTCCTCACAAATATCATCTTGTTGATAATGAGGAAGAAATGCAACGCATTTGTGACTATTTTAGGACAGTTGAAAATGTCAGTCTAGACACAGAGACCACTTCGACAACAGCAATAGACGCAGAACTCGTAGGTTTGAGCTTTGCGACAAAGGAACACGAAGCGTATTACGTACCAGTGCCAGCAGATAGAGCCGAAGCACAAAAAGTAGTTGAAATTTTCCGCCCGATCTATGAGAGCGACAAAATAGTAAAGGTTGGACAAAATCTAAAATACGATTTGGAAGTGTTGCGCAACTATGACATTCATCTGCAAGGTCCGATGTTCGACACCATGATAGCCCATTATCTTCTCCAACCCGAACTGCACCACAACATGGACTACATGGCAGAAGCATATCTCCACTACCAAACCATCCACATCGACGAACTGATAGGACCGAAAGGAAAAAAGCAACGTTCGATGCGCGACCTCACTCCCGAACAGGTCTATGAATATGCTGCCGAGGACGCAGACATTACTCTTCAACTGAAAAACCACCTTGAGCCACAACTCAAAGAATATGGTGCTGACCGCCTGTTCTACGATATCGAGATGCCATTGATGCCTGTATTGGCAGAAATGGAAATGAATGGTGTATGTATTGATGCGTCATCATTGGCTGATACCTCATTACAACTTACCGAACGCATAAACACTATAGAACAAGAGATCTATACCTTGGCAGGCGAAACATTCAACATTGCCTCCCCCAAACAAGTTGGCGATGTGCTGTTTGGTAAACTGAAGATTGTTGAAAAACCCAAGAAAACCAAGACCGGACAGTATGTCACAAGTGAAGAAGTGCTCCAACAGTTACGCCACAAACACGAGATAGTAGATAAGATTCTGCAACATCGTGGATTGAAGAAACTCTTGGGCACCTATATCGATGCACTCCCCCGACTCATCAATCCCCGTACCGGCCACATCCACACCTCATTCAACCAGACAATCACAGCCACCGGACGCCTTTCGTCAAGCGATCCCAACTTACAAAACATACCTGTGCGAGGTGAAGATGGCAAAGAAATCCGTAAAGCATTCATCCCCGAACCTGGATGCCTTTTCTTCTCTGCCGACTATAGTCAGATTGAACTACGTGTCATGGCACATCTAAGTGGGGATGAAAACATGATTCGGGTATTCCGCGAAGGCAAGGACCTGCATGCTGCCACAGCTGCCAACATCTATAAAAAAGATATCAACGAGGTTACTCGCGATGAGCGCTCCAAGTCTAAGCGCGCCAATTTCGGAATTATCTACGGCATCACCGTGTTTGGTCTTGCCGAGCGTCTTGACATCGACCGTAGTGAGGCTAAACAACTGATAGACGGATACTTTGATACTTTCCCACAAGTGCATGACTATATGGAGAAGGCCAAAGCGCTGGCTCACGAACAAGGTTATGTCACTACCCTGTTTGGCCGTCGCCGCTATTTGCCCGACATCAATAGTGCCAATGCCGTGGTGCGCGGATTTGCCGAGCGCAATGCCATCAACGCTCCTATACAGGGAACTGCAGCCGACATCATTAAGGTAGCAATGATACGCATCTTCCAACGTTTCCAACAGGAAGGAATCCGCAGCAAGATGATTCTCCAGGTACACGACGAACTCAACTTCTCTGTCTATCCTGAAGAGCGTGCGCAAGTGGAGCGCATCGTACTCGAAGAGATGCAAGGAACCATCGAACTCCATGTTCCATTGGTAGCCGACAGCGGTTGGGGAGCCAACTGGCTTGAGGCCCACTAAACATCAGACAAGAATCAATAGAACTCTAAACATTATTCTATATAACACCAAACAAAATGAAAAGGAAACAACTCTTTCTGACCGTCACTACCCTATTGGTATGTTTGACCCTTACTGCAATGTTCACATCTTGCGGAGATGATGACTCAAAAACAGATGATTCTCAAAGCTGGATTTGCGGCAAATGGGATGTAAGCGTCGATGTCACCAACTACGAGAACAACAAGGTTGTTGAACACCGAACCGACAGAAAAGGTACAGCCAAGTTTGAAAGAAACGGCACCCTTAGTGGTTTTGAAGATTTCACGAAATGGAAACTTACCGCCAACACCCTGACCGTTAGCGGTTCGAAAGGTAACGTAAGCGAGAAAACTTTCAATATCTCAACAGATGCAAACAATCAAATCTTCACTTTCACCGAAGAGATAGAAACACTAAAGACAAATGACAGCACTTCTGCCAACGGCAAGATAGAAAAGAAATGCATCAAAGTGTATGTCTTCCGAAAAGACTACACTTACAGTTCTAACAAACAATAAGACCCTATCCATCGCCCGATGTGGATTCAACATCCTATCGGGCGATTATTTTATATCGGTCATAATTCCCACGAAAGTATATCCGCAAAACTTATATCTATTCGATGTCGCTCAGAAATAAAACAGATCGATATTCTTTTAATAACGCTTTGCCATGGTTTTCCAGACGTTTGGCAAAACGTATTGTCCAACGTTTGGTAAGGGTATTTCCTAAGGTTTGGCAAAGATATCGTCTAACGTTTGAAAAAGGTCTTTTCAAAGTTTGAAAAAGGTGTTATCCAACGTTTGACAAAAGTATTATCCAACGTTTGATAAAAGTATTATCCAACGTTTGATAAGAGTATTATCCAACGTTTGATAAAGGTGTTATCCAACGTTTGATAAAAGTATTATCAAGGTCTGAAAAAACGCTGATAAACTATAGTAAACCCATTTATACATCAATCGCTTAGCTGGTCCGTGTTGATGATAGATGGCAATCCGATGGTCGATGTGTGGTCGAAATTTCAGACATCGACCACCACTTAAAGTTCTAATATACTGCACGTTATACTATAGGTATGGTCGAGTGGTCGAAATTTTCTGAAAACTAAAATAACTGCGTGCTGAGGTAGTAATACTTTCTTGGACGACACGGATTTACAATGATGCCCACAAAGCAACCTTGCTGCCGTCAATAGAAAACATGCTTATTATCAACCGACAACACATTTATTCGCCATGAAAATCAGCACAATAAGTGAAAGAAAAGGTAGAAATGGAAATTTTGAACATTATGTAGTAATTTATGAATAGTATGATGTGATGGAAAAGTCGTAACTTTGCGCTCGATTAGTTATAGTTTAGAATATCAGAAGAAATATATCAAGCATAAGAAGATGAAAAAAGTATTGTTTTTTTGTATCGCTCTCTGTGCAATCACAATGGTCAAAGCACAGGAGACCCTTACGCTGAACCAGTGTTTGCAAATGGCGATAGACAACAATCTCTCGTTGAAAATCAGTCGAAATGAGGTTGCAAAAGGTAAACAAACCATTAGCGAAAACCGCGCCAAACTGTATCCACAGATCAATGCAGTGGCACAGCTCAACGACAACTTCACTCCACCAGTATCTGTCACCGATGGTTCGGCATACGGTAAGTCCTACAATGTGACCAAAACCCTACAATACAATGCCTCAGCAGGTTTACAATTACAGATGCCCCTCTACAACCAAATGGTGCTTACAGCTATCGACATTTCCAAAACTGTTGACCATCTGAACCAGCTCTCTTATGAGAAAGCGCGCGAAGATCTCATCGTGCAGACCGCCAAAGCCTATTATATGGCGCAAAACACATTAGAGCAAATTCGCTTGGTGAACGATAATATCAAGCGTTTGGAAGAGTTGCGCGACATCACCCAAGCATTCTACGACAACCAGATGAGCCTTGAAGTAGATTTGAAGCGCGTCAACCTCAATATCGAAAACCTCACCGTGCAGCGCGACAATGCCGTTGCCATGCTCGATCAGCAATATACCATGCTAAAATATGTCATCGACTATCCTGCCGACAAGGCCATCCAAGTGACCGACATGGAGCCTGCCAAGATAGAGGAAGTGAAGGCCAACGGCCTCAATACCGGCCTCTACGAACTGCAACTGCTTGAGAAGAAAAAGGAATTGACCAAGAAGCAAACCAAGCTTGCCAAAGACGGCTATCTTCCCACACTAAGCCTTACCGGCAGTCTGATGTACTCAGCTTTCACCGATAAGTTTGAACATTGGTTCCATTCGGGCGATTCCAACCATTGGTATGGCTCCAACGGTTTAGGCCTTCAGGTGCGCGTTCCCATCTTCGACGGTTTTGAGAAACGCTCTAAAATCAGACGTGCCAAGATAGAAGAAGACAATGCACGTATCGGCTATGAAAATGCCCTGAAAGGCATGCAGGCCAACTATATCAATGCTGTCAGCGAAGTAAACAACTGCCAACGCAACTACAAAAAGCAGTCAGACAATTATCTTTTGGCACAAGATGTATATAGCGTGACCGCCGACCAATATAAAGAAGGTGTCAGTTCGATGACCGCAGTACTCCAAGACGAGATGCGTATGAGCGAAGCCATGAATAATTATCTTACAGCCTGCTATAGCTATAAGATAGCCAACCTGTCACTTCTCAAACTCACCGGTCAACTGGACCAAGTGAAATAAAGCCATTTTCAAACTATATTATCATACAATAACAACGAACAAAACAAAACGAAGATATGGAAAACAAGGAAAACAAAGAAAATAAAGAAATGGAAAACGTAGAAACAGTACAGGAAGAAAATGCCAAGGAGTTTAAGAAGCTCAGAGGCCGTCGCCTCGTAGTCAGTCTTATCGGCATTGCCATTCTTGCCTATGGTCTATGGAAAATCGGCTGTCTCTTCTTCGATTACTCTTCCAATGAGTCGAGCAACGATGCCCAGATAGAGCAGTATATCTCTCCCGTTAACCTCCGTGCATCAGGCTACATAGCCAAAGTTTGTTTCAGAGAGCATCAAGAAGTGCATAAAGGCGACACCCTGCTCATTCTCGACGACCGAGAATACCGCATCCGTCTGATGGAGGCAGAGGCTGCGCTGAAGGATGCTTTGGCTGGCGCCAACGTCATCGATGCCACCAAGCAAACCACCGAGACCTCGGCATCTATCTATTCTGCCTCTATCGATGAGATAGAAGTGCGCCTCGCCAAACTTGCCAAAGACTGCGAACGCTACCGCAATTTGGTGGCCAAGAAAGCCGCAACCCCAATCCAACTGGAACAACTGGAAGTGGAATATGCCGCCACGAAAAAGAAACTCGAAGCCGTCAAGAAGCAACAAGCTGCTGCTTATAAAGGCGTCAACGAGGTGACCACTCGCAAGCAAAACGTTGCTGCCGCCATCGAGCGTGCTCAGGCAGCAGTTGAAATGGCCAAGTTAAACCTCTCCTACTGTGTTGTTGTGGCCCCTTGCAACGGTAAATTGGGACGCCGATCTATTGAGGAAGGCCAGATGGTCAATGCAGGAACCACCATCACCTATATTGTCCCCGACAATCAGAAATGGGTGGTAGCCAATTTCAAGGAGACCCAGATAGAGCACCTCTACGTAGGTCAGAAGGTGCGTATCAGCGTAGATGCTATGCACGACAAGGAGTTTGAAGGCACCGTTACCGCCATTTCCGGTGCCACAGGCGCTAAGTATTCACTTGTTCCTACCGACAATTCTGCCGGCAACTTCGTAAAGATTCAGCAGCGCGTGCCAGTACGCATCGACTTCACCAATATCAGCAAAGAGGACAATGCCCGCCTTGCCGCAGGTATGATGGTAATCGTCAAAGCCCAGAGAAAATAGTAAGATGTCGGAAAAGTATAAGAATTATCCGTTTTACAGTTGGGTGCCGAAACCACTTGGCATCATCTTTATGATCATCCTCTTCGTACCGATGATCACTATGGGTGGTGTCTATGCCGCCAACAGCGGTGAGATGATGAGCGGACTCGGCATCCAGTCGGAGTATATCGTCTTTGCCAGCTTCTGCACCTCAATAGGTATGGCAGCATTTTCGCCATTCTTCTATGACTTAGTGTGTATCCGACGAGAGAAGATGATGTGTATCGTAGGCTTCTCCATTCTCTTTCTGCTGAGTTATGTCTGTGCTATGACCGAATCGCTTTTCATTCTCGGTTTGTGCAGTCTGCTCATGGGTTTTGTGCGCCAAACGCTATTGATGGCCCATCTCTTCGTACTCATCAAGTATGCTTTCGGCATAGAAGCCACACGTAATCTCACACCAGGTTGTGAACCTACAACAGAGGAAGGTTGGGATGCTGCAGATAGCGAAAAGATGGTATCACAACCGGTCATCTACCTTTTCTTTATGATTATCGGACAACTCGGAACATGGCTTACAGCTTGGTTGGCCTACGCTTACGAGTGGCAGTATGTCTATCATTTCATGATGGCATTTATGCTTGCAGGCATCATCATCGTCTTCTTCACCATGCCCTATCATGAATATGCACTGCCAAAATTCCCCATATCCTTTTCAAAGTTTGGCAATGTCACGGTGTTCAGCGTTATGCTTTGCTCGTTTGTCTATGTCATGGTGTTTGGCAAAACATTAGACTGGTTTGACGACAAATCCATCTGCCTCTCCACACTGATATGCATCGTCTTTACGGGGTTGTTTATCTATTTGGAAGCCTCACGCCGATCACCTTATTTCATCATGGAGGTATTTAAAGTAAGGGTCGTCAACTATGGTATCATGCTGTTCTTTCTGCTGATGTTATGTAATTCAAGCAGCATGTTCGTCAATGTGTTCACCAATGTCAGCATGAAGATAGACAACTGGCAGAATGCCACTTTGGGCAATTGGGTAATGGTGGGCTATACCGTTGGACTCATCTTTGCCATTATAGCCAGAGCCAAAAACGTCCACTTGAAATGGATGTATGCCCTTGGATTTGTATTTATCGGTGCATACGCCCTCTTCATGTATTTCGAGGTTCAAAACGATGGAATGTATGAACGCATGAAGTGGCCCGTCATTATCCGCTCCACCGGAATGATGTTGCTCTATTCGCTGATATCCACTATTGCCAACCAACGCATGCCCTATCGATTTATGTCCACCTGGGTATGTATCATGCTCACCGTGCGTATGGTCATTGCACCAAGTATCGGTTCTGCACTCTATAGTAATGTGCTTCAGTACCGTCAACAGTATTATGTCACACGCTTCGCACAGGATTTCGATCGCACCAGTATCGAGACTGCCACCACCTACGACCAAACAATTCGGGGCATGCAGCATCAAGGCAAGAACGAGACCGAAGCACAACACATGGCAGCCATGAGCGTCAAGGGTAAGATTCAGGTGCAAGCCACGCTGACCACCATTAAGGAGATGGCCGGCTGGACTTTCTATGGGTGTATGGCCTGTGCGCTACTGATGCTTATCATCCCTTGGCGCAAGCGCAATCTGAAGGAACTCACTCGCGAATATTTGCTCAAGAATGTAGATGTCAGTTCACTTGGGGCAAAATAAGAGTGGGGCAAAATATCAAAAAAAGCAAGACTTTCATCGGGAAAGAATGATATTTTTGTTATCTTTGCACCAAATAAGGTCATGGGAACGGTCATCGTTCTCATGACTTGGGCAAAGAAACAATAAATGGAACAGACCGAAAACATCATCATCTGCAACGCCAGCACCTTTCCCCATTGGCTGACCGAACCCTTCTATTCCGACTATGTGGGTATAGTGGTTTGTCATCAGGGAACGTTTCATTTCTGTGTAGATGGCACTTCATATACTACTAAAGCAGATGAAACCGTATTCCTGTCAAAGGGCATCATGCTTCAAGTGACAGAAAGTTCTTCCGATTTACAGTTCACTTTACTCTTCTACCACAGCGAAAACATACGCCCCATGTTAGGCAATACTGTAGTCACCATGCGCCTCTATGCCACCATCTATCCTAAAGCATGCCACATTATCCATACAGGTTTTGAGAATATGCTTGCTTCTTATGCCCGCATGTTGCAGGCATTGGAGCAGCAAGAAGACACCAGTCCGTATAGTGCCTACGAAGAAAAACTCCTATTGCTGGCAGTCACTTACCGACTATGCAGTATCTTCTCCATGTCGTATAAAGTTGCAGGCAAGGATATGGCACGTAAGATAGAAATCTTCGAGTCGTTGCTCAAGCTCATTGAAGACAACTACATGCGTGAACGCAGTGTGGCATTCTATGCCGATCAACTGTGTCTTACACCAAAATACTTATCTGTCATGGTGAAATCGCTATGCGGAAACACTGTTCAACAATTGCTCTTCAAAGCCATTATCCGCCGTAGCATTTTCCTTATGAAGAATACCAATATGTCGATTCAACAGATTTCCTACGAGTTGAATTTTCCCAATGCTTCCACCTTCGGCACATTCTTCAAGAAGCACACGGGACTTTCACCCAAACACTACAGAATGGCTACAGAATAAGCTGTGTAGCCCACTGATATAGCACTATATCGGTTATCTTGCTGGAAAACTCATTTCAAATGCTTGATAACACGAGCAGGATTACCCACTGCCACCACATTAGAAGGGATGTCGCTGACCACCACACTACCCGCTCCTATCGTCACATTGTCGCCAATGGTGACACCGGGAAGAATAGTAGCACCACCACCAATCCACACACTATGGCCAATGGTGACTGGTTTTGCCCATTCACGACGTGTGTTACGCTCCTCAGGATTAGTACTGTGACAAGCGGTATAGATGCCAACATTGGGACCGATAAAACAGTCGTCGCCTATGGTTACAGGTGCTTCGTCGAGCACAGTCCAATTGAAATTGGCAAAGAAACGCTTACCCACGTGTATATTTGTACCATAATCACACCAGAACGGTTGTACAATAAAGGTATCAGTTTCACTGGTTCCCAACATCTGTTGCAGTTTTAAGTTGCGTGCCTGCAAATCGGTTGGACGTATCTGGTTGTATTCCCAACAATCTTCCTTACATTTATTCAATAGTTGTATAAGGTACGAATCACAAGCATTATACTCCTCGCCGCGCACCATTTTCTGGTATTCGACCATATTATGTTCGGTCATCATATTTTCACTTCTATATTAGGGTTCTGTCGTAGCAGTTCTTGTACAAACTCCTGACTGTTTTTGGGCGATATGATAATATCATCGAAGCGGTTGTAGAAAATACAAATGCGCTGAAGACTCAATGCTGGCGAACTAAGCATCGTACGACAAGGCGTTATCTTCAGTATCTTGTCGATAGGTACATCCCATCCGATAAACATGCCGCACCTCACCTTCAACACCCCTTCTCCAATGGTATAGTCGGTATGCAGCAACAGATCTACTAAGAGCCATGTCATCAACACCGTCACCACTACAATTATCCATTCATAGTTGGTGACTATCACCTGCCATATCAAAAAGCCGATAACGCACATGAATAATATCACGAGCCAAGTATCCACTCTCGATTTATATACCTTGTTTTCTATCATTTAGCGTTGCAGTTATTCGACTGCAAAGATACATTATTTTTTCGAACTCTACACCTTTTCTATAAACAAATACAAGAGAAGTCGTAGCAAAAAGATTGTCTTTATGGAGACAACCCAGAGTTTCTCGACTTACAAAGTGTCAGCCACATACCATGAAGGGCTGCCGCATCGAGATGCAACAGCCCTGTTATCAACATATATAAAAGCGCTTAACAAAGTAGCGCAGAGACTGCCAGTGCGTCATCGCCTTCATAGACTTTCATCTCTGTCATGGGCGAATAGTTGAAATTGGAAAAACGGAAAAGTTGAACTGCAAGGTATTCATAGTCTTGCGAACAAGCTATTTCCAAGCGGAAAGGTCCAACCGCAACAGTGGGCAACTTACCCTTTTCCACTTCGCTACGCATCGTCTTACCGTCAGTCTGAAGCAGTTGTGTGAGTCGGCCTTCCATATCTGGAGCATACTCATTGACCTTCAGATTGATTTTAGATGATGTGGGGGCGTAGGTAAGATTGGTCTTCAATCCGAGAAAACCACGACTGATATTAATACGAGAATCGTTGGAGAGAGCCTCAGCCATCTCCATGTGTTTATAATTTGCCATTGTTTTTTGATGTTAGAATGTGTTTCTTAAAATAAATAAATAAATGTGCTATAGGCCAAGAAGGCCAATAAAGAAACACACTGCTAACGCAGAATCCGCCTCAGTGCAATGATATAATACTGGCACGAGACGGCACTCTGATGGGGTGACACCTCTTGGCGACGACGCCCATCATAGTGATCATGTATAAGAATGATTGGGGTTTTCAGCGAAACGGCTACTAATCGCTGGCCTGTAGGATGCCCACCGCCCATGGTGGGCAAGCGCAACAAGCGTGGCATAGCAATACGATAGCCATCATAAACATCTGTCAACAGTGCCTCACCCAAAGGTTGATGTTTGCTATCATTATCATAGATCTGGTCGGAAACAGGCACCGATTCGTTACATCTTTCCACGGCAAAAACCTCCTGCTGCTGACCAAAAGTCATCAGCAGAAGCAACAATACAAAGTGGAAAAGACGCTGTTTCATAACTGCAAAATTAAACATTCTGCGCGAAAAAACGGCATATAAATCCATTTTTTACATGTTTCTTAATATTTTAAATAATATATGGATATTTTTTGTTAGATTGTAAGCAATCTTATATATATTGCTTACAATTCGTTTGCAAGCTTTCATTTGTAGATAGAAAACCACCGCTTATCCTATCATATTGCTATCTTATTTTGTAATTTTGCAAGCAGAACGAAAGTTTAAATAGAGGATAATATGACAAAGTGTAAGCAAACCAACAAACAACAAGGGCTTTATCAACATGATTATGAACATGATGCCTGCGGTGTGGGCATGGTGGTCAACATCCATGGCAATAAGAGTCACGAATTAGTAGATAATGCTTTACGAGTGCTGGAAAATATGCAGCACCGCGGTGCAGAGGGCGCTGACAAGAAAACCGGCGATGGTGCAGGTATCATGTTGCAGATTCCCCACGAGTTTATACTGCTTCAAGGCATTCCTGTACCTGAAAAAGGAAAGTACGGAACAGGTTTGATTTTCCTTCCAAAAGACAAGGAACGCCAACAAGAGATACTCTCTATTATGATAGAAGAAATAGAGCGCGAGGGGTTGCAGTTAATGCATCTGCGTAACGTGCCCGTCAATCCCGAATGTTTGGGACAGGCAGCACTGGGCAATGAACCCGACATCAAGCAGGTTTTCGTTACTGGAGTTGCCGACGACAGCGTTGCCGACTTTCCACGCACACTCTATGTCATCCGCAAAAAGATAGAACATCGCGTCAGCGATGAAGACTTCTATATCTGTTCGCTAAGCAACACAAACATCATTTACAAGGGAATGCTCACCAGCAAACAGCTGCGTGAGTATTTTCCCGATCTTTCAAATCCCTATTTCACCAGTGGTCTGGCACTTGTACACTCACGTTTCAGTACCAACACCTTCCCCACTTGGTCGCTCGCACAACCTTTCCGACTGTTGGCACACAATGGTGAAATAAACACCATACGCGGCAACCGTGGATGGATGCAGGCACGCGAAAGCGTATTGTTGAAAGAGGATTCACCACTTACTCCAGCAATCTCGCCCATCGTACAGCCGGGTATGAGCGACTCGGCATCACTTGATAATGTATTAGAATTCTTTGTGATGAGTGGTCTGTCATTGCCTCATGCCATGAGTATTCTTGTGCCTGAATCGTTCAACGACAAGAACCCAATATCCGAAGATCTTAAGGCTTTCTATGAATACCACTCTATTCTGATGGAGCCATGGGACGGTCCGGCAGCTCTACTTTTTAGCGATGGGCGCTTTGCCGGTGGTATGCTCGACCGCAATGGCCTACGTCCTGCACGCTATACCATTACTAAAAACGATACGATGGTAGTAGCTTCTGAGGCAGGAGTAATCGATTTCAATCCTACGGAAGTGGCTGAAAAAGGTCGCTTGCAACCAGGTAAAATCTTGCTCATCGATACCCAAGAGGGCAAAATCTACTATGATGGCGAAATCAAGGAACAGCTCGCCAAGGAGCATCCCTATCGCCAATGGCTTTCTACCAACCGTATCCAGTTGGAGAAACTCAAGAGCGGTCGCCATATAGCCAACAGCGTAGATAACCTTTTGCAAAAAGAAGTGATGTTCGGTTATGGCGAGGAAGATGTCGATGGCACCATCGCACCGATGGCAGTCAATGGTGTTGAGCCTACCGCTGCCATGGGTAACGACACACCATTGGCGGTGTTGAGCAATCGTCCACAAACGTTCTTCAACTATTTCCGTCAGCAGTTTGCCCAAGTCACAAACCCTGCTATCGACTCTATCCGCGAATCACTTGTCATGTCGCTCACGGAGTATATCGGTCGTGTAGGCGCTGGCATCCTCACTCCAGACGAGAGCAATTGTAAGATGGTGCGTCTCCCCCACCCCATTTTGAATAACACTCAGCTCGATATACTCTGCAATATTCGCTATAAAGGATTCAACACCGTGAAGCTTCCCATGCTCTTTGAATGTAAAAAGGGTGAAGATGGACTCCGCGATGCACTATCGAAACTCTGCCACGATGCAGAACAGTCGGTTGATGCAGGCTACAACTACATTATCTTATCAGACCGTGAAGTAGATCAAGACCACGCTGCCATCCCATCATTACTCGCAGTCAGTGCCGTCCACCATTATCTCATCAGCGTTGGAAAGCGTGTGCAAACCGCCCTTATCGTTGAAAGTGGCGAGATTCGTGAAACGATGCATGCTGCTCTGCTCTTAGGCTATGGCGCCTCAGCGCTGTGTCCTTATATGACGTTTGCCATACTCGACGACCTCGTCAAGCGCCACAAGATACAGGAAGACTATACTACAGCCGAGGCCAATTATATCAAGGCTGTCAAGAAAGGACTGTTTAAAATTATGGCTAAGATGGGTATTTCTACCATCCGTAGCTATCGCGGTGCTAAGATATTCGAGAGCATCGGACTCAACGAGAGTCTCCTGAAGGCATATTTCGGCACAGAGGTGAGCACCATTGGTGGTATCGGTTTGGAACGTATCGCACGCGATGCTATCATACTACACGACAAGGCTTTCGCCACCGGAAACGATGCAGAAACAGCAGCCGAGGCTTTCTTGCCCAATTTAGGACAGTTCCATTGGCGCAAAGACGGTATCCGTCATGCATGGAATCCAGAAACTATTGCCACCTTGCAACTTGCTACTCGCACAGGCAACTATGATAAATTCAAGGAATATACACACTTGGTGGATGACAAAGCAGACCCCATCTTCATCCGCGACTTCCTTGGTTTCAAGAAGAATCCTATCCCTCTTGAAGAGGTAGAACCCGTAGAAAGCATTGTCAAGCACTTTGTTTCAGGTGCAATGTCATTTGGCGCACTGTCGAAAGAAGCACACGAAGCCATTTGTCTGGCTATGAATCTGCTGGGAACAAGAAGTAATACTGGTGAGGGCGGTGAAGACTCTGAACGTTTTCACAGTACCGTTGACGGCATCTCTCTATCTTCTAAAACCAAGCAGGTGGCCAGTGGTAGATTCGGTGTCACAACTGAATATCTTGTCAATGCAGAAGAAATTCAAATCAAAGTAGCACAGGGTGCAAAACCTGGCGAAGGTGGTCAGTTGCCCGGATTCAAGGTCAATGAGGTCATTGCAAAGACACGTCACAGCATTCCGGGTATCAGTCTTATCTCTCCGCCACCACACCACGACATCTACTCTATCGAAGATTTGGCTCAACTCATCTTTGATTTGAAACACGTAAACCCTCGCGCTGCCATCAGCGTCAAGCTCGTTGCAGAAAGTGGTGTAGGAACTATTGCTGCCGGTGTAGCAAAGGCAAAGGCCGATCTTATCGTTATCAGCGGTGCTGAAGGCGGCACAGGCGCATCACCTGCCAGCAGTATGCGCTTTGCTGGAATATCGCCTGAAATCGGACTGAGCGAAACTCAGCAGACCTTGGTAAAGAATGGATTACGCGGACAGGTACGCCTCCAAGTTGATGGACAAATCAAAACCGGACGCGATGTCATACTCATGGCACTGATGGGTGCCGAGGAGTTTGGTTTCGGCACATCCGTACTTATCGTATTAGGATGTATGATGATGCGCAAATGTAACCTCAACACCTGTCCTATGGGTGTTGCCACACAGAATCCGGAACTGCGTAAGCACTTCATCGGACGCTACGAATATCTCGTCAACTACTTCACTTTCCTTGCAAGAGAAGTACGCGAATATTTGGCTGAAATGGGCTTCCGTCGCCTTAACGATATCGTGGGACATACAGAACTTGCTGTGGTAAAGGATACAGAGACAACAACAGACCACAAACCTGTGCTCGATTTCACACGTCTGCTCTTTAAAGAGGGTGACAGTAAGACAGCACTCTGCCATATCCCAACCAGCGAAATGCACACTGACACAACTTCGCTCGATGCACAGATGATACGCGGTGCAGAGCCAGCCATAGAGCGTCAGGAAGAAGTCAATCTTGACTTTGCCATCAGAAATACCGACCGAGCCGTTGGCGCAACACTTGCAGGAACCATTGCCCTCCGCTATGGACAGCAAGGATTACCCGACCAAACCATCAATGTGAAGTTCAAAGGATCGGCTGGTCAGTCATTTGGTGCATTCCTCAACAAGGGTATTTCATTCAAACTGGAAGGCGAAACCAACGACTACTTCGCAAAGGGACTATCAGGCGGACGTATTGCCATACTGCCTCCAGTACGATCTAACTTCAATGCAGAAGATAATATCATTGCAGGAAATACCGGACTTTATGGTGCTACAAGCGGCGAACTCTATATCAATGGTAAGGTTGGCGAACGTTTCGGAGTAAGAAACTCAGGAGCTATAGCCGTTATAGAAGGTGCTGGCGACCACTGTTGCGAATATATGACAGGCGGACGCGTCGTCGTTTTAGGACAGACAGGACGCAATTTTGCTGCAGGAATGTCGGGCGGTGTTGCTTACGTATGGGATAAAAACCATAACTTCGACTATTTCTGCAATATGGATATGGTAGAAATCAACCTTGTAGAAGAAGCACAGTACCGCAAGGAACTACACGAACTCATCAGACAACACTATCTGTACACCGGTTCAAAACTGGCACGTACCATGCTCGATGACTGGCAGCGTTACGTAGAGGACTTCATTCAAGTAGTTCCTATCGAATACAAACGCGTGCTGCAAGAAGAACAAATGAACAAACTCAGACAGAAAATCGCTGATATGCAAAGAGACTATTAAGCATTGAAGCACAGAAAGACAATAGACAACTATGGGAAATCCAAAAGCATTCTTAGAGATACACCGGCAAGAAGCTGGCTATCGTCCAATACATGACCGTATCCACGACTTCGGTGAAGTGGAGCAAACGCTCAATACCAAGGAACGCAAAGCACAGGCATCACGCTGCATGGACTGTGGTGTTCCATTCTGCCACTGGGCTTGTCCGCTGGGCAACAAACCACCCGAATGGAACGATGCTTTGTATCGTGGAGACTGGGAACTTGCCTATCGGCTACTCAATGCCACCAATCCGTTCCCTGAATTCACAGGACGCATCTGCCCAGCATTGTGCGAGAAAGCGTGCATTCTCAATTTGATAGAACACGAACCCACTACCAACCGAGAAGATGAAGCCTCTATCACAGAAGCCGCATTCCGTGAGGGTTATGTTATTACCCACCATCCCAAGCGCAACGGCAAACGCGTGGCTGTCATCGGAGCAGGTCCTGCCGGCCTAGCAGCAGCTAATGATTTGAATCTAAAGGGTTATGAGGTGACCGTCTATGACCGTCATGAAGCTGCCGGAGGTCTGTTGCGTTATGGTATTCCCAACTTCAAACTCAACAAGGCCATTATAGACCGACGCATGAAAGTGTTGTATGATGAAGGTATTAAGTTTGTATTTGAAGCCGATATCGACCTACAGCATCTGTCGCTCGCCAACGAGTTTGATGCCGTAGTGATTGCCACCGGTACACCAACAGCACGCGATTTGAAGATTCCCGGACGCGAACTCAAGGGAGTTCACTTTGCACTCGACATTCTCTCACAACAGAATAGAATACTCGATGGTATAGAGTTTAAGAAAGACGAAATCGTCACCGCTAAGGGTAAAGACGTGCTCGTCATTGGTGGCGGTGACACCGGTAGCGACTGTATTGGTACAGCCCACCGTCAGGGTTGTAAGAGCGTGACACAGATAGAAATCATGCCTAAGCCACCTGTAGGACCAGAAGATCCTAAAAATCCATGGCCTGCATACCCCAGAACTCTCAAAACTACGAGTAGCCACGAGGAAGGATGCACCCGTCGCTGGAATATCAATTCACTTGAATTCATAGGCAAGGACGGTAAACTGACTGGTGTACGCGTGCAAGAAATAGATTGGAAACCCGATCCAGAGGGCGGTCGTCCACTCATGGTGGAAAAGGGAAAACCAGAGATTATCAAAGCCGAACTGGTATTACTCGCTATGGGATTCCTCAAGCCCGAACATCCACAGTATCCCAAGAATGTTTTCGTTTGCGGCGATGCTGCCAATGGCGCCAGTCTTGTGGTACGTGCATTAGCAAGCGGTAAACAGACTGCCGCCAAGGTGGATGACTTCCTCAAGAAATAACATCACAAACAATACAAACACAAAAACCATTGCGTGCAGACCGAATCCATTCGTGTCTGCACGCTTTCATTTGCTATTTACGCTTGATAAGCATCATCGCCACGATAGGAGCACCTACCAGTGCTGCCACACTATTGACGGGCAGAGCGCCTTCAAAACCGGGCAATCGCGACAACAAACAGCATATCAACGTAAGCATAATACCAGAAAACAAGGTGGCAGGCATTAACCATCGATGGTCTGAGGTGCGAAACAAAACACGCGCCAGATGGGGTACAGCCAATCCAATAAACATGATAGGACCGCAATAGGCAGTCACTACAGCAGCAAGCAAACCCGAAGAAACGATAATCAAGGTGCGTGAGCGACGGATATCAAGTCCTAAATTTCGTGCATAATTATCTCCCAATAGCAACATGTTCATCGACTTGATGAGCAGCATACTCATAGGCAACAACACCGCCATCATAACGGTAAAGACCATAAGTTGTGTGCCACTGGTGCGTGTGAAGCATCCCAATCCCCACACCACATACGCCTTGACATCCTCTTCAGCACTGAAAAATTTCAGAATGCCTATTATAGATGTGGCAAGATAACCAGTCATCACACCGATAAGTAGCAACGTAACATTTCCCTGTACGTATCTTGCCACAAATATGATGAGTGCTAATACGAGCAATGAACCAGCCATAGCGGCAATAGTCATAGCTACATCGCCCACATAACCCAATCTACTCAATGCCACACCACCAATGGAACTGCTCAACAGCACAACGAATGCCACACCAAGCGAAGCACCGTTAGACACACCAAGCACCGACGGTCCTGCCAAAGGATTGTGGAAAACGGTCTGCATCTGAAGTCCACTCACCGCCAGACCTGCGCCTGCCAAGAGCGCCGTAAGCGTCTGTGGAAATCGTGAGTTCCATATAATATTACTCCAGATGGTAACCTCCGTGGCATCATATCCCGTAGTATCGAGTCCAAGGAGTATGTCTGTCACGGCACGCAAAGGTATCGTTACCGTTCCGATAAGGATGTTGAACAGGAAAAGGACGGCCACTCCCACAAGAGTGAAAGCCATCATGATGGCAGGACGATGTTTCACTTGTATAGCTATATTATTGTTTCAACAGATGATAGAATGTCGGTTTGTAATCCTTCGGCATGAGTTCGGGATGGAAAATGGCAACGAAATCAGCCAAAACCTTATCAGGACAGACAGGAGAAATCTCGTAATACGGTTGGCGTTTCATATTGCAATAGATCACGTGGCGGTCATTATAAGCCTTAAAGAGCTTATTACGAGGTTCCGATTTAGCAAGTGCTTCATAGGAAAAGTCACCCGGAAAACTATTCAGAATACGCCAATAGTCGGCTTGCGCAGCCTTGACATACATCGCTTCGAAGTCGATGGGCTCACCTCCGGTATTATCGTCTTGGATAACATAGTCTGCACCTGCATCACGGAAGATCTGTGCCAAATAGTTCTTTCCGCCTACAGCATGCCAGTTACCACCGTGCATTTCACCGCTAAACACAGTAGGACGTTTGTCATTAGCCTTTGCCACTTTCTCCTTCAACGCCTCATAGCGGTCGGCAATCTCCTGAAAAACAGTATTTGCTTCACGCTCCCTGCCTACGAAAAGAGCCACAAACTTAATCCATTCAGCCTGTCCCAACGGGTCGAGTTCCTTAAAGCCGAGATGTGGCACAAGCGTCACACCAGTCTTCTTGATGGCATCATAACCACCTCGTTTGAATGGCGATATGAAGATCACATCAGGTTTGGCAGCCATCACCAGTTCGGGATCAAAGTTGCCTTCCATACCTATTTTCACAATATCACCAGCTTTGACACGAGCCTTGATCTGCTTATCAAAGAGATTTTTTGTACCCGTAATACCCTTCACCACTTGCGTAGCGTCAAGGACAGTAAAGTTTGAAAGTTGCAACATGGTCATCAGTACGACACTACGCACAGGTACCTCTATCTTAGTATATCCGTCAGGAATCTCATCAGTGGCACCTCTATTGACAAGTGCAAAACGATAGGTCATACCTTTTCCTTTCTGTGGGTCCTTCACTTCCACTAATCGGATGCCGTTACCGGGATATTCCACATGGAATCCCTTGGCATATTTTGGCTGTACTATACTCAGACTGTCGGTAGCTTTTGACAGTTCGGCAGACTGCCCATCTTGTTGTTTTTTATTGCCTGTACACCCCACTGTTACAGCAAGGAAAGCGATGAAAAGATAAATGTAGAACTTCTTCATGTTCGTCAGTTATTATGTTTGTTTTGTTATTCTTCATTCAATATAATGATCTCCAACTGTCCATTGGGCAACAACGGATGACACACCCGATAGCAATAACCAGTCAACACATCGATAAAAGCCTGTTGGCGGTCGGCGGGCACGATAGTCCATAGTTCACGTGCCAGAGTCATTTGCAGCGCCCTACGGCACACATTCTCATCACATCCAGCCTCTGCCAGCATCTTAGCAATGAAGTCTTTGTCCATCGTACAACGCTTGCTATGGGTATCCAGATGTCCGGCTGCCAATTTCACCGCCTTGCCCATCATCATCACCAAACATACTTGCGCAAACTGCAATTGTTGCGCAATCTTCAAGGTATCACCGATATAGTTGCCATACTCCACAAAACACTGTGCTGGCAATGTTGGAAAGCGGTTGCGAACCATTCTTTCGCTTTTCGCACCGCTATTGATAACAACCGTATCAAAACCTGCAGCCTTTGCCACTGTCATACATTTGCGGATGCTATCAACGAAGGCTTGCTCTGAAAAAGGTTTGATAATGCCCGACACACCAACGATACTGATACCGCCCTCAATGCCTAATCGTGGATTAAACGTATGTTGTGCGAGTTCTTCACCTCCCACTACAGACAGCGTCACACATACCGATGCCTCATGAAGATTACGGTGTATCATCTGTCGCGGCACCTTGTTGATGGCAGCTTCACCTGGTGGATAATCAAAACCAGGAAGTGTGAAACGACCGATACCCTCACCACCTTTGATGGAAAGCGGCTGTCCTGTACAGGTCACCGCAGCACGTATTTCCGCTCCTTTGGTAATATCAGGGTCGTCACCACTTGGTTTGATCACATACGCATACCCCATGCCATAACCCACCGCCACAGGTATTGTCTCACCGTTGGGCAGCATGACATCGACCGTATCGGTTTGTTGTTTGCCCATCAACTGACGATAGGCAGCCACAGCAGCAGCAGTAGCACAAGTACCCGTAGTCAGCCCGCTATGTAGCGGAAAGAACTCAGGCAACAGTTTTTCTACCATCAATCGCAGTCCATGTTCACCGTTTACACTCTGAAACGACTGCGGCATAGCTGGTCTGCGGATAGCAATCATCTTCATATTGCGCCGTCTGGCTTCATCCACCTTTTGTTGGAAACCACCCGAAAGTCCGCTCTCCTTCAGTATCATGACATCTGCATGGAGTTGATTTTCCTGTCCGTATCGGATGAGTTGATCCATGCTCACACCACAAGCCAAAGCCTTGATCAGGCTCGATGGTCGGTCCAGAATATGATAATACATCTTGATGCCATGGTTTTCCAATACTTTCAACCGGGCAATACTCTGTACCCCCGTAGTGGCTTCCACTGTCGTTCCAGGTTGTTTGCTCAATAGTTGTACCACGTCGTCATAGGAATCCACCCATGTGATGTCCGTATCACGTGGAGGAAAGATGCGTTCAAACCTGATGACGGGCAACCGCAATTGATTTGCCACCCTTGCCACCGTATAGTGCAGTATGGTGGCAAAAGGATGGGCAGCATCCACCAGCAGACGTATCTGCTTCTGTTGACAAAACGCCAACATAGCCTCTTCTGTCATGGCACCTTGTATGGCAATGCCATGACAAAGTTCCACTTCCTGCTCTCCCGTCTTCGTGGAATAGTAGAAAATGTTACCAGCCTCTTCCAGTTCGGCAACGGCTTTTCGTCCTTCTGTGGTACCTCCCAATACCAGTATCATTCCTTTGTAGCTTTTCTAAAAAGATGTGTAAAATGACTGCTGTATAGTTCCGACAATCCATGTCGATTATCGATAGCCTCTCCCACAACAATCATGGTGGTCAATGTCAAATGGTTATCTTTGACAATAGCAGATAGCTGATCGAGCCTGCCGCGGTAGATATGCTGGTCAGGCCACGTCAGATGGTAGCATGCAGCAACGGGTGTATGGGACGGATACTCCTGCAACAACTGCCGTTGCACATCATCCACAATAGATGCACTGAGGAAGATGCACATCGTACTTTGACTTCGTGCGAGGAGATGCAGTTTTTCCTTTTCAGGCATAGGCGTACGCCCTTCACCGCGTGTAAGTATTATCGTTTGGCAACGCTTAGGTATGGTAAACTGCGAGCGCAACTCTGCTGCAGCCGCCAAGAACGATGATATGCCCGGTGTGATATGATAACTGATGGCATTGTCATCAAAGAATGCCATTTGTTCCTGTATAGCTCCAAAGATACAAGGGTCTCCCGTATGGAGTCTCACCACTAAGAGTCCACGGTCGGTAAACGATTTCATCAGTTCGCATTGCTCTTCCAATGCCATCGAAGCACTACTTCTCACCACAGCCCCATCCTTCGCACAGAGCGTGAGTTCGCGCGGTACAAGACTGCCAGCATATAATATAAGGTCTGCTGTCTCTAAGAAACGGCGTCCGCGCACAGATACCAAATCAGGATCACCGGGGCCTGCCCCAACTATTTCCACGTGTCCACGACGTTCATAGCGAGGTTCGACAGCCATGGCAAGTGTCCAGTGTGTACCCTTCTGCTTGGTCATCAACAAGTCGTTGGTGGCTGCTCCCAACATAGCCGCAGCTTCACAAACGCTCTTAGTGCCTACGTGGTTTTCCACCACTGCGCTGGGTGTGGGCACCTCCTTGGTATTGAGTTCGTCGGCAGTCAATAGTTGCACAGGCGCTTCTTCCTGTAGTTTTCGTATGATAGGTTCGTCAGCTTTCACATCAATAGTATGCCAAGCGACGATTGCCTGCTGCATGATGCGATGATCACTGATACACTTGCAGATGCTTTGCAAGTGAGTGATGGGCGCTTGATGTGCCAGTCCGATGCCGGCATGCAGGCACTTAGGCGAATACCACACGGTCGGCAATTGAGTTTCGGGCATTACAGGCCCCACCACCAAAAGTAGTTTATAGCGTTCCATGTCGATGTCTTCCGCATGATAGAACACGCTGACGTGTGGCAAACAATGGCTTTCCATCCAGTCAGTACCCTTGTCTCTTGTTTCCAACAACAATGCGGTAGGCTGTTGGGCAACAAACAGAGCAATCTGTTGATTGATGTGTGTATCAGCCATGACCCATCCAAAGCGTTGTGCCAATATGTCGAGAGGCCACAAATCATTTAAGTCACTCTGCGTAGTGATGACAGCTTCTGCCCCTATGATATGTGCAATATGCCGGGTGAGTTCGTTGGCACCCCCCACATGTCCTGATGCCACGGCAATGGCATGGCGTCCGCAGGTATCTACACAAACCACTGCAGGATCAGTATGCTTGTCTTCCAAGAGCGGTGCTATCGTACGTACACAGATGCCCAGCGCGGCAATAAATACAAAAGCCTCGTAGTATTTCCAGCTTTTTTCCACGTCTTTTACCGACAAGATATCGGCATCGGTCTCTCTGGCCATCGTTTCTGCCAGCATCCGCTGATCTTCCGAAAGGATAATTATTGCTTGATGCATTTCCTTATTGTTATAGGGTTATAATCGTTAAGTGTCAGGTGTAATGGCGTTTGTGGTGTGAGCGGAAGGCTCTGACAGGCTTCTTCAAAGAGTCTGTTGCTCTCTTCCGTCACACAGTTCATCACCATACAGCCTCCCGATGGCAACACTTCACAGAGTTTTGCCATCATTTCTTTGAGTTTTCCGCCATGTCCTCCGATAAACACACTGGTAGGTTTGGGCAACGTATCAAGATGCTGCAGCATGAAATCGCCTATGACAGTCTGTATGCCTGGAGTACCAAATCGGCGCGTATTCTCGCGCATGAGCGCCTCCCCCTCCTTTCTTATTTCAAATGCCACAATATCTATTGTGGGATAGAGCCGTTTGGCTTCTATCGATATGCTACCAGTACAGAATCCCACATCCCACAGCACACTATCGGCATGGAGTCCCAGCTGTTGGATGCTCAACAGTCGGAAGGGCATCTTGGTAATCATCTTGGGTCTGCCATCAAGTATGGAGAAATCCTCGTCGGGTATTCCCATGGGAACATTTTCACGGAATTCTTTCTGCAACAGTATGCAGCAGTTTGGTTGTTCAAAAGAGAGCGATGCCGCCTGTTCAATACTGATTTGACAGATATGCTCCGTCTGTGGGTTTCCCAAGTGTTCGCCAATGGCTATTTCGTAGTTGTCATAACCATAGTCCAGCAAGCGCTGTGCAATGGTAGCCGGCGTATGGTGACGGTCTGTGAGACATCCTATCTTCTGTTTTCCAGTTATCAGTGCCGCATCGAGGGCATTCCATGGTCTTCCTGTGAGCGATACAAGCGTCATGTCGTGATAGGGCAAAACGAGTCGATGTGCCAACATTTGGAGGGAATGAAACGTGGGTACGACGCGGATTGGAGCCTCAGGAAACTGTCTTTTCAACGTTGTTGCAAAACCATAGAATAATGGATCGCCAGATGCAAACACCACGATGTGTCCCTCACATGCCATATATTGCCTGAACACATCCGCAAGCGGAACGGTGATATCTATCCACTGTGCACCATGTGGCAACCGTTCCGCCATGATTTCATGATGTCGGCTTCCACCCGAAAACACCGTCGATGTAGCGATAAGCTGTTCCACTTCTGAAGGAAATACTGGATTGGGATGGTCGTTGATACCTATGACTGTAAACTGTAACATCATCGATTGTGTTTTATTATAAATCTCTTCCCGGCACGAGTTGAATGGCGTCGTCGAGTGTCATGATGGCATTACACAGTGTTGCAGCAATATTACTGCCACCCTTGCGCCCTTCAACAATGACCTTGGGTACGTCAGCAAAACTCTTCACCATATACTTAGACTCCTTCACATGTACGAATCCAACAGGTGCAGCCACGATACCTTGCGGTCGTGCTTTACCCTTACGCATCAGTTCGCAAAGTTCGATAAGTGCTGTAGGTGCGTTGCCAAAGGCAAATAGTGCATCGGGATGTTCCTCCACAGCCAGTCGTATGCCAGCCTGTGTCCGTGTGATATGCTGTTGGGCTGCTATCTGTTCCACTCTTGAATCGTGTAGATAGCACTTCACTTCCAGTCCTAACCGTTGCAAAGCACCCTTGCGTATGCCGCTCTCCACCATGGTGACATCGGTCACGATGGTCTTGAGCTTTCCTTGTCTGATACGCTCAAAGATGCACTCCGCAGCACCCTGATCTGTATAGAGCACATTCTCCATTTCGAAATCGGCAGTGGTATGGATGGCATGTAGCAATAGCCAACGATGGTCGGTGGGATAGTCTTTGCGGTGCAGCTCTGATAGAATAGTGTGAAAACTCTCGGTCATAATACCCGCACCTATCGACTTTTCACTCTCTTTCTGACCATATTTCTGTATATAGCCACGCGGTGTTATCATCTTGTCGGCAAAGGCAAAGGTCTGCGAATTACCTATGATGACGATGGTCAGCATATCAATATCATCCGGATTGAGCTTTCCGAGCGTGGTAAGCACTACCGTTTCTCCTTCACGCCCAGCCTGCCTGACATAGCCGACGGGGGTTTCAGGACTTCTGCCCGCGTTGAGGAATATCTCCTTGAGACGTCCCAACTGCCAATAGCGCTCGTTGGAACGTGGGTTATAGACGGCAGTCACAAAGTCTGCCTGTGCTGCCGCAGTGATGCGACGTTCTATAAGATTCCATGGAGTCATCAGGTCAGAGAGTGAAATCACACAGAAGTCGTGACTGACAGGAGCGCCCAACAAGGCGCCTGCCTTCTGAAAAGCGGATATGCCCGGATGCACGATAACCTCTACATCCGACTGACTTTTCGCCTTCATCTCCCATATCAGCGATGCCATGCCATAGATGCCGGCATCGCCCGACGACATGACAATCACCTGATGGCCCAGTTCTGCCAGTTGAAAAGCTATTTTTGCACGCTCATACTCACGCTTCATTCCAGTGTCGATACACTGTGCGGTATCGGGCAGCAAGGGTTTTATAAACTGGAAATAGAACTTATATCCCACCACGACATCGGCTTGTGCGAGGGTTTCTCGCACAGCCATTGTCATGTCGTCCATACTTCCCGGACCTATTCCTACAACGATGATTTGTTTCATAACTTAATTTTTAATCCAGCTACCAACATACGTCCCGGTGAATAGAGTGCATAGCGTCGCAGGCTGCTGTCTATTCGGTTGTCCGTCTTGTTGAATATGTTGTCTATACCCAAACTGGGCTCTACGGTCAGATGGCGAGCCAGCGAGAAGGTGTGTGTGGTATTGATATTCCACACCCCATAGCCCGGTGCATCCTCGTAAGCCGCATAATAGGTTTTCGATTGTAGTCTGCCATTGACATTAGCCGACAAGCGGTAGATGCCCCAAGCGCGGCTATAACTTGCCGACAGCGTAAGTGCATTCTTGATACTGCGGTCGAGAATCTGCCATTCGTCGCCCGATTTCGATTGTGCATAGGTATAGGCATAGTTCACATTGAAGTTGAATCCATCGACAGGATTAGCGTAGATGTTGACCTGTAGTCCTTTCACATCACCCTTGTCGCTATTGACATAGTGTGCATAAGACGTCATTTTGTTGGCTTGTTCATCTGTCATTTCAGGAAATTCAGCCTTCAGCATCTCACGCAATGGGTCAGTGAGCTTGATATTATCCTTGATAATCATGTCGTTGATGCGGTTGATATAACCCATGACCGACAGCGAGAAGCGGCTAACGCGATATTCTGCTCCCAGCGATACATAGTGGCTGGCTTCCGATTTCAAGTTTTTGTTGCCAAACGACACCTGTGGTTTTCCGCGATTGACAGAGAAGTAACGGTAATAGAGTTCGTCGAGTCCGGGAGCTCTGAATCCGTTGCTATAGGTTGCTCTGAGTCGTATAGGTCCGTTGCTAAACATCAGTGCCACCTTTGGTGTCAGTCTGCTACCAAACTCCTTATGGTAGGTATAGCGTGCACCAACGGTAGCTTTGAGGTGTAGTGGCAATGCCATTTCGTGCTGTCCATAACCAGAAAGGGTATAGGCATTATTGTCTATGTTTCCTGATGTAGTCACCAACATATCGTTGCGCCAATCAACACCGAAGATGGTTGTAGAGTTTTGGGTGAGTCCGAGTATGGCTTTCACCTCGCCATCCATGGTGCGTTGCTTCTTCGACTGCACATAATCGCCCACCTTGTAGGTTTTGGTTTCTACGTCATACTCCTTTCCATAGCGGTAACGATCTACTGTAAAATCCGTCTGAATGGAGTTTCTTGAGTTCCATTTGTATATTCCTCCCACATTCCAGCGCAGCGATTTATAGCGCATTTCATAGTCGAGACCACCGGTGATGTCGGGGTTTGTATTGGGACGGTCAGTCTTTTTATATCCATACTCCATACCCGCATTGAATGCCAGTTGCTTGGTTGTCTGCCAAGTGAAGCGCTGACTGACCAGATTGTTTCTATATCCAGTAAACAAGGGCGACAGCGATTGCTGTGTTTTGTCCTCTTCTCCCTTCACATATTCCAGTGGGTTGATGCGATAACTGTCTGCCCTATCGTGTGAAAAGGAGGTGTATGATCCGAATCCATGGCTATAGATATCTACATTGACCTGCTCGGTAAACTGTCCTTTCCCACTTACCCGCGAGTTGGAAGTGGCACTGACAAGATTGCCTGTAGGTTGGTCTGTGATGATATTGATTACTCCTGCGATGGCATCGCTGCCGTACAGTGAACTTGCCGCACCGTCGAGTACCTCTATACGCTTCACTCTTGCCATGTTGATGCGATTGAGATCTGCGTTGTTGGAGATATCTCCACTGAGTTTATGTCCATTGATGAGGATGAGAATATACTTTCCTCCGAGTCCGTTCAAACGGAGTTGCGACCCCATGGCATTAGGTGCCATGGAAAGTTGCGGCATAGTATGTGTGAGCGCATCAGCAAATGTAGTGATGCCCTGCTCTTTGATTTCCTTCGCCGAGAGTACGTGCACCGGTGTAGCAGTGACTCCCAAACGCTGATGATGCCCCGACCCCGTCACTACAACGGGATTGAGGCTCATCTGTTTGTCAGCATCTGCCGATCCGCTTTTGCTGTGGATCTGTGCCGATGCAACTATTGCGTTTACTGATAAGGCGAAGATAACGAGTAGTCTGTTGGTCTTCAAAGTTTATCAGATTTTATGTTTGTTTCTGGTTTATTCGGGGTTCTTTGAGTGATAGTAATCCACAGTTTCAGCGTTCTTGGTGTGTGCTTTATAGAGTGCGCGGACATTGGCAAACTCAAGCAGACCCTTTACAATTCCCTTGTCGTCGGTATAGCTATCGTCCTCGATGGTGTATCCCATGTGTTTGAAATACATCTTCCAACTGGTGTCTTCAACCTCACCTTCGTCGTTGGTCTCAAATCCATTGTCCCAAGCATCGTCGTCACCAGCCATATCGTTGTGGGCGTGGTCACCGGCGATAGACATCAGCGGAGCGCAATATACCTTACCGCTGGTGATGCCATCGTTGGCCATGCGCTGGTGAACGTGAGTTTTGAAGTTCTCCTTCATATCAACAGTTCCTACATAGTAGTTAGAGTTGTAAGCCTTCAGGGCTGTTTCCAACTGGGTGTAGCGAACATTAGCTTTGTAGGTATCGTAGGTGTCGGGGTTACCGTGACCCATGAACAACATAGCGCCTTTCTGTGCATAAGAACTGAAGTTGTCGTTGAGTGCCTTAGCCAACTTATTCACATCTGAAGGATATTCAGCCATCAGAGGATAGCCCAGCTTAAGGGTCATGGTGCTCAGATACTTGTCGTCGAGGTCGCCGTTAGAGTTGTTAGCGAAGTCTTTCATAGCATTGATGACACGTGTGTATTCTTCTCCGGGAATCACCTGCATAGACTGAACGATGATTTCCTTATACTGCACACGTCCGAAAGCCTCCAGCCAGTATTTTGGCTCATAGAAGTTGCGGGGCTTTACGTGTTCGCCAGCCATAGCACGGTTGATACAGATAGCTGAAGAGAACGACAGATAGACGTCGTAACCAGGGAATTCTTTCTTGTATTCCTCTACGGTAAGGTCGAAAGCATCGTATGCCTGCTGCCATGTCGAACCGAATGCAACGACGAGAATTGCCTTGTCGTTTTTCTTCTGTGACTTAACGGTAGCATCTACTTCCTGCTGGTAACGCTCCATGTTTGACAGTTGTCCGCCCTTGGAGTCATCGTCGTCGTCACCACAAGCAACGAATGTTGAGGCAGTCAGCAATGCTACGGCTGCCATCATGAGAAATTTAATCTTCTTCATTGTCTTTTTGTTTGTTATAATGTTGATTATTAAAAATGTTTCTAATCTTCTTTCCTTTCGCAAATCTGACAGTCAGCGAGGCGAAAAGCGTAGTACCCGATGTATTGGTACCGAGGTGTAATCCGTGTGGAGTTTTATCCACATAGTTGAAAATATTATCCACTCCAGCCTCTATACGGTAGGTCATGTGTTTGCTTTTTCCAAGGTCGTGGGTGGTGCTGAGACGCCATATCTGGTATCCCTTACCGTTGCCGTTGGTCTGATAGTAGCGTTTGGTTGACATCTTGCCATAGATGCCGACACCCATCTGATAGTTGGTGGCAAACTGATGGTTCCATGTAGCGAAGACGTTGGCTTTATGGTGTGCCATGCCATCGATGGTGACATTGACCATTCTGTCGTGTGTGGTGTCGTAGATATTGGCTTTGGTATCAAGGTAACTATACCCTGCCCCGATACTCAGATGGTCTGTGGTGTATCGCAGATTGACATCCACACCATAGGTTTTGGCATCTTCCATGTTGTGATAGCGACGCACTTTACTGAGCATCTCACCATACTGTTGGCGGTAAACGTCTGGTGCTTCGCTCTTGGGTATGGTTACCAAGGCTATCATATCATCCACCTTATTATAATATCCCGTAACAGATACGTTGAAATGACCTATGGTATATTCGCCGTTTAGCGAGAAGTAATTGCTGGTTTGTGCCTTCAGGTCGGGATTTCCCAAAAACAGAATGATGCCGCTCATGTCGCGTGCATACTGGTAATTGAGCTCTTTGATGGTGGGTGTCTTAAATCCCTGGCTCCACGATGCTCTAAGTCTGAAGTCGCCAAGTTTAAGCATGGTAGAGAGTTTGGGGGTAAGTTTCCATCCGAAACTCTCGTTGCGGTTGAGTCGGAGTCCGGCTGTCACCTGGAGGATGTGCAGCAGTTGGAGTTCGTCTTGCACATAGATGGCCTCGGTATTATCGTCGGCGGTGCGTCCTTTGATGCTTGCAGGAGCTTTGAGATAATCGTAGCGTGCCTCAATACCGGCGCTGAGTTTGTTGGTTGGGGTGAGTGCAAACACACCTTTTAGATTAAACATGGTGCGCTCCTGATTGCTCATCAGCAGTTTTTGTCCGGTGAAATAGGGGTAGTCGAGAATGAAGTTGCCATCTTCATCGAAGCCTTCTGCCAGTGTTGTCGAGGTGAAAGCGTGGTAATAGGCATGTTTGTTCCAACTGACATCTGCCGTGACGAGGTCACCGCGATTAGTGGTCCATTGCATGCCGGCAACGGCTGAAGCGTTCTTATACTTTAGGTCGTAGTTATAGACATCATATTTGGGATATTTGCCGCTCTTGCGGTATATACCCTTCTGATACCATGATCCTTCGGCATAGAGTTCTAATTGTTGGGTAGGATTCCATGCCAACCGCTCTGCTATCTGCCAATTGGTAAACTCGTTTGCAGTTTTGCTTTTCGAGTCGGTGACGGGTGTTGCCGAACTTGGTGTATGTTCGGTGGCGGTATTCTGCCATCCGTCGTTGTGCTGAAGTTGAAAGTTGGTGTATGATTTCCATTGTCCAAAGCGCAGGGCAATGCCGTTGTGCTGTCTCACATCGTTATGCGATCCGTAGCGTGTCTTGTTTTCAAGCATCACGCCTTCATTATGCTTACGGGTGATAATATTGATGACTCCGGCTATGGCATCGCTTCCATAGAGTGCCGACGAGGCACCCTTGACAATCTCGATGCGCTCAATATTGTTGGGATCGATAAGTCCGAGGTCGTTTTGTCCGCCTACATCACCATGCAGGCGCTTACCGTCGATGAGTATTAGGATATAGGAATTGCCCAGTCCGTTCATCTGCATTTGCGATCCCATGTCGCCCTGTTCGAAGTCGAACGATGCTGACAACTGGGAGAGTATGTCTTCGATGCTGCGTCCGGCAAAGGTTTTCAGCACCTGCCGATTGATGACTTCGGTCTGTACCGGAGCATCTTTCAACAAGTGGCGCGTACCAGTTCCTGTCACCACAACCTCTTGCAGCGACTCCTTGCTCTCAATGGTTTTCTGTGCTAAAACCGGCGGACACACTACTATAGCAAGTAGCAGACCCGCAATGTTTCTGCAAGTCATAATACCCTTATAATTCATTCTAAAATAAAATAGGAAATTGTCAACCCTTAATCCTGAGGGCGCAATGTCTTGTCTGGGCGTTTGCCTGAGATAGAACATATAAGGCAGGTCTTCTGGCTCTCCCCAGTCTGTCATACCTTCCCGAGTTGCCTCAGTGGCGTTATACTGACAAACTTGCTTCAAAGGGGGATTACAGCTGCAGGTACAGCTCCGGTCTTTCACCGGATTCCCTTGCATCATACGGCATCTGCCGTTGATTGCCTTTTCTTTCCGGGTGCAAATGTAGTCATTTTATGTTATATGGCAAAAAAATCATAGAAAAATCGGATTATTATCCTCCTTTTTTGTAATTTCGCACCCATGAAGCATACTTTCGCCCAATTTCTAATAGCGGCACCGGCATCTGGGTCGGGCAAGACCACCATTTCCATTGGTATGATGGCGGCGCTGGTGCGTCGCGGCAGGGTGGTGCAACCGTTTAAGTGCGGTCCCGACTATATCGATACAAAATATCACGGTATGGCGTGCCACCGATCGTCGTACAACCTCGACCTCTTCATGGCGACAGATTCGCACGTGAAGGCTATCTACTCTGAGGCTTCGCGCGATGCCGATATATGTGTGGTGGAGGGCATGATGGGACTTTTCGACGGCTTTCAGCGCCAGCAAGGCAGTGCGGCACATGTGGCAGCCACACTCCATTTGCCGGTAATACTGGTGGTGGATGCCAGCCATACGGGCTATTCGGTGGCACCACTGCTACAGGGTTTGGCGCGTTACGATGCCGATGTCCATGTCAAGGGTGTTATATTCAATAAGGTGGGAAGTCCACGCCACGAACTCATGCTGCGTGAGGCGGCAGCCGATGCAGGGTTGGTGTGTCTGGGATGTGTACCGCGCCAGCGACAAGCGGAGGCTTCGTCGCGCTATTTGGGACTGGACTTTAGTCGTACCACGGATATGGACGAGATGGCAGACCTTGTGGAACAGCATGTGGATATAGACCGGTTGTTGCTGCTGACAAGTGGCGAGAGACCGCAGGAAACTATCGACCATCACACCGATAGACCACTATCAGACTGCCACATCGTAGTGGCTCGCAACGACGATTCGTTTTCGTTTGTCTATCAGCACCATATCGATTTACTGCAACGCTTGGGCAGGGTTACCTTTTTCAATCCCGAAGACAATCAGCCGATACCGGCGGACACCACCCTACTCTATCTGCCGGGAGGCTATCCCGAACAGCATTCAGAGGCATTGCAACGCGCCCAACAAACCAGAGCGAGCATACGCCGCTATGCCATCAGTGGCGGAAAGATACTGGCGGAGTGTGGCGGCATGATGTATCTCTGCAAGGATATCGTCAGCGACGAAGGTACTTATGAGATGTGTGGCGTACTGCCCTACTCTATTGGCAGCCGAAAGAGCGACCGAAAACTATCTTTAGGCTATCGCCGCGTGACAGTTGGAGAGAAGGAATATCGCGGTCATGAGTTTCATTACTCCCAGTTTTTGCCGCCACTGCCCCACTCCGGCGCCGATGTGTTCAACGCTCGCAATGAGCAAACGCCTTCGCCGTTTATCATCGAAGGCAATGTGGTGGCGAGCTATACCCACTTGTATTGGCAGGACGAAGTGCCGTTCTTTGGCAAATGACAATAAACCACAGTAGGACAAAAGACCTTTGTTGCCACTGCTACACAATAAGCATAACGTACTGATATAATGTACGTTTCAACACTTTGGAACATACTTTCCTCAGCAAATCAATTTGTTTTCCTCAGCAAATCAATTTGTTTTCCTCAGCAAATCAATTTGTTTTCCTCGGCAAATCAATTTGTTTTGCTCAACTACATGACGTTTGCAGCCATGCTGAATGACGTTCTCGATGACGTTGAATGACGTTCTCAATGATGCTGAATGACGTTGATGACTATGCAATTTCAATGAGTTTGGTCAGCAAATTCATTGAATTTCCTCAGCAAATTCATTGAAATTGGTCAGCAAATTCATTGAGTTTGCTGAACCACATGACGCTTATAGGTATTTAATCTTCTATATACCAATAGGTTACGCCACATCAAAAAACCACTGAAAAACAGGGTATCAGGACGATACGCAACCCACTGTCTGCTGAAACAACTGTCAGCTACGGCTGAGAAGTGATGCGGAATGAAAGAAAAACAGTCTCCGACAAACAGCGTGTCGGAGACTGAAAAGAGTAGGGGATATCAACTGTTTGGAGTTGAAAAACTGTAGAAAGTACTACTACCTGACATTGTTGCCAGCATAAAAACATCGGCTGGAGAAAACACAGACTTAATATGCCTGTTCGTGAACACCCTTCACAGCACGACCACTGGGGTCGTTCAGATGTTGGAACGAACGGTCCCATGCCAATGCTTCGGCAGTGCTGCATGCCACGCTTGGCACACTTGGAACACTGCGAGCTGCACTATCGGAAGGGAAATGCTCAGCAAAAATACTGCGATAGTAGTACTCTTCCTTATTCTGTGGTGTATTGATGGGGAAGCGCTCGGCGGCATGTGCCATCTGTTCGTCGGTCACAGCGGCTGCGGTAACGGCTTTCAGCGTGTCGATCCACGAGTAGCCCACACCATCGGAGAACTGCTCCTTCTGGCGCCATGCCACTTCATCGGGCAACATATCTGCAAAGGCTTGACGCAAAATCTTCTTCTCCATCATCATGCCGGGACAGAGTTTTGCCTCAGGATTGGTGCGCATAGCGATGTCGAGAAACTCTTTGTCGAGGAATGGTACACGACCTTCCACACCCCATGCCGCAAGACTCTTGTTGGCACGGAGGCAGTCGTAGAGATAAAGCTTAGAGAGCTTGCGTACCGTTTCTTCATGGAAAGCACGCGCATCGGGCGCTTTGTGGAAATAGAGATAACCGCCGAATATCTCGTCGGCTCCTTCGCCAGAGAGTACCATCTTAATGCCCATCGACTTGATGACACGGGCAAGGAGATACATCGGAGTAGAAGCACGTACGGTAGTGACATCGTAGGTCTCAATGAAATAGATGACATCGCGAATGGCATCAAGGCCTTCTTGAATGGTATAGTTGATTTCGTGGTGGACAGTGCCTATGTGGTCGGCCACCAAACGGGCTTTGGCAAGGTCGGGCGCTCCCTTCAATCCAACGGCAAAACTATGAAGACGGGGCCAATAGGCTTTGGTCTTACTGTCGTCTTCAATACGCATATCGGCATATTTCTCGGCTACGGCTGAGATAATACTGCTATCAAGACCACCGCTGAGCAACACGCCGTAGGGTACATCGCTCATCAGTTGGCGGCGTACAGCGGCTTCAAGACCGTCGTGGATAGCAGTCACACTGGCCTTATTGTCCTTCACCTGGTCGTAATCCATCCAATCACGATGGTAATACCGATGCATCTTTCCCTCGCCACTCCAGTAGTAATGGCCTGGCAGGAATGGTTCGTAGTGGTCGCACTGACCTTCGAGCGCCTTCAATTCAGAGGCTACATAGACCTTGCCATCGGCATCATAGCCGATATAAAGAGGGATGACACCTATCGGATCGCGGGCGATGAGAAACTCATCGCGCGTTTCGTCGTAGAGTGCGAAAGCGAATATGCCATTCAATTCTTCAAGGAAATCGATGCCACGATCGCGATATAAGGCTAAAATAACCTCGCAATCGGAACCGGTTTGAAATTGGTATTGATCCTTATAGCGCTCGCGAAGGTCCTTATGATTATAGATCTCGCCATTGACGGCAAGCACTTGGCAGCGATCGGGACTATAAAGAGGTTGCTGACCTGACTCAGGATCGACGATAGACAAACGTTCGTGGGCGAGAATGGCATGGCCTCCACAATAGATACCGCTCCAGTCTGGACCACGATGACGTATTTTCTGACTCATGCGCAAGGCCTTGTCGCGAAGGGCTTGCGTTTGTTCTTCCACATGGAAGATGGCTACTATTCCACACATGATGATATTGTTGTTTTTATGTTTGCGTTGAGGTTAGGATAGGGGAGTGGCTGGATTAGCCTGCAGCCACTTAGGGCTGCAGGGTGAATCCAAACACGAAATAGGCTTTCTGATCACTGGGATTGGCCACCACCTGACCGAAGATAGGCAGGGTGAAGTGGTCGGTGATCTGAATGTCTTTAGAGGCTTTGAGGGCAAGATTGGTAACCGCAAAACCTGAAGTGTTGTAAGTGGTGGTGGCAAAAGGCACCGCACCGGCTGTGGCTGTCCAATCTACACCGCCCAACTTAAACGGAGCGTTGACTTCGAAATAAGATGAATAGGCACGGTCACCGTCTTTGTTGACACCGTCGTTGCCTGCAAAATTGGTGTACCAAGCTGCTGAAACAGGACCGAAATCGTAGCTCACATATCCTTCAAAGATATGGCTGGTGCCATGGGCGTTATAGTAGAAATAACGCTTTTCGGGGGTATTAAACCAATAATCGGTGACACCGATAGAGAATCCACCTACACTGTAACTGGCAGTAAGGTCGAGTTCTTTGTTGTCGTCTTTATCGAGTCCGACACTTCCCCAAGCCGAAAGACTCAGGCCTTTATAGGCAACACCCAAGGTGGGCTGAATACTTACATTGCCGCAATCAGTACCACGCCAGATATAATGGTTTACTACATCGGCAGATAAAGTGGTTTCTACTTTGTCCTGTGCATGGGCGGTAGCGACTGCAAAAAGCAGTCCTACCGATATAAGCAATACATTCTTTTTCATCGTCTTCATGTTTTTTATTGATTAATACTATTGTTGTGATCTCTCAAGAGAGAGGATCAGTTGTAGCAAGTCTCACCGTGTTCGTAGATGTCAAGACCTTCATCTTCAATACGGGCACTAACGCGCAGACCGTGAATCTTCTTAATAGAGTAGAACAGAATGACACCAGTGACTGCTGCCCAAAGGTCGATTATCAGTATACCGAAGGCTTCGGCACCGAGGAATCCCCAGCCATGACCGTAGAAAAGTCCTTCGCTGACAGAGAACAGACCGGTCATCAATGTTCCCAATATACCACATATACCGTGTACAGAAGAAGCACCTACAGGGTCGTCAATGTGAAGTTTCCGGTCGATGAACTCAATAGCATATACAAGAACTATGCCACAAACCAAACCAATGATAATGGCGCCCCAAGCATCAACAGCATCGCAACCAGCAGTAATACCTACCAATCCTGCCAATACACCGTTGAGGGTCAGTGAGAATGAAGGTTTGCCATACTTCATCCAAGTAACAAACATCGTGGCGATACCACCGCAGGCGGCTGCAAGATTGGTGGTCAGGAAGACGTGAGAGATAGCGATGCGGTTTACTTCACCCGTTGCTGCCAACTGAGAACCGGGGTTGAAACCAAACCAACCCATCCACAAGATGAATACACCGAGGGCTGCCAAGATGAGTGAATGACCAGGAATGGCACGGCTCTTGCCGTTTGCATCATACTTGCCGCGACGGGGACCGAGGGCAATAGCACCAATCAATGCCAGCACACCACCTACACTATGAACAATGGCTGAACCTGCAAAATCATGGAACACATGTCCGAAAGTGGTCATCATAAAGCTTTCGGCTGCGTCGTTGCACAACCATCCACCTCCCCAAGTCCAATGGCCTTCCACAGGATAAATAATCAGAGAGATGATAAAGCTATAGACTATATACATAGAGAACTTTGTGCGCTCGGCCATGGCACCGCTGACAATAGTGGCGGAAGTGGCACAAAAGACTGTTTCAAACATCAAGAAACCCTCTACAGGCAGATCACTCTTATAAAAAGAAAGGTCGCCCCAGTTGGGAGCACCGATGAAACCAGCGCCATCGGAGCCAAACATAAAGCCAAAACCTACGAAAAAGAACAATACCGAACCAAGCATGAAATCGACAAAGTTCTTAAACAGAATATTGGCAGTGTTCTTACTGCGGGTGAAACCTGCTTCACACAGCGCAAAACCGGGCTGCATCCAAAATACGAGCATGGCAGCTAACAACATCCATACGGTATCGAGAGAAATTCCTACTTCATTCATAATCTTTTAAATTTTGTGTTTGTGTTATTGTGTTATCCGTTTCTCTTGTTGTGTTTCAATATTACGCAACCAGACTATTTCTTATCGCGCAAAACCGTGTCGCCGTTCTCACCTGTACGGATAGAATAGGTGTCGATAACCTCACTGAGGAAAATACGACCATCACCAATCTCTCCGGTATGGGCTACATTTAATATGACTTTGATGGTTGGTTCGACAAACATTTCACGACACACGATGGTTAGCGCTACACGCTCTATCACATCGGTGTTATACTGAACACCACGATAAATGCGCTCCTGCCTGCTCTGACCTATTCCGTGTACGTCGTGGTACTCAAACCAGTCGATGTCGGAAGAGAGCAAAGCACTCTTCACCTCCTCAAATTTTGTTTTGCGGATGATTGCTTCAATCTTTTTCATACCTTAAACCTTTAATGTTACTAATTATATTAATATGTCGTATTGATAACAAACTGTATTGTTTCGGATGCAAAATTAGTGCAAAAAGTAAGTAAAACAATGATATTTATATCAATAAGAAAATAAAATATTAGTTTTGTTTGCATTTATTATAGTTTTTATTGTAGTTACTTACAATTTGAAAGCAATATAGCCTATTTGCTTTCAAATTAAAAAAATAACACAAAAAGTTATCAAATAAACTTGCAATAAACTTGCAAATACTATCAAATCGACGTATCTTTGCACCAGAAATAAGACATTAAGCAATTAAAAAAGGCAAAAAGATTAGCATGATGAAAGCTAAAGTTCATTTCACAAAGATGCAGGGGGCTGGTAATGACTATATTTACGTCAATACCTTATTATATAATATAGCCAACCCTGAAGAGGCTGCCAGAGTATGGAGCAAGCCTCATACAGGCATCGGAAGCGATGGACTGGTGCTCATCGGTGAGGTGGATATGCCTGAAGCCGACTATTCCATGAGAATATTCAACGCTGATGGAAGCGAGGCGATGATGTGTGGAAACGCATCAAGATGTATTGGTAAATACCTCTACGAAAAAGGGATAACCCATAAGACCGATATCCGACTGTTGACAAAATCGGGCATTAAGACATTACATCTGAACGTTGCCCATGAGAGAGTGTGCAGTGTCACAGTGGATATGTCAGAACCTAAACTGTACAACACAAGGCAGTTTATAGGTTCAGACAATCGGTCGGAACAACTAATCACCTTAACAGCAGACGGAGAGGATTGGCCCGGAACATTCGTGTCGATGGGCAATCCACACTTCGTCATCTTCACAGAAAAACTGAATCAAATAGACATTGCACGAATAGGAAATATACTGGAACACCATGAGGCTTTTCCTGAAAGATGCAATATAGAATTTGCACAAGTCATGGATAACGGACATATCAGAATGAGAGTATGGGAACGCGGAAGCGGAATTACCATGGCGTGCGGAACAGGGGCATGTGCTACAGCGGTTGCAGCAGCACTCACTGGAAGAAAAGGAAGAGAGTCGGTCATTGAAATGGACGGCGGCAACGTCACTATCAAATGGGACGAAACCAACAACCATATATATATGACAGGGCCGGCGGAATTTGTTTTCGAAGGAGAAATAGAACTTCCAGACGGAGAACCGCCCACCAATTGAATACAAACGACAACTTTTAAAACAACCAAAGATATGGCATTAGTAAACGAACACTTTCTCAAATTGCCGAACAATTACTTGTTCGCTGACATCGCCAAAAAGGTGAATGCCTTCAAGACGATGCACCCAAAGTCCGACATCATATCGCTCGGCATCGGTGATGTTACTCAACCACTGTGTCCAGCAGTAGTGGAAGCCATACACCACGCAGCTGATGAAATGGCTATACAAGCCACGTTTAGAGGCTACGGACCGGAACAAGGCTACGACTTCCTGCGTGAAGCCATCCTGAAAAACGATTTCCTGCCTCGCGGAATACATCTCGATATCAACGAGATATTCATCAACGACGGTGCTAAAAGCGATACAGGAAACATACAGGAACTGGTGAGATGGGACAACAGCATCGGTGTGACAGATCCTATCTATCCTGTATATATCGACTCCAACGTAATGATTGGAAGAGCTGGGGTAGTGGAAAACGGACGATGGTCAAATGTTTTATACATGCCATGCACGGCTGAAAACGGATTTATTCCACAGATTCCTAACAAAAGAGTAGATATCATTTACCTCTGCTATCCTAACAACCCAACGGGTACGGTACTTCCTAAGGAGGAATTGAAAAAGTGGGTAAACTACGCATTAAAAAACGATGCGATCATATTCTACGATGCGGCGTATGAAGCATATATTCAAGATGACTCTATACCACACTCTATTTACGAGATAAGAGGTGCAAGAAAATGTGCTATAGAATTTCATAGCTATTCGAAAACAGCTGGATTTACCGGTGTAAGATGTGGTTATACCGTGGTGCCGAAAGATATTACAGCGTCAACACTGACGGGTGAACGCATTCCACTGAACCACCTTTGGTACAGAAGACAATGCACAAAATTCAACGGAACAAGTTATCTGAGCCAAAGAGCTGCACAGGCTATCTATACACAAGAAGGTAAGGAACAGGTGAAAGAAACCATCAGCTACTATATGCGCAATGCACATAAAATGAAGGAGACACTCACTAAACTCGGACTGGAAGTATATGGAGGTGAAAACGCACCATACCTTTGGGTGAAAACACCAAATGGAGAAGGGAGCTGGAGATTCTTCGAACAGATGCTATACGATGCTCATGTGGTATGTACACCAGGTGTGGGATTCGGTCCAAGTGGCGAGGGATACATCCGTCTGACTGCCTTCGGACAACAAGAGAAAACCGACGAAGCACTGCTACGTATAGAAAACTGGTTGAAATAACAACAATATAACAGACAACACAGACACAAAATAACAAAAACACAAACACAAAATAAAAACACAGTGATTATGGCAAATTTAAGATTTCAGGTCGTGGAAGAGGCTTTTCAGAAAAAGCCACTCGACGTAAAAGCTCCATCGGAAAGACCGTATGAGTATTTCGGTAAAAAGGTATTCAACCGCGAGAAAATGTATAAGTACCTGCCGAAAGATGTCTATGAAAAAATGATTGATGTCATAGACAACGGTGCAAGACTCGATAGAAAAGTAGCTGACGCTGTGGCTGCAGGTATGATACAGTGGGCTAAAGAGAATGGCGTAACTCATTACACACACTGGTTCCAGCCTTTGACAGAGGGCACAGCAGAGAAACATGACTCGTTTATAGAGCATGACGGTAAAGGTGGAATGGTAGAAGAGTTTTCCGGAAAACTCCTTGTGCAGCAGGAACCTGATGCATCATCATTCCCTTCAGGTGGCATACGTGCTACTTTCGAAGCAAGAGGATACTCTGCATGGGATCCTACAAGCCCTGTGTTTATCATCGATGATACGTTGTGTATCCCGACCATCTTCATCTCTTACACCGGTGAAGCACTCGACTATAAGGCTCCACTGCTACGCGCATTACATGCAGTAAACGTGGCTGCTACTGATGTGTGCCATTATTTTGACCCAACAGTCAAGAAGGTCACATCTAACTTGGGATGGGAACAGGAGTATTTCCTCGTTGATGAGGGACTCTATTCGGCTCGACCAGACCTCTTGCTCACTGGACGTACACTGATGGGACACGATTCTGCAAAGAACCAGCAAATGGATGATCACTACTTCGGATCTATTCCTGAGCGTGTTGCAGCATTTATGCGCGACTTGGAAATGCAGGCTCTTGAACTGGGAATTCCATGCAAGACAAGACATAACGAAGTAGCACCTAACCAGTTTGAAGTAGCTCCTATATTCGAAGAGACTAATCTCGCTGTCGATCACAATATGTTGCTCATGTCGTTGATGAAGCGCGTAGCTCGCAAACATGGATTCCGCGCTCTGCTGCACGAGAAACCTTTCGATGGCATCAACGGTTCTGGTAAACACAACAACTGGAGCTTATCTACCGACAATGGCGTATTGTTGCATGCTCCTGGTAAGACTCCGGAGGCTAATCTGCGCTTCGTGACCTTCATCGTAGAGACACTGATGGGTGTTTATAAGCACAACGGACTGATCAAAGCTTCTATCATGAGTGCTACTAATGCACACCGTCTGGGTGCAAACGAGGCGCCCCCTGCCATCATTTCATCATTCTTGGGCAAACAGTTGACCGAACTGCTCGACCATATCGAACTCGCAGACAAGGACGATCTATTTACTATGGCTGGAAAACAGGGTATGAAACTCGATATTCCGGAGATTCCTGAACTGCTTATCGATAACACAGACCGCAACCGTACATCGCCTTTTGCATTCACAGGTAACAGATTTGAATTCCGTGCCGTTGGTTCTGAAGCCAACTGTGCATCAGCCATGATTGCACTGAATGCGGCAGTTGCTGAAGCTTTGGTTAATTTCAAGAAGCGCGTTGACGCTCTCATTGAAAAAGGTGAAGATAAGACCAGCGCTATTGTGGAAGTATTGCGTGAGGATATTAAAACCTGCAAACCTATCCGATTCGATGGCAATGGATATAGTGACGAATGGATTGAAGAGGCTACCAAACGTGGTCTTGACGTGGAAAAATCATGCCCGAAGATCTTTGAGCGCTATCTCGACAAGGCAAGTATAGAGATGTTTGAGAAACTCGGCGTGATGAGTAAGAAGGAACTGGAAGCCAGAAATGAGGTGAAATGGGAAACATACACCAAGAAAATACAGATTGAAGCACGTGTTCTGGGCGATCTTTCTATGAACCATATCATACCTGTAGCTACTCAGTACCAAAGTAAATTGCTCGATAATGTACAGAATATGCGCGCCATTTTCCCTGTTGACAAAGCTGATAAACTATCAGCACGCAACATTAAAATCATAGAGGAAATTGCTGAACGCACATCAACTATCGAGAAAGGCGTAGAAGAACTTGTCAACGCAAGAAAGGTTGCAAACAAAATTGCCGATGAACATGAAAAGGCTATTGCATATCATGACACGATAGAACCAAAGATGGACACCATCAGATATCAGATTGATAAACTCGAACTGATTGTTGATGATACCTGCTGGCCATTGCCTAAATATCGTGAACTATTGTTCATCCGCTAATATAAGACTGATGAATAGACATCAATAACAACAAATCTATTTCTTTTTTTGGTTGTTTGAAGTTTGCGCAGGGTTCGATGCTGTGAAGTATCGGGCCCTCATTTTTTATATCTATAGCAATAGCAAGACCAACGTTCCAAAATATTCTCATGCGGGAAATCCCTACTTCCCATCCTACAAAAGCAAGCCCCGCCGTTGTTTCAAAACTGAAACATCGACGGGGCTTGTCTTATCCAAACGTGCCGCGAGCGGGACTCGAACCCGCACAGCCATTACTGGCCAAGGGATTTTAAGTCCCTCGTGTCTACCATTCCACCATCGCGGCAGTGGAATTTGGAATTCGCCTGCAAAGGTACGAATAACTAAGCAGAATACAAAAGAAATTGTTATTTTCTTTTTTTATCACACATAGAAAATGGCGAAGAATTATGGCTTTAGCACCGCCTATCACCATTATTTCCACGCATTAACTCAATGCTAACATACGCTCAATAGGCTTCACGGCATCGCGAGCTGTGGCTTCATCCACCTCTACGGTAGGCCATTCGTGACGAAGGGTATGATAGATCTTCTCTAAAGTGTTCTTCTTCATATAGTCGCACTCATTGCACGAACAACCCAATCCGCCTTCACTAACCTCTGGAGGTACGGGATAGAACATGGTGGTGGGACACTGGCGCTGCATCTCATGCAGTATTCCAGACTCTGTAGCCACGATGTATTCTTGCTCTGGGTGTTCTACCGCATACTTCAAAAGAACTGCCGTAGAACCCACTACATCGGCTACAGCAAGCACAGGACCCTTACATTCGGGGTGTGCTAATACCAGGGCTTTGGGATGATCGGCTTTCAGTTTGGCAATTTCTGCTACCGAGAAACGCTCGTGTACATGGCAACCGCCATTCCATAGAAGCATGTTACGACCCGTAACTGAATTGATATACGATCCTAAGTTATAATCTGGACCAAATATCAACTTTGCATCGGCAGGAAAGGTATCAACTATTTTCTTGGCATTGCCACTGGTCACCACCACATCGGTCAATGCCTTGACTGCGGCAGTGGTATTCACATAACTGATAACCTGATAACCTGGATGCTCCTCTTTATATTTCTTGAGATCTTCTGCACGGCATGAATCAGCCAACGAACAGCCTGCTGTCACATCAGGACAAAGCACTTTCTTCTCAGGAGAGAGTATCTTACAGGTTTCAGCCATGAAGTGAACACCACACATAACTATCATGTCGGCATCGGTTTCGGCTGCCTTACGCGCCAAAGCCAACGAGTCACCAATGAAATCGGCTACCTCTTGTATTTCGCCACGAGTGTAGTAATGTGCCAGAATCAAGGCATTCTTCTCCTTCGCCAACCGTCTTATTTCTTTTTTCAGATCGGTGCCGTCAGCAATAGGTTCATCAATGAATCCTTGTTTTATCCATTCGTTTTTCAACATCACAATATTATATTATTTATTTTTTATTTTAATTTTTAAATAGAAATGTGTATGATAATAGCCTGTTGATAAGTGCAAAACTTTCTTATTGATATTTTGCTTTTTTCGTTATCAACTTGTGGTCACACACTATCCACAATAGGTGTTGATAGTTAAGTGCTGATTTTTAGACCACTGAATAACTTATCCACAATTCCGTATTTTGGTGCAAATTTAATAAGTTTATATCTTTTTTCATCATAATTGCGTGGAAAAGTTGCTAAAAACAACTGTATAAACCTGTGGATATCCATATACCGGAAATGTCGTTGTGGATATTAGTGGATAATTAACACGTTATCCACACGGTTATCAACATAGTTATCCACAATAATTGGTGTTATCGTTTTTTATTTGTAATTTTGTTGCCAACTATGAGAAAGATACGCACGATAGAGATGCAGCGACTGAGTATTGAGGAATACAAGAAGTCGGAAAAGCTGCCTTTAGTGGTTGTCCTTGACGACGTCCGCTCTATGTATAATATAGGTAGTGTATTTCGTACGGCTGATACGTTTAGGGTAGAGGCTGTTTATCTTTGTGGCATTTGTCAGACACCGCCTGCCACTGAGATTCATAAGACGGCGCTTGGCGCAGAAGAGTCTGTGGATTGGCGATACTACAAGACGGCATTTGAGGCTGTCAATGCTTTGAAGAACGATGGTTACGAGGTGTTGTCGGTGGAACAAGTGGAACATTCTACCAAGCTGCAGCATTTCGTTCCTGATCCTTCGAAGCGTTATGCTGTGGTATTAGGAAACGAGGTAAAAGGTGTTCATCAGGAGGTTGTTGATGCCAGCAACGGTTGTTTGGAAATTCCTCAATTGGGCACCAAACACTCCATGAACGTATCTGTTACGGCAGGCATCATTATTTATAAGTTTGCAGAATCGCTCGTTTTGAAACCAGAATAGTTTGCTGTAATCGCTCCGCCATATCTGTTTGTTTCTAAACCAATATACAGGTGTTAACGGGTATAGATACTTATAGGTTGATAACTTTGTGGATAACATCGGTAATCAACTGATTTTTAACTTCATATTCATACTTCTATCACATCTTTGAAACATACATCTCATATCTTTGCACCCAAAAAGTATTAGATAAGCTTTATCGATACACCTTTCAGCTAAAAGATATTAGTCACAAATCGGGCATTAGAAATATAATAATCCATGGTCATGCATGTAATATAATGACCGAATTCGAATAAAGTCGTAGGCGAATGGACATTACCGCTTAATGTGTACAGTTATTTTAGTTTTCAAGAAAATTTCGACCACTCGACCACCGAAGTGTGTATCACATTATCATATAGTACTTTAGGTGGTGGTCGATGTCTGAAAGTTCGACCACCCATCGACCACCAACTTGCGGCAGATAGTTGGTCAGGCTGTTGCTCACAGAATCTAATAGTTCAGTACTTTCCACAAGCATTTTCCTGTCGTTTGCGATGTAGCTGTCGAATGCCGTTCCTTTGTGTCGTAAGAGCGATGGTGCCATCAGGTGTACATCCGATACTACTATCATGCGTTTGAGTTGTGTTTGTTTGGCGTAAAGTGTTGATTTGTCCAATACTGTTGTTATCAAAACAATCTTCAGTCTGTTCATATCCGATATGGATTTTTTTTTCGGCTGTAAAAGTATAGATATGGTGTTACAGCTCGATTTCTATCTTATGGAGAAAGGTTGAACATCATTTTTCAGCATCAATGGTTCGTATATATATAATAGGTGGAACACTTCGGGTTTAACCTTTAACACCATATTTATACGATTATCATACGATTGTAATACCGCTCTTGGATTTTTGCGGTCACAAAAATGTTATATGATTAATAGATCTATGAAAATGAAGAAAGTTTATTATTGTATGTTGATATGATTGCTTAGTGGTGTTTTTGGTTAGTACAAAGGTAACAGCCAACGTTTGTACAACCGGAAGCAACACTTCCTTTAGTATCAGTATTGCTTTCAAACAAGTTGCAACCACTGTCAACACATCCTGCGGCAATACTTTTTAGTTCATAAAAAAAATAGCGGCTAAGCGTTGAAACCAACACTTAGCCGCTCTGCTGTACCCAGACCCGGGCTCGAACCGGGATGGGTTTCCCCACTGGTGTTTGAGACCAGCGCGTCTACCGATTCCGCCATCTGGGCTTATTTAGCGAGTGCAAAGTTACAAAATTTCTTTGAATATCTGTTTATGAAAGGAGAAAAATTATTAAAAATGATTGATTTTTTTGTTCAATATGCAGAAATTGACTAACTTCGTACCGTAAAATAGTTCCTTTAAAGCCTATAACATGGACAACAAACAATATTGCATCATTCTCGCAGGAGGCAAAGGCAGAAGACTTTGGCCCTGTAGCAGAGAGAAAAACCCAAAACAGTTTATAGATTTCTTTGGCTCTGGTCGCACACAGTTGCAACAGACCTACGACCGCTTCACCAAGATATTACCACAAGAAAATATTTTCATCACAACTGCTAAAGAGTATGTCGAATTGGTGAAAGAACAATTGCCCGGCATGAATGTCGACAACATTTTGGCAGAACCAGTAAGTCGCGGCACTGCTCCGGCTGTATTGTGGGCCAACATGCGCATATGCCGTCAGTGTGCCGATGCCAATGTGGTGATTACGCCGAGCGACCAGTTTGTGCTCAACGAAGAGGCTTTCCAACATAATATAGAGGAAGGTTTCCGCTTTGTGGAGCATCATCAGGCGCTGCTCACCATAGGCATCACTCCCACACGTCCAGAACCTGGCTATGGTTACATACAGATGGGTGATGCGATGGAAGGCGCTACAGAGGTCTTCCGTGTGAAGTCTTTTACCGAAAAACCCGATCGCGACTTCGCCAAAGTGTTTATGGAAAGCGGTGAATTTCTATGGAACACAGGTCTTATACAAGCCAACGGACAATATCTGAACAGTTGTTTCCGACAGCTGTTCCCCGATGTGATGAAGCGTTTGGATGCTGTGCGTCCCAACTTCACCTTAGAAGATGAGTTGGAATTTGTAAGCGAGAACTATCCTTCCTATGCCAATCTCTCCATCGACCGAGGTGTGTTAGAGCGCTGCGACGAGGTTTGCGTGATGCACGGCAACTTCGGTTGGGCAGATTTAGGTACTTGGCATGCCATCTATGAATGTAGAAGTCGTGGTGAAGGAGATAACGTGGTGGTCGATTCGGAAGTGATATTGGATGAGTCGCACAATAATGTTATCAAGCTTCCTAAAGGTCGTTTGGGTATTGTCAGCGGTCTCGACGGCTATATTGTGGCCGAGGAAGACAATGTATTGCTTATCTGTAAGAAAGGAGATTCATCTGCACTGGTTCGCAAATATGTGAACGAAGTGCAGATGAAATACGGGGATGAGTTTGTTTGAGACGGTCTGAAATCTACTTAAACTCATTTAGAATCTTATCGGCAATAGCCTGAAATTCCTCCTCAGAGAGTTTCAGTTTCTCTCTACGGAAGTCTGCATCAGCCTCACTCTGCATTGGAATGAGGTGGATGTGGGCGTGTGGTACTTCAAGACCGAGCACCACCTGTGCCACTTTGCGACAGGGGAAAGCGCGCTTGATAGCTGCTGCAACACGCTTTGCAAACTTCTGGTAGCGTGCCAACTCCTCATCGTCCATGTCAAAGAAGTAATCCACTTCACGGCGGGGAATCACCAGTGTGTGGCCTTTCACCAGTGGATTGATGTCGAGAAAGGCATAGAACTCATCGTTCTCTGCACATTTGTAGCTTGGAATTTCACCAGCTGCAATCTTTGAAAAGATGTCCATAAGCATTTGTATTAATATGGTTTAACCCTTCTCTGTGGCCTTTTTGTTTGGATATTAGGCTATAGAGATGTTCTCAATGCGCAGTTTGATGGTGCCGCGTGGTATTTTGATTTCCACTTCGTCGCCAACCTTTTTGCCCAAAAGTCCCTGTGCGATAGGAGTCTGGATAGATATTTTTCCAGCGCGCAAATCAGCTTCATTCTCGCTGACAATGGTATAGGTCATCTTGGCTTTGGTGATGATATTGGTCATTTCCACCTTGGTCAGAATCTGTACCGAGTCGGTGCTGAGTCGTGAAGTATCGATGATTTTAGCTTCGGCAATGGTAGATTTTAATTTGTTGATTTTGTCTTCCAGATGTGCCTGTGCTTCTTTGGCAGCATCATACTCACTGTTTTCACTTAAATCGCCCTTGTCGCGGGCTTCGGCGATTGCTGCAGAGGCCTTTGGTCGCTCAATACTTTCCAATCGCTGCAATTCAGCTATGAGGTTGTCATAGCCTTCTTGTGACATATAAGCCATAATTGTTCTTGTTTTAAAAGGTTTCTGTTTTCTTGTAATATAACTTCACGAGATGCAAAAAAATAAAGAATTCCGACTATGCTCATGTCGGAATCCCCTTTTTCTACTGTGTCTCGTTATCGTTTGCAAAGTTAGGCATTTATTTCCTACTTTCCAAATTTTTCCGATAAAATCCGTCCAAAGCGAAATAGAAGATGACACCGCTGACCCATCCGCCAATCACATCGATGGCATAGTGTGCTTGGATATAGACGGTAGCCATACACATTAATATATAGAAAGGTGTTACGCTCCATAGCAGTTTGCGGCTTCCACTCTTCCAAGCCAATAGCATGAGAATGGTTGTCACACCTACGTGACTACTGGGAAATGCCGCTGTTGGGCGTTCTCCTGCTGCGTGTGCGGCAGCCACCAGATGGTAGCAAAAACCGTCAGACCACCCCGGTATGGGCAGTGACTCGGTGTGGTTGATAAACCATTGTCCTATTTCAGGGAACACCCCGGCGCCGATCTGGTCTGTTCCGGCTGCCAGATAGTAGTATTGCGGACCAGTAACCGGCACGACATCGAAGATGACGTAATAGACAAAAAACGATGTCAGCAGTACGAAAGTGGCTCTTGCAAATCGCTCGTAGCGGTAGCAGAAGTAGTAAAGGCTTACTGCCACCATCAGCGGATAATAACTGGCGTACCCCAGATGCATGAGTTCCGACCACCAATGTTGCGGCATCCACTGTGAAAAGAGCAGTGCGGGTTGGCATCCGAACAGCCATTGATCAGCCGCCGCAAAGTATGGATCGTAGTTGGGCAATAGTTTATTGATCTCATAGGTATCGGGATACCACCATGAGAGGAGTCCGAGTTGCAGCAGTATTCGTGCCAAATGGGTGATGCGACACGGTTTCCATTGATAAATAATCCATGCCAGCAATACCCCGATGACCATTGCCAATCGTCCTATGAGCATGGGTGCAGGCTGTTGGATGCGCGGCCAGAGACATGCCATGAGTGCCAGTGTAAACAGCAGATAGAGCATCATAGCCCACTCTACAGCCAACAGTCCGCGTGTGGGGTGACTGTCATGTGCCACCAGTCTGATAAGGAATTTCGGTGTATGCATGTTTATAGCCATCCCTTTGCTTGATACCATTCCACGCTTTTGCGCACACCTTCCTCCAGTTTCACCTGTGGTTTGTAGCCCAGTTCATTGATGGCAGGAGTGATGTCACAGCGCCAGTTGCGTTGCTTGAGTATGTTAAACTTGTCGTTGTTAAGTGCTGTAACCTTTCCGGTGATATGTCCGATCCATTCGCCGCATGTTGTAACGATGCGTAAAAGCCATATCGGTGCAGTGATGCGAATCCACCAAGGGCGTCCCAATGCCTCATGTATGAGGTTGCTGAAGTCTGCCGACTGATACACTTCACCGTCTGACAGGAAGTATCTGCGGCCTGTTTTGCCTTTCTCCAAAGCCAGGAAAACCGCCTGTACCACATCGCTGACATAGACAAAGGTGATATCTTGTCGTTGGTGGCCTACTGCGAAATCGGTGTGTCCTTTAATGCTTTTAAACTGCAGAAAGTAGTCTTTTTCCCTTGGGCCATACACACCGGTAGGTCTGAGTATCACGTATGGGAAGTCTTTCTGTGTGTCGAGCCATTGCTCTGCTTGCAGTTTACTTTTGCCATAAGCCGTGTTGGGTTGTGGTGTGTCGGTTTCGCAGATTTCCTGATAAGGCAGTTTTTCACGTATAGCACCCATGATACTGAGGCTGCTGATGAACACAAAGCGCTGTATAGGCATTTGTAGGATGCGCAGTGCAGTAACCAAATTCTTGGTACCCTTGGTATTGATGCGCGCAAAGTCGGCTTTGTTGAGACACTTGGTGGCACCGGCAGCATGCACTACATAGTCGAACGAGCAGTTTTGCAACTGTTCCACCAGTTTGCTTTCCGATGAAAGGTCGAGTTCTATGAAGTGTATGCGTGGGTCTTGCAGATAGTCCTTCGAACTCGAACGGCGTATAGCCGCCCATGTTTCGAAACCCTGTCTGATAGCTTCCTCCACGATAAACGAGCCGATGAAACCACTGGCTCCAGTGATGAGAATCTTCATTTTTAGTTTATTCGTTGATGATTTCCACCGTCATGGTCACGTCGTTTTTAGGACGGTCACCGCGCAGTGTCTCTGTGTTTTGTATTTTTTCCACCACGTCGAGTCCTTCTTCCACTTCGCCAAACACGGTGTATTGTCCGTCGAGGAACGGAGTTCCGCCCACGGTAGTATAGGCATTGGTCTGTTCTTGGGTAAAGGTAGGCAGTCCCATGTCCTTACATTGTTGTTTTGTTTGTGTTATGAGTTGGTCTTGCAGCGCCATGAGTGCCTCGCGGTCGCGGTTGCGTCTGAGTTCCATGATGCGTTCGTGGTTCTGTCGTGCCAGTTGGTTAAATACGTTTTGCTCTTGTTGCATAGCCATTTGTCGCTCCATTTGTCGGAGCTCTTGAGGTTTGTAAGTCTTTCCCCAGACGATGTAGAACTGGCTTCCGCTGCTTTCTTTTTCAGGATTTACCTCATCGCCGAGTCGCGCAGCACTAAGTGCGCCACGCTTATGGAAGCACTGTGGATATGCAAATTCAGCGGGAATGGTATATCCGGGCCCACCCGTACCGAGCATTTTGCCAGCAGGTGCGCCTTTGCTGTCAGGGTCTCCGCCCTGAATCATGAAGTCTTTGATGACACGATGAAAGAGCGTTCCGTTGAAGAATCCCTCTCTGGCCAACTTCAGGAAGTTGTCGCGATGCTTTGGAGTCTCGTCGTAGAGGCGCACAGTGATACTGCCCTCTGAGGTGTTTATTCTAACTTTTGCCATAATCTATTTCTTGTTTTTATATTCTTTTTTGTGTTACCAACAGGTTCCAAGCCTCTCTTATCCATAGTACGAGCGACGATCCTGCGATGATAATGAGCCAGTCAGTCCATCGGAGACTAACCACGTTGAAGAACTTTTGGAAGCCCGGTGTCTCAACCATTGCCACTTGTCCTACGAAGATGATGACCACGATAGTGATCAAGCCCTTACACCCTTTGAAATGCAATGCACTGCGATGACTTCCGAATGCCCTTGCGTTGAAGAGGTAGAAGAAGTGTGTCATGACAAAAACGGTAAACAGCAATGTGAGTTCGTAAGCGCTGATATGTCGTTTATTGCTGAGTTGCAGTTGCAGAAAGTCTGTCAGCGAGGTGATGTCGGTATGTTGGAAAGCATAGAGCATGGTGAGCAGCAGTAGGAAGAAGAACAGTCCTACGCCCACAATCTCTCTTAGCATTTCCTTGGTCAGAATGGATTTATACCTGTTGCGTGGCTTATCTTTCATCACAGCGTGTGATGGTGGGAGTGATGCCAAAGCCATGGCAGCAAACGTATCCATAATGAGATTGATCCAAAGCATCTGTGTCACGGTGAGTGGCGACTCAGTATCCATGAACGCACCGAATAGCACAAGGAGGCAAGCGGTGACGTTTACTGTGAGTTGGAACAGTAGAAAGCGCTGAATATTCTGGTAGAGCGACCGTCCCCACATGACCGCTTTGCCTATGCTGGAGAATGAATTGTCGATGATAGTGATGTCGCTGGCCTCTTTGGCAACACTCGTTCCGTCGCCCATCGACAGTCCCACGTGGGCAGCACGCAGTGCAGGGGCATCGTTGGTACCGTCGCCAGTGACTGCCACCACCTCTCCGTTCTTCTGCAATGCTTCTACCAGTCGGCGTTTGTCCATAGGTCGTGCGCGTGCTATGATTTTCAGTTGCTCCACACGCAGGCGCACCTCTTCATCGGAAAGCGCTTCAAATTCAGGTCCCGTAATGATGCTTTGGTCGGTGTCGTGATCGTTCCACAGTCCTATTTGTCGTGCTATCTCGCGAGCAGTACCCGGTGTGTCGCCAGTCACGATCTTGACTTTAATGCCCGCCTCCATACATTCGTTGATGGCTTGTGGCACATCGCTTCTGACGGGGTCTGCTATGGCTGCAATGCCTATGAAATGCAGACAGGATGCCTGTAGCTTATGATTGACAATGGGGAGGGGTGCTCCCGGTTCGAGTATCTGATAGGCAAATCCCAGTGTGCGCATGGCGCGTTGCTGATAGACAGCCAGTTGTTGGTCTATCTCTCTGCGTTCCACGTCAGCTGTCTGACACATGGCAAAGACGATTTCCGGTGCACCTTTCACATAGAGTATGCGTTGTCCTTTACGGGCAACCGACTCCACAACCGTAGCCATGAATTTATGTTCGGTAGAGAAAGGCAGTTCTGCCAGTGTCGTGGTCTGCAGTCTGATGGTGCGATAGTCGTTGCCTTGGCTGTGTAGCCATAGCAGCAATGCTCCCTCAGTGGGGTTTCCCAATACGGCAGGTTCGCCACTTTTCGAATAGTCGAGCGATGCAGTAGCGTTGACAGCGAGTCCTTCCGCTACGATGTCGGCATCTGTTGTGCCATACAGCTTCATCTCATCCACCCGCATTTGATTTTCCGTCAATGTTCCAGTCTTGTCGGTACAGACGACAGTGGTAGCTCCCATAGTTTCGCAGGCATGCATCTTGCGCACCAAATTATTGCTTTTCAGCATGCGTCGCATACTGTAGGCCAGACACAGTGTGACGGTCATGGGTAGTCCTTCGGGTACCGATACCACGATCAGCGTCACTGCAATCATGAAGGTTTGCAGCATATAAGCGGTGAAGTCGATCCACTGAAAATGGTCCATGGCAGTGAGATATGCCACGATTCTTCCCACTACAATACCTGTAGCCACGATATAGCTGACGACGGTGATCCATTTTCCCAGTTGTCCGAGCTGTTCGTCGAGTGGTGTACGTATGCTGTTGTCTATCTGTACAGCCTCAAACACTTTGCCTTGTGCGGTATGGTCGCCCACTGCCGTGACGCGACAGATGGCATGTCCCTCCATTACTTTCGTGCCCTTCATCACTTGGTCGGTGGGGTAGGTGGCATCGGGATCAGCCTCTTCTGGACGTTCACTTTTGTGGCAGATGGGTTCGCCCGTCAGTGTCGATTCGTCGATTTGCAGCGATGTGGAAGTCAGCAAGACGGCATCGGCAGGCACTTCCATGCCTGTGTTGAGCACCACCACATCCTCTACCACCAGTTCGCGTCGCGGTATCATGGTAGTGTTTCCCTGTCTGATCACCTCCACGGGTTCATCATCGTTTACTTGGTTGAGTATAGCAAACTCTTTGTTGGCTTGCCATTCAAAGTAGAAAGAGAGTCCTGTAGCCAGCATGATAGCCACAAAGATGCCTACGGGTTCGAAGAAAACTTCGCCTCCTTTGTCGAGTCCGTAGTGTTCGTAGCATGCTATTCCCACTGACAATAATCCTGCAACGAGTAGGATTATGATGAGTGGTTCGTGAAATTTTTCCAGGAACTGCCGCCACAAAGGATCCTTTTCCGGTGGGGTCAGTATGTTTTCCCCATACTTTTTTCGGTTCTCTGCCACTTGTTGCGGTGTCAGTCCTGTATATTGTTGTTTCTGTGTCATGTATGCTTTTGTAAATGCAGTGCAGTCGTTATTACGACAATCAGTTTGCAAAGTTACGATTAAGCAATCGGAAAACAAAGAAAAAACAGATATATTCTTCGTGGTGTTCCTATTTTTTATCATATTTTGACATGGTGTAACCCTTTGAACCATATTACATTGCAGATACGTAGAGGGGGTGTCGGGTTGTTGTGAGTGGCGGTTAGTCCTGTTATGATGGTCAGATATGGCAGCCAGTCTATGACAATTTAATGAAAATTAACCGTCGAAGCGTACAAGAAATTGACTTTTTTCATATCTTTGTAGCAGAATACAATCCAAAAACTACGATTATGAATAAGAAAAAAGGTGGAAAACGCATAACGAAGAAGCAACTCGTGGAGCGGCTTCAGACATTCTTCCAAGAAAATCCCAACGAGACATTCTCGTTCAAACAGATATTCCGTGCACTCCGATTGGTAACCCATCCCGCTAAAATGCTCGCCATCGACACGATGGAGGAAATGGCATGGGACGACTATCTCTCGAAGGTTTCGGAAAACAGTTACCGGCTCAACCTCAAAACACAAGTGCAGGAAGGCACCTTTGTGCGCAAGGCCAATGGTAAAAACTCGTTCCTTCCCGACGATGGCGGCACGCCCGTGTTTGTCAGTGAGCGCAACTCTATGTATGCACTCAACGGCGACCGTGTGAAAGTGGCCTATATGGCACGTCGCGAAAAACATATCAAGGAGGCAATGGTGGTAGAAATCTTGTCGCATAAGCGCGATCAGGCGGTGGGTCGTCTGCGTGTGGAAAAAGACTATGCCTTCCTTGTTACCGAGGGAAACATCTTTGTTCACGACATCTTTGTGCCGAAGAAAAAACTCAAAGGTGGTAAGGATGGCGATAAGGCAGTGGTGAAAATCACCCAATGGCCATCGAAGGAATCGAAGAACATGGTGGGCGAAGTCATTGATGTGCTTGGTAAAGAAGGCGACAACAATGTGGAGATGCACGCCATATTGGCACAATACGGACTGCCTTACAAATATCCGAAAGCCGTGGAAGATGCTGCCGAAAAGATAGATCCCACTATCACGCCTGATGAGATTAAGCGTCGTGAAGACTTCCGCGATGTGTTCACTTGCACTATAGACCCGAAGGATGCGAAAGATTTCGACGATGCACTCTCCATTCGCAAAACGAAGAATGGACTCTGGGAAGTGGGTGTCCACATTGCCGATGTGTCTCATTATGTGACCGAAGGATCTATCATTGACAAGGAAGCCATGAAGCGTGCCACGAGTATCTATCTCGTTGACCGCACCATCCCGATGCTTCCCGAACGGCTGTGCAACTTCATCTGCTCCCTTCGCCCCGATGAGGAGAAGCTCGCCTATTCGGCTATTTTCGAGATGGACGACAATGCAAACATCAAGAAATTCCATATTGCACACACCGTCATCAAGAGCAACAGACGCTATGCCTATGAAGAAGTGCTCGACATCTTGCAGCAGTGTGAGGCTAAACCCTCATTGCGCAAGACCATTGAAAATGCAGAAATGCTCTGCACCCTCGCTCGCTTGTCGCAGATACTGCGTGAGCGCAGATTCAAAGGCGGTGCCGTGCGCTTCGACCGCGAAGAGTTGCATTTCGATATAGACGAGAAGGGTAAGCCCATCAGAGCTTATTTCAAGAAGTCGAACCAGGCTACCCAACTCATTGAAGAATTTATGCTCATAGCCAACAAGTGGGTGGCAGAAAGTGTGGGTAAGGTGAAGAAAGGTGTTAAAGCCAAGACACTGCCCTACCGTATCCACGACCAGCCCGACCCCACCAAGCTGGAGGCATTGCGCGAATTTGTAGTGAAGTTTGGTTATAAGATGAAGACTGCCGGCACCAAAGGAGCGATCTCGCGCAGTCTGAACACGCTCATGGACGAGTGTCAGGGTAAGCGAGAGCAGAACCTGATAGAGATTGTTGCTCTCCGATCAATGATGAAGGCAAAGTATTCCACCCATAATATAGGTCACTACGGACTGGCTTTTGAATACTACACCCACTTCACTTCGCCCATCAGACGCTATCCCGACACGATGGTACACCGTCTGTTGACACGCTATCAGGACGGAGGCCGCAGTGCCAGCCAAGATAAATACGAGGAACTCTGCGAGCACTGTTCCGACATGGAGCAGGTGGCACAGCAGGCTGAGCGCGATTCTATCAAGTATAAGATGGTAGAGTTTATGGCAGACAAGTTGGGCCAGTGCTTCGATGCGCATATCAGTGGCATCCAGTCGTATGGTATCTATTGCGAGATAGACGAGAACCACTGCGAGGGAATGGTACCTATGCGCGACCTTGACGACGACTACTACGACTTCGACGAGAAGAACTATTGTCTCGTTGGCAGACGTCATCACCACAAATACCAACTGGGCGATGCAGTACGCATCAAGGTGGCAAGAGCCAATATAGAGAAGCGACAGCTCGACTTCACACTGGCTGACGACGACGAATAATCCATCGGGACAACCCCTGGAAAATACATATTCCATATACTATCGGGAGGCATAGCCGTCAACGGCAGGTTGCTTCCCGATTTTATATGCTATTTGCCAAGGTGTTTCCGATGGTGTGTAATAGTATGAAATATAATGGTTTACACCTATATGAAAGATACTTTTCTCAGCAAAACAAATTGATTTGCCGAGGAAAACAAATTGATTTGCCGAGGAAAACAAATTGATTTACCGAGCAATTCAATTTGATTTGCTGAGTAAATTCATTGAACTTGGTCTGCAAATTCATTGAAATTGCTGAGTAAATTCATTGAAATTGCTGAGCTGTACGCGTAACGTTTTGAACGTAAGGAATATATAGATGGGGTAAAAGAATGTTGTCGGCAAGGGGAAAATGATATGGCTTTGAAGCGGAAATAATATGTGGAATACAAAAAGAAAAATGTGTTTTCTTTTTGTATTCTACTCACTTAATCGTACCTTTGCAAAACGAAAAACAAATAAACAAAGATATGGACGCAATCAAAAAACTGTTCGCAAAGAAGCTGATGGATATCAAAGCCATCAAATTGCAACCCAACGAACCCTTTACATGGGCATCTGGTTGGAAGTCACCAATCTATACCGACAACCGCAAAACACTGTCGTATCCCGACGTGCGCTCGTTTGTAAAACTCGAACTGTGCCACGCCATTCAGGAGAATTTCCCTGAGGCAGAGGCTGTGGCTGGTGTTGCCACAGGTGCTATAGCACAAGGAGCTCTCGTGGCAGACCAGCTCGGACTGCCCTATGCCTACGTTCGTCCGAAACCAAAAGACCACGGTATGGGCAACCAAGTAGAGGGACACATCGAAAAAGGTGCTAAGGTTATCGTGGTAGAAGACCTGATCTCTACCGGAGGAAGCAGTCTTAAAGCCGTTGAAGCACTGCGCCAGTATGGATGCGAAGTCATTGGTATGGTGGCATCGTTCACCTATGGTTTCCCCGTTGCCGAACAGGCTTTCAAGGAGGCTGGCGTGCGTCTGATTACGCTGAGCAACTATGCTGCCGTGCTTGAACAGGCTGCCGACACCGGATATATCAAGCCAGAAGACATCGAAGTGTTGAACGAGTGGCGTAAGGACCCAGCTGCTTGGAAGGCATGACAAAGTTTGAAAGCAGCGTACACCAGATTCCATATCCGGTGGAAAACGTTTATCGCAACATCAGCGACCTCACCAACTTGGAGCGTATTAAAGACCGAGTGCCCGAAGACAAACTGAAGGATTTTCAGTTTGACAAAGATAGTGTGCAGGTCAATGTGCCACCGGTAGGACTTCTGAAACTGCGCATCATAGAGCGTGAAGACAATAAGTGTGTGAAGTTTGAAGCAGAGAAATCGCCAGTACCCTTCAACCTTTGGATACAGGTGCTGCCCGTCAACGACCACGAAAGCAAGATGCGTGTCACCGTAAAGGCCGACATCCCATTCATGCTCAAAGGCATGGTGAGCGGTCCACTGCAGGATGGAGTAGAGAAAGTTGCCACTGCTTTGGCACAGGTGCCCTACACCTTGTAGGCACACCTCTGCCAATCAACCCTTACACCGATTATATATTATACACGACAGATGAATAAACTTTGGGAGAAGAACTTTGAGGTGAATGCAGAAATAGAGCGCTTCACCGTGGGACGCGACCGTGAGATGGATCTCTACCTCGCACCCTACGATGTGATGGGATCTATGGCACATATCACTATGCTTGAGAGTATTGGCCTCTTGGAAGCCGACGAACTGAAACAACTGTTGGCTGAACTCAAACAAATATATGCCATTTGCCAGCGCGGCGAATTTCGCATAGAAGACGGAGTGGAGGATGTACACTCACAAGTGGAACTCATGTTGACACGAAAACTGGGCGACATGGGTAAGAAAATACACTCAGGCCGATCACGCAACGACCAAGTATTGGTGGATTTGAAACTCTTTACACGCCATCAACTCATGGAACTGGCAGACGGGGTGAAAGTGCTTTTCGACGAATTGCTCGCTAAGAGCGAACAGTATAAAAGCGTGCTCATGCCGGGCTACACCCATCTGCAGGTGGCAATGCCATCATCCTTCGGACTATGGTTTGGCGCCTACGCCGAGTCGTTGGCAGACGATATGCTCTTTCTGCAAGCAGCATACAAGATGACCAACCGTAACCCGTTGGGATCAGCAGCAGGATATGGATCGTCGTTCCCACTCAACAGACAGATGACCACAGACCTCTTGGGATTCGATTCTATGGACTATAACGTGGTTTATGCGCAGATGGGACGAGGAAAAATGGAGCGCAACGTGGCATTTGCCATGGCTACTATAGCAGGAACACTTGCTAAAATGGCATTTGATGCGTGTCTCTTCAACTCGCAAAACTTCTCGTTTGTGAAACTTCCAAAAGAGTGTACCACCGGAAGTAGCATCATGCCCCACAAGAAAAATCCCGATGTCTTCGAACTCATCCGTGCGAAATGCAACAAGATTCAGGCTTTGCCACAACAGGTGACACTCATCATGAACAATCTCCCCGTGGGTTATTTCCGCGATCTGCAGATTATCAAAGAGGTGTTCTTGCCTGCTTTCGACGAACTGAAAGACTGTTTGCAGATGGCGGCATACATCATCAATAAGATTGAAGTGCGCGAGGATATTCTCGACAATCCCATGTACGACCCGATGTTCTCCGTAGAGGAAGTCAACCGTTTGGCTGCTGCCGGAATGCCCTTCCGCGATGCGTATAAGAAGGTTGGGCTCGATATCGAGGCTGGAACTTTCACACCCAACAAGGACATACACCATACGCATGAGGGTTCGATAGGCAATCTCTGCAACGACAAGATAGCCGATCTGATGCAGCAAGTGCTTGGAGGTTTCGGTTTCAACCGTGTCACCGATGCAGAAAAATCGCTGTTGGAAAACGCTTAAACCATAAGGCAAACAACAGAACAATATGGCTGAAGGCTATAGCAAACATTATAATATGGATAGTCGCCCTACCGTTGTGTCAACACCAACGGGAAGGCGACTTTCTGCTTGGACAGGGCACCTTTCTCTTTGGACAAGGCGCCTTACGGCAGGTGTGGCAGTACTGCTGATGGCAACGGCATGCTCCACAGACCCTGAATTCAGTGCATGGCCCTGTCGCTTTGTCTATGATAACGGACTCCATCTCGACCAAACACTCGCCACAGCCACCAACAGCATGTCGCGTGGCATATTTTGTCATATCACCGAAAGCGTAAGACAAGGAGCGAAACACCTCGTGTTTACCAATTCTGACGGACTTTCATCCACACAGCGCGAAACGGCGGCAGAGAGCGAGAGCCACTATCAGCTCGGACTCAGCAACGGCATCATTGTGGGCTATCAAACTTTTAATACGACGCCAAACGGCGGATTTATTGCTTATGATGCACAGTGTCCAAACTGTGTGAGAAACGGCAATTCGCTGGGAAGTAGCAAGTATATCATCCAAATGGATCATAAAGGCATGGCGACCTGTCCCACTTGCAAGCGACAATATATGCTCAACAATCGGGGCATAGTGGTCAATGGCGGTAAAGACGACCATAAACTGGAACAATACGCACTGGTCAATTGTACCGGGCCAACGGGGGTTGTTTCTGTTTTCTCACGACAATAATCTACCAAGGTTTATCCGATAGGCAATGGATGGAAGTCGCATAGACCTCTATCCAGTATTCTCATGTGCTGACAAGACATAGCGACTGGTCAGCCGCAATGACTCTATTCGTTCAGAAAGCGATGCAAAGCACTGATGAGGACATCGTTTTCTTCAGGACTCTGGGTGGCTATGCGGAAGTGGTGGGGCGATAGATTGGCAAAGTTTGAACAGTTGCGAATCAGAATGCCCTCATGGTCTATCAGCCAATTCTTCAGTTGAAGGCTGCTGGCTTGCTCTATCATACAGAGCATAAAAGTGCTGTCGGTGTCGTAAACGCTGATGCCAGGGAGGGCACGCAAAGCATCGCGAAGGCGTGCGGTCTCTTTCAACAGTCCCTCAAGGTCGCTGATGGCGGGCTTGTCTTGAGCGATCAGAAAGCGTGCACCCTCGATAGCCAAGGCTCCTACCGACCATGGGCGCTGGTACTGGCGGAGGTGTCGCAATATCTCAGGATGTGCTGTCACATAGCCTACACGCATGCCCGGCACCGCATAACGCTTGCTCAGCGAATGGAGCAGAATGAGGTTGGGATAGCGCATCACTTGTTTCACATCTACTAATTTTGCGGCGGTATAACCTTCATACGACTGATCGACCACGAAAAGGTGGATGGGATTGGTGGCGATAAGATGGTCGATGATGCCTTCGGTCATCACTCCTCCTGTTGGATTATTAGGATTGCAGAGCCAGTAGATGCGGCGCGTAGGCAGCAACTTCTGGTCGTTTTCATACTCATAGCTGATGATATGTTCGTTGAGGCGACAAGCATCGGCATACTCGCTGAAAGTGGGTTGGGGGATGACAGACATGCCGCCACGCGTCATCTGGGCTATGAGATAGATGGCTTCGGTCACACCGCTGGTCACCATCACGCATTCGGCAGGGATGTCGTGATACTCGGCCAACTGTTCTTCGAGCTTCCGAGGCTGAGGTTCCGGATAGTGGTTTACAAGGTCAAGATGGTTGGCAAGATGGGCTTTCAGGGCTGTATGGTCTGTCTGTTGGCAGATGTTGGAACTGAAATTGATGCGCACCTGACTGTTGTAGCGGTAGAGATCGTCACCGTGTCCTTCTATCATTGTCTTATTCTTCTGGAGAGTTTAGGAATCGTTGGATGTTTGGTAATAAGTGAAGTAATGCCTGTCAAGGTGTAGGGCTACACCTTATTTATATATATAGGGCGGCTCGTTCATGTCTGACGTGCCACCCGTATGGTCATATCGTTAGTATCGAAATGTATGCCAGGGCGCTCGATGAAGCGACTCAGCGAACCGTCGGCGGCGAGCTGGTGAGGGGTGTCGATGCTCAAACGGTCGGGTTCCATCAGCCAAATGCGGTCTGCCAACTGCATGGCGAGTTCTACATCATGGGTGGAAAGAAATATCGTTTTCTGTTGTTCGTGTGCCAGTCGTCGCAGCAATTGCATCATCTCAACCTTGCTGGGAAAGTCGAGAAAGGCTGTTGGCTCATCGAGATAGATGGTGGGTGTTTGCTGCGCAAGGGCTTTGGCTATCATACATTTCTGGCGTTCACCGTCGCTCAACGTGTGAACTGGACGGCGTCTAAGCCGGTCGATGCCTACCAAACGGATGGCTTCGTCTATCATTTGGTGGTCGTCAGCATCGAGTGAACCCCAGAAACCGGTATAGGGCGAACGCCCCATGCCTACCATTTCTTCTACAGACATATTGCGCACATCGGGCTTTTCAGTCAGTACTACACCCACTTTCTTGCTGAGTTGGCGCGACGAAAGGGCTGTCAGCGGAGTGCCGTCGAGATAGATTTCGCCGGAAAGGGCGGGTTGGAATGCCGACAAAGTGCGCAGCAGTGTGGATTTGCCGATACCGTTCTGCCCCAACAAACAAGTCAGTTCGCTGGCATTGATGGTTGCGTTGATATCGCTGACCACGATGCGTTGCTGTCCTTTGACGATATACCCGATGGTGAGATGTCTGAGTTCTACGGTTTCCATGAGGTTGACTTTTGTATGCTGGGAATTATTTCTCTTTTGAAGTGAGTTCGTTGCGCAGACCCTTCATGCCTGTGAGATAGGCTTTGGCAGATCCGAACGAAAGGAACATATCCAAGCGTACGGGCAGGTGATTCTTATCGTCGGTGACGAAGAAACGTATGAGTTCGTGGTTCTTGCCGTCCTCACGTTCGATAAATGAGAATATCAGACAACGGAACTTCGCATTGCTGTTTTTCATCTTCAGCGTAGTCTTTCCGCCGTATTTCAACCATGAGTTGCTTAGGTGTCTGGCATCGCTGATGGGCATGGGGATATTCTCGCCCTTGCGCAACTTGGATGTGTCGAAGTTGCGTGCACGAAGGAAAATGCTCATCATGTCGTAGATGCAGTCCTTATACTCTGCTTGTTTCCAGTGGTGTTTACCGTCGGCATCGATGCGATGCATCTTCAAGTGGCTGTTTCCCTTAGGGTAGCTATACCATAACTCATCTACGTAATAGCGCTTGCCCTCGCGTGCTCCTTTGCGGTAATAAAGTGGGGTAATATCGGTAGTGGTGTAGCATAGCAGGGTATCGCGCATGATAAACATATTGTCGAGCTTGTCGTTACCACGCGTGATGAGGCTCGACCGGAAGGCAGGCACACCTTTGTGGGTCGATTGTACGGTGGACATAGATGCCGTGCCGACCTTCACCCATACGAATTTCCAATTGAAATAGAGGTCGTAGGAGAGATACTCGCCCGATTTGAAGGCGGTGTTGTGGATGCCACATTGCGCTTGCGAGGTGGTGACGGTGTGTGAGAAAAGTGGCAGACAGAGCATCAGCATGAGCAATAGGCGTCTGCCGTTGGTATTCAGGTGTTTCATCTTTTATCGTCATTTAGAGTTGTTGTTAGCGGTTTGCAACACGCCGTTCTTGTAGTAGGAAATACCCAAACGACGTGCGCGCTCGGCATTTCTATTGAGTAACTTCTGTTTCTCTTTATCCGGTTTCTGCTTGGTTATCTCGCCGGGCTTCTGCATGTTGAGCGGTGTGGCGGTAAGATTCCAAGGGCGGGTGATGTCCCATTTCTCCTTACAGTCTATGCGTCCGGGGAAATAATATACTTCCTCTGGTTGTAAGTTGGCATCGTAGTTGCCTGTATCCCATACGCCATTGCCGTTGCGATCGCGGAAGGCACGTGCGTAATAGCCACCGGGTTTGACATAGAAGAATACGGCATCGCCATTGGCTTCGGTACGCACTTGCTTGATGGTCTTCTCGCTTTGGTCGAGCAACTCTACCACATAGGTGGTGTCGGTGACGCCTGCGAGTTGCAAGACGATGGTCGAGAACTCATCGAGGGTGCTGATCTTAATGCCTTGTTTGAAGGGTTTCGATACGTTGCCGTAGATGTCTTCGAAGGCGGCGGAATCTACTTCTAAGCTGTATTCGCTACCGGCTGTCCATTCGGCAAGCACATCATACGTGCGGAGCAATGAGTCGCGACGCTGCACATCAACGGGCACACGATACCAAAGGGTATCAACCTTAGTATATAGGTGGATAGAGGCGGTGTCGCATCGAGCCAGTGGAGCGGGCATATTGATGGTGGGACGACTGTCTGGTGCCATGGTGCCGGGCACGTTATACTGCACTTTAAGTGGCTCGCGCGGCATGATACTGTCGTAGGGCTCGCCTTGCTTTTTGAGTTTAGCTTGCTCCTTTTCCCAACTCTCAACCTGTTTTTTCAGGTCTTTCTGCCGTTTGGCGTAGCTGGTTTTGGCTATCACATCTACCGTATCAATCTGTGTGACGAGTACTCCGGTAGAGTCGGTCATGAGATAGGAGAGTTGCATGGATAGCGTATCTTGGTTGACCAGTGCCGTATCGCGCAACCAATAGGTCAGTGTGTCCTTCTTTTCGCTGGCCTCAAGAACGAAGGCGTCTTTCTCATCGAAGTTGAAGCCGCGTATTTCTGGCAATTGTGGGTTGCCATAACTGAAATATAAAGTGAAGCGGTCGGCATCTTTTCGCTCTGGTTGTTTCAGCAGATAGCGGTCGGTTTGAACTTCTTGGAAGGCCAGAAGGATGATGTCGTCGGGATAGAAGTGGGTGTATGGCACTCGCAATATATTATCGATACGCAAGGAATCACGCCAGATGGTGTCCTGTCGGATATCTGGTCCGGCTGACGGTTTATAGGTGGTATGGGAGAAAGCCACCATCTCGCTCTTCTGATTGAACATATAATTGCCATCGGCATCTTGTAGCGCATAGACGCGATACTCGCCAGGTGCAACACCTTTGATGACGAAACGGCCTCTGCCATCGGTACGGGCAACGCGCAAAAGGGGCTTGGTGCGGAACGCTGAGTCTGCCAGATCGGCATAGAGCCCAACTTGTATGCCTTTGATAGGTTCGAGGTTTGAGGCGTCGAGCACCGTTCCTGCCACCTCGAAAGTGTCGATGCGTTCACCGGTAGAGAAGGTGAAGGTGTAGTTGCCCAACGGATTGTTTTCGTTGTTGTCGCTGATGGCATCGCTGAAGTCGATGGTGTAGGTGGTGTTGGCCTTTAGTGAGTCTTTCAAGTCAACAACAATCTTTTTACCCGTTGCCTTAATCTCGGGCATCTCCAATTGTGGTGGAGAGACGATAACATTCTGTGTGGCATCCTCCAGCTTGATATACTCATCAAACTGTATGGTTATTCTTTTGGAGTTCACACCGACAGCCTGATCGGCTGGATTGGAGCCGATGATGCGGGGTGGATCATCGTCAAACCATCCGCCATCGGGTTGTCCCATACGTGCGCATGCCACCATCAGCAGGGATAGGGCTGCTATGAGTATCAACTGGAAGTGTCTGTTTGTGGGTCTGTTCATGATTGCAGTTTGAGAAGCTGTTCGATATGTTCACGCGAATTGCTTAGGCGTGGCACTTTGTGCTGACCGCCTAATTTGCCGCGTTGCTTAAGCCAATCGTTGAAAAGTCCCTTTCTGGCAGGGATAATCTCCAGATGTTGCAGGGTGATATTCTTATAGCGTTTGGCTTCATAGTCGCTGTTGAGCTCTTGTAGGCGACGGTCAAGCAGGTCGGAGAACTGCTGCAAATCGGCTGGAGGGGTGCTGAATTCAATCAACCACTGGTGGCGACATTTGGCATTGGCATCCATGAAAACGGGGGCTGCGGTGTATTCCAGCACCTCGGCACCTGTTTGTTGACAGGCATAAGCCAGCCCCTGTTCGGCATTATCTACGATGAGTTCCTCGCCAAAAGCGTTGATAAAGCTCTTGGTACGACCTGAGATAACAAACTTATATGGGTTGGTGGAGGTGAATCGGATGGTATCACCGATCATGTATCGCCATAATCCGCATGATGTAGTGATTATCATGGCATAGTTTTTGTCCTTTTCAACGCCCCATAACGGAACGATGTTGTCGGTGCCCATCTCTTGGAACTCGTAGAAAACATCATAGTCGAGCATGAGCAACATCGCTTTGTCGGATGGGTCATCCTGTAGGCCGAAGAATCCTTCGCTCGCATTATACGTTTCCATATAATGCATTTTGGGTGACGTGATAAGTTGTTCATACTGCTTGCGGTAGGGGGTGAAAGCCACTCCGCCATGGAAGAATACTTCAAGATTGGGCCATACTTCTTCCAAATGGGTCTTGCCAGAAATCTCCATGACACGGTTTAATACCGATAACATCCATGAGGGAACGCCTGATATGTTGGTCACATTCTTGTGGAGTGCTTCGTGGGCAATGCGGTCGCGCTTCACTTCAAAGTCTTCAAGCAATGCGGTCTTCTTCTTCGGAATGCGCACCAAATTTGCCAAAGGATTGATGTTTTCGATGAGAATGGCGCTGAGGTCGCCTACCAAAGAATCTGGCAGATTATAGTTGGGAGCATGGCTGCCGCCTAAAATCAATGCGCGGCCGTCAAACAATCGAGATTGAGGATTGTTGCGGAGATAGAGGGCTACAGAGTCGAAGCCACCTTTGTAGTGGATATTTCTCAGACCGTCGCTGCTGACAGGAATGAATTTCGACTTGTCGTTCGTAGTGCCACTCGATTTGGCATACCATTTCACACGTCCGTTCCAGAGGATATTTGTCTCTCCGTGGCGCATGCGATCTATCTGTTCTTTCAGTTCTTCGTAGGTGTTGACGGGGCAGTTTCGCACGAAAGTATCATAGTCTTTCGTGGCTGAAAATGCATATTTGCGTCCTATTTCGGTGTTGGATGCTTGAGCAAGCAGGCGGTGCAACACCTCGCACTGAAGGGCTTCGCCCTCCTTCTGATGGCGTTCCAGTTCATGCATGCGATGCACGAAGATGTGGCGTACAATATTTGTTAAACTCATATCTGTATTATTATACAAGGTGCAAAGGTAGTGCAAACCGAGCGAAATACAAAAGAAAAGACCATTTTCTTTTGTATTTCCGAGGTGCATTTCACCTTCGCGACGTAGTCACAAAGGTACGATTAAGTGAGCGAAGTACAAAAGAAAAACTCGTTTTTCTTATATCTGCAAGACTTCTATGTGACTTCTACAAGCCACATACGCAGCGTTTGACAGAATCATGAGCAATTGGCATTTGGTGCTTATAAAATTTAACTTCGTGTGTTTCATTGTATTTAATATAGTTACAAATTCTTATTTTTGAATGGAAAAACCATGCTTTTTTATCAGAAATCAAAGAAATATACTACCTTTGTAACCAATATACTAACTGAAAAGCCCTAATGAGGGCGCTTATCAACTTCAAATAAAACAACTAATAACAATGAAGAAAATTATCTCTATCACTCTTGCATTGCTTTGTTTCGAAAGCATGGAAGCACAGAAAATCACCTTCTTCTCACCTACTGTGGTACATGTGGAGAAGACTACAGATGGGCAGTTTGCAGAAAAGAAAAGCCTTGTTATAACGGCTACACCGCAAAAAGTGGCGGTCAGTGTCAAGAAGGCGGATGGCAAAACAGTCTATCGGACGAATGCATTGACCGTTACCGTGGATGATAAATCGCAACAGGTAAGCTTTGCAAAAGCCGACGGTACAACGCTTATGACTGAAGGAGACTTTGCCTTTACGCCTATTACAGAGGGTATAGACAAGGGATCGTATCGCGTAAAACAAGCTTTTGCACTGGAAAAAGATGAGCCCATCTATGGCTTGGGAATGATGCAGAGCGGAAAAATGAATCTCAGAGGAGAACACAGACTGATGATACAAACTAATCTGGAAGACTTTACTCATTTCTTCCAGAGCATTAAAGGATATGGCATCTATTGGGACAATTACTCGCCAACAACAATCAACGACGATGATACACTGCAACTGGAGAGTCAGGTAGGAAAGGCTGTTGACTACTATTTCATGTATGGTAACGATGCTGATGGCGTCATCCGACAGATGCGGTGGCTAAGCGGAAAAGTGCCTATGGTGCCACGTTGGACCTATGGATTCCATCAAAGTCGTGAGAGATACAAGTCGGCAAACGAACTGCTCGACGTGGTAAGACGCTATCGCAAAATGGGAATACCATTCGACGGAATAATACAAGACTGGCAATACTGGGGTGGTAACTACAACTGGAACGCTATGGAGTTTCTTAATGATGCGTTCAGTAATCCACAAGCTATGATAGATGAGGTGCACCAACGTCATGCACATCTCACCATTTCGGTATGGGCATCGTTCGGACCACATACAAAACCATATCGTGAACTCGATGAAAAGGGATTGCTCTTCCATTTCAAAACATGGCCAGAGTCGGGACTTACCCAGTGGCCACCACGTCAGGACTATCCGTCTGGTGTACGTGTTTATGACTGCTACTCGCCTGTGGCACGCGATATCTATTGGAAATATCTATCAAAACTCCATCAGATGGGGATCGATGCATGGTGGATGGACTCTACAGATCCCGACCATTGCCAGTTTAAGGATAGTGACCTTGACGAAAAATGCAGCATGGGTAGCTGGAGATCTGTACGAAATGCATTTGCCTTGATGGCGGTTGGAGGAGTGGATCAAAACCAGCGTAAGGTGGATTCAATACATCGACCTTTCATTCTTACACGTTCCTTCTTCGCCGGACAACAGCGCTATGGAGCACATACGTGGAGTGGAGACGTGGGCAGTTCGTGGCAGTCTTTTCGCGCACAAGTGCCACTTTGTCTGAATCACACACTTTGCGCCAACCCCAATGTGAATACCGACATAGGCGGATTCTTTGCCAATGCATACAACCGCACCTATCTCGACAATACTGGAACAACTAATCCACAGTTCCAAGAACTATACGTGCGATGGATGCAGTTCGGACTTTTCACACCAATGATGCGTAGCCACGGTACTGAGGTATATCGAGAACTCTATTACTACGGCAAACCTGGCGAACCTGTATATGATGCATTGCTTGATGCCGTAAAGATGCGTTATCGCCTATTGCCATATATCTATAGTCAAAGCTGGCAGGTAAGTGCCAACGATGACTCGTTTATGCGTCCCTTGGTGATGGACTTCCGCAACGATAAAAATGTGTGGAACAATGGACGACAATATATGTTTGGTCACAGCTTCTTAGTCTGCCCAGTGCTTGATCCACTCTTTACTGAGGAGAAAATAGTAAAGACCGACGAGCAATCGGGCTGGGATAGACACGATAACAATGAGTATGAAAACGGATGGCCAACGGTGGATTGGAGTCAGAAAAAGCTTTTTGATGTCTATCTGCCACAAGGGGCTGACTGGTATGACTATTGGACAGGACAGTTATATAAAGGCGGACAGACCATCAAAGCTGATGCACCAATAGCACACTCACCACTCTATGTCAAGGCGGGAAGCATTGTGCCGATGGGTGATGACCGACAGTATAGCGACGAAAGACCATGGGATGTGCTCACACTATTGGTTTATCCAGGATGTGATGCATCGTTTACACTCTATGAAGATGAGGGCGACAACTTCAACTACCAACGTGGACAATATGCCGAAATTCCTATGACATGGAACGAAAAACAGCATTTGCTGACTATCGGACAGCGTCGCGGAAAATTCAAAGGAATGCTCCAAAAGCGTGTCTTTGAGGTGAAGATGCCCGATAATACCATTTATAAAGTGGCCTATAATGGTAAGAAAACAACGGTAAAAATTAAACGATAAAATCAGAAAGTGAGCGTATATATGACGAAAAGAACGCTGCATACAAACATACTGACACTCTTGTTGCTGATGTTACACACAGCAACATGGGCGCAGTATGACTTATTGTCGGCAAAGAAAGGGGTTGTGAAAGACGGCTACGACTTTTGGGTATATACGCCAGATGACTATTATTTCTCGCAGGAACAAACTCCATTGATAATCTTCCTTCATGGTGCAAGCCGCTGTGGACGCGATATGAAACGCTGTTTGCAATATGGCCCTGTTGATGCCGTTAAGATGGGAAGACAGATTCCCGCACTTATAGTTACCCCACAAAACCCAGGCGGGGCATGGAATCCACGCCGCCTTAACAATATTCTGGAGTGGATGAAGAAGAACTATTCATTTGACGATACACGCGTATATGTAATAGGTATGAGTCTCGGAGGCTATGGTACACTGGATTTCGCAGGTACTTATCCTGACAAAATAGCTGCGGCAATAGCACTATGTGGCGGTTCTACGCTGAAAGACTATCGTGGATTGGGTGAATTACCATTATGGATAGTGCATGGAACTGCAGACCGCGCCGTATCGGTGCGCGAATCACAGAAGGTGGTTGAAGGGATGAAAATACTCGGAGCTACCGAGCGTTTGCGTTATGACTGGATGCCTGGAGCATCACATGGTGCTTTGGCACGCTTCTTCTATACCGACAAAACGTATGATTGGTTGTTTCAACACGCATTAAGCGACCCACGGCGACCGATTAACACAAATATCGATATTACCAAAACCGACCTGTCACAGGCTTACCGCGATATAAAGCGGCGAACTGATGAACTCGAACTTGAACTTGATAACGACAAATAATCCGTACCACCGACACATCTGTTTTCTGACCAAAGAGACGCTGTTGGTGGTCAATCACTATAACAATGAAAAGTCTATCAAAGCAACTAAGAACTCTGGAATCGTATCTGTATTCCATCCTTATGGCTGTTTTGGCTGCCATCGGGATGCCTTCGGCTGCTCAACAGAAAGGTAAAGCAACCTTTTATTCGAAGCACGCTAATGGTTCAAGAACGGCAAGTGGAGAACGTATCCATAGTGACAGTCTGGTCTGTGCGCATCGCACACACCCCTTCGGCACACTCCTAAAAGTGAGAAATCCTGCCAATGGCAAGGAAGTTGTAGTACGCGTTATCGACCGAGGACCTTTTTCCCGTGGTCGTGTCATCGATCTTTCCTATCGCGCTGCCCGTGAGTTGGGCATCGTAGCGCAGGGTGTTGCCATGGTTGAGGTATCGGTTTATAAGCGAAAAGTAGAGATACCATTCAAGCCAGATGACGGTTTTGATGTGCCTGAACTCGATTTGGAAATGACCGAAAGCGATGATAAAATCGTTCCGCAATGGCAAGATGAAGATGAAAAAACTGTTGCTGTTCCTGCGAAAAAAACGGCAGGAAAATCCACAGGAAAGTCTGCAATGCATCCAAATAAAGCCACGGAGAAGGTTTCAGGTAAGTCTGCTACATCTCATAGTAAAGGTACGGGGAAGGCTTCCGGAAGGTCTGCTGCACATACAAGTAAGTCGGCTGTTCACAAAGTGCAACCTGTCGAGAAGCAGAAAAAGAGATGATTTCATGGTCTTCATCATCTTTTTGGAATGGCAGTTTAATGGTCTGTCAACCCAAGCGTCAGTATGCTGAAGCGTATATTTTTTGCTACTTGCATCTCTTGAATACAGGCCATGGCGGTGGCACCTGTAGTGCAGATGTCGTCTATCAATAGGATATGTCGGTCAGAAAGTGCTGAGGCATCACGTAATACAAACATGTTTTCCACATTTTTCTGGCGTTCAGTGTGCCCCAACATCGTTTGACTTTGTAGGAAATGCTTGCGACGGAGCGCTTTGGTAATTACTGGAATAGAGGTGATTTTACTGACTCCACGTGCCAAGTATTCGCTTTGGTTGTAGCCTCGTTGATGTAGCCGGCGGCGCGAAAGTGGTACCGGAACGATGGCATCTATATCGTTAAAGAACCCTGAGGATAATAGTTCTTTTGCCATGATTTCCCCCATAGCCATCGCATAGTCAGGATGCCGGTAGTATTTTATAGCATAAATGAGGCGCGCTGAAGCATTGTGAGGATTGAAATGGACGAATGCCACAGCCTTTTCTATAGGTACGATACCTTGAAACAAGACGGTCATAGGATTATAGTCTGCCGTCAGTTCGTAGTGGGTACGCGGCAGTCTTGTGGCACAACTGCCACAAATGGCTTTCTCGTCGAAGCCCAACCGACTGTCGCAGATACTGCAATGGCGGGGCAGAATGGTGTCGAGAAGCCTATTCCATATCGTATTCTTCTTCGTCATCGATACTGATACACTGTTTGATAATATCCATGGTGAATCCTCTGCCGATGGCAAATTTGATGAGCTTCTGCCGCAGTTCATTGTCGTTACGGGCCTTTACTGAGCGTCTTTTCTGTTGTAGCAATGGGCGCAGAATGGCAATGTATTCCTCGTCGTCGATACTGTCGAGCACTCGTTGGCGTATGTCTTCGGCAATGTGTTTCAGCCACATGGCCTGTTCGACCTTGCGTCGTCCCCATTTATTGTATTTCACTTTGTCGTTGGCAAAAGCACGTGCAAAGCGCTCATCATCTACATATCGCTCGGTTATCAGCCGTTGCATCACTCTCGCCTGAGCATCGTCAGCAATTTCCCAACGGCGCATTTTCTCCTGCATCTCATATTCGCAGTGTTCAGCTTGAGCACATAATGCAGCCAAGCGGAGGTAGGCTTCTTGTTCTGTCATCGTGTTCATCGGCGGCAACGGATAAAGCGTATTTTGCCAAAAGCATCGCTACGGGGCGTCACTTCGCTGAATCCAGCATTGTGAAGCATTGTGCAGAGATCATCGGCATAGAGTGGATTGATTTCGAAATAAAGGTAACCTTGCGGTAGAAGTGCCGTTAAGGCATAGCGTGCAATGGCGCAATAGAATCGCAGCGGATCGCTATCTGGCACGAAAAGTGCTGTGTGTGGTTCGTAATCGAGTACGTTTTTCTCCATCGCTTCAGCCTCGTTTTGACAGATATATGGCGGATTGCTCACGATAATGTCATAGCGCTGATTATCATCTTCATGATTTTGTAGTGCATCGCGCAATATGAAATCAACATGTGCGTTCAGGTTTTGTGCATTTTCTGAAGCCAGCGAAAGGGCATCGGGGGATATATCCCATGCTGTAATCTGTGCTTTTGGCTGTGCCAATGCCATAGTGATGGCAATGCAACCACTGCCTGTTCCGATATCGAGCAAACTGCTGAATGGTGTGGAAAGCATCCATTGACAGAGTTCTCCGGTCTCAGGTCTGGGTATTAAAGCCCGTCGGTCGGTATGGAAAGTATGTCCGCAAAACTGCGTCTTGCCTAATACATACTGCACGGGCTCATGGTTTTTTAATCGTTCTGCCACTTGTTTGAGGTCGCTGTCATCGGTGTCTGCGTCGCGTCCGAGACAGATATCGGTGAGTGATAAACCATAGCGCACTTCATAAACCAAGCGTGCAATGGCTTTTGCCTCACCCTCGTCGTAGGTCAATGCCAGTTGTTTACAAAGCGTATTGTACGTCATTCCTACTGCAATAGAAGTGGGTTAGGGGTGTTGCAACAGCTGGATAGCCTTCATCACGATGTCGTTTTGCTCATTCATGATAGAGAAATACTCATCCATATTCCATAGGTCGCGTGCCACAAGTGCCTTCATTTGGAGACGAAGGGATGGGAGTGACTTTTGCAATTCGGCATCGTCTTTTGGTTTGACACCGTCTTTTGCAGCCTCTGCCAACATTTGGTCAATCACATCTTGCGGCACTTCATAGGTGTTTTTGAAAGTCTCAAACACAGGATACTGCTTTTGCAACTGCTTGCGATGTGTATCCACATAGCGCAGATTGGCATTGATGATATATGATTTGGCAGCAATCTCTCTGTAGAAGGGAGTATAGATTGTAGTATCGAGTGGCACATAATGGTCGGGCATGATACCTCCTCCGCCATAAACCGTACGGTGTTGGCGCAGTGTATAGCATTTCAGTGAGTCGGCAAAATGTATGCTGTCTGCATGTTGCAGTTCGCCACTGGTCAGTCTGTTATATACATCCATGGCGTAATCTTCTGCTTTTCCTTTCACGTATGGTTTTTGGATACAGCGTCCAGATGGTGTGAAATAGTGGGCTATAGTCAGTCGAATCATTGATCCATCGGGCAGGTCAACAGGTCGTTGTACCAGACCTTTACCGTATGATCGACGTCCAACCACGATGCCGCGATCTTGGTCTTGTATGGCACCCGTCACGATTTCAGCGGCTGAAGCCGAGTAACTGTCAATCAACACAGCGAGCTGACCTTCCTCAAAGAGTCCTTTTCCGCGTGCTTTATAATCTTTGCGTGAGGCTTGTCGCCCTTCCATATATACAATAAGGTCGCCAGCGTGAAGCATCTCGTTGGCAATTTCCACTGCAGCGTGCATATATCCGCCACCGTTTCCTTGCAGGTCAAGTATGAGCGAGGTCATGCCTTGTGCCTTTAAAGCTTTGAGGCGTTCGCGAAATTCTTCGTGGGTTTGTGCCCCGAAGCTACCGATTCGGATATATCCTATCGTTGGTCTGATCATATATGAGGCATCGATAGTCTTCACAGGAATCTTGTCGCGGATGATATCGAAATGCAGCATGCCCTTGATACCGCGGCGTACAACGCCCAAGCGCACTAATGTTCCCTTTCGTCCGCGCAGGCTGCGCATGATTTCTTCGCGCGACATTTTTACGCCAGCAATCGCAGTATCATTGACGGTGACTATTCTGTCGCCCGCCATGATGCCTTTCTTTTCAGACGGACCGCCTACCACGGGTTGTATCACGAGTAGTGTATCTTCCGACATATTAAACTGCACACCGATGCCCTCGAAGTTGCCTTGCAGTGGTTCGTTGCTTGCTTCCACCTCTTTTGCGGTAAGGTAACTGCTGTGCGGATCGAGTTTTTCGAGCATACCTCGTATGCCGTCTTCCACCAATCGCTGTTCATCTACGGTGTCCACATACAGGTTGTTGATAGCCATCTCTGCTATTTGCAGTTTGCGCAAGGCTTCTCCTCGCATATTGATGCGCAACTGTGCTATGGCAGCCAACGGCAACAATAGCATGAGGTATAGTATATTTCTTTTTGAAATCATGTTTTCTTTGTTATTCGTAAACGTCTTCTGGTCGGTCTTCCTCTATCACGAGGTTGTCGATGATAAAGTTCTGTCGCTCCATAGTGTTCTTGCCCATGTAGTATTCCAATAGCTTTTGCACCTGGTCGTTCTTATGCAGCGTCACCTGTTCGAGTCTGATATCAGGTCCGATAAAGCCAGCAAACTCTTCTGGGCTTATTTCTCCGAGACCTTTGAATCGTGTGATTTCCGGGTCCGGTCCTAATTGTTGTATGGCATTGATGCGTTCCTCTTCGCTATAGCAATAGCGTGTGATGAAGTCAGTCTTCTTTCCTTCCGTCTTAGCGTCAGCTTCTGCCACCACCTTTTTGTTTTTTATTTTGGTTCTACGGTTGCGCACTCTGAACAAAGGAGTCTGTAGTACATATACGTGTCCCTTTTTGACAAGTTCTGGAAAGAACTGCAAGAAGAATGTAATGATCAGCAGTCGGATGTGCATTCCATCGACATCCGCATCGGTAGCCACTATCACTTTATTGTAGCGCAACGTGTCAAGGCTCTCTTCGATATCGAGTGCAGCCTGCAAAAGGTTGAACTCTTCGTTTTCATAGACCACCTTTTTGGTCAGTCCAAACGAGTTCAGAGGTTTACCGCGCAGTGAGAAAACCGCCTGTGTATTCACATCTCTGCTCTTTGTGATACTTCCGCTTGCCGAGTCGCCCTCAGTGATAAAGATGCAACTCTCCTCTTTTCTGTCGTTTTTAGCATCGCTGAAATGGATGCGACAATCGCGCAGTTTGCGGTTGTGCAAGTTAGCTTTCTTTGCCCGTTCACGTGCAATCTTGGTCACACCCGCCATTGCTTTGCGCTCGCGTTCGCTCTCTTTCACCTTCTGCTCTATCACTTCAGCCACGTCGGTATGGATGTGCAGGTAGTTGTCCACCTCCTGTTTGACGAAGTCGCCCACATATTTATTAATAGAGACTCCATCGTTAGGAGACATAGTGAGTGATCCCAACTTGATTTTGGTCTGGCTTTCGAACATCGGTTCCTCTACGTTGATGGCAATAGCAGCAACGAGTCCGGTTCGAATATCCCCATATTCGTATTTCCCGAAAAATTCCTTAATTGTCTTGGCGATATGCTCTTTGAATGCACTTTGATGTGTACCGCCCTGAGTTGTATGTTGTCCGTTGACAAACGAATAATATTCTTCACCATACTGGTTGGCATGTGTGAATGCAATTTCTATATCTTCTCCCTTGAGGTGTATGATGGGATATAGGGGATCGTTGGTCATTCGGTCCTTCAACAAGTCCTCCAAACCATGTCGGCTGAGTATTCTTCTGCCGTTGTACATGATGGCGAGACCAGTATTGAGATAGGTATAGTTGCGGAGCATGTTTTCCACAAAGTCGTTGTGGAACTGGTAATTGATGAACAAGGTATTGTCTGGCTCGAAGAAGATGTATGTTCCATTCTCGTCGTCGGTCTTTTCTGTCACGTCACTTTGCAGTTGTCCGCGCTCAAAAACCGCTCTTCTTACCTGTCCATCTCTATATGATGCCACTTCAAACCTACTGCTTAACGCATTGACTGCTTTGATACCGACACCATTGAGTCCTACAGATTTTTTGAAAGCCTTAGAGTCATATTTACCGCCCGTATTCAGCATACTGACCGCTTCGATAAGTTTTCCTTGTGGAATGCCACGTCCATAGTCGCGCACCGACACCCGCAGTTGGTCGTCGATGTTGATTTCTATGCGGTCTCCGGCATTCATTTTAAACTCGTCGATAGAGTTGTCTATGACCTCTTTCAGCAATACATAGATGCCGTCTTCAGCCAGCGAACCGTCGCCCAGGCGTCCGATATACATGCCCGGTCTTGTTCGCACGTGTTCCATATCCGACAGATGTCGGATATTGTCATCTTCATATCTGATGGTTTGCTCGTTGGTGTTGATGTCTTCGCTCATATTGTCAGGTTAGATATTCTTTTTATAACAGCGGCGCCGCTTATGTTGTACGTGTTCAAGATACTGCCATTGGCTCTGCACTTTATCGTTGGTTTCCATCTCGACATTAGTCTCTCCCCATTCAAAGCCATATTTCTGATACCATGGGATGAGGTCGTAGAATAGCAAAGCGTTAGCGCCTTTGTTTTGATATTCAGGCAGAATGCCCACCAGCATAAGATCTACAATCTTTGTTTTGTGGAATTTCAGAGCCTTGAGTAAGTGCCACCAGCCGAATGGGAACATTCTTCCGTTGTGGCATTTCTGCAGTGCTTTAGTCAGCGACGGTATAGATATGCCCACTCCAATCAGTTTGTGGTCTGGCGTATTCCAGTCTTCTATGAGAGTGACGAGATTGAGGTCGAGTACAGGGAAATACATTTTGAGGTATTCGTCAATCTGCGCTTCGGTCATTTGCGAGTATCCGTAGAGGTTTCCGAATGTTTGGTTGACCACGTCGAACACTTTTCTTCCCACCTGTTCTTTGCCAAAAACCTCGCTACGTTTTATCTTTCTTACGTGAAGGTTGTATCGCTTCATCACCATTTGTGCGATTTTAGCGTATTTGTCGGGCATCGTTCCCTTTTTTGGCACAATAAGTTTGAACTCCACGTAGTCGTTGTCTTTCTCCCAACCGCCCATCTGTTCCATGTGTTTGGGATAGTAGGGATAGTTGTAAATAGTCGCCATCGTACCCAATTGGTCGAATCCTTCAATGAGCATACCCTCTGGATCCATGTCCGTATAGCCGAGTGGTCCTACCATTTCGGTCATACCTTTGGTGCGCCCCCATTGTTCAACGGCCTCAAGTAATGCTTTCGAAACCTCGATATCGTCAATGAAGTCGATCCATCCGAACCTCACGCTTTTTCTCTGCCAGCGTTCGTTGGCTCGGTTATTGATGATGGCAGCCACGCGTCCAACAATCTTTCCGTCTTTAAAGGCGAGGAAATATTCAGCTTCGCAAAATTCGAAAGCCGCGTTTTCCTTCTTGTTGTGCGTATGTTTCTCGTCGCTGTATAGGTTGGGCGCATCATATTTATTGCCTCTATACAGGTCATAATGGAATTGTATGAAGTCTTCCAGAAGTTTCTGGCTATCTACTCTCTTTATTTCTATTGATGACATCTCTTCTTCTTTTTATCTATAAATAACGTCCAGAATTGATGCAAAGGTAGTGAAAAACTGACAAAAAGCCAAACATTTAACCTATTTTACGGCATACGAACAATACGTGGTTGCCATCTGGAAGTGTGGTGCCGAAGATGTATGTATCTCCACCGTCTTTCAGCTTGAGTTTCTTGCGCAGTACTTCTGCCGATAGTGGAAAGTTGCGCACTGCCACATTGGCGCGGTCTATACCAGCAAGTGCTTCTCTCAGTTCGCGCTTGTTTAAGGAGCATTGTTGCTTGACGATGAAACTTCTACCAGGGAATGATTTCACTGCTGTGTTGCTTAGGAAGAGGTGTGAATTGGCAGCCACCTGTTGCATGGCGAAGGCACGTTCCACTTCAGTGAAGCATCCGCCTTTCATGATACTGGCATTGGGTTCATAGAGATAGGTGTTGTCCAAAGCGCTGTTGTCAGTTGCTGTGGGTTGGCAGGTTGGTGTTTCTGTTGTGTCGGAAGGGCAGAACCGTTGTTCATCGTTGATACAAATGAGTGTTGGATTTGCCGAAGCGCGATGGTCGATGACAAGCAATAGCTCCTTACATTCATTTTTCACGCTGACGATATGTACCTCGCTGGCGCCTCCCAAGTCATCAACCGCCTTTCGCCAGTCGAGCATAGGCGATAGTTTCATGACTATATGTTCAGCCTTTTCGCGCAACACAGGCATCATGAGCGTGACATCTGGTGTGCAATCAGCCAGTCCGTAGGTGCGTGCGCCATGTTCGTCGCGCCTTGCCGGGTCTATGAATATGACCGTAGCACGCGCCATCTTGTTGACAAAGTCTTCTGCATCATCGTTGGCAACGGCGGCTTCCAACTGCAGTATGGGGAAGTTGTGGTGTGCCAGTTGACAGAGCATTTCATTGCGTTCCACGTAGGTTCGCTTGTCGAATGCCCTTGCCATGAACGAGAAATCGATACCCATGCCGCCTGTAAGATCCACATAGGAAGTGTCTTTGCCGCCCCATCTCTCCACGACGTTTGCTTTGTATTGAGCCGTTTGTTGGCTCGATGCCTGTTCCATGTTGAGGTGTGGTGGGTATAGAATGTTGTCGCAAGTTGCCCAGTCGGGCAGTTTTCGGCGTGCAGTCTGCCATCCGGCAATCTGTTGCAAAGCCAGTTTCAGATCGATGTCTGACGCAGGTTTCGTCAGCGCCAACTGGCGGATGTCATCGTTGCGATGTTGCTTGATGAAGGTTAGGGTACTGTCGTTCATTGTTGGGAATGGGGGATGGAGGACTGAAGGAGATGCTTCGGTAACGGTTGCGGCCTTTCTTCGCTGGTGGTTGCGACTCTTTTGGGGTGGCTGTGGGCTGTAAAAACGAGGAGGAGTCAGCGTTGTGCGGACCCCTCCCAGTGTTATTTTTTTCACGCTGATGTTATTTCACATATTCCGCGAAATCGGTCAGTCGCATATCGCCCTTGCGTGCCAATGAGTCGTGCATAGCGAATGCAGCGGGCAGATTGTGGCGTGTGTGACCGCCTTTGGCAATCTTCATGTAGTCCCACAACAGTTGCTTGTAGTCTGGATGTACGCACTGCTCGATAATGAGTTTCGCTCTTTCTTCCGGACATTTACCGCGCAAGTCAGCCACACCTTGCTCTGTTACGATGATATTGACATCGTGTTCTGAGTGGTCCTGATGGCTTACGAAAGGCACGATGCTACTGATGAGGCCGCCTTTGGCTGTTGACGGACAGGTGAAGATAGAGAGGTAAGCGTTGCGCTCGAAGTCTCCCGAACCACCAATACCGTTCATCATCTTCACGCCACTGATATGTGTAGAGTTTGCATTGCCGTAGAGGTCACACTCAATAGCGGTGTTGATAGCGATAACACCCAGTCGGCGAATGATCTCAGGACTGTTTGAAATCTCGCTCTGGCGCAGTGTGAGGTGGTCTTTGAAGTAGTCCATGTTGTCATAAACCTGCATGAGGCAGTCGTTTGACACGGTCAGTGAGCATGCAGATGCATCTTTCACGCGACCTGTGAGCATCATGTCAATGACAGAGTTCTGTATCACTTCGGTGTAGATATTGAAGTCGGGCACCTGCTTGTCTTGTCCCAGCGCACCGAGGATAGCGTTAGCTGTAGATCCTACGCCACTCTGCAAGGGGAGGAATTCCTTAGGAATACGTCCCTTGGCGAGTTCTGAAACGAGGAATTCGGCAGTAAGGAAACCGATTTTTTCTGTTACGGGGTCAGAGTCTTTGAAAGCTCTTGCCTCGTCGGGGATGTTACATTCTACAACGCCCACGAGCTTGTCTTTGGGTATAACTACATAGGGCACACCGATGCGATCGCCAACCTTTTCGATGGGGATAGCCTTGCGGTAAGGAGGATCGAGAGGTTCATAGACATCGTGGATGAACTTTGCGTTGGGGTTGTGGAAGCTGTTCAGTTCGAGAATCACATGCTTGGCGAGGCGTGCAGCCGTTGGCGAGATGCCACCAGCAGCGGTCAGATAGACGTGATACTCGTTGCCACACTCCTCGATGTCGCATACTTCGAGTATAGCCCAGTCAATCTCACCATAGAAACCATAGCGCAGTTCCTGTGCCATGTGGCTCAGGTGCAGGTCGTTGTATGGGATTTCTCCCATGTTGACGCGCTTGCGGAAATCTGGATTGGTGGTATATGGAGCACGGTATTTAATGGCCTGTGCATTGGCCAGTACGCCATCTGTGGACTGTCCGGTCGAAGCACCGGTGAAGATACCAACTTTGAACTCGCGTCCAGCAGCGTGTTCTGCCTCTGCTTTCTTTGCCAGTTCTCTTGTGACAGCTTTGGCAACACCAGCAGGCGTGAAGCCACTCATGGCGATGTTGTCGTTGTTGTTGATCAGCGCTGCAGCTTCTGCAGCGGTCATGCGTGTATAAGCCATTTGTTTTATGTTTGGGTAGTTTATATTCCGTTAGTGGGTGCGAAATTACGAAATATTTGTTGAAAAGTCAAATTTTGAAGTCAAAAACTTTGTTTTTCGGTGTGTTATTAGTAATTTTGCAAAAGTAAAACTTAAAATAGAATGGAATCCAAACTCGTAATATACAATACGCTAACTCGTCAAAAAGAGCGTTTTGAACCATTGAATGCACCTCATGTAGGCATGTATGTGTGTGGTCCTACCGTCTATGGCGACCCCCATTTGGGCCATGCTCGCCCTGCCATTACCTTCGACTTGGTGTTTCGTTATCTTCGCCATTTAGGTTATAAGGTTCGCTATGTGCGCAACATTACCGATGTGGGCCACTTGGAGCACGATGCCGATGAAGGCGACGACAAGATAGAAAAGAAGGCTCGTTTGGAGCAATTGGAGCCGATGGAGATAGCCCAGTACTATACCAACCGCTACCATCAGGCTATGGAAGCCCTCAACGTGTTGCCTCCGAGCATCGAACCGCATGCCACTGGTCACATCATCGAACAGCAGCAATTGGTGCAGCAGATATTGGACAATGGTTTTGCCTACAAGTCGAACGGTTCTATCTACTTTGACATCGAGGCTTACAACAAGCAATATAAATATGGTGAACTCAGTGGACGATCGCTCGAAAACACGAAGGATGAGAGCCGCGAGTTGGCAGGTGTGGGTGAAAAGCGCCACCAAGCCGACTTTGCTTTGTGGAAGAAAGCATCGGCAGAGCACATCATGCGCTGGCCTTCGCCATGGAGTGACGGTTTCCCCGGATGGCACTGTGAGTGTACAGCCATGGGCCGTAAGTATCTTGGCGATACTTTCGACATCCACGGTGGTGGTATGGATTTGATTTTCCCACACCATGAATGTGAGATCGCGCAAGCCATTGCATCCCAGGGACACCCTATGGTTAAATACTGGATGCATAATAATATGTTGACCATCAACGGTCAGAAGATGGGCAAATCGCTGGGCAATTTCATTACGCTCAACGAGTTTTTCAGCGGCAATCACCCATTGTTGGAACAGGCCTACAGCGCCATGACCATCCGTTTCTTCATACTTTCTGCCCACTATCGCGGCACTGTTGATTTCTCCAACGAGGCATTGAAGGCATCGGAGAAGGGCTTACAGAAACTGTTGCAAGGCATTGCCGACCTGAAGCGCATCAATGTCAGCGCACATTGTGATAGTGAGACCGAACATATTGTGAAGTCGTTGCGCCAGAAATGCTACGATGCTATGAACGACGATTTGGCTACTCCACAGGTCATCAGCCATCTGTTTGAGGCTTGCTCGGTAGTCAACAAGCTCGTTGACCATAAAGCTACCATCTGTGCCGACTGTCTGAAAGAGCTTAGCGACACCATGCGCCTGTTCACATTCGACATTCTTGGTCTGCGTGAAGAGGCGAGTGAAACAAGCCAGGAGCGCGAGCAAGCCTTCGGAAAGGTGGTCGATATGGTGCTTGAATTGCGTGCCAAGGCCAAGTCAGATAAGGACTGGGCCACATCAGATAAGATTCGTGATGAGTTGGCAGCAGCAGGTTTTGAGGTAAAAGACACTAAGGATGGTGTCACCTGGAAACTTAATAAATGAGAACAATTTGATGTATTTTTACATTGTTTAGTATAAAAGCCTTTTTTTATAAATCATCGTTTAAACAGGCCGATGTGATATCGCCCTGTTTTTTTATGATCATGTTTTTGGGGCAATGCACGAAGCATCAATCACGTGTGTATAGGTCCTCTGCACCATGTATAGCGTTGGAAGCCAGAAAAACCATGTTTTTCCGCCCACTCTTAAGAGTTGTGTAACATGATGGTATATAGTGTATTATAGTGCTATGCGAGTTGCGTTACTCAGCAATTTCAATGAATTTGGTCAGCAATTTCAATGAATTTGGTCAGCAATTTCAATGAATTTACTTCGCAAATTCAATGAGTTTGCACATCAACGAATATTTCGTTCGTCTCTTATAAAAATCAGTTAGCAGAGCAAATCAATTTGAATTACTCTGCAAATCAATTTGAATTACTCTGCAAATCAATTTGAATTGCTCAGCAAATCAATTTGAATTGCAGAACCAAGTGGCCTTCGTCAGCAAGTAAAGTGCTATCGGTAGGCTATTTACCGAGGTATGCTTCGCGCGTTAGGTATAGTGCAACGGTGCAGCAGCGCAGATACTCCTGCGACATATACACCATTCCGCCATAGGGATTGTCGGTTCCCCATGAGTTTTTCATCTTAAAGAACAGCCGCCCGTCGGGGTGGCGTGCCAGTCCTATTATCGTCATGCAGTGGTCGTCATCGGGTCGTGACGAGGTGGTGTGGTCGGCTATGCCGCTACGAAAAGAAAATCCACTGTTGTTGATATCACCCTCCCAACAAACGGGATGGCGATGGTGCAGGGCACGCAAGACTATGGCAACCAACGAGTCTTGAGGCACGTTGAGAAAGGTTTCCCGCTCCCAGTTGTCGGGATAGTCTGCCACAATCATCTTGCCATAAGGCTGGGTAGGGTCGGAAGTTACCGCCATGTATTCCTCTGGTCCACACACACTGTGGGCAAACTCCTGTGGCGTATAACGTGCACCGAGCATGAACACCCACTGTGGCAACGGCAGTTGGTCGTGGGTAGAGTCGGGATAGGTGTCGAACGGCACAATACCTTTATTAGCCATCAAGCGGAGCAAGGAGTGTCCCATACCACGCTGTCGCTGTTTTCCCACCAGCCTCTTGATATAATAAGGTGATAGGTTTACCGAGTCACCTCGGCAGATATGTTCCGTCTCGATGGTGGCGAGCATGGCATAAGCCCAGCAGAGCGCGTCGTTGCCTTGGTTTTTGACAGGAGTGAACGGCAGACTCACCACCTCTTGAAAAGCCACAGGCGGTTGGTTCCTGCATCCTCCCGTCAGCAGGATGATACCGATGAGTAATATAGCAGTAGCGTGTTTCATGCGTGCAAAAGTACATAAAGATGGGCGGAATGACAAAAGAAACGTCCACTTTCTTTTGTCATTCCCCCGATAAGCAGTAATTTTGCAGATGAAAAGAGAGTAAGACATGAATATAATACGCTTTCTGAAAGACTGGACGCTGCCTGTGGCAATAGCTCTTGGTGCAACAGTTTATCTGCTGTTCTACTATGTGCCGCAGCTCGACGGACTGGGCAATAGGCTAGGCCCCGTTATCGATGTGATATTCCCGGTGACGGTGTTTCTCACGCTGTTAGCCACCTTTTGCAAGGTCGATTTCCATCAGATGCGCCCCCATCGTTGGCATATTGGTGTGCTTGCAGCACAGGTATTGCTGGTAGTTTCCAATCTCGGCATCATCTTTCTGGTAGGTGACGACCTTGACCAACAGCTCATCTGGCAAGGAGTGCTTACTTGTACCATCGCCCCGTCGGCATCGGCAGCGCCCGTTGTGACGGGCAAGCTCGGTGGAAACATCAATACGATGACCACCTTTACCGTCATCTCAGCCCTTGCATCGGCATTGATGATACCCTTGGTGTTTCCTCCGCTGACCAGTACGGTGCATCTTACATTCTTCGAAACCTTCCTCATTATTCTGCAAAAAGTATCGATGGTGCTCCTGTTGCCGTTGGTCTTGGGCTGGCTGATGCAGCACTATGTGAAGGCGGTCTGCCGTCGCATTGCCTCCATGCCCAATCTGAGTTTCTATCTATGGGGCGTCTCGCTCACTATTGTAGCCGGTGTAACGGTGAAGAATATCCTGCACAGCAATGCACCATTGTGGTTGCTCACGGCTATTGCTGCATTGAGTTTCGTGGTCTGCTTCGTGCAGTTCGGCATTGGTCGCGCCATTGGCAGACACCTTGGCGAGGAAATCTGCAGCGGTCAAGCCCTGTTTCAGAAGAACACCTCGTTAGCCATTTGGGTGGCTTACCTCTATCTGCATCCTGTTGCATCGGTAGGCGCAGGCTGTTATGTGCTGTGGCAGAACATCATCAACTCAGCCGAACTGTGGCACTACCGCCGCACCCATCCCACTCCGTGACTTACTGAATAACATCGCAACATGACAATGACAAAGACCGATATCACGACCATCATTTTCGATGCCGACGATACCCTATGGGACTGTCAGACTTGGTTTGACCGTGCCGAAGAGCAACTTGCCGATATGCTCAAACCTTGGGTGAGCGACAGACAACGCGTGGCAGACAGCCTCTTTGCCATCGAGCGCGCTAATATGCCGCTTTTCGGCTATGGCACTAAGGCATTCACCCTGTCGCTGTTGGAGAATGCTATCAAACTGACCGATGGTCGTATCGGTGCCGATGTGCTACTCCAAATCATCGAAATGGGTAAGCGTCTGCTGCGTTTCCCTGCTACTCCGTTGCCTGAAGTGGAATCTACGCTGCGCCAACTCCACGAAGCGGGACGCTACCGGTTGGTGGTATTTACCAAAGGTGAACTGATGGGACAGGAGGATAAACTGTCGCGATCAGGACTGTTGCCCTATTTCTCGCATGTGGAAATTGTGTCCGACAAGACCGAAACCGCCTATCGCACACTCTGCGACACCCTTGGTGTGGATCCCCATGAAACACTCATGGTGGGCAACTCCTTCCGTAGCGACATTGCTCCGGCACTTGCTGTTGGCGCCTGGGCAGTACATATTCCCTTCCATGCAGTATGGGCATTGGAGAAATCGCAAGAGTTTCCACACGAAAGATTAACGAAGATAGAACATTTCAGTCAACTGATGGACTGTCTTTAAATTATAGCGCTTGACGCATTGCCACTTATCGGATGATGGCAATGCGGCAAACGGTGCCTCGATGACCGTCGCTTGTAGCGGTCAAAACATGATAGACGCCAGAGGCCACGCGGCGCCCTTTGCTGTCGCAACCATCCCAGATATAGGTGCCACCCGTGCTGCGCCCACGTGCCACCAGCATGCCTGCCGTGTTTACAATGCGCACATCCGCATCGTAACTCAGTCCTTCAATGGTGATAGGTCCCGTATAGTCGGGGGCTACAGGGTTGGGATAGGCGCGCACCACACCTTTCTCCATCTTTTCAGCGGCATCGGTAGCATCGGAAACCACAGCGCATAGCCCCTCTTCCGTGCCGATATACACCCGTCCGGTCTGTCCGTCGATGGCGATACTCTCTATGCGGTCAGACAGCAAACCGCTGTCGGCTGAGGTGTAATGAGCCACTTCGGTGGTGTTGTCGCTACTGATTACATAGACGCCGTTGCTTTCTGTGCCTATCCATTTGCGGTTGCCGCCATCAATAGCCATGGCAGTCACACTGATTCCCTCCAACAGATAGTCGCCATAACCGCTGCCATCATTGCGCGGAACGACAATCTGCGTATATCCGTAGTCGGGCGATTGTTGCTGTTGTGGAGTGAGCATCAGCGGTCCCTGATTGGTGCCTGCCCATATATTGCCATCTTTATCTTCTGCCACACAGTTGAAGCTATAGATGTCGCGCAAGGGTGTTTCGTCTTGATTGCGCAAGGCATCAAAGCGGTCCACCTCGTCTGTTTCAGGGTCGATGCGCACCAGGCAAGGGTGATGGTGATGACTGTTGACAAGCCAAACCTTACCCGTATGGTCGGTCGTAGGGTTGCGCAAGATGGTTAGGGGCGTGCCGTTATAGAAGAGTGAGGGATGGTCGAGTGACTCCATCGTGCCTTCACTGTTCATGCGGATAAGTGGGTGCTGGGTCTCGCTGTTGGTCATCCAAAGGCGATGCTGACGGTCGTAGAAGAGTCCATCAACACGCACATAGTTGTTGTTGCCCGGAATGGCACTTGCCAACAGACTATTGCCTGCGGTGTATTGAGCCACCGATTGCCCGTTGCGAAACTCAAAGAGGCCGTTGCCACAGGTCGCTATATAAAGATGTGTGGCATCGGCAGGGTCGATAGCCATGCTCACCGCATCCTTTTTCATTGGAGCATCGATTTGCTGCCAATGTCCCTCGCGGTCCATTTGCTGCCATTGGGCGGTGCGATCCATCTGTCCTCCGTCGTACCAACCGCCACCTACTCCATACAAACATCCGTTGACGAACCACAGACTGTTGAACTCGTTGTAGTGTGGTCCACCGGCATTTATCTGGCTGACGATGGATATATAGGCATCGTAGTCACCCCGGTAAGCATCGTAAATGGATTCAGGGAAATGGCTTGTCGAGTGCCAGTTGGCAGGATTGATGAGGTTGTCGGACATCCGCCCAACCATCACGCCGCTCGCTGCGGTATTGGCATAGAGGTTGCCGTCAACCGGCATCACATTCCAAACATCGCTGCCTAAGGTGTAAGTTTCTACCACATGGGCATTCGCCACATCTATCTTCACAATGCTGGAACCCACACAGAGGTAGGCGATGCTACCGTCGGTAACAATGCGGTGAACCTTCTTGCTGCCTGCCATCGTTGCCATATAGAGGTCGGGCATATTGGTCACTTCACCCTCAGGATTGATGAGGTCGATATTGGCATTGGTATAAATGGCGATGAGGCGATGGGCTTCGCTACACCATTTGATATGGGATAGCTGACCGCCATTCAGGCCGTTGGACCGGTCGAAAGTAGTAACCGACTGGTCGTTGAGGTTGTAGTGATAGAGATTGCCACTCGCTTTGACGAAGAGTCCTTGCTCTGCTTTCTCTATTTGTTGCGGTTCGCCATAGGCTAAATAATACTGCCAGGTGCCGGGCTGTGCATGGACTGTCGTCATGGCAAACCAGCATAGCAGGGTACATACACAACGACAGACAGCACCAAAGCTAATGTCGTGGGACATGAGCCATGATGCTGTCTGACGTGGGGATAGTATCATTTTTCTTATAGTTTATTTTCCAAGAGTTGCACGCAGATAGTCGGCCAACTTCTGAGTGGCACGTGCACGGTGGCTGATGGTGTTTTTGACATCCACTCCGAGTTCTGCAAAGGTGTGGTCGTAACCTTCGGGTTGGAACACGGGGTCGTAGCCGAAGCCTTCACTGCCGTGCTTCTCGTGGGTGATGGTGCCGTTGACAATGCCTTCAAACTCGGTCACTTTCTTCACAGCAGTGCAACCGCAGGGGCACACATCGCGTCGCTCTATCAGCGCAATGACGGTGCGGAAGCGTGCTTGGCGATTGTCTTTTCCTGCCAGTTCGGCAAGCAGCTTCTGCATATTGGCCTCCGAGTCGTGGCCTTCGCCACCAGCATAGCGTGCGCTATAAACACCCGGTGCACCGTTGAGAGCCTCTACTTCAAGACCGGTATCGTCGGCAAAACAGCTCACATGATAGTGGTCATACACATACTGAGCCTTCTGCAGGGCATTCTCCTCAAGGGTCTTGCCCGTTTCGGGAATATCCTCATGGCAGCCGATGTCGGCTAACGACACCACCTCGAAACGGTTTCCAAGGATGCTGCGAATCTCTTCCAACTTATGTTGGTTATTGGTTGCAAATACAATTTTCATCGTTATAGTTTGTCGGCGGCATCATTCCTTAGGGATTTCTTCCACCGCCTTTTTAACTTTTTTAATCTTTACTTTCATCTCGTCAAAGCCTTCGCCATAGACACCGATAACGGCACTTTGGCTTACAAAGGCGTTGGGGTCGATCATCTTGATGAGGCGGAAGATGTTGACGCTCTCATTCTTTTTGGCCAAAATACACAATACGCGGAGTTCCTTACCAGTGTACCAGCCATGGCCATCGAGGATGGTTACACCATGGTCCATCTGTGTTCCGATGGCATTGGCAATCTCCTGCCACTTGCGAGAGAATATCATAAACTGCACAGACTCCCTTCGTGCATTCATCACATAGTCGAGCACAAAGTTCTCCATCGTCATCACACAGAAACCAAACACTACCTTGTGGGCGCGCTCGATATAGGTGCCAAACTGTGGGAAGAACATACACGAACCGATGATACAGAAGTCGGCGGCTATCAGTACAGTACCCAACGATACGTTGTGATACTTATTGATAGATGCTGCAATAATATCGGTACCACCCGTAGAACCGTTGTTGGAGAATACGGTGGCAAGGGCAATGCCGCCAAACATACATCCTATAACCATCGACATGAAGTCCTGCCCTTCGCCCAGCAACTTGATGGGCAGGCCGTTGGGCTGTTTGGGCAAGATGTCTTGGGCAAACTTCAGCATGAAATAGAGCGTAACGATGGCATAGATGGTCTTCATTAGAAACTTGAAGCCCAATACCTTCAACGCGACAATCAGCAGAATGCCGTTGATAATGATATAGGTATTTTCCAAACGGAAACCGGTAGCATAGTAGATAATGGCCGACAAGCCAGTCACTCCGCCACCTACAATCTCATAAGGCATGAGGAATACGGTGAACGAAATGGTATATAGCAGCAAGCCAACGGTGATGAAGAAATAGTCCTTCATCTCGTTCCACAGCATTTTGTGATTGATAGTCATATGCCGTATTTGATATTTATTTGCAAACGATGTTTACCATGCGTTTGGGCACTATGATGACTTTGACCACTTGCTTGCCGTCGATATACTTCGGTGAGCGAGGATCTGCCATCACGGCTTCTTCGATGGTTTTATTGTCAGCATTGGCAGCAAACTCCATGTCGAAACGTGTTTTGCCGTTGAAGGCAACACCAAGTTTTACGGTATCTTCTACCAAGAACTCTTCATTCCATGTGGGCCATGGGGCATCGCAAACGCTGCCGGTCTCGCCCAAAGCCTCCCAAAGTTCTTCGCTGATATGGGGTGCGAAGGGGGCCAATAGTGTAACGAGGGTGCGGAGAAGTTCGCGGTTGTGACACTTCAACTGTGCCATCTCGCCAACGCAAATCATAAAGGCAGAGATAGACGTGTTGTAAGAGAATTCCTCGATGTCTTGTGACACCTTCTTAATCAGTTTGTGGACACTCTTCAACTGGGCTTTTGTGGGCTCAGCATCGTCAACGAGCAGTTTGCCATCGGCGTTGTCGCGGCTGTTGCCATAGAACAAAGCCCAGAACTTCTTCAAGAAGCGGTGGCAACCGTCTATTCCGTTGGTGTCCCAAGGCTTAGACTGTTCTACCGGACCAAGGAACATTTCGTATAGACGTAAGGTGTCGGCACCGTAGCGCTCAACAATCATATCGGGGTTGACCACGTTGAACATCGACTTAGACATCTTTTCAATTGCCCAACCACAGATGTATTTTCCGTCTTCAAGGATAAATTCTGCATGCTCATACTCTGGTCGCCAAGCGCGGAAAGCATCTTGGTCGAGCACGTCGTTGCTGACGATATTCACGTCAACGTGTATGGGAGTTACATCCTTGTAACTGCCTTTGAGGTTCAGACTGACAAACTTGCCCTTGTCTGCGCCCTCATCGTTGATGCGATATACAAAGTTGCTGCGACCCTGTATCATGCCTTGGTTTACCAGTTTCTTGAATGGTTCGTCCTCGCAACTGTAGCCTGAATCAAACAAGAACTTGTTCCAGAAGCGTGAATAGATGAGGTGACCGGTGGCATGCTCTGTACCGCCAACATAGAGATCTACGTTGCGCCAGTATTCATCAGCCTCTTTACTTACGAGGGCTTTCTCGTTCTTAGGATCCATATAGCGCAGATAGTAGGCAGAAGAACCTGCGAATCCGGGCATGGTGTTGAGTTCGAGAGGGAATACGCTCTTATGGTCTATCAGACTCTTATCTACTACTTGGTTGGTCTTGGTATCCCACGCCCACAACTTGGCACGGCCCAATGGGGGCTCGCCAGACTCTGTTGGCTTGTATTCGTCTATTTCAGGCAATTCCAAAGGCAGACATTCCTTCGGAATCATATAGGGCATATTGTCCTTATAATATACGGGGAATGGTTCGCCCCAATAGCGCTGACGACTGAAGATGGCATCGCGCAGGCGGTAATTCACCTTGACGCGGCCCAGTCCGTTGGCTTCCACATATTTCTTGGTGGCGGCAATGGCCTCCTTCACGGTCAATCCGTTGAGGCTGAACTTTGCTGAAGCAGAGTTGCAGACAATGCCTTCTTTGGCATCATAGCTCTCTTCAGAAACATCGGCGCCTTCTATCAGTGGGATGATGGGAAGGTTGAAATGCTTGGCAAAAGCATAGTCGCGCGAGTCGTGGGCAGGTACTGCCATGATGGCACCTGTGCCGTATCCGGCCAATACATACTCTGAAATCCAGATGGGAATTTTTTCGTCTGTGAACGGATTGATAGCGTATGAACCAGAGAAAACACCTGTCACTTTTTTGTCGGAAATACGGTCACGCTCAGTACGCTTCTTCACATAGGCGATATAGTCGCTTACATCGGCTTTTTGAGCATCGGTGGTGAGTTCGGCAACGAGATCTGATTCAGGAGCAAGAACCATGAAGGTTACACCAAACATGGTATCGGCACGCGTGGTGAAGATGGTGAAGTGCTTGTCGGAATCGGCCACATTGAACTCTACTTCGGTACCTTCGGAGCGTCCAATCCAGTTGCGCTGAGTCTCTTTCAAAGAGTCGGTCCAGTCGATTGTGTCGAGTCCGTCGAGCAAACGCTGGGCGTATGCAGATACGCGCAGACACCACTGGCGCATCTTCTTCTGCACTACAGGGTAGCCACCGCGTACGCTGACGCCATCCACTACCTCATCGTTGGCAAGTACCGTGCCGAGTTGAGGACACCAGTTGACCATGGTGTCGGCAAGATAGGCTATGCGGTAGTTCATCAACACTTCTTGCTTTTTCTTCTCAGAGTACGATGCCCAGTCAGAAGCAGTGAAGTCCAATTCCTCTGTTCCCAGTGCACCACAGTCTTTAGAACCCATCAGTTCGAAGTGTTCTATCAGTTTGATGGTAGGCTGTGCTTTGTGTGAAGAAGTGCTGTAGTATGATTTGAACATGCGTTGGAACGCCCATTGTGTCCATTTATAGTAGATAGGATCGCAAGTGCGCACCTCGCGTTCCCAGTCGAAGGAGAATCCAATCTTGTCCAACTGCTGTCTGTAGCGCGCAATATTCTCTGTAGTAGTCTTCTCTGGATGCTGTCCGGTTTGTATGGCATACTGCTCTGCGGGGAGTCCATAGGCATCGTATCCCATCGGATTCAACACGTTGTAGCCCTGCTGGCGCTTATAGCGAGCGTAGATGTCGCTGGCAATATAGCCCAATGGGTGACCCACATGGAGTCCGGCTCCAGAGGGGTAGGGGAACATGTTGAGCACGTAGAATTTCTTTTTTGTAGGGTCTTCTGTCACGCGGTAGGTTTTCATCTCTACCCAGCGCTTCTGCCACTTCTGTTCGATGTCTCTAAAATTGTATTCCATATTTTCGTATTTTTTGTTTTCTTCTTATTTATATAATATTACTGCAAAGGTAGTGCAAACCGAGCGAAATACAAAGAAAAACCCCGTTTTTCTTTTATTTAAGAGGTGTAGCACTATCTTTATGATGACCTTGTAAAGCGACTCACGTAAGAGAAGAAATAAGAAAAAATGAAATTTCTTTTGCTTTTCGCTCACTTAATCGTACCTTTGCAACATCGCGAAGAAGGAACAGAATTACCTTTTCCGATAATCTATAGAATAGAAACAAATTTAAAACGAAACGACAGATGAACAAGATGCTGATGATGATGGCTGCTTGCTTCTGTACCATCGGAATGATGGCACAAGGCAACCCACAGGTGAAAACAACTGATGGAACGCTTGAAGGAATGGAGCGTTCTGGTGTGAAAGTGTTTCTCGGAGTACCATTTGCTGCACCGCCAGTGGGCGATCTGCGATGGAAAGCACCACAGCCCGTTGTAGCATGGGAGGGTGTGCGTAGTGCTAAAGACTTTGGGCCTAACCCCATGCAAGAGAATATATTTGGCGACATGAACTTCGGTACGAAGGAAAACAGCGAAGACTGTCTATATCTGAATATATGGACTCCTGCTCACACCATGAAGGAGAAACTACCTGTGCTCATCTATTTCAACGGTGGAGGACTCATGGCTGGAAGCGGTAGCGAACCCAGATATGCCGGAGAGAGCATGGCGCGAAAGGGCATAATCGCTATTACTGCCAATTATCGTGAAGGCATCTTCGGTTTCTTCTCTCATCCGCAACTGTCGAAAGAAACAGCCTATAAAGGTTCGGGAAACTATGGATTCATGGATCAAGTGGCTGCCATTCAATGGGTGAAAACACATATTGCAGACTTTGGTGGCGATTCCGAACGCATCACGATAGCAGGCGAATCGGCTGGATCAATGTCGGTAAGTGCCTTGATGGCATCGCCACTGTGTCAAGGACTGATAGCACAAGCCATCGGATCAAGCGGCTCTGTCATGGGATTCAACGCTGTTGCTACACTCAAAGAGGCTGAGACAGCTGGCGTAGAAATAGCAAAAGCGCTGGGTTGTAAGACTATTAAACAGTTGCGTGCCATGCCGGCAGAAGAACTCATGAAGCGTGCCAACGTGAGAAACGTACCGAAATACTGCATTGATGGCTATTTCTTCACAGAACAACCCACACAGACTTATGCCGACGGAAAGCAGTTGCACATTCCTTTGCTCATTGGTGGAAACAATCAAGAGATGTCGCCTCAAGCGATTCTGGCTGGTCAGCCAGCCTCTGTAGAGGTTTTGAAAGAAGCTGCACGTCAGAAGTTTGGCGATGCCACCGACCAACTGTTCCGTCTATATGGCATCTATACTGCTAACGATGTGACAGGACAGCCGGGCACTGACTTGGCTTCTGATTTATTCCTCGACTATTCCACATGGAAGTGGGGACACATGCACCAGTTGACCAGTGGACAACCAGTTTATCGCTATCGCTACTGCCATCCGCGTCCAGCAATGGCTGTCAAGGGGAAAGTGGCAGGACTGGCTGGTGGAATACTAGATGCAAAAGATGGTGAACCCGCAGTGTCACAAGACAAAGGAGCGGTACATTCTGCCGATATTGAGTATGCCATGGGTACGTTGCCCACAAACAGAGTCTATGACTGGCAGCCCGATGACTATATGATCTCTGATGTGTTCAGCAACTATTACGCTAATTTTGTGAAGACAGGAAACCCCAACGGACTCGGTTTGGTGAATTGGCCGGCAGTCAACGGCAAAACTGTTCCACCCGTATTGCAGATTGACGTGCATACTTTTGTTAAGACCGATGAGGCGATGCAACAGCGTTATTTGCTGATGGACAAGTTGTTTTGGAAATAAACCATCATGCTGCAATACCTTAAAACTGATACGCTTCGCTGTCTGATGGTGTCGCTAATGGCCGTTATGACATTGTCACTCTATGCGCAACAGACCGACCCTGCCAACGAGAGTAAAGCCGACGACGATCCGTTTGGCCCTACGTTCATGCCGATGGTCAAGGTTGGAAAGGTGCTGGAAGGCGGCGACAGCATCCAGTATATGGAGATGAACAATGTCTATGTTTATCCCCCCATCTCCTTCAGTAGCAAGAAACAGCAGATGGCGTTTAATAGATTGGTGCGCAATGTGAAGCGCGTACTGCCTATTGCCAAGGAGGCGCGTACCATTATGATGGAGACTGCGGAGTTTCTGGAAACTTTGCCTGACAAGAAATCGAAGGAGGAACACATGAAGCGCGTAGAGAAAAGCATCTGGAAAGAGTATCAGCCGAAGATGAAAAAACTGACGTATTCACAGGGAAAACTCCTGATCAAACTCATCTATCGCGAGAGTCATTCATCTTCCTACAATATGATTCAAGCCTTTCTCGGACCTGTGCGTGCTGGATTCTATCAGGCTTTTGCATGGGCGTTCGGCGCCAGTTTGAAGAAAGAATACGATCCGGAAGGTGTGGATAGACTCACCGAACGAGTCGTGCTGATGGTGGAAGCTGGTCAACTCTGATGTGTTCCGTAAGTGTTTGACAGGTGTTTGATAACCTAAACTTATCATCATCGAACACCACTATAAAGTTATATCCGATAATGAATTACGTTATAGTGGTGTTCGGTGTTCGATAAAAAATGAAAAACTAAAATATATGTGTTGCCGCGTGATGCCTTCTTGGGCGTCGGCATTACTTGTTCTCAAGCAATCGCAATGGGGTTTGTTGGATGGAGCAATGGTTCATAGTCTGGCAATACAGTAAAGCCCATTGACCTACCTTGTGATTATTTGTCGTTGAAAACCACTTGCAGCAGGGTCTGGCCTACGGCTTTCAGCGTGTTCTTGTCGATATGTTGCATATCGTCACTGACGGTGTGCCACGTCGGTCCAAAGGAACTTTGTTGGCAATCGGGATAGTGGTTGATGATATCTACACAGGGGACATGGGCCACTTCATTCACAGGTATGTGGTCGTCGGTCACGTAGCCGCCTGCCTCCATAGGGAAGAAACTGCTATAGCCTGCGGCACTTGCAGCACTCCAGATGCGGTCAACGAGGCGTCCGGCATGTTGCAGTGAGAAGCCTTCGTGGTAGAAACGGGCACCCTGACCACCCACCATATCGAGCAAAATGGCATAGCGATACTTATTAGAACCGCTTGCGGCATAGTTCTTGGCCCAGTGTTGTGCGCCCAATGCCCATGAGTCGCCATCGTCTGCGGTGTCGCTCCACTGTGGTACGCCCCAGTCTTCGGCATCGAAGCAGACAAAGTCGATGCTTACAGGTAGTGAGTCGTTGTGTTGAAGCAGGCGTGCCAGTTCGAGCATGACAGCCACTCCCGATGCGCCATCGTTGGCTGCCATGACGGGTTTGTGCCAGTTGGCAGAGTCGGGATCATTATCTGCCCATGGGCGACTGTCCCAGTGTGCACATATCATGATGCGTGTTTCGTCGGTGCTGCGTTTGGGCATAGAGGCGATGATGTTGGTGCTTTTGAGTATTGTGCCGTCGAATCCCTTGAGGTCTGCACACTGAAGTTCAATGCTGCAACCGTATTTCTGAAACTGTGAAGCAATCCATTTGCCGCATTTCTCATGCGCCTCGCTATTCATTGTGCGAGGTCCATAGGTACATTGTGCTGCACAGAAAGCATAGGCAGAATCAGCATGAAATTCAATATTGACAGGTTTTTCCTCAGTTGCAGGTTGTTTGTTGGTAGTACCGCAAGCCATGATGGTGGCTATTGCAGCCCATAGCATGGCGATATTGAGTATGTGGTGTTTCGTCATTTTTCTGTTTGTAGTCTGTAGTCTATATGATAATGATTTCTACGATTTGGCGCTTTGCACCTGTTTCATGATACGCAGGAAATTGCGTCCCCAAATCTTTTGGATGTCGCGTTCGGAATAGCGTTTGGCCATGAGATGTCGGGTGAAATTGATCATTTCCGATGAGCAGGAGAGTCCGCGAATGCCTCCATCGCCATCGAAATCAGAACCTAAACCGACATGGTCGATACCCATAATATTGATAGCGTGGTCGAGATGTGCCAGTGCATCAAGTACTGTAGCCTCGCCATCTTTGCAGAGGAAACCATTATAGAGCGTCACTTGCATCACACCACCCTTAGCAGCCAGCTGTCGCATCTGGTCGTCGGTGAGATTGCGAGGATGGTCGCAAAGGGCTCTACAGCTGGAGTGGCTACACACAATGGGCTGTTGGCTGATGTCGAGTGCATCGTAGAAACTGTGCTCACCAGCATGACTCATATCTACCATGATGCCCAGTTTGTTCATCTTCCTAATGACCTGTTGGCCGAAGTCGCTCACACCGCCATGGGTATTGCAACCGCGTGCTGAGTCGCATATGTCGTTGTCACCATTATGGCAGAGTGTCATATAGACGATGCCGCGCTCTGCAAAATGGCGCAGCTTGCGTAGATCGCCATTGATGGCTAAGCCATTTTCTATGCCCAGCATGATGCTCTTCAGCCCTTTCTTCTTATTGGCATAGAGGTCGGCAGGTGTCCGTGCAATGCTGAGGTAGGACTTATTGTGGGCCACCATGGTTTCTATCTTGTCGAAGATGAGGTCTGCATATTCCGTAGGATTCTTCACATCGAAATCAACAATTGATGGGAAGTCCTCGCCGGGTTTGGGTTGTGGCAGATAAGCCACCATGATAGTGGCATCTTGATGACCTTCGGTCATCTTGTGGAGATCTACCAATATCTTCTTGTCGCGACTGCCGAAATCTACGCCTTGAGGGAAGAACATCGGTGTGTCGCAATGCGTATCGAGGGTGATGATGCGCTCATGGAGCTTGCAGGCTTGGTAGAAATGTTCTGACTCCTTCACCAACCATTGGAAAAGTGGCGCTCCATTGACCAAACACTCTGGATGCCATTGCACGCCAATGATACTCTTGTATTCACGGCTTTCTATGGCTTCGATGATACCGTCGGCAGATTCTGCTGTGGTGCGGAAACGTGGTCCGCAGTGATCTACTGCTTGGTGATGAAATGAGTTGACGTAGAGTATGCCGTCGTTGTCCTTGAGCGTATCGGCATAGAGACTACCGAGAATAGAGTCGGGCTCTATCTTTACGGAGTGGGTGGGCTCTGAACGGTCTGCGTCCTGACTGTGTTTTACCTGTGCTCTGTGGTTGATATCCTGTTCCACATGGCCATCAAGAGCCATAGCCAATGCTTGAATGCCGCGACAAATGGCTAACATCGGAATCTGCCGATCGTAGGCTAACCGTATAGTGAGCAGTTCGGCAAGGTCGCGCTCGGCGTTGATGCCTCCAAGCTTGACAACAGGTTGCTCGCCTGCAAACAGCGGATTGAAGTCGGAGCCACCGCTGATGAGAAGCCCATCAATATGTTCAAGCGTATTGATGATAGTATCGGTCTGTGCAGAGGGAGGCATGATGATAGGCACACCGCCTGCTTTTTCCACCGATTTATAATAGGTTTGAGCGAGCTTGCAGTTTCCTTCGCCATAGTTTCCCGTGATGGCAATGACAGGTTTGTGCGTTGCTGCAGGAAACGACGCATGGCATTTGGCCAGCTGTGCTTGCCAGTCAAAACGGTTCATACGCAGTGTTGATAGATGATTATTCGTTAGGTCCGATAGGAATCTCACGCTTGATGCTTTGTTCGAGCGATATCAGAGTCTCTGTAGCCACTACACCGGGGATGTCTTGCAGTTGGCCGTTGAGCAACTGCATGAGTTGTTCGTTGTCGCGGGCATAGAGTTTTACGAGCATGGTGTATGGACCTGTAGTGAAGTGACATTCCACGATTTCTGGGATATGCTGTATTCTTTCCACTACGTCCTTATACATCGAACCACGTTCCAAGGTGATTCCTACGTAGGTACAGGTGGTGTATCCCAGACTTTTGGGATTAACGTCGAAACCGCTACCCATGATGACGTGACCCTCTATGAGGTGCTGGACGCGCTGGTGGATAGCTGCACGTGATACGTTACACTCTGCCGCAACATCCTTGAAGGGTATTCGGGCATTTTTAGATAGAATATTCAGAATCTTTTTGTCGAGATTATCAATCTTGTCGTTTGCTGCCATATTTATATGGTTTTAGATATTTTACTATTTGTAAGCAAAAGTAGTTATTATTGTTGAAACAGGCAACACTTTGCTTGATAATTTATGTTTTTTTAGACAAAATATCGGTATCATGGCCTATTCATCGACCTTGATACCGATATACACTATTGTGTTGGGGTGTTTTCCCTGGTGATTATTTCACTTCGAGAAGCTCGATTTTGAAGACGAGAGCAGAGAAAGGCTTGATGTCTTCACCCTGCTGGCGCTCACCGTAAGCTTGATCCTGAGGAATGTAAACCTCCCATACAGAACCTGCAGGCATGTGGGTCAGAGCGGTTGTCCAACCTTTGATAACCTGGTTGCAACGGAAGTCTGCGGGCATGTTGCGCTTGTATGAGCTGTCGAATACCTTGCCGTCGATGGTGCGACCCTCGTAGTTAACCTTTACCATTGAGGTGTCAGCAGGAATCTTACCGGTTCCTACCTTGATAACCTTATACTGTACACCACCGGGAAGAGTTTTCACACCTTCCTTCTTGGCATTGGCTGCAAGGAATTTCTCACCAGCTGCCTTGTTAGGACCGTAGGCTTTTTCCATGGTCTTGGCCTTGATGCTCTGCATCATCTTCTGAGCAACCATCTGTGCTGAGTCGATGCTCATGAGGCCACCCTTACCAGTTGTTCCGCTGATGAAACCTGCCATGAAGTTCTTCAGAGAGATGGTCTTGGTAGAATCCTCACCGAAAAGCTCGTGGTTGATGCCCTTCATCATCTGGTTTGAAATCTGCTGGCCAATCTGAATACCTGCGTAGTAAGCGGCTTTCTTCTTGTCGTCGCCGGCATTGGCTCCTTCGTTCAAACCTTTGATAAACTCGTCCAGATAGGCGGTATCCACGTCAAGACGTGTTACGAGATAATCTTTCAGACCCTGAGTCTGTGCCATACCGATGGCGTAGCTCAGTGTGTCTACGTCGCTCTTCAGGTTAGCCTTGGGAGCGGCATTGCCGCAAGAAAGCATGGCTACTGCGGCTACAGCGAATGCTGCAATGGTAAATTTCTTCATTGTATTACTAATGTTTGTATCATTTCTGTTTGGTTTAGAGCACCTTGATGAGCTCTACATCGAAAATAAGTGCTGCAAATGGGGGAATAGCACCTGCTGCTCCACTCTCACCATATCCCAGCATATAAGGTATGAAGAAGCGGTATTTAGCTCCTTCCTGCATCAGCTGCAGACCTTCGGTCCATCCGGCAATCACCTGCTGCAAACCGAATTCTGCGGGTTCACCACGCTGTACTGATGAGTCGAAAACTGTGCCATCGATGAGAAATCCCTCATAGTGGCAGCGTACTGTGTCTTTGGCAGATGGCTTTTTACCGTTACCTTCCTTGATAACTTGATATTGCAGACCGCTGGGCAGTGTAACCACACCGTCTTTCTTTGCGTTTTCTGCCAGATATTTCTCACCTGCTTCTTTGGCAATCTTGCCTTGTGCGGCGCGCTGTTCGTTGAGTTTCTTCTCTTGTGCCATGAAGTAATCTTGCACAATTTGCTGCGCTTCGTGGTTTGGTACCTTCAGTTCGTTGCCTGCAAGCACGTCTTTGATGGCTGCTGCAAAGTCGTCAACGTTCATGTCTGTGGCACCCATCTGCTTCAGCTGCATGCCGATACCGATGCCCATAGCGTAACTTACTTTATCCATTTTTTGTTTTTATAATATTATTAATGTATCTGTTTTAAAATCGGCGCAAAGGTACACATATTTTCTGATACCGCATTATTTTTTTATGAAAAATTATAGTGTTTCATGGTTTTTCTCATATCAAGAAAAGCCATTGACGGATAGTGCTACATGGAAATAGCTGGCAGAACTATCCGTAAACGGGATTTAATGCTTGTTCAGAATCAGTTCTACGCGATTGACAATCTGCTCTGGTGCGATGTTGCGCATGCAGGCATAGTCACCTCGTAAGCATGGTTTCTGGCCGTAGATGCTACATGGACGGCACTCCAACGGTATCTGGATGGCATTCTCTGGGTTCTGATTCCAACCCATAAAACCAGTAAAAGGATGAGTGGCGCCCCATACGCTTACTACGGGTGTGGCTACCAGCGATGCCAAGTGCATATTGGCAGAATCCATGGATACCATTACTTGGAGGTGGCTCATTAAGATGAGTTCGTTGCGCAGATTATTCAAATGTTGGCTTACATACACACACTGGGGGTGGGCAGCACACCATTTTGGGAATGTTTCGTCTTCGCGCTGGCCTTTGCCAAATAAATAGATGCGAGTATCAGGATGTTTGGCAAGCAATTGCTCTACTACCTGTTCCATTAATCGAACTGGATAGATTTTGCCTTCGTGTGCGGCAAAAGGTGCAATGCCGATACACGGTTGACCGACAGTGGGACGGGGAAGACTCTCTGGCAAAAGATTCATGTCACCACCATCTTCTGAAAAAATGGAGCGGAACTGTACGTTGACGGGATAGCCCAAGCGGGCAAATACATCAGCATAGTTTTGGAATGAAGTAGGCAACTGAATCAGTTGCTTATTGCTTGAAGAGGTGATGCGACGGCGGTCTTTGCGATGTTTGTCAATGTGTGCCACTTTATAGTGGTCCAGATTGAAGCGCATGCGCAGATAACTTGACCTCAGTACGCTGTGAAGGTCGGCAATGGCTGTAAACTGTTTGGCCAACAAACGGCGGTAGAGACTGTTCAAACCAGTGATACCGCGGTATTCGCGTTTGAGGTCAGCCTCCATAAAATTGATGTTGGGTAGCAGATCATCGAACAAAGGACGTGCAAAGTTACGGCTCAATACCGTAATGCGCACATCAGGATACTGCTGTGCCAATGCATAGACGACGGGCACTGTCATGGCCACATCGCCTAATGCAGAGAATCGGATGACGAGAAGATGTTCCTTTTTCACCAATTGAATTATTTCTTGTAGAGAATAGGGTTGGTAGAAGGATCGTTGTACATCTTCATCTGGCGATATACCTTCATGTACTTGCGACCCTGCTCAATGTCTTCGAGCAACTGGTCGATGGCTGTGCTGAGATCCACCTGCTGTTCAAGAAGAACCTGCAGTTTGGCTTGACACTTCTCTACATGGGCAACGTCAGCATCCTTGCGTTCGGTCTGTTCTTGCATGTGCCAGATCTTCAAAGCCAGAATGGAAAGACGGTCAATGGCCCATGCTGGACTCTCTGTGTTCAGTCGTGCGTCGGTCAAAGGCTTGATGTCACTATACAACTTACGGAAGTAAGAGTCGATTTCCTCTACCAAATCGGTGCGGTCTTGATTGCTGTGGTCGATGCGACGCTTCAGAGCCAGTGCCTCTGTTGGGTCGATGTGTGGATCGCGGATGATATCTTCCAGATGCCACTGTACGGTATCAATCCAGCATTTCAGATACAGGCTATACTCAATAGAGTCGCGCTCGTAAGGATTAGAAATGGGCGTGTCCACATGATCTTTCAAGTGATAGTCACGAATAGCTTGCTTGAAGATTTGGTTAGCTTTTTCTGTAAATGTCATAGTCTATATTTTTTTGTTTGGTGCAAAGGTACGAATAAGTGAGTGAAATACAAAAGAAAACCTCGTTTTCTTTTGCATTTCCGAACGTGCGTACCTTGGGCGCATGGCGCCAAAGGTGTAGAATAAGTGAGTGAAATACAAAAGAAAACCTCGTTTTCTTTTGCATTTCCGAACGTGAGTACCTTGGGCGCATAGCGCCAAAGGTGTAGAATAAGTGAGTGAAATACAAAAGAAAACCTCGTTTTCTTTTGCATTTCCGAACGTGAGTACCTTGGGTGCATGGCGCCAAAGGTGTAGAATAAGTGAGTGAAATACAAAAGAAAACAGTGATTTTTTTCTCTTTTCCATCCCGATTCATTATCTTTGCATCCAATTATGAAAATAGTTGTTGACGATAAAATACCCTATATCCGCGAGAAACTCCAGATGCTGGCCGACCAAGTGGTGGCTATTCCCGGAGCAAAAATAGCGTCTGCCGATGTGAAAGATGCTGATGCACTTATAGTGAGAACTCGTACGCGATGTGATGAAAAACTGTTGGCTGGTTCGAAAGTGACTTTTGTTGCCACTGCAACCATAGGATTTGATCATATTGATGCCGATTATATGGAGCGTGCAGGCATAACATGGACCAGTTGTCCAGGATGCAATGCTGCCTCGGTCGCACAGTATCTCGAATCGTCACTTCTTTTGCTTCAACAACAGAAAGGACTTCAACTCAATAGTGCCACTATCGGTATCGTGGGATGTGGACATGTGGGACAGAAAGTGAAGAACGTAGCTGAACGCATGGGTATGCGTGTCTTGGTATGCGATCCGCCAGTGGGCTCCTCAGACTATGTGTCGTTAGACGTGATAGAGCGGGAGGCAGATGTCATCACTTTCCATGTGCCACTTACCCGCGAAGGATGTTATGCTACATGGCATATGGCAGATGAAGCGTTCTTCCAAAGGCTCTCGCGCGTACCTTATATAATTAATACAAGTCGTGGGCCTGTGGTTGATAATAACGCTCTGTTGACAGCATTGTGTGAAAAGCGAGTGCGCGATGCGGTTATCGATGTATGGGAGGGTGAACCTGATATCAATCTCCAACTCCTGAAACAGGCTTTTATTGCCACTCCACATATTGCAGGCTACTCTGCAGATGGCAAGACTAATGCTGATAACATGGTAATTCAAGCTCTTTGTCATCATTTCCATTTGCCCAATCCCGGTCGTATAGATCCTCCGTCTCTACCTGACGGTTTTCATTTCACAGGTGATCCTTTACAGCTTTACAACCCCATCAAGGATAGTGAAAAACTTAAAAACGATCCTTCGCTGTTTGAATCTTTGCGCAATAATTACCCACTTAGACGTGAAAAAATCTGAAAAAATATGCAGAAAAGGGGCTGAAAAGTGCACAGATTATAGGTGTTTGTGCAAAGAAAAGCGCTTTTTTACCGAAATTATTTGCGTAACTCAATAAAAATTAGTTACTTTGCAACCGCTAAGTGCCCTATGGGGTAGTAAGCACACAAAAAAAGAATACATTATAAACTATTTTAAAAAGAACATTATGTCAGAAATTGAAAGCAAAGTAAAGGAAATCATCGTTGACAAGCTCGGTGTTGACGAGGCAGAAGTAAAGCCCGAAGCAAGTTTCACCAACGACCTCGGCGCTGATTCTTTGGATACCGTTGAGCTCATCATGGAATTTGAGAAAGAGTTCGGTATCTCTATCCCCGACGACAAGGCTGAGAAGATTGGCACTGTAGGTGATGCTATCGCATACATCGAGGAGAACAAAAAATAAATCACATCTGTGATGGACTTTTGGGTGTTGGGTGTTGGCGTACCTTTTGGTGGCCAATGTTCAACACCCATTCAGTAATAGGACATCACTAAGACAACCAAATCTAAAATATGGAATTGAAAAGAGTAGTAGTGACTGGACTCGGTGCCGTCACGCCACTGGGCAACACTTCTGAGGAGACCTGGCAGAACATGCTGGCGGGAAAGAGTGGCGCAGCCCCCATTACCAGCTTCGATACCACAAACTTCAAAACTAAGTTTGCGTGCGAAGTGAAGAACCTTAACATCAATGATTATCTTGATCGTAAAGAGGCTCGTAAGATGGATCGTTACACACAGCTGGCTCTTATTGCTGCTAAACAGGCTGTGGAAGACAGTGCAATGGACCTTGATACCGAAGACAAAAACCGCATTGGCGTTGTTTATGGAGTAGGTATCGGTGGTATTAAGACCTTCGAGGATGAAGTGAAATACTATGGTGTTCACGAGGCTGATGGTCCTAAATTCAATCCATTCTTCATTCCGAAGATGATTGCCGATATTGCTGCCGGACAGATTTCTATTATGTACGGTTTCCACGGACCAAACTATATCACTGCTTCGGCTTGTGCTTCTTCAAGCAATGCATTGGCTGATGCTTTCAACCTTATCCGTTTGGGCAAGGCCAACATTATCGTAAGTGGTGGTGCTGAGGCTGCTATCTGTGCAACAGGTGTTGGTGGTTTCAATGCGATGCACGCTCTGTCAACTCGCAACGATGAACCTGAAAAGGCAAGCCGTCCGTTCAGCGCAAGTCGCGATGGATTCATCATGGCTGAAGGTGCTGGTTGCTTGATTCTTGAAGAGCTCGAGCATGCTAAGGCACGTGGTGCTAAGATTTATGCAGAAATGGTTGGTGCAGGAATGAGCGCCGATGCTCACCATATCACCGCCTCTCATCCAGAGGGTCTCGGTGCATGCCTCGTGATGCGCAACGCATTGGAGGATGCTGGCTTGAATCCTGAAGATATCGATTATATCAACGTACACGGAACATCTACCCACGTAGGTGATATCTCTGAAGCCAAGGCTATCAAGGAAGTGTTTGGCGATGCTGCTTATAAGCTCAACATCAGCAGTACCAAGTCGATGACTGGTCACCTCCTTGGTGCAGCAGGTGCTGTAGAGGCTATGGCTACCGTATTGGCTGTCAAGAACGACATCGTTCCTCCCACTATCAACCATGAGGAAGGCGATAACGATGAAGAGATTGACTACAACCTCAACTTCACCTTCAACAAAGCACAGAAGCGCGAAGTGCGTGCCGGACTGAGCAATACCTTCGGTTTTGGTGGTCACAACGCTTGTGTAGTGTTCAAGAAGTATGCTGAATAATTATAATTTCATAGATAGAATAAGGCTCCCTTTCCGCAAGGAGAAGGAGCTTTATTCTTCTTTATACAAAATTCTAGGATTTTATCCTCGCAACATACAGCTCTATAAGCAGGCTCTTCTACACAAGAGTCTGCGTCGCCGAAATGAGAAAGGACGTCCTTTGAATAATGAGCGCCTCGAATTTTTGGGTGATGCCATACTTGATGCTGTGGTGGGCGATATCGTATTTCGTCATTTTGAAGGCAAGCGCGAGGGATTTCTTACTAATACTCGCTCTAAACTCGTACAGCGCGAAACACTCGGACGATTGGCCAAAGAGATGGGTATCACTCGGCTGATCACTACGTCTGACCGCTCTACAGTTCATAACAGTTACATGGGGGGAAACGCTTTCGAGGCCCTTGTCGGTGCGATTTATCTCGACCGCGGCTATGAAGCCTGCATGCGTTTCATGCAGAAGCGTATCCTCAACCAGATTATCAACATCGATAAAGTGGCCTATAAGGAGGTCAATTTCAAGTCGAAACTGTTGGAATGGAGTCAGAAAAACCGTGTGCGGCTGGAGTTTAAACAAGTGGAACAGACGAAAGACGAGAACAGCAGTCCTGTCTTTGTCTATCAGGTGATACTTGAAGGTGTAGAAGGTTGTGCGGGTAAAGGATACAGTAAAAAAGAGAGTCAGCAGAATGCCTGCAAGGATACGCTACAGCGTTTGCGTCGCGAGCCACAATTCATAGACAGCGTGTTTGCTGCAAAGACGGAACGTACAAAGATGGAGGAGGAACCGATACTCTCTGTACCTGATCCAGAAGCAGATCAGCGTGATTTTATTGTGGAGCAGCCTCAAACTACAGAAAGAGATTTTCCTCGTCCACAGAAATCGCTGCAGAAGAATGTATCGGCTAATGATAACCAGTCGGCAGACCGTCATGATATGGACTTTTCACTTGATGATATTACGGCAACACCACGGGCAAAGAGCCGTGAGGAGATTATTGCCGAAGCAGAGGAAGCTGCCTTTGCCGAATAAGTGATACTGATATCTGACAAAGCCCAGCTTCAAATTATTTGAAGCTGGGCTTTGTCAATTTGTATAGAAGTGGTGTGTATGTCATCTGCTAGATGTTATTGGGCTCTTTAGCCCTTATCGTCAAACGACAAAATGGAATAGTCTGTAGGCTTTACCGATTGTTGCCACACCATGCGAATAACTGATATTATTGTTTTTTTCGATCATCGTCAATCAGTTGTAATAGGCGTTCTACGGCTTCAGCCTCAGGGATATTCTTTGCTACACACTCTTTTTGTCGGTAGAGTGATATCTTTCCACGTCCTGCACCCACATAGCCATAATCGGCATCTGCCATTTCGCCAGGACCATTGACGATACATCCCATGATGCCAATCTTTAGTCCTACCAGATGACTGGTTGCTGCTTTAATGCGGGCAATGGTGTCTTGTAGATTGTAGAGTGTGCGTCCGCAACCCGGACAAGAGATGTATTCTGTCTTGGTAAACTTAATGCGTGCAGCCTGCAGAATAGCATCTGCCAGACCTACGAGACGTTCTGCTGAGAAGTGGGGATTGTTGATGACAAGTTGATGAGCTTTACGGTCGATGAGTAAGGCTCCTGTTGCCATGGCGACTTTGAGTTGCATGGTCTGCCAATCTTCATCATCCAAGGTGATGGTGATGGTATCATCGGCGATGGAAGCCTCGGCTTTCTCACGCAGAATAGCACATGCTTCGATGTTATCTACAAGTTGGCGTGCTACAGGAATTTCACATTCTGGTTCTTCGCTGAGTGATACACGGATGGTGTCGCCAATGCCCTCTGTCAGCAAGGCACCAATACCTACGGCACTCTTGATGCGTCCGTCTTCGCCTTCTCCAGCTTCGGTAACACCGAGATGCAGTGGATAGTGCATGTCTTCATGGTCCATGGTTTCCACCAAGAGGCGTACCGTAGTAACCATGACCACAGTATTGCTGGCTTTGATGGATATGACCACATCGTTGAAGTTCTCACGTTTGCAGATGCGCAGAAACTCCATGCAACTTTCTACGATACCTGCGGGAGTGTCGCCATAGCGCGACATGATGCGATCGCTGAGCGAACCATGGTTTACTCCTATGCGTACGGCAGTATGGTGCTCTTTACAGATATTGAGGAACGGCACTAGTTTGGCTTCTATTTTTTTTAGTTCATCGGCATATTCTGCATCGGTATATTCGAGATGTTTGAAGACTCTGCCAGGGTCAACATAGTTGCCGGGATTGATGCGAACTTTCTCGCAGTAGCATGCTGCCACATCGGCTACACGGGCTGTGAAATGTACATCAGCTACCAATGGAGCTGTATAGCCATCGGCTTTCAGCCGTTGAGATATGTTTTTCATATTCTCGGCTTCACGTGTTCCCTGTGTAGTGAAGCGCACCAACTCACCTCCTGCATCGATGATGCGTTTGGCTTGTGCCACGCAACCTTCGGTATCGTTGGTGTCTTTGGTGGCCATCGACTGGATGCGGATAGGGTTATCGCCTCCGATGCCGAGCTGTCCTACGTGGGCAATGGATGATACTCTTCGTTTGTAACTCATCTTCTTATGGATTGGTGAAGCAGTGCTTCAGTTGGTTTTATATTCGTATTTCACTTCGGCCAAATCGCGGTTGGCTTTCTCAATCTTGGCTTTCAGTCCAGTCTTATAGTCTGCTAGGCGCTTGGCAATGGCTTCATCGGAGAGTGCAAGCATTTCTACAGCTAAGATAGCTGCGTTCTGTGCACCGTTGACACCTACTGTTGCTACAGGGATTCCTGGGGGCATCTGTATGATGGAGAGCATGGCATCGAGTCCGTCGAGCATACCTTTGATGGGCACTCCGATAACGGGGAGTGTGGTTGATGCTGCGATGACGCCCGGTAGTGCAGCCGCCATTCCGGCAGCTGCGATAATCACTTTCAGACCGCGCTCCTTAGCCCCTGCAGCAAATGCCTCTACTGCGTCAGGGGTACGGTGTGCCGACAGCGCATTGACCTCAAAGGGAATTTGCATCTCGTCGAGTAGTTTACATGCTTTTTCCATAACGGGCAAATCGCTTGTGCTGCCCATGATGATGCTGACAATTGGTTTCATAATCGTATTTGTATGTCTTGTTGTTGTTAAACGATGTTGTTGTCTGTATGTTATAATCTATTGTGATTCGTTAGATGAAGAGAATGATGATGGCTGCTACGAAGAAGCCAATCCAGAATCCTCCTACTATCTGTCCGAGAGAGTGCTGTCGTAATATCATGCGACAGGTGCCCACGATTCCTCCGACAAGGAATACCAGGCAGAGCCACCATATGGGATTGAATGCCAGATATTCGGCAAAGGCAAATAGTGCACCGCCTACGGCTCCGATTGCTGCCGAGTGGGTAGATATCTTCCATACTACATTGATAAGCGCACATATCATCTGTACGCAGAGTGCTGCCAAAAGGATGGAACCGATGAAATGTGGCATGTGAAGCCGAAGGAAGAGATAGTAACAAGCGAAATAGCTGGCTATCGATAGAGCATAGGGCACCATGCGCCGTTCACGTTGGCCTAGTTCGATGAGTGTCCATCCTTGGTATTTGCGGTAGAGTCGAATGGATATGGTTGGCATCAGAATCGTGAAGAAATAGACCATTGCCAGTACCTGCAATTTGTAGGCAGTAGGGAAGATGCTCATGAAACTGAAGGTGAAAAGTACAAGCATGCCTACGATGGGCAAATAGAATGGTGTGAAGAATAGGCTTACCGCACGTGCAGCGATGATGAGGCGCTTTTCGTTTTTCATTTTTTCTCCTCCTTTCTCAGTCGTGCTATAGGCAGTCCAAGTTGTTCGCGGTATTTTGCCACGGTACGTCGTGCTATGGGGTAGCCCTTCTTTGCGAGCAGTTTGCAGAGTGCATCATCGCTCAGTGGTTGCTGTTTATCCTCGCTGTTTATGAGGTCGTGCAGAATCATCTTAAGTTGCCGAGTGGAGAGTTGGTCACCTTCAGCAGTGGTATAGCTTTCGGTGAAGAAGTGGCGAAGGGGGAAAGTGCCCCATCGTGTTTGTGCATATTTACCGTTGCAGGCTCTGGAGATGGTGGTGAGGTTGAGACCTGTCTTTTCCGCAATATCCTTGAGAATCATAGGTCGTAGCAGTGCCTCGTCGCCTTCTTCGAAATAGCGATGCTGCCATTGTATAATGGCATTCATAGTCATGGTGAGTGTGCGGCGTCTGCTCTTGATAGCTTCTATGAAACTATGAGCGGCATTCACTTTCTTTTTAGTATAGAGCAGCGCTTCCTTCATTTGGCGGCTCATATTTTCTTTGTTGGTCTGATATTGATTGAGTGTTTCGGAAAACGATGGTGATACATGCAGTTCTGGCAATTCTCCAGTATTGAGTTGGAAGGTCACGGTACCGTCGTCCTGTGTATCGATGATGAAATCGGGTGTGATTTGTTGGAGTGAACGCCCTACGGCTTCGCCCATTGATGCACCAGGTTTGGGGTTGAGTTTGCGCATCTCTGCCATGAGTGTATCGACTTGCATCTCTGTCAATTGCAAGCTTTGTCTGATTTGTTGCCAGTGCTTCTTGGTAAAATCTTCGAAGTGGTTGTTGACCACTTGTTCCATTAGAGTGGTCAGCCGCGATGGTTCACGTCTTTTGATTTGTAAGAGCAGACATTCTTGCAATGAGCGTGCACCAATACCAGCGGGGTCAAAGTCTTGGAGCATCTCCAAGAGCTTTTGCAATTCGTGTTCATTGGTATCAATGTTGTGGTAGATAGCCAGTTCGTCGGCTATGCTATCGAGCGTTTTTCTCAGTAGTCCGTCTTCGTCGAGTGAGCCAATGATGTATTCCATGATATATCGTTGGCGTTCATCAAGTGGCAAGAGCCCCACTTGTTCCTTGAGCTGATCATAGAAAGAGAGAGTTTCGCCATAGACCATCTCTTCGCGTTCCTCGTCATAAGATGGTCCGCTGTGATATACGGGAAGGTCTTCATCATCGCGTCCAATGCGTTCTAAAGCGGCATCGAGCGCATCGTTCCGCTCTTCGCGCTCGTTGCGTTGTTCGTAGTCTTCGTTGGTATCAGTATCGGTGTCTGATGGTTCATCGTCGTGCCAATCGTTCTCTTCATCGGTGCCCGATGATTCCAGCGCAGGATTATCGTCCATTTCAGTGCGTATGCGTTCCATGAGTTGCGCCATAGGCATCTCTGTGAGTTGCGCTTGGAGCAACTGTTGCTGTGTGATGCTCTGGGTTTGCCGGAGCGATTGTGACAGTTGTTGTTCTTGTGTCTGTTCTTGTTTCATCGGTAATACGCCTTGAGTTGTTCGGCCAGCGTAGCCAGTTGTTCGGTATCGCTATTGCCGTATCTCTGCCATATATCCTGACAAGCAGGGAAGATGGGACTAAAGAGCATCTCATTTCTATTGAGATAGGGGTCGCAGTGTTGATATACTTCCATGATGTCAGCAATCTTTGCTGCAGACATGTGCATTAGTCGGGCCAGGTCTTGTATTTCTGGAGTTTCTGGAACCATGGTGATGGGTGTCAGTCTGAAATACTGGTCGAGAATGATGATGAGTGTGACAGGCATCAGTTGACTATCACCTTCAATGGGTCTGAAATCGTGTTCAAACGACTCTTGCAGTTCCACCCCTTCGTAGAATTCGCCACTATTGCCGAATCCTGCCATTCGTCTCAGCAACTTTACTGCTCGGTTCAGACGTTGTGGGTTGTTGGCATAGTGTTGCCATAGTTGTTGGATACGGGGCGTGTCGAGGCTTTCCAGTTGCTTCATCTTCTGATGGAGTGTTTGTGGCGGAACGTGTAGTTCGAGGCTGAGATCCACCATAGCCTTGCAGTACAGGGGTTTGAGCCCTGCCGGCTTCTTTTGGTATAGTTGTATGAGCAACACCCAGCAGTCGTCTTTCCAGTTCTGATTCTTTGCCATGGTCTTATAGCTTTTGCTTTTTGTGCAAAGTTAGCGAATAATGGTGAAAGTGCAAAATAATCGGTTCGCAATTTGGTTATTTCCGTGATATTATTCACCTTCGCGATATTAGTTAATTACAAATCGGTCATTTCTTTATCAAAGAACCGATTGGCGGATAAATAAAAAAGGGGAACCCCGATAGGAGTTCCCCTTGATATATGACTTGTATAGTCTGATTATTTCTTAGGTTCGAAATAGAATGCACCACCCATTTGTGGCTTGTTGTTGAACAATGTTTTGTAACCGATAACGGTAATTTCGTCACCGAGTTTCTTGCCAAGGTCGCTGAAGTGCTTTCTTGAGTCCGCAGGAGTATTCTCCCAACCAGTCTGCACACCGTAGATGTAGGCAGCACCAGTTTCATCAACCAAGTCGAAGTTACCATAGGTCTTCAGTTCGGTCTTGTTGCCGTTGCCTGCAGTGGTAATTGTACCCGTCAGCATGTAGTAAGTCTGCTTGTCGTCTTTCAGTTTTACGAAATCAGCAGCAGAAATCTTTGTTACCGTAGCACCAATCACCTCCTCCTTCGTGTCTTGCGTCGTTACCTTACCGCTAAGGGCGGAGGTAGTGATCTGAGCCATGATGGTGAGTGTTGAAGTCAACACTCATAACCATCAGAAGAAGTAGTTTTTTGTTATACTTGTTGTTTGTTATATAAATCCGTGGCAAATTTACTTAAAAAAATACAAATAAATGTTACATCAATGTTAAAATTGCATTTTTTATGCAATTTTTTGACGTGTACCCATGCGTGCTTCAACTACGTTGACCACATAGTCGCCTAATTTCTCACATTCGTTGATGATATCCATATAGATGGTGCCCACGGCATAGGTGTATGCATGGTTGTTCACGTCGTTGATGTTTTGCGATTTCAACTGATTGCGGTAATTATTGATTTCGTTCTCGATGTTGAACGAACGGTTGACATCGTACGATACTTTTCTGCCAGCCATTAGCGCATTCATCTGCGTCAGGGCTTGGTCTGTGAGTTCCATCATTTGGAAAATGTGCTCATACTGCTTTTGATTGAAGTGGTCTTGCTTGCCCTGATATTTGCGAGAGATGGTGCGTGCAATGTTGTAGCAAGCGTCGCCGATACTTTCAATCTCTGATATTTCGCGCAGCATCGCACGGATTTTAGCTTTGGTATCGTCAGAGAGATGAGCGTCCGACACTTCATCGAGGTATTGTGCAATTTCCAATTCCATGTTGTCGGATATTCCTTCATACTTCTCTATACGCGAGTACATCTTATTAAATGTCTTCTCGTCTTTCTCCACCAACAGTTCTTTGACCAAACCGAACATGCGCTGTATGCGGATGGCAAACTGCTGTATCTCCTTTTGAGCCTCCAATACCGAGAGCTCCGGAGTCTTCATGAAGCCAGCAGTAATGAAGTGCAGACGGAAGTCCTCCTCTTCATCCACTTTCTTAGGCTTGATCACCCAGCATACGAAGCGTTCGATTTGTGGGATAAACCAGATGAGGATAGCGGTATTGACAACATTGAAGCAGGTGTGGAAGGCAGCCAGCACAAAACTGAGTCTGGCGGAATTGGCAAGAAAAGCCTTGGCTGTGGTAGTGGCGCGGTCCATATCCACATTGTAGCCAACGAGTCCGCAGACCATATCGACGAAAGGACGGAATACGAAGAGTATCCATATCACACCGAAGACGTTGAAGAACATGTGTGCAAGTGCTGCACGCCGCGCCTGTGTGTTGGCAGACATGGCAGCCAAGTTTGAGGTGACTGTGGTACCGATGTTCTCACCCATGACGAGTGCGATACCCTGGTAGATGGGCAATACTCCGCTCGAACAGAGAATCATGGTGATAGCCATGACAGCAGCCGACGACTGTACACAGAAGGTAAGCACACCTCCAAGGAGCAGGAAGATGAGTGTGGTGCTGAATGCGTTGGGATCGAACGATGCGAAGAAGTCGAGCACGGCTTGGTTTTCTCCGAGGTGCATGTCTATACCGGTCTGTCGGAGTGTGCCGAGACCGAGGAACATGAAGGCAATACCAAACACGAAGTCGCCTATGAAGCGCTTTTTCTTCGAATAGATGAGGATAATGGCGAAAAAGAAAGCCGGATAGACGAAGTCGGTGATATTAAAAGAAAACCCTGCCGACATAATCCACGCCGTCAGGGTTGTTCCAATATTAGCACCCATAATAACTGAGATAGCCTGTGCCAAAGTCAGCAGACCAGCGTTTACAAACGAAACGGTCATCACAGTTGTAGCGGTGCTCGACTGTACACTTGCCGTGACAAGCATACCAGTGGTCATACCCATAAAACGATTGGTGGTCATGGCACCGAGGACATGTCGCAATTGCGGTCCTGCCATTTTTTGGAGCGCCTCACTCATTGATTTCATACCGAACATCAGCAGGGCAAGTGATCCCAAAAGCTTGAAAAGAATCCAAATTGACATACTTGGAAGTTTAAAAAGTTTAAATTCTTATTGTTTTCTAAATATATTCACTAACTTTGTCCACGACTAATGCAAACAATATGCCTATGGAACAAATGGTTCAAATCCGTTGCAAAAATAATAAAAAAATATTAAATGTAAGCATCGGAAGTACACTTTCTGATATTTTTTCTTTTTCGGGCCTTACCATGGAGTACGGTCCGATAAGTGCACGTGTTAACAATAAGATAGAGGGAATGCACTATCGCGTGTATAATTGTAAGGATGTGGAGTTTCTCAGTCTCCGCCATCCTTCTGCGCTAAGAGCATATACTCGCAGTTTGTTTTTTGTGCTTTGTAAGGCTGTCCACGACCTTTACGGCACGGGACATGTGGTTATCAATGTGCCTGTGAGCAATGGCTACCATTGCGATTTGCATATCGGGCATCAGGTGACCGACGCTGATGTGGCTGCTATTAGAAAGCGCATGCAGGAGATTGTGGCTGCTGCCATCCCCATTCATCGCCATCAGGCAACAACCGAAGATGCCATCCGCATGTTTCGTGAGATGGGAACCGTATCGAAGGTGAAGCTCCTTGAAGGGTTGGGATCGCTCTATACCACCTATTATGAGATAGATGGCTATGCGGATTATTACTATGGCTCGATGCTCACCAATACCGGGCAACTGACACTTTTCGGCGTCGAACCGTATTTCGGCGGAATCCTTCTGCGCGTGCCGTCACCACAAGATCCGTCACGCTTGGGCGAACTGGTGCGTCAGGACAAGATGTTCGACATCTTTATGGAGCACCACCATTGGCAGGACATCCTCGGCATCAGTACCATTGGCGACCTGAACAAAGCGGTGGAAGAGGGGAAGTCGAACGGACTCATCCAACTGAGCGAGGCGCTGCAAGAGAAGAAGATAGCGCAGATAGCCGATGAGATTGCCAAACGGAAGAATGTGAAGATGGTGCTCATAGCCGGTCCCTCATCGAGCGGTAAGACCACCACCTGCAAGCGCCTTTCGGTACAACTGGCGGTCAACGGCATCCATCCCATTGGCATTTCGCTCGACGATTACTTCGTGAACCGCGAACAGACACCGCGCGATGAGACTGGCGACTACGACTACGAACATCTGCATGCACTCAACATTCCTTTGCTCAATGAGCAGATGAATGCCCTGTTCAGAGGCGAAGAAGTGGAACTGCCACGCTATAATTTCCAGATGGGCAGAAGTGAAAAAAGCGGTCGTCGCCTACGACTTCAGGGCAACGAGGTACTTGTCTTGGAAGGAATCCATGCGCTCAATCCCGAACTGACAGCATCTATCCCCAACGATCAGATATTCCGTGTCTATGCTTCGGCATTGACCACCATCCTGCTCGACACGCACAATTATATACCGACTACCGACAACCGCCTGTTGCGCCGTATCGTTCGCGACTATAAATACCGTGGGGTATCGGCATGCGACACCATCCGTCGTTGGCCTTCGGTACGCCGGGGTGAGAACCGCTGGATATTCCCTTATCAGGAAAATGCCGATGCCATGTTCAATTCTGCCATGCTTTTCGAACTGGCAGTACTGAAGAATCAGGCGTTGCCCTTGTTGGAACAGGTGCCTGAAAACTGCGAAGAGTATGCCGAGGCATATAGATTGATGAAGTTTCTGCGCTACATCCACACCATCAAGGAAGACCAGATACCGCCCACATCGCTACTTCGCGAGTTTCTTGGCGGCAGTTCGTTTGAATACTGATGCATCATTCCCAGCGGGTAGGATAGCGTACCAGCTGACATACAGAAAATTTAGTTTTCAGAAATATTTCGACCACACGACCACCACTATGATGTAATCCTTTGAGAGATATGGCATTATGGTGGTGGTCGATGGCTTAATTGCTGCGTTTTCGACCACCCATCGACCACCAATATGAGTAAGACACATCCCGAACGCATCCCGAAGCCATATACTCTCTTTTTCTATACAATATTGGGCAAAAGGTCTTGTTGATGTTTGAAAGAAATGCCATTCAACAGTCGGTCATCCACAGCGAATCGTCCTACTTATATAATAATGTACGCGTGCGTAAGATAATAAGGAAAGGAATTATGGCCTTCCTCTTAGGGCCTTGTTGCCCTGTCAAGTATGACACAAAGGAAATGAGCATGGTCTTTCAATCCAAAGAAACTATTGAAAACAACGAAAAAAGGTGAAAAATAGACGAAAAAAACAGCAGATGTGTTTCGTTTTTGAATATCATTTACTACCTTTGCATAAGATAACCTAAACACCTGTCAGATTATGAAAAAGTTAATCCTTGCCCTACTAGTTGCTTGCAGCACACTCACAACGGTCGCACAAAACCTGCGACAAACCGTAGAAAACGGTGTACAGACCAGCATCCGACAGTCAGAAAACCATCTCTGGCGAGAGGCTTTTGCCACATGCAGAGCTCTCGATGCCATGCTTGGAGCCGGCAATCCCGATTTGCATTATCTTGTCAGCAACGAACGCTTCCGCCTCTACACCCGTCTGAACAAGTCGGCAGAACGTAAAGCTCAAATGGCGCTGATGGAAAACTATGCGCGTGCCAGCAAGAAAAAAGATGTCATTGAAGACATGCTCATGAAGAAGGCTGCCTTTGCACGTACTACTGGCAACGCACCTTTGGCTACTGTATGCTATAAGGAGATCTTCACCATGAATGCAAAAGGCAAGGATGATAACGGCAAGGAAAAGTGCTTCAAAGACCTTATTGCCAAAGCCAAACAAGACAATAACGACTTGATGGCGGGCATCATCAACAAGATGTATGACGAATGGACCGACTCTATTGCAGGCATCAGAGCTGTCAACGAACTGAAAACTGTCAAAGCACAATACGCTGAAGCACAGGACGAAATAAGCACCAAGGCTACTACCATTACTGCGCAATGGGCGTTTATCGTCATCCTTATAGTTATTGGTGTAGGACTGGCTGCCGGTCTTCTCTTCTTCCTCTTTGTCATGTTCAAAAACGTCAGAGAAATCAAGCGCTTGAAGACCAGCCTCGATTTGGCAAATAGCAATAACGAGCAGAAAAACAAGTTCCTCAATAATATCAGCGCACAAATCCGCCCGTCACTCGATGCCATGGAGCAAGGCGATACCAAACGACAGGTCAAGGCTTTGCAAAACTATATCGCACACATAGAAAACTATATGATGCTTGAGCAGACTCGCGAGGAACACTACGAACTCACCAGTCACAATATGGGACAGTTCTGCGAGAAAGTCACCCAAGAGGTAAAGGCTATGGTCAAATCTACTACCGAAGTGACTTGTACTGCCCAACCCATCTCTTTCGCTACTAACGAGGACGCTTTGCGCACCATATTGCTCAATATCGTAGAAGAGGTGGTAAAGGCCGATGGCGTGGAGCGCATCAACCTTGAGTTTAAGAAGCGCAACCCCCATACCGGTAATTTCTTGGTAACGGCTGTGGGTATGACCTTGCCCGAAGAGAAGCGCGAAACACTTTTCCAGGCATTCTCCGAGATTGCCGATCTGACTGAAGACGACGGACTTACCTTCCCCACTTGCAGTCTGATGGCGTATAAACTCAACGGTCATCTCCGTCTCGACGACGAGTTCCGTCATGGCATCCGCTTTGTTGTGGAACTGAAAGACAAATAAGCATCTGCATCGTAAGATATCAGTAAAGGTGGAGTCTCCGTACGAGACTCCACCTTTAATTTACGCTAAGGCGCAATCCTACTATGTGCGGGATATTGCCCGATATTTTGCCAAGGCGTTTCCAAACCTTTGGCAAAAGTATTGTCCAATGTTTGGCAAAGGTGTTTTTCCAATGTTTGGCATAAGTATTACCTAACGTTTGACAAAACGTAATGTCTAACGTTTGAAAAAGGTCTTTTCAACGTTTGATAAAGATGTTATCCAACGTTTGATAAAAAGATTATCAAGGTTTGGAAAAACGATGATAAACGATTGTATTTTATAAGGGAAATAGGATTACGCTTTACTTTGTCCTTTCAGGACGTTAGTTAATTGTTTATGTTTGGTATCCTCAGGGCGTTGCACGGGTGGTCGAAGTGTGGTCGAAAACGCCGTTGTAAGATTTTCGACCACCCATTTAACCGTATATCTTACAACGTGTTATGACATATCGGTGGTCGAGTGGTCGATTTTTACGACATCGCGTGTGCGTGCGTACACGTGTATGTACGCACGCAAACCTTATATATTAGATTCATTCATCTCAGATGAACTGTCGTTTCTGCTGATAGCAGCAATCCGTTTACTGGATGAATCCTATTTCGATGACCTGATCAACAGCTGTAGGCACAGCATCGAGCGTGAGTATCACACCGCCTTGACACTTCTGCATCTTCACCGCCTTACGACTGACAAAATCTACAGCCTTCTTCATCTGTTTATTGCCAGTGGGCAGATAGAGCACCTTGTCTTGCAGGTTGAGGATATGCACAAACAGTCGGTTGTCCTTCTGTGTGGTCACTCCCCAGTCGTGAGGTGCAACAAATCCACCGCGTGTGCCATAGATAGTTTCGCCATATACCTTCATCCAGTCGCCCATCTCCTTCAGACGTTCCACCGCAACAGCGGGCAGACAACCATCAGGTTGCGGACCGATATTCATGAGCAGATTGGCATTTTTGCCTGCTGCCTTCACCAGATATTGAATGAGTGTATGGGTCGATTTGTAGTTCTGGTCGGTAATCTTGTAGCCCCACATGCCGTTCATTGTCTCGCATGTTTCAAGTGGCAACTGCGAAATAGACTGTCCGGAGAGTCCGGCAGAGTTTTCGCCAGGCAGGTCGCGCTCAAACATTTGGAAGTCTTCGCCAGGGAATGGAGTCACGTGATGGTTGTTGCCGATGAGGCATGCAGGCTGCAAACTGTGGATGAGTGCATACTGTTCGGGCAGTTGCCAGTCAAATGATGGATTGATGTCTTGATCCCACCAACCGTCAAACCAGATGGCTCCTACCTTGCCATAGTTGGTGAGCAGTTCGGTGAGTTGGTTGTTCATAAACTTATAGTACGACTTCCAATTTTGTTTGTCCTTGGGTCGTCCTGTGCCGTGTCCGGTACGTCCCAGCGGAGCATCCTCACGTTGCCAGTCGATGTGTGAATAGTAGAAGTGGATGTCAATACCCTGTCGGTGACATTCGTCAGCAAGTTCTTTCACGATGTCACGCTTAAAGGGTGTAGCCTTCACGACATTATAGTCAGAGTATTTGGTGTCAAACATGGAGAAGCCTTCGTGATGGCGGGTGGTGAAGCAAATATATTTGGCACCTGATGCCTTGATCTGCTCTACCCACTCTTTGGCATTGAAGCGAGAGGGATAGAAGCCGCCTGCGAGTTTGGCATATTCCTTGTAGTTTAAGTCTGCGTTGTGCATGGTCCATTCTCCTGTGGCAAGCATGGCATAGAGTCCCCAGTGGAGGAAGATGCCGAATTTCTCGTCTTGAAAATGTTTGCGTGCCTCAAGGTTCTCCTTGGTAGGTACGTAGTCTGCCGACTGTTGCAATGTCTGTTGTGCCATTGTCGATGTCAATGCCAGCGTCAGCATGACGGTTGTGAATAGTTTTTTCATCATCAAGTTTTTTAGTTGTTATGCTCCACCGTTCTGCTTGGTCAACGGCATATTTCTATTGTGTGATAATTGCTTGGGTTTTCAAATCCCTATAGGCATGATTTATATCCCTCGCTCAGCCCAGTCACCTCTGTCGAGGTTGCGGTAACCGATGGCTTCAGCGATGTGTTGTTGCTGCACTTGCGCCGATCCTTCAAGGTCGGCAATGGTGCGTGCCACCTTGAGAATTCTGCTATATGCTCGTGCAGAGAGTTTCAATCGCTCCATGCCATTTAGCACTACGCCTACGATGATTTATCAAGGACATAGGTGAATGGCCATTGTTTATGTTCACGATGCAAAGATAACACTTTTTGTTTAATTAGTCGAGCCTTTTTGATTAGAATTGCTCCATTGTGCATAGACTCTATACATTCCCACATGGGCCAGGTGAATTTCTGATAGACAGAATCTAAGGAATGTATTTCAACGAGGTTGAGTCCGATAACATGTTTTTTGAGGTCTGTATTGCGGTATTGCTTCTTTACGACAGCATAGGCGCGTCCCATATCCTCAAAAATGTAGGGCGCAACGTCGGCGAAAGGTTCCGATTCAAGACCATCCATAGTGATAATATAACACTCGGGAACCACATCATTATATGTGAACCCCCACCAGTATGCCACTATCTTCGAACAGATAAATAGGTGATGCGGCCTTATTCTTAAAAAAAACAGCAATTTTGTTGATAAAAAACTTGCAAATGCGAAATATTATCATTAACTTTGTAGCATCAAAATACGAGAAGAATGGAAAGTACGGAGATTATAAAGAACGCAGGCCTAAAAATCACTCCGCAACGTAAAGTGGTTTATGAGGTTATGATGGAATTGCGTCATGCTGCGATTGATGAAATAATCAAGTGTGTGCAATCCAAAGATAATGAGATAACCATCTCAACCATCTATCGCATTCTTGATTCGTTTTGCAAGGCTAATCTGTTGTCACTTGTGTTCCATCCCGAAGAGGGGAAAATCTATTATGATTTAAGTTTCGGGAGTTAGTTGGCACTATAAATTAAGGCACAAAAAAAGCACAGGATTTCTTGCGTATATCGCATAAAATGATAATGCCGAAGGTGCAATGTTTACCATAATGAACGTGATAAAGGGAGTTAAAATGAACGAGCATACACTGTTCGGACGCAAGAGCAGGTGCAACAGCGTGTATCCGCTGCTGTATGTATTCCAGTTTTTGTTTTCTGGGCAAAAGCCAATGATTTACTACTATGTAAATTATCAGTGAATATCGTTTTTTATAACTTTGTCATGTCTATTACCTAAAATTTATAAATATGAGAAAGAACAACGAATTTTTCAGAACAAAGTTCCTTAGACTGTCCACATGTTTTTTAGTGTCAGTAGCCTCTGTGTCAAGCCTCCTTTTGTCCGCTTCGTGCAGCGATGATGACAATGTTCCACCCGATGTGACCAAAAAGAATCCCACTACTTTTATAAAAGATGCAGAAAAAGTGGCCATGTTGCGCTCCATGAAAGATGTGGATGGCAGCGGAAGGTTGTATGAAATCAATTATACGGCCGACTATAAACTTGATGACGTGTTAAAGTCTGGTTTCACAGAAACCAACCAACTCTTCAACTATGTAGCCTATCTACTTTACGACAGCCTCCCCGGCAAAAAGGCACAGGTTTCGTTCGATGCCGGATGCAGTGCCTTTGCAGTACCCGACAGGCAAAGCGGTAATTTCTTGATGGGGCGCAACTACGACTTCTGTCATGCCACAGAAGACGGCAAAGGCTACAAGTCGATAGCGGCTATCATAGTTCACACGGCTCCTGAGGGTGGAAAGAAATCAATCTCCATGGTGGATGGCATGCAATTAGGTTTTGGCCAGGGATTTTATACCGATGGCAAGAGCGACCTCTCCCCGCTGATGGGATTGCCCTACGCTGCCCTTGACGGCATTAACGAAGACGGATTCGCCATTGGTGTCCTGGCGCTGAGAGAGAATCAGACGAAACAGAATGACAAAAACAAGCCGCGCATAGGTACAACGACAGCCATACGTATGCTGCTCGACCGTGCATCCACCGTCAAGGAAGCCCTGGCAATGCTTGCAGGCTATAATATGGACATGCAGGGCAGTGGACGCAGCAACTACCACTATTTCATGGCCGATGCCACAGGAGACTATGCCATCGTGGAATACACTCTTGAAAAGGGCGAAACTATACCTACTGTAATGGAAAAGTTCACCGGCAATGACACCCTGCGCTGCGTCACCAACTTCTATGTCTCACCCACGATGGTGGGTACAAACGATGGATGGGGATCCCTGCATGGCAAGGAACGCTATTGGACGTTAAGAAACTGTCTCGCGCGCAACAACTACTGTCTTGATTCCAAACAAGCCATGTCCCTGCTACAAGACGTCTCACAGCCAGCGGACTTGAAAAATATCACATCACAGACTCAATGGTCGTGCCTCTACAACCTCAGCGAAAAGACACTTCGTCTGGCCATCCTGCGAGAATATGGGAAAATCTACAACTTTAAGGTAGAATAGTCCTGGTATGAAAACAATGTTTGGTAAAATGCTACGACTGAGAAAAGTCAAAACCATACTATGGGCAGCACCGATGTTGATTTGCTCGTTGCTCCTCAACATGGGATGCTCAGATGATGATGATGATTCCATGGGAGGACAAGGGGGACAGGAGATGACAGATACGACGGCCATTTCCCTGACTTATCACCACTTTATTGCTTCTGACGATGTCATTATCCTGGATGCCGACACTACACGGATTTCTGTCAGCAAGGCTTTAGCCGACAAGTTGGGCATCACTCATTTTGCCGGTCGGCCGCTGGCCGTATGGCAGAAGGTGAACTGTCTGCCATATATCAGGCGCGCCACTTCTGAGCGCCTGGAGGACAACCGCTATATCCTGACCGTTGACGAGAGTGCATCACTGGCCGACGTGTTGCCAGAGGATGCGGAATTCAATTTTGATACGAAGTTGCATGTCAACCACCAGGCCACGAAATCACGGACTAGCGCCGGAGGTTCTAATCTCGTAGAGGATATATCCTCACGGTATATGGAAGGCGACACCATTCATCCTGCGGTGATTCTCTATACCGACCAGGGAGGAGCAGGGGAAGACGTGCAGGTGGAGGACGATATCCTTCTGGACGGCAATGCTTTTAATAAAACCGACGGCAATGAGGGCTATGACTCTGGCGCGAATCGTTTCGCACGATTCACCGGGAGCCATCTGCGAGAGTTGTGCGAAAGGCACGGCTTGTATCTCGCAATGGATGTCTATTCGGTCTAAGAAAAGAGGAGCCGCTGATTGTCCCACTTTTTGGCTCGCTCCATGCCATCTAGCACTACGCCTACGATGATTTATCAAGGACATAGGTGAATGGCCATTGTTTATGTTCACGATGCAAAGATAACACTTTTTGTTTAATTAGTCGAGCCTTTTTGATTAGAATTGCTCCATTGTGCATAGACTCTATACATTCCCACATGGGCCAGGTGAATTTCTGATAGACAGAATCTAAGGAATGTATTTCGACGAGGTTGAGTCCGATAACATGTTTTTTGAGGTCTGTATTGCGGTATTGCTTCTTTACGACAGCATAGGCGCGTCCCATATCCTCAAAAATGTAGGGCAACGTCGGCGAAAGGTTCCGATTCAAGACCATCCATAGTGATAATATAACACTCGGAAACCACATCATTATATGTGAACCCCCACCAGTATGCCACTATCTTCGAACAGATAAATAGGTAATGCGGCTTTATTCTTAAAAAAATATAATTTTGTTGGTAAAAATTTGCAAATGCGAAATATTTTCATTAAATTTGTGGCATCAAAATACGAGAAGAATGGAAAGTACGGAGATTATAAAGAACGCAGGCCTAAAAATCACTCCGCAACGTAAAGTGGTTTATGAGGTTATGATGGAATTGCGTCATGCTGCCATTGATGAAATAATCAAGTGTGTGCAATCCAAAGATAATCAGATAACCATCTCAACCATCTATCGCATTCTTGATTCGTTTTGCAAGGCTAATCTGTTGTCACTTGTGTTCCATCCCGAAGTGGGGAAAAACTATTATGACATTACCGTGACAGAGCATCACCACATATTCGAGGGAGAGAGCATCTTGGATTATATGGATGAAGAGCTTACGGAATTGATACGACAGTATTTGAAAGAAAAGAATTTTGCATCGGTTGACATTAGTCGAATACAGGTGCAGATAACGATAAATAATCCAAAGTTAAACACTAAAAATTAAAAAGTATGAGAAGTATCACGACTTTCGATTTGCAGTATGCACATCGGTTCTATGGCTTCCAAGGCGAAGCCCAGTATCTTCACGGTCACACTGGCACACTGACCATTGAGGTGGAAGATACGGTTGAAGAAGGTGTAAACATGGTGTACCCTTGTAATGAAATCCAAAAGGTGGCATGGAGCCTGTTGAAGAATTTTGACCATGCCTTGGTGCTCCGCGAAGATGACCCTTTGCTTCCTGCCATTCTTGATGTGTATGAAAAGCAAGGCATCAAGAACGGCCATCCGCAAAACAAAATGAAAGGAGAGGCCTTCAAGACAGAATTGGCAACGGCTTACCCCGATGCCCGTCTGGTTGTTACCAAAGAAACCATGACAGTGGAAGGTATGATTAAGATTGTATATGACTTGTTGAAAGACAAACTGAACATCGCTAAGATCACTTTCACAAGCGGTGTGAATGCCGCGTCTGCCGAGTTTACCACAAAGAATAACATCGACCGTTGTCCTCTTTGCGGTGTCGCCCTCAATGCGGATGGAGTATGCCCAAAATGTGGTTATCGGAAAAAATAATCCACGGAAAGCTGCATATAAAATAAAGTAATGATGAAAATATGGGGCTGTGTCGTAATTAAGGTTTACGGCGCAGCCTCTTATTTTACAAGTTAGAAAAATAATTTGAAATTCGGCTAATGGCTTCAACCTTTGTTTCCATAACCACATCGGCATACACCTGTGTTGAATTTATGCTAGTATGTCCGAGCAACTTGCCTACTGTGTACAAGTCACCTCCGGCAGCCAGTGTCAGCACGGCAAATGTGTGACGGCTCGTATGGAAACTGACATTTTTCGTAATCCCTGCATCCGCAGCCATTTTTTTAAGATACCTGTTACATACTCCCAATATAGTCAGTTCAAACACCTTTTGGCTCGGCTTGCATCCGTTTCGCTCAGGTAACCAATGCAAAGCCGATTGGTTTAGAGGGATTATTACCTGTCTGCCTACTATCAGTACTTTTGCGGTCTTGAGGCTTTCAGCATATCCGCACCTTGCGCCTCATCCGAGCTTGTACATTTCCGTCACCGTATCGGAGAGGAGGGCGTGGAGCTTATCCTCAAGGAAAGCATCCGCATCAATCTTGCCATGGAGGACAGCAAGAAGGAGGAGGATGACAGGAATAAGGGAAAGGACGGTCGTGGACGCTCAAGATAGAGTTTGCCTTCTTCAAACTCCTTACCCGCACCACTGTCGAAACTTGCATAACACGTGTGGAGCATTTCGGGAATAAAAATGTCAGCAGCATTCAAGAGGGCACGTGCCATGGCATCCATACCCTGATATGTGCAATAAAGTTGTTTTATTGTAGTAATAAATATGGTTGCAAATATAGAGAAAAAATGATTCGCAACAAATTTATGGCCTAATAGTGAATTCTGACCAGGGAAGCCTGTATACGACCAAGGACTGGCAGGATCTGCTGACCAGCTATGGCATACAAGTAAGCATGGATGGTAGAGGTCGTTGTAAAGACAATATATGGATAGAACGCTTCTGGCGCAGCATCAAGCAGGAGTACATATATTTCAACCCTGCGGAAAACGTTAGTGAACTCCGTTCTGGAATTGCTGATTACGTGAAGTTTTATTACTATGAGCGTCCTCATCAGAGTCTGGACAACTTCACACCAGCATCATTTTACGGCAACAAAGAGAAGAAAGTAGGATAAACTCTTGCACAATTCAACTAATAGTATTAACTTTGTGACGCCAAGACAAGAGAACGCTCGGGATTGTCCGCATGCTCTGGATGGCGCAGCAACCAATGTTCAACCACTTGTCGAATATTAGGGAGTACTATAAAAATAACAATATCGTACAGCAGAAATGGACTATTGTTTCATTCCATCTTCATATATTTATGTTACTTTGTACAAAAACATCGTTTTTAGATAAAAACAATAAGTAAATACAATATTTTATAATTTCACATACAAAAGAAATAAACGTTATGAGAAATTCACAGACACAACGAATTAAGGTGGTAATCAATATAACCCACCTTAAAAAATCAATGCTTGCGGCCTTTGTTGCACTCTTCGTCGCAACTGCGAACGCACAAACCATCAAAGGCGTTGTGACAGACGCTGACAACGGGGAGCCCATCATCGGCGCAACGATCAAGGTGAAGGAGACATCGAAAGCAGTCGTGACAGATATGAACGGCAAATATTCGATAACAGGTCTCACAACAGGCCGTTACACCATTGAAGCTTCGTACATAGGTTACCAGCCAGCCGTCATCCCCGAGATTCTCGTTACGGAGGGCAAGGAGGTGGTCATCAACGTCCCCATAAGCGAGAGCTTGAACGAGCTGGGAGAAGTAGTGGTGAAGCCTCGCATCAGCAAAGAAAGCGCTGTGAACAAGATGGCTCTTGTCGGGGCGAGGATGCTCAGCATGGAAGAGGCAAGCCGATATGCAGGAGGATACAGCGACCCGGCGCGCCTCGTCACAGCCTTTGCCGGTGTGGCTGGCAACAGCAACGACAACGGCGTGTCGGTGCACGGCAATGCGCCGCAGGCCATGCAGTGGCGACTTGAGGGCGTGGAGATCTTCAGCCCGAACCACTTCACTGACGCCTTCAACATGGGCACAGGACTCGTCAGCGCACTCAACTCCAATGTTCTCGACAACTCCGACTTCCACCTCGGAGCCTTCACAGCCGAGTACAGCAATGCCCTCTCAGGCGTGTTTGACATGAGAATGCGCGCAGGCGACAACGACAGCTACCACCATGCGCTCCAGATAGGCACGCTGGGCCTCGAAGGCACATCGGAAGGCCCCATAAGTAAGAAGACAGGAGCATCCTACCTCGTCAACTACCGCTACTCCGTCACCACCATCGCCCGTGAGATAGGACTCCTCTCCCTCGACGGAGACCAGGCCGACTTCCAGGACTTCAACTTCAAGCTCAACTTCCCGACAAAGAAGGCTGGCACATTCTCCGTCTTCGGAGTAGGACTGAAGGACAAGTACTGGCTCGAGCTCGAAGACCCCTCAAAGTGGGAGAGCATGTATGACCAAGAGTACACGGTCAGCAATCAGACAATGCTCGCTGGCGGCGTCAACCACAAGGCGTACCTCGGCAAGAACTGGAACATCAACAGCACCATAGCAGCCTCCTACTTCAAGAACGACGGAGACCAGAGCTACTATGACGGACAGCCCAACCAGGCCAACAAGCTCGGCAACTGCCTGCCCTACATAAGGATGCGCCAGAACAACTCGCAGTTTACAGCCACAACGAATGTGCAGAAGCGTTTCAGCCCTAAGTTCCAGTCCAAGATTGGTGCCACATACACAGAGTACTTCTTCGACATCGACCTCAAGATGGCCCCAAAGGTAGGAGCCGCCATGCCTGCACAATCAATCTATACAGCCGACAGCCACACTGGCCTGTTCAACGCCTATATAGCCAACTCGTGGAACATGAGCCGCTGGCTTACCTTCACCTTTGGTCTGAATACCCAGTATTTCCGCCTCAACGACGACGTGTCAGTTGAGCCACGCGCAGCCTTCCAGTGGAATCCGGACGAGAAGAACCAGTTCTCTGTGGGTTACGGCATGCACAGCAAGACAGAGAAGATGGACACATACTTTGTCTATGACCAAAATGAGGGCTTTGTAAACAAGGACCTCAAACTGAGCAAGGCTCACCACATCATCGGTTCGTACATCCACCGATTCAACGACCAGCTCAACCTACGCGTGGAGGCATACTACCAGAGCCTCTTCGACCTTCCCGTGACTGAAGACGGCAGCTACTGCACCATCAACCGCCGCTATTATTACGAGGAGCGCGAGCTCGTGAGCAAAGGCAAGGGACGCAACTATGGCATAGACGTCGCACTGGAGCAATACATGCACAAGGGTTACTACTGGATGGTGGACGGTTCGCTCTACAAGTCAGAGTACAAGGGTGGCGACAATATATGGCGCGACTCACGCTACAACCGTACCTTCATGGTTAAGGTGCTCGGCGGTAAGGAATGGATGCTCGGCAAGAGAAGGCAGAACGTGCTGAGTGTCAACGGCAAAGTCACCCTGCAAGGCGGTCAGAGATACACTCCTGCCGATGTGGCGGCAAGCCAATTGAACTACGAGGCTGGCAGACCAGATGTCGTGTACGACGAGACAAAGGCTTTCTCTGAGCAGTACGACCCTGCATGCATCGTAGACTTCACCATCAGCTACAAGATAACAGGCAAGAAGTGCAACCACACCATAGCCTTCGAAGGTCTCAACCTCTTGCAGAAAAAAGTGCCTTACGAGAACACTTACAACTACAAGAAGAACACTGTGGAGACTTACGACTCAGGCATCTCACTGCCAAACGTGTACTACCGCATCAGCTTCTAATGGTGGGTTCTATTAATTCCCACCGTCAAAAGGCTTTAGGTGGGTTCTATTAATTCGCTTTGTCAGATTTTTGATTTATCTCTGAGTGCAGAGTGTCGTATGACATGCCCGTCATGCAAATCGAGTAGGAGGAAAACGAAGCAGTTTTCTTCCTACTTTCGTTTTCCGACCTCTCACACCACCGTACGTGCCGTTCGGCATACGGCAGTTCTCTAATTGCTATGCAATTTGGTATAGATGCCAAGAAGTGAGGGATAACCTTGCCTAACAAGTCCATCGTTCGTTATGGCACACTTTAGAATAGGGCTCGTCGCTATGCGCCAATACCCCTTGCGGGTATTTGCCCATTGCCATGCCCTCCATCTGCCAATACCACATTTCATGAGGTTCGTGAAACGAGTACGGACTCGTTTCCAACATTTCCAGATATAACACCGTATGCGTCTATGATACCATTCCTCCGTTCTTTGGAGAAATGTTTTCATATCTGCCAGATAGTAATATCCTATCCAACCACGGATGTATTCCGTCAAGCGGTTCTTCAACCACGATAAACCTTTGCCGTTACTGCGCTTGGTAATGGATTTCAGTAATATTAAAATTCCATCAATTATTAAATTCCCCTCTCTGACCAGTCGCTTCTGTCAAGATTGCGGTAGCCCACGGCTTCTGCAATATGGGGAAGTTGCACCTGCTCACTGCCATCAAGGTCGGCAATGGTGCGTGCCACCTTGAGAATCCTGCTATAGGCACGTGCAGAGAGTTTCAATCGCTCCATGGCCATGCGTAACATGTCCATGGATGAGGCATCAGGTTCGGCAAACTGATGCAGCATGCGCTCCGTCATTTGGGCATTGCAGTGGATGCCCTTGTAATCCATAAACCGTTCCTCCTGCATCTTGCGAGCGGCAATGACTCTGGCGCGAATCGTTTCGCTCGATTCACCGGGAGCCATCTGCGAGAGTTGTGCGAAAGGCACGGCTTGTATCTCGCAATGGATGTCGATACGGTCGAGCAACGGACCACTGATCTTGTTCATATACCGTTGTATCTGTCCGGGCGTGCAGGCACAACTGTGAGTGGGGTCGCCATAATAGCCGCAAGGACATGGATTCATGGAGGCTACAAACATAAACGAACAGGGATACTGCACGCTGTATTTCGCACGACTGATGGTGATACAGCGGTCCTCCAAAGGCTGGCGCATCACTTCCAGCACCGACCGGTTGAACTCAGGCAACTCGTCGCAGAACAGCACACCATTGTGTGCCAAACTGATTTCACCGGGTTGCGGATTCTGTCCACCCCCAACCAATGCCACCTGCGAGATGGTGTGGTGTGGCGCTCTGAAGGGTCGTTGCGAGATGAGACTGGTGTCGCGCGATAGTTTACCTGCCACACTATGAATCTGTGTGGTCTCCAAACTTTCGCTGAGCGATAATGGAGGCAGAATACTTGGCAGGCGTTTCGCCATCATCGATTTACCACTTCCCGGAGGACCTATCATGATGAGATTATGTCCACCGGCAGCCGCCACTTCCAGTGCGCGCTTCACACTTTCCTGTCCGCGCACATCAGCGAAGTCGAGTTCAAACTGTGATTGCTGTTCATAAAACTCTTTGCGCGTATCGATAACCGTAGGGGCTATCTCCGATGAACCATTGAAGAAATTGGCGACATCGATGAGGGTTTCCATGCCATACACCTCTATTTGGTTGACCACAGCCGCTTCGCGGATGTTCTGTTTCGGCACGATAAGACCTTTGAAATGTTCGGCGCGTGCCCGAATGGCTATGGGCAGTGCACCGCGTATGGGCTGCAACCTGCCGTCAAGTCCCAACTCACCCACCATCATGTAATCATTCAGCCGACTCCCGTCAACCTTTCCGCTTGCCGCCAGAATACCGATAGCCAATGGCAAGTCATAGCCGCTACCCTCCTTTTTGATATCGGCAGGCGATAGATTGGCGGTGATGTCCATCATCGGCATCTTCAATCCGTTGTTCTGTAGTGCCGCCCTGATTCTGTCATAGCTCTCACGCACAGCAGTATCGGCAAGTCCCGTCAGGTGGAATTGCACTCCGCGAGTCATGCTCACTTCTACTTTTACCGTGGTCACTTCAAGTCCGTTGACGGCGGCACAAAAGGTATTGACTAACATATTTATAGTTCTTTGTAGCGTTATTGATGTACTGAAAAGTACGTTGCCATGCCGGTCATCATCCGGCACAGTCTGATTGTGGTCACAAAGTTAAGCAAAATTATGCAAATCCACAATATTCTTCCCATATAATATTGTTACACAGCAAGAAGTGGTAGGTAAGTACCTTGTCAGTCCTATCCAACTACCCTTCTGCTGAAATAGCAGGACGGTATGATATTTCCGTTTCTTTCGTAAGTGTGTTCCGTCAGAATTGAAATCTGATGACCGATTGAGGATAAAAATGACTTTTCATTTTGTTATCCACCTATTTTATTGTAATTTTGCACCCATGAACCAGATAGCTGACTATGAAATCATGGCTCCTGTGGGTAGTCATGACTCGCTGGCTGCGGCACTAAAAGCCGGAGCAGACTCGGTGTATTTCGGCATCGAGAAACTCAATATGCGTGCTCACAGCGCATCGGCATTTACTATCGACGACCTGCGGGAAATCGCTGCAACATGCAATGCACAAGGGGTAAAGACCTATCTCACGGTCAATACCATCATCTATGGTGAGGATATTCCGCTCATGCACGAGATTGTGGATGCCGCCAAAGAGGCTGGCATTTCTGCAGTGATCGCATCGGATGTGGCGGTGATGACCTATTGCAACCGTATCGGGCAAGAGGTACATCTCTCTACCCAACTGAACATTTCGAATATCGAGGCATTGAAATTCTATGCCCAGTTTGCCGATGTAGTGGTATTGGCACGCGAGTTGAACCTCGACCAGGTGGCTGAAATCTATCAGCAGATAGAAGAACAGCACATCTGCGGACCGAGCGGACAACAGATCCGTATCGAGATGTTCTGTCATGGCGCCTTGTGTATGGCTATCAGCGGCAAGTGCTATATGAGTCTTGACAATACCGGACGCTCTGCCAATCGCGGTGAGTGTATGCAGATCTGCCGCCGCTCTTACCTGGTGACCGATCGGGAGACAGGCATCGAACTGGAGATAGACAATAAGTATATCATGAGTCCGAAAGACCTGAAGACCGTGCGCTTCATCGACAGAATGATGAAGAGTGGCGTCCGTGTGTTTAAGATTGAAGGTCGTGCCCGCGGTCCCGAATATGTCAAAACTGTAGTGGAATGTTATAAGGAAGCCATTCAGAGTGTCCTCGACGGAACATTTACCGAGGAGAAGAAGGATGACTGGGACGAACGCCTTGCTACCGTTTTCAACCGCGGTTTCTGGGACGGATACTATCAAGGACAGCGCCTTGGAGAGTGGAACAGCCATTACGGATCGTGTGCCACAGAGCGCAAAGTGTATGTGGGCAAGGGCATGAAATACTTCTCGAAACTTGGTGTTGCCGAGTTCTCATGCGAGGCTTGCGAGTTCTCAGTAGGTGACAAGATGCTCATCACCGGTCCTACCACTGGCGCACTCTATGTGACGGTAGAGGAAATCCATGACGATACCCATGCCGTGACAACCGCACAGAAAGGCACTCGCGTATCGTTCAAAGTTCCAGAGAAGGTGCGCCCCAGCGATAAACTCTTTAAGATTATCAAAAACAACGAAGATTAAACACACCTATAATATATATTTATGACCATCAACGAAATTCAAGACGAGATTATCGATGAGTTTTCCGGTTTCGACGACTGGATGGACAAATATCAACTGCTGATCGACTTGGGCAACGAACAAGCACCCCTCGATGAGCGCTATAAGGTGGAAAGCAACCTGATAGACGGTTGTCAAAGCCGTGTGTGGCTACAGGCTGACTATGCTGACGGCATCATTACCTTTACGGCAGAGAGCGATGCACTTATCGTGAAAGGTATTGTGGCATTGCTCATCCGTGTGCTCAGCGGACATACACCGCAGGAAATACTCGATGCAGACCTGTATTTCATAGAGCAGATAGGACTGAAAGAGCATCTGTCACCCACTCGCAGCAACGGTTTGCTGGCTATGGTGAAACAGATGCGTATGTATGCATTGGCATTCCGCACTAAAGAACAAGGATAAACACAATAAAAGACTGACGGCGATGGCAAAGAAAGAAAAGGAACTCACACCGATGATGAAACAGTTTTTCGACCTCAAGGCAAAGCACCCTGAGGCACTCTTGTTGTTTCGTTGCGGTGACTTTTATGAGACCTATTGCGACGATGCCATCACTGCCTCGCAGGTGTTGGGCATCACTTTGACTCACCGAAACAACGGTGCAGGCGCCAAAGGCGATGCCATGGCGGGCTTCCCGCATCATGCACTCGATACTTATCTGCCGAAACTCATTCGTGCAGGTATGCGTGTGGCTATCTGCGACCAGTTGGAAGACCCGAAGTTGACCAAAAAACTGGTGAAGCGTGGCATTACCGAACTGGTGACACCGGGTGTTGCCATGCAGGATAATGTGCTGAACTATAAGGAAAACAACTTCCTGGCTGCTGTACATTTCGGTAAAGGACTATGCGGTGTGGCATTCCTCGATATCTCAACGGGCGAATTCCTTACCGGTGAAGGCACTGCCGACTATGTGGAGAAACTCATGTCCAACTTCCAACCGAAGGAGGTGCTCTATAACCACAACCGCAAAGCAGAATTTGAACGCAACTTCGGTGTGCGGCTTTGTACCTTTGAAATGGAAGACTGGGTGTTTACCGAACAGGCTGCACAACAGAAACTGCTGCGCCATTTCCATGTGAAGTCGATGAAAGGCTTCGGTGTTGACCATTTGAAAAGCGGCATGGTGGCTGCCGGTGCCATCCTTCAGTATCTGGAACAGACCCTCCATAACCATATCTCACATATCACATCGCTCAACCGTATTGAGGAAGACCGCTATGTGCGCTTGGATAAGTTTACCGTACGGTCGCTCGAACTGTTGGGCACGATGCAGGAAGACGGTAAGTCATTGCTGTCGGTGATAGACCGCACCGTATCGCCGATGGGCGGTCGCCAGTTGCGTAGATGGGTCGTCTTTCCGTTGAAAGATCCTAAGCGCATCAACGAACGCCTTGATGTGGTGGATTATTTCTTCCGTCAACCGGAGTTCAGACTGTGTGTGGATGATCAGTTGCAGCGCATCGGCGACTTGGAGCGCATTGCCTCCAAAGTGGCTACAGGAAAGGTTTCACCTCGCGAAGTGGTGCAGTTGAAAACTGCTTTGCAAGCCATAGCTCCCATCAAACAGGCCTGTCTGTCTGCCGACAATGACGCTATTGTGCGGGTAGGGCGCCAACTGCAGTTGTGTGAAGAACTGCGCGATAGAATAGAACGCGAAGTGAACAACGATCCGCCACAACTGGTGCAACGCGGTGGGGTGATACGCTCTGGCGTCGATACCGAACTCGATGACTTGCGCAATATTGCTTATTCGGGTAAGGACTACCTGATGAAGATACAGGAGCGCGAAACAGAATTGACGGGAATTGCTTCGTTGAAAATCGGCTATAACAATGTGTTTGGCTATTATCTGGAGGTGCGCAACACCTATAAAGACAAGGTGCCTGCCGACTGGATTCGCAAGCAAACGCTGGCGCAAGCCGAACGTTACATCACCCAGGAACTGAAGGAATACGAAGAGAAGATACTCGGTGCGGAGGATAAAATCCTTTCACTTGAACAACGGCTCTTTGCCGAACTGGTCACAGCCTTGCAGGATATCATCCCACAACTGCAGACCAATGCACAGGTGGTGGCCTATCTCGACTGCCTGTTGTCGGCAGCCAAGGTGGCTGAGGAAAACCATTATGTGCGACCGGTCATCGACGAAACCGATGTGATCGACATCCGTCAGGGTCGTCACCCTGTGATAGAACAGCAACTCCCGATAGGCGAACATTTCGTGCCCAACGATATTCACTTGGACCGCGAACGTCAACAGATTATGATTATCACCGGTCCAAATATGGCAGGTAAGTCGGCTTTGCTCCGCCAGACCGCCCTTATCGTGCTCATGGCACAGATGGGAAGCTTTGTACCGGCAGACAGTGCACATATAGGATTGGTGGATAAGATATTCACCCGTGTTGGTGCCAGCGATAATCTGTCGCTCGGCGAATCTACCTTTATGGTGGAAATGACCGAGGCGTCTAATATATTGAATAATGTTACACCACGGTCACTGGTGCTCTTTGACGAGCTGGGACGTGGAACGAGTACTTACGACGGTATCTCAATAGCATGGGCTATTGTGGAATATCTGCATGAAAACCAGCGCGCACAGGCTCGCACGCTCTTTGCCACCCATTATCACGAGTTGAACGAGATGGAGAAAAACTTCAAACGCATCTGCAACTATAATGTGAGTGTGAAGGAGAAGGATGGCAAAGTGATATTCCTGCGCAAACTGATGAAGGGCGGTTCGGAACATTCATTCGGTATCCATGTGGCAGAAATAGCCGGTATGCCGAAGTCCATTGTGAAGCGTGCCAACGTGATTCTTCAACAACTGGAGGCAGACAATGCGCAAGTGGGCACGGCAGGTAAGCCTACTGCGGCTATTGCCGATAGCAGGGAAGGCATGCAGTTGTCGTTTTTCCAACTCGACGACCCTGTGCTTTGTCAGATTCGCGATGAGATATTAGGGTTGGACATCAACAACCTTACCCCCGTTGAGGCACTCAACAAACTGAACGAAATCCGTAGAATCGTTTCTGGGAAATAAACGATTCCGTATCTGAAAATCAGAAAAGTCTTTGTTTGAAAACATAGCCGTGGCGTTTCATCCTTACAGCATGGGCAGTGTAAGGATGAAGCGTGCACCGCCAACGTAGTCTTTGTCAACCACAATAGTACCACCAAGCAGTTCGCTGACTTTGCGGCAAATGGGGAGTCCGAGACCGAATCCCTGTTTGAACAGATCTACTTTGTAGAATCTGTCGAACACCTTTTCTTGATGAGCCAACGGTATGCCGATACCTGTATCGGTAACGGTAAACTGTAAGGTCTTCGACGCTTTGTCGGCATGGAAACCGAGTGTTACCGATCCACTCTTCGTAAATTTGATGGCATTGTCCATCAGTTGTGAGAGCACACGACACAGTGCAATCTTATTGGTCTTGATGGTGAAGTCGTCTGGCTCGGTGTTCTCGGCAATCAGTTGCAGTCGTCCCTTGTTCTTTTCTTCAGCATCTCCGATGATGGTTTTTAAGAGACTTCCAACGTTTACCATATCCTCACAAACAAACTTTTTATTGCTGCTGTATTGTGCAATATCGAGCAATTCGTTGAATATGGTGGTGATCATGTTGCTATTCTCATTGATGCTGTTCACCATCTCCGTATGTTCTTCGGGCGATATTTCGTATTCTGGATTGCCGATGAGTTGCGCATATCCTGTAATGATATTGAGTGGTGTGCGTATCTCATGGCTGACATGTTCGATAAATGCTGTCTTCATACGGTCCGACTCCGTGGCTTGCTCCAGTGCCACACTGAGTTCACGGTTCTTTTGCTCGATGGTTTTCTGATAGCGGCGGCGCATCAGATGGTGGTAGATGATGGATATGAGTGCCAGAGTGAGCATGACGCAGATGGTAAAGAGCGATGCTGTCAACATCTTGCGGTTCTTGTCTGCCATGTGTTTGGTACGGTTATAGATCGACATCTGCGTATCTATTTCGCTCATACTGTCGAAGAGCATGTCGGTATCCAGCGAGTCGCGACGCATTTTAATCTTGCGAAATTCATCAAGGGCAAGGTCATAGCGATCCATCATCTTGTAGATTTGGATGCGCAATCCCGGTTTGTCGATTGCTTCAATCTCGTTGTTGTCGGCATTGATCAACTGCAGTGCTGATTGATAGTCGCCTGAGAAAGCCAGATCCATGGCTTTCATGAGTGCCACACCGTCGTTGTCAAATTCGGGATGTTTTCTTTGAATACTGAAGAAATCCCGATAGATTTTATCAAAGTTCCATCTGTCTTTATGATAGAAGTATAGTTTTCCTTTTAGCATGAGATAGGCTTTGTGGTATTCTGGATTATGGCTGGCACGGGTGAGATCGCCCAGTTTCTCTATCCACTGGTCTGCTTCTTTAGGCGAACCAACGAGTTTTAGTTCTGCCATCTGCGAATAGATGTCCATGCGCGACGGTGAATCCGTTGGTGCGCATTTCTCATTGGCTTTCTTATAGTAGTATTCTGCCAGTCGGTAGTTGCCTCTCAGGTGGTAAATGCTGCCGAGCGTGTAGTCGATGAGTTGTACATAGGAGTCTTTGTTTTTCTCCTGTTCGATGTCTTTCAGAATGGTGTTCACCTTCTGCAAGGCTCTGTAGGTCTTGCCCAGATTGGCATCGAAAATCACTTCCTGACTGCGAATGGTATAATATAGCTCCTTATCATTGTGGTCCAGCAGATAGTCTTTCATCTGCTTTGCCGCATTGTAATACGCCTTCTCGTCTTTGCCTTTTTGGTAGAGGTCAAAGTAGTGGAGTGTCATTTTTACATAGGCAGTATCTTGCGAATGGCGTGACGCTTGTGTGGTGATACTTCCACACAGTGACAGGATGATGAGAAGGAGCAGGTTTCGCATAGTGGCTATTCCTTTTTAGGTTTTCTGAACATGCAGCAGATGCCGATGATAATGAAGGGGATGGACAGGATTTGTCCCATGTCGAGCGGTAGCGAAGCCTCGAAAGCCTCTTGCACTTCTTTCGTGTATTCTATGAAGAAACGGAAAGTGAATATGTATGTCAGACAGAATCCAAAGAACCAACCGGTTCCGATGCGGTTTGTCATGCGCTTATGGAGTGGCCACATGATGGCAAAGAGAATGGCGTAGGCAATCGCTTCATAGAGTTGTCCAGGGTGGCGTGGTGCTGAATCGACACGCTCAAAGATGAATGCCCAGGGCACATCGGTAACCTTTCCGATGATTTCGGAGTTCATCAAGTTGCCGAGTCGGATAAAGCAGGCGGTCACACCCGTAGCTATTGCGATATTGTCGAGTACGGTCCAGATGCTGAGTTTGGTGCGCTTCACATAGAGCCAGAGGGCTATCATCAGTCCGAGGGTACCTCCGTGGGAGGCGAGACCTTCGTAGCCCGTGAACTTCCATCCGCCATCTGCCATGAAATGGATGGGCAGCAACATCTCTACGAATCCCTTTCCGCTGGTGAGGAAATAGTCGGGTTGATAGAAGATGCAGTGACCGAGACGTGCTCCGACAAGTATTCCCACGAAGCAATAAAAGAATAGCGGATCAAAATACTCGTCTTTGATGTGCTGTTCGCGATAGAGGCGGCGCACGGTGAAATAGGCCAGCGCCAGTCCGAGAAGCCAGCATAGGGAATACCAGCGGAATGGTCCGAATGAGATGCTGGGGTTCCAGACAATGAAGTTGATAAGGTTAAGCATGTCTCGTAGATGAATTTAAGTAATCAATGAGTTAGTGTCCGTTGCGCCACCTTTCATGGAAAGGGGCGCCATGACTTATACATTGAAGCGGAAGTGCATGATGTCACCATCCTGCACGATGTATTCCTTGCCTTCAATGCCCATTTTTCCGGCTTCGCGTACAGCGGCTTCTGATCCATACTGGATATAGTCGTCGTATTTGATGACCTCTGCACGGATGAATCCTTTCTCAAAGTCAGTATGGATAACTCCGGCACATTGCGGCGCTTTCCATCCTTTGTGGTAGGTCCATGCCTTGACTTCCATTTCTCCGGCGGTGATGAATGTTTCGAGGTTCAACAGGGAGTAGGCTTTCTTGATGAGTCGGTTCACACCGCTCTCTTCCAGTCCGAGTTCTTCCAAGAACATCTGTTTGTCCTCGTATGATTCCAGTTCGGCAATGTCTTCCTCGGTCTTGGCGGCTATCACCATGGCTTCGGCACCTTCCTCCTGTGCCAGTGCTTCAACACGTCGGGTGTAGTCGTTGCCCTCTTTGGCATCCGATTCGCTGACGTTGCACACATAGAGCACGGGCTTTGCAGTCAGCAGGAAGAGGTTGCGCGCGCAGTCTTGTTCGTCTTTGCTCTCAAACTCTACGATGCGTGCGTTCTTTCCTTGGTCGAGCACTTCCTTATAGGCTTTGAGCACAGCCACCTCTATTTTTGCATCTTTATTGCCTGCAGCGGCAGCCTTTTCGGTTTTTGCCAAACGGCTCTCGATGGTCTCCAGGTCTTTCAACTGCAGTTCGGTGTCGATGATTTCTTTGTCGCGGATGGGGTCGATGGTGCCATCTACGTGGGTGATGTTATCATCTTCAAAGCAGCGGAGCACGTGGATGATGGCATCTGTTTCGCGGATGTTGCCCAGAAATTTATTACCGAGTCCTTCTCCCTTGGATGCTCCTTTTACCAGTCCTGCAATATCCACTATTTCACAAGTAGCGGGTACGATGCGTCCTGGGTGTACTATCTCAGCAAGTTTGGTGAGTCGCTCGTCGGGTACTGTGATTACTCCGACGTTGGGTTCTATCGTGCAGAATGGAAAATTGGCAGCCTGAGCTTTTGCACTTGACAGGCAGTTGAAAAGAGTGGACTTACCCACATTTGGAAGTCCCACTATACCACATTTTAAAGACATAGTTCTTCGTTTATTTCTATTTTAGTGCAAATTTATCAATAAATCGGCTAATTGCCAAACAAAAAACGGAATAATTATCAATTTTGCACAAATAGTATAACAGATGGCGCAATTATGGTGGTCATATGTCGGTGTGAATTCAAGTTAACAGGGGAATTATTGGAAAATGCTGGTTAAAAAATGTCAAGATAAAGCGTTTTGGTAATACTTTTTCTGCATGAAGAGGTTGTGCTGTCAAGCAAGGAATAGGGCATGACGTGTTTTTGCCCTATACATTGCTGCTGTGTGGTGGCATCATTACCTGCCCATGTCACTTATGTTTGATGGCAATTCAAATTGATTTGCTGACCAATTCAAATTGATTTGCTGAGCAATTCAAATTGATTTACTGAGCAATTCAAATTGATTTGCTGAGGAAAGTGCCTTTTGTAGTGTTGCAAAGTGGTGGTGGTTAGCAGATTATGTGGCTTTTGGAAGATGACTTGGAAACGGTTGTTTTATGCCCTGTTGTGTCATGTGGGGGTGGAAGATTGTGGAGAGACGATGAAAACCGATGCACCATAGGAGAGCACGGGAAATGCCGTGCTTACGGTAGTTAGTGGGAGGATGCAGTCCAACAACAAGGGCTGCAACAGGCACGAATGCTGTTGCAGCCCCATATCGTTGATGGTTATAGGGTGTCAGTGCGTTTTATTTCACTTCCCAGATGTCGTTGGTTTCGAGCAGTTCGGCAAAGTTGTGATACTTCTTCTGCTTCGATACCTCATCGAGCTGTACGTGTACCGACTCGTCGTAAGTAGGTGCGTCAACGTCGCGGATAACACCGAGGGCGATGGGGAAGCCGTTTTCGTTGGACATCATAGCCAACTTCAACTGCAGGGTGTTGTCCTCACAATGGGCATCGTGTACCAATACATCATCGAGAGTATAGCCGTTTTCGCCGATTTTCACGACCTTCAGGCCGAAACCTTCCTGCACCAGACCAAATTCGTTGTTCTCACCGAACACGAGTTTCTCGCCGTGGCGCACATAAATAGCGTTCTTCTTGCGGCCTTCCTTGGTATATACCGACTCGTGGCAACCGTCGTTGAAGATAACGCAGTTTTGCAGAATCTCGCAAACGGCAGCACCCTTGTGCTGGTAAGCAGCCTTCAGGATGTCCTGAGTCTCGGCAGCATCAGTGGCAACGCTACGGGCAAAGAAGTGACCGCGAGCACCGAAACAGAGTTCAGCGGGGCGGAATGGATCCTCTACCGTGCCATAGGGGCTCGACTTAGAAACGAAGCCACGGGGTGAGGTGGGCGAGTACTGACCTTTTGTCAAACCGTAGATGCGGTTGTTGAGCAGAATCATGTTGAGGTCGATGTTACGACGCATGGCATGAATGAAGTGGTTACCGCCGATGGCAAGACCGTCACCGTCGCCACTGACCTGCCAGATGCAGAGGTCTGGGTTAGCCACTTTCGCACCAGTAGCAATAGCTGCAGCACGACCGTGGATGGTCTGCATGGCATAGGTGTTTACGTAATAGGGCAGACGGCTGGAGCAACCGATACCCGATATGACTGCCATGTTGTGGGGTGCAACACCCACTTCTGCCATGGCTTTATGGAGCGACGCCAGGAAGAAATGGTCGCCGCAACCCGGACACCAACGTGGCTGTCCCTTCTTATAGTCTTGGAATGTATATTCACTCATAACGCTTTACTTCTTTAAAATGTCCTCAAATGCCTTTACCAACTCTGCCACTACAAATGGCTGTCCCTTTACCTGATTGAACTGGTAGGGCACTAAGCCATCTACATTGGCACGCAGCCAAGTAGCCAACTGGCCGAGGTTCTGCTCGGCAATGACCACTTTCTTATATTTCGAGAGTACCTCTGCCGTGTTCTTAGGCAGTGGATTGACATATTTGAACTGGGCTTGTGCCACTTTGTAGCCTTTGGCTTGCAGTTCCTGCATCGCACTTACAAGGTGACCGTAAGTAGATCCGAAACCTACGATGAGCAGGTCGGCATCGTCTTTGTCGCCCAGTACCTGCAAGTCGGGAACGGGGATTTTAGCCACCTTCTCGGCACGCAGACGACACATTTGGTCATGGTTTTCAGGATCTGTAGAGATGGCACCGGTATTACCGTCCTTCTCCAGTCCGCCAAGGATATGGGTGTAGCCCTCCTGTCCGGGGATTGCCCAGTAGCGAACCTTTGTTTCTTCGTCGCGGAAGTATGGGGTATAGTGGCCCTTCATCTCAGGAGTTACGTAGTGAGGCTTAATGGCTTGGAGTCCCTCCATGGTTGGCAACTTCCAAGCAGCAGATCCGTTGGCGATGAAAGCATCGGTGAGCAGGATGACGGGAGTCAGATGTTCGAGCGCTATCTTTGCTGCCTCGTAGGCGGCGTCAAAGCAGTCTGTGGGGCTCAGTGCGGCAATAACGGGCATTGGACTCTCACCGTTTCTGCCGAAGAGAGCTTGCAGCAAGTCGGTTTGCTCGCTCTTGGTGGGCAGACCTGTAGAAGGACCGCCACGCTGTACATCGATGATAACCAGTGGCAACTCGTCGATCACTGCCAAGTTCATCGCTTCGCTCTTCAGACATACACCAGGTCCGGAGGTGCTGGTAGCAGCCAATGCTCCGGCAAACGAAGCACCGATGGCTGAAGCGCATCCGCTGATTTCGTCTTCACACTGTACGGTGATGACACCGCATGACTTGTGTTTCGACAGTTCGTGAAGAATATCTGTGGCTGGAGTGATAGGGTAGCTGCCTAAGAAGAGATGCAGACCTGCCTTTTCGGCAGCAGCAATAAGACCGTAGGCAGTAGCCTTGTTACCCGTGATATCCATATAGCGTCCGGGCACCTTGGTCTTCGATTCGATGCGATAGGTAGCCGGTACGGATGAATGGGTATTGTGACCGTAGTCGTAACCAGCCTGCACCACCTTGATATTGTTCTCGGCAATGGCAGGTTTCTTGGCGAATTTCTCACGCAAGAAATTGGCAACGAGGTTCAAGTCGCGGTTGAAGAGCCAGCAAACCAAACCCAGCGCAAACATGTTGCGACACTTCAGAATGGCTTTGTTGTCCATGCCACTTTCTGCCAGACACGCTTTCACCATAGTGGTGAGCGGGCACTGGATGACACGATCGGGATCTACATGGAGTTCGCCGAGATAGTCGGGAGTGGCAAACTGTGCTTTCTCCAAGTCCTTCGGACCGAATGAATCGGTGTCGATGATGATGGTGGCTTGGGGCTTGGCATACTTCAGCTGTGTCTTCAGCGCTGCAGCGTTCATGGCTACAAGCACGTCACACTGATCACCAGGGGTATAGACCTTGCCAGCACCGATGTGAACCTGGAATCCGCTGACACCGGTCAGCGAGCCTTGTGGGGCACGGATATCTGCCGGATAATCTGGGAAAGTGGAAATACCATTACCTACGGTGGCGCTCACCGTAGAAAAGATGTTTCCGGCCAACTGCATACCGTCACCGGAATCACCCGAGAAGCGTACGACTACCTGGTCGAGCTCCTTGATTTCTAATTCTTCAGCCATAAAAATAAAAATCTAAATTGCTAAATGTGTTTGCAAAGGTACGATTAAAAGCGGAATAACAAAAAGAAAAGCATATATATTTTGTTTTTTGCGCGTTTTGCAGTAATTTTGTGAATGAATATGAAGAAAAATAGCAAAGACTACGTACGTCCATACTTGCGTTTCCTGAGGTTGCAACGCGGACTTTCCGACAATACGCTCGATGCCTATGAGCGCGATTTGCAGAAGTTGTTGGGCTATCTGCGCGATGAAAACAAAGATGTGTTTGATGTGCAGTTGCCTGACCTGCAACATTTCGCTGCTACACTCCACGATATCGGCATCGGGCCACGCTCCCAGTGTCGCATACTCTGTGGGGTGCGTTCCTTCTTTCGGTTCATGCAGACCGACGGTTGGCGTGACGACGATCCGTCGGAACTGTTGGAGAGTCCGGTGCTCGGCACTCATCTGCCAGAGGTACTCTCCACCCGCGAGGTGGATATGCTCAAGGCAAGCATAGACCTCACCAAATGGGAAGGGCAGCGCAATAGGGCGATTATCGAAACGCTTTTTTCCTGCGGACTGCGTGTCAGCGAACTCGTCACACTCAAGCTCAGCAACCTCTTCATACAAGAGCGCTACATCAGAGTGGTGGGCAAAGGATCTAAAGAGCGTCTCGTACCCATCTCGCAGAAAGCCCTCGACGAAATTGAATTTTGGTTTGCCGACCGTCGGCAGATGAATATCAAGCCCGGCGAGGAAGATTATGTGTTCCTCAACCGACGTGGGGCGCATCTCACCCGAACCATGATACTCATCATGATCAAGCGCCAGGCTGTGGCTGCCGGTATTCAGAAAACCATCTCTCCCCATACCCTTCGACATTCGTTTGCTACGGCATTGCTGGAAGGAGGTGCCGATTTGCGTGCCATACAAATGATGATGGGCCACGAATCCATAGCCACCACCGAGATTTATACCCATGTGGATATGAGTACGCTACGCCAGCAGATATTGGAACATCATCCGCGTAACGTCAAAAACGAGGTTAAATAGGTATAAATGCTTGCAGAACACCGCCGTTTTATTTTGTCATATCCCGAAATCTGCGTAACTTTGCAGCCGAAAACAAAAATATAAGAAGATAAACATGTCATACCTTTTCTCATCAGAATCAGTATCTGAAGGCCATCCCGATAAGGTGGCTGACCAAATCAGTGACGCCATACTCGATCAGTTTCTGGCTTACGACGAGCATGCTCGTGTGGCTTGCGAAACCTTTGTAACTACCGGACAGGTGGTTATCATGGGTGAGGTTAGAAGCAGTGAATATATTGACTTGCAGGCCATTGCCCGCAATACCATCAAGAAAATCGGCTATACCAAGGCCGAATATCAGTTTGACGGAGACTCCTGCGGCGTGCTTACCGCCATCCACGAACAGAGCGACGACATCAACCGTGGTGTTGACCGTGAGGATGACGAAGACCAAGGCGCCGGCGACCAAGGCATGATGTTTGGCTATGCAACAAATGAAACAGAGAACTACATGCCTGTTTCGCTCGACCTCTCACATCTTATCGTAAGCACTTTGGCTGATATTCGTCGCGAAGGAAAGGAGATGACTTATCTCCGCCCCGACTCTAAGAGTCAGGTGACCGTACAGTATAGCGACGACGGAACACCCGAACGCATCGATACCATCGTCGTTTCAACCCAGCACGATGAGTTTGACGATGACGACGAGCGCATGCTTGCCACAATCAAGGCTGATGTGCTCAACATCCTCATACCACGCGTTAAAGCACAGATCAAGAGCGAGAAGGTGCTCAGGCTCTTCGACGATCAGATCAAGTACTACGTCAACCCAACGGGTAAGTTTGTTATCGGTGGTCCTCATGGAGATACCGGACTTACCGGTCGTAAGATCATTGTAGATACTTACGGAGGTAAGGGTGCACACGGTGGCGGTGCTTTCTCTGGTAAAGACTCTTCTAAGGTCGATCGTTCTGCTGCCTATGCCGCACGCCATATCGCTAAGAACATGGTGGCTGCCGGAGTAGCCGACGAGATGTTGGTACAGGTGAGCTATGCCATCGGTGTGGCACGTCCGATGAATATCTACGTCAATACTTACGGTCGTTCACGTGTGAATATGACCGACAGCGAGATAGCACAGCGCATCGAGAAACTGTTTGACCTGCGTCCAAAAGCCATCGAGCGCCAGTTGAAGTTGCGCCAGCCCATGTATCTGGAGACCGCAGCCTATGGTCACATGGGACGTCATCCCGAAGTGGTGAAGAAAACCTTTACCAGTCGTTATCATGAGACAAAAACCATCGATGTAGAGCTCTTCACTTGGGAAAAGCTCGATCGGGTAGAGGATATCAAACGCGAATTCGCACTTTAATTCTATTCCGTGCAACAGGCAGACAGCATTGCGCATAGTCAACATACGGCACATGCCGACACTGCGTCGGCAACTGGTGCTGCACCCGTGCGCCAACTGACACCGGCTCAGGTGCTCAGATGGTTGCCTCGCAATGCTACGCCTGCTCAGCAGGACTCTGCCATTCAAGCCCATTTCAAGCCGGCACCCATCCGATGGAGTACGCGCCCCGACACCCTGCATCTGCCGGGACATGATGCGGGTCACGATCTGTTGAAGGCAGAACTCCCGCAGTATTATCGCGAAGGATTCTTCTCCCACAATGCCATGTTCCACCCCGAACTCTCCGGTGGACGTATCGGTATTGCCGGTTCACCCGTGCCCTACAGCATCCATAACGATGACCTCATCACCTCTATGCTGGTGGTATGTTTCCTGGCTGCCGTTGTGGCATTCTCCCATGCCCGTCGTTTCGTGGCTCGCCAATTCAAAGCGTTCTTCTATCGACCTGCAGAAGGAATCACCGAGGTGAAGGAGACAAGTAGTGAGATGCGCTTCCAGTTTTTCTTAGGATTAGTCACCAGCCTGTTAGTGGCACTGGTGTGCTATTTCTATACGCTAAACTTTATCGGCACCACCTTCACACTTCAGTCCAACTACCAACTCATAGCCATCTTCTTTGGATTGACAGTGGCATATTTCACAGGTAAGCTCCTCCTTAGTACGTGGGTCAATCTGGTGTTCTTTGGAAAGAAAAAAAATGAACAATGGATAAAGTCCTCCTTGTTTCTTTTATCGGTGGAAGGAGTGCTTTTGTTCCCTGTCGTGTTGCTGCATGCCTATTTCGGTCTAAGTCCGGAAACCAGCATTACGTGCGTTGCTGTCGTGGCCATTTTGGTTAAAATCATGTCGCTCAGTAAGTGTCTGACCATCTTTTTCAATAGAAAACTCGTTAATTTGCAATTTTTTTTGTACTTTTGCACCCTTGAAATAGTACCGTTGCTTGTTTTTTGGAGTATAGCGGTATTCATAGGAAATTATCTGCAAATAAATTTTTAGGACACCGATGATCAAGAAGATTCTCATTTCGCAACCGAAACCAATAAGTGAAAAATCGCCATATTTTGATATTGCGGAAAAATATAACGTAGAGTTTGTATTCCGTCCTTTCATCAAGGTTGAAGGACTGGAACCTAAAGAGTTTCGTGCGCAGAAAATAAACATTCTCGATTTTACGGCAATTGTTTTCACTTCACGTCACGCCATCGACAATTTCTTCACGCTGGCAAAGCAGATGCGTATCACCATTCCTGAAGATATGAAATATTTCTGTGTGACAGAGACAATATCGCTGTATATACAGAAATACGTGCAGTATCGCAAGCGCAAAGTGTTCTTCGGAAATACTGGAAAGATTGACGATTTGCTGCCTACAATGGTTAAGCACAAGACAGAGAAATATCTTGTGCCAATGAGTGATGTAAACAGTGGATCGGTAGCTAAGTTGCTGGAGTCGAAAAAACTGCAGCATCGCGAGTGCGTGATGTATCGCACCGTGAGCAACGACTTTACCGAACAGGAAGCAAAAGACTTCGATTACGATATGTTGGTGTTCTTCAGTCCTTCGGGAATTGAGTCACTCACCAAGAATTTCCCCGGCTTCGATCAGGGAAAAGTGGCTATCGCAACCTTCGGTCCTGCTACAGCCAAGGCTGCTCAGGATGCAGGATTGCGCGTCGACTTGGAAGCTCCTTCAAAGCAATATCCCTCAATGACTGGTGCACTTCAACACTATCTGGAAGAGCACAAAGGCTAACTGCGCAACATTGCGCTATCCCAATGGCGAGGTCTTATCCGTTAGTGGATGACCGAGCCTCTATATATAAATAAGGTATAGACAGATATCACCATGGCTACCCATACGCTCAACAAGCAAGAGCGGTTGTGTGGATTGCGACTCACAGAACAACTCTTCGACAGGGCAGGCAGCCGCTCTGTGGCTTCATTCCCTATCAGGGCAGTCTGGAGAGAGACTGAACGCCACGAGGGCGAACCGCCTGTCAAGGTACTGATGAGCGTATCTAAACGCCATTTCAAACGGGCCGTCAAGCGTAATCGCGTCAAACGACAGTTGCGCGAAGCATACCGACTCAATAAGCAAATTATTGTTGAGGCTGTAGAACAGCAGTCGGGGCGTGCACTGATGGTGGGATTTGTATGGCTTGCCGACGAACTCTTCCCTTCTGAGGTGGTGGCAGAGAAGATAAACAAACTGTTGAACCGCATAGCAGAGAAATTATGATGATGCAGTGGGTACGTCGTCTGATAAAGATTATATCGCGCATCTTGGTGTGGTTGTTGCTGCTACCCATCCGTTTCTATCAGGTGGCTATCACACCATATACACCGCCGTCATGCCGATTCACACCCACTTGCAGCGAATATGCACGTCAGGCACTCATCAAGCATGGCCCTGTCAAAGGACTTGCACTTGCCATTTGGCGCATCCTCAGATGCAATCCATGGGGCGGTTCGGGTTATGACCCCGTGCCGTGAACCATGCCCACAACTTGAAACAACATACAGGAAATCTAAAAACAATATAGTATATGAAGAACTTTGTAGAAGAACTTCGCTGGCGCGGAATGCTGGCACAGATGATGCCTGGCACAGAAGAACTGCTCCAGAAAGAAATGGTTTCGGCATACTTGGGTACTGACCCTACTGCCGATTCGTTACACATCGGTCACCTCTGTGGTATCATGATGTTGCGCCATTTGCAGCGTTGCGGCCACAAACCATTCATCCTGGTGGGTGGAGCTACCGGTATGATTGGCGACCCTTCAGGTAAGAGTCAGGAGCGCAATCTGCTGAACAATGAGACACTCTATCACAATCAGGAGTGCATCAAAGCACAGGTGGCTAAGTTTCTCGACTTCGATTCTAAAGAAGCAAATGCCGCCGAGATGGTCAACAACTACGATTGGATGAAGGACTTCACCTTCCTCGATTTCGCAAGAGAGGTGGGAAAGCACATTACCGTTAACTATATGATGGCTAAGGAAAGTGTGCAGCAACGTCTCAATGGAACTGCACGCGACGGACTGTCATTCACCGAATTCACCTATCAGTTGCTTCAGGGCTACGACTTCCTCTACCTCTATCAGCACAAAGGTGTGAAACTTCAGTTGGGTGGTAACGACCAATGGGGCAACATGACCACAGGTACAGAACTCATCCGCCGTACCCTTGGCAACGATGTGGAGACCTTTGCACTCACTTGCCCACTCATCACCAAGAGCGACGGTAAGAAGTTTGGTAAGACCGAGAGTGGTAACATCTGGCTCGATCCTAAGCGCACCACACCTTATAAGTTCTATCAGTTCTGGCTCAATGTGAGCGATGATGATGCGGAACGCTATATCAAAATCTTCACTTCACTGGAGAAGGAGGTGATCGATGCACTGGTCGAAGAACACAAACAGGACCCCGGTCGCCGTATTCTTCAGAAGCGTTTGGCAGAGGAAGTTACTGTCATGGTTCACTCGCAGGAGGCGCTTGACACCGCTATCGAGGCTTCGTCTATCCTTTTCGGTAAATCTACCAAGGAGAGCCTGGAGCGTCTCGACGAACAAACCTTCCTCGATGTATTCGACGGAGTTCCTCAGTTTGAGATTGGCAAAGACCAGTTGGGGCAGTCTGCCATCGAACTCTTTACCGTTGCAGCACCTGTATTCCCTTCAAAGGGCGAGATGCGCAAAATGGTTCAGGGAGGCGGTGTAAGTCTCAACAAGGAGAAGCTGACCGACCAGAATCGTCCTATTACAGCCGAAGATCTCATCGATGGAAAGTATCTTCTGGCACAGAAAGGTAAGAAGAACTACTATCTGTTGGTAGTAAAATAATATTTTTTGAAGGAAAAATTTGGTGGAACGCCAAATTTTGCGTACCTTTGCAGCCGCTAACGGGTATGTATGTCCTATGGTGTAATGGTAGCACAACAGGTTTTGGTTCTGTTTGTGGTGGTTCGAATCCGCCTAGGACAACATTCCAGGCCATAGCAAAAGGGCTGGACTCTCACAAATGAGTCCAGCCTTTTGCTATTGATTATTTCTGTTTCTAACTCGCAGAAAAAAGGTTATGTGCTTTTATGATAGGATAATCGAATGAGTTGTAAATGTTTGTGTTATATTATTTTGTTTTATCTGTAAATCAATTTTAATACAGTGGTCTTGTGTCGCCTTTTTGTTGTTTAAATATGGTTAGTTATTGTGTGTGCTTGAACTGTAATTGGTTATAATGTGCGTCAGATGGCTTTCAGTGGATGTTGTGGCATGGGAAAATGGTCAGTTCGTGTTCCTGTTCAGGGGGTGACAACATGTGATGGGGTTTGAAAGGTTTTGTCGGATATTAATAGGTTCGCGCGCGAGCAGTTTCAGACTTTGTGTTGGTAAAAAGAGCTCATTACAGCCATTTGCTTTGTCTTGTGCTTAGGGTGTACCATCCGGTGGGTTGATTTGCAGCACGCGCCTTGTAAATGGCTGAAAACAGGCATAATGGTTGGAGGTTGTGGTTGACAGATTGCTTTGTTTGCCTCTCGTCGCCGTTTCGATTGGCTCTCGTCGTCTTCTCGTCGTCATTTCGTTGTTTTTTCGCTGTTTTCTCGTTCGTTATTCGTTATGTCCTCGATCGGCTAACGAATAACGAACGAAAGCACAACGAGAGACGAACGAGGGACGAACGAGAAGTGATCGAGAAGCGAACGAAAAATGGCTGGGTGTTGGATGAAATTTGCGATAAAATGTATGTATATCTTACCTTGTATGTCGTTTGTGGTGTTGAGATATATGAATGTCGTGATTTTTATGTCGCACACGAAATTTTTTTATCCAAGGAACTATAGGCAAGGGAACTCCAAGCAAATATCTACAAGTAAAATTATACGTCCATTATACGAACCATATATTATACGTTCATTACACGAACATTAGCATGCCAACCTCCCCGATAAACTGCAATTTACACTTCTGTCACTCCATATTCTGGATGAACCTTTTCTAATTCGTCGCCGAGGCGGCGACGCTCCTCGTAGCTCATTACACGACAACAAAGTTTTTCGTTTTATCTGCCACCCTATCTTCCACCCTATAACCCACAGACATTCATCGTGTTACAGCGATGTTTGCCTAAAGGCGGCAGATGGCAGATGAAAAATAACATAAAATTACAGACCTAACTCTTTTCTGTTTGCACAATTATTTGTAACTTTGCCACAAGTTATAATAATAACTTATTTAACAACAAAACATAAATGAACAACACGCTTCAGACATAAAATAACAAAATACAAATAACCACCCCAAACACAACAACAGATAAAACAAAACAACTAAGGATTGAAGTATACCCCAACAAACACAAAAATAGAGGCATAGACACTCATATCCTGAATATGTATATTTATGAAAAAGTTGGCATTATTCATTGTTGTCATATTGTCAATGACAAGCTCGCAACTGTCCGCTCAGAATTTAGCCGTAAAGACAAACTTCCTTTACTGGGCTACTACCACACCTAATATCGGAGCCGAGGTTTCGATAGACAAGAATCATACAGCACAAATGTTTTTCGGACTAAACCCTTGGAAACAGTCGGGAGGCGACCATTCTACATTGCGTCATTGGTCGTTTACGCCCGAGTATAGATACTGGTTCTGCCAGAGTTTCAACGGTTGGTTTGTTGGAGCTCATCTCATGGGAGGTGAGTTTAACGTTAGTGGGGTAGACTTTCCCTTTGGATTGCTGTCCACACAGAAGAATCACCGCTATGAGGGATGGTTCATTGGCGGAGGCGTAAGCGGCGGATACCAATGGCCATTGTCAAGACATTGGAATCTTGAGACATCACTTGGTATAGGCTACGACTTTATAAAGTACGACAAATATAAATGTGGCACATGTGGCAGAAAACTTAAGAGCAGCCACACCAACTACTTTGGACCTACCAAGGCAGCACTATCGCTGATATATGTATTATAGAACAAAGCTGAAAAACGATATGAAACAGAACTTTCTTTACATATTGACATTTCTGACACTTGCCGTCAGTCCATGCCGAGGGCAAGAGTGCAAGGGTGTATCCATAGCCAACAGCAGCATAAAGGTGGAGAATGTAAGGGTGAGCCATATCGACAAGCAGCTTACGTTGTCGATGACCCTCAACCTCGACCAGCTGCAGATGCCCACCAACAACCAGTTTGTTCTTTCTCCATCCATAACAACTGCCGATGGCGATGTGGCTATGCCTAAGATTGTGGTTAACGGCAACCGACAGCACATTATGCAGCAGCGCAACCGCCACAACAATTATGGTGCTGATGCCTATATCGTGAAACGCACCAACGGCAAACCGCAGCAGATAGCCTATCTGCGCTCTGTTACCTACGACAAGAAGTTTGTTGACTATAAGGTGCGTATTAACGAGGACCTTTGCGGATGTGGCGACAACCTTGCCAACAAACAATACGAACTGATGGAATATCGCCGACCAACTGCCAAGTTTGTAAGACCAGAGGTGGTGGCAGAGAAGATACGCGAGCTGGACAAGCGTGCCTACATCGACTTCCCAGTAAACCGCACCGAGCTTAACCCTCTGTACCGTCGCAATCCCGAACAGCTCGACAGTATAATACGAACTATCAACACGCTAAAGGAAGACAACAACCTAACGGTGTTGGCAGTGAATATCCACGGATTTGCATCGCCAGAGGGACGCTTCGACAACAACGACCGCCTTGCCAAGGAGCGTGCGCACACCCTTACACAGTATGTGCAGCGTATGGTGCAGCTCGACGAAGGCATCTTCACGGTGTCGCACACGGCAGAAGACTGGGACGGTCTGCGCAAGTTTGTAGCCGAGAGCAACATCGAGCACAAGCAGCAGATACTTGACCTTGCCAACGACACATCGCTAAAGGAAGACGAACGCGAGGCTAAGATTAAGGCTGCATTTGCAGACGAGTACAAATTCCTTCTGGCTGTATGCTATCCAGCCCTGCGCCACTCCGACTACCATATTAAATATAAGGTGCGCCCATTCAATGTTGAGGAGGCCAAGGCTTTGGTAAAGACCCGACCACAATTGCTATCGCAAAACGAGATGTATATGGTGGCACAAACCTACGAGCCTGGCTCAAAGGAGTTCAACGAGATAATGGAGATAGCGGTACGTATGTATCCTGACGATCCAACAGCCAACCTTAATGCAGCTTGCACACGTCTTAACGCAGGCGATGCCGAGGGTGCAAAGCCTTATCTTGACAAGGCTGGAGACAGCGAGGAGGCTAAGGCTGCAAGAAAAGTATACGAAGAGATTAAATAACATAATTAACATTGATAATTAAACTCAAAGTATTATGAAGATATTAAAATTTTTCCCTTTGGCATGCGCTGCATTGATGATGAGTGCATGTAGTTCGGACAACAACATCGAAGGTGGAGCAACAAAACCTGGTAGTGATCCGCAGTATCTCGCTGTGAACATTGTGAATGTGGGAACAACCCCTACCCGTGCCGGAGACTATGAGAACGGAACTACGGAGGAAAGCAAAATCAAAAAGGTGCGTTTCTACTTCTTCAATGGTGATGGATCGCCTTATCTTATCAAGAATCCTAATGTTACAGGAGTAACAGGTGGTGGAAGCGTAAACTATCTTGAGGCTACCCCTGGTGACGATACCACTACTCCTGGCACCTCAACAAGTGTAGAGAAGATTACGCAAACCGTACTCGTAATCAATGGTGAGCAGAATGCTGCTCCTGCTGCTATTATGGCTGTTGTTAATCCAGAGACTGTTGAGCCTGCAACTCTCAAGGATGGCGCAACTATGAGATTGAGCGAACTTCGTAAAGCTGCAGTAGGTCAAAATTTCTACAAAAAGGATGCGTCTACAGGTGCTCTATCTGACTTTGTAATGAGCAACTCAGTATATGTAAATACAGGTGAAGATGTTTGTGCTTCGCTTGTTGCAGGTCATATAGCAACTTCGCAAGAAACTGCCATGACAAAGCCAGTAGACCTATATGTAGAGCGTGTTGTGGCTAAGGTTACTGCCGATGTGGATAAAGATGCCTTTAAGGTTGGCGATGGTTCTAACTGGGAAACTACCAAATATGGTACAAAAACAGCTGTAGGCAAAATCGGAGCTTACGACGTTTATGCAGTTATCGATGGTTGGGGATTGGCTGACGAGAACGGTAAGGCTGAGATAGAAAAGCAGGTAAGCAAATCATGGACTGACGGAAATTTAGGCTTTAGCCCTTGGACAACATCCGACTATCACCGTTGTTTCTGGGAACAATCTGTAGCATTAGATGCAGGCATTGGCGGCAATCAGCCTGTTAATCATTTGTATAAAGATTTTAAGGCCAAGATGAATGACGTATTGTACACATTGCCTAACACTCCAGACGCCAAAATTACTAATGTATATGATAACAATGTGACAAAATTCTTGGTCGCAGCTACTCTTAAATACAAAGATGAGAATGACAATTGGCATTTAGCAGAGATATGTAGATATAATGGTGTGGAGTTTCTTGGAATAGACAACTTGAAGACGCAGGTGGCAAATACATTCTCGAAGTATTATACAAGTACTGATAATGGTTCTACATATACTCAGCTTGCTAAAGACGACATCACCTTTGCTGAGCCTACTACTTCTATGAAGAATTATCAAGTTACTCCAACTTTGGTTGACGATCCTGCTGGTACAAAGGAGTATTACACAAAATCTTCAACTGGCACATATACATTGGTAAGTAAAGATGTGGTTAATGCAGCCATTGGAGCAGATAAGGCAGAAATCAGAACAGAAGGTAAAGCATACTACTATGTTCCAGTAAAGCACCTTGGTACTGCAGGAACTCTTGGCGAATATGGTGTTGTGCGCAACCACTTCTACAAGATTACTTTGAATGGTATTAAAGGCTTTGGTACACCAGTATACAATCCTGATAAGGTTATTGACCCAACTGTGCCTTCTTACGATAATACATTTTTGGCTGCCCGCGTTCAGGTTTTGCAATGGCGCATAGTAAACCAGAATGTAAGCCTTGGCAAATAGTAAATATTAACAACTCTTTTTTTAGGCGGTATGGCTCTCACACATGGAGGGGGAGCCGTACCTCCTATATAATTCTCCCACAAAACAACGAATTATGATAAACTTGACGTATATATTGAACAAAATGAAAGTAGCATCCATGGCTATGCTATTGCCCATCATCGCATGCTCGTGCTCGATGATGCACGAAGACATGGGCGAATGTAAGCAAGAACTAAGGCTGAAGTTCAAATACGACAAGAATATGAAATTTGCCGATGCCTTCAGCTCACAGGTGAAGACTCTATCGCTGCATGCTTACAACAAGAACGGAGAAATGGTTTTCGACAAAACGGAAGCTGTAAGCGACATAGAGGCTGCAGGAGGATACATTACTCTCGACATAAAGCCATGCGTATACTCGCTACAAGTATGGGCAGAGGGCGAAAACGTGTATGACGGATCATACAAATATTCAACTAAAGGAAAGGCAGAAGATGGTATTGAAAACCTGGACTGCAAGATAAACAGAGACGGAAGAAAGGTGGACCACGACCTTAACGCTCTGTATCACGGTATGATGGGAAACGTAGACCTGAGAATGGACGACTACGGGGTGAAGACGTTCACCATGCCGCTGACTAAGAATACCAACAACATAAAAGTGGTGATACAGAATGCCTCGGGCAAAAAGTTGAAAGCAAGCGACTTCAGCTTCGAGATTGACGACGACAACTCATGGCTTGATTGCTATAACGACAATATAAAAGAAGACTCGATAACTTATCGCCCATGGTCGCAATACGACGGCATTGTGGGCGCAGAAGAGAGCGAAACACAGGTGTCGGCAGTGGTGGCTGAGATGACTGTGAACAGACTGTTTGCAAACAAAAACCCACGACTAAAGGTTTATAACAACGAAAATGGAAAACTGGTGTTCAACATTCCGCTCGTAGACTATGCGCTGCTCGTTAAGGGCAACTACAACAAGGATATGACCGACCAAGACTATTTGGACCGCCAAGACGAATATAGCTTCGTATTCTTTGTAGACGACGGCATGAACTGGCTTAGCGCCTCGATATTCGTTAACTCATGGAGAGTGGTGTTGCAGAATGTAGACATGTAGGAATGTAAGAAACACGATACTTATTATCATAGAAAAAGATATCGACACTTGATGTTTTATCATATTAAAAATATTATAATTAGAACAGTTATTGTGCCATTGCTGTGTGTGGCAATGACGGCATGTTCGGACGACGATGGCGTAGGCGCTATCGCCAAGAACGATGTGCGCGTCGCCTTCACAATGATGGTTGCCGACGCTACATCTACACGTGCCGCAAACGAGGGGTGGGACAACTACGACCCTAAGCAACCAGGCATAGAAGATGAGAATATGATTAACACCGACGACTTACGTATAGCCATTTGCGACGGTATGGGCAACATCATTGGAGATGTGGAGACTATAACGGTGACGCCAATGAGCGACCCTTCGGGTACTAAATATGCAATAACAGGAGTATGGAAGAACGCTAAAGACGATATTGCAAGGGCTAAGAAGATAATGATTGTGGCTAACTGCAATGCTACGAAACTAAGCACAATCGACCTACCCGACTTGAAATACAACATAGATACTGAGACAAGGAAATATATACCTATGTGGGGTGTGGCATCGCTGCCAGCACTTACATTAGGCACACAAACAGACATGACAGAGCAGATATATTTGCTCAGAGCGATGGCGAAGGTGAAAGTGGAGATGCGCTCGGATATGGCATCGTATGGATATTCCATAGGTAGCATGCACATCAACAACTATAACACTCAAGGATATTGTTTGCCAAAGAACTATCAATCGGTAAATAAGACTCAGGAGATACGCTTCGACAATTCGCTAAACGTACTTGACAGCCGAGCGGCAAGCATAGGATTGACGGATAGAAAAGCAACATACATACCAGAATACGACAATACCAGCACAGGGGCTACGCCATCGACAATAACCGTAGATCTGAACAGAAATGGTAAGCACGAAGGCACTTACACCCTGGAGTTTCGCAATTATGATACCGACGGCAAGCCTACAGGCACACCATACGATATTCAGCGCAACCACTACTATACATTCTTGATATACAAAGAGGACGGAAAAATCATTGTTAGCCTGCATGTAAGGAAATGGAATAAGCGCGTATACGACGAAGATATAATAATGTAAAGAATATGAAGAATATTTTGCTTGCGATATTGACACTCATAGCAACTTTGATGTTTTGTGGCTGCTCGGCTGACACTAATGAAGAGTGGGCAGAGGAGAGCAAGCCTGTGAGCGTGCGCATAAATATTTTTGCATCTGCAGGCGGAGCTTTGTCACGAGGCAGCGGAGAGCTGGAATGGACCGACGACAATAGCGACAAGGGAGAGATGATGAAAAATTGCTTCGTCATTATCGTGCAGGACGGCATTATCAAGAATCTGCTTGTTAGCGAAGACTATACTGAGGAGAAAAGCTGGGTTGGAACGCTTACGGCAAAAATAAATCCAGGCGAGACTACTTTTTATTCGTTTGCCAATATAAAGCCGGAGGATGTGGGAATAGACTCGAAAATAGACTATTCCACCACCAACACTCCTCTACCTACAGGTTTTGACAGCAAGCTATATAGCGTGAAAGGCAATGTGCTTACGGCAGCCGACTTTCCGAAGGGAATACCTATGAGCAATAAGCAGACCATAGAGATAAAGAAGACTACTGCCGACCTGAATCTCGAAGTGATAAGAATGGTGGCTAAGGTGAAGCTGAAGATAACAAACGACACGCCAAACGAAATAAAGTTGAGGAGTGTGTCGCTAACAGATATTACCAAGAACGAGGCAAACAATCTGTATCTGCTGCCTGGCAGGGATAATGGCACAGCCGTGGAGCCAAATCTAAATCCATCGGCATCGAAGGAGGACTACGTGATAAATTTCAACCCTGAGGTGGTGGTGGAGGCAAAGACTACGACTCCGAAGATAATATCATTCTATGTGAACGAGTCGGTAGCAGAGAATCCAAACTATTTTGTAGTGGGCGTAAAGACCGACCATGCCACGATGAACCTACGTGCAGCACTATCAAAATGGAATACCATATCACGCAATGACTATTTGGAGATACCTATAAAGCTAAACAACTATAGAGTGAGATTTAAGGTGGAGCAATTTACAGCTATTGGCGTATTGCCCAAAGTGGAGCAAAACGACGAGAAGCTGACCATAAGATTTAAGAGCTATGGCGAATTTCATCTTATCCCTTATGTTGTGCGCTTAAGCGATGGCGTAGAGCTAACTCCGGGTACCGATAGCGAAAACGGATGGAGGTTTGATGGATGGCAAACGCAGAAGATGGTGCCAGATGGTGATGAGGGAGTATGTATTTACGACCGCATGCCTGTGGCTGTGCCATCACGAAAGACCATAGAGGGCGTGGTGGGCAATCGCAATGGCTATGCCATTCACCAGATACTGATAGGCATAAAGGATTTGGAGTATGCCATTCCGTACAGAGTGGAAATAATAAAAGAATAAATCTGCTTGATATAATATGATAAAGAAGTTTAGATATATATATGTATGCTTGATAGCGGTGTTGGCATGTTGTGTCAGCACAAGTGTTAGTGCCCAGAGTGTGTTTGCGCATTATAAAGGCGTGAATGACATGCCGTATATCAGAAATCCATATGGTATAGAGATGCAGCAGGTGCATGAGTATGAATATACATACTACGTAATGGGAGGTCGTGAGATAGACTTACCATTGCCGTTTGAAAATTATACTAAAGAACAAAATACAGACATCGAGCCTAAAGGCTACATCAGATGGTACGACTATAATACAGACATGGCTAATCCACGACTCTCTGTATATAACACTACAAACTTGAAAGAGGTCAATGACAATAACGACAAAGCACGTGGATTGTTTGCATGGAAAAATAAGACAAATAGTGAACCTTTCGGTCCAAACCGTAATAGAGTTGGTGTGAAGTATAAAGCGCCTACCGATGCCGATGCCGCTACATGGAAAGGTGAGGATGTTGCATGTGATGTGAGCAAATATACCGACTTTGAACCTATGGTAAGTGGCACAGACCAATACTTCACCCACGAGCCTACATTGCAGATACGCTATATCTTCCATATTCGCCCTGCAAAGGCTATGGCAGAGAATATTATAAAAACAACAGCTACCGACCTTCGCACCGCAGACTCTGACTTGACGATAGAGGACAACCGCCGTATTGTGTTTGGTGCAAAGGATGCAAATGCAAAAATGTCGGTACGTGTAAACTATAAGCCGAGCAATTATTTCTTTTATCCTCTAAAACCAAAAGATGGTAAACAAAGGCATCTTCTCTCTTCGGACGAAGCGCATAGCATAAAACAAGCCGACTACGACAAGAGTACACTATATAATGCCAATGGATTTGTATGGCTTGCCTATGACGAGACAAAGACAAAGTATACTGTGTTGATATCAAGTGGTACTGTACAATTGCACAATTTCACTTCCATGAACGTATTAATGAATAACGGAAATGGTTGGAAAAACTTAGATGGTACTCCTACTACGAAACCAAATATTACATTCGGTAGTATAGTGTATCTTGTGGCTTACGCCTACTATAATAATGACTCTATCAAAGCTCCAATAGCCAGTTTTGAGATTCTATATCAGAATACTTATCCAAAGACGATGAAGCAGCTGACAGATGATGGCGATAATGAGCGTACACTTGCCTATTTTGAATCGCATTATAAGCAAGTCACAAAGCCTATATCGTTTGACGACGATAACGACAAGCTTACCATGGTGGCTCCTACAGTAGAGAACAATATGGCACATTATGCCTCAAGATGGGACAGACGTGCATATAGCTTTGTATATCCAGAGCTGCGCGACTATGCTTGTCCTAATAGGATGGCTTTAATACATGGCGAATATGGACTGTTTAAGAGTGCTAACTTGGCTGGTATTTCTGACAATTCAGTAACTTCAACTACAGGAAAGACTTTGTACAAGTGGTGGAATTCCGCAGTTCTCCATGACCGTACACATGCAATTACTAACGGTAAGCAGTATGGATATTTCCTCTATGTGGATGCATCAGACGAAAGCCGACAGATAGCTTCTATCGACTTTAAGGCTGACTTATGCTCGGGAGCACGTCTTATATTCTCGGCTGCGGTTACTGACTTTACAGGTTCTCATGCTTCAGAACAACCTCAGGTGCTGTTCAAAATCTATGGCATCATAAAGGATGAGAACGACAAGGTGACTCATCAGCGACTGCTGACATCATTCACATCAGGCGACTTTGCCTCTAACACAAAGGGTGGACGACAGTTAGGTACTTGGTTTCAGGTGTATAGCCGAATAGTGATGAGAAAGAATATGGGAGTGGAAAACTATTCCGACTTCCGCATTGTGCTCGACAATATGTGTGCGAATACTACAGGTGCCGACTATGCCATTGACGATATTCGACTATATATTCAGCATGCAAAGGTGGACGTGCTGCAGAATCAGCCTGCTTGTCCTGATGCTAAGAGCGGAAGCATAGCAAACCACGAGATTACACTTAAAATAACTTCGCACTACGAAAATGTGCAGGCTATAACAGGTGTGGGCAAGGAGTCGAAGTTGTTTTATCGTATATCCGATATGGATGGCAAGCCGTTTGCGGGCATCGACTATAATGGCGACGGTACTGCCGACGAATATGGCGAGGTAACTATTCCTGCCAACTATGATGCTTCTTCTTCGGCGTTTGAGATAGACCCTGAGGGACATGTAATATTGGTGATTGACAACAGGCACTTCGATTTGCCTTTGGGAAAGAAGTTCTATGTTTCGGTGGCTTATCCTGATGCTGATGGCAATCCCGATGAATGGGGAAAGTTTACTGATGAATGCTCATCATATAGCGATGCGTTCAGCATTGTGCAGCAGAAGGTGGTTATATCTGATGCCAACGGAAGTTTGGTTACTACGGTGAGAGTGTCGTGCGACGGCAATAGTACACCTGATGTGGATATTAATGCAAAGCTTGAGACTGCCGACAAAGTGGGCGGTGGCTCTATCTTGCTTAATAACGTGAAGTTTGACTGGTTTGTGGGAACTCCAGATGGCGCAGACAATAAGTTTTCTTCTATCTCGGGGTTGCAGGAGGCGTTAGGAAATTATCGCCTGAAGTTTCCTGATGCGACTTCTCTTAATGCAGCATTCCAAACATCTAATCCTGCCGACTACGACATACTTGATAAATATATCAAGGGCGTAGATGGCGAGGGAACATTGGTGCTTGCTGTAAGCAACAGTCTTACGGGGTATAAGTTTAAGCAGGTGGGAACATACAAGATAGCGGCTGTTCCTATTGCAACTTCAATAAAGCAGGGAACTGTGACTTACGAAATATGTTCAGACCCTATGTACTTCACTATTCGTATTGTGGAGAATGGTCCGAAGCTTATTCTTGGTTTCGACAAAGTGGCTTATCCTACCGACGACCGTGCCGTGCGCATCGGTTTGCCACAAATAAGGGAGATGCTGAAGAAGGCGGATAATGGCATGCTGATATTGCCGGTGGTTGAACTTAATAATGGAAAAGACGAGAATATTGAGATTAAGTTCCTTGATGATCAAAAGGTATTTATCTCAGACAGCAACGACCCTACTTTCACTTCAACAAAACAGATTGTTGGTAAGTTGAAAGAAGAAACTTTGGCATCAGGAAAAAAGACATTGGGACTGGTGTTTGGTGATAATGTCTTGGATATTCTGCATGAAGGATATTGGTATGAGCTGAACTTCTCGTATGAACTGCATAATAGTACTACGACAGCTGCATGTCCTGGCGATTTGTTCATAACGTTAAAGGTGGTGCCAGAGTATCTTACATGGTTTCCTACCGTTGCAAACAAGCTTAATGCCAACTGGAACAACGACCTGAACTGGAAGAGATCTACGGCAGCAGAGCTATACGACAAAAATTATGAAGACTATGGTGAGGCTACTTGTGGCAATCCGGTTAATGCAAAATTGACAAGACAACAGGCTTATACGCCAATGAAATTCTCGAAGGTTGTTATACCTGAAAACAAGTTGGTATATCCAGGACTTGGCAATATCGTTTATCGTGTGAGTAACGATATCGCTACGAAGTTGACAAACTTTAAGGGCGAGGAGGCTACATCGGGTATTGCATACGACTTTGTGGTGACATGGAACGACAATACTGCCGACCCTGACGACCATTCTACAGACGGCAACGGAACGTTTAAGTGTGAGACTTTCCATGGTAACCTCTGCGACCAGATATTCTTCAAGGCACAAGCTGAGCTGCTCAATCAGCCATACCTTATATATAATAAGGCTTTCGTGGAGAAGGAAGTGGAGAGCAACAAATGGAATCTCGTATCGACCCCAATGAAGAATATTTATGCTGGCGACTTCTTTGTGCCAAAAACAACAGGCAGGGAAGAATCGAAGACTGCTTTCTCGGCAATGAACTTCGATGGGACTTCTGATAATCGTGTGGCAGCCCCAGTGTATCAGCGCAATTGGGATAGTAATGCCACCCAGGTAGTAGATGGAGTTACTAATTATAAAGCTCATGACTATAATGGCACAAATATCAGCATTGATACTATTTCAGATGCTTCGATGAATGTAGAGTCGCTATATTGGAGCCATGTATACAATAAGCTGGACGAGAATTATTCTGAAGGCAAGGGCTTTGCTCTAAAGGCTGGCGACCAATATAAAACCCTGTCGGCAAAATGGCTATTCCGTCTGCCTAAGGAGGATGAGGAATATAAATACTTCGAACCAGATGGAGGGTATTCTGACTTGAAGGTTTCTGTGCCAAAGCCTGAAAAGTATATGCTAAATGTGCCATACTCTAATGAGCCTGGCTTGTTGGGCGAAATCTCTCAGCCGCTCACATCCAATACTCATAGCAATAATCGCTACTACATAGTGGGCAATCCGTATACTGCATCGCTTAGTATGTATCAATTCCTAAATGGAAACCCGAGCTTTGAGCGTAAGGTGTGGACTTTAGTAGATGGTGTTCTTAAGGCACATAGTGTGCCAGAGGGTACATACAACCGCAGTCAAGATTATATCATTGAGCCAATGCAAGGCTTCTTTGTTAAGGTTAAGGAGGGCGAGACGGTTAGTCAAGCTAACTTTACTTTGATGATGACTACAGACCGCTGGATATCTGGTGGTACTGCTGTACAGGAACCTGCTGCAGTATATATCAATGTAGTTAATGATGATAATCTGTGTTCTACAGCTAAGGTTGTGGTTTGCAATGATGCCGACGACGAATTTGTTGATGATGAGGATGTTGAGTTGCTTAACAACTCTGATATTGAAGATGTTCCGCAAGTGTATACTGTCGCGGGCAATCAGGCTGTTGCTCTTAACAAACTCTCAAACATCAACTTCCTGCCGTTGGGCATCATTGCTAAGGTGGATGGAAATGTGATGAGTAATGGCGCAACTGTTAATGTTGAAATATCAGCAAACCGCTATGTTACTGATAAGCTGTTTGTGTTTGATGCCAAGATGGGAACTTTCACTCCTGCCGATGCTCCAATATCTATTATGGCGAATGAGCATGGTAGATACTACATCACCACATCGACTTACAACTTGAAGCAACATAATGATGAGGCTAATATCAAGTGTTTCTCGCCTAATAGCGGTACTATAACGGTGAGTTCACCTAATATAGCTATTGCTAATGTGCGTATATACAATTTCGAAGGCTTGCTCGTAACATCGGCTTTAGGCATTAATCAAGCATCTTGGACCAAGAATATTGGTTGTGGCTTGTATATTGTAAAGGCTGAAACTAAGGATGGACAGAGCAAGACATTCAAGCTAAGTGTAAGATAATACACCTATGCAGTGGGCTGTAAACACTAACATCGGAATACAATATCAATTTGCACCAAAGTTGACATTGTTTGTTGAGCCAACGCTGAATAGGTACATTCCGAATGGAAGCGAAGTCAAGAATACTTGGACAGAACGTCCATTTATATTGACTGACTTTTCGGTATTAGGCTCTCTTGGTAAGAAAGTATCATTTTGCATGCAGTCTTTATGAATGATCTGTATCTATATATACAGAAAAGTCAAAAATAAGATACAACTTTTTATTGATATTTCCTCGATTGGCCGTATTTTGTTTCCTCAGTTGGCCGTATTTTGTTTCCTCAGTTGGCTTGTTTTGTCGTGACTCAGCATAGTAAAAGCGCGCTCTTACTATGTCTTCGCTACTCCAAAACATCTTGCCGTAGGCTACCCCCAAAAATTAACATCTTACTCCTGCTTATTCATTTGGTTTTAATCTTTCAGGCATCCGATAGGAACCACATAAACCCCATCTTTTCTTCGATAAGCGAAATCGCCTGTTCCTGTAAGTACCATCATGAAAGATGGTTCATTCATTTTTTCTGTATTTATTTTACCCGCAAGAGTTAATAGATTTTCAGCACCCTCGTTGATGAGTTTATCACCCCCTAACTTAATTTCTATAAGTCCATATTTTCCATTGCGCAGATGTACTACGGCATCACATTCTAATCCGTTTTTGTCGCGATAATGATACACCTCTCCATCCAGCGCATCAGCAAAAACTCGTAAATCACGAACACATAGAGTCTCAAAAAAGAGTCCCATCGTGTTGAGGTCATTAATAAGATCTTTAGGGCCAAGTCCCAAAACAGCCGTTCCAATAGATGGGTCTATGAAGTAACGGGTATTCGCTGTACGGATAGCTGTCTTGGAGCGTAGGTTAGGATTCCAGGCTTCAGAGTCCTCTATTACAAAAATCTTACGTAACGTTTCCAGATAGTTACCTGCTGTTTTTACACTAATTTCATTTTCGTCATTTGTCATCATATCAGCCACAATCGTTCCGATGGTAGCTTGTGATCCTTGGTTTCTGGCGTATGAACGTAATAGCAATCTGGTTGTTGTAGCGTTGCGATTTACTCCATCCACTCGCGAAATATCTTTTTTGATGACTGCATCCACATAGTCGAAGGCTTGTTCCAACGCAGCTTCTGCTTGTAATCCACAAGCAAATGGCCAGCCACCACGACAAATCAGATATGCCAGATCGTCTATCTTCAGTTTGTTAACTGCAACAATTTTTTCTGGTGTTTCAAATAAATGTGCCAAACTTACTTTTCCATTTGATTCGCCAGACTCATAGAGACTCATTGGGCGCATAGTCAGCCAACAGAATCGCCCTGTTCCAGAATGTTGCATGTCTTTTTCATCTGCAGGAACTGCGGACCCAGTCAATACAAACTGTCCCACGTCATGGCGATGGTCAACCTCAAATCTGATGGCATCCCATAGTTTTGGTGCCAGTTGCCATTCGTCAATAAGTCTTGGTGTATCACCATCCAGCAAAACAGAAGCGTCAATCTCTGCCATTTGTAGATTAGTTTCCAATGAGGCAGGATTATCCATATACAAGATACTGTTTGCTTGTTGTTCTGCAGTGGTTGTCTTTCCACACCATTTTGGGCCTTCTATCAAGATAGCTCCCTTGCTTGCCAGTTTCTTGGTTAGCATTTGATCTGCGATTCTATGTTTGTATTCCATAGTTTCATATATTTGATATTTTGTGTGCAAAGATACAACTTTTTATTGATATTTCCTCGGTTGGCCGTATTTTGTTTCCTCAGTTGGCCGTATTTTATTTCCTCAGTTGGCTGTATTTTGTTTCCTTAGTTGGCGGAATAATGTCGCTATTAAAGATTTTATTGGGGGTTAGTTGCCTACGGCAAGATGTTTTGGAGTAGCGAAGACAGAGGGAAGCTCGGTTCACTCTGTTGAGTCACGCCAAAACAAACCATAGGTAAATCTTGGAGGAAATCTTTGAAAAAATCTATGGCCTATGGCCAGAAATCTATATTTAACGTGAGTTCGACGAAATATAAGTGTCTAAAAATTTGGTGATTAGCGAAAATTGTTGTAACTTTAAGGTGCTAAAAAATCAAAAGTTTACAAACAATAATCGCTATGATCACCGAGGACAAAGTTACTGAAATTTTCTGTATTGCAGATGACTTCTGCAAAGTTTTTGATGCCCAAATGGAAAAATACACCATAAAAAGCAATTTAAAACGCAAATACCATCGTGAATCGACTATGTCAAAGGCCGAAATTATGGTTGTCATTATACTTTTTCACAGTTTAGGCTTTCGTTGCTTGAAGCATTTCTACAAAGAATATGTATGTGTGCATCTTCGACACTTGTTTCCCAATGTTGTGTCATACAATCGTTTTGTGGAACTCTAGAAGACTATTGCTATTCCTTTAACTATCTTTATAAAGAAGGTGCTTTTAGGAAAATGTACAGGAATCAGTTTCGTGGATAGCACCCCTCTTCGTGTATGTAGGAACCAGAGAATCCTTATCCATAAGACATTTAAAGGTATCGCTCAAAGAGGTAAATGTTCTATGGGATGGTCCTTCGGTTTTAAGCTTCATCTGATATGTAATGAAAAAGGAGAATTGCTGAATTTTATGATTACTCCAGGTGATATTGCGACCGTAAACCATTGGAATATAAAGCCTTTGTTGATTTCATCTACGGCAAACTTGTTGGAGACAAGGGGTATATAGGCAAGAACCTATTCGATAAACTTTTCGTTGATGGGATACAACTTATCACGAAACTAAAAAGCAACATGAAGGGGTCTATCATGAAAATATCAGATAGACTCTTGCTTAGAAAGCGGGCTATCATAGAGACCGTTAACGATGAACTTAAGAATATTGCACAGGTGGAACATTCCAGACACAGATCTTTCGACAACTTCATTGTCAATACTCTTGGAGCTTTGGCAGCATATTGCTTCTTTCCTAAGAAACCTACAATTGCCGTTCAAAGGACTATTGATAGACAATTGACCTTATTCTAATTCGTCGAACTCACGTTAATTATATACAATTATGGCTAAAAAAACATCGATACACATTTGCGCTGCCAAGTATGGTGCCGAGAAGCACAACAGACGCGAGAAGGAGATGAAGCATGTTCATCCCGAGTATTCAAATCTTAACAAGAGTTGGGAAGCTGAGGACTTCAAGTCGGTAGCCGATGAGATTCGCAAGGCTAAGGAACGCTATTCCAGCCATCATTTCTGTCGTAAGGCGAAACTTGATGAAAATGGAAAACAATTGACAACACTTGCTTACGATAAAAAGACGGTCGACCCAATCGTTGACCCTAAAACTGGACTTCAAAAGGTTGTTCCAGAATGGGAACTCGACTTGTCGAAACCCAAGAAGATGCCCAAGAATGCCGAGCCTGTCCGTGAAGGTGTTGCTGTCATCACAGAGAATACGACGATGGAGCAGATGAAGACTTTGGCTAATCAAATCGAACAGCGTTGGGACATCAAGACCAAAGCCATCTATGCTCACCTTGATGAAGGCCATGAGCATTTGGTGACGGATAAGGATCATCAGCAGGGTAAGTATCTCGATTCTGCAGAAGGTTCGACAATCTTTCTCTGGAACCACCATGCTCACTATGTTTTTGATTGGACTGACCATGAGACAGGCCAGTGCATCAATCTAAACCGTCATGATATGTCAGAACTTCAGGATATGTTGGCTAATACTCTCAAAATGGAGCGTGGCAAGAAAAGTGACAAGAAATGGCGCGACGCTCATACTTTCAAGGCTGAGCAGGAAGCCATTCGTGCCAAAGAGGTAGCAGAATATACTGAACGTAAGAAAGCAGAAGTGAAGCAGATTCAGAAGAACATAGAAGCCAGTAACAGTAAGTTGACCAAACTTCAGGAAGCCATCGACGAATTGCTTTCTGCAACGAGTGTTCCAGAAGAAGAACTGGAGGCGGTACCATTTGCTGAAATGACATTCTCCTTCCAAGGTTCAAAGGAACCGTTGACCGTTAAAGACCTTATTAACATGACATTGTCACGACTTGATAGGGAAATCAGCACACCTATTCCTATATTGAAGCGTGAAGAATGGCAAAAGGAACGCAATGCCAAGGCTAAAGAGATTGTTACCACCCTTCAGAGCCAGTTACTCAGCGTATCGAAACTGCACAAAAAGAAAATCAATGATGTCGGCAAGAAGATGTATCTCGATGTCAAAAGGAAGATTGCCTTAGCTGCTAAGACGGACAAGGAGAATATGGCGTTGAGACAACGTATCTCGGAACTCGATGAAAGAGCAGTAGCCCGTGAGAAAGCCAAGACCCAAATTGCAGAACAAAAAGCCAGGGAACAGACCATGAGAGCAGAGAAGGCAGAAAAGCAAGTGGAGGAATCAGTAAAGCGCTTGTCAATGATGGAGAGGTTCATCAGTCAAGCAGGAGCAACGGAAGCCTTTGTTAATTGGAGTAATCTCTATGGTCTTGTCGAAGAAGCTGCTAAAGCATTAGTAACTTGGGCGCTAAGCAAGAAACTTGTATTCACCAATAAGGATGAGCGTACAATAGGCCAGGGAATTGTTGCAAAATGCCAACTAGAAGGATTAAATCCATCCGATGAAAATAATCGTCAGAAGGCGGCAAAAGGCATTGCGGACATTGCAGATTCCATTGTCGGTGAAATTAGTCAATTCAAATGGGATATTGCCTTACGTCGTATGGACCAACTAGCCTCTGAAATGAGTATGTCTGATAATAATTGCCTTCTCATAAAGGGTAGCACATCAAAACGCGGTCTTGGGTAATGGTGTTAAACATGTTTCATTTAAAAACCTCGTCAATAGATTTCTAAATTTGTGTGTAGACTGCGTTGCGAGATGTTTCAAAATTTACTATTATGATTTTTCATACGCGTTTCAATATAAATTTCAACTATTTTCATTATCTTTGCAACAACTTAAGAAACAAACGATGCTGAAACGATTCTTCCATATATGCGTCTTAGTTCTGCTACTCAACGCCTGTGGTAGTAGGGAGGCTCAGCGTTTGCTTGACCAAGCAGAGGCTGTTATAAATGAAAACTCCAGTGAGGCTATCACCATTCTCGACAGCATTAGCAATGACGGACTATCCCGCAGCCAGCGTATGCGTCGTCTGTTGTTGCTTACCAATGCCCAGAACAAATGCGATACGGTTTTCCGTTCTGACAGTATCCAAAAACTTCTCGTCAATTATTATGAAAGCCACGGTACTGCCAACGAACGAATGCTTGCCCACTATCTCCTTGGACGCGCTTACCAAGATATTCATGACTACCCTAATGCTCTGAATAATTATCAGAAGGCTGCAAATCATGCAGATACGACAGACATTGAATGTGACTATGCCTTGCTCAGTAGAGTTTATGGGCAGATGAGCGATGTTTTCTACCACCAAAATCTGATTGAAGAAGATTTAAAGTTTAATAATCTTGCTATCAGATACTCATGGAAAGCAAAAGACACACTCGCTGCAATATTAGGTATGGCGGGAAATATAGCAGCCTATAAAGGAATGGGGAAGCCTGACTCTGCACTATCCATTTGCGAACAAGCATCCGTGCTCGCCAGAAGATATGGATATAAGAACTTGTCTGCCGGAATCTTAGGAGGAGCCATTACGATACTTGTAGAGAAAGATTCCTTGAACAAAGCCAAGACCTTCATGGACATATACGAATCAGAATCCGGTTTCTTTGACGAAAACCATGATATAGTTAAGGGGCGTGAGGTTTACTATTACCCTAAAGGACGCTATTATTTGGCTGTCGGGAAATATGATTCTGCAGAACACTATTTTCGCAAGGAACTCCGTGAAGGTAAGGATTTCAACAACCAGAATGCCGCATCAAGAGGTCTGGCGCTGCTTTTCCAGAAGACACATCGGCCAGACTCTGCAGCCAAATACGCGCTTTACAGTTATACGATGAACGATTCCGTCTATGCTAACATGGCAACGGAAGAAGTGGAACGGATGAAAGCCATGTATGACTATTCGCGTTATCAGGAATCAGCCCGATTGGCCAACGAGAAATCTGAAAAAATGCACAAAAGGCTTATGGTCATCGGCTTTTCTACGTTTAGTATCATCGCTATAACCTTCATTGTTATACGTAGGGAAAGAAAGAAACGTATAGCGGCTCTCCATCATTACAAACAGAGTATTGCCGAACTTGCCAAGGCACAGTCGGAAGTCATCAGGCTTAGATCCCATGGAAGAAACATAGAAACAGCCCTCTCGCAAGCACAAAGCAATATAGAGGAGTTAAACAATTACACTTCAGAATTAAATCTTTTGATAGAGAAAAAGGAGATAGACATTGAGATTCTACGGAGTGATATTGAGAAATACCAGAGCAAAGAAACTAAAGAAAGGGAAATTGCAGAGGCGAAACTAAAGGATTCGGAAATCTATCACATTTTTGACAAGTTGGCGGCAAAAGGAAACCTGCCTTCTGCTGAAGAATGGCAACAAATGTATATGATGGTCATAGACTTTTTCCCCTCATTCTATCAGTTTATATCTTCCAAGAAATATGCCTTGAACGAAAAGGAATTCAACACCTGCATCCTTATCCGTCTGCATTTCCGACCAAAGGACATCTGCAACTTGCTTGGAGTTTCATCTGCCTATATCACGAAAATACGCAATACGATGATGAAAAAATTATTCGGTGTTGAGGGTAATTCCAAGAAACTTGATGAAGAAATATTGGGTCTTTGAATCGTCTGTATGTAAGAACGGCTTCATAATCAGTCAATTACATTGAGGTTAATTTTTGGTTAATTATCTCTGTTGTTATTGTTTTGGCATCATAATTCAACGATGTAATTTCGCATGCAAATCAAAACAAAACAACGATGAAAAAGATTCTTATTTTATTCTTTGCGTCTGGTTAGGCAGCATGGCTTCAGTAAAAGGTAACCCCAAAATCTTGCACTCCTCGATCATTGACGAAACGCCCATTTATCCAGGCAAGCCAAAAGCACCTGCTCGTCCGCTGACCATTGACATCACGGGGCACACGCTCACCCTCTTCTATCCGTTTGAGGAAATCATTTCTGTGGAACTCTTCGACGAAGACGAGAACCTGGTCTATACCGATTGGCTGGCTCCGGGTCAGACTTCTCTCGTTTTCCCTTCCACATTTACAGGAGAATACGCCATCCGCCTCACCGTCGGTTCTGTATATTATATAGGTGTAATTGAACTGTAAGCAGAGCGAAGATGAAAATAAGAGTTTTCATTTCTGCTTTATCATTGCTATTTGGGATAACATCGGTCTATGGTCAGGTGAACCTGTCTGAAATGGTTCCGGCATCAACCGACAGTTTACAGAAGAGCAGAATCCGTTACTTCTCCCCCGGTAAGGGAGGGAGTAACAAAGTGTGGGACTTTTCCAGGAAACTCGGATCTAAGGGGGCAGAACAGGTGATGTTTATGAAGGACAGCACAGGCGTGGTCTCCGTCATTGAGCCTGGCAAAATCCGTTATTATCGGGCAACCCCTGACACGCTCGTTCTCGTCGGCAGTGAGTCAACGCTGGAGAAAAGGGACTATGCCCTGAGTAAAACCACAAGGAGACTCCATCTCGTATATGGAGACTCTATCGGCAAGCCGTTCAGATGCGAGGGGATGTACTGCGGCGACCATCCTTTCCGTGAGGTCGGCACGACAACCGTCAAGGTGGATGCCGACGGCTCTATAGTGCTGGCGGAGAACGACACTCTGAGGAATGTGCTCAGGGTGCATACCATCGACTCCTACTCCATCTGCATGGACATCGACTCCGCCGCCCTCGACACCGCAAGGCTCGCACAGGTCATTGACGAACGCTACGAGTGGTATCTGCCCGAATCGCAGTATCCCGTTATCGAGGACGTGACAAGCACCAGCTACTTCAACATGGACGTTGTGGGAACGACGAGATATGCCTACTGCAACCTGCCCTCAGACCAAGTGCCATATTATATAAGCCAGACGGACTTCCCGTCAGACGATGAGCAAGAGGGATTCGCTGACGGGGACGCGCAGGACGACGGAATCATACATTACCAGATAGAGACACACGGGAAGGTAATACAGATGGCATACGACCTTGACGAGGACGCCACCATCACAAACATCGTCGCCAACCACATGGGCATGCTATGCGTAAGCAGGCAATGGACACAAAACGCAGGACAGGGGTATTCCACACAGATAGACTGCAACGGACTGCTCCCGGGAGTGTATATCCTCTATATCAACGTTAACGGAAAAGTATACAGCGAGAAAGTGACACTATGAAAACAACAGCAATTAAAACCGCAGCATTATTATTACTGGCGGCTCTTTCTTGTTATGCCAATGCCGACGACACACAAGATTTGAGAAATATCTATAACAGCCTTCTGCCAGACTTCCAGAATCTGACTCCAGAGGCAAGCGCGCTTGGACAGTATGGGAAATACAACAACTCGGGGTACACTGGTGTGCCGAACATTTCTGTACCCTTATTCGACATATGCTCAGGAGACTTCACTATGCCTGTAGAACTGTGCTACGATGCGTCAGGCATAAAGGTTGACCAGCAGGCAACGTATGTTGGACTGGGATGGAACATGGTTATGGGCGGGAGCATCAGCCAGATAGTATGTGGAAAGAATGACTTTAACCAGAATTCATTTAGCATAAACCCAAGTTCGATAACCAACTTGGACCTGCTCCAGACTGTATTGCCTGGAATAGGATATACACCATATTACTGCATAGCAGGCCTTCCCCTTGTCAGGTTTCCTTCAGTTCCTGCAAACCCCTCTCTCTTCTGCCAGCCTATAGAAGAAGACCGAAAGAAGTTTGACATCCTGAGAGATGTCTCAGACGGGGTAAGAGTCCCGGACATATTCCAGGCTTCCTTTTGCGGGCATAGAGTTTCTTTTGTCATCGACACTGGAAGCAAAGAGGCAAGGATTATCGGAAACGACGCAACGGCTTACAGAATAGAACTAAAGGATTATACCGGCTCCTATCCTCACAGCATAGAGATTACGGACGACCATGGGCAAATGTACGTCTTTGCCGAGGCGCCAAAGACTTCCATGGAGGACAATGCGTCATACAATCTGGCGGAAATAAGGAATGCTGCGGGCCGATGCCTTGCAGAATTCAAATACTCCGAAAAGGGATACAGTCTTTTACAGTCCTATTATGAGACCGTAGGCAAGCGCGACGAAAACTCCGACATGCCGATAGCATCGGAAGCAATTCGGGAGATATTCATAAAGCGCAACCAGCCAAGCACGCTGGTATATGGCATTAGGGAATACTATCCTGACACCATTATAACCGACAAAGAGACAGTAACGTTTGCCTATGGAAGCAGGGAGGACATAAAGTTTGCGAAAAGAATAGACAGTATAACCGTAAGGTCAAGCGACAACGGCACGATATTGCATACTGTCGCTTTTGCCTATGGATACCATACGGAAAGCGAATATGAGCACACGCTTTGCAGCAAGTACGGATATACAAACGTGTATGGCTTTAAACGGCTAAAATTAACTGACGTTACGGTTGACGGAAAGAAATACTCATTCGGATATAACGATGCGCAAGAATTGCCTTCCCGAATAAGCATGCGGCAAGACTTCTGGGGGTATTACAACGGGAAGACCAACGCTGACGGCCTATGCGCTTCACCAGAATACAAATATGACTATGATGGCAGGCTTACAGGTATTGAGACTGTTGGGCCGGCTAACCGTTACGCTAACGAATTGTACTGCAAGATTGGAACATTAAACCAGATTACATACCCTACCGGCGGCTTCACGTTGTTTGAATATGAGATAAACCACTTTGACGATGAACACGGAAAATATTACTACCCGTCTGCCAGTTCAAGCGTTAAGATTCCGAGGACGGTAACATGTGGTACAGGCTATAACGGAACAGGCTATAACAACACACCAGAGACGAGGGATTTCGACATCGACCAGGCAGTGCCCGTCGAAATATCCTCTGGATCTTCTTATTTGCCTTCGCCACAGCAATACTACAAACTTGACCTGGGCATCGTCGGCAAGGATTCCACAGGACAAACCGTATTCTCAAGGTATTATACTAAATATAATGACATGGAGGATTTCAAGGAATCATGCGTGCTTCCCAAGGGACATTATGTGCTGTCATGCAAATTCAGCACTGTGGCAAGTGGATTAATAACTGGAGGACGCATTCAGGTAACGCTTCCGCCTGCATACGTCGAAGATACATCTATTGCCGATGCCAGCGGAAAGTCTGTCGGCGGTGGGCTAAGAATCAGGACAGTAGAGAACTATGACAGCGATGGTGAGATGTTAGGATATACACGCTATAGGTATGAAGAAGGAAAACTGCTCATACCGACAGTTGACAAAGAGCACATCGACATGCAGTACCTCTTTGCCAGCAAGCCTGCCAATCCTTGTTTCTACTCCATACCGTCAACCCTGTACTGCGCCTTTTACTTTATAACCTCCGACCCGAAATATCTTGCTGTTTGTTCTTTGGAATGCCCGGATGTCGGCTACTCTAAAGTTACTAAGGAGAATTACGACAAGGACGGGCAACTGATGTCATATAGCACAGAGAATTTCCATAACGACGGGTGTCACAGTGTCAACAACGGCATTTTCGGAGTAAACACGGACGGACTCAACGGAAAACTGACAGAATCCGCGACATTTTCAAGTGACAGTGTGCTGATGCACAAGATTTGCTATTCTTATACGGTAATCGGCGGCAGCCCTGCCTTGAGCGATATGGTTTTCTTCCCTTGGGCTCGATGCTCAGACATGAGTCCCGGTAGCAGTGCCTTGGATGTATATTACAAATACGCCCTGATCTCCAAATCTCCCTTGTGCGCATTGCCCTCAAGCGTCACCGAGACTGGCTATGTTGATGGTGTGGCGATGAAACCAGTAACTACAACTTACGAATACAATGAAAACAATTACATGCCCTCCAGCATAACAAAGAGCGTTGCCTTCAACGCCAACACGGAGGAGACATGCCTGACAAGGTATTGGTACCCAGGTGATGCGGAAGCCGTCAACTCAAACACGGCATGCCTGACAAGCGCGCATTGTATCAGCGAGAGAGTAAAGGCTCTGCAATACAGGAACGGGAACACAGTTGGCGGCTACAGGAATCTTTACATGCCGCTTTCAAATGGCTTGCCGGTAGTCAGCAAGAACTATTCCATAACTCCTAACAACAGCGAGGTTCTTGAACTGGACGTGACAGACTACGACGACTACGGAAACATCTGCGGTTATAAGAAGAAGGACGGAACTCCCGTTGCCGTAATATGGTCTTACTGCCATCGGCTTCCTGTATTGGAGATTGTCGGCAAGGCATATTCCGAAGTAAAGGCAATGTCGGGCATTGTCGACATTCTGGAAAATGGAACTGCCGCCACAGAAATAACAAATGCTACGGAGTCTCTTCACGCTGCCCTGCTGAATGAGAGAGCCATGGCGACAGCTTATGAATATTCCCCATGGCATACTCTTTCATGTGTCATCAAGCCTAACGGAGACAAGGCGAAATACCGCTATGACACCTATGGAAGACTGGAAGAAGCACGTGACGCTGACGACAATATCCTTCAAAAATATAACTACAACTACAAGACTAACTAGTATGAACAATATAAAACTATTACTTGCACTCCTGCTGTACGTTCCTGCCCTGTGCTCTGCTCAGACGGCAACGGAGAACTACGTCAAGACAGTGACGATGCTTGACGCGGACGGGACAGACTCGCTGCAGGCGGTGCAGTACTACAACGGGCTGGGCTATCCCACACTCTCCGTCGCCACTGCCGGCACCGACGGAGGGACGGCATGCACCCTGACGACATACGACGGAGCGGGGCGCGAGAAACGCAGGTATCTACCCGTGCCGGCAAACGGTCTTGAATATATCCCCGTGAACGGTGTCACGTCCATGGGCCTGTTTTATCTTGACAACGGCTTCTTCACAGAGAGCCACTACGACGCGCTCGACAGGGTGACAGCAGTCGACATCGCAGGAGACACATGGAGACAGGCGGGAAAGCAGGACAGGACAGAGCATCTCGCCAACACACTGTCCGACCTCGTGCTGCACTACGAGGCTCCCGAGGACGGATCGTACAGCCTCACGCTCCCCGAGAACACATCATCCTTCGAGTACTATCCAGAGGGAACGCTGGCAAAAGCAGTGTCTTACGATGCCGACAACAGGAGCACAGCCGTATTCACCGACCTGCTCGGGAGGAAGATTATGGAGCGCACCGCAGCAGGAGATACCTATTATGTATATAACGACCTCGGCCAGCTGCGCTTCGTGCTCACACCTGCATTCAACAAAATATCGCAGGAAAAGACAATATATGCATACGAATATCGTTATGACAATAGAGGGCGGGTGGTATGGAAGAAACTGCCCGGGGCGGAATGCGTGCAGTACTGGTACGACAGTGCCGACCGCATGGCGTACATGAGAGACACCGCTCTGGGAAACCGCTACCGCTTCTGCCTGTACGACCGCTTCGGAAGGCTGTGCGTGCAGGGCACATGCAGCGACGGAAACCGCGACGGGTCGGTGCTCTCCGCTACATCATACACGAGCGGATCAGGGGGTGTCTGCAGCACAGGCTACTCCGCACCGTACAGCATCAGCGACCCGCAACTCGAGATAGTCAACTACTACGACACCTATGAATTCATCGGCAACAACCTTACAAGCGCGATGCCTGCATTAACCATTGGACAGGAACAGAGACAGCACGCCATCGGCTACCTTACGGGACAGGTGGTGTACGCTACCGGCGGCGAGGCCCTCGGCACCGTCACCGTGTACGACCGCAAGGGGCAGGCGGTGAGATGTGTACGCAAGGGTCTCGGCGGACGTCTCGAGGATGTGGTCACGGCATACACGTTCACGGGTGCCGTTGACAGCACGGAGGTGCATGCCGGTGTCGGTTACGGGAGTGACTTCATGGCAAAGACCTCCTATACGTACCAATATGGCAAAAAGACAAAGATGAGCCTGTCCGTCAGACATGGTGCCTCCACACAGTCGCGTGAGACGGGATACGTCTATGACGCCATAGGCAGGCTGGAAAGGAAGGAAAGGCAACTGACCAGGACATCCAAGTCCATGTGCTCATATACATACGACGTTCACGGATGGCTCAAGAGCGTCAGCAGCGGAGGATTCCGCGAAGACCTGTACTATGCCGACGGTCTTGACAGCGCATGCTACAACGGAAACATAAGCACCGTGCGGTGGAAGGCAAGGAATGATAGCGAATACAAGGGCTACAACCTGAGGTACGACGGGTGCAACCGCCTGTACCTGGCGCTTTTCGGAACAGGCGACAACCTGACAGGCAACAGAAACTACTTCAACGAGCAGGCGGAGTACGACTGCAACGGAAACATCAAGAGGCTGCGACGTTGCGGGCTTCAGGACGCGATGCACGGAGGTTTCGGATTGGTTGACGACCTGCGGATGACATACGAGGGGAACCAGTTGGCAAGCGTGTTCGACAACGTATGGAGACTTCCGTACGCAGGGGCGACGGACTTCGACGGCGTGGCTGGGCAGGAGTATCCACTGACATACAACGGGGCAGGGTCGCTCACGAGCGACGCGAGCCGCAGGATAGCGAGGATAGACTATGATCTGAGGAACAATCCGATAAGGATACAGTTCACCGACGGAAACGTGACGAAATATGTCTATAGCGCAATGGGCGAGAAACTGCGCGTGGTGTATCAGACAGCCGTTCCGAACATCACCGTCGCCATAGGAAGCACAAGGGAGCTCATGCCGTCGGAGATACTATACACAGACTCCACGGACTATCTGCTTGGAGGTGCCTTGACGCTTAAGAACGGACGCATAGACATGTTCCAGTTTGACGAGGGATACTGCCAGGCCACACAATATAATGCCACGCAGGACAACTTCACCTTCCTGTACTATGACAAGGACCACCTGGGAAATGTACGTCAGGTGACGAAAGCGGTAGGCAGCAATGGGACAGTAGTACAGACGATGAACTACTACCCCTTTGGAGCCCAGTTCTGTGACGGCTCTGCCGCATCAGGTGACGTGCAGCCGTACAAGTACAACGGCAAGGAACTGGACAAGATGCACGGATTGAACACCTACGACTACGGAGCGCGGCAGTACAATCCAGTCACCGCACGTTGGGACAGGATGGACCCGTTGGCGGAGAAATACTATAGCGTTAGTCCGTATGTGTATTGTTTGGGGAATCCAGTAAAGTTTGTGGACGAAGATGGCTTGAAGCCTACGGAAGAGGAAGCGGCTCGAATCGCGCATCATGTATATGGCAAAGACAAAGTTGAACTCATTGGGGGGTGGAGAGTCTCTAATTTGCATATAGACGGAGTCACTTTAAGGGATGACCGTTCTGGTTTTAAGTCTGCTATATATGAACGTACAATTGACGGGGTCACAGAATATGTCTATGCTACTTCAGGAACAGATAGTGATAGTTATGAAGACTGGAAAAATAATTTCTTACAGGTATTTGGAGCCTCGGAGCAGTATAATATTTCAAAGGAAAACGCACGTGTTTTATCGGACAATATTAATCAAGAACTTACTTTCGTAGGTCATTCTTTGGGCGGAGGCATGGCGGCTACGAATGCCTACAAGACAGGTCGCAGTGCAATGACATTTAATGCCGCATGGGTAAGTCCCCTTACCATTGCACCATGGAACAGGAAAGGTGCAAAAATAGACGCATATGTTCATGTTCGGGATGAATTGAATATTTTCCAACAAACACACATGGGAGTGAGAGCTAATGGAAATATACATTGGCGCAATAAAAACCGTGCAATAATGGGGCACAGCATAAAGAATTTCTATCCCTCGGGAAAGGAAATGATAATGCAGAAGAGCAAAAATGCACAATCGCAATATACGTTGAATACTAACAATATTTTATTTGGCTTTTAATTATGAAACATAATGGATATTTTTGTGCAATATGTGTCTTGCTGGTATTGTTGTCGTCCGCGTGCATAGACAGGGAGGCGCCAGTAGATAAGAAAAAACTATTAGGAGATGATTTTAGGTTATTTCAAGGCACCATTGCATGGAATTTAGCCAAGGCTGTACAAGACGAAAATGCCGATGAAATAAGGCGGCAGGTTCAGGATAAGAATATACCTATTGATTATAAGGAAGATAGATGGAAGCAAACTCTATTAATGCTTGCCACCCATAATAATAAGAAAGAATCAGTAAAAGCATTATTGGAATTAGGTGCAAATCCTAATGTACCATGTGATACCATTAGATATAGAGGGGATAATTCGGTTATTATTGCTTCAAGATTTAGTCGTGTTTCCCCTGAAATACTAAAGATGTTGTTAGAATATGGTGGAGACCCCAATTCCGTAGAGCGCGGAGTGCAGCAAGACAATCTTGGCAACTGGATTCCCGCTCGCCATTTTGCGTTGTTCGAGGCAGTGGATTTGGATGGAGATTATGAAAAAGTAAGAATGCTTGTGGAGGCAGGTGCTGATGTTAACATGCAGACAGAAGATACAGGTGCAGGTGCAATGTATGTCGCACTAACATTTGACCGTATGGATGTCCTTCTTTATTTACTGGAACACGGAGCAGACTATAATAGGAAGTTTAAAAGAATGGATGTTATCAGTTCTAAAGACTCTGCATATTACAAGTCATTTTATGTTGACATTCTTTATATGTTGAGACTTAGGGCATATCCTCTTGACTCTAAAAAGCATAAGGAAAAGTTAAAAGTCATAGATTTTTTAAAGGAAAGAGGAATGGACTATTGGAAGTCACCTGTCTCAGATTGGGCTTTAACTGTTATAAAACGTGAAATATCTCCGAAGGATGAAAAGGAATTACAGGAATATCTCAAGCGGTATTGACAACTGCAACGTGACGAGGTTTGTCTATTCCGCCACGGGCGAGAAACTGCGAGTGGTGTATCAGACTGCCGTTCCGAACATCACCGTCGCCATAGGAAGCACAAGGGAGCTCATGCCGTCGGAGATACTATACACAGACTCCACGGACTATCTGCTTGGAGGTGCCTTGACGCTTAAGAACGGACGCATAGACATGTTCCAGTTTGACGAGGGCTACTGTCAGGCCACACAATATAATGCCACGCAGGACAACTTCACCTTCCTCTACTATGACAAGGACCACCTGGGCAATGTCCGTCAGGTGACGAAGGCGATAGGCAGCACGGGGACGGTGATGCAGACGATGAACTACTACCCCTTTGGAGCCCAGTTCTGTGACGGCTCCGCCAATAACAACGATGTGCAGCCATACAAATACAATGGTAAGGAACTGGATAAGATGCACGGACTGAACACCTACGACTACGGCGCACGGCAGTACAATCCCGTCACTGCACGTTGGGACAGGGTAGATCCGCTGGCGGAGAAGTACTATAATGTGAGTCCGTATGCGTATTGCCACAATAATCCGGTAATGTTGATGGATCCAGATGGGATGGATGATTATTACACTTCTGACGGAACATACTTAGGTACAAACTCTGCAGAATCGGATTATATATATAAGTGATGACTATCGCGAACTGAAAGATGGCAAATATGTTATCAATCTTAATACAAGAGTTGGTTTACCATCATCTGATATTTCGGCAGAAGCTTTATCAAAAATTTTCACACATATCGTTGGAAGAATGCCTGAAGTAGATTTAACCCAAATAGATTGTAATCAGATTAATGTTGTGAAATGGTCACGTGACGCATATAGCAACACTATACACGTTGATAGCCATTATGGTAATGTCATGGTGGTGATGATAAAACAAATGCGAGCACATTAGGCAACAATATAACAGCTTTTTGGGGAGACAACAAACAAATGTTTGAATCACGAAGTAATATTCAGAACATGTTAGGTGGAGAAGAATACACCTGCCATATAAAAAAACAATGGCATCACTACATGAAAGATAGTAGGAATCCTAACAAAACCGACAATATTAAAATATTTAATTATTTAATGAACCACCCAACATGGAATAAGACAACTGATACTTACAAACAAAGTTTGATAAGATACAAACAATTTTTTTTAGGAGAATAAAAGATGAAGAGATTAATAATTGTCACATTAGTACCCCTTTTGTTTGCGTGCAATGACAAATATGTCTTGCAGGCGAATTTATGCATGGTTGGTGATAATAAAGAGATAAGGAGAGACGAAATGGATAACGTTTTCAACATAAGATGTTTGTCCATTCACTATTTAGCCATAAACAAATCCAATGACTCCATATTTATACCAATAGGGTATCCATACGAGAAAACGGTTATTGCCAATATAGAGTCAAGGGATTTATTTTATCAGCCATATCAATTATATAGATGTAATAAGTTTAATGGTTCAGCACAGCAATATTTTGCACCGGGAGATAGTATTTCAATTACATTCCTTTTTGCCATATATCCTAAAAACAGTACTGATAGCGAATGGTTGCGGAATGTTTCAACCAAGGAGTTGATGTCAAAGATGGAGTTAAAATTGGTTAAGCCAACGAATGGGAAAAACATAGATAAAATTCCCAACATAATCTTTAATAATGACACTAACGATATATGCATAAATCCAGTAATAAGTGTGCAAGATTCAGATCAGAAGATGGATTATGAGTCGATTAAACATAATTAAAGTAAATTGAGACATGAGCACGGTGCGCATTGAAAATACTGATATTCAAATTTGTTTAGATTATGTCGTCCAAACGAACGATTCCGTTATCTCCATCAATAGTTACAACTACAGGAAGCCATGAGTATAAATAAAATACACATAACGCTGATAACGATGCTTGCGGTGCCGCCATGCTCGGTTCTGGCTCAGACTCCATCCCAGAACTACGTCAGGACCGTGACGATGCTCGACGCTTACGGGACGGATTCCATTCAGGCTGTGCAGTACTACAACGGCCTGGGCCGCCCCACGCTCTCTGTCGCCACGGCGGGAGGAAACGGCGAGACCGCCTGCACCCTGACGACCTACGACGGAGCGGGGCGCGAGAAACGCAGGTATCTCCCCGTGCCTGCAAGCGGACTCGACTATATCCCCGTGAGCGGGGTCACGTCCATGGGCTTGTTTTATCTTGACGACGGATTCTTCACCGAGAGCCACTACGACGCGCTCGACAGGGTGACAGCAGTCGACATCGCAGGAGACACATGGAGACAGGCGGGAAAGCAGGACAGGACGGAACACCTCGCAAACACCGCTTCCGACCAGGTGCTGCACTTCGAGGCTCCCGAGGACGGCTCGTACAGCCTCACGCTCCCCGAGAACACAGCCTTCGAGTACTATCCAGAGGGAACGCTGGCAAAAGCAGTGTCTTACGATGCCGACAACAGGAGCACAGCCGTATTCACCGACCTGCTCGGGAGGAAGATTATGGAGCGCACCGCAGCAGGAGATAC
>NZ_NPJA01000002.1 GCF_002251295.1 Prevotella sp. P5-50
GTTCCAGATAGTCCGGTTAATGGATGAACAACAATCTATTAACAAGAAGATAGCCAATCAAATTCCGGTTATTGTGCAGAAAAGTGTGCAGGAACAGTCCAAAAAGCCAAAACGAAAAGGTTTCTTGGGCATCTTTGGCAAAAAAGAGGGAACGAAGCCAACGACAACAACGACTACGCTCCGTTCATCCAATAGAAACATGGTCAACGAACAGAAAGCGCAGAGCCGTCGATTGTCAGAACAAGCCGATAGTCTTGCTGCCCGTAATGCAGAACTTAGATGTCACAGGGATAGGTCATTGACATCATGACTTATAATTCTTACAGTTTTACAGTTTTTGAAAAGGAAAAATAGGTTTCGGATTCTTAAAACACGAGGACAGGTTTCTGTTTCTTGGACCATAACTCTTGGGGTGTGGAGTATGTTTTTATGAACGGAATTTTTGTTGCCATATACCTATAAAAACAAAAACGACCCGCTCATTTGAGCATCGTTGAGAGGCTTGGCGGGTTCTGGTACTGCAAAGGTAAAGCATTTATTTGGATTGTGCAAGGATTTTGGAAGAAAAGTGTGGAAATGGAGGTGATTTTGAACAGTTGTTGGGTGTTGGAAATACAAAATGAGGTATCTACAAACCAAAGTTAGGCATCTACAAACCATATTGGGATGTCACAGTGACAGGTCATTGACATCCTGACTTTCAATCCTTACAGCTTACAGTATTACAGTTTTTGGAAAGGAAAAATAGGTTTCGCGAGGACTGTTCCTGTTTTCTTGGACAACGCTAATTCACACCAAGCGTTACAATATAACAATATAACAGTTTCCAAAAACGATTTTTTGCGTTACAGTTGACAGTTGACAGTTTCCAAAAACGAATTTTTTGCGTTACAAATAACAGATAACAGATAACAGTTTTGGAAAATGAATTTTTTTAGTAGCCTACGGCAAGAAATCTTTGGAGGAAATCTTTTTTAAGATGTTGCTTCGCAAGAAATAATCTGTAATTCAGGGAGGTAGTAAACAAAATCTTCAACTAAGATGAAGTCTGAGGTCTGAGGTCTGAGGTCTGAAGTCTGAGGGAGTGGTCTTTATCATCCTACGAAAATCTTTCTCCGAGATGTCACAGGGACAGGTCATTGACATCATGACTTTCAATTCTTACGGCTTGCAGTATTACAGTTTTCGGAAAGGAAAAATAGGTTTCGCGAGGACTGTTCCTGTTTTCTTGGACAACGCTAATTCACACCAAGCGTTACAATATAACAATATAACAGTTTCCAAAAACGATTTTTTGCGTTACAAATAACAGATAACAGATAACAGTTTTTGGAAACGGTATTTTTTGGGTTGCGCGAGCGCAAGAAATCTTTGGAGGAAATCTTTTATGAAATGTTGCTGACGCAAGAAATAATCTATCATTCAGCCTCCACAAACATAATCTTTAAAGAAAATCCTGACCAGAATGCGCTCGAGTACCTCGCTTTTGGGGAGAATTTTATAATGGATCGCCTTACGGCTCGAAATCTTAATGAAAATCTTGAGAATAATCTTTAATAAAAATCTTTCTCCGTGTTCTCCGTGTGTTCCGTGGATTATTATCATCGGAATTTAGACGGAATTAGACGGAAACAAAATCTTCAACTATAACCTTTAACCTTTAACCTTTAACCTTTAACCTTTAACCTTTAACCTATAACCTAAACACTGTTCCGTGGATTTTTATGGCGCAGCAATCTTAAATATAAAAAGAGAATCTGTTTAAAGGGACTGGTAGAGGGCTTCGTACTGACGGGCAACCTTCAGGTGGTCGTGGTGGCGATCTACATAGGTGATGCTTTCGCGCTTGAGACGTGGCAGACACTCAGGATGGAGCACCAACTGCTCAAGGGCATGGAAGACACTCTGCTCGGTCGGTTCAACGTTGATGATGGGACGCAACTCGTTCTCCTGGATAATCTCGTAGTTTTCGGGTTCGCCACCTCCTACAACGACAATACCTTTGGACATGGCAAGGAGGGAATTCATGGATGGCGTATAGCTGTAGAGCTGGTCGAGGATGACATCGGAATTGTTCATCATCATCTGGTATTCGGCATAAGGCACGGAGTATGCTGTGCGCAGTTCTACACGGTCGGGATAACGCTCAACGATGGCTTGTGCAGCACGCAACATGATGTCAGTTCCCTTGTAGGCACTACGCTTGCGGTCGATGCCGATGAACAGGCGCAGACGTGGATGAGACGGGATAGGGGGTGGCGTCTGGCGCACGATGGGCAGGGGGATGAAATGGGTCTTGGCAGGATAGTGCAGTTGGTAGCACGCCATATACTCGTAGAGACATGCTACGATGGCGTCGCAGTCGTTGGCAATATGCCGGGTGAGTTTTTCGTGAGGGGTATTCACCCAGACGTCAAGGAGGTCTTGAGAGGCAGCATCGGTGCGCACCATATTGCCGAAGTTATGGTCACTATAGCGCAGCGGTTTCTCTTCGATGCAGGTTCTTGCCCATATCGAGTCCTCGCCAAAGGCTCCGAGAATCATCTTGCCGTTGTGGCGTCGCAGGAAGCGGTAGATAGGAAACAGGCGTTCGGGACGCAGGTCGAAGCAGATGGGATTGATGAGCTGCACCACATCATAGCCTGTGAGTCGTGGAAGGATGCGCGTCCAGAGGTTGAGTAGGTAGCGCACTCCGTCGATGTGGGAGGGTGATTTTCTGATGACCGAGATGTCGCGAGGATAGTTGCGCCATCCGTTGCCGTTGGAAACAACGGTCACCTCATGCCCCAGACTGCGCAACCCCTGACTGAGGTTGGCATGGAGTCCACTGTAGTCGTTGACGAGAAGAATGCGCATAGGAGATGGAATATGGGGGGATGAGACGGGTCAGTGACGGGGTAGGAGCGGCAGGGATGCGAGGAGCGCTCGTCGTCCGATGGCATTACCCACGAGGCGTCGGAACCACGTGTATTTCTTGGAATAAGGACGGTCGGGCAACGGGAAAAGTCCCTGTTGCCGGAGGGCGTCGATGGTGGCATCGAGCTTTTTTGCCGAGCGTGTCAGCATGATGGTGTTGTAGAGATAGTCCATGGTGAGCTGTGCGATGCGCCGTTCCATGGCAGGACGGTCGGCAGGCGACAGCTTATCGGTCAGCCGATAGAGTTGGGTGAGTACCGTCAGCGTATCGTCGAGGCGCTTGCTGATGGTGTCTTGGTCGCTGCTCCTGGTGATGGAGTCGTGGCGTGCCCGATAGTAGTAAGCCTTGTAGGGCGTGTTGAAGACGCGCTCTGCACGCAACAGCAGTTGCGGGGTGAATGCCTCGTCTTCGTGGTAGATGTTGGGCTCGAAGCGCAGGCTGCCGAGGATGCGGCGTGCGAAGAGGTATCCACATGCAGCAGCCCTGATATTGCTCTCGCGCATGAAATGACTGCCACTGACAGGAGAGACGGAAACAGGGATGAAGGTCGTCTCTGAGGTGTCGGAACTGCAGAACATCACGAGGTCGGCTTGCTGATAGCGCACGAGGTCAAGACACTGTTCGTAGGGTGGGGCGATGATGGCATCGTCGGCATCGACAAACTGGATGAAATAGCCGTGTGCCATGTCGATGCCCCGGTTGCGCGCCTGACTCAGTCCCATATTGCGTTGTCGCACATAGATGACCTCGTCGATGCAGTCGGTCAGAAGGCTGACGGGACTCACGTCCGATCCGTCGTCGATGATGATAATCTCGCGCTCGCTGTCGCCCAGCGATAATGCCAGGATGCTCTCGATACACGCATGAAGCATGTCGGCCGGTTCGTTGTGGTAAGTGATGATAAAACTGACCAATGGAGACCCTTGGCGGTTGTCGGTGGAAAACGTAGTATTCATGAGGTGAGACGGAGAATCAGAGGTAGATGATGGAGAAGAATGAGAGCACCCAGCCAACGATGCACGTCTGGATGAAATGGTCTTTCACCAGTACTTTGGTGGGACTGCCGCTACGCTGATAGACCAGCATGTTTTGCAGATAGCGCAACAGTCCTGCCAATACCCATACGTTGGTGAGATAGACGTAGGACGAACCGAAATGGCTCACCACGCTGTCGCTCATGGTGTAGATAATATAGCACACCATGGTGATGGTGCCCACGATGGTGACGGAGAGGTCGATAAACTGGGAATTGTAGCCCGCAATACTCTTGCGCGGCATGGTGCCCGTCTGCTCGTAGATGCGGTAATCGTCTTTGCGCTTGGCAAAGGCAAGGAAGAGTGCCAGGAGGAAGGTCATCATGACCAACCATCCCGATACGATGATGTCGGTGGCAAAACCACCTATTAGTACGCGTATGACAAAGCCCACGGCAATGATTGCCACATCGAGGATGGCGTACTGTTTGAGGCGGATGCAGTATGCCACGTTCATCAGCCAGTAGCCCACCAGCATGGCGCAGACCACGGGCAGGTGGTTGCAGTCGGAGAGACAGGCTGTGATCAGACTGGCTGCCAGTGTCAGCATCATGATGACGTAGCCCATAGCCACGCTCACCTTGCCGGCGGCAATGGGGCGGTGGCACTTCTTAGGGTGGAGGCGGTCGTTCTCCACGTCATGGATGTCGTTGAAACAGTAGATGCTGCTCGATACGAAGCAGAATGCAACAAACCCCCACAGTGTCTGTAGGAAATAATGGCTGTTCAGCAGGTTGTTGCTGAAAAACAAAGGGGCGAAGACAAAGAAATTCTTCACCCACTGCAATGGCCGTAACAGAAGGACGGTATCTTTCATGGGCAATGGAAATCGTTTAACGGCGCTTGCGCTGACCGAAAAGGGTGTGGTAGCCGCGCAACAGTTTGCGCACAAGGAGGAAAGCGTCGAATGCCGTAACGGCATTGGAAATCAGCGCAGCAACAAGTTCGCCGCGCGTATTGGTCTTTTGGGGAGTGACAAGTTGGTGCCAATGACCGCTAATCTCGCTGCGCGCCTGAGCAAGTTCTTCAGCGAGTTGTTCGCGTCGTGCGCGAATGTCCTCCAAGGTCTGTGGAATACCCACCTGTTGTTGTTTGGTCTGCATAAGAATAAGTCCTCTCACATGGTTACTATTGTGGATCGTTGCTCATCAGGATGTTGGCAAGAAGCTTCACCAGTGGGCGCTCTATCCATGCCTTTCGGAAGATGAAAACGACCACGAGCAAGAGCAGATGAGCCAAACTGATCAGCATGAATGCCATGGTCATGCCTAACGATGCCGACAGCCAGAATGCCACGGCGAAAGAGAAATAGAGGAGGATGGCAATGACCAGCAGAAAGCCAACGGCAGCCAAAGCGGCTACCGTCAGCAACTGTACCAGTTTGCCGACCACATCAAATTTGATGCTCTCCTTCTGGAGGTTCAAATAGCGGATAACGGCTTGCACCAGTTGTCCGATGGTCTCTACATTCTTGTCGCTCGACAGCATTACTCGTTTACTTCAGGTGCTGCGTCAACAATATCGGCGGCAAGGTCAGACATCTCCTTGCGGCTGAGCTTAATATTATGCTTCTTCATGAAGTCATCTACCGCATCGGTAATCTTATCACGAGTGTCGGCTCCCTTTTCAGGGGCTAACAGCAGTCCAACTACGGCTCCGGCGAGAGCACCACCGAGGAATGCACCGAGAAATCCTAAATTCTTCATAGTCGTTTCGTTTTAAAGGGTTGATAATGTTTGTTGCTGCAAATATAGGCAATCTTTTTGAAAACATCGTGCTGTTTAGCCATATTTTTTCATAAAATAATGCGATTTGATACCATTTAACAAACTTTATGCACCTTTTCTCTTCAAGTTTGGACGATATTTTGTAATTTCGCAGATGATATTCAAAAAGCATTATAAAATTAAAACAAATAAAACAATGAAGAAACAAATTATCCTATGTGCAGGACTGTGTGCCGCAATGGCTTTCACAAGTTGTAAATCAGGCGACAGCGCCTACAAGCAGGCTTACATGAAAGCCAAGCAGCAAGAAGAACAGCAGCAACAGCAACAGCAGCAGCCCGCACAGGAAGAACCCGTTGTAGTGGCACCCGTAGAGACCAAACCTGCCAACGACACACAGGTGGTTGACAATACTGACAACGTGAACGTGCGTCAGGAGAATGTAACCCTCATCAGCGGAAACGAACTCAAGGCTTTCAGCGTAGTAGTAGGTTCGTTCTCACTTCAGGCCAACGCCGAAGGACTGCAGCAGCAGCTCCGCAATGCCGGCTATGATGCACGGATCGTGCGCAACACCCAGGGTGGCACCTTCCGCGTAGTGGCTACCACGTTTGATACGAAGGGTGAGGCAGTTGCAAGCCGCAACGAACTCCAGGGTAAGTATCAAGGCGCTTGGTTGCTCTACAACAAATAAAAAGAATCACGGATAAAAAAGGAAAGTCTTAGCGTGAGAATACTCTCGATAGACTACGGAAAGAAAAGAACCGGACTCGCTGTTACCGATCCTCTGCAAATTATTGCAGGAGGATTGGCAACAGTAGCCACGGCAGAACTCTTCCAATACCTCAACGACTATATTGCACGCGAACCCGTGGAGCGCATTGTCATAGGAGAACCCAGACAGCCCAACGGACAGCCCAGCGAAAACCTGCAGCGCGTACAGCAGTTTGTGAACCGATGGAAAAAGGCACGGCCCGATGTGCCCATCGAATTCTTCGACGAGCGCTTTACCTCCGTACTTGCCCATCAGGCCATGCTTGACGGAGGACTGAAGAAAAAGGCACGGCAAAACAAGGCGCTGGTGGATGAAATCAGTGCCACGATCATACTGCAGGACTATATGCGCGCACGGAAATCGTGACGACGAATAAAGCAACAAGAAATGATACTACCTATTTATATATATGGACAGCCGGTGTTGAGAAAGGTGGCACAGGATATTACTGCCGACTACCCAGAGCTCGATAAACTCATTGCCGACATGTGGGACACACTCGCAGAGAGCGAGGGCATCGGACTGGCTGCACCACAGATTGGAAAAGACATACGACTGGTGGTCATCGACCTTGATGTGATCAGCGATGACCTCCCTGAATACAAAGGATTCAGAAACGTGTTTATCAATGCACATATCGTGGAATACGATGAAAGCAAGACCGACACCTCGGAAGAAGGATGTCTATCGTTGCCCGGCATCCACGAGCGCGTGACCAGACCGACACGCATTCACGTGCAATGGCTCGACGAGAAAATGCAACCACACGACGAATGGGTGGAAGGATACCTTGCACGCGTGATGCAGCACGAATTTGACCACCTCGAAGGCAAGGTTTTCGTGGATCGCATCTCTCCACTCCGCAAACAACTCATCAAGAGTAAGATGAGAGCATTACTCCAAGGACGTGTGCGCTGCGGATACAAAACTAAAATGGCGGTGAGAAAATAATCACCGACCACAAAAGACATACAGGCGAAACAGGCTCCCGTAATAAGGTAAAGCAAAACGGATTGTTAACATGATGACAAGGGTAATTAAGACAACGACAACGGGCAGAGGTTTGAAGAAACTTCTGCTTGTTGCACTTATGATCCTGTCGTCAATGACCGGCAAGGCACAGTTTAATACCGACAGACTGCTCATGGTAGGACAGTCGGCACTCTACTATGAAGACTATGTGCTCTCCATACAGTATTTCAATCAGGTGATCTCGGCAAAACCGTATCTCTACGAACCATGGTTCTACAGAGGTCTGGCGAAATTCTATCTCGACGACTACCAAGGAGCTGAAAACGACTGTACCGAGGCACTTGGCAGAAACCCGTTTGTGGTCAGCGTCTATGAACTCAGAGGACTCTGCCGCATCAGACAAGACAACTTTGCCGGAGCCGTGAAAGACTACGATAAAGCACTGAAATACGACCCGGAGAACCGAAATCTGTGGCACAACAGAGTGCTTTGTCATATTCAGCAGAAAGAGTATGATGTGGCACTGGCACAGATAGACACCATGCTCACCCGATGGAGCAAGAACGCGAAAGTCTATGCCATGCAGGCAGAGGTCTATATGCTCCAGAAAGACACCACAAAAGCTGTTGTCGCACTCGATAAAAGTATTGCTATCGACCCATACGACGGTTCGCTGTGGAGCCAGAAAGCCATCATCAGCATGGCACGGCATCAATGGAAAGAGAGCGACGAGTATCTCAGCAAAGCCATCCACCTCATGCCCAAACGAGTGGATTGCTATGTGAACCGAGCCATTGCCAGATTCAACCTCAATAACCTCAGGGGAACCATGGCAGACTATGATACTGCGCTCGACCTCGATCCCAACAACTTCCTCGCACACTACAACAGAGGACTCTTGAGGGCACAGGTGGGAGATGACAACCAAGCCATCCTCGACTTTGACTTCGTGCTCAACCTGGAGCCCAATAACCTCATGGCACTCTTCAACCGCGCACTCCTGCTGGAGAATACCGGAAATATCAGAGGTGCCATAAGGGACTATACGAAAATCATTGCGGAATTTCCTAACTTCTGGTTTGGACTGCAACACCGTGCCGACTGTTACAGAAAACTCGGTATGAGCAAACAGGCAGAGCTCGACGAATTCAGAATCTTCAAAGCACAGATGAACAAACGCTTGGGCATTCAGCCGAGACTCTCGAAAAAACAGATGAGAAAACGTAGCGACCTCGACATCGAGAAATACAACCAACTGGCTGTGGAAGATGTACAGGAGGTGGAACACGAATATCAAAGCGATTACCGGGGAAGGGTGCAAAACAGAAAGGCTTCGCTCGACTATCTTCCTATGTTTGTGCTCGCCATGCAGAAAGACGTAGAACGGATGAACGCAACAACTGCCTTCGACCAACGGGTGGATGACTTCAACAGAAACGAAGGCGGCACACGACAGCTTTATGTGACACGACAGTTGCGCACACTCGACGAGGCTGCCACAAACCGCTACTTCGCACTGATAGACTCGGTGGCTGACACGATCGACAAATGTCACGACGCAAAACAAAAAGCAGCACTCCTGCTGATAAGAGCCGTAGCCTATTCAGATACCCAGAATAATGAAGCAGCAATAGACGACCTTACGGCTGTTGTACAACTCGACTCCACACAGACACTCGCCTATTGGCAAAGAGCAGTCTGCCAGGCAAGACTCAACGCGTTTAATGCTTCGCAGGGTACAGATATCAGTATGAAGACTGCCAATGTGCTCTCCGACCTGAGTGAGGCTATTGAGAACAATCCCAGTGCAATCCTCTATTACAACCGAGGTAATGTCTATGTGCAGCGGAAAGATTATCTCCATGCCATAGAAGACTATTCGAAAGCCATAGAGATGGATTCACATCTGGCTGAAGCATACTACAACAGAGGAATAGCAAGGCTCGCGCTCAAACAGCAGGCACAGGCTGTGGCAGACCTCAGCAAGGCAGGAGAACTCGGACTCTATGCCGCCTACAGCATCATCAAACAGAATCGGAAGTAACAGATAATACCGTTTTTTTCAACGAATTGTTTGGTTATTCTGACACTTATTAGTAATTTTGCCACGTAAAAACGTTTTTTTTATTATGGTAAAAAGAAGGTGGCATTGTAAGCCAGGCGTACAGCCGACAGAATTTGACAAGAAAATTATGCACTTGGAGAATCAAGGCGTATTGGTACCCACTCGCCAGCTTGTGAAGACTCCAGAACAAATAGAGGGAATCAGACGGTCGGGTGTGGTCAACACAGGAGTGCTCGACCTGATAGAAAAGGAAATACACGAAGGAATGTCAACGCTCGAAATAGATAAACTCTGTAGAGAATACTGCGAAGCACACGGAGCCATTCCTGCCTGTCTCAACTATGAAGGATTTCCCATGAGCGTTTGTACAAGCATCAACGAAGTGGTGTGTCACGGTATTCCGAAGGCAACAGATATCCTTGAAGAGGGAGACATCATCAACGTAGATTTTACCACCATCCTCGACGGATACTATGCCGACGCTTCGAGAATGTTTATCATTGGCGAAACAACTCCTGAAAAGAAACAACTCGTGGAGGTGACCAAAGAGTGTCTCGAAATAGGCATGGAGGCCGCTAAACCATGGGGATTCGTTGGAGAAATAGGAAAAGCCATTGAGAAACATGCCAAAAAATACCACTATGGAGTGGTGAGAGACCTCTGCGGACACGGAGTGGGACTCAAATTCCACGAAGAACCGGAAGTGTGCCATTTCGCACAGAAACATCCCGGAATGCTTCTCGTACCGGGAATGGTGTTCACCATCGAACCTATGATCAATATGGGAACATGGGAGGTCTTTATCGATGCTGACGACCCATACGGATGGGAAGTTATTACAGAAGATGAGAAACCGTCTGCACAGTGGGAACACACTCTGCTGATGACAGAACATGGAGTAGAAATACTGTCACACTAAACAATGGAAAATAAAGATATCTACATATTGGGAATTGAGTCAAGCTGCGACGATACATCTGCAGCTGTACTCAAAAACGGTGTGCTGCTCTCAAATGTAACAGCATCACAAGCCGTACACGAAGCATACGGCGGCGTAGTGCCGGAACTCGCATCAAGAGCACATCAGCAAAACGTGGTGCCTGTAGTGGATCAAGCCATAAAAAAGGCAGGAATCTCCAAGGAACAGCTTACTGCCGTGGCATTTACAAGAGGACCGGGACTCATGGGATCGCTGCTCGTCGGAGTGAGCTTTGCTAAAGGATTTGCAAGATCGCTCGGAATACCCCTTATCGACGTCAACCATCTGCAAGGTCACGTGATGGCTCACTTCATCAAAGAAAGTGATGATGACAATCAGCAACCGCCATTGCCCTTCCTCTGCCTGCTCGTCAGCGGAGGTAATTCGCAAATTGTCAAGGTTAACGCCTATAACGACATGGAGGTGCTCGGACAAACCATCGACGATGCCGCAGGAGAAGCCATCGATAAATGTTCAAAGGTCATGGGACTCGGATACCCCGGAGGACCTATCATAGACCGACTCGCACGACAGGGAAATCCTAAAGCGTACAAGTTTGCCGAACCGCAAATCCCAGGTCTTAACTACAGCTTCTCTGGACTCAAGACTTCATTCCTCTATAATATGAGAAAATGGGTGGAAGAGGATCCCGATTTCATCGAACACCATCAAGAAGATATTGCCGCTTCACTCGAATTTACTATCGTCGATATCCTGATGAAGAAACTGAAGATGGCGGTCAAGCAGACAGGAATCAAACATGTGGCTGTGGCAGGAGGAGTCAGCGCAAACAATGGATTGCGAAACGCATTCCACGATCATGCCAAACGATACGGATGGACTATCTATATACCTAAATTCAGCTATACAACAGACAATGCTGCAATGATTGGTATTGTAGGATACTATAAATATCTGGACGGAGAGACGTGTCCCATCGATGCGCCTGCCTTCAGTAAAGTTACCTTTAAATAAAAAGAAAGAATATGGATTTTGAAAGTAAGATTATCAGTCGTGAAATCAGTCAGATACTCTGGGAATTGGAAAAAACCGTAGGAACTGCAGAAAGCTGTACCGGAGGAAGAATAGCAGAAGCCATGATCGCTACACCGGGAGCATCGAAATACTTCAAAGGTGGAGTGGTGTCGTATGTCGATGAAATCAAAGAAAGACTGCTGCATGTTGACGCACAAGTGCTCGAAGAACAAACTGCTGTCTGTGAAGAAGTTGCCAAACAAATGGTAAAGGGAGCATGTCAGACACTCAATACCAATTATGCCATTGCTGCAACAGGATTCGCTGGACCTACCGGAGGAACTAAAGAGATTCCCGTCGGCACGATCTGGCTCGCTTGTGGAGATATCGACAGACAGGTGACTTTCATGGTGCAGGAAGACCACGGAAGAGATATCAATCTGGCCATTGCAACCAACAAAGCCATGCAAATGTTTCTCGATTTTCTGAAAGATGAACAGACAAGGATATAATAGCGTTAAAAAACGTTAATATTATACCGAAATATAAAGTAGGGTTCTTTGTTGTTTAGAAAATTTTGTAATTTTGCAACCTGTTTGGAGTAAGTTACAATTTAGGAACAAGTTAAAAGTAGATAGAAATGTCGAAGATTTGTCAGATTACAGGAAAGAAGGCACAGATTGGTAATAATGTGTCTCACTCAAAGCACCGCACAAAGCGTAGCTTTGACGTTAACCTGTTCAGCAAGAAATTCTACTATGTAGAGGAGGCTTGCTGGATTCAGTTGAAGATCAGTGCTGCTGGTCTGCGTATGATTAATAAAGTAGGTCTGGATGCTGCCTTGAAGCAAGCTGTTGCCAAAGGTTTCGTGGACTGGAAGGATATTAAAGTGATAGGAGACTAAACTATGGCAAGCAAGAAAAAAGGCGATCGTGTACAGGTAATCCTGGAGTGCACAGAAATGAAAGAGAGTGGACTGCCCGGAACAAGCCGTTACGTAACGACCAAGAACCGTAAGAACACTCCCGAGAGAATGGAACTCAAGAAGTATAACCCCATCCTGAAACGTATGACCGTTCATAAGGAGATTAAATAATTAAGCAATTAGACTATGGCAAAGAAAACCGTCGCTACCCTCCATGAAGGTTCAAAGGATGGTCGCGCTTATTCAAAGGTTATCAAGATGGTGAAGAGCCCTAAGACTGGTGCTTACATCTTCGATGAGCAGATGGTTCCCAACGAGGAAGTAAAAGATTTCTTCAAGAACTAATAGATAAGAAATACATATTGAAAGAAGACTGGTATCATAAAGATATCAGTCTTTTTTTATCTTTTATACCATTCTATCTTGATTCTCTTGCTTTTTTTGTAATTTTGCAAGATAAGAAACAAACCATCTAACAATAAACTACCGATTATGAACAAAACTATTCAAGACATCATCGAAAGGAGAAGCGTAAAGAAGTATATGGCTAAAAGTGTTCCTGATGAACTCATAGAACAAATTGTCAAAGCTGGAACCTATGCTCCTTCGGGAATGAACAAACAAGCGGCTATCATACTGGCTGTGACTAACAAAGAAATGAGAGATAGGTTGAGCAGGATAAACCTCGATATCGTCATGGCAAGAAACATGAATACAACCAGCGGACATGCTGACCCGTTCTATGGAGCTCCTGTCGTTCTGGTGGTGCTTGCTAAAAAGGATGTGGCAACACGAGTATATGACGGTACTCTCGTCATGGAAAATATGATGATTGCAGCACAAAGTCTGGGATTGGGCTCCTGCTGGATTCATCGGGCTAAGGAGACCTTTGAGACGGAAGAGGGAAAACAAATCCTTCAGGAACTCGGAATAAAGGATGAATATGAGGGTATTGGAAATTGTATTGTGGGATATGCTGCGCCTGATGCTTTGAAACCACAGGTTGAACGTAAAAGCGATTATGTGGTATGGGTAAAATGAAAATTATGGCCACTATGGCGTGCACTACGATGTTGGTGGCTTGCAACCAGCAGAAGGGAATAGAACAACAGGTTGATGAACTCTACGGACGAATGTCGCAAGAGGAACGCCTCGCACAGTTGAGAAGTATCTATATGGATGACTTGTTTGATCAGAATGGTCAGCTGGATACGGCACAATGCCGGAAAATCATTCCTAACGGAATCGGACACTTCTCACAATATGCAAGTCAGAATCTTGAATCTGCTGATAACATCAGAAAAAAAGTTGTTGCCTTGCAGCAATGGATTATAAAGAACACACCGAACGGCATTCCTGCTTTGTTTCATGAAGAAGTGCTATCGGGAGTTAATACGCAAGATGCAACAATCTATCCGCAGCAAATCGGACAGGCTTGTTCCTTTAATACTGAATTGGCTGAACTGAAAACCAAACAGACTGCAAACGACTTGCGAAGGATGGGAGGCATTCTGTCACTGTCGCCTATGGTGGATGTGTGTAGAATACCGTCTTTCAACCGGCTTGAAGAATCCTATGGTGAAGATGCGTATCTCTCGGCCATGATGGGTACGGCATTTGCTAAAGGGTTGCAGATGGGTGACCTGAAGAAAGGAGTGGGAGTGTGCTCGAAGCATTATCTTGGATATGGTGGCGGAGGAGATGCTGACGAAAAGGTGATGATGGAAGAAATTCTCTTGCCTCACGAGACGATGATCCGACTGGCGGGAAGTCAAGTCATCATGCCTGGATATCATGCAGTACACGGAACAAAATGTGTGGCTAACAGCGAAATCTTGAATGATATTCTAAGAGGATACCTTGGATTCAAAGGGATGGTGGTGAGCGACTATACCGCCATTGACCAGATTCCCAACCTTGACACTCCACTGGAAAAAGCGGTTGCTGCGATTAATGGGGGAAACGATGTTGATTTTCCAAAAGGCGACAACTATAAATATTTGCAAGAGGCAATTGAGAAAAAACTGGTGAAACCAGAAGTCGTGGAACGGGCTGTCAAGAATGTCATACGTTTCAAAATACAGGCAGGAATGATGGACGAGAATCGTTATCTCTATAGCGATGATGAAGTGGTGCTTGATTCGGAGGAAGAAAGAAAAACGGCATACGATATTGCCACACAGTCTGTTGTGTTGCTTGAAAACAATGGGGTGTTGCCTTTGAAAAATGTCAAAAGGGTTCTGCTGACAGGGCCTAATGCCAATTCTATGTGGGCGATGTGTGGAGACTATTCTTTCCCAAGCATGTTCTACTTCTGGAAAGGATGGCAGAAACAGTGGAGCGACAAGAATCTGCCGAAGATCGTGAAACTGAAGGAGGCTATGGAAACTCGTAAACCAGAAGGGGTTGACGTGGCTTATGCTCGGGGATGCGACTGGACGGAAGAGATAGAGACGAAATATGCAGAGACAGGTGACAAGCGTGCATGGGAATACCAGTTGTTGCACCGTAAGGTGGATTCTGGGGAGAAAGCTGATCAAAAAGTGGCGTTGGACATGGCTTGCGAAAGTGATGTGATTATCGCTGCGGTGGGTGAAAATGTAATGCTTTGCGGAGAAAACAGAGACAGACAAGGTTTACGCTTACCTGGTAAGCAAGAGGAATTTGTGGAAAAACTGCTGGCAACAGGAAAACCTGTTGTGCTCGTTGTCTTTGGAGGACGTGCACAGATTATCTCGAAAATCTCTAAGAGATGCGCTGCTGTCATACAAGCATGGTACCCTGGTGAAGAGGGTGGTCATGCGGTAGCAGACATCCTTTATGGTAGAATTTCGCCGTCTGCAAAATTGTCGGTGAGCTATCCCAACACGGAAATAGACGAACCAATCTGTTATAATGAGAAAATCGAACAGGATGAACGCATAGAATGGCCGTTTGGATACGGACTGTCTTATACGCAGTTCTCGTATGGAAATCTGAACATGGTAAAGGAGTGTCCTACTGATAACGATGCGGTGGAATTGACATTTACCTTGACTAATGCAGGAAAGATGAGAGCCGATGAGGTGGCGCAGATTTATCTCTCTCCAACAGACAAAAAGCAACAAATCCGACCGATACAATTGCAAGGATTTGCACGTGTGACGCTTGAGCCTGGAGAAACAAAAACTGTTGGGATTAAACTTTATACCGAGCAGTTTGGCTATTATTCGAACAATGGAAAGCGTCAATGGAATGTTGATCCTGGTAAATATGAAGTTAAGGTGGCTTCTTCTTCGCAGGACATCAGACTGAAGCAAACGATAGTTCTTAAAGGTAAGAAAATAACCAAACCTTTACGAGAACACTATTTCTCTGTTGCGACGGTGAAGTAACGGCTATGGATTGATATGATTCCCGACTGTCATAACGCGTTTTGGCTCAGCGCATAAGAGAATGTTATAAGTAAAATGGTTGAGCGAAATGCATAGAGGTTGTGGAAACCACATGAAGACAATCATCCCGTTGGAGTGTCTGGAGAGGACAAGTCCAACGGGATGATTTTTATAGTTTATCGTAAGTTCTTATTGTTTGCTGCAAAGCAATTTTTTACCGTAAAGAGGCAATCAAGCTTCAGACTTTGGTGTGGCAGGAGTGGTCTTGCTTTGAGGCGTATTGGATTTCTTATGGTGATTGCCATTGGGTCTCCTACGTTTGCGCTTCTGTTGTCCGTCTTTCGACTGTGTGCTTGTCACAGAGTCTTGGGAAGATTTTACGGAAGGTTGCTCACCTGACGATGGCTTGGTGCTGCGTCGCTTGTTGCGAGTTTTGTTGCCGTTAGGCTTACGGTTGTTGCTGCGACCACCACGACCGCGCGTGTTCTTACGTGGTGCATTGGGCTCGTATTTAGGACCTTCGCCCAATCCTTCAGGGATAGGAATCTTGACAATTTCCTTTTCAAGGAAACGCTCTATGTCGGCAAAGGCACGCATGTCCAATTCAGAGACAAAAGTGATGGCAACACCATCGCGTTGCGCACGTGCTGTGCGTCCGATGCGATGGACGTAGTCTTCTGCATCATGAGGTACATCGTAGTTGATGACCATCAAAATGTCGTCAATATCAATGCCTCGCGACACAATGTCTGTTGCAACGAGCACATCTACCTGACCCGTCTTGAACCGATACATGACATCGTCGCGCTCCTGCTGGCTGAGGTCGCTGTGCATGGGTGCGCAGTTGATGTTCATGCGTTTGAGTTCGCGAGTAATGTCCTTTACCTTGTCTTTCTTGCCGGAGAAGATGATGACTCGTTGAAGTTCTCCTGCCTTGAAGAGGTGGCGGATGATGTTGATCTTCTGCGGTTCGTAGCATACGTATGCTGACTGCTGAATCTTTTCTGCCGGTTTTGATACGGCAATCTTCACCTCGACAGGGTTGGTCAAAAGTGTACGTGCCAATTGCTGAATTTTGTCGGGCATGGTGGCAGAGAACATGATGGTCTGGTGATTGTCGGGCAGCAGTTTTGCAATCTGCAGGATATCGTCAGAGAATCCCATGTCCAACATGCGGTCGGCTTCGTCGAGGATGAAGAATGAAAGACGGGAGAGATCTACATGTCCCATGCGAATATGGGACAGGAGACGTCCTGGGGTGGCAATAATCACATCGGCGCCCATTTTAAGTCCCTTGGTCTCTTGGTCAAAGCGTGAACCATCGTTTCCGCCATAGATGGCAACACTCGACACATCGTCGAGATAATAGCCGAAGCCTTGCATGGCTTGGTCTATCTGTTGGGCAAGTTCGCGAGTCGGAGACATGACGATGCAATTGACAGCATCGTGTGGGAAACCACCATCATCAAGCATGCTGAGTACCGGCAGGAGATAGGCTGCCGTCTTTCCTGTTCCTGTCTGGGCGACACCAATAAGGTCGCGCCCGTCGAGAATTTGCGGAATGCATTGTTCCTGGATGGGAGTCATTTCCTCGAAGCGCATGTCATAGAGCGCGTCGAGGATATTATCGTTGAGGTATGTTTCTTCGAATGTCACTTTTCCTATTTTAAATTAATAATGTATTAGTTAGGGGCGTGTCGGTAGCAATAGTATGCTATAAACACATAGAGAATGTTTGGAATCCATGCGGCTAATGCCGGTGGTGTGTCAGCATTGATAGCGAAGGTGGCACATACCGTTTGTAGAAGAATATAGGCGAACGACAATGCGAGGCCAATGCCTAAGTATAGTCCCATGCCGCCTTTTCGTTTTCTTGAAGATAGTGAAACACCTATAATGGTGAGGATAAAGGAGGCGAATGATGAGGCGATACGCTTGTGGTATTCTACCTCATATTGTACAACATTGCTTGAACCGCGAGACTGTTGTTTCGAGATGTATTGCCTGAGTTCAGGAGAGGTGAACGTTTCCTGCTGACCTTTGGAGAAGATGAGGTCCATCGGTTCCATTTGGATCAGGGTGTCGAGTTCCATGCCACTTTGAATTTCCTCTCTCAAACCTTTCAGTTTACGAATCTTGTAACTGCGAGCTTTCCAATGGTAGCGTGAATCAGAAATCGTGTCGTATTGAATAACGCTGGCAGTCATGTGGCTTACCATCTTCTTGTTTTCAAATTTGTAGAGTGAAAAGCCGAATCCGGTCTTGTGGACATCATCGTATTGTGAAATATAAGCGACGACACCTTTATCCACCATCAACTGAATATTGCTTGCCGATGTATTCTTCTTATTATTCTTATAGAGAGATTCAAAGTCATGGCGGACTACCGTTCCTTTAGGGATGACGTAAGCGCCAAGATAGAAGTTGAGCAAGGCGATGAGTGCTGCAGAGATAATATAGGGGCGGAGCAAGCGCTTGAAACTCATTCCGCACGCCAACATGGCAATAATCTCTGAGTTGCCTGCCAGTTTAGAGGTGAAGAAGATGACCGCTATGAAAACGAATAGTGGCGAGAAAAGATTGGCAAAATAGGGGATGAAGTTGGCATAGTAGTCGAACACAATAGCACGCAATGGTGCGTGATAGTTGGTGAACTTGGTGAGGTTGTCATTGACGTCAAACACGATAGATATCGAGATGATGAGTGCAATGGAGTAGATGTATGTGCCAATGAACTTCTTGATGATGTACCAGTCGATGCGCTTGATGTAATGCAGCGGATTGCATTTCTTCATCCATCGCAATTTGTGCCAGGGGAGTTTCCTGAGCCATTTGATGATGGGATGAAGCAGGATGAGCAGGCGCAACCAGATGCGTCTGATACGTGCAGCTATTTCTTTGAGTTTTCTCTTCATCGGTAAGTGTGTCTGTAGGGTTCTTATCTTCGACGACCAAGGTTGTCAATCACCGAGCGTTTCCATTGCACGAAATCACCCTGTTCGATGTGTTGGCGTGCGTCGGTCACAAGGCGCAGGTAGAATGCCAGATTGTGTATGCTGGCAATCTGCATGGCAAGTAACTCTTGAGCCTTGAACAGGTGGTGGAGGTATGCTTTGGTGTGTATGCGGTCGATGTCGCAGCCGTCGGGATCAATGGGCGAGAAGTCTGCCTCCCATTTCTTGTTGCGCATGTTCATTGTGCCCTCATAGGTGAACAGCATGGCATTACGGCCGTTACGAGTGGGCATGACGCAGTCAAACATGTCAACACCACGTTCGATGGCTTCGAGAATATTCTGTGGCGTTCCTACACCCATCAAGTAGCGAGGCTTGTCTTTAGGCAGTATCTCATTGACCACTTCAATCATCTCGTACATCACTTCTGTGGGTTCGCCGACAGCTAATCCTCCGATAGCATTTCCGTCGGCACCCTTGTCTGCCACAAATTTGGCAGCCTCTCGGCGGAGGTCTTTATAGGTGCAGCCTTGTACGATAGGGAAGAGACTTTGACGATAGCCGTAAAGTGGTTCGGTTTCGTCGAGTCGCTTGATGCATCGGTCGAGCCAGCGTTGGGTCATCATGAGCGATTTCTTGGCATAGTTATAGTCGCTTTGTCCTGGTGGACATTCGTCGAAGGCCATCATGATGTCTGCTCCTATCACGCGTTCGGTATCCATCACATTTTCAGGAGTAAAGAAGTGTTTGGAACCGTCGATGTGTGAACGGAATTCGCAGCCTTCCTCGCGGAGTTTTCGTATGCCAGTCAATGAGAATACCTGGAAACCGCCGGAGTCGGTTAGGATAGGGCGGTCCCATGTGTTGAATTGATGGAGTCCGCCTGCTTGACGGAGCACTTCCAGTCCTGGTCGAAGGTAGAGATGATAAGTGTTTCCAAGTATAATCTGTGCCTTGACTTGTTCGCGGAGTTCTGAGAAATGTACGCCTTTGACGCTTCCAACGGTTCCTACGGGCATGAAGATTGGCGTCTTGATCTGTCCGTGGTCTGTGGTGATAAGGCCTGTTCGTGCATCGCTGGCAGAATCTGTATGTTGCAGTTCAAATGTCATTTGCTGTCTTTGTTGTCGTCTTGGATGGTGAAGTCCAATGGGTTATCTACTATCTCATCTGTTAATGCGAAGTTCCATACGTCTTGTACGTTTTCGACATAATGGAATTCTACGCCTTTGAGATAAACTTCAGGAATCTCTTCAATGTCCTTGCGGTTTTCCTGACACATCAGAATGTCTGTGATTCCGGCACGTTTGGCAGCGAGGATCTTCTCCTTGATGCCGCCAACGGGAAGAACTTTTCCTCGAAGCGTTATTTCACCGGTCATGGCTGTGTTGCGACGCACTTTACGTTGGGTCAGGGCAGAGGCGATGCTGGTTGCAATGGTGATTCCTGCTGATGGTCCGTCCTTGGGCGTCGCACCTTCTGGAACGTGGATGTGTATGTTCCAGTTGTCGAAAATGCGATAATCGATATGAAGTGTATCTGCGTGTGCTTTTATATATTCAAGAGCGAGAATGGCACTTTCTTTCATGACATCACCGAGGTTTCCTGTCAGCGTGAGTTTTGCGCCCTTTCCTTTCGAGAGTGAGGTTTCGATGAAGAGGATTTCGCCGCCAACGCTTGTCCATGCGAGTCCTGTGACCACTCCTGCATAGCTGTTGCCTTGATAGATGTCGCGATAGTAAGGTGGTTTGCCCAACAGTCCTTCGAGTTCAACGGGAGTGATTTTAGAGAAAGGCAGGGTTCCGCTTTCCGCCACTTTAAAGGCTATTTTGCGCAAGGCCTTGTTGATTTGTTTCTCCAGTTGGCGCACACCGCTTTCCCGCGTATATTGCTCGATGATTTTCTCTGTGGCAGCCTTGGTGAAGGTGAGTCGGCTGTCTGCCAGTCCCGTATTCTCTTTTTCGCGTGGGATGAGGTGTCGCTTAGCAATCTCTTGTTTCTCTTCGGTAATATAGCCACTTACTTCGATGATTTCCATGCGGTCGAGTAGGGGTTTGGGAATGGTGCCGAGATTGTTGGCCGTTGCAATAAACATGACTTTCGACAGGTCGTAGTCCAGATCGAGATAGTTGTCGTGGAAGGCATTGTTTTGCTCAGGATCGAGTACTTCGAGAAGTGCTGAGGCAGGATCGCCGTTATGGGTATTCTGCGTCACCTTGTCTATTTCGTCGAGTATGAATACGGGATTACCAGTCCCTGCCTTCTGCATGTTTTTGATGATGCGTCCGGGCATGGCTCCAATGTAGGTTCTACGGTGTCCGCGTATTTCAGCTTCGTCGTGTAGTCCTCCAAGTGAGACGCGCACGTATTTTCTGTTTAGTGCGTCGGCGATGGATTTGCCCAGACTGGTTTTTCCGACTCCTGGAGGGCCGTAGAGGCAAAGGATAGGCGACTTGAGATTGCCTCTGAGCGAGAGCACAGCGATGTATTCGAGTATTCTCTCCTTGACTTTCTCCATGCCGTAGTGGTCGCGGTCAAGGATTCGTTGTGCACGCTTCAGATTGAGGTCATCCTTGGTGTATTCGTTCCATGGCAGCGAAACAAGAGTCTGGAGGTACGTCAGTTGGATGTTGTAGTCCGGACTTTGTGGGTTGAGCTGATCGAGTTTCTCCATCTCGCGCTTGAATACTTTGGCGGTTTCGTTGCTCCATTTCTTTTTGGCAGCTTTTTCCAGCAGGTCTTTCTTTTCAGGCGAAGCCTCATTGCCCATTTCAGCCTGAATGTTCTTGATCTGTTGCTGGAGGAAGTAGTTGCGCTGTTGCTCGTCGAGGTCTTCGTGGGTCTTCTTGCGAATTTCAAGTTTCAAGGTCTGCAATTCTTGCTGCTTGTTCATGTGTTTGATCATCATGAAGAGGCGATCCTTGAGGTTTGAGGTGTTCAGAAGGTCTATGCGTTCGCTTACGTTTTCCACAAAGTTGCTACAGATGTAGTTGAGCGCGATGAGGTTGTTGCCGATGTTTCTCACGGAGAATGATGCTTCATCGGGCATTTCATCGTTCATGTCGATAAACTCTGTTGTAACGTCGCGCAGGGTGCCTATGGCTGTGTTGAACTCAGTATCGTCCTGTTCTGGGATTTTCTCATCGTATGGGAGTACGTGTGAAAGCATGAAGTTGTCGTTGGGTATTTCATCACCCAATACGATGCGTCGTAGTCCCTGCACGATGGCGGTGACCTTGTTGTTAGGCAAACTGATAATCCTTACGAGTTTGGCCATTACTCCAATCTTGTAGATGTCGTTGTGGGATGGAAATTCCGTATTGGCTGAATACTGGCAGCATACGGCAAAGAGCGAGTCTTCTTTCTCTGCTTTCTTGAGTAGTTTAAGACTCTGGTCCCGTCCCACGAGGATGGGGTTGACAACTCCCGGAAACATTACAACGTTGCGTACTGTCAATACTGGCAAGACTTCCGGTACTTCGATGCTTGTTAAATCTTTGTAATCTCCCTCTATATCAGCAATTAGAGGGAATGTTTTATTTTGGTATTTACTCATTCTCTGTTTAAAATAGTGCTTTTAGCTTGCAAAGGTACTGCAATCCTACGGAATATCAAAAGAAAAACGTTGTTTTCCTTATATAAAAGGTGTATAGTACTTGCAGAAAACGGTTTTAAAGCATGAAAATGGGCGTAAAAAGGCATATTGACTAATAAATCTCAGCCACGTGGTTGCTTTTCTGACCGTTTATTCCGCGCTTGAGGAATAGAATCAGTTGGATGTTTTTCCCTACGGTCATTTCTTTTTCCATATCCGGTTTCATTGTTGATGTACTGGCGAAGCCTTCTTTGGAGATGGTGCCTTCGGGAGTGGTTGGAATGTCTGACAGGATGGTGTATCTGATGTAATGCTGTGCGGGATTTGCGTATGTGATCTTGGCAGAATAGGATCCAAAGGATTCGTGTCCTTTGTAGCGGTCTAAAATATTGACGATTGCTGCCGATTTGAATGGGTCTCCGTCGCTGATAATAGGACAGAATTGGATGAACATTCCTTTTTGAACGGTTGTTCGTGCAGGTAGTGTTGCGGTAATTGTTTTTCTGTCGGCAACGAAATGGTGTGACATATTGTCAAAGATGTGGATGTGTCCGTATGTCTCGTCAATTCCGTCGATATATCCGGTTTTTATAGGAAAGACGTGGTTTGGCGCTTTTGTTGAGGCTGCAATCTCGACAATCCTTTTGTTGTCTTCTTTGCTGGACGCGACGGAAACATCGTAAACCTTTCCGATGATTTCGTAAGGCCGGCAAGGGAATTGGTGGCTGTCTGCAATCAGCGACAAACCATTTGCTGCAACCATTTTGACAAACCGGCAGGTGCGTCCTGCTTTGATTTTCTCAAACAACGATACTGCGTACATGCTTATAATATCGTTGGAGTTTTCATTGCGTGCCTCAGGATGATGCAGTCTGTAGGATTGCAAGGCCCGATCTATTCGTTCTTGTAGGGATAGGTACAGTTTTCCGTCTTTGCCTTTTTGTTTTTGGCGGTCCTCATCTCTCAGACATGAAGTGTGGTTGCACATGTCGAGAAAGCGAGGCAGTTGAAAGTCTGTATAGGTTGTGCTAATCTTAACCGCCATATCCATCATACAGGAATTGATGAGTGACGGTTTGTCGGTGCGCAGTTTGATATAAGCAAATAATAAAGTGCGTGAAGTTTCTGAGCCAATGGTTTTGTAGTTTTGGCGCAGGTATCTGTATATTTCCCAACAAGTTGCTTCGGGATGTGAACTTCCTGTTGATATAGAGTTGACGAGTTCTTCCCATGAGGGTACTTTGGCGTCTTGGTTATTAGTCATTGTTGCTTTGGTATTTGGGTTTCTTAGGTGCAAATTTACAGGTTATAATTCTTATTGCCAAACGAAAGGCTCTTTTTTTTTGTGCAGACTTTCTGCTTTTTATATTTGACTGACGGGCGCAACTTTTGACGAGAGTCTTAGCGCTCGGCTTCGGGATGCCGTCGGGATGAGTTCGGGATGTTATCATCCTTCTTCCTACGTAGTGAGTCCTCAGTAAGTCCCAAAAACTTATTGGGTATTGGGACACTCATAGGAGAGACTTCCTGACAGCATAAGAAGTAAGTTGGATGAAATCTCACGATAAAAACCATCTTTTTGTCTGTTGAATTGTACTTGTTGCCCTTATCTTCTATTCATTTCCACAAAATACATGAAGATATTTGGTGATGACAATGAATTTTTGTAATTTCGCAACATCAAAACAAGAAAGATACATAACATAAAACAATGAAAAGATATGAAGAGATTTTTTTGGACTGCAGTGCTATTATTTCCATTAGTCAGCGCTATGTTTGCAGGTAATCTGAATCTTGCGGAAATCAGTAAATGGCAATACCGCGGCGATGGCATCAGAGCGGTGAAAACTGCCCAAGATGGTGAGACTTATACGCAACTGTCGTCAGACGGACGTAAGGTAGAGAGTCATTCCTTTAAAACAGGAAAGACCGTTTCGGTGCTTTTCGACCTTGATGTGGTGAAAACCGCCGGCGTCGATTATATCGATGGTTATATGGTCAGCCCCAACGGTCGGCAGATGCTGATACAGACGCATACGGAAAGTATTTATCGCCACTCGTTCAAAGCAGAGTACTATTTGTATAATATGGGAAGCAACAGAATGGTTCCCCTGTCGAAAAACGGACCTCAGCAGACGCCGCTTTTCTCACCTGATGGATCATTGGTGGCTTTTGTGCGTGACGGCAACATATTTCTGGTCAAATTGCTCTATGATAATGCTGAGGTGCAAGTGACGAAGGACGGAAAGCGCAATGCCATCATCAACGGAATCCCTGACTGGGTCAATGAGGAGGAGTTTGCCAACGACCGCTCTATGATATTTACAGCCGACAGCCGTGTGCTGGTCTGGGTGAAATATGATGAGAGTAAGGTAAAACAGTACAGCATGCCGCTCTTCAAAGGGCTGAATCCCGAATACAAGCAGTATGATGAGTATCCTGGCGCTTATACTTACAAGTATCCTGTGGCTGGTGCCGACAATGCCACAACCTCGGTGTGGAGCTTTGATATTGCAAGTCGTCAGACACGCCAGTTGCAAGTACCCATTGATGCTGATGGCTATGTGCCTCGCATCAAGCAGATGGGGGATGCCTCCAAGGTGATGGTGACAACACTCAACCGCCATCAGGATTGTCTGCGCATCTATGCGGTCAACCCCTTGTCAACCCTTTGCCAACTGCTCATAGAAGAGCGTGACGCTAAATATGTCAAGGAAGAGTGTGTTTCAAGTCTCGTTGTGACAAACCGTTACATCCTTCTGCCCAGTCAGCGTGACGGATGGTTGCATTTGTATCTCTATAATACCAACGGACAATTGCTGCGTCAGGTAGAAACAGGAAATTATGACGTGGCAGATGTGTATGGCGTGGATGATGCAACAGGAGATGTCTATTACGCAAGTCACGAACAGGGTGCCGTAGAACAACAGGTCTATGTGGCTCACTCGAATGGAAAGCGCAATTGCCTGACACCCAAAAAAGGATGGAACAGCGCCATCTTTGCCAAGGGCTTCAAGTACTTCATCAACCAGTGGAGCGATATCAATACACCTGCCGTATTCTCACTTTGCGACCAACGGGGGAAAACTCTCTCGACACTTGTAGATAACCGAGAACTCAACGGTTGGTTGAAGAGCATGAATTTGGGTAAACGCGAACTCTTCACGCTGACCACAGCAGATGGAGTCAACCTCAATGGATGGATGGTAAAACCTGCAGATTTCAATCCGTCGAAGAAATATCCGGTCATCATGTTCCAATATAGCGGTCCCGGTAGTCAGAGTGTCAAGAATGCATGGGGAGTGGGAATGGCAGGTCAAGGTGCCATGCTTGAACAATATCTGGCGCAACGTGGCTATCTGTGTGTCTGTGTTGATGGACGCGGAACAGGTGCAAGGGGTGCAGAATTTGAAAAGTGTACATATCTGCAGATGGGTGAACTCGAATCACATGACCAGGTGGAAGCGGCTTTGTGGCTGGCAAAACAGGAATACGTTGATGAGCAGCGAATGGCCATTTGGGGATGGAGCTTTGGAGGCTTCAACACGTTGATGTCTATGTCTGAAGGACGTGGCGTGTTCCGTGCAGGTATTGCTATTGCCCCGCCAACATCTTGGAAGTATTACGACACCATTTATACCGAACGATTCATGCGTACGCCGAAAGAGAATCCCAATGGTTACGATATCAACCCCATCAAGCGTGCTGCGCAGTTGCAAGGCAGTCTGTTGCTCTGTCATGGAATGGCTGACGACAATGTCCACTTCAGAAATACAGCAGAATACACAGAAGCTCTGGTGCAGGCTGATAAAGATTTCAGTCAATTGGTTTATACCAATCGCAACCATAGTATCGCAGGAGGAAACACACGCAATCATCTCTTCCGCCAGTGTGTGAAATTCTTCGATAAGGAACTCAAATAAACTTCTTATATATCGGCAATGATGAAACTAAACAAAACATTTATGACAATTGGACTGGCTTCGGGCATCATACTGATGTCAGAAGCTTCTGCAATGACCACCATGTCAGGAGCGGAAAGAGTCAACCCCTTGCTCATTGAAAGCAAACTGCCTTTTGGCGCTCCCGATTTCAATGTGATCAACGAGGCAGACTATTTGCCTGCTATTGAAGCAGCTGTGAAAATTCAACGCGACAATATCAAGAAGATTGTCAATAGTAAGGAAACACCGACCTTTGCAAACACAATCCTGCCCTATGAAGAGAGTGGGGTGTTGCTTGACCGTATCAGTAATGTATTCTTCGGACTGACCAGCGCACACAAAACAAAGGTTATTGCCGATACAGAAGAGAAGGTGACGCCGATTCTTGCTGATTTGGAAAATGAGATTACATTCAATCCTGAACTCTTCAAACGCATAAAATATGTCTATGAGCATGAGAAAAATCAGCTCAAGGGCGAAGATGCAAGACTGTTGGAAGTCATTTATAAAGGCTTCGTCAGGGCTGGCGCACTGCTCTCTGCCAGCGACATGGAGCGGATGAAGCAAATCAATATGCGACTCTCAAAACTCAGTCAGCAATGGGGAAAACTCTTGTCTGATGCTACCAATCATGCTGTCGTATGGATCAATACCAAAGACGAATTGGCTGGACTCTCAGAGGCTGATATTGCACAGTGTGAGAAAGATGCACAGAGTAGGGGAGGCAAGGCTCCTTATTGTATTGTGATCATCAATACCACACAGCAGCCCATCCTGGCAAACCTCGCCAATCGCGATGTGCGACGTCGGGTATATGAGGCTTCTATACACCGGGCAGATGGTACTAATCCTCAGTTCAATACTTTCTCTATTGTTGTTGAAACAGCCAAACTGCGTGCTGAAAAGGCGAAGTTGATGGGCTACGACAATTATGCTGACTATTCCCTGGAAAAAGCCATGGCAAAAAATTCGGGCAATGTATATAATTTCCTCCATCAGCTGATTGCTGATTATTCACCAAAGGCAGACCAGGAAACGAAGGCGATAGAAGACTATGCTAAAAAGACTATGGGCAGCGACTTTAAGTTGCAACCCTATGACAGGTTCTATTTTTCATCGAAAATGAAAAAAGAACAACTCAACATTTCCGACGACGAGATCAAACCTTATTTTAATATCGACAGCGTACAGGTCAATGGCGTTTTCTATGCAGCCCATCGTGCCTATGGATTGACTTTCAAGCAGCGCAAAGATTTTCCGACCTACCATCCCGACATGAAGGTCTTTGAGGTAATCGACAAAGATGGAAAACCCATTGCACTCTTCTATAGCGACTATTTCCGTCGCCCCACAAAGCGTGGCGGTGCGTGGATGAGTGCCTTTGCCAAACAATGCGGACTGCGTCATCAATTGCCTGTCATTTATAATGTGTGCAACTTTGCCAAAGCACCGGACGGTCAGCCTACCCTCATCACTTGGGATGAGGTCTGCACACTCTTCCATGAGTTTGGACATGCTCTCCATGGCATACTCTCTGATTGCAAATACAACACATTATCCGGAACTGCCGTACCTCGCGATTTCGTAGAAATGCCTTCACAGTTTAATGAGTCATTTGCCACAGTACCCGAAGTGTTCGACCATTTCGCGCGCCATACACAGACAGGAGAACCCATGCCTGAGGCACTTAAAGAGCGTATGTTGAAATCCATCAGTTTCCATGCAGCCTATGCCTTGGGAGAGAATCTCGCTGCCACTTGTCTTGATATGGCTTGGCACCACATCGGCCAGCAAGAGATTCCTACTGCCGATAAAGCCCAGGAGTTTGAAAGACAGGCGTTGCAGCAAGTGGGATTGCTCAACAACCAAATACCGCCTCGTTACATCACCTCGTATTTCAACCACGTATGGGGTGGAGGATATGCAGCAGGTTATTACAGTTATCTGTGGACAGAGGTGCTGGCAGTAAATGTAGCTGACTATTTTGCCAAGCATGGTGCTTTGAATCCTGCCGTAGGTCAGGCTTTCCGTGACAAGATTCTCAGCAGAGGCAATACCAAAGACCAGATGTTGATGTTTACAGACTTTACCGGTATGCAACAGCCAGATGCTTCTGGCTTGCTGAAGGCAAGAGGACTTTGATAGATTCTGCTATGAAACAATTATTATTGGTATGTGTAGGAAGCTTTTTGGGCGGTGGACTTCGATATCTTGTATCGAAGTTCACAAGCCAATGGCTTGCCTTCACTTTCCCAATGGGAACTTTCATCGTCAATGTATTGGGATGTTTCCTTATCGGCATTCTTTCAGGATGTGCAATAGGGGGACATCTCTCGCCAAATGCTAAGCTATTGTTGGTTACTGGCTTTTGTGGCGGTTTTACCACATTCAGTACCTTTATGAACGAGAATTTGCTTTTAGCACGAGATGGCCAACAATCCTTAACGCTACTTTATATGGTATTAAGTCTTTTCTGTGGACTTATAGCGGTTATCGTAGGTTATTGGCTGGCAAGTAAATTATAGACTATTCATTAAGCCAGATGAGCAGAGTTCAGTTCACTTAAACTCTGCCATGGCGAGAAGAGGTGCCATGAAATGTAACGTTTTCGTTAAGCCAGATGAACAGAATAAAGCTCGCTTTAATTCTGCCATGGCGAGAAAAGGTGCCGTGAAACGGAACGATCTATACCTAAAACCGAGGGTTGAGTCGATTAAAGAAGACAATGTGGAGTCAAATTGCTCCATGACCCGAAAATTTACCTCCAAAAGGAGTGAGTTTCCAAATTTAATTTGTAACTTTGCTAAGTCTATCGTCGGATTCTCTTGTTTATTTTTGCAACACTAAAACAAGTGAATTCTTCGACATGGCAAAATTCTGGGCCGCTCGGCTCTGCCGCTTGACTTGTTCAAGAATTTTTGGTTGCCCAGGAGCTTAAAAAGTTTAATTAATAATAGTGTTGCGAAATTATGGACAATGGGACATGCTACTAAACTACAATGGGGAATCGCTGGAGTGCTGGGCACCTTGCTTCTAGGCTCAATGCAAACTGCAGCGAAAACAATTGCGGATTCCTCCCTGAAACCACGGATTGTCGTTCTGACGGATATTGCACCGACAGACATTGAACCCGATGACATGGAATCAATGGTCCGCCTGCTGGTCCATGCTGACCTTTATGAAATAGAGGGACTGATTGCGACAGGAGGATGGAACAACTGCGGGAGAAGTTATCCGGACGAATGGATGGAAAACATGCAGAAAGTAATTAATGCCTACGAGAAGGATCTACCGAATCTAATGAAACGATCCGGACAAAAGGGTTTTCTGCCAGTAGAAAAGGAAGCTGGCAAACAAACGTTGGGCTATTGGCCAAGTGTTGCCTATTTGCGTAGCAGGACTGCATTTGGCAGCAGAGATTTAGGTGTAGCCAAACTTGGAGAGAAGAATCGCTCACAAGGTAGCAAAATGATTATCGACTTAGTTGACGAAAAGGACGACCGTCCCTTATGGGTCTTGGTTTGGGGCGGTGCAAATACACTGGCTCAAGCGATATGGACTGTCAAGCAGGAACGAAGCGAAACGGAAGTTAGAAAGTTTGTGAATAAGTTGTGTGTTTATACAATTACAGACCAAGATGTATGCGGAGGCCCCCCTGTGGATTATGCCTTCAGTTCTCATCAATGGATCCGCAAGACTTGCGGCAAGGATATCCGCTTTTTCTGGGACGACAGCGCCTGGATCGTGCAGAACGCCATAGGAAGCCAGAATTGGAACGAATACGCAACTCATATACAAAATCACGGGAATCTAGGGAAAATATATCCGAAAAACAAATACGGAGTGGAAGGCGACACTCCTTCTTTCCTACATGTAACCCCAAATGGATTAAACGATCCGACCGTATGTAGCCAGACAGGTTGGGGTGGCTATTTCCGATGGGGACTGTCACCAGACAGTCTGACAACATGCTACACAAATGCAGATCCGGCAGTCAAATGCATATCGGAGAAATATGAAAAATACTTCTATCCCGCAATATTCGCCAACTTCGTAGCACGTATGGATTGGGCTGCATACGGCAAAGGAAACCGTAACCCGATAGTCATCGTAAACGGTAAAAAGGGATTGAGTCCGATTATAATTGAACCAAAAACAGAAGAGGAACTCCAGTTAAACGCTTCAGAATCTGCGGACCCGGATAAAGATAAACTGACTTTTCATTGGTGGATAATGCCGGAAGCGGGTACTTACACCTCAACGGTAAGTATCAGAGAGGCAGACAAAGCTAAAGCCTTTCTACCTATCCCCCAAGATGCGGCAGGAAGAGAACTGCATATAATCTGTGAAGTGACAGACAATGGAACTCCTGCACTGACGAGTTACAGAAGGGTCATCATCCGCCCAAAACGATGACACGCCAGTAAACGAACATATTACTATTTTAAACCAATTATACAATGAAAAAGAAAAACATCCAGACCTCCGTTTTATCAATGGTCATTGCTGCATGTTTGATATCTCACCAGCAAAATGCGCAGGCCGGAGAAAATCCGTCCTTGCAAAATGATTCCGTGCCTTATGTAACCATGCCGGACGTTTCCCCTAAACTCACCACAGGAGATGGAAATCCCCTGCTGGATTTTATGTTTACAGCGGATCCAACTGCAGTAGAATATAATGGCAGAATTTATGTGTACGCAACAAACGATCAGCAACAATATGATTCAATAGGCGGTTACGGAAAAAACTCCTACGAATACATCAAATCTCTGGTGATGATGTCTTCCGATGACATGACAAACTGGACCTATCATGGAATTATTAAAACAGACAGCATTGCCCCATGGATAAAAACATCATGGGCACCGTCGATCGCAAAACGTGAGGAAGCGGACGGCAAGACTCACTTCTACCTCTATTTCTCCAATAGCGGTGATGGAACTGCAGTGCTGACATCCACATCCCCCATAGGACCGTGGTCAAGCCCGCTGAATCATAGTTTGGTAGACACAAATACTCCCGGCATAGCAGGAGAATGCAAAGCCGCTTTCGATCCGGGTGTAGTCATCGATGACAAAGGAAGAGGTTGGCTGACAGTAGGCGGAGGATGTGCTCGCATTATGCGTTTGGGAAAAGACATGATTAGTGTGGATGGCCCGATAAAGCCCATCAGGGCTCCCCATCATTTCGAAGCTAACGAATTAAACTACATCAACGGCACATACGTTTATACTTATAACATAGATTGGCAAGATTTTAGCGACTGGCCTCTCCAGACAGAGAAACCAACCACCTGTTGCATGAGTTACATGACTAGCAAAACTCCGCTGGTAACCAAAAGTTGGAAATACCAGCACAACTATATGAAAAACCCTGGAGATTATGGATATGACTACAGCAACAATCATACACATCTAAACAAATTCCGCGGGAAATGGTATGTATTCTATCATACAATGAGTTTGCAACATAGTTTCAATACAACAGCTGGTTATCGTAATGTTTGTGTCGATGAAATACAAGTTGACGAGAATACCGTGAATATCCACATGGGTAATCAGACTCTGAAAGGCGCAAAACAGATACAGCCGATGAATCCGTTCATCATCCAGCAGGCTGAAACCACAGCAGCCACACAAGGTGTCAAGTTCACAAATGGAAAAAGCATCGGGGACATGTATGCCGTTACCGTTCCCAACAAGACTGGCATCATTGCTGTCAGAGGTGTGGCATTCAACAAAGTACCTTCCAGTCTGGAAATTAAGGCATCCGGAAACGGAATCATAGAAGTCCGCCGGGATAGGCCGGACGGAGAAGTCATAGCTTCAATCAAAGTCGGTACCCCGCAAATGAAACTCATAGAATCCCAACTTCAAAAGAATATGACAGGTACAATGGACCTCTGTTTTGTCCTAAAAGGAAACAATATCACATTCGACGAATGGAAGTTCAAATGATACCTTCCAGCAGATGACAAGGAGGGTGCATTGCCCATTATGATGCACCCTCCTTTTTGTTGCCAGGTATTTGTGGGAAATACTAAATTATAGTCTTGTGGAATTAATGGTAATGTCGCTCTCTGTTGGAGAGAACGTCAATCGCTGGGGGAGAGAACGCCAATCGCCTGTCACGATAACGCCAATCGCCAGTCACGAGAACGTCAATCGCCAGTCGTGAGAACGCCATGCGCTAAAACACAGCATTTAGTACCAATTTCACATCTCATGTCTTGTTCTGACCAGTTACTCGGATTTTTTATGATCCACGGAATACACGGCACCTTGATAAACTGTTGTTTCTCATCTAAATAGTGTGGTTTTTGATGGGATTTTGCCTCTGTAATATTAAAAAACCTAAAACAGTAGTTAAATAAAATTAAAATCCGGCCAAAGGGGTTGACAACGGGGGGCGTGATATTGTATCTTTGCACGCGAACCCAAGGTTGATTTCCAAAACAAGGATGAGGCCTTTGCAATAAACCACAAGTCTTATCAATTAAAAATTCCTAATTATGTTTACAAATGCAACTCTAAACATCTCAAACTGGTTACAACAGAAGGACCATGGTTCTTCGATTTACACCCGACCAGTTCTCGATAACTTTTCGTTCGGTTCTCGTTGGGTTCTCGTTAGGTCCTCGTTCGTCTCTCGTTCGTCTCTCGTTGCTTATTCGTTAGTCTATCGAAGACCGAACGAGGACCGAACGAGGAACAAGCGAAAAACGAACGAAAGAGCAACGAATGTCGGTCGAGAAAATAGCGAGAAACTATCGAAAATTCGACGAGAAACTGCTCAACTTGATGGGAAAGGCAGCTTTCTGGCTCCTAACGTTAAGCCAAATGAGCAGAACTGAATTACTTTTGTACTTACAGGACTTAGGCCAAATAATCCACACACCCAGGGTATTACCCTAGGCTATGAAAATTTTGCCCCATTCGGGGCGTTAGTAACCTATCAAGCAATGGCGGGGGTTAGAATGTCATGGAAACAGGTCAATGATATCCATTTCAAGCGTTACAATATAACAGTTTCCTAAAACGCAAACGGATGACAGCGGATGAACCAAAAGGGGCATCCAATGCACCGCAATAGAAAATATTCCTGCAAAAGGAGTGGGGGGTGTGAGATTTTATTTGTACTTTTGTCATGTCAGAGCTTGATTTGCTTGTTTCGCGACAGTAAGAAAAGTGAATTTTCTGACATGGCAAAATATAAGCAAAATAGAAATGAAACAACTGAAAGAGAATGAAGGTATAGCGCGCAGCCTGTTGATCACAATGGCTGTTGTTGCGGGACTGACTGTGGCTAATTGCTACTACAACCAGCCTCTGCTGGAGATGATACGTCACGATATTGGGGTGAGCCAACATGAGGCAAACCTCATAACTGTTGTCACGCAGATAGGCTATGCGCTTGGCTTGTGTTTCCTAATTCCTATGGGCGACCTCTACTCGCGCCGACGAATCATTGTTGTGAATATGACGGTGGCTGCCGTGATGGCGGTCGTCATTGCTGTTGCCCATCGGGTATGGATGATATGGGGGGCGTCTCTGCTATTGGGCGCCTGCTCTGTCATTCCGCAGTTTTTCATACCTATAGCAGGACAATATTCTAAGAAGGAGAACAAAAGTAGGAATATGGGGGTCGTTCTGTCGGGACTGCTGACGGGTATTCTTGCTTCGAGAGTGGTTAGCGGTTACGTCGGCGAATGGCTTGGCTGGCGCGAGATGTTTGTCATCGCAGCTCTGGTGATGGTGCTGTGTATGGTGCTTACGCTCAAGATTATGCCGCAGATAAAAAGCAACTATGTGGGCTCATACAGGGGATTGATGGTTAGCGTGTTTGATATGGTTAAGAGCAACGGGCGCATACGGCTTTATGCCGTACGTGCCGCTTTCAGTTTCGGCAGTATGATGGCTATTTGGTCGTGTCTTGCCTTCCGGTTGGCTGAAGCGCCGTTCTTCTCTGGTAGCGAGATGGTTGGAACATTGGGATTGTGTGGTATCGCTGGTGCCATAGCGGCAAGCGGTGTGGGCAAGCTCGTGAACCAATGGGGCATAAGAAAGATGAGTGTTTATGGGGCTTGTCTGCAACTGGTGGCGTGGGCTACGGCCTATCTGTTTGGTGATACTTTTATGGGACTTGTGGTGGCTATCATCTTGGTGGATATTGGTTTGCAATGTCTGCAGCTAAGCAATCAAAGTGGTTGCATTCAGGAGGTGCCTCATGCTTCAAACAGGGCCAATACCATCTTCATGACTACCTATTTTATCGGTGGTTCTCTTGGCACCTATTGTGCCGGATTGGCTTGGATGCGTGAGGGATGGATGGGTGTGTGTGCGGTTGGAGTCGTCTTGGCTGTAATTTCGCTCTGCATAACATGTTTTAATGGAAGGAGAATTTAAATCCTGGAGGAAATCTTTAATAAAAATATGGCCTGTGGCCAGAAATCAATCATCGGAATTTAGACGGATTTTTTAGTTGCCTACGGCAAGAAATCTTTGGAGGAAATCTTTTTTAAGATGTTGCTTCGCAAGAAATAATCTGTAATTCAGGGAGGCAGCAAACAAAATCTTTAACAAAAATCTCAACTAAAAATGCGCAACAGTACGTTGCTCTATAGGAGCGTTTTATTATGGATCGCCTTACAGGCTCGAAATCTTAACGAAAATCTAAAAAAAAATCTTTAACGAAAACCATAAATCATAGATCAGAACTAATCTTTTGTTGGTTCAATATGCAGCATAATGTGGGTGTCGGCACCAAACTCAGCTCGGATGGCCCGTTCGATGGAGGAGGCATGCTGATGGGCATCGGAGAGCTTGAGGTCGCTTGGTAAACGAAGATGCATTTCGATGGCGATATTATTGCCTATACGACGCGTGTAGAGTTGGTGGATGTCGCTTGCCAACGGATCACGATAGACGATGTCGCAAATCTTTTGTTCTACGGATTCAGGAAGACTTTCTTCTAAGAGTTCTCCTGATGCCTGACGCAAAATGCGAAAGGCGGCATAGAAGATCATGAAGCTCACTACAACAGCGGCAATGGGGTCGAGGACTGCCCATTGCTGACCAAGCATGATGGCTCCTCCAATACCTATGGCTGTGCCGATTGACGAAAGGGCATCGCTACGATGGTGCCAGGCATTGGCTTCAAGGGCTTGTGACTTGACTGCACGTGCAGTTTGGCGCGTCAGGCGGAATACGATTTCTTTGGCAACAATACTGACGATGGCAGCAAAGAATGCTAACACTCCTGGGACTTCTAACTGTTTGCCGTGGATGGCGTCAATGATCTTCATGATGCCGTTCCATGCCAGTAGGATGGCTACAAGCATCAACGCCATTCCTACTATCGACGAGGCAATGGTTTCGTACTTTCCATGTCCATAGTCGTGGTCTTTGTCGGCAGGTTTGCTACTTAGCCTGACCATGACTATCACTACGATATCGGTAAGGAAATCGCTTAACGAGTGTACGGCATCGGCTATCATGGCTGCGGAATGGCAGAAAATGCCTGCTGCGAATTTTGCCAATAGCAACACCATATTGACCACGCTGCCCATGAGGGTTACTTGATAGATTCGGCGTTCGCGAGAATCTTTTTTTGTTTTGCTTGCCATTTTTCTTTTATCGTTTGGTTGACCGTCAATCACGGGCTGCAAAAATACTATTTTTTTCTTAGACAGCCAAGCCTTCTGCCTATTACTTTTTGATGTATTTTACAATGGTTAGGGTATGGCCTGAATCAGTCATGAAGGTTTAATGGAAATTTGATGCAGAATATTTTGTGTTTCAAAAAAAATCATGTACTTTTGCAGCTCTTTTGTACAAAGCATATGAATAGTCAGTTACGCGGTGTGGTTAATGGTATCATTTCTGGTGTATCGTTTGGAATGATACCTTTGTTTTCAATTCCTGTTATTGCTGCAGGAATGGATAATGTTAGCATCCTGGTATATCGTTTTCTGTTTGGTTCGGCAGCCATGCTTGCCATTCTCCTGTTGCGTAAGACGAATATGCGTGTGAGTCTGTCAGAACTGCTGCGTATCGTGTTGCTTGCCATCTTCTATATTACCACAGCCCTCGCAACACTTGAATGTTACAAGTATCTGTCGTCGGGTATTGCAACGGCTTTGGTTTATACCGACCCCATCTGGTGTGCACTCATCGGACTGGCATTTCTCGGTGATAAGTTCTCCATCAAACTCACCTCTAGTATTTTGTTAGCCTCTCTGGGTGTGATGATGATGACTGGTGTGTTTTCTGGAGATGGCACCTTCTCGATGATTGGTCTCCTATTGGGATTGGCGTCTGGACTGGCGTATGGTATCTATCTCATCCTTGTGCCTCGATTGAAAGTGAAGCACATCGCGAGTCTAAAACTCACCTTTTATGTGTTTTTCACGGGTATGTGGCTACTGATTGCCTATAGTCTGATGACCAACGGTGGGGTGGAAGAAGTTCCTGACAGCAGTTGCTGGCTTGACCTGGCGCTCTTAGGTTTGATTCCTACGGCAATAAGTAATATCTGCGTGACTGTTTCGCTGAAACTCATCGACAGTACGATCGTGGCTATTCTTGGTGCTTTTGAACCGCTGACTGCCATGGTGGTTGGTGTTGTGATACTGGGTGAACCCTTGGGATTTATTGGTGTTGTCGGTGGGATGCTGATTCTCGTTGCCGTTGCTATTCTGACTATCAACCCACAGAGACTCAAGTTTATACGAAAGTAATGTGTTACACGGATTTTTAATATCTTACACGGATTACGGATTTTTTTTCTTAACAAAAACCTCGGAAGTACCAACATGAAAATCTGTGAGACATTAGATCTCTTGCGAGATCTGTTGCAGATAGGCGGTGAAGGAGGGGAGAGTGGTGCGCTGCCAGATGTCGCCTAAGAATGCGGCACCACCGAAATGGTGGGACTTGAGGTATGGGAGATGGCGGGCGGTGACTCCACCTAAGGCTACTACCTGATGGTCGATGATGCCAGAATGGGCGGCTTGCCGCAGGACGGACTCCTGGAATGCGGCGTGGTAACCGGTCTTGGAAATGCTGTTGAAGATGGGACTGAGAAATACGTAGTCGCACTGGGTCTTGCGCTCTGCTACCTCTGCAAGACTGTGGCACGAAGCGGAAAGGCTGCCGTGGAAGGCGGCGGGGGGCTGGGGATTGCGACGGTTGAGGTGAATGCCGTGGAGGGGAAACTCTTCGACAAGGTGGAAATGGTCGTGGAGCACGATGCGACCAAGCCACTGAGTAGGAACGGTGGCAAGAAACTGTCTGACGGCGTCTGCCGAGGCGGTGGGCTTGCGCACATGGAGCAGGTCGATACCGCTGCGGAAGAGGGTGTCGATGGTAGAAACCTCTCCCGGCAGAAAGTCGGGAGAGGTGATGACAATCCATTTCATAGGTTGCAGGATGAAGATGGATGGTTATTTCTTGAGTTTCTCGATGATCTGGTCGGCAACGCGCTTTCCTGACATCAGCATGCCACCGAAAATGGGCCCCATGCGAGGAGTGCCTGCCACTGCAGACGATGCCATGCCGCAGACGTAGAGGCCGGGGTAGATCTCACGGGTGCCTTCTACGACCATGCGCTCGCCTTCTATTACGTCGAGGGAACGCTCGCCGATAACACCGCCGGTGGCTGTGTCGAGGCTGATGCCGTTTTTGCGGGCAACGACCTTACACATCTCGCTGTCGTGACCTGTGCCGTCGATAACGCATTTCGCCATGATATTTAGCGGGTCAACATGGAGGCCCTCACGGAGTACTGGAGTCCAGTTGACCACAACACCACTGACAACATTGTTTTTGAAGATGACGTCTTCTACCGAATAGCAGTTGAAGATGGTGGCACCGGCATGAACGGCGTGGTAGAGCAGGGCAGATGTGCTCTCTACGGAGTCGATGGTGTAGAGTCCGTCTTCAAAGGCCTGATAGTTGATGTCGAAGTCCTTGACGATGTGCATGGCTTCTTCCTGAATGACAATCTGGTTGAACATCATTGCGCCTCCCCACATACCGCCACCAGGAGACAACTTGCGGTCGAACTGGGCTACACGGAGACCTGCCTTGGCGAGGTAATAGGCGGCGACGATGCCTGAGGGGCCTCCGCCCACAATGGCTACGTCGAGATTCAGATTACGTTGGAGTTTGTCGAAATAGGTACTGATGATACCTTTTGATACTTGTGTTTCAATCATTGTTTGTTGTTGTTTATTGGGTTATAGATTTGTTACTTTTCTTCTTCGCAGCTCTTTAGGGAATGGCTGATGCGTGCTGCGCAGAAATTAGGGCCACACATGGTGCAGTAGTTGGCATCGACGGAATTGCTTGCCTTGTAGTATTCCAGGGCGCGTTCGGGATCTAACGAGAGGTTGAACTGGTCTTTCCAACGGAAGTCGTAGCGTGCCTTGCTCAGCGCATTGTCGCGGACGGTGGCACCGGGATGACCCTTGGCAAGGTCGGCAGCATGGGCGGCAATCTTATAGGTTACAACACCAGTGCGCACATCGTCTTTGTCGGGGAGGGCAAGGTGCTCCTTAGGGGTGACGTAGCAGAGCATGGCGGTGCCGTACCATCCGATCATCGAGGCGCCGATGGCAGAGGTGATGTGGTCGTAGGCGGGGGCAATATCGGTGACGAGCGGACCGAGGGTGTAGAAGGGTGCTCCGTGGCATTTCTCGATTTGGCGCTCCATATTCTCCTTGATCTTATGCATGGGAACATGACCGGGACCTTCGATGAATGCCTGTACGTGTTTGGCCCAAGCACGCTCTACGAGTTCACCCATGGTGTCGAGTTCGGCAAACTGCGCCGCGTCGTTGGCATCGTAGGTAGAACCGGGACGGAGGCCGTCACCAAGGGAGATGGCTACATCGTACTGGGCACAGATGTCGCAGATGTCATCGAAGTGCTCGTAGAGGAAACTCTCTTTCTGGTGTACCTTACACCATTTGGAGATGATACTGCCTCCGCGACTGACAATACCCGTCAGACGGGTGTCGGCAAGATGGATGTTCTTCAGACGGATGCCGCAATGGATGGTGAAATAGTCCACACCCTGTTCGCACTGCTCGATGAGCGTATCGCGGAAAATCTCCCACGTCAGGTCTTCTGCCTTGCCGTTGACCTTCTCAAAAGCCTGATACATCGGTACGGTACCTACGGGAACAGGGCAGTTGCGCAGAATCCATTCGCGCGTTTCGTGGATGTCTTTTCCCGTGGAAAGGTCCATCAGCGTGTCGCCGCCCCATTTGCAACTCCATACGGCCTTTTCCACCTCTTCCTCGATGCCCGATGTGGTGGCGGAATTACCGATATTGGTATTGATCTTCACCAGGAAATTTGTACCGATAATCATCGGCTCGCTTTCGGGATGCTTGCGGTTGGCTGGGATTACGGCACGTCCCTCAGCAATCTCCTTGCAGACAAATTCCGGGGTGATGTGGGTGGTAATGCCCAATTCCTCGCAGTTCATGTTCTCGCGTATTGCCACATACTCCATCTCTTGCGTGATGATGCCCTGTTTGGCGAAGTACATCTGTGTCTCTCCCGCCTTGCGACCGTCAATCCACGGTTGACGCAATTTAGGGAGTCCCTGTTTCAGGTCGATAGCCATATCGGGGTCGCTGTACGGTCCGCTGGTGTCATAGACATAGACGGGGGCATTGGCTTCTTCATGGCGCACATCGCCCTTGAAAGTGACGGTGGGGGTGAGGTTTACCTTTCTCATACCCACGCGCAGTTCCGGATAGCGTTTTCCTTGCAGATAGACTTTCTCGGAAGATGGATAATTGATCTTGATTTTTGTTTCCATTTCTTTTATATTGAGTTATTTGGCTATTTCTTTCTCTGTAAGACGGATGAAACGTTGCATCTCTTCCACAGGACTGTCGGCATTGAGGATGGCGCCGCTTACGGCAATACCGCTGACTCCAGTTGCCATGACGTCAGGGATGTCGGAGGACAAAATGCCGCCAATGGCTACGATAGGGATGGTGATGTGGTGGAGCTTCATCTGACTGACAATACGGCGGTAACCGTCTGCACCGAGGATGGGGGACAGTTTTTGTTTGGTGGTGGTGAAGCGGAACGGACCGCAGCCGATGTAGTCGGCTCCATCGCGGTAGAGTCGTTCGACATCGTCGAAGGTGTTGGCGGTGCCGCCGATGACATATCGGCTGCCCAGGAGTTTGCGTGCCTCACTCACGGGCATATCGTTCTTGCCGAGATGTACGCCGTCGGCACCTGCCTCCTGTACCCATTCTGCATGGTCGTCGAGGATGAATGTGGCATGACATGTCTTACAGAGTTGGCCGATGGCTGTGGCTGCCGCCATGAACGTATCTTTCGGCGCGTCTTTCATGCGGAGCTGGATCCAGCGACATCCGCCTGCCAAGGCGAGGCGTGCTCCTTCTACGTAGTCGTAACGGTCGTTGGTGTGTGTAATAAACTGTATCATTGTATGATTAGCTTTTCTGGGTTAAACAAATGGTTTACTGGGCCGTTGCCCCTTCCTATGCTGACATCCTTGCCGGCTTCTATGGCAGAGGACAGGTAGCACTTGGCCTGTTGTATCGCCTCGGGAAGGGATGAGCCACGGGCGATAAATGAGGCAATGGCGGAGGATAGGGTGCAACCCGTGCCGTGGGTGTTGCGCGTAGTAACGGTGGGATGGGAGAATGACAACGGAGGGGTGTCGGCTTGGTAGAGTACGTCGGTCTTGGCCTGTCCTTCCAGATGTCCGCCCTTGATGAGTACCGCCCTGCAACCGAGTTGCAGAATGTGGCGGGCGGCACGTTCTGTGTCGTCTATGCTGCGGATGGAGGTGTGGGAGAGGACTTCGGCTTCGGGGATGTTGGGAGTCAGCAGGGTGCATAGGGGGAGGAGGCGTTGGCAGAACGCCTCAACCGCATGGGGTTGCATGAGTAGCGCCCCGCTCGTAGAAACCATAACGGGGTCGATCACCAATGTGGCATGGGGATAAGGGGAGAGGGTGTCGGCAATGGCACGGATGATCTCTGCATTATTGACCATTCCCACCTTGATTACCTTTGGGGCGATGTCGTCCATGACCGCCTTGATCTGTCCGGCTACGATGTCTGGACGGATAGCTTGCACCGCCTGCACGCCAGTGGTGTTCTGAACGGTGACGGATGTGATGGCGGTAGCGGCATAAATGCCCAAGGCCGACATGGTCTTGAGGTCTGCCTGGATGCCGGCTCCACCGCAACTGTCGGATCCTGCTATGGTCAGTACGCTAATATACCTCATTTTGTTTTCATTTTTCTGAGGTACATCTGCTGACGTACTTTCAAAGACGATACGGAATAGAAACAGCTTCTGGATTTCTGCCTGAACCATCAAGGCGAGAAAAAAGAAGCAATCCCTTCGGCAGCATTACCTGCATCAGGTTCTATGGGTATAATCTCAGCAACACAATCGTGACGCACCCCTTATTTCTTCTTGTAAGTATGATACAAAGGTAGTGAAAAATTACAGATAATGATGATGATGGTCTGTTATTTAAGATTTATTCACACCGACAGCGACCCAATGGGTGTTGGATCGCTGTCGGACGGAAACCAGTGTCAGTTTATTTTTCGGTATAGAACTTGATGAGGCGGGTGAGGGCTTCTTGGCAGACGGGACAGAAGTCGGGGTGCTCGTTGGTGCGCATACGACAATCTTCCTGTCCGCGCCATACGCCATGGGTGAGATAGCCGCCACCCTCTACCAGCGAGGCGCGTCCTTCGTCGATGAGTTTCTGCCATTTGGCAGGATGCGTGGTGTGGGTGGTGAGGTTGGGTTCCCAGGGTTCGGTATCGGCAAAATACATGGGGTCGTCGTCACCGTAGGGATATTCGTCGCCAAGGCCGCCAAAGGAGTGACCGAATTCATGAACCACCACAGGAAGGAACTGTTGGCCACGCGTGTAACAGAGGTTGTAGGAATTGTAGATGCCTCCGCCGCCATAGTGGGCTGTATTCGCCAGGATAATGATATGTTCGTATGGTGTTCCTGCCAACAGGTCGTGAAGGCGCTTGAGGTGCAGGGTGGTCAGGTAGCGTGTGGAATAGAAGGTGTCGAAATGGCTTCCCAGGGCGGTGTCGAGCCAGATGTTCTTACCGGGTTGGCTGACGTCTGTATCATGGGAAGGCGATTGGATGGCGATGATATTGAAACGATCTTGCAGTTGCTTGAATGGTTCGTGGCGAAACAGCGCCTCGGTGGCTGCACGGCAGTCGGCAAGATACTGATCCATCTGTCCGACGGTGTAGCCCTCGGCAACAAAAGCCACATGGATGCATCGGGCGGTGTCGGCAGCAGCATGAATCGTGGTGTAATGGCTCTGTTGGTGCTGGCGACGGATGAGGATGTCGGTGGGATTGACACGATGGGTCATCGATGCCATGGTGCGGGCATGATAGTCGCGCAGGGTGACAGTGATCTCTACAGCTTGGCGGGGGTAGGGAACGAGGAATACGTTTTCAAATGACCGACTGGTCTGCCGTGCTTCGGCAGTAGAGAGCCATTCCTGAAAGAGGGTGGAGAAGGAGTGGCGGTAGATGACGGTTCCTGTGGCTGCATCTTTCATGGTGATGTCGCCGTTGCCTTCTAAAGGCAGTTGGTCGAGATGATGACGCCGACCGTACCATCCGGCACTCTTGTGGAGTTGGTCGAGGTAGATATGCTGGCTCTTCTTGTCACCGGCAAAGATGTAGTCGAGGCGCAGGGTGCTGTCGTTGAAGAACTGTTGGAAATCTTGTGCCTGCAGACAGATGGCGGTCATGAGCAGAACAAGGAATGAGACGTAACGTTTCATAAGATGTCATTGATTAGTTGTTGGATATAAGGACGAGGCCAGTCGCGAAGGTGCAGCCGCTGTTGGTCGTACTGCATGAGGTCGAGATCGACAGACACCCGACTTCCCTGTCGGCCGCAACGCTGTTCTGCAGCCTTAAGCAACGCGTTGAGGGAGTCGGCAGACAAGTCGGTCGTGCCTTTGATCAAGCGGTTCATATACATGATGCCGCTGCCTTTGATGTCGGCAGTCCATAAGAGGCGACTGCATGTGGTGTCGGTCAGCATAGTCTGCAGCCATTGTGACGCCCACTGGATGTGGGCGGCCTGCCGATGGTTGGAACCGAGCGAGATGATTACTGTTGCCATAGGGTAGGGCACTATTTCTTTTCTTTCACAAAACCATGACGGTAGGCATAGAGCAGCTGTCGGAGGTCGTCAATCTGAGCACGCAGTTCGTCACCCTTGTCGGTATCTGCCACATGCATGCGATGGGTGGAGAGTTCGACCAACTGGGTTGTTGACTTGATGTCGGAACCTTTTCTGATAGCATCGGAAGCACTTGTGAAGGGTTCGTGTTGAACCAACTGGAATCCACGTGAGTGATAGACCAAGGTGTAGCCCGCAATACCTGTCTCGCTATGATACGCCTCGGAGAATCCTCCATCGATGACCATCAGTTTGCCATTGGCTTTGATGGGGTTCTCACCTTTGGAGGCATGGACGGGAACGTGGCCGTTGATGATGTGGCGGTTGGGGCCTGCCACACCGAATGCATCAAGGATGCGGTCGCATACTTCTTCGGAGTCGCGCAACTGGAAATAGTAGCCTTTCTCCTCTTTATAGGTCTCGCAGTCAGTAAGGAAATAACGCTCAAACGTAGCCATCTTTGATTTGTCAAACAAGGGTGAGTCTTTACCACACCAAAGATAGAGAAAATAGTCGATGGCGTACTGGCGAAGTTCCGGCTCTGTATCGCTATTGAATGCAGAACGGATGAGCATGCCCAAGCGTGTCATCAGTTCCATACCGCTGTAATGCTCTCCATGATAGAGTGCAACGCTCTTCAGCGAACCGTCAGCATTGAGCGGACAGGAGGCGTGAAACAGCAGGTTGTGGTTGCTGATATTGTACATGCAACCATGTGACAGGAGCATCTTGACGTGCTTGTGGAGCTTCTCGCTGACTTGAAACGAGTGGTGGAGCTTCTCCATCAACTGTGTCTCTTCGGGAGTCAGTTCGAATGTCGGTTGACAGTCGGGACCTGATACGATAGTGGGGAAGAGGCAGGAAGTCATGGGGTAAGCGGTGTTGCCGATGGTGCAGGTGGCGTGAGCATAGTCAATCGCTTCGAGCAGGCAACGGTCCTGCATTGCCCATTCAGTGCGGCGCTTGAAGATGGTAGCTTCTGTTTTGAACTGTATGACGGTGATGGCCTTGTGCATCAATGCCGTGAGGCGCATGGTCTTTTCATCGAGGTGGGAACCTTTCAGAAGTTTGGGTTTGAACTCTTTGCAGGGATCGTCGCCGTAGGTCTCCATGGCAAAGGTTGCCAATGGTACGAGGTTGATGCCGTAGCCCTCTTCGAGAGTGGCTAAGTTGGCGTAGCGCAACGAAAGGCGCAGCACATTGCAGATACAGGCATCGTTGCCGGCAGCAGCGCCCATCCATAGAATATCGTGGTTGCCCCACTGGATGTCCCAGGAATGGTAATGGCGCATGGTGTCGAGGATGATGTGGGCACCGGGGCCTCGGTCGAAGATGTCGCCCAGGATGTGTAATTGGTCGATGGCGAGTCGCTGGATGACGTGGCAGAGGGCGATGATGAAGTCGTCGGCACGTCCTGTAGAAATAATCGTATCTACAATCACGGTGACGTAGGCAGCCTTGTCAGTATCGTCGGTACGCTCATGAAGCAGTTCTTCGATGATGTAAGAGAAATCGGGAGGCAGCGATTTTCTAACCTTAGAACGTGTGTATTTGCTGCTGACGTCGCGGCAAACAGCCACCAACCGATGGATGGTGATATGGTACCAGTCCTCCAGATCGGATTCAGCGGCTTTGATGAGTTCGATTTTCTGTTCGGGATAATAGATGAGCGTGCACAGTTCTCGCTGTTCTTTGTCGCGGATGTCGCCGGCAAAGAGTTCGCCCACCTTACGCTTGATATTTCCAGATGCGTTTTTCAAAACATGCTGGAAAGCCTCGCTCTCACCGTGTAAGTCGGCAAGGAAGTGTTCTGTGCCCTTGGGGAGATTGAGTATTGCTTCAAGGTTAATGATTTCCGTCGATGCTGCCGCAACAGTAGGGAAACTGTTGGACAGGAGTTGCAAATAGTGCATGTCGCGACGGAGGGTAACGGATTCTTTCGTCATATCTTCAGATGGTTTTTGATTTGTCGTTCTATGTTTCGGGTGACGCGGTCGTTGAGTGGGGGGAATGGCATGAATCCTTCGTCGAAGCCGGTTTCCTCAACCATGACCTGCATCAGGCGTCTGGCGCTTTTCAGCAGCCGGAGTTCTTCTAAACTCTCTGTGAGTTTCTCTTCGTTGCAGTCGTGTTCGCGTAATTCTTTGTCGAGTTCGCATAGGTGACAGACAGTTAGTTTGTTACGGGATATGAGACGATGCAACAGTCGGAAGGTTTCTATCAGTCGTTTGTTTTCGCTGGTGAAACTCATTCCGATGGTTTCTTCTATTCCCTTTGACGGTTGGTAGTGGTCGGGAAAGAAGGGGTGCGACTTCATTTCGTCGAAGTGAGGGCAATCGCATTGCAGGATACGAAGTCCTCTGTCTATCAGCTGTTCAATTTGCTCCTGCTGTGCATAACAGCGGATCTGGCGCCACCCTTCTTCGTCAAGGTGTGGCGGCGTGTGTGATGCCGGCAGATTAAGCCAGCGGATATCTTGGGTGATTCCAGCCTTGATGGCCAGTCGGAGTGTTGACAAGGTTTCCGGTTGCATCAGTTCGATGGTATTGCTGTCCATGATGCGTCGGTAGATCTGTGTCAGTTGTCGGAGTGTTTCTTCGGCTGTGATGGAACAGGTGATAATGGGGTTGCGCACAATGATGATGCGTTTGTTCCAGTTTAGTTTGCGCAGACACTCTTCTTCCATGGCTCCCTCCACAACGATGGCATATGCCTGACTGATGATGCGGTGTTGGAACAGTAAGGCTTTAGGGAGCTTCTCTTTCCAATACCGCTGGTTGAAAAACCAAGGTTCCAACTGTCCGTGGGGAGAGACGACCAAGCGAATGGCCTTGGTGCGAGCTTTGGTAAAAAGTCTGGCAGTCGATGTACGCCAGCATCCGTGTATGTGGAGGATGTTGATGTCTGCCATCTGGAGTATTTTCAGCGCCTCCTGGCAGTCTGTGGCGAAGAACATCGCAGTCTCATGTGAAGACACTCTTGACAGCATGGCGATATATTGGGCGGTCATGCTGTCTGTCTTGTCGAAGTAGTGTAGGATATTCATGAGACGTAAACTTGATTTGAAGTTTGAAAATTGTGATAATAGGCTGTGTGTGCTTCTCTGAAATTATTTTCGGATAAAATCAAAGCGGTCGGCTCGCCGATGCCGCCACATCAACCATGCGTTTTGCCAGACGGTTCGCACTTCAAGCCATGGTGCCTTCCACCAGGAGATGTGTTCGTCAAACTGTCTGCAGGTGCTGAGGAAGATGGTCAGTCGCGTTACCAATGTCAGCAGAAGGGCTATGGTGGCAGCAACGGTCACGACGAGGTTTGATGCGGATATGGCATAGGCAAGCGCTGCCATGGGAAGCAGCCATCCCAGATGGAGCATCCATTGGTCGGTGTTGCAGAGCAATCGATGTCGTAATCCGCGCTTCATCAGCGTGCGACTCTCTAAATAGTAGAGATGGTCGTAAAGCCACGTCTTGTCAGCAGGGCAACGCTGACAGAGCTGCGCTTGAAAGTCATAGACAAAAGCGGTGCGGTCTGGTGTTGCCATCTCGTTGACAATGAAGTCGTATTCTCCCCGAAGATGAACCAGGTTGTGGAGAAATCCCTTTTGTTGGATAAAGTCTGATTTACGGAACATCAGATTGCAGCCGATGTTACGATAGGCAATTCCGTTTTTGATGCGATGCAGTTGGTAACACAGCGTGTTGAGGCGGTCATAGCGCCAATAGGCAGGAGTGTCGGCATCATAACTGGTGTAGCCCATGACCAGGTCTTTGTCGTCGGTTGCGTGTTCCGCCATGGTTGCCAACCAGCGGTTGCCTGTGGGTTTGCAGTCTATGTCGGTTATCAATATCCAATCGCCCTTTGAGGCCTTGACGGCCATGGTAAGCGAGAGTTTCCTGCGACTGATGTAATGGCTTGATTCGGGAATGAAAGTGGTGTAGAGCCGTGGATATTTAGCTTTTGCACGCGTAAGCACGTCTTGTGTATCATCCGTTGATGATTCATCGACAATGATGACCTCCCATTTTCCCCGGTACTGTTGTTCCAAGAGTTGGGGCAGTCTTTCTTCCAATTCACAGGCATTGTCGTGTACGGCCAGGACAATGGAAACAAACGGTAGTGCGGAGGTTGCCCCTGTTGGGGTATGAACCTCCGTCGTCTCTGTAGAATCACTATTGCAGGTGCTTTCATCGACATCGTTCTCCGAGGCATTCTGTATGTCGTCAGCCATTTTGATACGGGGACGTCTTGCCATGCTGCTGAACCAAGGAGAGATGAGGGCCAACAGCAATAGGAAAACAGATATTGCAATAGAGAAATAGTCGAATGTGATAGTCATAGTCCTTTGATGATGAGAGTGTTATGGTGTTTATAGATCTTCGCTCATGTAGCTTTTCGGCAGTTGGCGGCAATTGTATTGTGAAGCCATGATTTCTCCATAAGCTCCAGCAGACCGGATGGCAATCAAGTCACCACGATGGCATTTGTTGAGGTCTATCTGTTTGGCAAATACGTCGCTTGACTCACAGATTGGTCCTACCACATCGTAGGTGTCGGCAGGTTCGTCGCTCGAAATGTTCTCTATCTTATGATAGGCTTGATAGAGGGCAGGGCGGATGAGGTCTGTCATTCCAGCGTCGATGATGGCAAACTGCTTGACGGCGCCTTGTTTTATATATAAGGTACGCGCGATGAGCGTTCCACATTGTGCGACTACGGCACGACCTAACTCAAAATGTAGGGTTTGTCCTGGACGCAAGCGCAACTTTTTGGCATATACGTTGAAATAATCCTGGAAATTGGGAATGGGGACTCGGTTGGGGTGTTGGTAGTCGATGCCGAGACCTCCGCCCACGTTGACGTTTTCTATCTGGATGTGGTGTTTTTCCAGTAGGTCCTGCAGTTCGTTGATTCTGTTGCAGAGCGCTTCAAAATCGCCCATGTCGAGGATCTGGCTTCCGATGTGGAAATGGAGGCCTACAAATTTCACGTTGTTGAGTTTGGCAGCTTCTTCGATGCTTGCCAGCATGTCGTCCATGGCAATACCGAATTTATTTTCAGCCAGTCCGGTGGTGATATTGGCATGGGTGTGTGCTCCTACGTTAGGATTGATGCGAAGGGCAATGCGAGCCACCTTTCCCTTGGCGGCAGCCAGTTCGTTGATAACCTCTAATTCGGCAATACTCTCCACGTTGAAAGCGAAAATATCTTTGTCGAGTCCGAGGTTGATCTCCCAGTCGCTCTTTCCTACGCCCGCATAGACAATTTTAGAGGCAGGGAATCCTGCTTTGAGAGCTGCTTCTATTTCGCCGCCACTCACGCAGTCGGCTCCCAGTCCAGCCTCTCTGATGATGCGGAGCAGGTATGGGTTTGCATTAGCTTTTACGGCATAGTGTACGCAGAAACCTTCATGTCGCATAGTCTCTTGACAGATGGTCTGAAGAGTCTTGCGCAACAGTTCTGTGTCATAGTAGTAGAAAGGGGTGCGGAGTTGTTGAAATTTATGGGTGGGAAATTGTCCTTTTGTCATTGTGTTGTCTATTTTGCATTTCAGGCAATCGGGAGGAGCCTTAGTAGAGAGGTCTCCTCCCTTTGTCGTTGGTTTTACTTATTGAATAAGGTATCACTTAAACTTTGAAGTGCACGTTTCTTATCTTCCTCGCGAATAAGGAATGAGATATTATAATTAGAACCACCATAGCTGACCATGCGAACAGGGATATTCTTCATGGCGTCGAGCGTCATGGTTTCGAATCCGATGTTTGACCAGTCGAGGTCACCTACCACACAGATGATGCACATGCCGGTATCTACGGTTACTGTGCCGTATTTCTTGAGTTCGTCAACGATTTCTCCAAGGTGTGCGGAGTTGTCTATTGACATGGAAACTCCCACTTCTGACGTACAAACCATGTCGATAGGAGTTTGGTAGCTCTCAAAGATTTCGAATACCTTGCGCAGGAAACCTGTTGCGAGGAGCATGCGGCTAGACTTGATCTTGATGGCGATGATATTGTCTTTTGCAGCAACAGCCTTGATTTTGCCATATTCAGTCTGGTTGGAAATGGTAGTACCTTCAGCCTCAGGATCCATCGTATTGAGCAGACGTACGGGGATTCCGGCATATTTTGCAGGTTGGATGCAGGTGGGGTGCAGGATTTTAGCACCGAAATATGCCAATTCAGCAGCCTCTTCGAAATGGAGGTGGTGTACGGGTTCGGTCTTTTCAACGACACGTGGGTCGTTGTTGTGCATACCGTCAATATCTGTCCAGATCTGGATTTCCTCGGCGTTGATAGCTGCTCCGATGAGCGATGCAGTATAGTCAGAACCGCCACGTTGGAGGTTGTCTATCTCGCCATAGGCATTACGGCAGATGAATCCTTGGGTGATATATACCTGATTGTCAGGGTTCTTCTCCATGATGGCAGAGAGTTTCTCGCGGATGTAGGTGGGGTCAGGCTCCGAGTTTTTGTCGGTGCGCATGAAATCGAGTGCGTTGAGCAGTACAGCCTTGATACCTTGTTCTTTCATGTAGTTGACCACCATGTTGGTTGACATCATTTCACCTTGAGCCACAATGCTTTTCTCTTCAAACGAAGTGAAGAGCTCTTTGGTGAAGGAGCGCAGGTAGTTCATCTCCGATGCGATGAATTCACGGGTGTTTTGTTTCATCTCGTCGGTGGTGTAGAGTTCTTCAACATGCTTCATGTATTTCTTTTCAAGCATATTGATAACTTCGTTCGCTCCCTCCGGATTCTTCTTGTAGAGATAATCAGAGATTTCTATCAGAGAGTTTGTTGTTCCTGACATGGCAGAGAGAACGATGAAAACGGGTTCGCCTGATTTCGTAACCAGGTTGACAACTTCCTTCATGCGGCTTGGTGAACCTACCGAAGTACCGCCAAATTTCATTACTTTCATAGTGTATGTTTATTTTAATTTTGTTCTACTTTGTATTTTGCTTCAAACAGACAGGTCTTCTCGCACTTCATATCCGCTGTTGTATGTTTCCTGCGAACTGTCAGTATCGTCGGAGAGCATCATGATCTTGTTGTAATCGTCGGTAACCAGTTCGAGATGTTTTCCGCAGCAACGATAGACGATGCCAGGATAATCCTTCAGCAAAGGAATATTGTGGGTAGTCATTACCACGGACGTTCCTGTCTGTGTAACATTTCTCAGCAGCTGTATGATGTTGTTGGCTGTTTCTGGGTCAAGATTGCCTGTTGGTTCATCGGCTATGATAACCTTAGGTTTGTTGAGAATGGCGCGTGCAATAGCGATGCGTTGCTGTTCTCCGCCGGAGAGTTCGTGAGGCATTCGCTCTGTTTTTTCTGTCATTTCAACGTCTTCAAGGACTTCGCTGATGCGCTGTTCGATTTCTTCCTTATCTTTCCATCCTGTAGCTTTGAGCACAAACTGCAGATTGTCGTGAACGTTTCTGTCGCTCAGGAGTTGGAAATCCTGGAAGATAATTCCCATCTGTCGGCGCAAGGCAGGTACGTATCTGCGTTTCAATTTGCGGATATCGTGGTTGAAAACCATGGCATTGTCTGCCTCGTCCAAGTCGAGTTCGAAGTAGAGTGTTTTGAGTAGTGTACTCTTTCCTGAACCTACACGACCGATGATGTAGATGAATTCGCCCTCGTTGACATGGAAATCCACATGTTCGAGTACGAGAGACCCGTCATCTTGGCGGATGGTGGCGTTTTTATAGTCTATCAGCATATATGGAAGCTTTAAAAAGTTTTATTTCATAGTTCCTTTAGCCTTTTCTTGGCGGCGTTTTTTGTCCCAGTTGGGGTCATGGCGTTTTTGCAGTTCTGCTGCGACATCCTCGATGCGGAGTCCTTTGGCGGTAAGCATGACGAGGAGATGGTAGAGCAGGTCTGATGCCTCATAGACCAGGTGCTCGTCAGTACCGTTTGTGGCTTCTATTACTGTTTCAAGTGCTTCTTCTCCAACTTTTTGTGATATTTTGTTGATGCCTTTGTTGAAAAGGCTTGTAGTGTAAGATCCCTCAGGCATTTCCTTTTTGCGCTTGTCGATAAAATCCTGCAGTTCAGTGAGGAAAAGTATGGGACTTGTTTCGTTGTCTTCTCCCCAGCAGGTGTCGGTACCTGTGTGGCAGGTAGGTCCAACGGGATTGACTCTGACGAGGAGCGTGTCGTTGTCGCAATCGTTTTTGATGCTGACGAGATTGAGGAAATGTCCAGACGTCTCACCTTTTGTCCAAAGGGTCTGACGGCTTCTGCTCCAGAATGTGACATGACCTGTTTCGATGGTTTTCTTATAGGCCTCTTCATTCATGAAGCCGAGCATGAGCACGTTTTTTGTTGTTGCGTCCTGGATGATGGCAGGCACGAGGCCGTCCATTTTTTCAAAATCTATTTTCATAATCTTACTTTGATGCCTTGTTGGTGTAAATACTGTTTGAGTGTCGGTATGGCGATTTCGCCGAAGTGGAAAACGCTTGCTGCGAGTGCTGCGTCTGAATGTCCTTCTATGAAAGTGTCGCGGAAGTGTTCCATCGCTCCAGCTCCTCCGCTTGCGATGACGGGTATGGAGAGGTTGTCTGTGAGTTGGCGCAGGGCTTCGTTGGCAAATCCTGTTTTTACTCCGTCGTGGTCCATACTTGTGAACAGGATTTCTCCTGCTCCGCGCTCTTGTGCTTCGTGTGCCCATTCAAAGAGGTTGTGTTCGGTGCGTTCTCTTCCGCCTTTGAGGTAGCAATGCCATCCGTCCTCATCGTTGCGAGCGTCGATGGCGCATACACAGACTTGAGAACCGAATCGGTTGGCAATATCTTCTATGAGTTTCGGATTTCGCAAGGCCGCACTATTGACGCTCACCTTGTCTGCGCCGGCATAGAGCAGGCGCTCCACATCGGCAAGTTCGTTGATGCCTCCGCCGACGGTGAAGGGGATATTGATTTCCTGTGCCACCCGTGTGACCATTTCTATAAAGGTCTTGCGCTCTTCGTAGGAGGCGGTAATGTCGAGGAAAACCAGTTCGTCGGCTCCTTGCTGGCTATATACTTTAGCCAGTTCCACAGGATCTCCTGCAGCTCTGAGGTTGACGAAATTGGTGCCTTTGACGGTTTGTCCGTCTTTTACGTCGAGGCAAGGTATGATTCGTTTGGCAAGTCCCATATTATTGAATATTCTCTTGTTGTTCTTATGTTGTCATTGTGCCGAGGCGTTATGGTAAGCCATGAGTTCTTTCATGTCGATACGTCCTTCGTAGATGGCTTTTCCAAAGACCACGGCAGGGATTCCTGCAGCGTCGAGTGCTTTGATGTCGTCGAGTGAGGATACTCCTCCGCTTGCGATGAGATGCAGTTGGGGGTAAGTCTCCATGATCTGACGATAAAGGTCAATGGCAGGCCCTTGTAGTGTTCCGTCTTTTGAGATCTCTGTACATAGTACGTATTTGACGCCTGCGTCGATGTAGCGTTTGAGGAAGGGAAGCAGCGGTTCTGCAGAGTCCTCTTTCCATCCGTTGATGCTAATCATTCCGTTGCGTACATCCGCTCCGAGAATCATGCGTTCAGCTCCGTATTTCTCCAGCCATGAGATGAAGAGTTCTGGATTTGTCACGGCAATGGATCCTACGGTAACCATGCTTGCTCCATGACGGAATGCTTTCTCGATATCGTCGTCGGTTTTGATGCCTCCTCCAAAATCTACGGTGAGCTGTGTCTCTGTTGTGATATCCTGTAGTGCCTCCTTGTTGACGATATGTTTGGATTTTGCCCCATCGAGATCAACGACATGGAGGCGCTTGAAACCGAGTTTTTCAAATTCGGCAGCAACGTCGGCAGGCCGGTTGTGATAGACGGTCTTCTGGTTGTAGTCACCTTTGGTCAGTCGGACGCATTGTCCGTCGATGATGTCAATGGCAGGGATGAGTTCTATCATAGGGCCAAGAAGTTTTTGAGGATTGTTTCGCCTGTCTTTCCACTCTTTTCCGGGTGGAACTGGCAGGCATAGAAATTGTCTTTTTGAAGTGCTGCCGAGTAGGGGAGGATATAGTCTGCCACGGCAGCCGTTTGCTGACAGAGGGGAACATAGTAGCTATGAACGAAGTAGGCGTAAGCCTCTCCTTCGCTTGGTCCGAAGGTTGGTAGTCCTTTGAAGAGGGCGCAAGGCGTATCGTGTCCGGTCGTGTCGGCAGATGGCTTGATAATCTTGTTCCATCCCATGCAGGGAACTTTGTCTTCGTGATGCTGTGGGCAGAATCGCTTCACTTCTGCATCAAAGATTCCTATGCAATCGACGTTGCCTTCTTCTGAGTGGCGGCAGAGTAGTTGTTGGCCGACGCAGATGCCGAGCACGGGCTGGCGCAACGAGCGGATTACTTCGTCGAGGCGTCGAGCCTTGAGGTATTCCATGGCACCGCGTGCTTCACCTTGTCCAGGGAAGAGCACCCTGTCTGCCTGTTGCAGCGCTTCGGCAGAGTCGGTCAGCAGGGGTTCTATATCCAGTCTGCGTAGTGCGTTGACTACCGAGAAGATGTTGCCTGCATTGTATTTTACGATGGCTACCTGCATATTATGAGAATATGATTGTCTTGTTTTTGAATGTCAGAATTTTACGCTGAATATGTTTGGACACAGCATGTGAGAGCACGATTTTCTCCAAGTCTTTACCTTTCAGCACGAGGCTTTCTGGTGTGTCTTTGTGGGAGATTCGTGTCACGTCCTGTTCGATGATGGGGCCTGCGTCGAGTTCTGCTGTTACATAATGACTGGTGGCTCCGATGATCTTCACACCACGTTCCCATGCTTGGTGGTAGGGCTTTGCGCCTACGAAAGCCGGGAGGAATGAGTGGTGGATGTTGATGATATGGTTGGGGTAGGACTTAATCATATCATCGCTGATGATCTGCATGTATCGTGCGAGAACGATGAAAGTGATTTTTTCTTTCTTGAGCAGTTCCATTTCAGCAGCCTCTACCTCGGCTTTGTTGGAGTGGTCTTTCTTGATGCTCCAGACATAATATGGAATATTGAATTGCTCTGCCACATAGCGCAGGTCTTCGTGGTTGGATACGATGCATGGAATGTCAACCTCCCATTCTCCGGCTTTCCAACGTGCCAACAGGTCGTAGAGGCAATGGCTCATTTTTGATACGAAGATGGCCATTCTTGGGCGTTTGTCAGAAAAATATAGGTTGCAGGTCATCTGGTAGCGTTGTGCGTAGAGTGTGTTGATATACTCTAAAATTTTTTCGCGTGGAATCGTGAAGCCTTCTAATTCCCATTCAATTCGCATGAAGAACATCCCGTCTTGTTTGTCAACATACTGATCGAGGTATACGATGTTGCCTTGGTTGTCTGTGATAAAACGGGTCACTTCAGAGATAATGCCCTGTTGGTCGGGGCAATGTAGGAGCAGAATGGCTGTTGGTTTTTTCATTTTCTTTAAGGGTGTTTGTATCTTTGATTTAATTCCTTGCAAAGATACTGTTTTTTTGTTACATTACCAAAGGTAATGAATGAAAAATGGCTATTCTGCAATTTCTTCTGCATAATAATGCTGTTTGCATTCTTTATGTGGGTAAATGCTGGCGGTCTTTGACCTGGTCTTCTTTGCCTCGGCAAAGCTCAAAAGTGAACTTTCAGCTCTTCTCTCGGCTTCGGGAAGCCGTCGGGATGGGGTCGGGATGTGGCGTTCGGATGTGGAAGGTAAATCGTAAGTATGTTTTGACGTAAATTTTGAATACGAAGATGCACATCAGGCAACCCTGTTGTATTACCTGATATGTATTATGTTTTTGTCAATAAGTGAGTTATACTTATTTGCTTGTAAAGTTCTGCGAGGTGGAAATATGACTGGGATTATTCTTCTTCCTTTTGTGGGGTGCGCAGTATAATGCTTGTTGCACCAAGGGTGAAGAGAGTTCCGTCTTCAATACGTCTGCGCTCACGAGGTGAAAGCTCCACTTTGTCAACAAATGTTCCAGTATTGCTGTTGTTGTCGCTGAGTGTATATTGCAGTTCGCCACGCTTGTTGCGACTTACCGTGATGGTACAATGATTGAGGTCCACGCTTGGGTCAACAGTTTCGAAAGCTGTGTTGATAGGATTTCCTTTTTGATAGCGTCCTATGACATTATCACCCATGCGTAGTGGTAATTCTTGCTTGTAGTGGAATACGTTTTCGATCACAACAATACTTCCGCAGTCTGTTTCCAGATTGGAGAATTGTGCATTGGCAATTTCGTTCTCCTTACGTTGAGTTTCTCGGAGTTTTGAAACGCCGATTCTTATGCCAAACTGCTTTCCGCATTCGGCACATTGAAATACCAGGGATTGTCCTGCTTCGTATTTTGTTTCGTCGAACGTGATATACGCATCACATTTTGGGCAACGGATACGCTTCATACATTAGTCTTTTTATAAACCCACGCTTCGGTGAAATCATCTTCAAAGCGGAGGTTGTTACGTTCACTATAGGCTTCGTCTTCAGTACGAAAATGTCCATAGGTCACTCTTACCACATTGTTGTGAATATAGATCTCCGTGTCTTTAAATCCACGGTCTTTGAGCTTCTTTACAAATTCTTCGGCATTGGCCTTCTTCACGCGACTTGCCAGAACCAAACAGTAGGGGCGTGCGGTATTGCTTGGACGGGTCACAGCCGGTTTCTCTGCGCTTTTTTCGCTGATAGCCTCTTTTTCTATTTTACGTACCGGCTCGCTATTGAGCTCTTGCGTATTTGTGGCGTCAGCTGCTGGTTCTTGAATCGTTTCCACTACGGACTTTGTAATAGCCGGCTTGTCAGACGCATCTTTATTGACCAGTTGATAGACCATGTCTTGCTTTAGTCCTGTGATGGCTTGCGAACTATAGTTGCTGTTGGCTATGGGCGTACTCATCATGAGGAAGAGAATGACAGATGCAGCCACGGCAACGGTATTGCGAATCCACGAGAGTTTGATACTGATGGTTCGCTCTTCGTCTTCGTCTTCATCCAAGATCTCAGTAAGGGTGGGCTGGGGGATTGCAACGCTCTTTGTTTGAGTTGCGGGCGTTTGTACCTTTGGAGCAGGAACGTCGGCTTTCGCAGTTTCTTCTGTCTTTTGGTTTGTGTCGGCAAGAGAGAGGCTTTCTGCTATTGGAGCAAGGTTGAAGGTGTTTAAGCCGTAAAGGTCTGGTGTCAAAATTCCTGCTTCACAGGGTGTGAAGAGGTATCCGCCTTCATCGTTGCCTGACAGCGTACCTATTCCGTCGAGTATATATGATCCTTGTTGAGCGATTGTTTCGCGCAACTCGGCCACTTCATTCTCGATGCGTTGTATGGCTTCGGGATAGCTGATGTCGTAGGCTTCCACGTATGACTGCGCCAAGAGCGAGTCGTTCATCTTGAGTTGCGGATTAAAGCCAAGAGTTCTCATTGGCGGAATAAACGTATTGTCTGTTTCGTCAAAATGTGCGGATACATGATATGCTACGAAGCCTCCGAAATCGGGGACCACGACGCAATCGTTGTCAAGCAACAATATCTCTAAATGTCTCTTCAGTTCAATCACGTGTGCAAAATTACTCATTTTTTACGAGAATTACAAATAAAAATAAAGATAAAAGCGCTATAAAAGCAAAAAAAAATTTCCGTATTAAAAGAATAATTGTTACTTTTGCAAACATAAAACCACAAAAAAAGAGATAGGTGGCTTATGTCAGTCTCTTTATAATAATATTAATTAAGGAATATGAATATAGCAATTGTTGGAACTGGTTACGTGGGTCTTGTATCGGGTACTTGTTTTGCCGATACGGGAGCTAATGTGACGTGTGTGGACGTTGATGCCGGCAAAATCGAGCGACTAAAGAATGGGGAGATTCCCATTTATGAGCCCGGACTTGACGAACTTGTTAAGAAGAATGTGGCAGCCGGTCGTCTGAAGTTCACTACCGATTTAACTGCTGTACTTGATGATGTGCAGATTGTATTTTCGGCTGTTGGAACACCTCCCGATGAGGATGGTTCTGCAGACCTTAAATATGTATTGCAAGTTGCACGCACCATCGGTCAGAATCTGAATCATTATGTGGTTGTGGTTACCAAATCGACAGTTCCTGTTGGTACGGCCCGTAAGGTGCGCAAGGCTATAGAGGAAGAGCTTGCCAAGCGTGGAGTGGATGTTCCTTTCGATGTGGCGTCTAATCCTGAGTTCCTCAAAGAGGGAAATGCTATTAAGGATTTCATGTCTCCCGACCGTGTAGTGGTTGGTGTGGAGAGTGAACAGGCCAAGAAGGTGCTTACAAAACTCTATAAGCCATTTCTTATCAATAACTTCCGTGTCATCTTTATGGATATTCCGTCTGCGGAAATGACTAAATACGCAGCCAATTCCATGCTTGCCACGCGTATTTCATTTATGAACGATATTGCCAACCTTTGTGAACGCGTGGGTGCGGATGTCAATATGGTGCGTGCAGGAATAGGAGCAGATACCCGCATTGGCCGCAAGTTCCTCTATGCAGGTTGTGGCTATGGTGGAAGTTGTTTTCCTAAAGATGTGAAGGCGCTGATCAAAACTGCCGATCAAAACGGCTATTCCATGGAGGTGCTCAAGGCGGTGGAGCGCGTCAACGAGCGTCAGAAGAGCATACTCTTCGATAAACTGAAACGTGCTTTCGACGGAGAGTCGCTTGAAGGTAAGACGATTGCCCTTTGGGGACTTTCGTTCAAGCCGGAAACCGACGATATGCGTGAGTCCACAGCACTCGTCATGATCGGATTGCTGCTTGAGGCAGGATGTACGGTTCGTGCCTACGACCCTGTGGCCATGGCAGAGTGTAAGCGTCGTATCGGCGATAGTATTTCTTATTGCCGTGATATGTATGACGCTGTACTTGAAGCAGATGCACTTCTGTTGCTGACCGAATGGAAAGAGTTTCGCTTGCCCACCTGGGGAGTGATTCGTAAGGCCATGCGACGCCCGCTGGTCATCGACGGTCGTAATATTTTTGATAGCGAGGAACTTGAAGAAAATGGATTTGAATATCATTGTATTGGTAAGTGAATGTGTAAATTGAAATATATTCTTTGTCTCGTTGTGTCTGTCTTTCTATCTGTCGGTTGTAAACAACAATCGGCTGGTCAAGTAGAAGAGCGTGCGGAAAGCAAGCAAGCCAAACAGTTGTTGCAAGGCGTTTGGATGGATCAGGAATCAGAGATGGTGGTCTTCAAGATGCAGGGCGATACCGTCTATTTTCCTGACTCTACCAGTGTGCCTGCCTATTTCCGTGTGATCAACGACACCTTGTTTATTGGCGACAACGACATCAAATATCCTATCGTCAAGCAAATGCCCCATGTATTGTGGTTCAAGAATGCCGGAGGTGACGTGGTGAAACTTGTCAAGAGTACCGATCCGGAAGACGCGAATGTCTTTAAGCGAAAACGCCACGGCAAGGTTCTTACAAGCAGACAGATCACAAAGACCGATACCGTGGTGATGTACGACAATAACCGCTATCATTGTTATGTGGCAGTCAATCCGTCCAAATACAAGGTGACGAAAAACAGTTATAATGACGACGGACTTCAAGTGGAGAATGTCTATTACGACAATATTATCCATCTGAGTATCTTCCAGGGTTCAGCACGCGTTTATTCACAGGATTTCCGCAAACAGATGTTTGAAAAATATGTGCCCAAAGGTGTCTTGGAACAGTCGGTATTGGGAAATTTGGAATATGATAAGGTCGGTGCCGACGGATTCCGTTTCTTGGCAACCATAGGAATTCCAGATGATGCCAGTTGTTATCAGGCAGAAGTCGTTGTATCGCTGAATGGCAAAATGTCTATTAAACAAATGAATTATTGATAAGGCGTTAAAAAGATGAAAGTCACGCTGTTACAGATTGACTCTAAATGGATGGATGAACGCGGGAATATCTTGCGTGCAACAGCTCTTATGGACTCCCAGCCAGGAAGCGATTTATATGTCTTGCCGGAAATGTGGAGTACCGGATTTGTAACAGACACCATGGAGAATGTTCCAGATGAAAAGCATAGCGTGGCTTTGCAGTGGATGAAGGAAGAAGCGGCACGGCGCCGTTGTGCCATCTGTGGCAGTCTTGCCGTACGAGATGATGAAGGGGCATATCGCAACCGACTTTATTTTGTTGACGGACGTCATGACCGTGTGGCGTATTATGACAAGCATCATCTTTTCTCTTATGGCGGCGAAAACCTACATTATACTCCCGGACAGCATCACACCATTGTCGCGTATGAAGGAATGAGAATCCTTCTGCTGACCTGTTACGACCTGCGCTTCCCCTGCTGGATACGTTATGCAGACGATCGGGCGTATGATGTCATCCTCTTGGTGGCTAATTGGCCCCAAGGTCGCCAATCGGCTTGGCAGATACTTACAGCCGCCCGGGCTATAGAGAATCAATCCTATTTCATAGGAGTCAACAGGGTCGGTGACGATTTAGTCACACATTATATTGGTGGGAGTTGCGCCATTGACCCTATCGGTCGCACGATGGTTTCTCTTGGCGATACAGCAGAGGCTGTCAGCGTAGCACTCTCACAGTCAGAACTGTTAAGAAGACGTGAAAAATTCCCTGTGCTCGATGACCGTGATTGAAATATTCTCCAAAAACGTTGCGCATTTGCTGAAAATAGCCTACCTTTGTAGTCGCAACAAAATAAAAGGCGTAAACCTATGACACTGATTATCGTACTCATGTTCGTTGCGGCATATTTGCTGATTGCCACTGGTCATTTTACCGGTGTCAACAAAGCTGCAATTGCCATGTTCCTTGGCACGGCTGGATGGGTGGTCTATGTTTGTTATGGCACAGACTTTGTCATGCAGCAACACCCTGCGGATTACCTCGAATACCTATCAGGCCGCACTCCAAATAGTGAAACAGTCAAGTATTTCATTTGCGAGAATGTCTTCTTGAAGTATGTAGGCAAGGCTGCGGCAATCGTTATGTTCTTGTTGGCCACCATGTCGATTATCGAACTGTTGAACAACAACGGATGCTTCGATTTCATTTCCGAATGGATCCGGACACGCAACTCCAAACGATTACTGTGGACCATTACCCTGGCCACTTTCATCATCTCTGCCAATCTTGACAACCTTACCACCACTACGATGATGCTTGTCATCATGAATAATGTTTTGCAGAGCGGACGCCAACGGATGCTCGTAGGTTCTGCCATTGTGCTTGCTGCAACTTGTGGCGGATGCTTTACGGTAATAGGTGATCCCGTCGGACTTATCCTATGGGGCGATGGCGTGGTTACCGCCAGCCATTTCTCAGCCTATATGCTGTTGCCTGCCCTGATAGCCTGGATAGTTCCTACTATGCTCATCAATCGTGAGTTGCCCGACCGCCTCGATACCGAGTGGATAGCCTCTCCTTACCGTGGTGACGATACTCGCCTGAACCGTTGGCAACGATTGGTCATGCTCTTTGTGGGCATCGGCGGATTGTGGTTCATCCCAACATTTCACAATATCACCAAACTATCCCCCTTCTTAGGCGCTTTGTGCGTCTTGAGCGTGCTTTGGCTTGTCAACGAAGCTTTCAACCGCCGATTGATGAATGCCGATCAGATGGCGCAGCGTCGCATCCCCCGTGCCTTACAATATGGCACCATCCAGCAAATCTTGTTTGTCATGGGAATCATGATGGGCATGGGTGTCATGCTTGAAACGGGAGTGCTTGGCGATATAGGCATTTGGTTGGCAGAAACATTCCATAACAATTGGTTGCTTGGCATTGGAGCAGGACTGCTTAGTGCCGTGGCAGACTCCTTTACCGTGGGCTTAACCCATATCATGCTCTATCCTCTGGCAGAGAGTGGGGAGATGGCGGTAAACGGAGCATATTGGATGATTATGGTGTTCTCAACGGCTGTAGGCGGATGCCTGCTTTGTGTAGGATCGGTCAGCGGTGTGGCACTCATGAAGATGGAACATGTTCGTTTGGGATGGTATCTGCGCCATCTCACATCGAAAGTTGCAGTAGGATGGTTGTTGGGACTTGCCGTCTTGTGGGCAGAAATACACCTATTATAATATTAAGAAGGATAACTCATTAATACCATATTATTATGTCTAAGATTAAAACAATAGGAATACTTACATCGGGAGGAGATGCTCCCGGTATGAATGCAGCCATTCGCGCCGTCACCCGTTCGGGTATCTGCAATGGACTTAGTGTAAAAGGCATCTACCGCGGTTACGACGGACTGATCAAAGACGAAGTGAAATCGTTCACGACTGAGGATGTGAGTGGCATTATCACGCGAGGCGGTACCATCCTGAAAACTGCCCGTTCCAAGGAGTTTATGACTCCTGAAGGCATGCAGAAGGCATACGAAACATGTATCAAGGAAGAGATAGATGCCCTTGTGGTCATCGGCGGTAATGGTTCGTTGACCGGTGCACGCAATTTTGCTATGGAGTACGACTTCCCCGTAGTGGGACTTCCAGGCACTATTGACAACGACCTTTACGGTACTGACTCAACCATCGGCTACGATACTACGATGAATACCATCATGGAGTGTGTCGATCGCATTCGCGATACTGCTAACTCCCACGAACGCATCTTCTTCATCGAAGTCATGGGTCGTGACGCTGGTTTCCTTGCTCAAAACTCAGCCATTGCCTGTGGTGCAGAGGCAGCCATCATTCCTGAGGAATCTACCGATGTCGATCAGCTCGCACGTTTCATGGAGCGCGGCATCCGAAAGTCTAAGAAATCATGTATCGTCATCGTTTCCGAGAGTCCCAAATGCGGTGCGCTCTACTATGCAGACCGTGTGAAGAAGGAATTCCCTGAGTTTGACGTGAGAGTATCTATTCTGGGACATTTGCAGCGAGGTGGAAGTCCCTCCGCCCACGACCGCATCCTGGCCTCCCGTACTGGCGTAGGAGCCATCAAGGCACTGATGCAGGGCCAGCGCAATGTGATGATTGGCGTGCGCAATAACGAAGTGGTCTTTGTGCCATTCAGCGAAGCCATCCGCAGCGACAAACCATTAAACAAAGGACTGATCAAGGTGCTTGATGAACTGAGCATCTGATCTGGACGGACCTTGTTGACAATCCCATCATAATAAGTTATAAACACAGCATATGGAATTTAAGGATTTAGTACAGATGCGTCGTTCCCACCGTAAGTTTACCGAACAGGAAATCGACGGAGACGATGTAAAGACAATATTGCGTGCCGGACTGATGTCACCCACCTCCAAGGGTCAGCGCTCCTGGCAGTTTGTCGTGGTTGACGACAAGACCGACCTGGAAAAACTTTCCGACGCCAAAGATTTGGGCGGACAGTTTCTGAAGGGTGCTGCATTAGCCATTGTTGTGCTGGGTGATCCCCTGCAGAACGACTGTTGGGTGGAAGACGGTTCTATTGCTGCCATTTCCATGCAGTATCAGGCAGAGGCCCTCGGACTTGGTTCATGCTGGGTGCAGATGAGAGGCAGAGGACTTTCCGACGGTACAAGTGCCGATACGGTTATCCAGGGTGTGCTCGACATTCCCGAAAACCTTCATTGCCTCTGCATCTTGGCAGTCGGTCATAAAGCAGACGAACGCAAGCCTCAGAATGAAGACCGGCTGAAGTGGGAGAACGTACACCTCAACAAGTTCTGATGCAGATCGTATTGATTGGCGCAGGACGCCTCGCCACCAATCTTGCCGTTGCCCTCCATCAAGTGGGCCATGACATCGTGGCAGTATATAGTCGTACCATGCAGTCTGCCCAGGAACTGGCGCAGCGTGTTGGTGCGTGTCCTACCGACAGGATAGACAAACTGCCTGTTAGGGCAGACGCCTTTATCCTTTCGGTTTCCGACAATGCCCTTGAAGACATAGCCCGACAAGTGGTGAAGGGTAGGGAAGAACAAATCTTCTTTCATACCGCAGGATCCATGTCTATTGACGTGTTGGCACATGCCCGCCATTACGGAGTGTTCTATCCCATGCAGTCGTTTTCCAAGGAGCGGTTGGTCGATTTCTCAGTCATTCCCTTGTTTGTAGAGGGAAGCGATGATCAGACCTTGCAGACCGCTTTAGCCTTGGCAGACAGCATTAAGGCAAAAGCCTATCCGTTGTCCAGCGCCGACCGCCAATACCTGCATGTTGCAGCCGTCTTTGCCTGCAATTTCGCCAACCATTGTTATGCGTTGTCGGCAGAGGTGTTGCAACGTCACGGCATAGACTTCCGTGTCATGTTGCCGTTGATCGACGAGACAGCACGAAAAGTCCATCAGCTCACTCCTGTTGAAGCACAGACAGGTCCTGCCGTTCGCAACGACATGAATGTGGTCACCCACCATCTCGATCTGTTGTCCTCTACACCGTGGTTGGCAACTATCTATGAAGAGTTTTCCAAAGACATACAACGCACAGCATTGACAAAATGATAAACTACGATTTACAAAAAATTCGAGCCGTAATCTTCGATTTGGACGGAGTCCTCTCTGCCGAAACCATCTCACTTGGTGCCGACGGAACCCCTTTGCGTACCGTCAATATCAAAGACGGTTATGCCATTCAACTGGCGGTGAAGATGGGACTCCGTGTGGCCATCATCTCAGGTTGTCTTATCGAGTCAGTACGCAAACGCTACGAAGGCCTGGGAATGACAGACATCCATCTTGGAGCATCCGTTAAGATCAAGGTCTATCAGCAGTTCAAGGAGAAATACGGACTGACCGACGAAGAGGTCATGTTCATGGGCGATGACATACCCGATCTCGAAGTGCTACGCTTGGCAGGCTGTCCTGTATGTCCGCACGACGCCTGTCCCGAAGTCAAGGCAGCCAGTCTTTATGTCAGCGACTACGATGGAGGCTACGGCTGCGGTCGCGACGTATTGGAGCAAGTATTGAAAGCACAAGGCAAATGGCTGAAGGATGAAAAAGCCTTCGGGTGGTAATTCCCTCAGTTGCGCATGTGGGGAAGTTAAGGGAAGTTAGGGAAGTAAGAGAGAAGTTAAGGGACACGACAAATGATGTTAAACAGCAAATACAAGATAATCCTTGCAAGCAATTCTCCTCGTCGTCGCGAATTACTTGCAGGCATTGATGTGGATTTTGAGGTAAGGGTAATACCCGACATCGACGAGAGTTATCCACCATCGCTTCCCGTAGATCAGGTGGCAGGATTTATCTCGCAGAAGAAAGCAGACGCCTATTTGCCGACCCTGCATGATGACGAACTTGTCATTACAGCCGATACCGTGGTTATTGTAGGACAGGAAGTGCTCGGCAAACCAGCCGATGAGGAAGAGGCCCGCACCATGTTGCACAAGCTGAGTGGTAAAACCCATCAAGTGACAACCGGAGTGTGTCTGGTTACCCGTCATCATCGCGAATCGTTTTCTGTCACTACTGATGTCACTTTCAAGACATTGTCAGACGACGAGATTGATTATTACATCCGCACATATCGTCCTTTCGACAAGGCTGGCGCCTATGGCATTCAAGAGTGGATCGGATATGTTGGCGTGACTTCCCTTCATGGCAGTTACTTCAATGTGATGGGATTACCGGTGCAACGCATCTATGAGGCGCTTAATAAATGTTAATAGCACACTTATAATATGCATAAATGGTTAAAAAACGTGCTTAAAATGCATTTTGGTGTTGATAGAGTGTTGCTATTCTGAAATTAAATTGTACCTTTGTATCACGCAACTAGTAATTTTAATCTATATTTATCATTTTCCTCGGGGGAAGCAATCTGTGAAGACGCTTCCCTTTTTCTTTATATCACATAGAAACTACAGAAATTTTTAATGTCACACGGACGACACGGAATCACGTAACAAGCAACAACGGGCTGAAAGCCCAATGGTTTTCCTAGCCCAGGGCAACGCCCTGAGGATATCATGGCATATTATCAACTACGTCCTGTAAGGACAAAAGTGAAAACACGGGGGCAAGTCCCCTTGTTTCATGTTTGTTTTCAATAAATTAGCTTATTATACTCCAGAACTCTTCTGGCAGAGATATATTCTCCACATTCTTAGCTGCTATGAATAGTGGAGCGATGTCTTCTGGTTCAAAGCCAGCAATGCCGCAACCTATAGGAGTCACGAGAAAGTGCATTTCAGGATGCTGAGAAGCGAATGCCAGAAACTCATCCACATAAGGTTTGATAGTCTCTACGCCACCTTGCATGGTAGGAATGGCATACGACTGTCCCTGAATACCGACACCGTTACCCATGACAGCACCGAAGTTCGTGTGAGCCATACGTGCTGCACCACCTGCGTGAATACCTTGAAGGTTTGAACCGAAAACAAATATCTCGTTTGATTTGAGGGAAGATATAAAAGAAGGAGTAATACGCTTGTTGTCCATATATGATTGATTTTTTGCCATAATAGAATGTCCGAGCTCCTCGTACATGCGAGCATAACAAGATGTGCCGCGTGGAGTCTCCTTGTCCATTCTTTTACACAATTCCACAGTGCCTGTGTAAAGACCGGATCCATAGTTTTCTATAACGAAAGGAGTCACCACCTCTTCCATCATTTTCTTGTATCGTTGATTAACGGCTGCTGGAGTCATTCCCAGTTGCGCAGCCACCTCTTTCTGTTTGAAACCGACACGGAAGATCATGAATGCAATGTCATGCATGATACGGTCATGGTAGTGAGCTGCAACAGCCTCTGCCACATAAGAGAGCATTCCCTCTTCCTTATCGGTAGAGCGAACATATTCCAGTACCACGTCAGCAGCTTCCTCAGCCTTGTGTTCAAATTCCTTGTTGTATGCTTTCAGCGCATCGAGTACTACAAAGTGAAAACCTTTGGCCATCCAAGTGGAGAGTTTCATCTCCTTTGGCTTATCCAATAGAGGCTTGAACTTGAATTTCAGCAGATGGATGTAATACTCATGTGCCAGTGAGTAGAAGTCCAGTCCCGTCTTGTTGCGGAGTTGGTATTTATAATCATATATGTTATATGCGCGACGGCAGTAACCATAGAAGTATTCTTTGGTTATAGCAGGATCGAACGAGCGGAATCCGTCAATGATGTATTTATCAGCATGTTCCATCATATTGAACTTTTGTAGTTAACTGCAAAGATAATCTTTTTCAATCAAAAAAATCGAGTTTTTACAGTTTTCTGCTTAATTTTTTTCACCAGATTCTCTTCTTAATGTATAAAGACGTCTTATAAATCAATGTTTAATCATCTAAATTCCAACAATTATGACAACAGAAAGCAAAACCACCAAGAGAGTATATAACCTTGTTATCATCGATGAATCAGGCAGTATGAATATCATCCGCAGACAAGCACTTGCAGGTATCAACGAGACCATCACCACCTGTCAGAAGATGCAGAAAGCCCACAAAGACCTGGAGCAGCGAATCACCCTCATCACCTTTGACAGCGATCATTTCAAGCTCCACTATGACAATATCAATGCAGCAGAAGCATGTCCATTGACTCTGAAGGACTACAAGCCATGTGCAGCCACTCCACTTTACGATGCTATCGGCAAGGGAATTGCCAAGATCAACGCACAGACAGAAGCCGATGACAATGTTCTTGTTACCATCATCACCGACGGCGAGGAAAACTGTTCAGAGGAGTACAATCTCAAGATGGTCAAGAACCTCATTGAGAAGCTGAAGAAGCAAGGCTGGACATTCACGCTCATTGGTACAGAAGACCTCGATGTGGAAGGCATGGCAGGTTCCATGGCCATTGACAACCACCTTTCATTTACCGAAGATGCCGAGTCAACAGAAAGAATGTTCGCCCAGGAGCGCAGAAGCCGAGAGCGTTATAATGAATGTCTATACTGCAAACGTGAAATGCCTATAGGCAGTTACTTTGACGAAGACAAAGCATAATATACAAAAAGGGAGACAAGCGACACTGGTCATACTTCCAGTGTCGCTACTATAACGGAGCAGAGAATCCCCCGAACCCCCACTTTTCATGTCACGTATGTCACGGGGTAGGTCGTTGTCATCCCCAAATATCCGACGTTCCGTTATGACATTGACCTTTCTCTGTGTTTAGTTTATAGGTTAAAGTTTATAGTTAAAGATTATTATTTCTGGCCATAGGCCATATTTTATTAAAGATTTCCTCCAAAGATTTCTAGCCTTCAGGCTACCCCAAAAAAATCCACGGATCACACGGAGAACACGGAGAAAGATTTTCGTTAAAGATTATTCTAAAGATTTTCGTTAAGATTTCGAGCCTGTAAGGCGATCCATAACAAAGTCCTTCCCAGAAGCGAGGAACTCGAGCGCATTTTGGTTAGGGATTTTTGTTAAAGATTTTGTTTGCTGCCTCCCTGAATTACAGATTATTTCTTGCGAAGCACCCCCCCCCAAAAAAAAATCCATTTCCCAAAACTGTCAACTGTCAGACAGTAACGCAAAAAAATCATTTTTGGAAACTGTCAACTGTCAACTGTAACGCTTGTAACACAAAAAAAAATGGTTCATCCGAAAAATGCGTAGTTACGATGTAGGAAAAATGAAAAAAAAAGGGCTCTGTAGATTTTGTCCGTGGATAGCCCACACATAACTGTTAGCCATATATCATCGTGCAACGGTACAAGAAGAGCGGCAGAACATGTACACCTGTAATAAGCAAATTTAAACACACCTTTTTCGTAAAATTAAACCGCCGTATGCCGAACGGCACGTACTGTGGTGTGAGAGGAACGGAAACGAAAGTAGGTCAGAAAACTTTCGTTTCCCGACCTACTCGATTCAGAGTTTGCGAACTCCTATATGTATGTAGCGCCGTATACGAGACCAGTTCATACGGTGCAATGAAAGGTGCTAGGGGAGAAATCCCATACATCGACTCTATTATCGATTTGGTGTACCGTGCTGATCGTACTTAATGCCCTTTATATTAACACCCCATCCCCTAACCTTAGTTGAAGAAGTGCGGTATAGACCTAAGAACCAACTGTGCTTCTCTGTCTCAAACTCCGGTTCGAGAATAATATCCACATTTGCATTCTCTTTGGCACGATAAAGAGCCTGAGCTTCACGCTTGTTCAATCCCTTGTAGCGGTTGGCGCTCTTCAAAGTCTTGTTGCCATTGCGCTCCAATTGAATGAAACCAAACAAAGTGGAAGTGTTTACAGAAGCTTGCACTTTCTTCGCATTTACGTAATCAAGTTCAGCCTCAACATAAGTGTTAATGTTGTTGTTGCCAAGACTCATAATAGCAGCCTCTTTCTGATAAGATGCACAACTTGTAAAACTCGCAGTGAGTAGGCCTGCGCAAATGACCGTTAGAAATAAATTCTTTTTCATATATAATTGTCATTTCGCCTATTGACACCCCAGATTCGGCAAAGTTAGTAATAAACTATCTTTATCTCATATATGCGAAAAAAGCGTAGGTGCCAGTTTCTGTCCATCCTGGATCAACGAACCATCGCATCACCTTCCCTACACAGGATAGACAACGCAGTTAGCCTACGCCAGTACCGTTGGTCACAAAGACAAATGTTAGAAAACGTCTTTCTCAGATATATGACCGACCCTTACCCACATGGGGTTAACGGTCGATGTTGCAAAATTAAGTCTTTTTTTAAATATTCGCAAATATTTAGATAATAAAAGTTTAATCCCTTAACATTATTAAACAAACGATGCCTTCAATCCTTATTCGTTATTCCACATATTCCACCTGTTCCGCAACTTCTACCACCTCTTGCGGAAAGTTGGTTGTTCTAAGTTGAAATACTAAAGATTTTGAGATTCAGGGATTTGTTTGTAATTTTACATTCAGTTTTACATCTTAATCATAAAGATTATGAGGTCAGTCGGCTCTGCAGATTTTGTCCGTGGATAGCCCACACATAACTGTTAGCCGAATATCATCGTGCAACGGTACAAGAAGAACGGTTGAACACATACACCCACCGAAGTTCGGATCAGAAGCCTTTTATCTTGCTCAAAATGCCTTTAAGAATTGTCATAATTGTTAAATTTTTTGGTTACACATGGTGGAGGGTTAGCTGCCCGTCCACGTTTCTATCTCTGTTGCCGCTCTGCTGTTTCCCGCCACATTTGGGGAGTCAGTGGGGAGCAGCTGCGGACCTGCTTCGCAGGAGGCGTTGTCGCGACATCTTTCCACACCCGGTGTGCACCCCTGTTGAGGCAAGTCCTCACTCTACTTATACGCTTTTTGCACAAATAGAACCCGAAAACGGACGATCTTTAACAAAGTTTACGGTTTTGGCCGTTTTTGGTCACCATTCTGCAAATTTCACCCAGAGCGTGCAGCCCCAGGGTTTTGGGTGGCAAAATGATGACAAAAATGATGACAGATGACAGAAAATGATGACAGTTTTAGTTAAAAAAGTAAAACTGTAATTTTTCAAAGCATTGATATTCAATGTTTTACAGACGAAAATTGCCAAATGATGACAATGACAGCAAAAAAAAAGGTTCATCCGACAAACGCGTAGTTTTTATCATGCAGAGATAGGATCTTGAGTTCGAGGAATTTCTCATCTCGATACCCATATGCTTGCCGTTTCATTGTTTTGATTTTATTGTTGATACCTTCTATTTTTCCTGTGGAGATATGATGTTCATACCATGGCAGTATTCCACTTCGGTGTGCAAGTAGCGTCATTGCATACTTCTGTAGGAGTGGCACTTTTGAGTCTTGTGCCTGTTTTACCCAATCCTTCAGCACTTGCTCGGCCTGCTCTTTGGTGACCTGCATCCATATTTCCCTAAGAGATTCCTTGAGATAATACCCTTTCATCAAGGGTGCATTCATCTCAAGAGCGTTCTCCAGCCTGTTCCTATGGCAGGAATCGTAGATATCCTCTCCGTTGCAGAGCAGCAGCCATCTTGCTCCTTTCAACACCTTGCGCTTCATGAGGTCTGCTTCCTGGTTATACGCCTGACGCCGCAGTTTGTCCAATGTGTCGTTCATCAGTTTGACTACATGGAAATGGTCAAAGACAAGTGTCGCTTCCGGTGCATTCTCCTTCACGGAGGATATGAAGGCAGCCGAGAGATCTGTCGCTACTGCCTTTATCCGGGTCTTTGCCTTACGTACTTTCTTCCAGAACTTGTCGAGGGCATCAGCACCCTTACCATCTCCGACATATACGACCTGCCCTGTCAGAAGATTGACCACGATAGTCTTGTAGACATGCCCCTTGCGGACAGCAAACTCGTCTATGCCGATATACTCCAGCTTGCTTAGGTCGGGATTTCCGTAATGACGCTGGAGATAGCGCTTCTGTATGTCCTTTACAGTATCCCATGAGATGTTGAGGAACTGGGCAACGTCCTTAATCGTTCCTATACGGGAGAGGTCAACAACATAGCGGGCGAACTTGTTGGTATAACTCCGCTTGCCTGTTACGAAGTGAATCTTCTCCTGACGGATACAACCACACTCCTTGCATTCTATACGCTGTACTTTCATGCGAAGAATCGTTTCTCTATGCCCGACAGGGACACTCCTTATATCTCTATATATGCTCCCAGAACGGATAATCTTGCGACTTTTGCACTCAGGACAGCATAATTTCTCTTTGCGAGTCTCGATATAATGAATATTTTGATTACCTTTGTACTCAGTTTTGGTACATTCTTGGTGACGAACACCAAATGCATGATACAGATAGCTGGGATTCATATTACTATGCTTTAGTTAGGGGTAACCAAAGATAGCAAAGATGTCACAGGGACAGGTCAACGACATCAAGAATAATGCACAGTTTTTGGGTTTTAAGAATGATAGGGGAGTAATTCCCCTGTGTTACGATTTTCCATGCAAATTTATAAAAATAAAATGAGAGTTGCGAAGATGTTGACTGAAAAAAGTTATCTTCGTCTTTATTTTCTTTGGCCAGGCCTTTATCGAAGAATGATACAGGAGGTCAAAATGGCCCTTGTTTTTGCTTTCCCCAAACTGTTATCTGTTATCTGTTATCTGTACCGCAAAAAAATCATTTTTGGAAACTGTCAACTGTCAACTGTAACGCTTGTAACACAAAACAAAATCTTTAACGAAAATCTTTCTCCGTGTCCTCCGTGTGATCCGTGGATTTTTTTTTGGGTAGCCTGAAGGCTAGATGTTTTGGAGTAGCGAAGACAGAGTGAGAGACGCGGCTTTCACTATGCTGAGTCACGACAAAACAAACCATAGGTAAATCTTTTGGGGAAATCCTGTTTAAGATGTTGCCTACGGCAAGAAATAATCTGTAATTCAGGGAGGCAGCAAACAAAATCTTTAACAAAAATCTCGACTGAAAATGCGCTCGAATACCTCGCTTTTGGGGACGAATTTATTATGGATCGCCTTACAGGCTCGAATTTTTGGAGTAGCGAAGACAGAGTGAGAGCTCGCGGCTTTCACTATGCTGAGTCACGACAAAAACAACCTATGGTGTAAATCTAAATAAAAATCTTTAGAATAATCTTTAACTAGAATCCGTGTCTTTTCGTGTGACCGTCTAAATTCCGATGATTGATTTCTGGCCATAGGCCATATTTTTATTAAAGATTTCCTCCAAAGATTTCTTGCCGACAGGCAACTAAAAATATAATCTTTAACAAAAATCTCGACTGAAAATGCGCTCGAATACCTCGCTTCTGGGAAGGGTTTTATTTTGGATCGCCTACGGCTCGACATCTTAACGAAAATCGTGAAAATAATCTTCAACTATTTTCCGCTTTCTATGTTAAAATCCAAATATTTTGACCATTATTTTTAATTTATGCTGATATTTTATATTCTGGTGAGAAAATTTGGCGATTTCGGACCATAGCAGTGACCAAACGTATGAGTTTGTTCTTTACATTATTCAGTGCAACCTGCTTCATCTTTCCACGTTCTACGAGTCGCATATAGTATCTTGCGATAACGGGATTGAAGTTGATGGCAGCCAGTGCAGCCTGCGTCAGCATGGACTTTATCCGGCGGTTAGCCATGTAATGTACACGAGGATCAGAATGCACACTGGTACCCGAATCCTTGCCGAACGGGGCTATGCCATAGTAGCAGGCAATCTTGCGTGAGTCGTAATTGAAACGACGGAAGTTATCGGTGTATACCATCAGGCACACGGCGTTCTGCGTTCCTATGCCAGGCACCGAGGTCACGATGGTGAATACCTCGGTTAGCTCCTCGTCCGACTTAATAAGCTCGGCGATTCGCTTGTCTATCTTCTCGACTTCCTTGTTGAGTTCTGACACGATATGTCTTCCGCTCTGCGAGATCATTGTCTTGACAGGCGACTTCTCCATTGTGAGTTTCTTCTCGCCTCTACGCACCTGAAAACTGCATCTATGGTGTACCACCATTTGACGATACAGGAACAGCTCACGCAGTTGTGCAAGTGACTCGCTAAGTGGCTCGTACATAATGGCTCTGTCGTAATTCCTCATTGCGTATTCGGCAATCATTGAGGCGTCGGCACGGTCAGACTTCAATCGTCTAAGACCTGATGCATCCTTGATGCTCTTGGCATTCTCAAGCCACATGTCGTAGCCTTTGCCATAGAGAAAGTTGCACAGTCCCTTACTGTAATCGCCAGTGTTTTCTCCGCAGAAGAGCCACAAGGAAGGCTCAATGCCGCTGGAGTTCTGCTCCACCCACTTGATCAGTTGTTTGTAACCAGACACAGTTGTCTTGAATTCGTTGAACACTCTTGAGGCTGTTTCTGCAAGTCCGTCTGCAAAAATGATAGCCACATCAACTTTTTCTTTCGAAAAATCAACTCCAATAAATAAATTCTTCATATCTTTGTACGACTTTAATTATGTAGAATTGGTCAATAGTTGTATGGACTAACACTCTAACAAGGCTCAGAGCCGATAACTTTCTATCTGGTCTTTGCAACTATGTCGATGAGGTCCGAAACGGATTATAGTCTTCAGACTAGTGAACTCTTTGGTTTACCTCTTCGACAGACCGATTCTACCTTTTTACAACAAAGGTACGAAACTGTCTTTAGCAATCATAGTTTTACCTTGATTATTTAACATTTATGCGACTGCGTCGCATTCTTCTGCAAACTTAGAGTGTTCTCCGTGTGATCCGTGGATAAAAAAACACCCACGAACCACACGGGGCGGTTCATGGGTTTGCCAGAGGGAGTGTCACCCGATGGTGAAACCAAGGGCCGAGAGCACGGCGGTGATGGTGGTCAAAGCAATGTTGATGATGACGCTCCACTTGTTTTTAGAATCTTGAGTCATAGTTTTCTGTTGATGATGTTGTGATAGTCTTTAATGCCGAGGAAGGTGGCACACAGTATCAAGAGCTGGGCAACGAGGATGAGGACGGATCCCGAAATCTCACCTTGCGGAGGCATCATCATGCCAGCTGCAGCGAAGAGGATAGCACAGACGAAACTGGCTAATGAGAGTATTCGTTTCATACGCTAAAAGTGAGGGTTAAAGAGTCCCGCGGACGTTCCGCAGGACTCTGTGGTTCAGCCTTCCAGTCCACCACCACCGGGTTCCTGACCACCAGTGTCGCTATCCGACTTGAAGTAGGCAGTGAGGGCGGTGTTTGAACTGAGCGTGATGCTGCGTGAGGCATTGGTGTCGCCATCGCTCCATCGGTTGAACTGGTAGCCTTCGGCAGGCGAGGCACTAATCTCCACCGACTGACCCGCAGGGTAGCGACCTGCACCGGTCACCGTGCCACCGACAGAGGGATTGGCGAGGAGCTTGACCTCAAACTTCCCGTCGGAGGGAGTCACATCGGGGACAGCGGGAGTGACGGGAGCTACCGAACCGTTGCCGTCGGGAGTGAGAAACACATCGGCGCTACTGCCGTAGCTCTTGCACGCCTTGGTGAACGCATCGTCCGTCTTGTACGCCTGCAACATGCTGTTATTGTCGATGAGGTATTGGGTCGATACCTTGGTCTTGCCGTAGTCGTTGCGACTGTGTACCCAGGCAAACACACCGTCGCCCTCGTTCTCGCCATGGGCGAGGAAACCCTCCTTGGCAGCGAATCCCACCTTGTCAACGAGATCCCAGAGCTTCGCAGTCGATTCCTTGTCGAGCACCACGTAGCTTGCACTGAAGGCGCAGTAGGGAATCTGAGTTTCCGCGTTCAGGCGCTGCAACACCTTGTAGAAGCTGATCTGGTCGCCGTAGTCGAACTCCTGATTGTTGGTCACCACCGCCTTGGCGAAGTCCTTCACCGTGGTATTCTCGTCGATGGCGAGACCTCCGAGGTTGATGCTGGTCACCGCCTTGTCGCCAGTACCCTTCACCGAGATAGAGGGCAGCGTGCCTTGGGTGATCTGATAGGGAGCTGCGATGCATGCGCCGCCATCCGATTCAGCCTTGGTGAGATAGACAGGAGCTGCCATGCTGTTCGCACGGACGAACATGTTGTAGTCGGTGTGGTACTGCGCTTTCCTCTCGAAGGCATTTTTAAGCAGCGGAACGAGTCCTGCATACATGCGGACGATGTTCACCCATTTCATGCGCTGACGCTGTTGTCCCTTGGTGCGAGTGTTGCGTACCTTGGTCACTTTCTCCGATACTACGGTACGTCCATTGACAGTCTTGAAAGTCAACTGACCAGCCGATCCACTCATTTTTTTGATAAGTCCATTTAGAATAGCCATTTTGTTTCCCCCGTTTGATAGACCAGTGGGGGTTCTGGGGAATAGTTGTTAATAAGTTAGTGAGCACTCATTCCCACATCGTCGGTTTCTCCTTTTCAGTTCCCATGTTCCTCCCATTTTGTCCCATCGTTGTCCGCCTAATTTTGGGATTTAGTGCGGATTCACTGGTGACTTACTGAGGAGTTGCCCACGTCTGTGTGCGGACGGAATGTTCAGTGCGAAAGTGATTCTCTCTTGAACCACGGTGCCGCCTATCTTGGACTGCGGTGCAAAGGTACGAAGAAAAATAATCGGTTGTTCCACTTTTCCCACGGCTTGTGACCACTTTTCCCACGGCTTGTTACATTTCCCTGTGTATCAGTTGGTTACAAAGCCAAATTTTGAAGTATAAATCTTGATGATTATCGTATATTGCTGAATATAAGGCAGATAGGTGGAGCGCTATACTTTATTGGCTTGAACCTGTGGTAAGATCATGGGGAGAATGTTAGACGCTGTAAAGAAAAGAGCTAAAAACGGCATTTTTCAATGAAACGCAAAAAATGGCAATAACAAATAACAGATAACAGATAACAGTTTTGATAAACCGAAAATCAAAACTTCGAGCCAAAAATTTATATATATAATATATATATATATTAATATATATATATTTATATATAAGTTATATATGTTATATTTTGAAAATTGACTTCTTCTCTCTCTGAGGTGCTATTTATTTGCTTTACGGAAACTGTTATCTGTTATCTGTTATTTGTTATTTTCGTCATAAAGTAAATAGTTTTCATCGCTCACCAGTATAGATTTAATCCAAAATAGAAAATTCAAGCGCTATTCTTCCCGTTTCCTTTTTGTGGTCTCGAAATTATTTACTACTTTTGTCGCTAAAATAAAAAGCCACAAAAAATCCTGATCATGACCACATACAGATTTGCGATTACCGGACTACGTCACCATGACTTTGCCAACAGACTCGATGAACTCTACGACAAGGCTATGGGGAAGCGTATGTCTATCAGTATAGAACACGATAACCCTGGAGAAATGGATGCTGTCATCGTGTATTGGGGGCGTTGCTTTGTGGGCTATGTGCGCAGCGGAACAGACAGAGAAAAGGCTTGTTCGCTGATTCTTAGTTCGGGAAGAGGAGCGATGTTTGGCAAGATTGTGGAGGTGGATCGCGATCACAGGGTACTGTGGATGGAGATTGTCACAGATGTTGAACCGCAGACTGTTTGTCTGCCCTCGGTATGCCCATTTGCCAATTGGGATTACGATGATAAAATATTGCCTCTCAGTCCACAGGAAGTACAGGTTCACACCATGCTCAACTGTCTGGAAATGGTGATCGAGGCCGGTGAACCGTGGAACAGCGAAATGGAAGAATGGCTGTCGGCTGTTGAAGAAAATCTATGGTGTGCCATCAGTTGTGAAACCACCCAACAAATCATCAGAATCATTGAGATGATGACCAACGCTCCCAATCATCCACAGTACAAAACAGGTAAAGACAGGCTGCAACAGGCATTAGACCACATGGGCAGTCCGGAGGTGCGTCGCTTGCAATGTCAGAAAATTTTTGCCAACGCCGAATCAAATGATATGTTGCAGCTGCTGTGCTACTATGGCGACAGAGCCGAAGATGCCGTAGCCTCGCTTCCGTCGGGTTTCGTCATGATGTTTTTACGGGATGGCGAGAGTGCTATGGGAAAGTTGTGGTACATGCACTATCCCCGTAAGAAAATCCGTGCCATTATGTCTTTGCTGGCTATGAAAGTCCACATGATGAAGAACGAAAAGAAACCTCTTGAAAGGAGTATTCCCCAACAATGGTTGGCAAACTGGACTAAAGAGCAGCATAGCAAAATGGCTACTGCCGTCATCACCAAATGTGTCAGCGACTTTGAACTGCAACACACGTCTCCACAAGTCTATAACGAGTTGCAATCATTGCAACAGGCAACGAGACCGCACATCGACTATCATGTGAACACGAACACCTATATTGAAAACCAAACAATCAAACAACAATAATTATTTTATGGAGAACGATAAAAAGTGTGAACGCCACTTCCATTTCAGCGATAAAGTGACCTATATCGAACATCAGGAAATAACCGTACAAAGTGGTGCAAACTTTTATAACGGTCCTGCCGTGGAACCTCAAAATGCGAGCCAACAAGAAATAGACATAGAAGCGGCACTGGAAGCCCTTTACGAAGAGTTTGTCGAGACAGACGGACGAACCGAACCGCTATTTTCTGATCAGACCCAATGGTATGCAGTTTATCGTGTACTGTCAGAATATTGTAACTATCCAACCAAGATGTCAGACTTCGTGAAACTCATAAAAGAAAAGAAGCTCGATATAAAGAAACCCTTGTGTGTTTACAGTTCTATCAGAAAGGCAAATACCGACCTTTCGGCTTTGGCTGTAAAAGTAGGCCAGTGGTGGTTGCATAAAGACAAAGGAGAAAAGTATATGAAACAATATCTTGTAGCGCAGTTTTTATTGAAGAATTTAGGCTATGAGGAGTGAGTAGCATATTCGGCTATTCCCTAAACAATTCCCATTTTCCCAAAACCATTCCCAATTGAGTGAAATGCTCGGTTGGGATTTTTTTTACTCCTAATTTTGCACCAGTCGAAGGACAGAAGCCTTGGCGCGGTGCCGGTTTTCTTTTCCCCTTCGCAGAAGAAAACAATGAGCGTATATTTCAATTTTACAATCATCAACTGGACGTTCTCGTTTAACGTGAGAATCGGTTCTAACTAAAACACATTTATTAATCTGAGTTGAACATTGCGGAGGATATTCCCAGGGTAAAGTGCACAAGAATCCAATTTGTTTCCGCTCGCAAAAATCAACTAAGATGAAAACAGAAGAAAAAATCATTAACAACCAGTTTAACAACTGTGACCACATCCAACTCGAAGGCGTAGCGCATTACGACGAGCGCAGATCCTTCTTCTTCACCCCTGACGACCCCATTCCCCTCAGCGTGCAGCGCTTCCGCACCAACGGGGTGGCGCAACAGATGACCGACGGGACGTTTGACTTCGTGGCTAAGCCATGGCGGAGATCGCAGTCTGTGCTGATCAAGAAACTGGCACATGGGCGCGTTTCTAAGACCAAGGACGATGGCATCCAACTGACGCTGAAGGTGTATTGTCATGAGTCGATCAATATCGCCAACACCATCAAAAGAGAGGCAGCCGAAGCTGTCAAGGCACTTATTAACTATCAACTAAAACACTAAGAGACAATGAGTTGTTTTGTAATCAAGATGGAGAGTGGCCGTAAAATCGGCTACCCCATCACTTCGAGAGAGCAGTATATGAAGCTCAGGGAATCGGGCGAACAGACTGCCTGTCTGACGAAAGCCCGCAACGGCAATAAAAAGGCGAAGTTGCGCCTGATGCAGTTTAACTATTCGTTGGCAGGATCAGAACCCTTTGCATTGAAAGGCTACGACATCGTGGGAAAAACCGTGGGCATGGATGTGGATTTTGACCCAGAGGCGAAGGACTATGAGAAGCGCTTGAAAGATGCACCGCAGCTGATCCTTGACAAGAAAGAGGAACTCGGACTGGTGCTGTTGGAGCGGTCGGTCAACAAAGGTTTTCACTTGGTATTCCGCCGTAGGGCAGGACTCTCGCAGGAGGAAAACTTGCGGTGGGCAAGCGACCTGTTGCAGATACCGTTTGACCAAGCTGCCAAGGACGTGACGCGCGTGTTTTTTGCCACTGGAGCGACGAAAGATGATTTGATTTATCTTGACAATACACTCTTTGATAATGCCCCGTTTGAGGCAGAAAATGCACCTGTGGCAGAGTGTGAAATGACGGAGGAAACGTCAAGTCAAGAGGCGACCAAGGACCAGCCTGCAACGTACCCCATCATGTATCAGGGCATGCCTTATACGTCGATTGTCGAGGCACTGGAAAACCAGTTGGGCGGACGCCCTGAACACGGGTCGCGTAATGCGTTCATCTTCTCCATGGCGTGCAACCTGCGTTATCTGTGTAATGACGACCCACAATGGATTGCAAGTCTCTTGCCCAATTACGGCGAAGAACAAGGTCGGTGGATGTCCACCATCCGTTCGGCATGCGAGCGCAAGCAGACGATGGCGATGCCCGAAATAGTGAAGCGAGCCTTGAAGGTGGCGCAACAGGAAAACCGCTGTGATGGTGACGGAGAGGGTGAGGATGCTCCGCCTCAGATGCCGAAACGGTTGCCCAAACTCATCGAACTCCTGACCTCGCAGACGCCAGAGATCTATCGGGCTGCCGTGGCGCATGCGGTATTCCCTCCGTTGGCAACCCACCTGTGGCGCACACGCTTCCCCTATATAGATAATGTGGAGCATGAAGCCACGCTGATGTGTGTGCTGATGGCTGGAACGGGTGCCGGTAAATCGTGTGTCAGCGACCCCATCAAGCATATCATGGCGGATATTCGGGAGCGTGACAGAGAGAATCTGGAACGCGAGAAAGCATGGAAGGAAGAAGCGAGCAGAAAGGGTGCCAACAAAGACAAGGCGAAGCGCCCTGAAAACCTTGTCATCCAGGAGATTGACGCCGACATGACCAATCCTGCTTTCGTGATGCGTACCGCCGAGGCACAGGAGCATTTTCTCTATACGTCGCTCAACGAAATAGACCAGTTTGATGCGCTGAAAGGTCAGGGCAAACAACAGTTTCGCATCATGTGTCTGGCATTCGACCCAGGAAATACCTACGGACAGACGCGTGTGGGTATGCAGTCGGTGACCGAGCGTGTCACCGTCCGGTTCAACTGGAACGCTTCGACAACCATCCTCAAAGGACAGCAGTATTTCCGCAATGTGCTGACCGATGGTCCTATCTCGCGTATCAATTTCTGTACGATACCGGAGCGAGAGATTGGCGCAGAAATGCCCGTCTATGGCACTTATGATGATCACTTTGACGAGCAGCTCAAGCCATATATTGAAAATCTGTGTCGGGCAAACGGCCTTGTGGAATGTAAGGAAGCCATTGCGCTGGCACAGCAACTGAAAGAAGAGAATGCCGATACGGCACGCATGACGCAGAGCAGAGTGTATGAGAACCTGTCGTTTCGTGCCAACGTCATCGCCTATCTCAAAGCGTGTGTACTCTACGTGGCAAACGGTTGCAAGTGGGAAAAGGAGATTGTTGATTTCGTGCGTTGGTCAGAACAGTACGACCTCTGGTGTAAGATGCGCTTCTTCGCTTCTGCCATAGAACAGGCGGAAACTGAGGGGGAGAAATCCAACCGCAGAGGGCCGAGAAATCTGCTGCAACTATTGCCCAACCAGTTTACTATGCAGGAAGCAGAGGCTCTCCGACTGCAACAGGGATTGGATAAGAAAGGCGCCTATAATATGTTGCACCAATGGGCGTTTCGTGGCTATGTGAAAACAAATGGCGTTACAGATTACAGATTTACAGTTTTTGAAAAGCTAAAATATAGAAATTACGAGAAATGAAGATAACAATCATTCGTGCCGAATGTTCCAAATATGGGCAGGACGGTGTACTCTATATCAACAATAATCCAGTGTGCGATACGTGTGAACATCCTGAGCGTAAATTGCCAGCAGGAGAATATTGTTTGGAGATGGTGATGAACAGGAAACTTCAGCGGTTTGTGCCTACACTTTCTACTGGGAATATCATCACCGTGGGGAATGGGCCGTTCTTACTCAACAATGACATTATTGTGGGTAAGCGTCTGTTGCGAGGGGTGTTGTGTCAGACGTCAGAGGCTAATAAGAAGCTGGTCGATCGGCTCTATAAGGCGCAATTAAGAGGATTGAAATTATCATTAACAATTAAATAACGAAACATTATGAAAGAACTTTTCAAGGTAATCTCACAGTCAGAACCTACCACCATCCGTAAGCAGGATGGCTCTCAGATCAGTAAGTCCATCATCGTACTGCAAGAGATTGGCAGTCAGTATGAAGACACTTTCGCTGCTACCCTGTTGGGCAACCAGGGGAAATACAGCAAGGGCGACCTCGTGTATTGTGCGCTGCGGTTTAACGCACGAGAGTATAACGACAGCATCTATCAGGATGTGGTGATCAAGGACATCGTGAAGTTTCATTCTACCAACGTATTCTGATCATGGCAAAAGACATCATTCTTTCAGAGCATTTCCGCTTGTCGGAGTTTACCAACTCCTACATGGCGAAGCGATTAGGCATTGACAACACGCCTTCATTGGCGGTAGTGAGCAACCTTCAGCAACTCTGCCGGCATGTGTTAGAGCCCCTGCGCCAGTATGCCGGTTGTCCCATCATCATCAGTTCGGGTTACCGTTGTCCGTCGCTCAACCAGGCGGTGGGCGGTGTGAGCAAGAGTCAGCACCTCGTTGGTGAAGCAGCAGACATCGTATTGCCATCCACGGCAGTAGGTCGTCAATGGCTGTGTTGGTTGATGGATCAGAAGTTTGACCAGCTCATCTTCGAGCGTGCGAGCGTCAAGAGCACAACCTTCTGGATTCACGTGAGTTATCGGCAGGATGGCAAAAACCGCCAACAGGTGATTGAAGGATTGACTAAAATTTAATGTCGCAGAAAATTTGTTGAAGGCAAAAGTATAAAAAGAAGAGAGGCGGTATTCACATACGGCCTCTTTTAAATCCTTTAAATATGAAAAATTTATTTTCTGTATTTGAACCATTGTACGTTGCAAATATACGAATATTAACGATATGTTCCAAGTTTTTAGAGTTATTTTGGGAAAATAGCAGTTTTTACAGTTTTACAGTTTTACAGTTTTGGAAAACGTTTTTTTTAAGATGCCACAGAGAAAGGTCAATGTCATAACGGAACGTCGGATATAATGTCACGGGGACAGGCAAACGACATCACCCCCAAGCGTTACAATATAACAATATAACAGTTTCCTAAACGCACACGGATGACGCGGATTGTCACGGATATTATATTTAAGTTTGTCAACACTCCAAAACTCACTTGCAACACGCCTTATATAAAAAAGACGTTCATTAATTGACTCTGATCGTCTAAGTATCTCATAATGATGGGTAAACTGCACTGTAAGGAAAGCTTCCAGTGTTGCTTTATCAAATTGGTCAGTTATTAACTGACCAATTGTTATTTCATCATTGTCTGCAGAAACAGGTGAGGTTTTAATTAGAATATTAAACAAAAATCTTTAACTAGAATCCGTGTCGTCCGTGTAATCCGTGGATTTTAGTTGCTTCGCAAAAAAAGAACATGGGGACAGGAATCTGCCCCCATGTTTCATCATTTTGCTTTTTGATAGGTTCTTTGTATATTATCATATTCTATTTCCTGCGACTCTTGAAAAATGCTTCAAAGAAGTCCATCTGGCGCTGGTTGGGCAGGCGGTCGAGGTGGAAACCCTCATGGATGATCATCACCGTGGGTTTGTCCTGTTTGTAGGTAGTCCAATAGGGCAGCGAGTCACCGTTGGGATTACCTGTCTTGGTGAAGTTAATCCAATAGCGCGACATGATTTGCTGCATGTGACGCTCGGTATCGGTCATGCGACCGCCCTTAAAGCTGAATCCGTAGATGAACGGCATCTCAGCAACATGGCTGGCACCGCCTCTTTTGCTGCGGAGAATGGTGTTTTCGGAGTCTTGGTCGAAGTAGTACATATATACACGTCCCTTACCGGTCTTGGTCTGCAGGTTGGCCCAGGCGTAGGTGCCCCAGGCAAAGCTACCGTCGCGGAAGATGTCTGACAGCGCGAAACAGGCCTCCTGTTCGTTGGTGGCGGGGTATATCTCCAGCAGACGGTCGGCCCAGTCGCCATAGATGTCCTTGACCCGTTTCTGATAGGCTTCGACGGGCATGGGGAACGCGAACAAGGAGCCTTCGTCGGAGTTGGTGCCGATGAGGATGTCAACGTCGTTGTATTGTCCAGCCTCGTAGAGCTTGTACTGGTCGTCTATGATGGCATGGCCGTCAACCACAGGCCAGAATATATCCGGCTGGGTGTTGTCAACGAGCTGTTGGAACGGCACCTTGCGCATTTGCTTGAGGTTCTTCTTGCCGAGGCGCTTTTGGAAACCGATACCGGCCTGCTCGGCACTACGCACCGTACACACGGCGACATTTCCGTCGCGCTTCTCACCGACGGGCCAGAACGAACTTCCGCTCTCGCAGATGGCGGCGCGGAACAGTCCCTTGGTTAACGGCGAAGCACAGAGGATGCTCACGGAGATAGCTCCTGCAGACTCGCCGGCAATGGTCACCTTCTCAGGGTCGCCGCCAAAGGCCGCAATGTTGTTGTGCACCCATCGCAGGGCTTCTATCTGGTCGAGTATTCCGTAGTTACCGGAGAGGCCACCAGCCTCCTTGCTGAGTTCCGGATGACTCATGAAGCCGAGTGCTCCAAGGCGGTACTCAATGCTGACATAAACGATGCCCTCACGGACAAAGCTCTCCTGCGTGCCGCTGTACGATCCGGTGAGGAAACCACCGCCGTGAATCATCACAAACACGGGCAGGCGCTCATCAGATGACTTTGCGGGTGTCTCAACGCTCAGGTACAGGCAGTCCTCACTCATTGGAATCTCGTTGCCGTTCTGGTTGGGGTCGGTTGGTTGTGGGGGGCGGTTGCCCCACTTGTCGGCCTTGTACACTCCTGTCCACGGTTTTTTCGGCACGGGAGCCTTCCAGCGCAGGTTGCCTATAGGTGCCTCTGCGTATGGAATGTTCATATACAGGGCGTGGCCGTTGCGGCTGACACCCTCAATCTCTCCCTGCGCAACATTGGTGCGCAGCAGTTGTGCTGTGGCGCTGGTTTCTATCGCCAACAGTGCACAAACTAAAATAAACCATTTGTTTTTCATATTCTGCTCGTGTTAATGAATAGATGTTGCAAAATTAATAAATAATTTTGATATGGTGCAAATGTGTGTGATAAAATTCGGGTGGAATGCGACATTAATGGCGTTGGAATTGGAAACGGACGACAAGGGGGAGGTGGTCGCTGAAACCATTTTGGAAACGGTATCCGTTGTAGGTGCGAAACGGTTTGTCACCGCCATACTTTTTGTCTGGTTCAAGAAGGAAGGGGGCGTCATTGATATGACAGTATTCCAAATGGGGCAATAACGAGGGGCTGACGAAGATGTGGTCGATGCCTTGCCAATGGCCAAGATAACGGTAGGAGGCTTTCGCAACACCATGTCTGCCCTTAACTCCCTTGCTGATATTATGGTAGCCGTGTGCTTCTAATGCTGTGAGCACAGGACTGTCTGCAACATCGTTGAAGTCGCCTGTGATGATGATTTTGGCTGTTGGCGACTGCACTTGGATGCGGGTTGCCTCGGTAGTGATGCGTTGCAATACGCTTTGTCGCCATAACTGTGACGAGCGAGCACCACTCAGCTTGCTGGGGGCATGGACAACAAAGATATGGAGGGTGTCGCCAGAGATGTATTTCCCCTTGACGTAGAGGATGTCGCGCGTGGGACGCATGCCTTCCATGGGTTCTACTGTCAGACAATCGTAACAGAGGGGACGGAAGACTAATGGCTGGTATAAGAGTGCCACGTCAATTCCACGACTGTCGGCGGACTCTGTCATGAGGTAATGATATCCTGCATTGCGAAGTAATGACCGACGGGTGAGATCATGGAGCACGCGGTCGTTTTCCACTTCTGTCAACGCGATGAGATTAGGGAGTCCCCATGATGCGGTATCGTTACTGCACGACATGATCTCCTGGGCAATATGGCGCTGTTTCAGCCAATAGCGCTGAGGCGACCAACGGCGTACGCCACCTTCTACCCACTCGGTATCGTTTTTCCCTGGGTCGTGTTCGTAATCGAAGAGATTTTCGCAATTGAGTTCTACCAGTGTGAGCCACACGGTAACGACAAGGACTCCTATAGACATAGGCGTGATAAGAAAAAAAAGCGCACCCCTTGATGAGGATGCGCCGTGATGATAAAATGTTTATTTTGTAACGCGTTCAAGCCATTTGACCATGCCGAACATGACACCCATGGAAATGAGGCAGACCACGAGGAATACGGACCAGCACATCCATATGGGCCACTTATTGTACATCAACGGGCCAATCCACAAGAGGAGGTTGCCTACGGCTGTGGCACCGAGCCACAAGCCCTGACAGAGACCCTGCAGGTGTTTGGGGGCTACCTTTGAAACAAACGAAAGTCCCAGTGGTGAGATGAACAGTTCTGCTACGGTGAGGAAGAAATATACGACGATGAGAACCCAAGGTCCTGCCTTCATGGTAGCCTTAGCGGTATCGCCCATCATCTTGAATTCCTCGGCTGAGGGATAACCCTGCATCATAGAATAGATGGCAAGGAAGAGATAAGCCAATCCGGCAATACCCATACCGTAGGCTATCTTACGTGGGGTAGAGATGGCGCGTCCGGCACGTGTCAGACTTCCGAAAATCCACATGATGGCCGGTGTGAGGGCAATAACGAAGAATGGGTTTACTGCCTGCCAAATCTCAGGAGCTATGGTGTCGGTAACCACAAAGTCGCGTGCGAAGAGACTGAGTGACATACCATTCTGGTGGAATGAGAACCAGAAGAATACGGCGATACCCAACACAGCAAAGAGGGCGAACATGCGCTGCTTGATTTCTGTTGCCATTTCGCGCTTTTCCTCTTCGGTATATTCCTCTGCCTTAACGGCTTCTTTCTTACCTGGTGTGGGGAAGATGTTACGAGAAGAGATGAAGATGACCAGCGAAATCAGCATGGCCACTACCGATGCAATGAAGGAATAGTGGATTCCGGTGTTGAAGATGTTCAGATAGTGAGAGCAGAACGCTGTCAGGTCTCCGCCTGTCTGTCCTCCCACCTTGGTCACCAACTCACCCAGATTGTTGAGGGCATCTGCCGAAAGCGCTGCACCATTGTTGATATACTGGTGGCAGAGGGCTGGCAGCGAAGCATCATAACTGAGGTTGTTGACCTGCAACCACCATGAGCGAAGCATGGGAGCTACGAAAGGTGCAACGAGTCCTCCAATGTTGATGAACACATAGAAGATCTGGAAACCAGAGTCACGCTGACCTTTGGCGATGCGGAGTGCTTCTTCGCCTTTTTTGGCAGCTTCTGCTTCAAAATTATCGTACATCTGACCGACGATCGCCTGAAGGTTGCCTTTAAACAGACCGTTACCGAAGGCAATGAAGAACAGTGCCAAACAGGTCAGGGGCAGCAGCCACGACACATTATTGCTGGTTGCCATAACAGGCACAGACAGGATGACGTAGCCCAGAGCCATCACCACAAGACCAGTCATGATGGTGCCTTTGTAGTTTTGTGTACGGTCAGCAATGATACCGCCCACTAGGCTTAGCACATAGATGCCGGCATAGAAGAAAGAGTAAATCACACCGCTTGTTTCGTCAGACAAGCCGAATTTAGAGCAGAGGAAGAGCACGAGCACGGCATTCATAATGTAATAGCCGAAGCGCTCACCCATGTTGCTGAGTGCTGCAAGTAGCAGACCTTTTGGATGGTTTTTAAACATAGAAATATTTATTTGATTTTAGAGTTGTTGGTTTTAAACACGTCGAAAAGATAGGTTAACTTGACGACGATCTGTCCGAAATTGGATTTACCGAAATAATCACTCTTGGTATTCCCAAAGATATTGCCGAGTCCATAGTAATAGCGGCCTTCGAGCAGGAAGTGTCCCAGTTTGGGGTGTGAATATTCCATTCCGGCTCCTACGGCGATACCGTAGTCGAACTTATTCTCCACCGCCATCGTGTCTTGCGCTGTGATGTAGGAAGCACGCTGTTCTGTCGGTTCGTATCCTTTCACAAGATTGGTATTGGTCTTCTCGTTGAGGAAGAAACCCACCTGCGGACCTAACTGGAAAAAGCCTTGCAGTCCATTGCGCTCACGTCCCCACCCCAGTCGTGCCATGACAGGAATCTGCACATAGTTCATCTTGCGCTCATAGTAGAGCGGATGGTCGGGATCGTCAGCATAGAAGCAGGGGTTGTCGTTGACATCGAGGATATCTTCTTTCCATCCTGTTTGTACGTAGTTGACTTCTGCCACAACGGCACAGATGCTTTTGAAATATTTCTCGCACGTGTAACGCAGGGTGATACCGCCGCTTAAACCAGCGAGCTGTTTCTGCGGAACGCGAGGTGAGAAGCCTACGCTACTCATCATCATGCCACCGTTTACACCGATGGCAAACTCGTTACGATAGTCGCCTACCTGTGCTGACAGTCTTGTGGCGATGACCAGTCCTGTGAGTATGAGTATGTATCGGCACTTCTGCGTGGCGCTTATTGTCAGTTTCTGTTTTTTCATGTCCTTCCTATGGTGTTAGAACTTGATGATTTCAGTTTTACGTCCTGTGGTGAAGTGTACAAAGAGTGTACTCTTGTTTTGCAGTCCGCCGTTTCCAAGACGCTCGAAATGAAGTGGTGTCTGAATAGGCGTGTAGCCTACCATGCCCGATGCTCCGGTAAACTTCTTACCGTAGAGATGGAGTCCCTTGATGAAGAAATAGGCGTGGTCGAAACCCGTAATGGCAAACCGAGGAAGGGCGTTCATCATATCGGCATGGAAATTCCACCGGTATTTGAGATTGATTCTATCGGTCTTCGACGACAGGGGATTCATATAGAACGTTGCCGGGATATAGGTGTCGAAACGGTAGAAATTATCGAGTTGATGACGGGTGTAGAGCATCCATTCGGTATAGCCAAAGAGCGTGATCTGCATTTCCGGGTATATGGTCTTGAGTCCGCTGAGGCGTGCCAGAGCCACACCGAGCTGTGGAGAACGCCCCGTGTTCAGAACAACAACATTACGCTTGGTCATGCTGAACGATTTACGAAACATTTCTTCGCCCGATTTCAGATTGGTCACATTATAGGTCATGTGCTTGGCTTCGAGACGACGACGAAGGGGGAAGGTGAAATTACCTTTCTTACTGGTGGTATCGTTGCAATCAATGATGACAGTATGGCAGTCGGAGAAGCGTTGCAGGAAATGAGTGATATAGGAATCATTCTGCAAATCCTGCGACTGAAACACCTGATAGATATTTCTGTTGGTAGTGAGTTCCGGCGCATTGATAGAGAACGGTATCAACAGGCGGATATCATTCTTCTTCACGAAATCACTCATGGGCTTCACCATTTTAGAATAGAGCGGACCGATAATCAAATCGCGGTCGGCAGCATGGGGATCCTGCAAGAACTTGTTGATGTCTGAATCTTCAGCCACATTCCATGCTCTCACATCGGTAGAGATACCGTTGGCTCTCAAACTATCGCAAGCCATGAGTACACCTCTATAATATTCTGTCATGCGCTTGCCGTCACCGTTAATATCGTGCAAGGGTAACATGATGCCGATGCGTATTTCACGCAGCGTCATGTCACAGTCTTGTACTTGCGGCTTAGCGGGCATTTTGATTTCTGATGTTGCCCCTGCTGAATTTCCTGCCGAGGGATGATTAGACGGCCAGGGAATTTTGATATATTCGCCTTTCTTCAATTCATAGCCTGGCGTATTCATCTCCGGGTTTGCCTTGATGAGTTCCTCAATGGTGAGCCCATTGTCTTTGGCAATACCAAAAATGGTTTCCTTACGCTTCACTTTATGGAGCTCGCGGTAAGAATTAAGCTGCGCACAGGCTGTCTCTGCCATGAAGGCAAAGAGGCCAAGAAAGAGGAGTTGACGTAATATTCCGTTCTTCATTTCCATCATATTTTAGTCTTTCGCCTACAAAATTACAAAAAAAGATGCGGTAAATCTACATTTTTCCGTAAATTTGCAAAAATATTAGTATATGACACTCAAAATAGCACTGACAACGTCACTTTTTCTCCTTCTCTCACTGCCCGTCTGTGCACAAACGGACAACAGCGAAACAACGGAGAGCCGCTTGGAAATGCCCAATGCCTTCTCGCCAAACGGTGATGGCATCAACGACATCTATCAGGCGAAGTCGAACTATGAAAACATCGTTTCGTTTCGTGCCACCATTTTCAATCGGAAAGGGCAACGCCTCTACGAATGGAGCGAGGTAGCAGGAGGATGGGACGGTAGCAGCGGAGGACATCCCGCGAAAGACGGAGTCTATTTTGTGCGTGTGGTGGCCAAAGGCGGCGACGGTCGCGACTACGACATCAAGAAAGCCGTGACCTTACTGCGACAATTCAACGAATCAACTGAAATGAGATGAACAACGACGAAAAAATAAACGTATGGGGCGCTCGCGTCCATAACTTAAAAAACATAGACGTGGAGATTCCACGCCACTCCCTAACCGTGATCACCGGACTGAGCGGATCGGGTAAATCGTCATTGGCCTTCGACACCATCTTTGCCGAAGGACAACGCCGCTATATTGAAACCTTCTCTGCCTATGCCCGTAACTTCCTGGGAGGCATGGAGCGACCTGACGTGGATAAGATAACAGGTCTGTCGCCCGTTATCAGCATCGAACAAAAGACTACCAACAAGAATCCCCGTTCTACCGTAGGTACAACGACTGAAATCTACGACTACCTGCGTCTGCTCTTCGCCAGAGCAGGCAAAGCCTACAGTTACGCAACTGGCGAGGAGATGGTGAAATACACAGAAGAGAAGGTCATCGACATGGTGGCAGCCGACTATAGCGGCTGCAAAATCCTTATCATGGCTCCTGTGGTAAGAGGCAGAAAGGGTCACTACCGCGAACTCTTTGAAAGTATGCGGCGAAAGGGCTATCTCCATATCAGAGTGGATGGCGAAGTGAAAGAAATCACACGGGGCATGAAGGTGGACCGCTATAAAAACCACGATATCGAAGTGGTCATCGACCGGTTGGCTGTCAAAGGCAACGATGACGAACGACTCAAGAAGAGCATCCGCATCGCCATGAAACAAGGAGACGGTCTGCTGATGGTCATGAATCACGACACGGGAGCGGTCAAGTATTTCTCACGCCGGCTGATGTGTCCAACAACGGGAATCTCCTATAGCGACCCCGCCCCCAACACCTTCTCGTTTAACTCACCGCAAGGTGCGTGCCCTCGCTGTAAAGGGCTGGGATACATCAATGAAATAGATCTCGGTAAAGTGATTCCTAAACGCAATATGAGCATTTACGAGGGAGCCATCGTGCCATTAGGAAAATACAAAAACCAAATGATATTCTGGCAAATCGATGCCATCCTCAAGAAATACGACTGTACGCTAAAAACAAAAATTGAGGACATCCCCGATGATGCGCTCAACGAAATACTCTACGGTTCGTTGGAAACGGTGCGCATCGACAAAGAACTGGTTCATACGTCAAGTGACTACTTCGTAGATTTCGACGGTGTAGTGAAATATCTGCATGATGTGATGGAAAATGGCGAGAGCAACAACGGACAGAAATGGGCGGACCAGTTTCTTGCCGAATGTGTATGTCCGGAATGTAAAGGACAAAAGCTCAATCAGGAAGCACTCTCCTATCGCATCTGGGATAAAAACATTTCGCAGCTTGCCAATATGGACTTGGTAGAACTGCGCGAATGGCTCAACGAGGTGGGAAACCACATGGACGACCAACAACGGCAGATTGCCACAGAAATACTCAAGGAGATTCGCACACGAATAGATTTCCTCCTTGAAGTAGGTCTTGACTACCTGTCGCTCAACAGACAGGCAGCAACGCTGTCGGGAGGTGAAAGCCAGCGCATACGTCTTGCCACGCAAATCGGTTCACAGTTGGTCAATGTGCTCTATATCCTTGACGAGCCAAGCATCGGACTGCACCAGCGCGACAACGACAGACTCATCCGTTCGCTGAAAGAGCTACGCGACCTCGGCAATACGGTCATCGTAGTGGAGCACGATCGCGACATGATGCTCAATGCCGACTATATTGTGGATATTGGGCCGAAAGCAGGAAGAAAAGGTGGAGAGGTGGTCTTCCAGGGAACCGTTGAGGAGATGATGCACACCAATACCATCACCGCCCAATACCTCAAAGGCGAGCAACAGTTGCAAAAAGGACGCCACAGAAAAGGCAACGGCCAGTTGCTGACGTTGCGAGGATGCCGAGGCAACAACCTCAAGAACATCGATGTTTCGTTTCCTTTAGGATGCCTGATTCTCGTCACAGGAGTCAGCGGTTCGGGAAAATCAACGATGATCAACGAAACGCTCTACCCCATCCTCTCCCAGCATTTCTACCGTTCGTTGCAAAAACCCATGCCCTACGACAGTATTGAAGGACTGGAGCATATCGACAAGGTGGTCAATGTGGATCAGAGTCCCATAGGACGCACTCCACGATCAAACCCAGCCACATATACGGGAGTCTTTGCCGACATACGATCACTCTTCGTGAATCTGCCAGAAGCACAGATTCGAGGTTATAAGCCAGGACGCTTCTCGTTTAATGTCAAAGGCGGAAGATGTGAAACCTGTGGTGGAAACGGATACAAAACGATAGAAATGAACTTTCTGCCCGACATACAAGTTCCGTGTGAAACCTGCCATGGCAAGCGATACAACAGGGAGACGCTGGAAGTGAGGTTCAAGGGAAAATCTATTGCCGATGTCTTAGACATGACCATCAACCAGGCCGTCGAATTCTTTGAAAATGTGCCCGATATCTTGAGGAAGATCAAAACCATACAGGATGTGGGATTGGGATACATCAAACTCGGACAACCTTCGACAACGCTCTCTGGAGGTGAAAGCCAGCGCATAAAACTTGCCACAGAACTGTCGAAAAAAGATACGGGCAAAACCCTTTATATCCTTGACGAGCCAACCACGGGACTTCATTTTGAAGACATCAGAATCCTTATGGATGTTTTACAGAAACTGGTAGATCGTGGAAATACCGTTATCGTCATAGAGCACAACCTCGACGTCATCCGCCAAGCGGACTACATCATCGACATGGGGCCGGAGGGCGGACGAAAAGGCGGTGAGGTGCTTTCTGCCGGTACACCAGAAGAAGTGGCGAAGAGCAAAAAGGGATTCACGCCCAAATTCCTGCTTGAAGAAATGAAGAGAAATAGTGACGCTCCCGACAAACCCTGTGGAGGTAGCTGTACAGATACTTGAAACAAGTTCTTTGTAAACAAATGAAAAGTCTACAAGGTCATTAATTTGGCGAAGCAAGTGCTTCTGTGGAACGACCTTGCCATATAGACCGGAATAATCGGTAAACTGGAATGTTTCTTATTGTGGCCAGCATATCTCTCTAAATATGCTATAAAGGTACAAAAAAATAATGCACATATGCGAGCAAAGCGCCCTACACATGAGCATTATTTTTAGACATAAAAGAATTTGAGAGGTTTTTCAGTGCTCTCCATCGAACTTAACTTTCGATGGGAGCAACTCTCAAATTTATGTAGATAAAGATTGGTCAGAAACTGTATGAGAGGGTGCAGAGTACCTGATGGCGCTTGTCGCTCACACTAACAGGTGAACACTCATTGACCTCGGTCTGACGCACATTGTCGGCATCAATATAATCGGCTGAATAATAACTCATGAAGGGATAGAAATCGCCGTTGCGCTGACTATACTGGTAAGCCAAGTCTAAACGGAACTTGTCGAAGGTGAAACCTACACCTGCCGTGATACGGTCGGTTGCCCCCCAGTTCGTATAGTCGGTGGTCGAAGCATAATAGACACCCGGAGAGTCGATGGTCTGGTCGCGCACAGCACCTTTGTTAAACATCGGTGTCACGTGGTTATAACCCAAACGAATGGCGAAACTCTTATCAGGACGGAACTCGCCTCCGAGTTTGATAGTGCTCACACCTTTGAGATTCTTCTTGGTCAACTGGTTCATATAAAACTCACTACTGCTATTCTCATGATAGCCATCGTAGTAGTCGTAATAGGCATCGTCGATGGTGCGCATGTCACACGAACCGTAGTCTGCATATTCGTAAACGGCTCCAAGGGCAATCTGATTACCAATGGTGTGACCGAGGCTTATGCCAAACTTCCATGGCGTATTGAAACGGAAATCCTCACTGGCTGCCGACTTATCAACATTGGAACCAATAGTGGTGTAGTTCTCTGTGGTGAGCTTATAGAAGGTGGGAGTAGCTACAGAGAGACCGATGCGGAAGGGAGACTCTTCAATGGGACGGAAGATGGCACCTGCCTTGATATTGAAACCTGTTCCCGTAATATTGTGCTGATCGCTGATGAGCACACCTTCTATCTGATCTTGGTTTGGCTGTAAAGTCTCGTAATACTCGCTGTAGTCCTTATAGTGCACATCGCTAATACCTATGGTAAGACCAAGATAGAGGCGGTTTTTTTTATTACCACTGATATTGATGTCGTAGTTGCCTATGTAGCCTGAGGTAGCACGATTGAAGTCGTACATATCGCCTCCATAACCCACAACATATTTTTCATGCGTATCAGGATCTTCTTGGAGCAGCAAATTACCCAGATAAATATCGTCAAGCTGCGAATAAGCCAACGAATTCTTATTGAGCAGTCCGTTCATGTCCTTGAGCGTGGTCTGCAAACTCTGCGACGAACCATTCAACTTGGCTGCAGCGGTGAGTATCTGATTGAAATTGCGGCTTTTGTGATAGTTGAAACCAAAATTGAGGAAACTGCTCACACCGGTTCTGGTGCTGAGCACCACACCAATCTGGTCAAACGACACATTGGTCTTGTTGGCATTGGCAAACGAGGCGGCATCCTGCAAATTGACAAAGCCAAACGAAGTGCTCACCTGTCCCTTGCGAAACAATCCGATACCGGCAGGATTGGTGCCGATTGTGGAAATATCTGCGCCAAGCGCATCCATGGCTCCACCCATACCCACATAACGGGCTGTACCATTCAGGTCTTCTGTAGATAATGCTGCGGCATCATACGAGTCGCCAACGGCTGGCACCTCAGATTGTGCCTGCATCTGAACTGCTGCGGCAGAAGCCAGCATGACAGCGGTAATTGCTTTTATATTCATAGTCGTATTTTGTTTTCGTTGATAAAATATTTGTATCTCTCACCAAATAGCGATGACGCATCAGCGGCGTCCGCCATAGTTATGACCGCCTCCTACTGAGCGTCCACCACCAGAACGGCTGCTTCCGCCAAACGACGAACCGCCATTGCTGTAAGACGGACGGCTGTAGGAACTGTTGCTGTTACTGTTGTAAGAGCGTGAACGATAACCGCCCAAATCGCGCACATTGTTACGCTGACCGCGGGTGCCGTAGTCTATGTTACTATTACGCTGACCACGATAGCCTGCCAGACTACCTCCACGGCGGTTGGCATTACTGTCGGTATTGCCTGCGTATTTATGATGTGAATAGCCTGAGCGACTCCACGATCTGCCGGCATGCACAGGACCTGAGATATAGACTCCTCCTCCCCAACCCCAATAGGGACGATCCCAGTAATAGCCGTAATGCCAAGGACTGTACCAAGTGGAATAATAATAAGGTGAATACCATCCCCAATAAGAACTATAGTACCAGGGATCATACCATGGGTCGTACCATGACGAACGCCAAGGACTATACCACGAACCGTACCAAGCATCGTACCATCCCGGACGCACACCTGTCCATCTTCCGTCGCGGTAACCTTCCCAATAGGCTTCACTGGGCGTATAACCGTCAAAACGACTCATCTTACGCGTACAAGCGTAGTCGTCGGCTTCTGAATATGCGGAATCAGGATAGACACCCTCTGTGGCTGAGAAATTGATAATATCATTGCCTGCCGAATCAATGGGAGCAACAGAAGACCATGCACGACGATTGTACTCGCGCGATGATTTCTTACTACCAGAATAATAGGTGTCTGCGGGCATTCCGTAGGATTTGAGTTCTTTGGCTTTCGATTCCTTGGTGGGAACGAAATACATATCGTCATCCTGTGCCATAGAGAGCATCGGGAGACTCACCAAAATCGTTGTCATTAAGATAATCTTCTTCATATCTCATTGCATTTTTTATAATTTCACATTGCAAATTTATTATCAAATATCATGCAAATTTAGGGATTTTCCCTAAGAAGGGGTAGGTTTTTCCCTATTTTTTGTAATTTTGCACCAAAATAAAGCAATAAGATGAAGTATTTTGAAGTAGATTTCCAATTATCGCCTCTCTCGCAAGATGCTTGCGACATTTTGGCAGCACTTACTGCCGACGCAGGATTTGAATCCTTCGAAGAAACGCAACACGGCATACGGGGCTACGTACAGCAACCATTACTCGATAGACAAGCACTCGAAGATATAGTAAACAACTTCCCTATAATGGGTACCAATATAATTTACACAATAAGCGAGGCAGAAGACAAAGACTGGAACGAGCAATGGGAACAGGAAGGCTTCGAACCTATCATCGTAGGCAACAACAGACTGGCGATTCACGATGGGCGACACCTGCCTTCCCAACCTGCCGACATCAGTGTGGAAATAGATGCACGACTGGCATTCGGCACGGGCACCCACGAGACTACCCAGATGATTTGCGAATGGATGCTCGATATGCCCATGAAAGACTTACGCGTCATGGATGCGGGATGCGGAACGGGCATTCTCGGCATTGTTGCACTAAAACTCAAAGCAAACCATGTAACTGCCTACGACATAGATGAATGGAGTAGCGACAACACTCGCCATAATGCCGTTATCAACCGTGTTGACAGTCAATTGTCTGTTTACTGTGGCGATGCCTCCCTACTCGACTCCAAAACTGCCGACTACGATTTGGTACTTGCCAATATCAACCGCAACATCCTACTCAACGACATGCCTCGCTTTTGTCAAATCATGAAGCAAGATGCTAAACTCATTCTAAGCGGATTCTATACCGAAGATATTCCGTTGCTTGAAGCACGTGGAAAGGAACTCGGGCTTACATTGACAGGTGCGAAAAACCGCGACAAATGGGCTTCCATCATCATGCAACGCGTAAATAATGCGTAAATAAATTAGGTGGAATCATTTCGCCAATTCGCAACTTTTTGTTACCTTTGCATAGCAAAAAAAAGAAAAAAATTCATAAACACACATAATTATGCTTACACTTAAACTCATCAACGAGGAAACAGAACACGTCATCAGCGGACTGGAGAAGAAACAGTTCAAAGGTGCACGCGAGGCCATCGAAGAAGTATTGGCCGTGGACAAGAAACGCCGTGAAACCCAGCAGCAGTTGGACAAAAATCTAAGCGAACAGAAACAGCAGGCTGGACAGATTGGCAAACTGATGAAGGAAGGAAAACGCGAAGAGGCGGAAGCCATCAAGAAAGAAGTGGCAGCCATGAAAGAGTCCTCTAAACAACTGGAACAGCAGATGGGTGAAGCACAGGAAACCCTGGTAAAACTGCTCTGCCAGATACCAAACATCCCTTACGATGAAGTGCCCGAAGGAAAAGCCGCAGAAGACAACCATGTGGTAAAGAGCAATCAGAAGGAATGCGACGGAACAGATACCGTGGGAACATGGACTGCCAACCCCAAAAACGATGAAGCAAAAGTGCCCCACTGGGAACTTGCCAAAAAATACAACCTCATCGACTTTGACCTCGGTGTGAAGATTACCGGTGCCGGATTTCCCGTTTACATTGGTAAAGGTGCACGCCTGCAGCGCGCCCTCATCAACTTCTTCCTTGACGAGGCACGCAAGAGCGGATACACCGAAATCATGCCACCTACCGTGGTCAACGCTGCTTCTGGATACGGAACTGGACAGCTGCCCGACAAAGAGGGACAGATGTACCACTGCGAGGTAGATGATTTCTATCTCATCCCTACTGCCGAAGTGCCCGTGACCAATATCTACCGTGATGTCATTCTCGACGAGTCGCAACTTCCTATCAAAAACTGTGCCTACACTGAGTGCTTCCGTCGCGAGGCTGGATCATATGGTAAAGACGTGCGTGGACTGAACAGACTGCATGAGTTCTCAAAAATTGAACTCGTACGCATCGACAAGCCCGAACACTCAAAACAGAGTCATAAGGAAATGCTCGATCACGTAGAGGGACTGCTCAAAAAACTCGAACTCCCCTACCGCATCCTCTTGCTCTGCGGAGGCGACCAGTCATTCACCTCCTCCATCTGCTATGATTTCGAGGTTTATTCTGAAGCACAGGGGCGCTGGCTCGAAGTATCGTCAGTTTCCAATTTCGATACCTATCAGGCCAACCGTCTGAAATGCCGCTATCGTCGTGCCGACAACAAGAAGATCGAGCTCTGCCACACTCTCAACGGTTCGGCTCTCGCACTCCCACGTATCGTGGCTGCCATTCTCGAAAACAATCAGACTGAGAAGGGCATTGTCATTCCAAAGGCACTCGTACCATACACTGGCTTCGACATCATCGACTAAACAGAAGCCTCATACTAAACAAAAACAATACAAGCCAACATCATGAACAAAATCGTAAGGAAAGAGCAATTCTCTGAGAAGGTATTTCTCTTCGAGATAGAAGCTCCCCTGATTGCCAAAAGCCGTAAGGCTGGCAACTTTGTCATCGTGCGTATCGGTGAGAATGGTGAGCGCATGCCGTTGACCATTGCCGGTGCCGACATTGCCAAAGGCACCATCACACTCGTCGTACAGCAAGTAGGTCTATCATCGAAAAAGCTTTGCATGCTCAATGAGGGTGACTATATTACCGACGTGGTAGGACCACTGGGCAACCCCACACGCATCGAAAACTACGGCACCGTCGTCTGTGCTGGAGGTGGACTCGGTGTGGCTCCTATGCTGCCCATCATCCAGGCACTCAAAGCTGCCGGAAACCGCGTATTGTCAGTCATGGCAGGCCGCTCTAAAGACCTCATCATTCTGGAAGACAAAGTGCGTGAAAGCAGCGACGAAGTGATCATCATGACCGACGATGGCAGCTATGGCGAGAAAGGCGTGGTGACCATTGGTATTGAGAAATTCGTAGAACAGGAACACATCGATAAGGTGTTTGCCATCGGACCTCCTATCATGATGAAATTCTCAAACCTCACCGCACAGAAGCACAATATTCCTTGCGAGGTGTCACTCAATACCATCATGGTGGATGGTACAGGTATGTGTGGTGCCTGTCGCCTGAGCATCGGTGGTAAAACCAAGTTTGTCTGCATCGACGGACCTGAATTTGACGGTGCACTCGTTGATTGGGATGAGATGTTCAAGCGCATGGGTACTTTCAAAGAGGCTGAGCAGGAAGAGCTGCAACACTTTGAAGAACACCTCAACGCATGCAAGAAATGCGACAAGCAGAAGAAAAACACCGACGTGGAGATGGACGTAGAGCCTACCGACGAACCCATGGAAGTGCTTATCGACCGCAATGCACCATGGCGAGATGAACTCCGCAAGAGCATGAAACCCAAAGAGCGTACTCAGATTGAGCGCGTGAAGATGCCCGAACTCGACCCTGTCTATCGTGCAACAACACGTACCGAAGAGGTCAACATCGGCCTCACCAAGACCATGGCGATGACCGAGGCCAAACGCTGTCTGGACTGCGCAAAACCCACCTGTGTGGAAGGCTGTCCTGTAAACATCAACATCCCTTCGTTCATTAAAAATATAGAGCGCGGACAGTTCCTTGCAGCTGCAAAGGTGCTGAAAAACACCTCTGCCCTACCTGCTGTCTGCGGACGTGTATGTCCACAGGAGAAACAGTGTGAGAGCAAATGTATCCACCTGAAGATGAACGAACCTGCAGTAGCCATCGGCTATCTGGAGCGCTTCGCGGCCGATTATGAGCGCGAGAGCGGCAATAGCAGTCTTCCTGAAATTGCTCCCGCCAACGGCATAAAGATTGCCGTAGTAGGATCAGGTCCTGCCGGACTCTCCTTTGCTGGCGATATGGTTAAGAAAGGCTATGAGGTCCATGTCTTTGAGGCGCTACACGAGATTGGCGGTGTACTCAAATATGGTATTCCCGAATTCCGACTCCCCAACCGCATCGTCGATGTAGAGATAGAAAACCTCTCGAAGATGGGCGTCAATTTCCAGACCGATGTCATCGTGGGAAAGACAATCAGCGTAGAACAACTTGAAGCAGAGGGCTTCAAGGGAATCTTCGTGGGATCGGGCGCTGGACTGCCTAACTTCATGGGCATTCCTGGAGAAAACGCTATCAACATCATGTCGAGCAACGAATACCTGACTCGTGTCAACCTCATGGATGCTGCAAACCCCAATACCGACACTCCCATCAACTTCGGTAAGAATGTATTGGTGGTAGGTGGAGGAAACACCGCCATGGACTCTTGCCGAACCGCTAAACGACTGGGAGGAAACGTAACCCTCGTCTATCGCCGCAGCGAACAGGAAATGCCTGCCCGTCTGGAAGAGGTGAAGCACGCCAAGGAGGAAGGTATCAACTTCCTGACCCTCCACAATCCTATTGAGTATCTGACCGATGACAAGGGAGCCGTCAAGGCTGCCGTTCTTCAAGTGATGGAGTTGGGCGAACCAGATGCTTCAGGACGCCGCTCACCTGTTGCTGTAGAAGGAAAGACTGTCACCCTTGATGTCGATCAGGTCATTGTAGCAGTAGGTGTATCTCCCAATCCATTGGTTCCCAAATCCATTGCCGGACTGGAACTCGGTCGTAAAAACACGATCGTTGTCAATGAAGGTATGCAGTCTGCCCGTGAGGAAATCTTCGCAGGTGGTGACATCGTGCGCGGTGGCGCAACAGTCATCCTCGCCATGGGTGACGGACGTCGTGCAGCAGCCCACATGGACGAATATCTGAAAAAGCAGTAATCGAATGAACGGAATATATACCGTATGTCTGTTGCTTTTAAGCAACATCTTCATGACGTTCGCATGGTATGGACATCTGCGATTACAGCAGACTGGAACAAGTAGCAATTGGCCTCTCATCGGGGTCATTGCTTTTTCTTGGGTCATAGCCTTCTTCGAGTATTGCTGTCAGGTACCTGCCAACCGCATTGGTTTCGAGGGTAACGGTGGGCCATTCTCGCTGGTACAGTTGAAGGTCATCCAAGAGTGTATCTCGCTGATTGTCTTCGCTGTGATTGCCAATGTGATGTTTCAAGGACAAGAGCTCCACTGGAACCATTGTCTGGCTTTCCTCTGTCTCATAGCCGCAGTCTATCTCGTATTCATGAAATGATTACACAACCAAACTAAAACCCGAAACTTCCGAACGTAAGGAACGAAGTTAAACTCGTTAGAGTTTGGGGCATGGTGAGAAACGAAGGATGAAATTGATATGGATTTCGTCCTTCGTTTTTTTAATCACACACGCCTCACAAATATACTTTTGCATGTATAATATATTTACCATTTTATATTTCTCTTTTCATTACATTACATTTCGCAGAACTCCCTTACCTTAGTTTTATAAGAACAAAACCATGAATATCTTTGGGAAGATTTGCCTAATTAGAACAATAAAATTAGCTTTTCAAAAACTGTAATACTGTAGGACATTTCGTCACGAGTTGACGGACAAATGGGTGAACCTATTGCTTTTCTTTGTACCTTTGCACTGGCGTCCAAGATAGGCGGCACCTCGGAAATGAAAAGAAAAACGAGTTTCTCTTTTACATTCCACTCGGTTTGCACTATCTTTGCACTGCGATTCAAGAGAGAATCACTCATCGCACTGAACATTCCGTCCGCACACAGACGTGGGCAACTCCTCAGTAAGTCACCAGTGAATCCGCATTAAATCCCAGAATCAGGCGGGCGACGATGGGACAAAATGGGAGGAACATGGGAACTGAAAAGGTGAAAGGCCAACGATGTAGGAATGAAAAGGTGCGAAAAAAATGGAGGCGTGACAATGACTTTGACACACCTCCCAGTATAATGAAAATCTGATAAATCAGTCGAGACCGAACAACAGTCGCAAGCCGCCGTCAACTCCAGAGAAGCCCATGAAGGCAAGACTCAACAGACCTGCTGACAACATGACGATAGCCATGCCACGCATACCCTTGGGGATGGATGAGAGTTCCATCTGCTCGCGCATTCCGGCAAACACGGTCAATGCCAAGCCAAAACCGAGGGCTGTAGAGAACGCATAGACTACCGACTGGAGCAATGAGAAGTCTTTCTGAATGACGAGGATTGCCACACCAAGTACTGCACAGTTGGTGGTGATAAGAGGCAGGAAAATACCTAATGCCTGATAGAGCGCTGGCGACACCTTCTTGAGAATAATCTCTACCATCTGCACCAGAGCGGCAATGACGAGGATGAAGGCTATCGTCTGAAGATAAGCCAAACCGAAGACGTCGAGCACATAATGCTGTACAAGCCAAGTAACGATGGTGGCGAGAGTCAGCACAAAGGCTACTGCGGCAGACATGCCGAGCGAGGTATCTACTTTCTTTGAAACGCCAAGAAACGGACAGATGCCGAGAAACTGTGACAACACGATGTTGTTCACAAAAATGGCGGAGATAAATATCAATATATATTCCATAACATTATGCCTTCTTTAGTTTGTTTACAATAGCCACAAGGAAACCGAGAGTGATGAAGGCTCCTGGAGGCAATACGAAAAGTAGGATATTGTAGGTCTCGGGCAAGAGTTGCAGACCAAATACGGAACCAGAGCCTAACAGTTCACGGCAAACGCCAAGCAGTGTCAGACCGATGGTGAAGCCCAGTCCGATACCGATACCATCAAAAAGCGACGCTACGGGCGAGTTCTTTGCAGCAAAGGCTTCCGCTCTACCGAGGATGATACAGTTGACGACAATCAAGGGAATGAAGAGTCCGAGAGAGGCGTCGATTTCAGGCAGATAGGCCTTGATAATCATTTGGAGAATGGTAACAAACGCTGCAATCACTACAATGAAAACAGGGATGCGCACCATGTCGGGGGTGACTTTCTTGATGCAACTGATCACAAAATTGGTGCAGATGAGCACCGCCATGGTTGCCAGTCCCATTGACATACCGTTGATAGCGGAAGTGGTCGTGGCGAGTGTAGGACACATACCCAACATCAAGACGAAGGTTGGGTTTTCCTTCACGATTCCATTTTTTATTATACTCAGATAACTCATAACGTATTACTTTTCATTAGTTTGTTGAGTGGCTCCGGTCTGCGCATCGGCAGAGGCTCCATTCTGGATGTTCTTACTGTTCTGCATATAAGCGGAATAGGCATTGTTGACAGCCTTGAGGAAGGCACGACTTGTGATGGTAGAAGCTGTAATCGCATCCACATCACCACCATCCTTCGATACGGTGAGCGGGGTGATAGGGTTCTTACCAATGATGTTACCCTTTTCGCCCTTCTGGAACCACTTATCGGCCTTGGCGCCCAGTCCTGGGGTTTCAGCGTGTTCCAAGAGTGTATAGCCCAAGATAGTGCCAGCCTCGTCAAAGCCTACCAGTACCTTGAGGTCGCCACCGAAGCCACCTGTAGTACTCTCTATGGCAGCGCCATAGGGTTGACCGTTGTTTTCAATAGTGTAAATGACAAATAGCTGTTCCTTTCCCTTGCTATCAGTCTGAGACAAGGTATCGGTTTCAGCAACGACAAAATTGTCTATTCCCATGACCGCCTTGATACCGTCAGCGAGGGCTTTCTCTTTCTGTTGTGCTATGGGTTTACTCGTGATGTCGTTGACAGCAGCGAGAATGCCTCCCATGATGACCGTAACGGCTGTGAGCACGAGGGTCATATTGAGCAATGATGATTCTAATTTCTTCATTTGGCTACCTCCCCGAAACGTTTAGGTTTAACATAATTGTTGATGAGGGGTGTGAAGGCATTCATGATAAGAATGGCAAACGACATACCTTCAGGATAGGCGCCCCAGTTACGGATGATGACGGTTAGTGCACCGATTGCCACACCGTAGATGAGTTGTCCGCGATGAGTCATCGGCGAAGTCACATAGTCGGTAGCCATGAAGATGGCACCAAGCATCAGACCGCCACTGAGTACTACTGAAACGGGATCGGCATAGACAGGATTAACCACGTGCATCAATCCGGCAAGAACAAATACCGTGACGATAATGCTCACGGGAATGTGCCAAGTGATGATTTTCTTCCACAGCATATAAGCCAGTCCAAGCAGCAGGGCAAGGGCACAGATTTCACCCATGGCACCTGCTCCGTCAGGATGATTGCCGAGGAAGAGCGACAAGGAGTCTGGCAGACGGTCGAGCACAGAAGCATCACCACTCTTGATAGCCTGTTTCATGATAGACAGCGGTGTGGCGCCGGTCTCTGCATCGAGATAGGAAAAGGTCTGTCCTACCTTAGGCCATGTGGTCATCTGCGCAGGGAAAGCTACCAACAGGGCTGCACGTCCTACGAGTGCAGGATTGAACAGATTGTTACCCAGTCCTCCGAATGGCATTTTTGCAAAACCGATGGCGAAAAGGGCACCGATAATGATGATCCACAACGGAAGGTTGGACGGAAGGTTAAAGGCAAGGAGCAATCCAGTGAGCACGGCAGAACCGTCGCATACGGTGGTGCGCTCATTACGGAGCATGTATTTGTTTATGGCCCACTCGAAGAGCACACATGCTGCAACACTTGTTGCAGTCACGATGACCGATCCTATGCCGAAGAACCAAAACGAAGCCACCAAAGCAGGCAACAGGGCGATGATGACGCCATACATGTTGCGCTCGACGGTATCAGCTCCATGAGCATGGGGCGATAATGAAACGATGAGTTTTCCCATTATATTTTCGATATTTATATTTTAAATAATATGTCTTTTGATTATTTCTTGGCCTGACGGCTGCGGATGATTCCCATGACGGTCTGCTTACCCAAGCGGATGTTATCAAGCAGCGGACGATGGGCGGGACAGGTAAACTGGCACGATCCACATTCAATGCAGCTGACAATGACTTCGGACTCGCAACGTTCCCAATTACTCACAGCAGAAAGTTTGGCAAGCAGATAGGGTTCGAGGCCCATCGGACAAGCACTCACACACTTGGCGCATCGGATACAGGGCTGTGGTTCTTTACGTACAGCATCCTCACCAGAGAGGATGGTCACCGAGTTAGTACCCTTGCACACAGGAACATCTGTGGAGGTCAGAGCTTTACCCATCATAGGACCGCCTGCGAGCACCTTAGAATCTTCTGCTGGCATTCCACCGCACACGGCAATGAGATCTTTCATAGGCGTTCCCATACGCACCAGATAGTTGCCTGGCTGACGCAACTTCTTACCAGTCACGGTTGTGTAGCGTTCAAACAGAGGTTTGTGTTTCATCACTGCCTCATAGACAGCAAAGGCTGTTCCTACATTCTGCACAATGGCGCCAACATTGACGGGTATGGCAGGAGGTGCGGGCACCTGACGGTTGATAACAGCATCAACGAGCTGTTTCTCACCACCCTGTGGGTAGCGCTGCTTCAAGGGTACTACTTCTACCTCATAGGCAGAACCGCCAAACTTCTTGGCACACTTATCAGCAAGGAGTTCAATGGCCTGAGGCTTGTTGGTCTCAATACCAATATAACCACGGGTAACCTTGGCAGCCTTCATGAGCAGTTCGAGACCAACGAGAATCTCATCTGATTTCTCAAGCATAAGACGATAATCTGCGGTGATGTATGGTTCACACTCCACTGCGTTGATAATGACACACTCAGCCTTGGCTGTGGGAGGCGGACAAAGCTTAATAAAGGTAGGGAATCCTGCACCACCCATTCCAGTGACGCCAGCCACCTTGATGCGATTGACAATCTCTTCTGGGGTGAGTTCGGGATGTTCCTCTACGGTTTCGAGTTTGTTAGAGCGGTCGATACTCTCCTCCCACTCGTCACCATCTACATTGATGATGATGGCAGGTTTACGGTAACCAGTAGCATCTACGGCAGTGTCAATTTTCAACACGGTACCGCTTACCGATGAATAAATAGGTGCTGAGACGAAACCGCCTGCTTCAGCAATCATCGTGCCGACCTTCACCTTGTCGCCTTTGGCAACAACAGGTTTGGCAGGAGCACCAATATGTTGCGAGAGTGGGAAAATAGCTTGAACCGGTAATGCTGCTACCTGAGTTGTCGCATCGTTGCTGAGTTTGTTTTCCTCTGGATGTATTCCTCCTATACTGAATGTTCTGATTTTCATGCTTGTTCCTCCTCTTGTTTGGTTGTCGTACTGGCCTTTGGCTGTGCGACAGGTTTCACTGCCGAAGGAGTAGCTTCAGTCTGCACCTCTGCCTTAGGTTTGGGGGCAGGGAAATTAACAGCCTTGATGGCGTGTGTAGGACACACTGCCACGCACTTGCGGCACAGACGACACTTGGTATAATCAATATACGATACGTTGTTCTCTACAGTAATGGCGCCAAAAGGACACTCCTTGGCACACTTGCCACAGCCTATGCAGGCAGCCTTACAGGCCTTCATAGCAACGGCACCCTTGTCTTTGTTAACACACTCCACATAGACGCGACGGCCCTTGACACCTTTCTTGCGCAACTCAATGACGTGGCGCGGACAAGCCTTGGCACAGGCTCCACAAGCCGTACAGCGGTCTTCATCCACTTCTGGAAGACCCGTTTCTGGATTCATGTGGATCGCGTCAAACTGGCAAGCAGACACACAGTCGCCACAACCGAGACAGCCGAAGCCGCAACCGGTCTCACCGGCTCCACAGGCATTCATTGCCGCACAACTGCGAAGGCCGTCATAGGACACAACCTTCTGGCGTAACTCGCAAGTACCGCCACATCGAACTACTGCCACCATAGGGTCGCCATTGGCAATGGCCATTCCCAAAAGGTCTGCCACTTTGCCCATCACTTCCTGTCCACCAACGGGACAGCTGATGCCGTCGAGACTTCCTGCATCAGCACCTTTGACCAGAGCATCGGCCAAGGCACTACATCCGGCAAAGCCGCAACCACCACAGTTAGCACCGGGCAACAATGCTGCAACCTGCGAGATACGAGGATCCTCATAGACAGCGAATTTCTTCGAGCAGACATACAATACCAAGGCCGCCACCAAACCGATAGCGCCCAATACTGCCACTGCAATCATCATAAAATTCATAATAGCTTTTATATTTGTTTTAGTTTAATGCCTTTCTATTCCGAAAGTCAACTGCCGGCGCATACGATGGCGCAACAGATAGAGTACACCATAATAAGGCAACAGCGACAGCAAAGATGCTACAGCTGCAATACCCTCATGACCAACAGTCTCCATCAACACAATCAGCACAGTCACCATCAATACAAACGGTATGGCAAAAGCCCATAACAACGCACGCGATGCTACAGCAGCAGTGGCCCACACCACTACACTATCACCCTTTTCAAAGGACGAAGCAGAAGAGGTAAACACATCTACCATTTTCTCCTTAGATTCAGAGGCATGGCAGAAAGAGGCTGCCTGACAAGCTGCACACGCAGAAGTCTGCATGATACGCACCTTTACAGCATGTGGACCAACACTTTCCACAACACCTTCGTGACGGATTCTTTTTTCCATTGAATTGCAATCTCGACTTTACAATGCAAAGATACTATAAAAATGCGAAATATATAACACGTCAGAAGAAATATTTTTATTTTTCTTCGTAATCGTTTGCAATTATCGGTACTTTTTCTTACTTTTGTACCATATAACATAAATATGACTATGAAAGCAAACGAGCAAACCCTACAACAGATTGAAAGGGCAATCAGAAAAGTGGCGGATAAATTTCCACCAGTTGAAGAACCCACCGTACTGACAGACATCCACTTACGCGTCAATCAAGAGACGGGCGAGCTGTTGGCATTTGATGATGACGACAATGAAATCACTCGTTGTGTAGTGGAACAATGGATAGATAACAAGGATGATAATTTCTACGATGAGGTGACTGCAGCATTGCGCAAGACCATTGCCAGCAAACGAGAAATGGTCAACCAAATGTCTATACTCAAGCCCTACTCTTTCGTACTGGAAGACGAAGAACGAGAGAATATTGCAGAACTCTACGTGGTAGATGACGACACCGTCATTATCGACAAGGAACTCATGGAAGGGCTGGACAAAGACCTAAACGACTTTCTCAACCAACTACTGGCGTAAGCCGCATCCACCTGCCTAACGCAGGTAAAGGCGGTCGCCCACTTCCAACTGGTAATCGGCAGGAAGATGGTTGAGTTTATAGAGATACTTCAGACGGATTCCATACTTCTGGGAAATGGAATACATCGACTCACCCGGACGTACATAGTGCGCCCGGTTTTTGTATTCTTTCGGTGCGTTACGACGCTTCTTTTGCAACCACACATAAGTGCCTTCCTCTAATTCTGCACCAACATAAAGTTCGTTGAAAGATGCTAACTTACGCGCAGAAACACCAACTTCCTTACCAATCAACGCAAACGTATCTCCTTTTTTAGCAACAACATAATAGTTTTTATTAAAGGAATGAATAGTATGCATCAATGAAGTAGGCTGATGGGTTTGATACTCATTATAACGGTTGTATTTGCGTGCTTCGTCGTACTGATAGAGTTTGTATAACTGGATGATATCTATCAGTTGAGCGGCGTAACGCGGATTGGTGGCATAGCCACACGACTTTAAGCCATGGGCCCAACCCTTGTAGTCTTTCAGGTTGAGTCGGAACAAGGAACTGTAACGGCGACTACTCACCAAAAAGACAGAATGGTCCTCATAACTGTCATAAACATTGTCATAAGCACGGAAACATTCATTGCGCTCATCATCATCGTGATAAGTGGTACGACCAGTCCAACCGTGACACTTAATGCCAAAATGGTTATTACCCTTACGAGCCAATTCACTATAACCTGCACCCGACTCCAACACTCCTTGTGCCAGCGTGATACTGGCGGGAATGCGATGTTTCTTCATCTGTTCGATGGCGAGATCCTTGTAGCGGTCGAAATATTCCTGATAGCGTGTATTCCACTTGATCTGTGCCACAGACGTAAACGGCAACAGCAACAAGAGAGCCACTCCAATGCTTATTCGTCTCATGTGTGTTATTTTTCCTAATTCTGTTGCAAAAATAAAGAAAAAATATTATATTTGCAACAAAATCCTATACATTATGAAAAAGATAACCTTGAATATTGACATTCAACTCGCTCAAATTGACGAATTGCCTGAAGAGGACCAGCAACTCGTCAAGATGGCGATAGAACAGACAGAGCATTCATACTCACCATATTCGCATTTCTCAGTTGGTGCTGCGCTACGGTTGGAGAACGGCATGACGGTGAGAGGATGCAATCAAGAAAATGCCGCCTTCTCTGTCACCATCTGTGCAGAACGATCGGCGCTGTTTGCTGCGGGGGCAGCCTTCCCCGATCAAGCCGTCACCACACTTGCCATTGCTGCAAGAAAAGAAAACCACGAACTATTGGAAGAACCAATCAGTCCATGTGGCACTTGCCGGCAAGCCATCATCGAGACGGAGACTCGCTTCAAACGCCCAGTCAGAATTTTGCTTTATGGTAAAAAACACATCTATGTGTTTGACAGCATCAAAGCATTAATGCCGTTATCATTTACTGAATACTAAACACCATGATGCCGCACGACACGAGAAAAATGGTATTAAGGTTCTGAACTTGTTGTTTTCTCACGAATGTCACCAATGCCGAGTTGATAGGCTGGCGAAGTGGGCAACAACGAAAAATCATAACTTTGAATAGTTTCATCCACAAGGCGGAAATGTGACTTTCCGCCTTTTTCGTCATCCGTCGCCTCCCATACTATATCAGTAAAGGTATCGCCCATCAAAGGTTGATCACTACGAATCATGCAATGGGAGAAATGAAGATCGGAACTTTCTGCACTAAATACTAAATCATCGTATCCTGTCATCAGCGAATGGGTGCAGGCTACAGAAGCTTTGATGGTTCGGAAGGCCTCACCACGATCAGCCGAGAAGGGATAGAACTGTGCAAAAGTACAATGGTCAGCTGTCACACTCCCACCCTTTGCCTCTAAACAGCATCCGCCAGCATTGGTCAGCCGGCAATGAGTCAAGGCGAGATGTGCTCCTTCTGAAAAGATACCTGATGCACTGCTGTTGTGAACAGATGTGCGCAAGAGTGTGGCTTCCGCATTCGAACCTAACTGGAGCGCATCGGTGGCATTGCGAATCACACAGTCGATCCATTCACCTTTGGCATTGGGTGCCAAGACAATACCTTTCCATTGTCCGCTAACACGGTCGTAGGGCAAATCATCAAACATGGCATCGAGGCGGTCACCACGAAACAGGCATTCTGAAGCTTGAAGACTGCCTTCCACGTCAATGCCAGCACCATCATGAAAGAAAAGTTGCGCAGACCGAAGCGTCAGCTTGGCTCCCGTTGCAATATGCAATCCTTTCCGTATAATGATAGGACACGGACTATCCAGCGTAACATTTCCGTTAACATCCCACTGGTCGTGAATGTCAGCATCCCACTGATGAGCCCGCAAAGGAACCTTCTGTTGCTTTCCATGGGAAAGGTTGAACACCAGACAGTCGCCAATGGGTTGCACATCTGTTTGTCCACACTTGGGTGCGGTAAGTTCTACAAATACACAAACGGAGTCACCCTTGCGGACTTCTACCCCATTTAGCTCCCCGTCAAGATATTCGCCATCAACATTGACGCGAAATCCCTGTGTGCCCTTTTCAAGGGCGACACGATTTATAAGAAGAGAGGCGTCACAACGGTTATAGACCCAAAAAGAATAGGTAGATGAAGAAATAGTACTGAACACCGTGTCCATCTTCAGAGTGTCAACGGAAAATGTCAACACATCAGTATTGGTAGTCGAATACTTCTCTTCATCGGAGCAAGCAGCAACCATCATAGCAAGGGTTATACAGAAAATAAATATCCGTTTCATCATTAGACAAAACGGATATTCATTATGTTTATTGTCATCCACAGCTAAAAATAATTTGTTGCCATGGAATCTTCCGAACTTTTGGCAAGTCAGATGGAAATCTTATTTGCCAAAATATCTCTTCAGCAGTCCTGCGAAGCCTGCACCATGGCGAGCCTCATCTTTAGCCATTTCGTGTACGGTATCGTGGATAGCGTCAAAACCAGCTACCTTAGCATTCTTGGCAATACGGAACTTGTCCTCACAAGCTCCAGCCTCTGCAGCTGCACGCTTCTCCAGATTGGTCTTGGTATCCCAAACACACTCTCCAAGGAGCTCTGCAAACTTAGCAGCATGCTCAGCCTCTTCGAAAGCATAACGCTTGAAAGCCTCAGCAATTTCGGGATAGCCTTCACGGTCTGCCTGACGAGACATGGCAAGATACATTCCCACTTCTCCACACTCACCATTGAAATGGTTGCGCAGGTCTTGAATCATCTCTTCGCTCACACCTTCGGGTTTTCCATCTCCAATCTTATGAACTGTGGCATAAGTCATTTCTGCATCGTCTTTCAGTTCGGTAAACTTAGATGCAGGAGCCTTACAGATGGGGCACTTTTCAGGGGCAGCGTCGCCTTCGTAGATATATCCACAAACGGCACAAATAAACTTTTTCTTCATATTAGTATTCGTTTAGTTTTTTATTTGATTCAATGGCAAAGATACACATAAAAATTAAATCCCGCAAGAATATGCAGGATTTTATTTTTTAGTGTTTCGTTTTTTCCAAATTACATACATCGCCAGACGTACGGTAACGCGACAAGAGGGGAATCTCTTTGCAGAGTGCATCTGCCAGTCGCTGGGCTACCATGTGGGCACCATAGATATTGTAATGGGTGTTGTCCTGCCTACCTTGAGGGATGGCTGGATGTTCACCTGGCGCGTAAATCATGTGCAGTTTCTTAGAACCTTCCTCACCCAACGAATCTTCAAGCAGGTGGGTAATGCGGTTAGCATCTACGAAATGGACATTCATACGCTGCGCAACATCACGTGGTGCAACGATATAGAGACCATGAGTATCTACAAGTACGTGAGGGAGTTCGACGGCAGTTTTCTTCTTCTTGCGTTTAGCTTTCTCTGCGGAGGTAACCTTTCCTGTAGCCACCGTATTGCGCAGATTCTCATCGTCGATTTTCTGTCCAACAGGTTTTGCAGTCTGAGCCTGATCGGCAGGAAGCCAATTGCGTCGTACTACTGCATTCATCAGAATGGGGATTCCCCCTTTTTCACGCGTTTCTCTTACAAACTTTGCCAAGTTGTAATCGAAAGTAGAGCCTGGGTCTGTATGACGGTCGGCCTTAGGTTTCTCATCGTTGTGACCAAATTGGATAATGACGTAGTCTCCTGGTTTGAGGAGCGACAATACTTTATCCCAGCGTTTCTCGTTGATAAAGCTCTTAGAAGAACGTCCGTTGACAGCATGGTTATCAACTCGTACAAAGGTAGAATCAAAATAACATTGCAGAGCCATTCCCCACCCTCTTTCTGGTGACCCTGTAGAAAGGTCTTTCTGTGCAGCCGTTGAATCACCTATGATAAATATGGTGGTCACATGGTCGGCTTGGAAGGCACATACCACGCAAAACATGACGGCAAGCATAAACCAACGTCCAATCTTTTTCATCATTCAACTTTTTTATCGGATTGACGTTCAAGCCTTAACGATAGTCATCAGTTCATCACCAGAAACCATCTGCTGTTCGCCTGTTATCATGTTCTTCAACGTCACCTTACCTTCGTTCATCTCGTTTTCTCCTGCAAGGACAACAAACGGAATCTGCTTGGCATTGGCATAGTTCATCTGCTTCTTCATCTTGGCAGCATCAGGAAACATTTCGGTACGAATACCTGCCTGACGAGCCTTAGTGACGAGGGGCAGACAATAGGCTGTTTCCTTTTCACCGAAATTGATGAAGAGGAGTTGTGTAGCGTTAATGGAATCTTTTGGATAGAGATCGAGTGTGTTGAGGACATCATAGATGCGGTCTGCTCCAAACGATATGCCGACACCGCTAAGTCCTGGCATTCCGAAGATGCCAGTAAGGTTATCGTAGCGTCCACCACCTGTAATACTACCAATCTGCACATCGAGAGCTTTGACTTCGAAGATGGCACCGGTATAATAGTTCAGGCCACGGGCAAGTGTCAGATCGAGCTGGATTTCGTTGTTCAGTCCGATTGTTTTGAGCGTTTCAAGAATATAGCGAGTTTCCTCTACACCTTTCAATCCTGTTTCGCTCTCAGCCAGAACACCAGCGATGGTATTGAGCTTCTCATCATTACTTCCTGTCAAGGAGATAATAGGTTGCAACTTTTCTATCTGTGCGTCGCTGAGTCCGTCTTGACGGAGTTCCTCATTCACATTGTCAATACCGATCTTGTCGAGTTTGTCGATGGCAACGGTAATGTCAACAATCTTATCGGCAGCACCGATTACTTCAGCAATTCCCGTGAGAATCTTACGGTTGTTGATCTTAATCTGAACACGGATACCGAAACGGCTGAATACCGTATCTACGATCTGCATCAGTTCCACCTCGTTGAGCAAAGAGTCGGAACCCACCACATCAGCATCACATTGATAGAACTCACGATAACGGCCCTTCTGGGGACGGTCTGCGCGCCAAACGGGTTGAATCTGATAGCGCTTGAAAGGAAGTTGAAGTTCGTCGCGATGCATCACAACGTAACGTGCGAAAGGCACGGTAAGATCGTACCTCAATCCCTTTTCACACATTTTCGATGCCAAGTGGAGTGCATTACGCTCTGCGAGTTCTTCATCGCTTACCTTTGACAGGCAGTCACCACTATTCAGCACTTTGAAAAGCAGTTTGTCGCCCTCTTCGCCATATTTCCCCATGAGTGTTTGCAGCGTTTCCATGGCAGGGGTTTCAATCTGCTGGAATCCATAAAGTGCATAGACCTCACGGATGGTGTTGAAGATATAATTGCGCTTAGCCATCTCTATGGGAGAGAAGTCGCGCGTTCCCTTTGGAATATTTGGTTTCTGTGCCATTTATTTTCTTACGATGGTTTGTGCTCGGTCTGGACCGATTGAGATAATCTGAATGGGAGTCTCAAGTTGGGCTTCCAGGAATTTGATATAATCGTTGAATGCTTGTGGGAACTGCTCTTCGCTGGTAAACTGAGTCATGTCGGTTTTCCATCCTGGAAGTTCCTCATAGACCGGTTCAATATTTTCCTCAATATTATAGGGGAAATAGTCAATCTGCTGTCCATTCTGCTTATAGGCAACGCAAGCCTTGATGGTGTCAAATCCGTCGAGTACATCACTCTTCATCATGATAAGTTTAGTAACACCATTGACCATGATAGCATATTTCAAGGCAACAAGGTCAATCCATCCACAGCGGCGTTCACGACCGGTCACAGCACCATATTCGTGACCGAGGTCACGGATGCGCTTACCTGTTTCGTCAAAGAGTTCTGTGGGGAATGGTCCTGCTCCGACACGTGTGCAGTATGCTTTCATGATTCCAAATACATCTCCTATTTTGTTAGGACCGATACCGAGTCCGGTGCATGCTCCAGCACAAATGGTGTTAGAAGAAGTCACAAAGGGGTATGAGCCGAAATCCACATCAAGCATAGTGCCTTGAGCGCCTTCACAAAGTACGCTCTTGCCGCTCTTCAGCAGGTTGTTGATTTCATGTTCAGAATCGACGATATGGAACTGGCGAAGATAATCTATACCTTCCAGCCATTTCTTTTCCACTTCAGTAATGTCGTACTCGAAGTTCAAAGAACGGAGGATGGCTTCGTGGCGTGCCTTGCAAGCAGCATATTTCTCTTCAAAGTTTTCAAGGATGTCGCCTACACGGAGACCGTTACGTGATACTTTATCAGTATAGGTCGGTCCAATTCCCTTTCCTGTGGTTCCTACCTTATTCTTACCCTTTGCAGCCTCATAAGCGGCATCAAGAACACGGTGTGTGGGCATGATGAGGTGAGCCTTCTTAGAAATATGAAGACGGTTTTTCAGTTCATGACCACTGGCTTCAAGCGCCTTGGCTTCTTCCATGAACAAGTCTGGAGCGAGCACTACGCCATTGCCGATGATATTCACCTTTCCACCCTGGAAGATACCGGAGGGGATGCTGCGTAGCACATACTTCTGACCTTCGAACTCCAGCGTGTGACCAGCATTAGGACCACCTTGGAAACGTGCCACTACATCGTACTGTGGGGTCAATACATCGACCACCTTACCTTTACCTTCATCGCCCCACTGCAAACCAAGCAGGACGTCAACTTTACCTTGATTCATTGTTTCGGATTATTTTGATTCTTTATTTTCTTGTTTTTTCTTCTCCATCGTTAGTTTGGCCTGACAACTGCTACACACACCATAGATATATAATGTGTAACTGTCTTTTTTGAACCGTCGCAGCCGCATGGATTCGACTGCCTTCACGAGCGCTGTCGCCTTCACATCAGTCACTTTTCCACACAGGGTGCAAATCTGAAAGAACTGTCCACCTTTGTTGTATGCGGCACTATAAGTTACCTGTTTTTGGAAATGATGTTCTATTATAAGTCGCAGTTTGAGAAATAGCTTGATAGTATTGTAGAGTGTTGCCCTACTAACTGGGAATCTACGTTCTTCTGCGAGTCGTTTTCCAAGTTCATCGAGTGTGAAATATCCGTTCATAGCATAGACAGTTTCCAGAATAGCATATCGCTCAGGAGTCTTACGCCTGTTGTTCTGTGCCAGATAATTGTCTAAGATCTGCGTTACCGTTTCTTTCACGTTCTCTTTCATGACAGTTGCAGTTTAAAACCGCACAAAGTTACGACATTTTATCGAGATTATGCCTATATCGTTTAAAAAATGTCTATTTCTATTTGTTTTAATGCACTTTTGGCCAATCTTTCATAGACAAGTCCAAGGTCGGCAAAACGCGTCATCGTCTGAAGGGCAGCCTTCTTAACCGCCAGATTGTCACCTTGCAGGGCTACAAGTGCTTGGTCTATAAACTCGTTAATACCTCTTTCGTTAGGTTCTTGTCCCTTCATAAAAAGGCGGGTGAGCACATGGAAGCCACACAACTGGTAGAGTGGTTGTGGAGAGGCAATCCACTGGTAGGCTTTCTGTGCAGCAAATGGCAGATGCTGATAGAGGTTGAATGTGGCTTGTTCAGCAATTTCCTGGGTATGGGTCTGTTCCATCCAGATATCCACCACTTCAGCACATATTTCATCGGGAGGCATCAGCATGGTAGCTAAGATTTTACATTCCCTCACGTCAGCTTTCCACAATTCAATGGCGAGGTCGTAATCCTGTCCTATTTCTGCGGCCTTTTCTTTCAGCATAAGGATTGACGCTCCCCAATTGAGTTTATAGTCAGAGCCTTTGTCGCGCATCGACTGGGAAGTCTGTCCGTCCATAATCAATCGGAACGACTGTTTGATTTCGCGAACTTTATCTATTACTTGTTGTTTTTCCACTTGTCTTTATTTTGATGAACTCATATCAGCGTACCGTAGTCACTACTGTATCGTAGCATCTGTTGGGCGTAGCCTTCACTATAGTCAATCTCAATATGATCTATCTCCCCGTCAGCCCCTAACACCGGGTTGAGTATGGGATTGATGAATCCTTTATAAGGGGCCAACCCCAGTTGCTGGTAACGTTCGAGTATTTCACGATGAAGTGTGGGTTCGACTTTCACACCATATTGCTCCACCAATTGTCTGGCTGCCTCATAATCGCCCTCGCTCTTGATGCGTTGTACTTCGGCAAGCAGTTGTGCGAAAAGTTGGCGAAGCTGTGGGTAATCGGTGATACGTACGTATGTTTTTCCGTTGCACTTCTCAAGACTGATTGCATCGCCTTTCTCATAACACCACCTGGCTATGAGTGCCCTGTTGCGCATGTGAGCCTCTTCTATCTGCTGTCCGGGCTGGATACGGATGAGTTGCGTAAGCAGTCCGTTGAGCACATAACTGTAATACTGGGCTTTATAAGCCTCATCATCGGGAAGAAGCCCGAGCTCTATCAATTTCTTGTCGGCTATATAATAAAGTCCGAACAAGTCGGCGCGTGCTTCTTCTATAGTACTGCCGTAAGCCTTGAGTGCATCGGGATCTGTATGGGGTAAGAGTTGTCCACTTCCGTGTCCGAGACATTCATGAAGGTCTGTATGCAGTTCGTCGCAACGGTCTCCATACTTTTTGATGAGGTCAAGAGTTGCTTTGTCAACAACAAATTCCTCTTTGAATCCATTGCCCAGCGATGCTTTATTGTAAGCATCAGTAATATTGGTAATGGTAACACTCTTGCTGCCGTATTGTGCTCTAATCCAGTCGGCATTAGGTAGGTTGATGCCAATGGCGGTTGAGGGATATTCATCGCCGCCAAGCATGGCAGCACAGATAGCCTTTGCCATGACGCCTTTCACCTTCGGCTTGCGGAATTGCGGATCCACGGGCGAGTGATCTTCAAACCATTGTGCATTGTCGCTTATGAGTTTGGTGCGACGTGTGGCTTCCTTGTCTGTATATTCCACAATACCTTCCCATGAACCTTTCAGGCCGAGCGGATCGCCATAGACCTCAATAAATCCGTTGACATAGTCGATGTCGCCTTCGTGACATTTCACCCACTTGATACAGTAGTCGTTGAAATCTTGCAGATTACCACTCTTATAATACTGTATAAGGGCTGTTGTCACCTCTTCCTGCTGTGGGGTTTCTGCCACATCCTTGGCTTTTTCAAGCCAATAGACGATCTGTTTGATAGCCTTACCGTATTTCCCGTCAGCACACCATGTCTGCTCCTCTATTCCTTGTGGAGTTTTCACAAGAGTGGAATTAAGTCCAAAAGAAGGAGGTTGCTGACCTTTATAATCGCGTTTCTGCGCATGATAGAAGTCTTCCACTTCCGTCTGCGTCAAACCTTGGTAGTAGTTGCATGCTGAGGTTGTGACAAGGTCTGCACCGTCAGCCTGATTGACTCGTTTGGGCAGAATTTCAGGATTAAAAATCACGGGAAACAATTCATCGCACAACTGTCCGACCGTTTCCCCTTCACATAACGGCAAAGAGGTTAAATCTATCTGTTCCAAAACTTGACGCAAATAACATTCGTCAAATTCCGGAATCATTTTTTCTGTGCCGTAGTGGTGATAAATTCCGCTTGAAAACCACACCCGCTTGAGATAAACTTCCAAAGCCCGGAAATTATCATTATCGCGATCTATCCTATCGGAGGTATAGACAGCTTCCAGCATTTTGCGTATGCGAAGATTATATCGTCCAAACTGGTCGAATGTAATATCGCGTCCGTAGAGTGTAGCTTGCGAAAGATAATAGACATACAGCTGTTGACGCTTGCTGAGTTGCTCAAAACCATTCAGTCGGTAGCGCAACAGCTGTATGTCTGCGAAGTGTTCGTCTTCGTATTGGATCATTTCGACGATCTGTCTTTCTTCTGATTCTCCACTTTCTGAGAGGGGTGTTGTTCAAGGAACTTCACACGATACTCTCTTGGCGACATATTCATGATGCGATAGAAAGAGGCATAGAATGACTGACGGTTAGAGAATCCTACCATGTCGCTGATTTGCTCCATGGTGAGCTTCTGATAACGTCGGTCAACCATGAGTGACATGGCCTCATCGATTCTGTACTTGTTAACAAAGCAAGAGTAATTGGTATGGAACTTCACGTTGATGACTGCTGACACATAACGTGTGTTTGTTCCAAGGTCCATTGCCAGTTGTTTGGCAGAATACTCTTTGTCCTTGTACTTTTCCTGAATTACAATAATGCGAAGGATTTTTTCTTTCAGAGTGTCCATCATTTCAGGATTAACTAGGCTCCGATACTTCGCCTCGTGTTCTTTTTTTTCTGTGATATTATACTTAGCCATAACTGTAAATGTAATAGCGGTTATTATTTAGCTACAAAATTAGCATATTTTTTTCAGACAGCACAACTTTTTTCATAAATATTTAACAACTTTGTGCAATTTTTAAGATTTTACATCAAATCCCTTTTTCACAACAAGTGCGTGAATCGCCAGTCTTTAAAAACATACTATATTATTATTCAGATACTTATATCGTTTTTATTGAAGCAAAAACCTGTTGTTTATAAAATTTTAAAAAATTACGTTATTAATTACCTTTCTTTTCAAACATTCTTTTCTTTAGCAGACAAGCACTTCGAAAGTTTCTGCTTTCAGACCCGCCTGCTCTACTGAACTTTTGCCAGGTCTTCCAACGGAATATTGCGCAATTGATGCAGGTACTCCGTATGAATTTCCAAAGTTTTACTCCATTGTTCCGTGAAGAGTGCGCTGACATCAAGTTCTATCTTCCAAGTGCCTACACTCTCCAAATGGTCAACCATAGTGCCTACCGTCATGTTGCGCAAGTCATGGGCTGGAATAAAGGAAGATGTCTCACCCTTTTCGTCGGCAGATACCTCCAGCAGCAATTTGGCATCAATCAACTTGTAAAGCAAATCGTTGACAATACGTATGGGCAAACGGGTGCGCTTACGCAAGTCGAGAGCGGTCAAAGGCCGACCTCCTTGTTTGAAGCGTTGCGCCACACAACTCATCAACAGAGCACACATCATGACTCGGTAACGATAACTTATTTCGCCTGTATTGGCATCATAATCATAATAATCGAGATTCTGATTCGTATAACAGAGTTCTACGCCAAAAAGACAGATGGTCCAGGAAATCTGCAACCAGAGCATAAATAAAGGTAAGGCTGCAAAAGAACCATAGATGGCATTATAACTCGACAGAAACATTTGAGCATGAATATAGAAAATCTGCACGCCCTGCATCGCAATACCTGCAAGAATACCTGGCACGACGGCACACATTGGTTTTACATGCGTATTGGGCATAAAGATATAAAAGGCGATAAAGAGGCCCGACATCAATACATACGGCACCATGTCTATCAGAAACCTTACCACAGGAGTCAACAACATGAAATCATCCATCTCGTTGACCATAGTCGCCATAAAGATTGACAATCCAGAGGTCAGGACAATAAGGATGGGAAAACAGAAGAACATGGCAAGATAATCCGTAAAGGTACGGAAAATGGTGCGTGGTTTCTTCACCTGCCAAATCTCATTAAATGCCTGTTCCACATTACTCACCAGCATCAAAACGGTATAGAGCATGAACAGCAGGCCAATACCAAGGAAAATGCCGCTTTTCGTATGTACCAAATAGCTGTTTACAAAGCCTATGATAACCTCGGCTGCCTGTGGCTGGGACTGCAAAGCATCACGAAACCACACCTCAATATATTTATTATATCCAAAACCACGGGCAATGGCAAAGACCACTGCCAGGATAGGCACAATAGCCAACAGAGACGAATAAGTCAGTGCCGCCGCCTTATTCACCACGCGTTTGGCTGTAAAGAAGCGAATGGCGAGTATGAGTTTCTTAAGGATCTCTATCATAATCCACTTGAACGGAGTCGTATCGTCTTCGTTCAATTGCCATAGTCCGTAACGGAAAAAACCGATTATATGTCTAATTTGCTCTTTCATATTGTTTGAACTGCAAAGATAAGAAAAATATATTATAATTCCCAACAAAGGTGCTGATATTTTCAAGCTATCGGCTTATTCTACAAAAGGTCGAACCTTAAAAAGCCTCATTCTGTTCCCATGCACCTCCACAATAACACGCAACAGGGTCTGCTTGGTTATGGGAATTACTACGGACTTATAACGGACTCATGGCGGAAACGTATCCCGAACACTTCCCGATGGCATCCCGAAGCCGAGAGCAGAGCCATAAGGTCCACTTTATGGCTTTGCCGAGACAAAAAAGACAAGACCAAAGGTCATGGCGTCCAGAAGCCGAGAGCAGAGCCAATTTTCTCTCAAAACATCATATTTTATTCACATTTTTGGATATTTCTAATTTTTGCATTAACTTTGTCCGTCATATCAAACAATAACAGACAAGAAATACAACAATATGACAAGAAAGAAAAAGGCATTACCCATACTCGAAAACATCACCATCACAGACTTTGCAGCAGAAGGAAAATGTGTTGCAAGGGTCAACGATATGGTTGTCTTCGTGCCTTGGTCTGTTCCCGGCGATGTAGTGGATTTACAGGTCAGAAGAAAGAAACATAGTTTTATGGAGGCTGAAATCATACGCTTCCATGAGGAAAGTCCCCTCCGAACAAAACCATTCTGCCAACACTTCGGCACCTGCGGAGGATGTAAATGGCAGCAGCTCCCCTACGAGGAACAACTGAAAATGAAGCAACAACAGGTGAAAGACCAACTGACTCGCATTGGCAAAATCACCCTACCCGACTTCCGTCCTATCCTCGGTTCGGTAAAAACACAGGAATACCGCAACAAACTCGATTTCGGATGTTGTAACAAACGTTATCTGACCAACGAAGAAATCAGTAGCGGACTGCAATTCCAGCGCAACGCCATAGGATTCCATATTACAGGTGCCTTCGACAAAATACTGCCCATTGAGAAATGCTGGCTGATGGACCATCTGCAAAACGAAATCAGAAACGAGATTTTCGATTATGCACTAAACCACGAGATGTCTTTCTTTGACCTCAGAGCACAAACCGGACTCTTGAGAGATGTCATCGTACGCAACTCCAATACGGGCGAATGGATGGTCATCATTCAGTTCCACTATGATGAAGAAGGTGATGAACAACGGGCTGCAGAACTTCTGCAACACGTGGCAGATAAATTCCCGCAAATCACAGCATTACTCTATGTCAACAACCAGAAATGTAATGACACCATAGGTGATCAGGATGTTATCGTGTTCAAAGGCAACGACCACATCTTCGAAACCATGGAAGACCTGCGGTTTAAGGTGGGACCGAAATCGTTCTACCAAACCAATACCGAACAGGCCTACCACCTTTACTCCGTTGTCAGAGAGTTCGCTTTCATGCCTGTTAACGGACAGACGCCCAACGAAGCGCCTCTGATCTACGACCTTTACACCGGTACGGGAACCATTGCCAACTTTGTTGCTGCCAAAGCCAGCAAAGTCATCGGTATCGAATATGTGCCAGAAGCCATTGAAGACGCCAAGGTCAATTCCAGCATCAACGGCATTGGCAATACCCTGTTCTATGCAGGGGACATGAAAGATATTCTGACCGATGAGTTTATCCAACAACACGGCAGACCCGATGTTATCGTGACAGACCCACCAAGAGCAGGAATGCACCCTGATGTTGTAAACACCATTCTGAATGCTGCGCCACAACGTATCGTATATGTGAGTTGCAATCCTGCCACTCAAGCACGCGACCTACAATTGCTCGACGTGGCCTATACGGTCAACGAGGTGCAACCCGTAGATATGTTTCCACACACTCCTCACGTAGAAAATGTTGTATTACTAACCAGAAGATCATAATTAAGAATATGAGAAAAATCGTTTTGCTTCTCACAGCCTCGTTGTTCGTACTCGGCATCAAAGCACAGGAAAACAAACAGGAAAAGAAAACCGTTTCCGTAGAACTTCCACAATGGGTCAAAGACATCAAACTCAGCGGATATGGAATGTTGCAGTATCAGGCTCAAGACCCCTACCGCACAACAACAGATGAAGAGGGAAACATCATCACAGAAAATAATGCTTCAAACACCTTCAACATCAGACTGCTAAGACTCATGCTCGATGGAAAAATCGGCGACGTGGCATGGCGTGCACAATTCCAAGGAAGCGGATCGTCTGCCTTTCTTGTTGACCTCTATGCGGAATGGCAGAAATACAGAGAAATACGAGTCAAAGCAGGACAATTCAAACGTGCTTTCACCTTTGAAAGTCCTACAAACCCCATCGACCAAGGTTTCTACTCCTATGCACTCGTCATCAACAACCTCGTGGGCTACGGAGACCGGACGGGAGAGAAATCGGCAGGAGGACGTGACATCGGCGTCCAACTGCAGGGTGATTTGCTAAAAAACAAAGCCGGACGCTATCTGTTACACTATCAGGTGGGAGTATATAATGGCGAAGGTATCAACACAAAAGATGCTGACAACAGAAAAGATATTATCGGAGGACTTTGGCTGATGCCGGTTGAAGGGCTTCGCATAGGTGCTTTCGGATGGACTGGAAGCAGAGCGGGCGTAGGCACAAAAAACCGTTATGCGCTATCGGCTGAATACAGCAAGAACGACTGGACTTTCCGGTCAGAATACATCCACAGTCAGGGTGCAGCGGCTCCTGGCAAAAACCTTGGCGATAAAGCCGACGGACTCTACGCATTCGGTATTGCACCTGTCATTCCCAAGAAACTCTATGCCAAAGCACGATACAATATGTACCGACAGGATAAATCATGGAGTTCGTCAAAAACCATGTACGAAATGGGTATCAACTATGTTTTCTGCAAAAACCTGCAGGTCAACATGGAATATGCCCGCGTCAACGACAGAACGATTGCCAATCCTGACAAACACAACTACAACTTTGTAGATCTTCAGCTTGACTTCCGCTTCTAAAGCCGGAAGTCAAACTGATATCTGGCATAAATATGGATGAGCAATAAGTCGAAAACATGGGCTATAAAGATTCCGACGCCCACACCCGAAAGACCGGAATAATGCCATCCGACAATAACTGAAATCACAAAAAACACATAATAGACTGCCTCCAAAAGAAGATAGTCAAGCGAACGGCCTCGCGCTAAGGTGAGATAAGCAACAGGAAGTGTTGCCGACTTAAGTATCATCGCGCCTGCCCACCAACGGGCAAGAGGAACAATAGGCAGAAACGATGAAGAAAGCAACAATGGTACTAACCACGGCAACAACACCATAACGATCAAGACTAACGGAATAGTCAAACCGGTCAACACCAACAACTGACGGCGCACTATTCCTGAAGCCGCACGATGGTCAGAGGTTGCTGACAGACGAGGCATGTAATCCTGTTCTAAAGCGGAAAACAAAATGGCCATATAACCTGCTGTAAGCAATTGGGCTGAACTAAACCATCCTACCACCTGCGAAGATGCTTCGCCTTGAAGCCACACACGAATACCATATTCTGATGCTGCACCTATTACAGCTGCCAAGGTAAAGGCCATTCCTAAACGAAACATGGAGCGCATTTCTGACAATGGAAACAGGGTATTGGCTTTTGGAAACTGCAACGGACATACGCGCAACGAACAAAAAAGTACGGGCAACAGGGCTGCTAATGCTGTTAAAACCACTACCGCTACGATGGATGACGCTCCATAATATATATATAGAGGTACGGTCAGCAAGAGACTCGACAATACGGAGACGATCTGCGACAAGGCCAACCAACGAAGGCGACGGGCGGCTTTAAGGATTGCCAACTCACCTGAACAGACGATCATCAACAAGACTGCTGGCGACAACAGCCAATGCCCCATCAGACCGCAGACAACCAACCCTAACGATCCGCCGGATATTGTCAACAACCGTACAGACCATACGCTCCGAATGCGTTGCACATCCCCTTCGTCAAAAGCCAACGACAAACGACGGACGCCACTCAACGACACACCCATGCCACAAAGCTGGACCAACATATTGACCAACGTATTGAGCAACGAAAGAGCACCTACACCGTCAGGGCCAAGAAACAAGGCCGCACACTTATTGCGGATAAGTGAAGCGACAACATTAACCGCCTGAACGCCACCAAAAAGGCCGGTGACCATTAAAATATGACGGAATGGCGAAACGCCACTGTTTCTTCTGGTAATCTTCATACTACCCTATTAAACGACAAAATGGCTCAAATTATTGCACTATCGGTAATAAATCTCACGATTTTCCTTTTTTTTTGCTTGCATTTGTGAGATTTTTCGTACTTTTGCATATTGTATGAAAGTATTAAAGTTTGGCGGCACTTCCGTCGGTTCTATAGAGAGTATTCTCAGTTTGAAAAGTATCGTTGAGTCAGAGACCCAACCCGTCATTGTCGTGGTCAGCGCTTTAGGAGGCATCACAGACAAACTGATTGCCATTTCACAACAGGCACTAACCGGTGACGAACAATATAAAGAGGAGTTTGAAAACATCGTCAAACGCCATCATCACATGGTGGAAAACATCATCAAAGACGAAACGGCGAAAAAAGCGCTGCTCGGCACACTCAACGACCTCTTCGATCAGTTGCGATCCATCTACTATGGCGTATTCCTCATACATGACCTCAGCGCAAAAACGCAGGCCACAATAGTCAGTTATGGAGAACGCCTGAGCTCGCATATCGTAGGGACGCTTATCAAAAACGGTAAGCGAATGAATTCACGCGACTTCATCAAGACCATCAACAAACAGGGTAAACATACACTCGACACCAAACTCACCAACCAACTGGTGAAAGATACTTTCGCTACTATCGACTTCAATACGACAGTTCCTGTGGTGCCCGGTTTCATCAGCAGAGACAGAGACACCAACGAGACAACCAATCTGGGACGAGGCGGAAGCGACTATACCGCTTCTATTATCGCAGCAGCACTCGATGCTGACGTGTTGGAAATATGGACTGACGTCAACGGATTCATGACAGCCGACCCACGCGTCATCAAGTCGGCTTATACCATCAACGAATTGTCCTACATCGAGGCGATGGAATTGTGCAACTTCGGAGCTAAAGTCGTATATCCTCCTACCATATATCCGGTTTGCGTCAAAAACATTCCTATCAAGGTCAAAAACACATTCAACCCCTCTGATCCCGGAACGATCATCAAAGACAAGATTGAAAACGACCGCAAACCCATCAAGGGTATTTCAAGCATCAAAGGAACAACACTCATCACCGTTACCGGCCTGTCAATGGTCGGTGTGATTGGTGTCAACAGACGCATCTTCACAGCATTGGCAAACAATGGTATCTCGGTATTCATGGTGTCGCAGGCATCGTCTGAGAACTCTACGTCAATAGGTGTGCGCGATGAGGATGCTGACAAAGCCGTTGAAACACTCAACGAGGAATTTGCAAAAGAAATCAAAACAGGAGCTATGTTCCCCATGCACGCTGAAAGCGGATTGGCTACAATCGCTATCGTGGGCGAAAACATGAAACATACACCTGGTATTGCCGGTAAACTCTTCGGTACATTGGGACGAAGCGGAATATCCGTCATCGCCTGTGCACAGGGTGCATCCGAAACAAACATCTCGTTTGTTGTCCACTCAAAATATCTGCGTAAATCCCTCAACGTACTGCACGACTCGTTCTTCTTGTCGGAATACAAAGTACTCAACTTGTTTGTGTGTGGTGTGGGAACCGTCGGAGGTAACCTCCTGCAACAGATTGCATCACAATATCAGGAACTCGCCGATACACGCCAACTGAAACTTAACGTAGTGGGTATCGCCAGTTCACACAATGCCATCTTCAACCGAGAAGGCCTTGACCTGAACAACTACAAAGAGCAGCTGAAAGCGTCGGAGCCCAGCAACATTTCAAAAATGTGCAAGGAAGTGGTGGGCATGAATATCTTCAATTCCGTATTCGTTGACTGCACAGCCAGCAGCGAAGTGGCAGAACTGTACCAGACGTTTCTGGAGCACAATATTTCAGTCGTAACAGCCAACAAAATTGCTGCCTCTGCGGAGTATGAAAAATATGCGAAACTCAAAGAAACTGCGCTGCGCCGTGGCGTGAAATTTCTCTTCGAAACCAATGTGGGCGCAGGACTGCCTATCATTGGCACCATCAACGACTTGAGAAATTCAGGCGACAAGATCCTTAAAATCGAAGCGGTATTATCTGGTACGCTTAACTATATCTTCAATACAATAGCAGCCGACGTACCTTTCTCTGAAACAGTCAGACTTGCCAAAGAGGAAGGCTATTCAGAACCGGACCCACGTATCGACCTGTGCGGTAAGGATGTTATCCGTAAGTTGGTCATCCTTACTCGCGAAGCAGGATATAGAGTAGAACAAAGCGACGTCGTGAAACAGTTGTTCATGCCAGATGATTTCTTCGAGGGTAGTCTGGAGGATTTCTGGAAGCGCCTACCGTCACTTGATGCTGACTTTGAGCGCCGCCGTGAAATATTGGAGAAAGAGAAGAAACGCTGGCGCTTTGTGGCGAGCATGGAGATGGGCAAGACAAAAGTGTCGTTGGAGGCCGTCAGCGAACATCATCCTTTCTATGGTCTTGAAGGATCAAACAACATCGTCCTGCTGACGACAGAACGATACAAAGAATACCCCATGCTCATACAGGGCTATGGAGCTGGTGCAGGTGTAACTGCAGCAGGTGTGTTTGCTAACATCATGTCAATTGCTAATATATAATCACATTGAAACATATCATCATATTGGGCGACGGAATGGCTGACCACCCCGTTGAAAGACTTGGTGGAAAAACACTCTTGGAATATGCACGCCCTGAATACATGAACCGCTTGGCTAAAATGGGACGGACAGGAAGACTGCAAACCATCCCAAGTGGATTTGCTCCGGGTAGCGAAGTAGCTAATACGTCCATTCTCGGATACGACCTCAACAAGGTATATGAAGGACGTGGCCCGCTTGAGGCTGCTTCTATCGGATATGAACTGCATCCCGATGACTTGGCGCTACGGTGCAACATCATCTCGCTGGCGGATGGGAATATCATCACACACAATGGCGGAAACCTTGAAACGGCTGATGCAGATGTGTTGATACAAGAGCTCAACAAATACCTGGGAGATGACCGTGTGCGCTTTATCACTGGCATTCAATACCGTCACCTGCTCGTCATTCGTGGTGGTTCAAAACATGTTGTCTGTGCTCCCCCACACGACCATCCCAATGAACCATGGGAGAAACTATTGGTGAAGGCAGAAGACAACGCACCTGTTGAACCAGGAAGAATGACTGCAGAGGAAACGGCAGAACTCATCAACAGACTCATCATAGAATCCCAGCAGATTCTGTCCGCACATCCTTTCAATCGCAACAGGGCGGCAAAAGGTGAACGACAGGCCAATAGTATTTGGCCATGGGGCGGTGGATACCGACCTTCCATGCAGCCACTCACACAACTCTACCCACAGGTTAAGAGCGGTACCGTGATTTCTGCCGTTGACCTGATCAGAGGCATAGGACATTATGCCGGACTGGAAATCGTCAACGTAGAAGGTGCTACTGGTTTGGCAAATACCAACTACGAAGGTAAGGCACAGGCTGCTATTGAAGCCTTGCAACACGATGACTTCGTATTTGTTCATGTAGAGGCTACTGACGAAGCTGGTCATGATGGCGACCTCGAACTGAAACTGCGGGCCATTGACTATCTTGACAAACGGCTTATCAAACCCGTTTATGAAGCCGTATGTCAAATGAACGAACCCGTATGCATCGCTATCCTCCCCGACCACCCTACTCCCGTGGAAATGCGCATCCATGTCGATGAACCTGTCCCCTTCCTGATCTGGCATCCTGGCATCGAGGCTGACGCAGTAGAACATTATGATGAGGTGAGTTGCGTAAGCGGCAGTTATGGGATGTTGAAACTCAATGAATTTATGAACCAACTGATGAAAATATAATGAAATATTACAGTACAAACGGAAAAGCGCCAAACGCAGACTTGCATAAGGCTGTAGTAAAAGGTCTGGCAGAAGATAAAGGTCTATACATGCCTGAAAAGATCAAGGCATTACCACAGTCGTTTTTCGACCATATCGAGACACTTTCATTTCAGGAAATCGCCTATACAGTTGCCGATGCCTTCTTCGGTGAGGATGTGGAGGCGGATGCGCTGAAGAAGATTGTGTATGATACTTTAGCCTTTGACTGTCCTGTGGTAGAGGTTGAACCGACCATCTACTCGCTCGAACTCTTCCATGGTCCCACTCTTGCATTCAAAGATGTAGGTGCACGTTTCATGGCTCGTCTGTTACAGTATTTCATCAGCAAAGAAAAGAAAGGCCGCGTGAATGTTCTCGTGGCAACCAGTGGAGACACGGGTAGTGCCGTTGCCAACGGATTCCTCGATGTTGAAGGTATTCATGTCTATGTTCTTTATCCAAAAGGCAAGGTCAGCAAAATACAAGAGTCACAGTTTACGACCTTGGGACAGAACATCACAGCCATTGAAGTTGATGGAGTCTTTGACGACTGTCAGGCATTGGTGAAAGCAGCTTTTATGGATCAGGAACTCAACGCGCACATGTGCCTCACATCGGCAAACTCTATCAATGTTGCGCGCTTTCTGCCACAGTCGTTCTACTATTTCAATGCCTATGCACGCATGAAAGAGCGCGGACTTGCTGATAAACTGGTGGCTTGTGTTCCCAGTGGCAACTTCGGCAATATCTGCTCTGCCCTCTTCGGCAAAAAGATGGGTCTCCCCATCAGCCGTTTTATCGCAGCCAACAATGCCAACGATATCTTCTATAAATATCTCTGTACTGGCAAATACGAACCAAAAACCAGCGTACAGACCTTGGCCAATGCGATGGATGTGGGCGATCCCTCAAACTTCGCACGCATCTATGACCTTTATAAGGGAAGTCATCAGGATATCTGCCAAGACATCAGCGGTGCCACCTATTCCGACGAACAAATCAAAGAGACGATGACACAATGCTATCGGGATAATGGTTACACGTTGGATCCGCACGGAGCCTGTGGTTACCGTGCACTCAAGGAAGGATTGCAACCTGGAGAGGTTGGCGTATTCTTGGAAACAGCACATCCTGCTAAGTTCAAAGAGAAGGTCGATGCCATCCTCCATACCGACATCACCATTCCAGAACGTCTTGCTGCATTTATGAAAGGCGAAAAGAAGAGCATTCCCATGACGAAAGATTTCGTAGATTTCAAATCATTTCTCATGCAAGAATAACATCATCAGGCTATCATCACCACCTTTCTGATATTTTGAAGAAAGGTAAACTTAGGTAAATAATGCAATAAACAAAAAGAGAATCTCTGAATTTGAATAGAGATTCTCTTTTTTTCTTGACGTATGGACTTACAGCTTTGAGAGGAATTTCTCCCGGTCCACAACAAAGCGAAGATGAGTGCCCTCACCAAGCAATTGTTCGCCGCAGAATGCTTTCACAGCATATTCTATTTTCCGACCATCTACTTTGGTTACCTCTGCCGTAGCCGTTACGGTTTCGCCGATTTTTGTCGGCCGAAGATGCGAAGATTCAATATGACCGCCTACTGTAGTACTGCCCTCCGGCAACACATCAGCAACAGCCAGCATGGCGGCATTTTCCATAAGCGCCATCATGGCTGGAGTCGCCAATACCTCCATATCTCCAGAACCTATCTTCTTCGCTGTTACATTTTCGTCAACAACCAGCTCACTGGTATGTTTCATTCCTGTTTCTATCATATTTCCGTTCTATTAAGTTTTTATAAATGAAATGCGAAATTAGTTGATTTTACTGAAACAGCCAAATATTTTTATCATTCTTTTTTGGTGGTGTGCAATATAATTCCTATCTTTGCATCAAAACAAATTCAATACTAACAATCCTATATATTATGGAATATTCACAAGAAGATCTAAAACAGATTTCCCAAAAAGGAATCAACGAAGCACAAGTAGAGAAACAACTTGAACTATTCAAAAAAGGGTTCCCTTTTCTGAAGCTTGAAGCTGCTGCTAGCATTCAGCATGGTATCATGGCACCCAGCGATGCTGACCGGAAGAAATATATAGAGGCATGGGAAAGCTACAAGAAAGCAGGCCACAGAGTAGTCAAATTCGTACCTGCCTCTGGAGCCGCAAGCCGTATGTTCAAAGACATGTTTGCCTTTGTCGATGCCGACTATGATATCCCCACAACAGACTTTGAGAAAAAATTCTTCGACAACATCAGCCACTTCGCCTTCTACAACGAACTTGATGCTGCCTGCCGCAAGAACAATGGAAAAGGCATCAGCCAACTCATAGCCGATGGACAATACAAAGCTGTAGTAGAAAATATGCTCAAACCGGAAGGCCTCAACTACGGACAACTGCCAAAAGGTATGCTGCTGTTCCACAACTATCCGGAAGGAGCACGCACACCAATGGAAGAGCATCTTGTGGAAGGTGCCCTCTACGCTGCCTCTAACAACGAGGCTCACGTACATTTCACGGTGAGCCATGAGCACATGGACTACTTCAAACAGCGCGTAGCCATGAAAGCCGATTCTTTTGCAAAGAAATATGGAATCCGCTATGACATCAGTTTCTCAGAGCAAAAACCTTCTACCGACACCATTGCTGCCAATCCTGACGGTACCCCGTTCCGCAACCAAGACGGATCTCTGTTGTTCCGTCCCGGAGGCCATGGCGCACTTATCGAGAATCTGAACGAGATCAGCGCCGATGTCATATTCGTCAAAAACATAGATAATGTAGTTCCAGACCGACTGAAAGACGAAACAGTGGAATGGAAACAAATCATTGCAGGAGTATTGGTAACGCTCCAGAAACGCGCTTTCGACTATCTACAGCTGCTTGAAACCGGTTGTTACAACCACCAGCAGATTGAAGAAATCATCCGTTTCGTCCAACAAGATCTTTGCTGCCGCAAAAACAACATCAAGGAACTGGAAGATGCAGAACTGGTAATGTACCTCAAAAAGAAGCTCAACCGTCCCATGCGCGTGTGTGGCGTCGTGAAAAATGTAGGCGAACCGGGAGGTGGTCCTTTCCTCACCTACAACCAAGACGGAACCGTATCGCTGCAAATTCTGGAAAGTTCACAGATAGACAAATCAAATACCGCTTATATGGAAATGTTTACCAAGGGAACACATTTCAATCCAGTCGATTTGGTCTGCGCCGTGAAAGACTATCAGGACAAGCCTTTCAATCTGCCCGACTTTGTAGATCCTACCACAGGATTCATCTCACAGAAATCCAAAGACGGAAAACCGCTACAGGCACTTGAGCTCCCAGGCCTTTGGAATGGTGCCATGAGCAATTGGAATACTATCTTTGTGGAAGTTCCTCTTGGCACTTTTAATCCTGTAAAGACCGTCAACGACTTATTGCGCAGCCAGCATCAATAAGACTTTGCGATATTAACAAACACCGCGGCACTTTTCCATCATCAAGAAAGTGCCGCTTTTATTTTATCAGAACCTCCGTGTGCGGTCCCTTTTAATGTCGGAAATCGAATGACACGGATTTTTTGCCTTGGTGCTCCGGTGTTATAGATCCGTAGTTCCGTGGTTCTGTAAATCCGTAATATTTCTGGCCATAGGCCATATTTTATCAAAGATTTCCTCCAAAGATTTCTTGCGAAGCAACCCAAACTCATCCAGCTAAATCAGCATAAAGTATTATAATTTAAGTTAAATCAATACTGGTTTTAGTTAAATATAATTAATAGGCGATATAAAAAGTGCCAAATCTCTTGCATTCTGGGGGTTTCATGTTGTATATTTGTATTTCAAGACGAGGATGATTTCCTAAACAAGAAAGAAACCTTCAAACCAAAAGTCAAACAAATAATTTACAACTAAAAAACCACTTATGTTTACAAAACAAGTAATTCAACACACCATCCGGTCCCGACAGAGACACAACGGTTTCCCGATCGCTTCTCGTTCGGTTCCCGTTAACTTCTCGTTAGGTCCTCGTTCGTCTCTCGTTCGTCTCTCGTTGGTTATTCGTTAGTCTATCGAAGACCGATCGAGGACCGAACGAGGAACAAGCAAAAAACGAACGAAAGAGCAACGAATATCGATCGAGATGCCGACGAGAAGCTATCGAAAACCCAACGAGAAGCCCCCGTCATGGCTTGCAGAATACCCTTTTGCAACCACAAACCAGCATACAGCCCCTCACCCTGCTTCTGCCGAGGCAGACAGCAGTACTTTCAGACCCACTCAGGCATTCTCACGGCGAATCAAGCCATTTGTAAAATTTGAGTGCAAAGAAACAGATAAAAATCCAAACAAAAGCCACGGCAATCAGACTTTGTATAATTTTATATCCTTAATTCCGCAACACTATAATTTAACTTTATTTATAAGTTCCTGAGCAACAAAAAGTTGCCCAGGATTTTGCCATGTCAGAATTTTCACTTATCTTAGTGTTGCAAAAAGAAAACAAGCAAAACTCTAATATGACATGGCAAAAATACAAATTAAATCTGAGAAACTCACACCTTTTGGAGGAATTTTTTCAATCATGGAGAAATTTGACTCCATGCTTTCACCCGTTATCGACTCAACACTGGGTCAGAGATGCAGCAGTATCTTCGGATATCAGTTCAGCGAGATAGTCCGTTCGCTGATGAGCGTTTATTTCTGTGGCGGCTCATGCGTGGAAGATGTAACGTCACAACTGATGCGCCATCTCTCGTATCATCCTACCCTTCGTACATGCAGCTCTGATACCATCCTCAGAGCCATCAAGGAACTGACACAGGAAA
>NZ_NPJA01000020.1 GCF_002251295.1 Prevotella sp. P5-50
TAAAATTCTTAACAAATCATACATTTCCATATTCAATTTCATTTTTCGTTCAACAATCGCAACCAAGCAATATGCAATGATTGCACTATACAATTGTATCTTTACAGCATTTTCGGTTGTGCCATAGAATTCCTTGACATGAAGATGTTGCTTCATCCATTTGAAGAACAACTCTACCCTCCAACGATATTTGTAAGCCAATGCAATATCCTCTGCAGAGAGGATGGAGTTATTGGTATAAAACACAAAGGTTCTGTTTCCCTCCTTATCATAAAAGGTGATTCTTCTCATTGGGGAAGAGTATTGCTTTCGTGTTTTATATCCACTAAACTGTATCGTTTGATCAGCCATCACTCCCGTTATAGGGTTGTTATATTGTTTGTCTTCAATCACTGTATATGACATACGACGTTTCTCACGAACAACAAAGAACGCCTTTATCGTATTGATGATGGTGAGTTGCTCCGTGTCCATATATGCTCTATCAAATATGTATAAAGCATCAGGCTCATAAGGTATCTCGTTCATTACCTTGGAATCATGTAAATCCGCATTGGTTATAAGAAAGAATGATGGTATGTCTGTCTTTACATCATATAAGGTATGCATCTTTACACCACCTTTGTCATGATGAAGTTTACTCCACCAAAACACATTTAGGCAAAGTGAGATGGTTGTTGAGTCAAAAGCATAGACATTACCTTCATAGAAGAAGTCTTTGTCAACTAATCCTATGCGTAAGTCTCTTGCGGTCTTGACCATATGATACGCCATGTCTTCAAATATTTTAGCCTCTCTTTGCTCATTAGCTTTGGAAAGATTACTTCTGGTAACAGATGTGCCAAATCCAAGCCTGTTGAACTTAGTCTTATGCGCATTGAGCGTAGCTATCAAGTCTCGAAGACTCTCTCGATGGGTCAACTGAGCGAATATCATCACTAGCAAATGATTCCAACAAGTGAACTTCTTAACATATTTGTTTCCTTGATATTTTTTTACGAACCAATCGAACTGGTTTTTGGGAAGGAAATCACATATTTGACTGAATATATACTTACCTTGATTCATGAGTCTAAACTAACTTACAGATTGTAATTTTCTGCAAAGATAGTCATTTCTAACCCATAGAGTCATTTTTTGCTCGTATTTTGTCGCATATCAACCACTTACAACGATTGTTAATCGTTTTTAGTGGACACTAGTG
>NZ_NPJA01000021.1 GCF_002251295.1 Prevotella sp. P5-50
GTTCAGACAAAAAAACGTACATTTTAGACATTATAAGAGCAAAACCAATGTCAATCGCAAGCGTTACAGTTGACAGTTGACAGTTTCCATAAATGAATTTTTTGCGTTACAAATAACAGATAACAGTTTTGGAAAAGAAAAAAACAGGGAAGATTCTGTGATTGTACCTACTCATTATCTTCTTCTTGAAATCTTACTGATTGCTCGTAATGTACTGATAATCAATACTAATTGGAATGGTAAAATGACGAAAGAAACAAATTAGGAACAACAAAATCAAGAAACCCCAAAATGAAAGCATGAGAAAACATAAATTAACACTGAAAACAATGATAAATTTCCGATTTTGACATTTTAAGAACATGGCAAATAGAACAAATATTTATGAACGCATATATGTATCTTGCCATGTTGGGAAATCAATTGCTTAGTCCCATTTTTGCAGATTATATTTCTATTTTGTCTAAATTACGACGGAATACAGCAGATATTCAAGGGATTTGGATGGATTATCACGATAAAATATTATTTTTGTAGCGTAAAAACGATAAAAACATGAAGTTAAATCGCATAAGAGCAGTCTTAGAGGACAAAGGGATAAGCCAAACATGGCTTGCAAAGAAGTTAGGAAGGAGTTTCAGTACGGTCAATGCTTACGTATGTAACCGTTCTCAACCCAACCTTACAACGTTCTTGAAATTGCACAGTTCTTGTCTGTGGATATGAAAGAACTTATCACGGACAAAAAGGAACGCAATGATTGAAGAGATTATGAGAGACAAAATAATATCATAGCATCATTTTGTGGATAAACTAAAATATAGTATTTGCAAAATAAATTGAACTTTTCTCATAAGAAAAGAAATATACTATAAGAGTTCATATCTCTCTACATGTTAAATTATTAATTGCTGATAACTATGAGACTGAAGCCAAAACTCCTCAATGCAATAATATTAGGATTGACAATGTTCCTTTCAATGCAAACCACTTGTGCTGCTTGCAACCCATCAATGGCCATTCAGCAAAAGAAAGTGGCAACTGTTGGCAAAAAGAGGGTTGCCATTAGCAAAAAGAGAGTTGTCAAGAGCAAGAAGAGAACCTATCGCAAGGCTTCGGCGCGTAAATATTCGCATAGGGAACTGAACGCCATTATGCGGATACTTGAGCGGAAGTTCCTGTCGGAAGACAAGACCCCGGCCTTGCGAAATGTTGTTGGATTTGGAATGGGATCCAACTCCATTGATGTTGCGCTCCGTTGGAACACGAAGGAGAAGCAGCTGGAGTTTCGTAGGCAGATTTACAACTCGCCCGCCATCAGGTTTGAGGGCAAGTTGGACCCTATCATCGACAACAGGGAAGGCGTGAGCACCTACCAAGGCATCTCCCTCAAGGCGGAGAAGCCTTCCTATCCATTGGGCACCACGGAAATCAGATTCACGATTACCAACCATAGTGGCGAGGAATTTGTGTATGGCGATGCCTATAGCATCACAGCCCAAGGAGCGGATGGCAATTGGTTTGTTGTGCCCACCGATTGCTCGTTCACGGCCATCGGTCATGTTTTAAACGATGGTCAAAGCGGCACCATTACTGCCCATCTTTTTCCCGATATTCTTCCCAACAAACCAGGCGTTTACCGCTTTTTTTATGAGGATAGCATAGATGGTGAGAAGGTGCCTTTCATGGCAACCTTTGAGTTGAAGTAAATAAAAAGAAACGATGTCACAGGGACAGGTCATTGACATCATGACTTACAATTCTTACAGCTTACAGTATTACAGTTTTCGGAAAGGAAAAATAGGTTTCGCGAGGACAGGGACTGTTTCTTGGACAACGCTAATTCACACCAGGCGTTACAGTTTGACAGTTGACAGTTTCTGAAAACGAATTTTTTGCGTTACAATCCTTACAGCTTATAGTATTACAGAAGAAGTATCTATTATTAGTTGATTATCAGTGTTATACGCTCTAAACGGTAGAAAAGTGACCGTATGGATTCTGATTAGATACGAAAAGGTGAATATTTAACGTATTAAACTTATATAAAAAATCATATTTTCTGGTGGCTAAAGGATGGCTATGTCGAAATTATTTTATAATTTTGCACTTTAAAAGTTTGATGAAAATCATGAAGAAATTCAATGGGCACAGACAATAACCTCCAAATACTGCAACAGCCAGAAAGTGCAGTTCTCTTCAATGACGTATGCCTTATAATAGATCAGGCAAGGCGGCATGTGGCAACTTACGTCAATGTAGAAGCGTGCTTGATGAACTGGCATGTTGGTAAGCGCATCAAGGAAGATGTACTTTACAATCAGCGTGCAGAATATGGCAAGCAGATACTCAAGAACCTGTCAGTAAAACTGACTGAAAGGTATGGCACAGGATGGGGAACTGAGAAACTGAAACATTGTGTACGCAGTGCGTACCTTTTTTCGGAGGATGACATTATGTACGCAGCGCGTACCCAATTGACTTGGACGCATCTACGCTCTCTAATGTCACTCAAAGATTCTCTCGAACGTCAATTCTACATGGAGATGTGTCGTATAGAGCATTGGGACACCCGTACGCTCGACGAGAAAATAGACAGTCAGCTATATCAGCGAACAGCCATCAGCCAGCGTCCAGAGGAAGTGATAAGGCGTGAGCTCAAGGAACTGAGGGAAGAGGACACACTGAACCCAGATATAGTCTTCCGCAGCACGTACTTCCTGGATATGCTGGGGTTGCCCGATGTTTTCTCAGAGAAAGACCTTGAGAACAGCATCCTCAACCAGTTGCTTGAGTTTATCAAGGAACTGGGCAGTGACTTTACCTTCGTGGATCGCCAGAAGCGCATCACCGTAGATTCCGAGGACTACTTCATCGACCTCCTCTTCTTCCATCGCGGTTTGCGTCGTCTTGTGGCGATCGATCTCAAGCTTGGCAAGTTCAAGCCAGCATACGAAGGACAGATGCGACTGTATCTGCGATACTTGAACAAGAACGACCGAAAACCCTGGGAGGAAGAACCAATCGGTCTTATCCTCTGCAGCGAAGGCAACACGGAACACATTCAGTATTTCATGCTTGACGATGATAGCGACATTCGCGTTGCGCAGTACTACACCGAGCTCCCATCGAAGGAGTTACTTGCTGACCGCCTACAACGAGCCATCGCCATTGCACGCGAACATCAAATAGAGAACAAATAAGCGTAAAATGACACTCAGCCATTCATATAACATATCTCTTAGTCTTAAAAAGAGTTCTAACGTGCTGATACCCACCGTTTTAGGGGGTGTATTGCGCGCAGCGTAACTCGCATAATTATAGATAGATACAAAGCCTTCCAGAGGTGCTTTCGGGCATCTTTGGAAGGCTTTGCTATGTCTATAGGCTCGATGACGAATGTCATCAAGACGATACCAAGGATAGGCTCGATGACGAATGTCATCAAGGTTAACATATATGGAAATCAGGAGGTAAAACGCTTAACTATGCGGTAGGCTTGCAAGGCTCAATGTTTATTTATAATTTTGAATATGCAACATAGACGTAAATGTAAAATCACATAAAAGTAAAAAACAATGTTATTAAAATGAAATGTCACAGGGACAGGTCAACGACATCAAGAATAATACACTGGTAGATGTCACAGTGACAGGTCATTGACATCATGACTTATAATTCTTACAGCTTACAGTATTACAGTTTTTGAAAAGGAAAAATAGGTTTCGGATTCTTAAAACACGAGGACAGGTTTCTGTTTCTTAGACCATGCCAATTCACACCAGACGTTACAGTTTGGCAGTTTTCTATAACCTGCTCTTTGCATCTGCTCCAGCACCAGTTCCCTTATACTTGCTGTTTGCCGTATTGAAACGATAAGAGAGGCGAAGCTGGACGCATGGAGAATTGTAATCATTGTTCTGGCTGTGGATGAAGTTGCCATAGTCGGTGCATACGTGTTCCTTTGTCTTGTTTAGGATGTCATTCCATGCAAGACGGACGTTGAGTGCATCGTGCTTGAGAAACGACTTGCTGACTGCAAGATTAAGACTATGTTTCGGTTTGGTAAACTTGTACATCACGTAGTCAAAGGGCGATGTGTATTGATAGTCAAGATCAATCAGCCATCCCTGCTTCAACTTGAATGAGTTGTTTGCCTGAACAAAGAACATCGGGTCGTTACGCTTGACTACACGCGTACCTGTTGATTCACGCGGGTCGATAACGGTTGTATTGAAGTACTGTTTCTCCATACCTGCGGTGTAGCGTGGATTCCATATGCCAAAGGTTGGTGATGCATTGAGATAGATGTTGAGTTTGCGGACAGTCTCCTTCGCGTTGGAATACTTGACCATTGCTGTGCAGTCATCGTCGTATGGATAGCCGAGCTGGTAGATGGCATTGTCAACCACTTCGTATGCTCCGGTAAGAGTGAGCCATCGCCAGTTGGCATTAAGCGAGAGTGTGTTCTGTATCTCGTTCAGGAGCGTAGGGTCGCCCGTCTGATACATGAACCGGTTGTTGTACTGAAGCTCTGTACTTAGCTGGTCATATCGTGGTCGCTTGATTTTTGTGGTATATCCAAGATTTATACCTACAGGACCAATCTTGGTTGATGCGTTGAATGAAGGAAACCAGTTGTTATGTGTCCTGCTGATATTATCCTTCGGGCTACATTCGTTGGTGTATTCGAAATCAACATGCTCGAATCTTAAGCCAGCCACCAACTGAACATGTTTGAAAGGTATGGCATATTCAGCAAAGCCAGAGATGTTGTTCTCGGCAATCTTCGCTTTCGACGAAGGAATCTCCATTTTGGTCGAGTTGTATTCCTGCTTTGCGCTTACGTATGTCTCCTCTGTTCCGATCTTAAACAGACCTTTCCAGATGGGGTAGGAGAGTACAAGTTTACCTGCGCCCATTCGTGCATAACCGTCTGATAAGTTTTCTACGAAGGCAGGGTCGTTCTGACTGCTTTCGTTCACGTTTGTTTCCTTTTTGTAGCCTGAGTCGCTGAAATCGGCGTTGAAGTTCACATGCAGCTTGTTGATATTACCGTCATAGTAGATATTGCCCGTAAAGGTGTGAGAAGAAGGTGTGGTGGTATGGGATGCAGAATGTACAATGTCAATCAGCTCGTCATTTGCATATACTTTGTCCTCAAATACGTTATCTTGATTACCAAACAGCATTCCGCCATAGTTCATCTTCATTCCAAGAGAATGGTTCTCATTAATCTGCCAGTTCAATCCGAGATCGCCGCTTATTCCGCTATTGTGACCAATGAAAGCGAAAGGACCTTCCATCAGGTTATGCTTTACGCTTCCATCTGGCATCTTGACGAATGTGTTACCACTCATTTGGTCACTTATCTGATAGCTGTGCTGATTGTAATAGACAAGTTTTCCAATGATATCCCAACCGCCTGTGCGATAGTTGAGGTCGAGAACCGACCATGACGGGTCGAAATCATGATTGTCGTATATGTGTTGCTGAGCCTGACTCGTAAGCGCATAGCTAAAGCCGTCACCCTGTCGCTTTACGGTGCGGATGCGCACTACACATCTCACCTCGCCACCATATTCGGCTCCGGGATTGCTTACGACGTCTATCGACTTGATGTCTTCCGACATAAGGTTGCGGAGCTCAGAGTCGTCGCTCACCTTTCTTCCATTTATATAATAAGTAGGTGTTCCACGTCCAATCACTTCCAGATTTCCATTCTTGGTAATCATTCCAGGCACTTTGGCAAGCACCTCAAGCGAATTGCCCGCATGTTCAAGTATCGACCCCTCGATGGTAGTTACCACAGCATCGCCAAGGAGCTTTGTCTTCGGACGAGTCTTGCTGACGACGATTTCATTCAGCAAATTAGCTTCAATCTGCATCTTGATTGTCTGTGTTGTAGTGAATGCAGAAACTGGTAGGTTCTTCGTTCCATATCCTATGGAGTAAATCTGTATGAAGTCGCCCGCATTCTTTCTTTCGATGCAGAACTGTCCCTTCGCGTCAGTTATGCATCCTGCCACGATGGAAGAGTCGGGAAGGGAACGGAGTGAAACTGTGGCAAACTCCATTGGTTGTCCATTCTCGTCTGTTACTCTTCCAATAAGATTCTGTGCACTCAGTTGGCATATTGTTGCCAATAAGATAATGATAGTTGATGTTGCTCTTTTCATGATTGATAAATTTTATATTCGCTTATTTGACGCGATGAAATCATGTTTGGTTGCAAAGTCTCGCATTTTTTTCTAGATGTCACAGTGACAGAGATGTCACAGGGACAGGTCATTGACATCATGACTTTCAATTCTTACAGCTTACAGTATTACAGTTTTTGGAAAGGAAAAATAGGTTTCGAATTCTTAAAACACGAGGACAGGTTTCTGTTTCTTGGACAATGCCAATTCACACCAGACGTTACAGTTTGACAGTTGACAGTTTCCAAAAATGAATTTTTTGCGTTACAAATAACAGATAACAGATAACAGTTTTGGGAAATGAATTTTTTTAGTAGCCTGAAGGCTAGAAATCTTTGGAGGAAATCTTTGAGAAAATATGGCCTTTGGCCAGAAATCAATCATCGGATCATCGGAATTTATACGGAATTTATACGGAATGTTTTTTAGTTGCTTCGCAAGAAATCTTTGGAGGAAATCTTTTTTAAGATGTTGCTTCGCAAGAAATATTTTAGGGATTCGCAGATTATCTCCCTTGTAAAATCTTTAATATAAATCTCAACTGAAAATGCGCTCGAGTTCCTCGCTTCTGGGAGGAATTTTATTATGGATCGCCTACGGCTCGACATCTTAACTATAATCTTTACAAGAATTTAACTGTAATCTTTCCGTGTTCTCCGTGTGTTCCGTGGATTCTTATGGGGGTTGCTTCGCAAGAAATCTGTTTAAGTTCCGTTAAGATCCGATGATGATAAAGAGTCTTGAAAAAAACTTTTGGAAAACGATGAACTTCGTTCTTCGTTTTCTCGTCATGGCAAAATCCGAATAAAATTCGGTTGTGCTCATTTGACTTAACGAAAACCATGAACTTCGTTCTTCGTTTTCTCGTCATGGCAAAATCCGAATAAAATTCGGTTGTGCTCATTTGACTTACAGAAAACGATGGTATTATAAAAAAAAAGAGTACCTTTGTATCAAAATTGATAAGAATCTATGGCAGAACCATTGGCAGAACGCTTGCGTCCAAGGACGCTCGATGACTATATAGGACAGCAGCACCTTGTTGGACAAGGGGCTGTCTTGCGCAAGATGATAGACGCTGGGCGGATTTCCTCGTTTATATTGTGGGGACCACCGGGAGTCGGCAAGACTACCTTGGCGCAGATCATAGCACATCGGCTTGAAACTCCATTCTATACGCTCTCTGCCGTGACGAGTGGGGTAAAGGATGTAAGGGATGTGATAGAACGTGCACAGAAAGGGCGCTTCTTCAACGAGGCATCACCGATATTGTTTATCGACGAGATTCATCGCTTCTCTAAGTCGCAACAGGATTCTCTGTTGGGGGCTGTTGAGAAAGGTGTGGTGACGCTTATTGGCGCTACTACCGAAAATCCTTCGTTTGAAGTGATACGACCTCTACTTTCCCGCTGTCAACTCTATGTGCTGAAATCATTGGAAAAAGATGATTTGTTGCAGTTGCTCGACAGGGCTATCACGAAGGATGTCTATCTGAAAGAGTTGGATATTACGCTGCAAGAGACGGATGCCTTGTTGCGGTTCAGCGGTGGCGATGCGCGTAAGCTTCTCAATATCTTGGAACTGGTGATAGAAGCATCGGACAAGAGTAAGCCTATTGTTATTGACGACAAAATGGTGGCTGAGCGCTTGCAACAGAATCCGCTGGCTTACGACAAGGATGGTGAGATGCACTACGATATTATCTCTGCTTTCATCAAGAGTATCCGTGGGTCTGATCCCGATGCGGCACTCTATTGGTTGGCGAGGATGATAGAGGGTGGGGAAGATCCTAAATTCATAGCACGCCGTTTGGTGATTTCTGCTTCAGAAGATATCGGATTGGCCAATCCTAATGCGTTATTGCTGGCTAATGCAGCCTTTGATGCGGTGCAGAAGATCGGATGGCCTGAAGGGCGCATTCCGCTTGCAGAAGCTACTGTGTATCTGGCAACGAGTCCGAAAAGCAACTCTGCCTATTTAGGTATTGATGCTGCCTTGGAACTTGTCAGACGGACTGGCAACCAGCCTGTTCCGCTTCCTATTCGCAATGCGCCTACGCAACTCATGAAGCAGTTGGGCTATCATGACGGTTATCTCTACCCGCATGACTATCCCGGTCATTTCACACCACAGCAATATATGCCTGATGCTCTTGTTGACGAACGGATATGGCATGGGCAACACTCGCCGGCAGAAGAAAAACTCTATGAAAGAATGGTTAACTATTGGGGGGAAAGGTATAAACAATGAATATGGAATATGATATCCTGGTGCAGCAGATTATTGAGTTTCTCGGAACATTTGCCTTTGCGATATCCGGTATTCGGCATGCTGCATCCAAAAGATTTGACTGGTTTGGCGGCTATGTTTGCGGAATTGCGGTGGCTATCGGCGGCGGTACGATACGTGACGTGATGCTGGGAACTACTCCTTTCTGGATGACCAATCCTATTTATATAGAATGTACGGCAATGGCGTTATTGTTTGTGATTGTCTTTGCCCGACACCTTAAAAGGTTGAGCAACGCATGGTTTGCTTTTGACACACTGGGTCTGGCTCTCTTTAATATTGCCGGTATTCAGAAGTCTATCGTCTTTGGACAGCCGTTTTGGGTCGCCATCATCATGGGATGTATTACAGGGGCGGCTGGAGGAGTGATCCGTGATGTGCTTCTCAACAACGAACCTGTGATTTTCCGCAAGGAGATCTATGCCATTGCTGCCGTTGCCGGCGGTCTTGCGTATTGGGGACTGGTGGTCTTGAATGTTCCTATTGAGGTGACTGTCATCGTCTCGTTTACTACAACCTGTCTGATACGTTTCATGGCGGTGAAGTATCATTTATCACTACCCAAGCTGAAAAACGAATGATGAAGTCTGAGGTCTGAGGTCTGAGGTCTGAGGTCTGAAGTCTGAGGTCTGAGGTCTGAAGTCTGAGGTCTGAGGTCTGAAGTCTGAGGTCTGAGGTCTGAAGTCTGAAGTCTGAGGTCTGAGGTCTGAAGTCTGAGGTCTGAAGTCTGAGGGAGTGGTCTTTATCATCCTACGAAAATTTTTCTCTGTGTTCTCCGTGTGTTCCGTGGATTTTTTTTAGTTGCCTACGGCAAGAAATCTTTGGGGGAAATCTTGATTAAGAAGTTGCTTCGCAAGAAATAATCTGTAATTCAGGGAGGCAGCAAACAAAATCTTTAACGAACATCTCGACTGAAAATGCGCTCGAGTACCTCGCTTTTGGGAAAGGTTTTGTTATGGATCGCATCGGAGATGCTCGAAATCTTAACTAAAATCTTAAAAATAATCTTCAAATAGAATCTCTAACCTCTAACCTCTAACCTTTAACCTCTAACCTAAACACTCCGTGGATTTTTGATGATTAGCCTGCCATTGTTTCTGGAACGATGGAATCAGATTTCGAAGCGGATGTAACTCCTGTCGTCGAATGAATCCTGGCCGTTGAGGAATGCCTTGCAGGCTAAGAACGTGTCGATATTGAGTGGGTCGTTCTCCTGCTGTTGCCGGAGCAGCCGTTCGCTCTCATCGAGTGTCTCACGCAGGAAGGGGTAGCCATCGCTTGCCATGACGATATGGTGAGGTTGGAAATCAAGGGTGATGACCTTCACAAACTGTTCGGCAATGCGAAAACCGTCTATCACGGCATAACTGACGTTCTGTTGTTTCATGCTCTCCACCATATCAGCCATAATATATTCGCGACTGGTGTCCTTGGTGAGCAGTTGATCTACGGTAGTGCCCTGACTCAACAGCTTTTTGGCATATTCAGACCGTTTGGCGGCATGAACAGCCTCTTCGGGTTTCGGATTGTCTATCAGTTCGCCGTCTATCAAGCATTGGCAGTCGCCCACCAGCCATAATTGCCGTTGAAGGCGGCTATAGATGATGGCAGAACAGGTGAGGCGATCTTCCGGATGCAGGAGGAGGTGTTCTGTTTCCGATTTCTTATACTCTCTACGGATATAGTTGGTCACCCCTATCAGAAACTGATGGCAATCAATTCCCTTGGGCATTTTCTTGATGTATTTGCCGGTCAACCGCATGGCCTGTCGCCCGTTGGAACGAAACCGGCTGTGCCGGTAGTTGGTCTTGGCTGTTGACCCATCAATGACTGCGATGAAATCATCTGTTACGACGATTCCGTCCTCGCATTTCTTTTCCGGATCCTTTCCCTGTATTTTCTGTTCGATGATTTTCATTGTTGTATTTCTTATAGTGAGGCATTCCTGTCGGCTGTTGGCGGTATGTGTTTCCGCCAGATCCTGGGCATAGTTCTCTAATCAGATCGGAACGCCCGATGCGTCGCAGACTCTGTTCTATGGATCTGCGTTCCTCTGGTTTGTACCAGAAGAAATATTGGCGTTGGGCAAGTTTCTCCTTTGGGCTATGGGCACTATACACCTCCTGGAGGGTGTAAGGGTCGTAGCCTGTGTACCATGTCTCGGTAGAAACGGTCATGGGGGTGGGTGTGAAGTCTTGCACTTGCTCCAACTGGAAATCGAGGCGTTTGGTGAGCACAGCCAGTTGTGCCATGTCCTCTTCTCTGCAGCCTGGATGGCTGGAGATGAAATAGGGGATGATCTGTTGGTTGAGGTGTGCCTCGCGATTGATGCGGTCGAAGATGTGCTTGAAATCGTCAAACTGTCTGAATGGCGGTTTGCGCATCAGCTGCAATACGTTGTCGCTGGTGTGTTCTGGAGCTACCTTCAGTCGTCCGCTGACATGTTTGGTGATGAGTTCGCGGGCATACTCCATGGCAGCCTTGTTGCTTTCTTCGTCTTTGCTATGATGCAGAATGAGGTCGTAGCGCACACCGCTGCCGATGAAACTCTTCTTGATGCCGGGAATAGCATCGACGCTACGGTAGATATCCAGCAGGGCGGTATGGTCGGTATTGAGATTGGGACAAATCTGCGGGTGGATGCAACTGGGTCGTTTGCACTTCTCGCACGCATTCAGATTGCGTCCTCGCATGCCATACATATTGGCAGAAGGTCCGCCAAGGTCTGAGATGTAACCCTTGAAGCCAGGCATCCCCATGACCTGTTTAACCTCGCGCAAGATGCTCTGTTTGGAGCGACAGGCAATGAATTTTCCCTGATGGGCAGAGATGGTGCAGAAAGCGCATCCTCCGAAGCATCCTCGATGGATGTTGACGGAGTATTTGATCATCTCATACGCCGGAATCCGCTTGTCTTTGTATTTCGGATGCGGTTGGCGCGTGTAGGGCAGATCAAACGAGGCATCCAGTTCTTCGGTTGTCATGGGCGGATAGGGCGGATTGACAACAGCATATTTGTCGCCGACGGCTTGAATGAGGCGTTGGGCGTGCATCATATTCGACTGTTCTTCGATGTGCCGGAAATTCTCGGCTTGTTTCCGCTTGTCTCTAAGACAGTCTTCGTGGCTATGGAGCACGATATCATGATCGCTGATGCCATCGACAATTTCGTTGCGACGGGCAAGATAGACGACCTGGGGCAATTCGTGAAGTGAAGAGAGGGGCAGTCCATCGTTTAAGCAACGGGCAATTTCAAGAATGGTTTTCTCTCCCATGCCGTATGAGATGATATCAGCCGGTGCGTCACAAAGCAGGCACGGCCTTAATCGGTCTTGCCAATAGTCGTAGTGAGTGAGGCGTCGCAAAGAAGCCTCGATGCCTCCAAGTACGATAGGGACATCTGGGTAGAGCTGACGGAGAATATTACTATAGACCACCGTTGGATATTCAGGACGCATATCATGTCGCCCGTCAGGGGTGTATGCATCTTCGGAACGCAACCGTCTGTTGGCTGTATATTTATTGACCATGGAATCCATACATCCCGGTGAGATGCCGAAAAACAGGCGTGGTCGTCCCAGTTTCTTAAAGTCACGGTAGTCACCATGCCAGTCGGGCTGTGGTACGATAGCCACTTTATAGCCGGCGGCTTCCAGTATGCGTCCGATGACTGCTGCGCCAAACGACGGGTGATCTACATAAGCGTCTCCGCTGAACAGAATAACGTCGAGTTCTGTCCAGCCGCGTAGTTCTATTTCTTTCTTCGTAGTAGGAAGAAAGTCTGTCAGTTGATATTTGCTGTTTGCCAATGTATATGTATTTTAGTTGAGGGGAGTGCCCTGTATGACGTCAGCGTCCACTCCGATAGGATCTTCGTTTTGGTTCTTCCAGTTGATGAACAGCAGAATGAGCTGTTGCAAGCCGAAAGCTTTCATGTTATGATGGTAGATGACGTCGAGGCAAAGGTCAAGAAGTGCCTTGTCTGTTGTGGCTTCAGATTCGAGCAGGGCGCGAATGTTGAGTTTGAGTTTGTCTAAGACCTGTTCGTCAATATACCCATTGGAGTCAATAAGATCGCGGAAGAGTTGATACTTCTCGATTGTTGCAAGGTGTTGCTCGCTGACTTCTATACTGCGGGTTCCTGTGGGGTTGCTCTGGATTCTGTACATAGATTGTTGATTTTTTGAGTTAATATTGTTTTGTTTTGAGTTATTACTGTCTGTTGATCAGGAAATTGATCATGCCACGCATGAGTGTATTGCGCTTTTTATCGCTTTTGATGCATTCGAAGGGGAATCCCATGGTCAAGGCGCGATAGTCGTTGCCTTGATAGGCAACAGCTGCCGTTTGACCGTCTGCATAGCGCATGGCGGCAAAGGATTTCCCTACGGGGTTTATCACGTCTGCTGCCGTTGCCGCATAATGCTCTTCGTTCATCTGATGGTAAAAATCGAAGGTGGTTCCCATGCCCGTGATGCTGTCGTTGGCAGCCTTGTAAGACGAGGCACTTTGGCATTTCAATACCTCTGCGAGCATGTTCTTGTCTTCGTCTGATTTCATATCAGAACCGACGTAGGCGCCGCTCACCAGTAGAGAACCGCCCTGGTTGGCGTACTGGCGCAACAGATGTTGCAGGGCGGGCTTCATGGTTTTATAATATACCAAACTGTGTGCATCGTCACGCTCCAGTCCTAATAGCAGGTCTATCATGTCGAATTGCTCCAACGGCAACTGTTTGCTTTCCACGGCTTTTACCGAAGCGCTGACGATATTGTATTTTCCTGCCGCAACAATCGCCTTGGCATGAGTTGAAACATAGTTGAAGTCGTTACCAGCCAAGAAAGTCCCAGCCATCTCGTCTCCGCTGTCGCCAAAGCTCCTGCTGTTATTGTCGAAATTCAACTGGCGTCCCATCCATCCAGGCATGCAACCTCTTGTTACTCCAGGGTCTTCGTCCAGGTCGAAACCCTGTTCGGTGTCAGAGAATCTCACTGCAGGTGAAGACAGTCGGTTGAATCCGTTGATGATGAGAATGTTTCCCTTTGCTTCAGGCTGATAGACAGCTGAAAGAGTCTCTGTTGTGAAACTCTTGCCGCCATCGTTGAAGGCAGCCACTTTGAAGTGGTAAAGCAATCCGGGTTCCAGTCGGACCTCGTAATTGTTTCTGCTGCGGACCACGGTACCATTGTCGAAATCCATACCTTCTATACCTTTATATATAATGTATCCAGAGGGCGAGGCTGTCTTCTCCTGTGGATCATCCACACCGTCCCATTCCAGACGCGCCATACCTTTGTTGTCAAGGCTGATGCGGAAATTGGTAGGAGCCAATGGGGTGACGACATATTCTTTATTGTGCATTTCACTCATGAAGCGCAACGTAGTCTTGTAGAGTGAACGTGCCAGCGTGAAGCGGAAATTGGGGTCGAGGGCATAGCGCATATCCGCAAAATTCTGGTGAGAGAGCGTTTCGATGATAGCACTCGGCACGTCGGGTTGACGGGTTTCAGAGTAGTTGCGGTCGTATATTTCACGACGGTTCCACTTTCCATACTTATACCGCATGTCAGTAACAATACCATCCAAAAGGGCATCGGCATAATCACGCGAAGCCAGTCGGGACACTTTGCTTCCCAGCAGTCCTTCGTTGAAATCGGTGGTACAGATTGACAGTGTGCCTATCAGACTTTGTCCGTCGCGACGGAGTCCTGCATCGGAATGGACAGCCAATGAGAGTTCTATGGGTACATGGAGTCCGGCACTATCGGGCATGAATGGTGAACCGCCCCCCAGATAGTTGACCATGTTGGATCTGGCGTTGATATCGTCGCCATAGTCATCCTGTCCGTTTTTTGAACTATAGACGCTGTATGGCATTCCTGCCCATTGGGCATAATAGCGTGCGCCTTCCAAAGCCCGAGGCATTCCGCTGACCCGATCTCCCCGTTGAATATTGCCCATTCCTCCGCCAAACCTGACAGCATCGGTTGTAATCACGCCGTTCTTGCTGCTGTGGTTGGTGAGGGTTATCCGGTTGAATTCACTATACCCTTTGTCAAATTCGAATGTTCCGAGATAGACCCATGTTCCTCCGCCCATGCGTTGGTTGATACGAAATTCAGTTCGTTCTCCTCGGTGCCATACGGTATAGTGAGCATCGTCAATACTGTTGGGTAATGTTTGATAGCTGACATAAACGGCATATTTTCCAGTACGGGGAAATTCGGGCTGATAACTGACAAGGGAATAGCGGGTTTTGCTGCCCGTCGTCTTCACCATGCGTGCTGTACCCGCCTGAAAGGGATTCTCCCCATCTACATAAGGCCCCTGGTGGAAAGCAAATCCGCTGTTGGGGGTGTTTTTCCATTTGTTGCTGGCAGTCGCTTCGATATAGTTGCGCTTCGAACCGTCGTTATCCACGATGATTTCTTCTTTCTGCCATACTCTTTCGCGCGGGGTAAACACAATGGCTCCTGCGTTTTCCAACATAGGAATGAGATAGGGCACTACGATGGTTTGCGTATATAAGTCCTCGCTTGTGGCGAAAAGGCGTGGACGTTGCCATTCCCATTCTTCTTTGGCAATGTTGTAATAATAGCCATGGCTTGCCCATAATGCCACATGACGTCCATCCAGACCATGTCGGATACTAATAGGTGAGGAAACGTTTCTGACCCATGGTGCTCCATGGTAGTCGATATTGTTCCATTGGCGCTTCTTATCCGGTTTTTCGCGTAGTCGGTTGGGGATGAGTTCGTGAATATCTCTGTTGTGGGTAAGTATCGAGAAACTGTAGTCCGCATACTGTCCAACCAACAGTTTTCGTACCTCCTGTTCGATACGTTCTACCGACTGCGGCGTGAATGCCTGTTCGGCAAACGTCTCATTGGCCAGTATCGTGATGTTTCTCTCAGTAGTATCAATTTCGCATGCAGACAGATGGGCGCGCCGTAAGAACTGCGCGCCAATGGGTTTGTAGTGAGAAAAATATGATTCTAAGCGATTACGTAATAGTGCATCGTCTGTAGTCTGTCCATATGTCCCTTTTGGCAGCATACAAACCAGCAATAGTATCAGCGTCAGTTTTTTCATCAGATGTCTCCTAAACAGAAATTCTCAGGTTTCTTACCTTGGAAATCTTTGAAATATATTTTTATTTCATGCATCTGGTCGTCAATATTGCCATTAGGAATAATGGTCTTGGTGCACTGGATGCGTCGTTTCTTGTAATCTACTCCATAAAGCAGAATAGGTATTCCTGCTTTCAAAGCAATATAATAAAAGCCTTTCTTCCACTCTGGATTGGGCGATCGTGTTCCCTCTGGTGTAATGGTGAGATGAAAACATTTTGATTGCTTGGCATATTCTGCCAAGTTATCGGTCATGCTTGTGTGTTTTGAACGCCATACAGGAATGCCTCCCATACGTCGGAAAATAGGTCCCAGAGGCCAGAAGAACCATTCTTTCTTCATGAGAAAGTTACTGCTGATGCTATTTGCTCCAGCATACAGTTGTCCAATAAGAAAGTCCCAGTTGCTGGTGTGTGGAGCTAAGCAAATGATGTATTTGTCGGGGTGGGGTTCTGTGACATCTGCAGTCCACCCCATACGTTTATATAACAGCCAGTTACAGAATGATTTCCACATATTCATTATTTAGAGATTGCTGATTTGATCTGCTATTTCAAGGACAGAAGTCTTGAATTGTATTTTGAGGTCTTTGAAATATTTGCCTTTGCTCATGCCTGGTTCTGGATGAGAAATGCGGCTGAGCGTATTGCTTTGCATCTTGTCTATTGTCTCTAGAATATTTGCTAAAATTTTATCGTCATGGGTATTGCCATAAAGTGAAGCGGCAATAAAATCGATGTAAAGTTCATCACAGATCAGATTGACGTTCTTTTTTAGTGCTCTTTTGTTTGCCATAATATTCCTCCTTTGTTTTTTTGTGATTTATTTTAATTTTTGTTCAAAGATACAGATAATATTCTAATTTACAATCTTTATCGTTTAAAAAAATATTAAAAATGTGTTTTTTGCCATTTTAATTCTTATTTTTTGAAGAAAATGACTACTTTTGTAACCCAAAAAAGAGTTCATTATTCAAAAAGTAAATAAAATCAACTTATGGAAAAAAGTGCATTGCAAATTGCAAGAGCTGCGTATCAGCCCAAATTACCCAAGGCTCTTCAGGGTGCTGTAAAAGCTGTAGAGGGTGAACCAACACAATCAGTAGGAAATCAGGATGAGATCAAGGCATTGTTCCCTAACACTTATGGAATGCCTGTAATTACCTTTGAACCAGGTGAAGCCACACAGCTGCCTGCATTTAACGTAGGTGTTATCCTTTCTGGTGGTCAGGCTCCTGGCGGACACAATGTTATTTCTGGTCTTTTTGACGGTGTTAAGTCTCTTAACCCAGCAAATAAACTGTATGGATTTATTCTTGGTCCTGGCGGTTTGGTTGACCATAATTATATGGAAATAACAGCCGAGATCATGGACAACTACCGTAATACCGGTGGTTTCGATATTATCGGTTCTGGACGTACCAAATTGGAAAAGGAAGATCAGTTCGAGAAGGGTATTGAAATCCTTCGGGAGCTTGGCATCAAGGCTTTGGTTATCATTGGCGGTGACGACTCTAATACAAATGCCTGTGTTCTTGCAGAGTATTATGCTGCAAAGAAATACGGCGTACAGGTAATTGGTTGTCCTAAGACTATTGACGGTGACTTGAAGAACGCTCAGATTGAGACCTCGTTTGGTTTTGATACCGCTTGTAAGACCTATAGTGAACTCATTGGTAATATTGAGCGTGACTGTAACTCAGCCCGCAAATATTGGCACTTCATCAAACTGATGGGTCGTTCTGCTTCACACATTGCTTTGGAATGTGCACTTCAGACCCAGCCAAATCTCTGTCTGATTTCAGAAGAGGTAGAGGCTAAGGAAATGTCACTTGACGATGTTGTAACCTACATCGCAAATGCAGTGGTAGTCCGTGCCAACGAAGGTAATAACTTCGGTACCGTACTTATTCCAGAAGGACTTATCGAGTTCATTCCTGCTATCAAGAAACTGATTGCCGAACTGAACGAAGTACTGACTGATCCTGCAACAGGTGAGCCTCGCGTATTTGCTAATGCAGAAGAACAGATTTCTTTCGTAAAGAACGCTATTGCCAAGGACAACCTCGCAGTACTCGAATCACTTCCTGCAGACGTGGCTCGTCAGCTTTGTCTCGACCGCGACCCTCATGGAAACGTTCAGGTGTCATTGATCGAAACAGAGAAGCTCCTCTCTTGCATGGTTGAGGCTAAACTTGATCTTTGGGCGAAAGAGGGTAAGTACAATGGTAAGTTTGCTGCACAGCATCACTTCTTTGGTTACGAAGGCCGTTGCGCTGCTCCATCAAACTATGATGCAGACTATTGCTATTCACTCGGTTTCAACGCTTCACGCCTGATTGCTAATGGCAAGACTGGTTATATGTCAATCATCAAGAACACAACAGCACCTGCAGAACAATGGATTGCCGGTGGTGTGCCCATCACTATGATGATGAACATTGAGCGTCGTAATGGTAAGAACAAGCCCGTTATCCGCAAGGCTCTTGTAGAGCTTGATGGTGCACCATTCAAGTTCTTTGCCGCTCATAGAGCGCAGTGGGCTAAAGAGACTGCTTATGTTTATCCCGGCCCAATCCAGTACTGGGGTCCATCAGAAGTATGTGATCAGACAACCAGAACACTGGCTTTGGAGCAGGCTTAATCTGATTTATGCCGACTTCACGTAGAAAGCAACATAAAAGACGCATATCGAGTCCTGTCCGCCGCAAGCGGCCAGGGCTCTTTGTGCGTTTGTTACGTCGTCTTCCAGGATGGTCCTGGTGGTTAGGCGGATTCTTACTTGTAGCGGCGTATATTTGGTTTTTCTACTATATCTTTGTTGGACCCTTCGGCTTCCGATGGCGTGCACTCTATGGTGACGTCAATTACCCTGAAGGTTATGAAATTCACGGTATCGACATCTCTCATCATCAGGGAGAGATTGACTGGGACGAACTTCGTGACAATGGAATGATAGATAAATACCCCATCCGGTTCGTTATGATCAAAGCCACAGAAGGTGCCAGTCTGATAGACGAAAACTTTCATGATAATTTCGAACAGGCTCGAGAACACGGCTTTACACGAGGCGCCTATCATTTCTATAGTGTTCGGTCATCGGCAAAAGACCAAGCCGAGCATTTTATCAGCGAAGTGAAACTGGAGAATGGCGATTTGCCACCGGTATTAGACGTAGAGAAGAAACCAAACACTCAAACCGACCAAGAGTTTAAGGAGAGCATTCTACTCTGGTTGCAGCTGGTAGAACACCAATATGGTGTGAAGCCCATCATCTATACTTATTATAAATTTAAGATGCGTTACCTCAGCGACCCCGTCTTCGACCAATATCCCTATTGGATTGCTCACTATTATGTGGACAAGGTGGAGTATCAAGGTAACTGGAAGTTCTGGCAACATACCGATGTGGGACGTTTGCCGGGCATTAAAGGGGATGTTGATTTCAATATCTACAACGGTTCTTATTACGACTTACGCAAACTCACTATCGGTGCACGTGAGCAGATAGGAGAAGAGGCCTATCAAGATAACTGATATAATCCATAACTATACATCAAACAAAATATCTATGTCAAACGAAGTTAAAATACAAGACCTGACACTGAGACAGGCTGCCGAAGAAGGTATGGATGCCTTCGTCGATGCTTTCGTCAACGCCATACACCAAGCCATAGGAGGACAGCTTACAGCAGATAATATGGGCATGCTCAATGCAGACCAAATAACCCTGTTGGCGTGGAATGCACTCCATGAAGAGGTAATGGACGGTGGTTTTGTACAGCTCATCCACAATGGTTACGGACCTTTTATCTTCAAAAATCCATTTGCCAAGGCCATCAAACAGTGGGGACTTCGTGACCTCTCCAAACTCATATACGATGCACATACGCTCTATGAGAAATATCATGTTACCATTGAGCGGGAGTGCAGTGAAGAGGAGTTTATGGCACTTTTTGAGCAAATGCCGGAGTTTGATGACCTTGACGATACTTTTGTAGAAAAGGAAGAAGAGTGGACCTCAGAAATTGCAACATATATAGACCAACACATCGATCATTTTGTCGTTGTGACAAACGAATGAGAAGATTGCTATGAATAAGGACGACGAGAAAATACGTAAGAAAAGTCCTGTGCAGATAAGAAACAAGAAGGCTTCGTTCGAATACTTCTTTATTGAAACATATACCGCAGGAATCGTACTGACAGGTACAGAAATAAAGTCTATCAGACTTGGTAAAGCGAGTCTGGTAGATACCTATTGCTTTATACATAATGGAGAAATATGGGTCAAGGGCATGAATGTGTCACCTTATTTCTATGGTTCATACAACAACCATGAGATGAAACGAGACCGCAAACTCCTGCTTACCAAACGTGAGATACAGAAATTGCAGTCTGCCACCAAACAGACGGGTTATACTATCGTGCCACTTCTCGTGTTTATTGATGAACACGGACGCGCTAAGATGGATATTGCACTCTGTAAGGGTAAAAAGGAGTTTGACAAGCGTCAGACCCTCAAAGAGAAAGAAGACCGCAGGGAAATGGACCGTGCAATGAAACACTACTAAATGACAACACTCAAAGAAATTGCCAAACAACGCATCCTTGTGCTTGATGGAGCTATGGGAACGATGATTCAGAAGTATGAACTTACTGAACAGGACTTTCGTGGAAATATCTATACCAACCAACGTGGACAGATGCGTGGGAATAACGATATCCTCTGTCTGACACGTCCTGATGTGATAGAGGATATTCACAAAAAATATCTTATTGCAGGGGCTGATATCATCACGACAAATACTTTCAATGCACAACGTATTTCGCAGGCGGACTACCACATGGAAGACCGTTGTCACGAAGTGGCCCTTGCCGGTGCTCGTATCGCCCGACGTATGGCAGACGAATTTTCCACACCCGATAAACCACGATTCGTGGCTGGTAGTGTGGGACCTACCAATAAAACCTGCTCAATGTCTCCCGATGTCAGTAATCCTGCCGCCCGCGAATTGACTTACCCCCAACTCTATGATGCCTACGTAGAGCAGATGGACGCACTTGTTGAGGGTGGGGTGGATGCTATTCTCATCGAAACGGTATTTGATACGCTGAACGCTAAAGTGGCTATAGATGCTGCCATGGCGGTAATGACACAACGCAATATCGAACTGCCTATCATGGTTAGCGCTACCGTGAGCGACCTTGCAGGACGAACGCTCAGCGGACAAACACTTGAGGCTTTCCTTGCCAGCATCAGCAGTTACCCTATCTTTTCGGTAGGTCTCAACTGCTCTTTCGGTGCAGACCAGATGATAGGATTCCTTCGCCAACTGGCACGACGTGCTCCTTATTATATTAGTGCCTATCCCAATGCAGGACTCCCCAACTCAATGGGACTCTATGATGAGACTCCTGAGTCCATGGCTCCGAAGATTGGCGCTATGATTGACGAGGGACTTGTCAATATCATCGGCGGATGCTGCGGTACTGACGAACACTTCATTGCCGAATACCTCCCGCTTGTTGCTGGAAAGACACCGCATCGTCCGGCTGAAGCGTCTCCCTATATGCAACTGAGTGGACTTGAATTGCTGGAGGTGACTCCAGAGGTCCATTTTGTCAACGTTGGTGAACGGTGTAATGTGGCAGGATCGCGTAAGTTCTTGCGACTCATCAAAGAGAAACAATACGATGAGGCTGTTGCCATTGCCCGCAAACAAGTGGAGGATGGGGCCTTGGTCATTGACGTCAATATGGACGATGGACTGCTTGATGCGAAGAGCGAAATGGTCAATTTCCTCAATCGCATTGCGTCAGAGCCCGATATTGCTGCAGTTCCTGTGATGATCGACTCTTCAGATTGGCAGGTGATTACTGCCGGACTGCAATGTGTACAGGGTAAATCCATCGTCAACTCCATTTCGCTGAAAGAAGGAGAAGAGGTGTTTATACGCCATGCACAGGACGTCAAACGCTATGGGGCGGCAGTTGTGGTGATGTGCTTCGATGAACAAGGTCAAGCGACCAGTTTTGAGCGACGTATTGAGATTGCAGAGCGGTCATATCGTATTCTTACAGAACGTGTTGGATTTAATCCGCTCGATATAATCTTCGACCCTAATATTCTGGCTGTGGCAACAGGTATGGAAGAACATGACAGTTATGCGCTCGACTTCATCCGTGCTGCCGAATGGATCAGGAAAAACCTTCCTGGTGCCCATGTGAGCGGGGGTGTCAGCAATCTCTCTTTCTCCTTCCGTGGAAATAATTACATCCGCGAAGCCATGCATGCGGTATTCCTCTATCATGCCATTCAACGGGGAATGGATTTCGGTATTGTCAATCCTGCCACGAAAGTGCTCTATTCCGATATTCCTGCCGATGAACTGAAGGTTATTGAGGATGTGATTCTTAATCGTCATGCAGGAGCTGCCGATGAACTCACGCAGTTGGCAAACAAACTCTTGGAACAACAACAGGCCCTCAAAGCACAGACACCTGCTGATGCCGCAACAAACCAACGCAAAGAACAATGGCGTGAAGGGAATGTGGAAAGTAGGTTGCAACAGGCGTTGATAAAAGGTGTGGGCGACTATCTTGCCTCTGATCTGGAAGAAGCACTGCAACAGTACGCACGTGCGGTAGAGATCATCGAAGGACCGCTAATGGCGGGTATGAATGAGGTGGGACGACTCTTCGGACAAGGCAAGATGTTTCTGCCACAGGTGGTAAAAACTGCACGAACCATGAAACAGGCTGTGCAGATTCTACAACCCTATATCGAACAAGAGAAGGGCGATAGCGACCGTAAGGCAGGAAAAGTATTGTTAGCTACGGTCAAAGGCGACGTTCATGATATTGGTAAGAATATCGTAGCGGTCGTCATGGCTTGTAATGGTTATGATATTGTAGATATGGGTGTCATGGTTCCTGCCGAACAGATTGTGGCGAAAGCCATAGAAGAGGGCGTCGATATGATAGGACTCTCAGGACTGATAACACCCAGTCTGGAAGAGATGGTCAACGTGGCGCGTGAAATGCAACGTGCAGGACTTCATATCCCGATCATGATAGGTGGAGCCACAACGAGCGAACTCCATGTGGCATTGAAGATTGCACCCGTCTATGGAGGCCCTGTGGTGTGGATGAAGGATGCTTCGCAAAACGCAACCGTTGCTGCCCGCTTGATGAGCGAAACCGAAAAGACTCAGATCGTCAACGGACTTGACGAGCGTTACCAACACCTGCGCGACGATTATCAACAACAACAGCAACAACTGCTTTCGCTCGACGAAGCGCGTAGTCAGAAAAAAGATTTCTTTAATGATACTGCACAATGAGCAATATGAGAAAAAACATTATCCTCCTCGGCATCATGTGTATGCTGATATCTTTAGGACTGTCGGCACAGTCTGTAAAACGTGAATTCCGTGGCGCATGGATTCAATGTGTCAACGGACAGTTTCAAGGCATGGGAACGCAACAGATGCAGAAAACACTTGCCTACCAACTGGATGAACTGCAGAAAGATGGTGCCAACGCCATTATATTTCAAGTTCGTCCAGCATGTGATGCACTCTACGAAAGCAGCATAGAGCCATGGAGTCATTTTCTGACAGGAGTACAGGGAAAAGCACCTGTGCCTTATTGGGATCCTTTGCAATGGATGATTGATGAATGTCATAAGCGGGGCATGGAACTCCATGCCTGGATCAACCCATATCGTGCCAAGACTAAGTCGTCTTACATGTTGGCTTCAAACCATATCGTGACAAAACATCCAGAATGGAGCTTTCGCTATGACGGATTAGTGGTGATGAATCCTGCTCTTCAGGAGAATCGTGATTATATCTGTAAAGTAGTTGAGGACATCGTGAAACGTTACGATATCGACGGACTTCATATCGATGACTATTTCTATCCTTATCCTGTGGCAGGAGTGGATATTCCTGATGACGCACAGTATAAGGCTGATCCCCAAGGCTTCAGCAATCGTGGTGATTGGCGACGCTATCAGGTTGACCTGTTGATAGAGCAACTCAACACAACGATCCATCGGGTCAAGCCATGGGTGAAATTTGGAGTGAGTCCTTTCGGCATCTATCGTAATAAAGCGAACGACCCAGAAGGAAGCCGTACACGCGGTCTTCAAAACTATGATGATCTCTATGCCGATGTCATCAAATGGATAGACAACGGATGGGTTGATTATACAGTTCCACAGCTGTATTGGCAGATTGGTCATCCTGCGGCTGATTATGCCGAACTCGTGAAATGGTGGAATGATCATGCCGCTGCGCGTCCGCTATTTATCGGCGAGGATGTGGAGCGTACCGTGAAGTTTCCTGACCCGGAACAACCCAGTCGCAATCAGTTGCCTGCCAAGATGAAATATCATGCAGAATTGCCTGGAATACAAGGTACGGTGTTGTGGTATGCGAAAGCTGCCGTAGATAATGTTGGCAACTATGGCACCAATCTTCGACAGGTGTATTGGAAGAAACCCGCACTTCAACCCCTTATGCCCCATCTGTGTGATAAGGCTCCTAAAAAGGTACGTAAACTCAAACCTTTACGTATTGCCAACCAGCAGGTGCTTTTCTGGACACCACCCAAGGGTAAGGCATGGCAGAATGAGGCTGTACGCTATGTGGTATATCACTTTGCAAAAGGCGAACCGGTCAATCTCGATGATGCCTCACATATCGTTTGCATCACAGCTGATTGTCATCATGAGATTGTTGGAGAACCAGGACGATATGTCTATTATGTAACGGCACTCAACAGACTTGCTAACGAGAGCCGTCCCGTAAAAGCTAAAGTTACGGTGAAAGAGAAAGAACCTCAGAGCTAACGCGCTTTGGTTCTTTCTTTCGCTTGTACCAAGGTACTTTCGTTCGGGAATAAAAAAAGAAAACGTGTTTTTCTTTTTGTATTCCGCTCACTTATTCGTACCTTTGCAGAAAAATATAATCTATCAGAATTAACAGAATTATGAAACCTACATTATTCTTATTGGCTGCCGGAATGGGAAGTCGTTACGGCGGACTCAAACAACTTGACGGACTGGGACCTAATGGTGAAACCATTATGGACTATAGTATCTATGATGCCATACAAGCCGGATTTGGCAAAATCGTATGGGTAATCAGAAAAGACTTTGAAGAGCAGTTCCGTACACAGATTCTTGCTAAGTATCAACATAAGGTTCCATGCGAACTCTGCTTCCAGGCACTTGACGCATTACCCGAAGGCTTTAGCGTTCCAGAAGGACGACAGAAACCATGGGGTACCAATCATGCCGTACTGATGGGTAAGGATGTTATCAAAGAACCATTCTGTGTCATCAACTGCGATGACTTCTATAATCGCGACGCCTTTATGGTCATCGGAAAGTTCCTTAGCGAACTGCCTGAAGGTGCTAAAAACCAGTATGCTATGGTTGGATTCCGCGTAGGAAACACCCTGAGCGAGAATGGTACCGTAGCACGCGGCATCTGCTCTACCGATGCAGAAGGACATCTGACAACCGTTGTTGAACGTACCGAGATTGTACGTTGCGCAGAAGATGGTTCAAATGCCGGTGCAGTAACAGAAGCCATCCGCTATAAGGATGAAAATGGTAAATGGATTGAAGTAGCAGACAATACTCCTGTGTCAATGAACATGTGGGGCTTCACTCCCGACTATTTCAACTATTCACAGGATGAGTTTAAAGCATTCCTCTCAGATCCGAAGAACATAGAAAATCTGAAGGCAGAATTTTTCATTCCATTGATGGTCAACAAACTCATCAACGAGAAGACTGCTACCGTTAAGGTACTAGACACCACCTCTAAGTGGTTTGGAGTGACCTACGCAGCCGACCGTGAAGATACCGTGAAGAGAATTAAGAAACTGGTAAATGAAGGTGTCTATCCTAACAAATTGTTTTGATGCTGAATAACATTATGACTGAAGGGGAGTGCAGTAAACTGCGCTCCCTTATACATCATGCCAACAACATCGTTTTATGCTGTCATGTCAGTCCTGATGGTGACGCCATAGGTTCGGTATTGGGAATGGCAGAAGTTCTCAAGTGCATGGGCAAGGAACCCGTAATGGTGGTACCTGACCAGTTTCCAGACTATCTGCAATGGTTGCCTAATACCGAAAAGATAGTACGCTACGATAAGCGAAGCGATTATGTCGATATGGTGTTGAAAATAGCTGACCTTGTAATCTGTCTCGATTTCAACGCTCTGTCTCGTACCGACGATATGGAAGCCGCCCTGGAGGCATGTACTGCACCCCGTGTACTCATAGACCATCATCTCAACCCCAGCATAGCGTGTCAGGTCTGCGTGTCCCATCCCAATATGTCATCTGCCAGCGAACTTGTGTTCCGTGTGGCTTGGCAGTTGGGACTGTTTGAACAGCTCGGACGCCATTTTGCAACAGCCGTCTATTGTGGCATGATGACAGATACAGGAGGGTTTACTTTCAACTCCAACTCGCCTGAGACATTTTATATCATCAGCCAACTCCTGACCAAGCACATCAATAAGGATAAGATTTATCGTAATGTCTATCATAATTACAGCGAGTCGCGCCTGCGCCTTGTAGGCCATGTGTTGTGCAATCGCCTCGTGGTTGATGCTAAGCGTCACGCTGCCTATTACACCCTCACGCGTGAAGACCAAAAAAACTTCAACTTCATTAAAGGAGATGCGGAGGGAATTGTTAATATGCCATTGCAAATTAAAGGATTACGACTTTCTATCTCGCTTCGAGAAGATACTGAGAAACCCAATCTCGTTATGGTAAGCCTTCGCTCGGTTGATGATTTCCCATGCAACTTGATGGCTGCCGACTTTTTCAACGGGGGAGGACACCTCAATGCCTCAGGTGGCAAGTTGCATTGCACCATAGAAGAGGCCGTGAAAGTGGTGGAAAGAGCTTTTTTGGCATACGAAGACAAGTTAAAGTAGTCTAAACGTGACAATAATTGCGGAATAATTCGTAATTTTGTGCCGATAAACCCAATAGTAACAACAAAGAATGAAAAAAACATCCTATCTGATGCTACTGGCGATGGTCGTATCGCTCTTTGCAGCTTGTAACGACTATGAAACCTATAGCGACTTGAAAAAGAAGGAACGACAGGCTATCAGCAAATTTCTTGTCGATTCGGCTATCAACGTCATTAGTGAAAAACAGTTTGAAGAACAAGGACAAACCACTGATCTTAAGAAAAATCAATATGTGTTGCTCGACAAGAGTGGCGTCTATATGCAGATTATCCGTAAAGGCTGCGGACAGCAGGTAGAGAGTGGAAAAACCGTCAACGTGCTCTGTCGCTTCTCTGAAACAAATATCCTGACCGACTCTATGCTCATCCGCAACGATATAGTAGGAACCATCTATATGAATGGTCAGTATATCGACGTGTCACAGTATGTGGATAAGATGACCGTACAGCGCAATGGAAGCACCTTCCAGGCATCCTTCGTTTCGGGCATGATGCAACTCTACCACGGCACATCTTCCGTACCCTCCGGATGGCTTGTCCCCTTGCTTTATATCAACGTAGGACGCCCCCTCCAGGAAGGTGACGAGATTGCTAAGGTGAAACTTATCGTACCCCATTCACAAGGCACACAGACTGCCAGTCAGTCGGTTTATCCTGCCTTTTACGTCATTACCTATCAACGAGACAATTAAAATCACACTAATATAAACCAACATCATGACACTCATCAAGTCTATCTCTGGTATCCGTGGAACTATAGGAGGTCCCACAGGCGATACGCTTAATCCTCTTGACATTGTAAAGTTCACAACGGCTTATGCCCAGTTCATCAAAAAGCAGGGCAATAATGGTGCTAAAGCCGATTTCAACAACCATCGTCCAACCATCGTCGTAGGACGTGACGCTCGCATGTCGGGAGTAATGGTCGATAATGTGGTTTGTGGCACACTCATCGGTATGGGATTCGATGTGGTCAATATCGGTCTCGCCACTACACCTACCACAGAACTGGCTGTAAGCATGCTCGGTGCCGATGGTGGTATCATCATTACCGCCTCACATAATCCACGCCAGTGGAACGCCCTCAAATTGCTCAACAGCAATGGAGAGTTTCTTACCGCTGCCGATGGCGCTGAAGTGTTGGCAACGGCAGAAAGTGAGTGCTTCGATTATGCCGATGTAGATCACCTCGGTCATTATATCAATTGCGACGAAGCCGACAGTTGGCACATAGAAGAAGTACTTGGACTTGACCTCGTAGATCAGGAAGCTATCAAAAAGGCTGGCTTCAAAGTATGTGTCGATACTATCAATAGCGTAGGAGGCATCATTCTCCCTAAACTCCTTGATGAGCTGGGAGTGGAATACACCATACTTAATGGCGAACCTACAGGTGATTTCGCCCATAACCCCGAACCCCTGGAGAAAAACCTTCAAGGCATCATGGACGAGATGAAAACCGGTAAATACGACCTCGGTATTGTTGTTGACCCCGATGTTGACCGCCTCGCCTTCATCTGTGAAGATGGTCGTATGTTTGGCGAAGAATACACGCTCGTCAGCGTGGCAGACTACGTCCTGTCGAAGACCAAAGGCAATACCGTCAGCAACCTGTCATCCACTCGTGCCCTGCGCGATGTCACAGAGCGTCATGGAGGAACTTATTACGCATCAGCCGTAGGCGAAGTAAACGTGACTACCAAGATGAAGGAAGTAGATGCTGTTATTGGTGGCGAAGGAAACGGTGGAGTCATCTATCCCGAATGTCATTACGGTCGTGATGCCCTTGTAGGCATAGCCCTCTTCCTTACCTCTCTTGCCCAGAAAGGCTGTAAGGTTAGCGAACTGCGTGCTCAGTTCCCCGACTATCAGATAGCCAAGAATCGCATCGACCTCACTCCTGATACCGATGTTGACGCCATCCTCGTCAAGGTGAAGCAGATGTTCTCTGCCGACGCCACAGCCCATGTTAACGATATCGACGGTGTGAAGATTGATTTCCCCACCAAATGGGTACATCTGCGTAAGTCCAATACCGAGCCTATCATCCGGGTGTATAGTGAAGCCCCAACCATGGAAGAGGCTGACGAAATCGGCAAGAAGCTCATGCAGGTTGTATATGATATGCAATAAGCAATAGCATGCAACAATATAGAGTAGGAGAGAAGCATCGTTTCTCTCCTATTTATTTTTGCAAGTTCCCTCCCATTTAATGGCGCACCCGACAAACCAGGGGGATTAAGCATATAGCTTTGTAAGTCTGAAAAGAAAGAACTTTATATCCGTTACTCCCCTTGAAGCAGCTCTAAACGCCTTAATTTTAGCATTGAATGACTCTGCAAAAGCATTAGTTGCCCTGTTGACAAAGAAGTTCAAGACTTCATCATAATGCTCGTAAAGCGTGGCGGCAATAACATTGAAACTCTTAAAGACAGAGTCGTCCACTTTGTTATACCAGCGTGCAAGCGAGAGTCTTGCAGCATCTTTGACGGTATTCTTGGAAAATATCATTCTTAATGAATATGCGTAAGCGAATATGCTTCTTTAAGATCAGGATATGTTTCAAAGAGCACCTCAGCTCTTTGTCTCTGACTTTCTGTCCATTTGTCGGCAGATTTGAAAAGCAAATATCTGCTGCGAGCCAACAACTGCTTGTGGTGTCACCGTTTGCAAGCACAATTGGAGTGTATGCTTCACCCAAACATTTGGCCTCTTCCCTGGTGTCCGTGTCTGCTTGAATAGCGTCCCATCTATGCGCGATGCGCATCTCCTGCAAGGCATCACATGCAAGTTTCTGTATATGAAAGCGGTCTATGGTACGCATTGCATTCGGGAAACAGCGTCTGGCTATAAGTCGCATGGAATTCGACATGTCCATTGTTATCTCCTTAACCATCAGTCTCTTGTCCTCATCAATGCGCATAAGTGCTTCCGTGACAACATCTGCCGCCACACCTTTTACAATAGCAATGATGGTACCTTTACCCCCATGTGAAGATCTGTTGCTTACTATCGTGTACAGTTCACCGTTGCTTGGAGCCGTTTCGTCAATGCAGATGCTTTCACCTATGTTTTCGGGAAAGACAAGCCAGTCTTCTGCATGCGATAGTTCGGACCATTCGCGATAGCCGCTGAGCACTTCCTTGTATTGCTTTTCAAACGTATACCCGTTTATGTGATAATAGTGGTCAAGCGAACGGGAGGTCGTAGGAATCGTCTCCATACACTCCTTTTAAAAAAGCCGCAAACTCCTTGGAGTAGCGGGTTCCTTCAGCCTTCAGCTCATAAGAGTCGGAGAAGTATCGGTTATTCTGCTTGTCGTACCATTTGCGTCTTCTGACGATTAGATCAACACCTTTGTCGCGGATCGGGAAGTCACGTATAGTTACGGCCTCACAGAACCCTTTGAATTCAATCTCCGGGTTCTCTTTATATTCAGCCATAACCGATTCGTCAAGATAGATGCGAATAAGGGATGCCTCTTCTTCTACACGTACTACTTCAAAATTTGAAAGTATCTCTGATGGCAGTATCAACTGTGCCGATGTTAATAATCCTTGATTGTTCATGGTGCAAAGATATAAATTTTCTGTAGAATCAAAAAGCTTTCCCCCTAGGTTTATCGGGTGAGCCGTAATCCGTGTGGGCCATTAATCGGGTAGGTGAGATACAAAAAAAAAGAGAGAAAAATAATATTTTTCTCTCTTTGTACGCCTGCAGGGGTTCGAACCCTGGACACCCTGATTAAGAGTCAGGTGCTCTACCAACTGAGCTACAAGCGCGTTGTTTTCTTGTTTGCGGTTGCAAAGGTACGACGTTTTTTTTTCCCCACCAAACTTTTTTGAGTTTTTTTTTGAAAAAACATAAAAAAAGCCTCAAATTCATCATTTGAAGCCCTTTTCCACCATTTTATTTGGTGTTCTATTCGTTTCTTTTTAATCTTCTCCGCCGAAATCGGAAATACTTTCCGCCTCTTCGTCGGGATCACTTTCAATCTCAAAAGTGGTACGATAATTATCTTCGTTCATCACGTCATCGTCAAACGAATCGTCATCCTCGTCAGGACTGTTGTAATTGTCTTCAGGGATTTCGTCCTCGTCGTGAGTTTCAAATTTCATTCTTGGTTTAACAGTCTCTGGTTTAAGTTTTGCGAAGATCGCCTCAACCCATGTACCTTTTTCTACTTCAAGAACCTCAAAGCCATCAGCGACCTTCTTTTCATACATACCACCTTTCTTATGGAGTCTGTCTTTTGGCAAGGTAGTGGTAGAGATTTCAAAACCGCTTTCTATGATGTCTTGGATAGACTGTGACAGTGAGTCCCATCCACCTCCGAAATTACGTTCCAGCACCTCCATAAGTTTGGAAGCAGTAATGTGGCGGATATTTTCGTAGGTCAGGTCAGTAACGCGCATAATAGGGCGTTTACGGATGGCAATAATCATTTTTGCATTCTCATCGATAGAGAATGCTCCAACCTTATATCCTTGTTTCTCGTAGGCAGCGCGAATAGCAGGAGAGTCTTTCTTTATTTCTTCTACATTGAATGCAGAGCGTATGATGTCTGTGTAGCGACGGATATTTTCCTTGAAGTCGGGGTCTTTACTGCCGCCGTCCAAAATGCGGAAGATGTCGTTTTCCTGCACGTCCCATACCAAACTCTTAGTAAGTGCTTTCAGATTTAATGCTTTTTTCGTTGAAGAATCTTTCATATCTTTCTTTTTTCGTTTTTCTTAATTCGCTTGCAAAGATACGATATAGACTTTTAATATCCAAATTTTGAAGCAGCGAAAGCAAAGAGAACACACATTTTCTTTATGTACCTCTCATGTACCCTCCCTTTTTAACATCCCACAGATACCGCGGACTTTTATTTCTGATTTATGATCTGTGATTCTAGTTAAAGATTATTCTAAAGATTCTAGCGTAAGATTTACGTCATAGGTTGTTTTTATCTCATTCGGCAAAGAATAATTTTTGGTTTATTCTCTGCTCTCACTGCTCCATTGTAATAAGCAAATTTAAACCCACCAATTTTTCGTAAAGTTAACCCACCAGTTTGTTTTTTATTATTTTTACTGTTTTTATCGAAAATTGTCTATCTGTTCTCCATTCTATAACAGCTTCCCTTTAAGTTTATCACTTCACATTTGTACAGTCAACGATCCAACAATGCAGATGCTATTACTTCATCATCAAGTGTCTGTGCCCATTCTGTTGGAGATTTGTTTGTCGTTATGATTACAGAAGTTTAATGGTTTATTCTGTGTAAGGTGCAACCTTTTCGGAGGGAATACAAAAAATCCCGACCGCACCTATGATGGTGGGTCGGGAATCTATGTGGGAGACGGGGAGGGGGATACCTCCCGTTACCAGTTTAGCGAGTTACGGGAATCTTGTCAACACGCTTCTGATGGCGACCGCCTTCAAAAGTGGTTTTGAAGAATTCGTCCATAATCTTCTCCGCCATCTTGTTGTCGATGAAACGACCTGGCATGACCAGGACGTTGGCATCGTTGTGCTGACGGATGAGGTGGGAAATCTCAGGAATCCAAGCCAGTCCGGCACGAACACCCTGATGCTTGTTGAGGGTCATGGCAATACCTTCGCCTGAACCGCAGATGCCTATACCTGGATATACCTCGCCACTCTCGATGCCTTCTGCCAAAGCATGACCGAAGTCGGGATAATCGACGGAGGCGTCACTCCATGTGCCGTAGTCCTTATAGGCATAACCATGCTCTTCAAGATACTGAAGCACATACTTCTTGAGAGCGAATCCTGCGTGGTCGCATGCCACGCCAACTGTCTTTACTTCCATATTAATTGTGTTTTGAGATTGTTTATGCCAACAGGGCCTTCACCTGCTTATAGACGTTTTCGCCAGTATAACCGAGTTTCTCGTCGAGCACCTTGTAGGGAGCAGAGAAGCCGAAGCTGTTGAGCCCCCATACAGTACCGTCGGCTCCTACGAGACCTTCGAGGGTGACGGGAAGCCCTGCGGTCATACCAAACTTCTTCTTGCCTGCGGGGAGAACGCTCTCCTGATACTCCTTAGGCTGGCTGCGGAACAGACCTTCTGAAGGTACGCTGACTACGCGAACCTTCACGCCGTCTTTGCGCAACAGGTCAGCACCTGCCTCAAGGGTAGATACCTCAGAACCAGAAGCGAGCAGGATGACATCGTAGTCTTCGTCGCTACCTGCTACTACATAAGCACCCTTGGTGGCCTGGCTGTAGTCGTTGCCTGCGGGCAGCATGTCGATATTCTGACGTGAGAAGATTAGGGCGGTAGGAGTATCGGTATTCTCCATCGCCATGCGCCAGCATACGGTGGTCTCTTCTGCATCGGCAGGACGTACAACGAGTACGGAGTTCTTGCCGTGGTGGTTCTTGAGTTTCTCCATCAGGCGAATCTGTGCCTCTTGCTCTACGGGCTCATGGGTAGGTCCGTCTTCACCTACACGGAAGGCATCGTGGGTCCAGATGAACTTCACGGGGAGTTCCATGAGGGCTGCCATACGTACGGCAGGTTTCATATAGTCGGAGAATACAAAGAATGTGCCGCATGCAGGGATTACACCTCCGTGGAGAGCCATACCGATGCAGCAGCATGCCATGGTGAGCTCTGCAACACCAGCCTGGAAGAAGGCACCGCTGAAATCGCCACGTACGATGTCGTGGGTCTTCTTGAGGAATCCATCGGTCTTATCTGAGTTTGAAAGGTCGGCAGAGGCGCAGATCATGTTGGGCACCTGTTCTGCTAATACACCGAGTACGGTAGCGCTTGCACCACGTGTAGCTGCACCTGCCTTCTGCTGTACGAGACTCCAGTCAATCTTGGGAGCTTTACCGCTGAACCACTCTTCCAGGAGTTGAGCCTTTTCAGGATTCTCCTTTGCCCATGCAGCTTTCTGTGCGTAACGCTCTGCCACAATTTTCTTAAGTTCTTCTGCGCGTTTAGCGTACATCTCTTTCACTTCTGGGAAGATCTGGAATGGATTCTCAGGATCAGCACCAAGGTTCTTCATCGTGTTGACGTAAGCATCGCCGCCGAGTGGAGCGCCGTGGGTAGCACAGTTGCATTCGTAGCTGCTGTTGTCAGCCTTGCGAGCGCCCTTACCCATGACACAATGGCCGATGATCAGGCTTGGACGATCGGTTTCCTTCTGAGCATTCTTGATGGCTTCGCGAATCTGGTCAACGTCGTTACCATTGATCTTCTGTACGTACCATCCCCATGCTTCGTATTTCTTGGCGGTATCCTCATTGGTCACCACTTCTGTCTTGGTGGAGAGTTGGATATCGTTGGCATCATAGAACATGATGAGGTTGTCGAGTCCTAATGTTCCGGCAATACGTCCTGCGCCCTGTGAGATTTCCTCCTGTACACCACCGTCAGAGATGTAGGCATAGATGGTCTGTCCCATCACGTCGCCCATGCGTGCCTTGAGGAACTTGGCAGCAATGGCAGCACCTACGGCAAAGCAATGGCCTTGTCCGAGAGGTCCAGAGGTATTCTCGATACCACGGGCGATTTCGCGCTCAGGGTGACCAGGAGTTACGGAACCCCATTGACGGAGGTTTTTAAGGTCTTCAAGGGTGAACTTGCCGATGAGGGCGAGCTGTGAGTAAAGCATAGGAGCCATGTGACCTGGGTCGAGGAAGAAACGGTCGCGTCCTTCCCACTCAGGATGCTCTGGATCATATACGAGGAATTCGCTATAGAGGGTGTTGATGAAATCGGCACCACCCATAGCTCCTCCGGGGTGTCCAGACTTGGCTTTCTCTACCATTGAAGCTGCGAGAATACGAATATTATCTGCAGCCTTGTTCATGATTTTGTTGTCGTTCATAATCAATGTTTTATTTTGATAACGTTAGTTTTGTTGTAATATCACATGCAAATATACAGAAAAAATCCGAAAAGATTACTTTGTGTATTGCTTTTTTTGTGAATTTCCTAAATAAAGTCCTTTAATGTCGCTTATTTCAAGGTCATTACTACCAAACTCTTAGCAGGAATCTTCACCGAGAGCACGTTTTTCTTGAGTTTGGCTTGCTTGAAATCGGCAACTTTTACGCGGTCGGGGTGATCGAAATCGTTGAAGTCTGCTACGTTTTTAGCGGTAAGAATCTGTCCGTTGACGCTCTTGGCATTTGTACCTTCGAGGGCGATGTCGATCGCCTGTTCTTTGTCAAGGCTGACATTGGTAAGGGCAATGACAATCTGACCATCCTTGGTCTTGGCTGCAGAATAGGACAGCAAGGGCAGGTTGCGATAGCCATTAGCCTTCTGAGCATCCATAGGGGTGAAATACTCGTGGCGCACCTTCATGGTGTCGCAGGCTATTGTCATGGGCAGATAGGTGGCATCCTGGAAAGGAGCGTACATCTTGAAAACATAGTAGGTTGGGGTGAGTACCATGTGGCCTGTGCCTTCTTGGTCGGTAAGAATCATGGATTGCAGTACGTTGACAACCTGTGCGATATTCGCCATCTTCACACGGTCGGTATGACGATGGAAAACGTCGAGGGAGAGAGAAGCCACAAAAGCGTCGCGCAGGGCATTCTGCTGATAGAGGTGACCGGCGATGGTACCAGGTTCTTCGTCCCACCAGGTGCCCCATTCGTCAACCACAAGATCTACTCTATGGTTGGGGTCTTTCTCATCCATGATAGCTTTGTGCTTCTTGATGACCTCTTCTATCTCCAGACATTTGCCGAGTGCCCAGTAGTACTGGTCGTTGTCGAACTTGATAGCAGAACCCTTCGAACCATTCCAACCTGCCGCGGTATAGTAGTGGAGCGATACGCCGTTCATGCGTTCGCCGATGCGATCCATCAATACGCTGGTCCATTTGTAGTCGCAGTCGGAAGCACCACTTCCGATGCGGTAGAGGTGGTTGCCTGGTTGGTCGCGCAGGTAGGTATTGAATTTACGGAATTCGTCTGAGTAGTATTCTGGTGTCATGTTGCCACCACAGCCCCATGCCTCGTTGCCGATACCGAAATACTTCACGTGCCAAGCCTTGTCGCGACCGTTCTGGCGACGCAGACGTGCCATCGGAGTATCTTCGTTGCTGGTCATATACTCCACCCATTGTGCCATCTCCTTGACTGTTCCGCTTCCAACGTTACCGCTGACGTAGGGTTCGCAACCCAGCATTTCACAGAGGTTCAGAAATTCGTGTGTGCCAAAAGAGTTGTCTTCAATCGTTCCGCCCCAGGTGTTGTTGCGCAGCGAAGGACGCTTGTCGCGAGGACCGATACCGTCCATCCAATGGTAGTCGTCGGCAAAGCATCCACCAGGCCAACGGAGTACAGGAACGTTCAAGTCTTTGAGTGCTTCAAACACGTCTTTTCGGTAGCCGTTGATATTGGGGATGGGAGAGTTCTCGCCCACCCAGAGACCACCATAGATGCAAGATCCGAGATGTTCGGCAAACTGTCCGTAGATCTCACGGTTGATGGTGTTCTTACCTTGGTCGGTTTTGAGTGTTGCCTTGATGCTTTCTGCAGAAACCTGAGAAGCGCATAGGGCAAAGGCTGCTGATAGGAAATAATTGTAATGCATAATTAGTATTGTATTTTAAATTTGTATTGGATTTATTTTTTGTTTGCTGTGGCAGCCTGTTCTATGGCGAGACCGCTCTTGTAGTTTTCAATATAGGCATTGAATCCTGCCACGTCATGAGCGTCAGGAGCGATCTCCGTACCTGTATTGCCGTTGAATACCTTGTGCTCGAGATAGTCGGCAAGGGTCTGTTGCTTGTCGTTGTTGACCAGGTAGTCTGCCAAAAGGGCAATACCCCATGCTCCGCCTTCACCTGCAGTCTTCATGACAGAGATGGGAGAATTGATGGCTGCTGCCAATACGCGTTGCCCAACACCTTCGGTCTTGAAAAGTCCACCGTGTCCGGTGATACGATCTACCTTCACGTGTTCGTCGTTGAAAAGGATGTCGTTACCGATTTTCAATACTGCAACAGAGGCATAGAGGTTGGCACGCATGAAATTGGCTAATGAGAAATGGTCGTTGGCAGAGCGCACAAAGAGGGGGCGACCTTCAGCCAGTCCGGTTACCGGTTCGCCTGAGAAATAGTTGTAGGCTACAAGTCCGCCACAGTCTGCATCGCCTGTCATAGCGTGGTTATAGAGTTTACCGAATACCTCATTCATATCAACAGGTACGCCGAGCAACTGCTGGTACTCCTTGAAAATATTGACCCATGCGTTGAGGTCGCTGGTGCAGTTGTTGCAATGAACCATGGCGACGAGAGAACCATCAGGAGTGGTCACCATGTCGATCATCTCGTAGGGTTTGGAGAGTTCTTTCTCCAATACAATCATAGAGAACGACGAGGTGCCTGCACTTACGTTTCCTGTGCGTTGCTTGACAGCATTGGTGGCTACCATGCCTGTGCCAGCATCGCCCTCAGGAGGACATAAGGGGCATCCGGCCTTCAGATGACCCGATACATCGAGCAGACTGGCACCTTTCTCCGTCAGGCAACCAGCCTTTTCTCCTGCATTCAGCGTGGTGGGGAGGATGTCAAGTAATTGCCAGGGATAGTGCTTAGAGGCAACGAGGGTGTTGAACTTGTCAACCATGGTTGCGTCGTAGGTCTTGGTGTTGGGATCAACGGGAATCATACCTGAAGCGTCGCCGATGCCGAGTACAAATTCGCCAGTCAGCTGCCAATGAACATATCCTGCCAAAGTGGTCAGATATTTGATGTCTTTCACATGTGCCTCTCCATCGAGAATACATTGGTAAAGGTGGCTGATGCTCCAGCGCAAGGGAATGTTGTATTGAAACAGTTTTGAAAGTTCGGCAGCAGCCTTCTGCGTATTGGTATTGCGCCAAGTACGGAAGGGCACGAGTATCTGCTCGTCTTGGTTGAATGCCATATAGCCGTGCATCATAGCGCTAAAGCCAAGGCTTGCCAGCGTTTCCAATTCGACATCATATTCCTTGCGTACATTGGCACGGAGGTCTGCATAGCAGTCTTGAAGACCTTTCCAAATGGCGTCGATGCTGTAGGTCCACAGACCGTCAACGAGCTGGTTCTCCCATTCGTGAGCACCTTGTGCTATGGGGTGGTGGTTCTCATCGATGAGAACAGCCTTGATGCGGGTAGAACCAAACTCGATGCCGAGTACAGCCTTACCGCTTTCTATTGTTTGTTTTGCATTATTTGTCATTTTTCTACTGTTTTGTTAATGAAGGATGGGATCCATGAATTGTTGAAGTATGAAATCTATTGTTTCTTCTTCTGGCCATAGTAGGCATTGGGACCATGCTTGCGTGAGAAATGCTTTTCAACGAGCAGGGGATTCATCGTGGTGTCGGGATTGACCGACAGAGAGATGAATGCCATTTTTGCCACTTGTTCCATCACTACGGCGTTATAGACTGCCTGGTCGGCATCTTTACCCCATGAGAAAGGGCCATGGTTCTTGACCAAGACACCAGGGGTGTGGACGGGATTGATATTACCAGAAGAGATGCGGTTGACGATGACAACACCAGTATGGTATTCGTATTCTGCCATCTGGTCGGCTGTCATATCGGCAGTACACGGAATATCATCGTGGAAATAGTCGGCATGGGTAGTACCGATATTGGGAATGTCGCGTCCTGCCTGTGCCCAAGCGGTGGCATAGGTAGAGTGGGTATGGACTACACCTCCGATTTCAGGGAAGGCACGGTAGAGTACCAAATGGGTAGGAGTGTCGGATGAGGGGTTGAGGTCACCTTCCACTACTTTGCCGCTGTGGAGATCTACAACAACCATATCGGATGCCTTCATGGTGTCATAGCTGACTCCAGAGGGCTTGATGACTACCAATCCCTTTTCGCGGTCGATGGCAGAAACGTTGCCCCACGTGAAAATCACGAGATTGTGTTTCACAAGGTCGAGATTGGCTTGGAATACTTTTTCTTTCAGTTCTTCTAACATGATGTTTAGATTTATAAATTAGACAAGGATAACTGTGTCGTGTGGCACAGCAATCCTATAGTTTGAAATTAGGATCTTCGTTGTACGCTTTCTTGTTGAAACGGTAGAGATAGGCGCCACGACGTGAACTGGTCTTATCTATCAGTTCTGTCTTCTCGATGAAGTCCATTTCCTTCACGCGCTTACGGAAATTGCGCTTGTCGAGTTCCTCGCCGTTGACAGCTTCATACAGATGTTGAAGTTGGGTAAGGGTGAAGAGACTCGGTAACAGCGTGAAGCCAATTGGTGCGGTGCGAATCTTTTCTTTCATGATGCGACGTGCCTTCTCCACCATTATTTTATGGTCAGAATAGAGTGGGGGGATATTGTCTATGCTCACCCATTCCACGCCATGCTGTTCGCGCAGTTCGTCGTCGTATTGTTTGACGTTGATCAGGGCGTAGTAGGCAATAGAGACCACACGTTCACCTGGGTCACGGTCAACACTACCGAAAGCGCCTACTTGACGCATATATACATTGCGCATACCGGTAAGTTCGTAGAGCACGCGGTCGGCAGCTTCGTCGATGCCCTCATCGAGGTGGATGAAGCCTCCGTAGAGACTCCATTCACCACGCCCAGGATCCATCTGACGTTTGCCGATCAGGATCTTGAGTTCGTTCTGGTCGAATCCGAAAATGATACAATCGACCGATACGAGGACTTTTGTTTTATCTTGATAGAAACTTGTCATAATACTACCAAAGTATGGCGTAAAGCAACAAGGTAATGACACAGATTCCTACGGCACCGTATGTGTAGTTGCGGTCGGTAGAGAAGATAGAGAGATTGATAGGAAGGGCTTTCTCGTCCTTGACCTTATCATGTGAGTTGCTGTAGAGCCATACGGCATTGCAGCCTACGAGTACGCCGAAGAAGATGAATGCCTGGAAACCGATGTCGTTCAGATAGTCGATGAAATTTGTTTCTGGAGACTTCACATCGTGAGTGGCGCCGAGAATTACTACTATTGCAGCCACGATAATCATGGCAAGACCAGCTACTGCCAGGATGCGTGCCCATGTCATCATCTGCTTCTGATCTGCGGCAGAAGGAGTTTCTGCACTTACATATTTCTTATCGAGATATGATACAAGGATGAAGAAGGTGACAAGGATGATGAAAATGTAGGAAGCACGGAACTGGAAGGCTACATCGGGGAAGCAAACCTTGAAGAGTACACCCATGGGGATGGTTAGGATGGCCGTCCATACTGCTGCAGTAGAAGAGGCACGCTTCCACAGCAGACCAAGACCAAAGACGGTGATGATACCTGGATAGATGAAACCTGAATATTCCTGAATGTACTGGAATGCCTGGTCAAGTCCGCCCAGCAACGGTTTAACGGTAACAAGGGCTATAACCAATGACACAACGGCTACGATACGGCCGGTATTTACCAACTGCTTGTCACTCGCACCCTTGTTGATGTACTTCTTGTATATGTCCATCGTGAAAAGGGTTGAGGTGGAGTTGAACATAGAAGCCAAAGAAGAGATGATGGCAGCTACAAGAGCGGCAAAACTCAAGCCCTTGATACCTGTAGGTGTGAAGTTGCGGATGAGCCAAGGATAGGCATCATCGGCAACGTTGATATTGCCTGCCAATTCCATGTTCTTGAAGAATTCGGGATTCTCCATAATATAATAGGCGCAAATGCCAGGAAGTACTACGATGAAAGGAATGAGAATCTTAAGGAAACCGGCGAAGATAAGACCCTTCTTGGCTTCGTTGATACTCTTGGCGGCAAGTCCTTTCTGAATGATATATTGGTTGAAACCCCAATAACCGAGATTGGTAAGCCAAACTCCACCTACTACAGCGGCAATACCAGGAACATTGGCAAAGGCATCAGCATTATGGCTTTGCTGGATGACTAAGTGGAAATGAACATCCTGTGCATGGGCGCCTGTCGTCATGTCGTTATAAACCTGTCCAAGGGCGCCTAATGCGTCGGTTCCCATTACTATACCCATTTCCTGTAATGCGATGTAAGCGGTAATAATACCGCCACCTACGAGGAAGGTGACCTGCATCACATCGGTCCAAGCCACAGAGGCAAGTCCGCCATAGATAGAATAGGTTCCTGCCACAATGAACAATCCGAGGATGATCAACATACGGATGGAAACCTCCATGCCGAAGATGCTGACGCCAAGACCTTGAAGACCGAGAATTTGTTCGATGGCCAAAGCGCCCAGCCATGCTACAGAAGTCAGGTTGACGAAGACATAAAGGAAAAGCCACAGAATAGAGAAGGCAAGGCCTACGCCATCATTATAGCGTTCACGGAGAAATTGTGGAATAGTGAAAATCTTACGCTCAAGCATGACGGGAAGCAAGAACTTTCCAATGACTACCAATGCGGCAGCTGCCATTACTTCATAGGCGGCAATAGCGATACCGTCACGGAATCCTGTTCCTGACATTCCGATAAACTGTTCGGCAGAAATGTTAGCAGCTATCAATGATGCACCTACAGCCCACCATGTTAGTGTGTTGCCAGCAAGGAAGTAGTCGTTGGCACTTTTTTCTTTTCCGTCTTTGTTGCGACTTAAAAATAATCCTAAACCAACCAACAAGATTAGGTAGAATGCGAGAATTACAAAGTCGATGGTCTTGAAACCAGACATTGCAATTGCTCCTGAAATACTATTCATAATAATTATAGGTATATTAGTGAATAAAACATATTATTTGATTGAGAAACGGTAGGCAGCATGACTGTAGTATTTCTCACCGGGTTTAAGTGTGGGCTGAGGCCAGTCTTTCTTATTAGGACTGTCGGGATACTTCTGACTCTCCAAGCAGATGCTTACATGCTTGGGATAGGTAAGACCATGTTTCCGGGCTATCTTCGCATCAGCACCAACCCCCTGGAAGTTTCCAGAATATACCTGAACACCTGGTTCGTTGGTGAACATCTCCATAAAGATGCCACTCTTGGGACTATAGAGTGAAGCACATACCTGTGTATCATCGCCCTTTCCGTCTTTATAAGTGTTCAGACAATAGTTGTGGTCGTAGCCTGTGGCATTCTTGATCTGTTGATAGTCAGAATGGATACTGTCACCTACAGCATGAGGAGTGCGGAAATCCATTGCAGTACCAGCTACAGGAAGAATCTCACCCGTTGTCATGTTGGTAGCGTCAGAGGGAGTGAAATTATCAGCATTAACATAGAGTATTTGGTCATAACAAGGTTTGGTGAAATCACCACTAAGATTGTAGTAGTTGTGGTTGGTCATGTTGATGATCGTTTCCTTGTCGGTAGTGGCTTCCCAAACGATGTCAAGGGTGTTGTCGGCAGTTACCTTATAAGTGGTAGTGGCGGTAACAGTACCGGGGAATCCATTTTCTCCGTCTGGAGCTACGATGGTGAGTTTGAGGATAGAGTCACCAACCTGTTCGGCATCATAGACTTTATGCATCCATCCGGTATTTCCACCTCCGTGAAGGCAATGGAGGGCATTGTTCTGACGCAACTGGTAGGTTGTACCTGAAAGGGTGAACTTACCTTTGTTGATTCGGTTTGCATAACGACCTACACTTGATCCGTAATCAGAAGGTGTTTTGATCGTATCAGCATACTGAGCGATATTATCGAATCCAAGGACAACATCGGTGGGTTTACCGTCTTTGTCGGGCACCACAAGGCTTACCACGCGACCACCATAGTTGGTGATGCAGGCTTCCATGCCATTATTGTTTTTAAGTACATACAGTTTGACGGGCTTTTCTTGAAGGATGGTGTCAAACTTAGCTGTGTCAAGTCCGGAAACTGTTAATGTGGCATTTTGTTTAGGGGCACATGATGCTGAAAGAATGGCAATGGTGCCAAGGCCAATAAGCATTGAATTGATTTTTCTCATTGCGAAGAGTTTTTAGTTGTTAGTTATGTTTTCTAATTCTGCGTGCTAAGTTACGACTATTTTCTGAATTGACAAAGATATTACGGAGAAAAGTGTTGTGCTTACACTATTTTTTATAGTTTCTTGTTACATAGCATAAAAAAACGGAAATGAAATTGATATTCATTTCCGTTTTATAGAGAAATAAAACGCGCTATTCTATACGTGAATTAAAGGGTTGTTTTTCAGACCGGAATACACTTTAAATAGCTGGTTCTGATTAGCAAATCTTACGTGAACCATCGCCGATGACAACATCATAGACTTTTGGTTCGTGGCCGTATTTGGCATTAAACTTCTCTTTTGCTGTGGCGATAAACTGGTTGTAGAGGTCGTTGCGGACAAGGTTGATGGTGCAACCTCCGAAACCGCCACCCATGATACGTGAACCGGTAACTCCACATTCCTTGGCAAGATCATTGAGAAAATCGAGTTCTTCACAAGAAACCTCATAGTCTCTTGACAGACCTTCGTGAGTCTTGTACATCAACTCGCCAACTTTTTCATAGTCGCCTTCGTTCAGAGCATCGCAAACGGCAAGTACACGGTCTTTTTCGCCCAACACGAATTTAGCACGCTTGTAGTCTTCTTCGCCCACTTCGGCTTTGACTTCTTCAAGTTGTTCCCATGTGCAGTCGCGAAGTGTTTCAAACTTTCCTTCTGGATGTTTGGCAGCAATATGGCGAACAACATTTTCACAAGAATTGCGGCGGTCGTTGTAAGGAGATCCTGCCAACTGGTGTTTTACAACAGAATCGAGCAATACCAAACGGTAGCCATCCGGTTTGAATGGGAAATATTCAAATTCGCGAGAACGGCAGTCGAGACGCATCAGACAACCTGCTTTTCCGAATACAGAAGCAAACTGGTCCATGATACCGCATTTCACACCACAGTAGTTGTGTTCTGTAGCTTGACCTGCCAATACCATATCCCACTGGCTTACCTTGTTATCACCGAAGATGTCGTTGAGACCACAGGCAAAGCAACTCTCCATGGCAGCAGAAGATGACATACCTGCACCCAAGGGAACATCGCCTGAGAATGCAATATTGAATCCTTTAACAGGTACTCCGAGCTTTTTCATTTCCAATGCGATACCGTAAATATAACGTGCCCAGCTAGCTTTAGGTCCATTGGGATCAGAGAGTTTGAAATCTACGCGGTCTTTCAAGTCAATGGCATAAGCCATAACGGTATCTTCTGTTCCGTTTGCACGCATTTCTGCAACAACACCTTTATCTACGGCTCCTGGAAAAACAAATCCTCCATTATAGTCGGTGTGTTCACCGATGAGATTGATACGTCCGGGTGATGCATAAACATTACCTTCCTTGCCATCAAAATGCTTGGCAAAACGTGTTCTTACTGATTCGATGTTCATAGTCTTGTTGTTTAAAGGTTTGAAGTATCTTTTTATAATGTGGAACGTGACAAATCATGTTGTCTTAATCCACTTTGATGTCTTTGTTTACGTTCTTGCATCCCCAGATCGCATAGTAGAGGATGTATGCCAACATGGCAACAATCAGCCAATAAGAATTGAGGTAGCTGATTCCAAGCTGTTGAACGAGTACGAGATCCTGGAAGAAAGGCATCATACCTCCACCGAATACCATGACCATGAACAGGCCTGATGCTTTAGCGGTATATTTGCCAAGTCCTTCTGTTGAAAGGTTGAAGATTCCTCCCCACATGACAGATGTGCAGAGACCGCAGAGGAAAATGAACACACAAGACAAAGGAACTGTAGCGTTCTCAATCTTGATGATGTTGAGATCGATATTGAGTGTTGTAGTCACATCACCTGTGAAGATGGCAGCGACAATAAGTGCAATACCTACTGTTGAAACGGTAATCATCTGTGCACGGGTAGAAACCTTACCTGAGATAACTGTTGAGATAAGGCGGCCACAGAGCATCAGGAACCAGTAGATACCAGCCAATGATCCTGCAACGGCTGCTGCACCTTCAAATCCTCCTTCACGGCTAATCCATTGGTTCATCATACCAGGAGTGGCAATCTCGATTCCTACATAGAAGAAAATGGCGATGATGCCGAGGAGACAATGGCGGAAAGCGAGAGGTGATTTTTCGTATGTTACATTCTTCAAGTCACCTTGAGGCTCGTTAATCTGGATGGCAGAAATGACGAAGAAGGCTGCCAAGAATACTACGATACCTGTAATGATAAGTGGTGCAACATCGGGGAAAGAATCCTTTGTCAAAGTTCCTACGAGGAAACCAGTGAGGATAGGAGTTGCTGTTGCAGAAAGAGAATTGAGGGTACCCCCTGCCTGTACGAGCTGATTTCCGGTGTTACCGCCGCCACCGAGTAGGTTAAGCATGGGGTTTACTACGGTGTTGAGCATACATACGCAGAATCCGCAGATAAGAGCACCGAGTAGGTAAACAAAGATATTGTTGACTACGCCAGAGAGCAGCTGAACACCCAGACCTATTGCACCAATAATAAGTGCGATAAGCGCGGTCTTTTTGTATCCGTACTTGATGAGCATGTTTCCGGCAGGAATACCCATGATGAGGTAGGCAGTAAAGTTCATGAGGTTGCCGGCCATACCTGCCCAGTTGTATGACATACCCCAAATGTTTCCGAAGGGAGCTGCCATGTTTGTTACAAAGCTAATCATGGCAAAGATGAAGAACATTGTGATGATAGCTACGAGGTTCTTCTGGTTTTTGTTTGTTTGTGACATTGGTTTTATAGGATTTTAATGTTGTTAGTAATTACGAAAAATGTGTTTTCGATTATAGAACAATAAGAATTGTGTATTATAATTCTATGTTTTGATTTTTCCTGTTATACAAAGATAGCTATTATACACAAAATGGGTGGCTGATAGCTATCAGCCACTCTTTTTGTTGTTTTATATTATTTTTCTGCTCCAAACTTATAGATGGTTTTCTGCTTGTACTGTTCACCTGGTCGGAGTACTACAGAAGGGAAGTAAGGACGATTTGGAGTATCGGGGAAGTGTTGTGCTTCAAGACAAACAGCACTACGCCAAGGATAAGTTGAACCGTGAGTTCCAGAGATTCCTGATTCGAAATTACCTGTATAGAGTTGGAGTCCTGGTTCTGTGGTATAAACCTCCATGGTACGACCGCTATTAGGCTCTTTTAGTTTAGCGGCAAAACTGAGTTCTCCTTCTTCCTTTTTATTAAGAACGTAGTTGTGGTCGTATCCAGATCCATTTTTCAGTTGCTCGTTGTCGGCGTTGATATCCTGACCGATTGGCTTTGGTGTGCGGAAATCGAATGGAGTTCCTTCGACCTTAAGAATTTCGCCGGTAGGGATTGATACCTTATCAATAGGAAGATAGAAATCTGCGTTGAGCTGTAATTCTACGTTGTCAACGGCAGGTGTGGGGTTAGCAATACCTGCCAATGAGAAAAATGCGTGGTGAGTCAGGTTGATGATGGTCTTCTTGTTGGTTGTGGCAAGATATTCAATAACCAGTTCATTGTTGTCTGTGAAAGTATATTCCACGTTGATGCGACATTCACCTGAGAATCCTTCTTCTCCATACGATGAGATGTATGATAAAGCCAAGGCGCGAGGTCCCATTTGCTTGGCATCCCAGATGCGAGAGTGGAAACCTGTAGGACCGCCGTGCAGATGGTTAGGACCATCGTTGAGAGCAAGCTGGTATTCTTTACCGTTGAGGGTGTAGGTACCTTTGCAAATACGGTTTCCGTAGCGTCCGATAAGTGTTGAGAGGAAAGGCTCTGGGCTATTGATAACATCTTGGATGTTGTCATGTCCCTGAATGACGTTTGCTACTTTTCCGTCTTTATCTGGAACCATGATGGCCACAATTGCTCCACCGAAATTGGTTACTGCTACTTCGTATCCTTTGCGGTTGCGTAGGATATATAAATCTGTTTTTTTCCCGTTTACTGTGGTTTGAAAATCTTTGCGATTCAAACCACACAAATTAACGTTTTCCGTTGTGTTCGCCATAATCAGTTGTTTTTAGTTACTAAATTATATTGCAAAGTAACCAAAAAAAAGTGAGTTTAACAAATTTAATGGCGAAAAATTGAGCAAAAGGAATGTTAAAAACAACTAAATGCCATCTTTGAGCAATTCTCCGACGATATAGTTGCTGCCTCCAACAAATATAACATCGTTGTTTCCTGCAGCTTTCTCTGCTTCGTGATATGCCTCACTTACAGATAAATACGTCTTTCCTTTCAGTTGATACTTCTGTGCCAATGCGAAAATAATCTGCTCGTTGAGTGCTCGTTTTGTTTTGGCTTTAGTAAAATAGTAGATTGCCTCTTTTGGAAGCATCTGAAGTATTGCATCTACATCTTTGTCGTTGACCATTCCAAATATAATATGTAATTGGTGGCAATGGGCAATCACATGGTTTAGCTGTTGGCTGATGAAGTGCCAACCGCCAGGATTATGTCCTGTGTCGCAAATTACATGTGGTGACGAACTTATTGTTTGCCATCTTCCTGCCAATCCTGTGAGCTTCTTGACGTTGTCGAATGCTTTGAGCACATTTCCGCTTGTTGCGTCTTTGTCAATGATCAGATAGCCTTTGTCTTCAAGAATCTGAAGGGCGTGTAATGTGGTATTGATATTCTTTGGTTGGTAGATTCCTCCGAGATCGCAAAATACGTTTCCGTATTTTGCTGTTTCGCATTTGATGTCGCCTTGGTCAGTTATTTCTGCACTTTTGATGAAATTGTCGTCTTCGGCAAAGATGATGGGTGCTTCCATTTCCCGTGCCTTTTCTTCGAAGACAGGTCGTGTCTCGTTTTGGTTTTCTCCGATGATGACCGTTGTGGCATGTTTGATGATGCCTGCTTTCTCTCGTGCTATTTCTGCGATGGTGTTTCCTAAGAATTCTGTATGATCCAGACTGATATTGGTGATGATGGATAGGATAGGGTGGATGATGTTGGTACAATCGAGTCGTCCCCCAAGCCCTACTTCAATAATTGCAATATCAACATTTTGTTCTGCAAAATACTTGAAAGCCATTGCCGTCGTCACTTCAAAGAATGACGGCGACAATGGTTCCCAAAAATTTCTTTCGTCTTCAACGAAATTCATCACATAGTCCTCTGGAATCATCTCGCCGTTGACACGAATTCTTTCTCTGAAATCGACGAGATGTGGAGAGGTGTATAGTCCTACTCTGTATCCGCAGCTTTGTAGTGCTGCAGAGAGCATATTAGAAACGGAACCTTTGCCGTTGGTACCTGCCACATGGATGGTGAGATACTTTTGGTGTGGATGACCGAAATGTTCGTCCAGCGCCAGTGTGTTTTCTAATCCTTCTTTGTAGCCACTCTTTCCTTGAGTTTCGAAAGCTGTGGTTCTGCTGAATAGGTATTCGCAAGTTTCCTGATAGGTCATGGACTATACTTTTTTATGTGTTTTTGAAACAGAATCAGTTGAAATAATTCTTGAAGCGTTGGAAGATAGATCGCTTGGTTGAAGCGTCACCTTTGAAGTTGTCGCTACTTTTGAAGCTTTCTATTGCTTTCTTTTCATCGCTGCTGAGTGTCTTTGGCACATAAACGCTGATGTTGACAACGAGGTCTCCTGTGCCACGTCCATAGCCCTGTACGGAAGGAAGGCCTTTACCGCGCAGACGGAGAGTCTTGCCAGGTTGTGTGCCTGGTTCGATTTTCACTCTCAGGCGTGTTCCGTAGATGGTCGGAATCTCCACTTCACCTCCAAGTGATGCTGTTGGGAAATCGAGCAATAGGTTGTATATGAGGTCGTTATCGTCTCGTATGAAGGTGTCGTGTTCGATTTCTTCCACATATACTTGAATGTTTCCGTTAGCTCCTTTGTTGTGTCCGGCATTACCCTTGCCAGGAACGTTGACGATCATGCCCTGTGCGACTCCTGCAGGGATGTTGATTTCAACTACTTCTTCACCTTTCTCTACGCCAGTACCGCCACAATATTTGCATTTGTTCTTGATGACACGGCCAGTTCCGCCGCATGTAGGACAAACACCTTGTGTCTGCATCATGCCGAAAAGACTTTGTGTGGTATGTGTGATTACTCCCGAACCATGACATGTGGGGCAGTTTTCTGTGCCGCTGCCGTCTTCTGATCCAGTTCCGTGGCAATGTGAGCAAGGCACGTCTTTGCGCACTTTGAACTTCTTGGTCACTCCTGTGGCGATTTCTTCCAAGGTGAGTTTGACTTTCAGGCGAAGGTCACTTCCTCGATGTTCTTTGGGTCCGGCACTTCTTCTGCTTCCGCCGAATCCTCCGAATCCTCCGCCACCTCCGAAGATGTCGCCGAACATAGAGAAGATATCGTCCATGTTCATGCTTTGTCCGCCGAATCCTCCGAATCCTCCCGCACCTTGTGGTCCGTTGAATCCGAATTGGTCGTATTGCTGACGTTTTTGAGGGTCATGGAGCACATCATACGCTTCAGCCGCCTCCTTGAATTTCTCCTCGGCTTCTTTGTCGCCAGGGTTTCTGTCAGGGTGGTATTTGATGGCGATGGTGCGGTAGGCTTTCTTTATTTGGTCTTCTGTGGCATTTTTGTCAATGCCCAGAACTTCATAATAGTCTCTCTTTGCCATAATTGTGTTGTCTTATTTTTTTTGATTCTATGAATCTTTATTGTCCAACTGCCACTTTGGCATGGCGAATGACTTTGTCGTTGAGTTTGTATCCTGTTTGGATGCAATCGATGACTTTTCCTTTTTTATCGTCGCCCATACCAGGTACCATGGCAACTGCTTCATGTTCGTCGGTATCGAAGTCTGCGTCTGTTGTGTCGATGGTCTTCACTCCGAGCGACTCCAATGCTTTGATACATTTATGATAGATGATTTCCATGCCTTCTCTGAGCACTTTAGGATCGTCCGTCTTGGTGCCATTCTCAATAGCTCGCTCCATATCGTCGATGATGGGCAGGATAGTGACAATTGCCTTCTCGCCTCCGTTGAGTATGAGTTCTGCTTTTTCCTTGATGGTGCGCTTGCGGAGGTTTTCAAATTCCGCAGCCTTTCTCAATACTTGGTCTTTGAGTTGTTCGATTTCCTCTTGCGCAGCAGCCAGCGGATCCTTTTCTTCTTCTTCTTCTTCAGGATTTTCGTTTTCTGCCTGCTGTGTGTTATCAGCAGATTCTTGCTGAGCGGATTCTTGCTGTGTGCATTCCTCCTCTTTATTCATTTCCTGTTCTTCGCAATTTATTTGCTCTTCTTTATTCTCTTTCATAATGTTTTTATTTGTTTTCTTAAGGAACATGCAAATTCTGTGCCATGTTTTCATTTACTCATACATAGACGCGCGTTGTTCCTTGATGGCCTCATCATAAATGTAGTCATCATAGGTTGTCAGTTTGTCAATTGTTCCTTTTGGTGTGAGTTCGATGATTCTGTCGGCAACGGTATTGATGAATTCGTGGTCGTGTGAAGAGAAGAGAATATTTCCCTTGAAGTTGACAAGGTTATTGTTGAATGCCTGAATAGACTCCAGATCGAGGTGGTTGGTTGGTGTGTCGAGGATGAGGCAGTTGGCATTTTTTAATTGCATACGTGCAATCATACAGCGCATTTTCTCACCTCCTGAGAGTACGTTGACATGCTTGAGCACATCTTCTTCTTTGAAGAGCATTCTTCCGAGGAACGACTTCATAGTCACTTCGTTACCTTTTCCCCATTGTGAGAGCCATTCCACGAGATTCATATCGGATTCGAAGAAAGAGGTGTTGTCCAACGGCAGATATGCTGTTGTAATGGTAACGCCCCATTTGTATGTTCCTGCATCGGCTTTTCTGTTGTCGTTGATGATTTCGAAGAGAGCAGTCATGGCTTTGGGGTTGTGTGACAGAAATACGGTCTTTTGTCCCTTTTCGATGGTGAAGTTAACATTGTCAAAGAGTACGGTTCCGTCTGTGTCAACAGCCTTGAGTCCTTCTACTTCGAGGATTTGTGTTCCAGGTTCGCGGTCCATAGTGAATATAATTCCTGGATATTTGCGGCTTGACGGACGAATTTCTTCCACGTTGAGTTTCTCCAACATCTTTTTTCGTGATGTTGTTTGCTTTGACTTTGCCACATTGGCAGAGAATCGGCGGATAAACTCCTCCAACTGCTTTCTTTTTTCTTCGTTTTTCATTTTCTGGTTCTGAGCCTGACGGAGTGCCAATTGACTTGATTCATACCAGAAAGAATAGTTTCCTGAGAAAAGGGTGACCTTTCCAAAGTCGATATCGACGGTCTGGGTGGAAACGGCATCGAGGAAGTGACGGTCGTGGCTGACTACCAATACGCATTGTTCAAGGTTTGAAAGATATTCTTCCAGCCATTGTACGGTATCGAGGTCGAGGTCGTTGGTCGGCTCGTCGAGCAGAAGGTTGTCGGGGTGACCGAAAAGTGCTTTGGCCAGCATGACGCGCACCTTCTCGTTGTTTGATATTTCTTCCATCTGCTTGTAGTGCTGTGAGTCTGCCACACCAAGGTTTTGCAAGAGTTGTGCGGCTTCGCTTTCTGCTTCCCATCCATTCATTTCGGCGAAAGCCATTTCCAGTTCTGCGGCACGGTTTCCATCCTCTTCTGTCATTTCGTCTTTCGCATAGAGTGCTTCACGCTCTTTCATGTTCTGCCAAAGTGGCTGGTGTCCCATGAGGACGGTATCCATTACCGAGAATGCATCGTATTTGAAGTGGTCCTGCTCGAGCACAGACATACGCTCACCAGGTCCTTGTTCGATAGTGCCCTTGTTGGGTTCAAGTTCTCCGCTGATAGCTCGAAGATATGTAGATTTTCCTGCACCATTGGCACCGATAATGCCGTAAATGTTCCCATTGGTAAATTTCATGTTGACGTCTTTGTAGAGCGTCTTCTTTCCAAACTGAATAGCCAAGTTTGTGACTGTAATCATTTCTTCTTTTCTCTTTATTTAAAATATATATTTCTTGCAAAGTTACTGCAAATCAATCGAATTACAAAGAAAAATCCTGCTTTTTTCGCTATTCTATGTGGTTCTTAGTTGAAAATCAGCAAAAACAAACATAGAAACGTGGAGAGAGTCGGAAAAATCTCAAATGGTTTGGAAATAATGAAGGAAGAATGGTGGAGCAAGAAGTGGAAGAAATGTAACTAAACTTTCGTGAAAATGAGTCGTGCTAATGAGAAATTATTACTGCTTTTTGGGCTCTGCTCTCGGCTTCGGGAAGCCTTCGGGATGGGTTCGGGATGGGTTCGGGATTTGTGAATATGGAAGTTTATGTTATAGTCCCAAGCAAGTCCCAATTAAGTCCCAATTAAGTCCCATTATCTTTCTACAATCATGCGAACTTGATGGGAGAAGGATGGGAGATGAAGGGGAAGGAGAGAAGAAAAGTAAATGGAAAAACGTAAATCTTAGGTTGTCTTTCCGTCATCGTTTACGTAAAAAAAGACAATATTTTAATATATAATATTTTATAAAACAAAAAAAAATGCTACCTTTGCAAGGTTAAAATTAAAACGAATCAAACTAAAACAATAAGAAATGAAGCAATTCAATGACAAAAACTTCGTTCTTGACAACGAAGTGGCTCAGGACCTCTTCCACAATCATGCGTCCAAAATGCCAATCATCGACTACCATTGCCATCTGATTCCAGAGATGGTAGCCAAGGATCACAAATTCAACAGTATTACTGAACTTTGGCTCGGCGGCGACCACTACAAATGGCGTGCAATGCGTACCAATGGCGTGGATGAGCGCTATTGTACAGGAAAGGACACCAGCGATTGGGAAAAATTTGAGAAATGGGCTGAGACTGTTCCCTATACTCTTCGCAACCCACTTTACCACTGGACACACCTTGAGTTGAAAACCGCTTTCGGAATCGAAAAACTTCTGTCTCCAAAGACCGCACGTGAGATTTTCGACGAGTGTAATGAGAAGCTCAAGCAGCCTGAGTTCTCTGCACGAGGTCTCATGAAACACTATAATGTGGAGTGCGTATGTACTACCGATGATCCCGTTGACGACCTTCACAACCACATTGAATATGCAAAGAGCAAGGCAGCCGATGATCCCATGATGATTCCAGCATGGCGTCCTGACAAGGCCATGAATATCGAAAAACCTGATTTTGGCGCTTATGTTCACCAGCTCGAAGAGGTTAGCGGAGTAACCATTACCAAGTTTGCCGATATGGTTGACGCTCTTAAGAAACGTCACGATTTCTTCAGTGCCAATGGCTGTAAACTCTCAGACCATGGAATTGAAGAATTCTATGATGAGGAATATACAGATTCACAGATTGAAGTGATTTTCGAAAAGGCACTTCGTGGTCAGCAGCTCTCTGCCTTAGAGACTCGTCAGTACAAAAACTGTTTCCTGACCATTATGGCAGAAATGGATGCTGATGCAGACTGGACCCAACAGTTCCACTACGGAGCAATCCGCGATAACAACACGAAGATGTATAATGCTCTCGGTCCTGATACCGGTTTCGACTCTATCGGCGAATTCAATACCGCTAAGGCCATGTCGAAGTTCCTCAACAAGCTCAACATGGAAGATAAGCTCACACGTACCATATTATATACGTTGAATCCTTGCGCCAACGAAGTAATCGCTACTATGCTCGGTAACTTCCAAGGCGGAGAACCTGGAAAAATCCAGTTTGGTTCAGGATGGTGGTTCAACGATCAGAAAGATGGTATGGAGCGCCAGATGAACGCACTCTCGGTACTTGGCCTTCTCAGCCGTTTCGTTGGAATGCTTACCGACAGCCGTTCGTTCCTCAGCTATCCACGTCACGAATATTTCCGTCGCATCCTTTGCAATATGCTCGGAAATGACGTAGAAAAGGGACTTCTTCCCGACGATCGCGAGTTGCTCGGAAAGATGGTAGAAGACATCTCTTACAACAACGCAAGAAGATATTTCAAATTCTATTAATAAAAAAATCGGCTATCGTTGCACATGATAGCCGATTTTTTTTTATCTTTGCACCCGAAATAGCGAACACAAACTTTATAAACGAGGAAATATATGTGTGGAATAGTAGGATACATAGGCAACAAACAAGCCTATCCCATCTTGATAAAAGGCTTGCGACGTCTTGAATACCGTGGTTATGATTCTGCCGGTGTTGCCCTTATCAATGATAATGGCAACCTTAATGTCTGTAAGACAAAAGGCAAGGTCGATAACCTGGAGGAATATTGCAAAGACAAGGATGTAAGCGGAACAGTAGGTATTGCTCATACCCGTTGGGCTACCCACGGAGAACCATCTGCCGTAAATGCACACCCTCACTATTCTGAATCCAAGAATCTCGCAATTATACATAATGGTATTATAGAAAACTACGCAGACTTGAAGCGTAAACTTCAATCCAAAGGCGTAGAGTTTCGTTCTGATACGGATACAGAAGTACTCGTGCAACTGGTAGAGTATATTATGGAGCATAAGGATGTCGATCTTCTCACAGCCGTACAGGTAGCTCTCTTCCAGGTCATTGGCGCCTATGCAATTGCCATTATCGACAAACGCGACCCCAATCAGATTATTGCAGCCCGTAAGCAGAGTCCACTTGTGGTCGGAATAGGTAAAGACGAATTCTTCTTAGGTTCAGACGCAACACCACTGGTGGAATATACCGACAAGGTCGTCTATCTCGAAGATGGAAATATCGCCGTGATCCGTCGCGGAGAAGAACTTAAAGTGGTAAGTATTTTTGGAGAGGAACAGCAACTCAAGGTGAAAAAGGTGGATATTAACCTTGGACAACTTGAAAAAGGTGGATTCCCACACTTCATGCTTAAGGAAATCTTTGAGCAGCCCGAATGTCTGACCAACTGTATGCGAGGACGCGTCAACGTGGATACCGACAACGTAGTACTCTCGGCAGTAATCGATTATAAGAAACAACTGCTTGATGCCAATCGCTTCATCATCGTAGCCTGTGGTACGTCGTGGCACGCAGGATTGATAGGCAAACAAATGATAGAACAACTCTGTCGCATTCCTGTAGAAGTGGAATATGCGTCAGAGTTCAGATATCGTAATCCCGTCATTACGTCAAAAGACGTGGTAATTGCCATCTCACAAAGCGGTGAGACCGCAGACACCCTTGCCGCCATACAACTTGCCAAAGAGCACGGCGCATTTATTTATGGAATATGTAATGCCATCGGATCAAGTATTCCCCGTGCCACAGATACCGGTTCGTATATTCACGTAGGACCAGAGATAGGAGTCGCTTCTACTAAAGCCTTTACTGGACAGGTTACCGTATTGACCATGCTGGCTCTTGCTTTGGCAAAAGAAAAAGGAACAATCTCCACGGAGAATTACATGCATGTGGTGAAAGAACTCCACGAAATCCCCAACAAGATAAAAACAGTACTTCAACTTAACGACCGTATCGCAGATTTAAGTCGTACATTCACCTATGCACGAAATTTCTTATATCTCGGACGTGGATTCAGTTATCCGGTTGCCCTTGAAGGAGCCTTGAAACTGAAGGAAATTTCCTATATTCATGCAGAAGGTTATCCGGCTGCAGAAATGAAACATGGTCCGATTGCCTTGATTGACTCAGACATGCCTGTGGTGGTCATCGCAACACATAATGCCATGTACGAGAAAGTATTATCCAATATCCAGGAAGTAAAAGCTCGTAAGGGAAAGGTTATCGCTATTGTCAGTCACGACGACAATACTATCAGCAAAATTGCCGATGAAGTCATCGAACTGCCAGACACCATCGAATGTCTTGAACCGTTATTGACAACAATACCCTTGCAATTGCTGGCGTATCATGTTGCAGTATGTAAAGGTCTTGATGTTGACCAACCCCGTAATCTCGCAAAGTCGGTAACCGTTGAATGATTTCAACAGTTACCGACTTTTTTTTGCGACGTAGTGAAAAGAGAGAAGAACAGACAATACAAACACAAATAAACAAAGGAGACAAAAACGTGGAAGAACTCAAGCACGAATGTGGTGTGGCCATGATCAGGCTACTTAAGCCGTTAGAATACTACGAAAAGAAGTATGGTACATGGGCGTATGGTTTCAACAAACTCTATCTGATGATGGAGAAACAGCACAACCGCGGACAAGAAGGCGCAGGTTTTGCTACGGTAAAACTAAATACTGAGCCCGGAAACGAATATATGTTTCGTGAAAAGGCTGAAGGTAAAGACGCTATCACAGAAATTTTCTCGCGCGTAAAACAAGACATGGTTGGAGAACTTTATATGGGCCATCTTCGCTATTCCACTACAGGAAAGTCTGGACTGACTTATGTTCATCCATTCCTGCGACGAAACAACTGGAAGGCGAAGAATCTCTGTATTTGTGGTAATTTCAATATGACAAATATTGACCATGTCTTTCAGAAAATCACAGCACAGGGCCAATGTCCACGCATCTATTCAGACTCCTATATCATGCTGGAATGGATGGGCCATCGCCTTGACCGAGAAGTGGAGCGTAACTTCGTAGAAGCTCAACGCCAAGGGTTGGAAGGACGCGATATTACCGATTATATCGATCAACACGTAGAAATGAGTAATGTCCTTCAAACCACGATGCCCGACTTTGATGGAGGATATGTTGTGTGTGGATTGACTGGAAGTGGCGAAATGTTTGCCATGAGAGATCCGTGGGGAATCAGACCGGCATTTTACTATCGTGACGATGAAGTCGTGGCTTTAGCAAGTGAACGGCCTGTATTGCAAACCACCTTTGATATTTCTTCGGATGCCGTCTGCGAACTCAAAGCCGGACAGGCTTTACTCGTCAAGCAGAATGGTAAGGTGGATGTACGGCAAATAATTCCTCAACGTGGCGATAAAGCTTGTTCGTTTGAACGTATTTATTTCAGCCGTGGTAATGATGAGGATATTTATAAAGAACGACTCCTCTTAGGAGAACAATTGACTGGTAGCATTCTCAAGGCTATCGATAAGGATGTCCATCATACGGTATTCTCATTTATCCCCAATACCGCAGAAGTGGCATACTATGGTATGTTGCGTGGTTTCAAACAGTATATCAACCAACGCAAGATAGAGCGTATCTCGAATCTTGGCCACATACCTACTCCAGAGGAATTGGAGGATATCCTTAAAGATTACGTGCGCTCGGAAAAGGCGGCATGGAAAGATATTAAATTGAGAACCTTTATTACCGAAGGAAATTCTCGTAACGACTTGGCTTCACATGTCTATGATGTAACCTATGGGATTCTGGAACCTCAACGCGACAATCTCGTCATTATCGATGATTCTATTGTGCGAGGAACAACCCTGAAGGAAAGCATCATAAAAATACTCGCGCGACTTCAACCCAAGAAAATCGTTATCGTTAGTAGCGCTCCACAGATTCGTTATCCAGACTATTATGGTATCGACATGGCGCGCCTTGAGGAATTTTGCGCCTTCCGTGCGTGCATCCAACTGTTGAAAGACAGACATATGGAGTCTCTCATAGATACGGTTTATCGGAAGTGTAAAGACGAACTTCAGAAAAACGACGGAAGCATGGAGTGTGCTGTCAAGGAACTCTACCGTCCGTTTACCGTAGAAGAACTCAACGTTAAGATGGTTGAAATGTTGTGCCCTGCTGATGTGGAAACACCTATAGAACTGGTATTCCAAAGCATAGAAGGCCTTCATAAAGCTTGTCCCAATCATCATGGCGATTGGTATTTTACAGGCGACTATCCAACGCCAGGAGGTACAAGACTCTGCCTCATGGCATTCGTGAACTATATAGAAAATGTATATAATCAGGAAACAAAATAATAAATAATGAAAGACGTAACACTTGTTCTGGAAGACGGAACGCAATTCAAAGGAAAATCATTCGGCTATGATGCACCAGTAGCAGGAGAAGTCGTGTTCAACACGGCTATGATGGGCTACCCCGAGTCATTAACAGACCCATCTTATGCCGGACAACTCATGACGCTTACATATCCGCTGGTTGGAAACTATGGAGTACCTCAGTTTTCTTTCGAAAAGAACGGCCTACCGACCTTCATGGAAAGCGACCGTATCTATGCTTCTGCTATTATCGTAAGCGATTATAGTGAGCAATATTCCCATTGGAATGCTAACGAAAGTCTTGCCGACTGGTTGAAAAGAGAAAAAGTACCTGGTATAACAGGTATTGACACCCGCCAATTGACAAAGGTTCTTCGTGAACATGGTGTGATGATGGGTAAAATACTCATGGACGACGAACCTGACAATATTCCAGAAGCCGATTATGAAGGTGTGAATTTCGTGGATCGTGTTTCCTGTAAAGACATCATCCGATATAATGAAGGCGCAGGACGAAAAGTGGTACTCGTCGATTGTGGAGTGAAAGCCAATATCATTCGTTGTCTTATCAATCGTGGAGTGGAAGTTATTCGGGTGCCATGGAACTACGATTATACTGGAATGGAATTTGATGGACTCTTTTTGGCTAACGGACCTGGCGACCCTGACATGTGTGGAGATGCCGTTGATATTATCCGTAAGCAGATGTCTGTTAGCCGTAAACCTATATGTGGAATATGTATGGGAAATCAATTGTTGGCCAAGGCGGGTGGCGCCTCAATCTATAAGTTGAAATATGGACATCGCAGCCACAACCAACCAGTTCGCGAAGTAGGTACCAACCGTTGTTATGTGACCAGTCAGAACCATGGTTATGCCGTTGATGCTTCTACACTAGGAAAAGAATGGCGCGAACTCTTTGTCAATATGAACGACGGTTCTAATGAAGGCATTCGCCATCAGACCAACCCTTGGTTTAGCAGCCAGTTCCATCCTGAGGCTTGTTCTGGACCAGTCGATACTGAGTTTATGTTCGACCGCTTCGTAGAGGCATTATAATCCATCAAACCATTTTTATGTAATAAGAACAATAATGAAATACGATAATATCAAAAAAGTATTGCTCCTTGGAAGTGGAGCGCTCAAAATCGGAGAAGCTGGAGAATTTGATTATTCTGGTTCACAAGCCCTTAAAGCATTACGCGAGGAAGGGGTGAAAACCGTACTTATCAATCCGAATATTGCTACCGTACAGACGTCAGAAGGGGTAGCCGATGAAATATACTTCTTACCCGTTCAACCATATTTTGTTGAACGTGTGATAGAAAAAGAACGACCAGACGGTATCCTGCTTTCTTTTGGTGGTCAGACCGCGTTGAACTGTGGAGTAGAACTCTATCAGAGTGGAGTGCTCGATAAATATGGCGTACGCGTATTAGGAACTCCCGTACAGGCCATTATGGATACAGAAGACCGCGAACTCTTTGTGGAGAAACTCGATGAAATCAACGTAAAGACTATTAAGAGTGAGGCTTGTGAAAACATAGAACAAACACGCAAAGCTGCTGCGGAATTGGGCTATCCTGTCATTCTTCGTGCAGCATACGCACTTGGCGGATTAGGTTCTGGTTTTGCCGATAATGAAGAAGAACTCAACAAACTTGCTGAAAAAGCGTTCTCTTTCTCTCCACAGGTATTGGTCGAGAAATCTCTCAAAGGTTGGAAGGAGATTGAATACGAGGTGGTGCGAGACCGTTACGATAATTGCATTACCGTCTGCAATATGGAAAACTTCGACCCGCTGGGAATACATACGGGCGAATCAATAGTTGTTGCTCCTTCTCAGACCTTGACAAACTCAGAATATCACAAACTCCGTGCCCTTGCCATCAAGATTATCCGTCATATCGGAATTGTTGGAGAATGTAATGTACAATACGCTTTCGACCCACAGTCGGAAGACTATCGAGTGATTGAGGTTAATGCACGCCTGAGTCGTTCTTCTGCTTTGGCATCTAAAGCAACTGGTTATCCCTTGGCATTTGTGGCTGCCAAACTTGGTATGGGTTATGGACTCTTTGAACTCAATAATTCGGTTACCAAAACGACAAGTGCATTCTTCGAACCTGCCCTTGACTATGTGGTCTGCAAAATTCCACGTTGGGACTTGTCCAAATTCCGTGGTGTTGACAAGGAACTTGGATCATCTATGAAGTCTGTAGGTGAGGTCATGGCTATCGGACGTACCTTTGAAGAGGCTATACAGAAGGGACTGCGCATGATAGGACAGGGAATGCATGGTTTCGTGGAAAATAAGGAACTGAAGATTGAGGATGTTGACGCGGCCCTCCGTGAACCTACCGATAAGCGCATCTTCGTCATTTCAAAGGCTATGCATCTTCCGCAATATGATATTGACCGTATTCACGAACTTACCCGTATCGATAAGTGGTTCCTCTACAAACTGAAACACATCATAGATATCGACGAGGCGTTGAAAGGCCTGAAAAATAATGATGGTACATCGGCAGAAAAACTTGATGCGACATTACTTCGTGAGGCAAAAGTCTATGGATTTACCGATTTCCAAATTGCACGTGCCATCGGACTTGAGGAAACCATGAACAATATGCATGAGGCTGTACTTGCTGTTCGTAAGATACGTAAGTCGATGGGTATTGTTCCCGTGGTTAAACAGATAGACACGCTTGCTGCGGAATATCCTGCCCAGACCAATTATCTTTATGTGACGTATAGTGGGGTGGAAAGCGATATTCAATATGAACAAGATGGAAAGAGTATTATCGTACTTGGCTCAGGAGCTTACCGCATCGGTTCGAGTGTAGAGTTCGACTGGTGTGGTGTGCAGGCTCTTAATACCATACGCAAGGAAGGTTGGAGAAGTGTCATGATCAATTATAATCCGGAAACGGTTTCTACCGATTATGATATGTGCGACCGCCTGTATTTCGACGAACTGACCTTCGAACGCGTCATGGATATTATTGACCTCGAACAGCCTCATGGTGTCATCGTATCGACTGGTGGACAGATTCCTAATAATCTTGCCATGCCTTTGGCAGAACAGCACGTGCCGATTCTGGGTACGTCTGCCATCGATATTGACGGAGCAGAAGATCGTGCAAAGTTCTCACAGATGCTCAACGAACTTGGAGTCAACCAACCTGAATGGAGCGCTTTGACCTCGATGGATGACATAGACCGCTTTGTGGATAGGGTAGGATTCCCAGTTCTCGTGCGCCCATCGTATGTGTTGAGTGGAGCGGCCATGAATGTTTGTTCCAATCGTGAAGAACTTGAGCGCTTCCTCCAGTTGGCTGCAAATGTGAGCGAAGACCACCCTGTGGTTGTTTCCAAGTTTATCGAACATGCCAAGGAAATAGAAATGGATGCTGTTGCTAAAGATGGCGAAATATTTGCCTATGCCATTTCAGAACATATCGAGTTTGCTGGCGTCCATTCTGGAGATGCTACGATTCAGTTCCCTCCACAGAAACTTTATGTAGAAACAGTTCGCCGCATCAAGCGCATCAGTCGCCAGATTGCCAAAGCGCTTCACATCAACGGACCTTTCAATATTCAGTTCATGGCACGTGATAATGACATTCTCGTGATTGAATGTAACTTGCGCGCCTCACGCTCCTTCCCGTTTGTATCAAAGGTGTTGAAAATCAACTTGATTGAGCTTGCCACTAAAGTAATGCTTGGTCTTCCTGTTGAGAAACCTCATAAAAACCTTTTCGACCTCGATTATGTAGGTATCAAAGCCAGTCAGTTCTCGTTCAACAGATTGCAGAAAGCTGATCCTGTACTTGGCGTTGATATGGCTTCAACAGGTGAGGTGGGATGCTTGGGTGACAATACATCTACGGCTTTGCTGAAAGCCATGCTGAGCGTGGGACATCGCATTCCGAAAAAGACTGTCCTCTTATCTACAGGTACACCTAAACAGAAAGCTGAAATGATTGATGCTGCCCGTATGTTAGTAGATCATGGCTACAAACTCTATGCTACAGGTGGAACATCACGCTATCTGACAGAAAATGGTATAGAAAACACGACTGTCTATTGGCCCAGCGAATCAGACAAACAGCCACAGGCTCTTACACTCCTCCATGACCACAAGGTGGATATGGTAGTCAATATCCCCAAAAATCTGACCGAAGGAGAACTGAGTAATGGTTATCTCATCCGTCGTGCCTCCATCGATCTCAACGTGCCGCTCATTACCAACAGTCGATTGGCTTCTGCTTTTATCCAGGCGTTCTGTACGGTATCGTTAGACAATATAGGAATCAAGTCTTGGAGAGAGTATTGACAAAAATAATTATGTAAACATTTGGCAGGTTGCCAAATGTTTACTATATTTGCACAGTCAAAACTCTTAAAGATTATAAAACTATGGAACTTGGTGACATACTTGAATCTAAAATAAACCGAAGTGACTATAAGATACTTATTGTCGATGATGTGACGAGTAACGTGTTGCTATTGAAGATTCTTCTGACCAATGAGAAGTTTCAAATATGCACAGCGTCTAACGGCCATCAATGTGTAGAAGTGGCACGTAGCGAACATCCTGACTTGATATTGCTCGATGTAATGATGCCCGAACTCAACGGATTTGACACGGCGGTTATATTGAAAAAAGATCCCCTGACAGCAGATATACCTATTATATTTCTGACGGCTCTCAATAGCCCAAGTGATCTTGTACATGGATTCCAAGTTGGAGCTCATGACTTTTTGACGAAGCCTTTCAATAAGGAAGAACTGATCATGCGCGTCATGCACCAGATTTCATTGGTGGCAGCCAAACGCTATATTATAGAGCAAAATGAAAAGCTCAAGAGGATCATTTCTAACCGTGATAAGATGTATTCAGTAATCGCACATGACTTGCGTTCGCCTATGGCATCCATCCGTATGGTACTTAACCTCTGTGTCAACGTGGTGACGCCGGATATGGTTGGCGAGGAGATCTTTGGTTTGCTCGATAAGGCCAATCGTGAATCAGAAGAGACTCATGACTTGCTTGACAACCTGTTGAAGTGGACCAAGAGTCAGACTGGACGCCTTGAAGTGGCTTATCAGAATCTCGAACTCGATGATATCGTTCCTGGTGTGGTTGATATCTTCACGATGATTGCTGAGATGAAGAAGATCAAACTTCAGTATATTCCTTCTGAGGAGCATCTGAAAGTACGAGCTGACAACGATATGATGAAAACCGTGGTGCGCAACTTCATTTCAAACGCTATTAAGTTTACCCCAGAAGGCAAGGGAATCGAGGTATATTATAAGAAGTCGGGCGAGTTTGCCAAAATCAGCGTTCGCGACCATGGTGTCGGAATTGCTCCAGAACGTATTGATACCTTGTTCCATAAAGGAGAAACCACTTATGGTACAGGTGGTGAGGAAGGTTCTGGACTTGGACTCCAGCTTTGTGCAGATTTCGCTCGCAAGAATGGTGGCGACGTGATGGTGGAATCAACCTTAGGAGAAGGCTCTACCTTCAGTTTCTTAGTACCGTTGTTGAAAGAAGAAGCATAATATTGTAATCATACATTTTGATTATTACAATAAAATACAGACAGGGGCATCTTTTGAATGATCGCCCCTGTTTGTGTTTCGTGAACTTATGACACTTTATTCTTCTTCGGGATGTTTTGGAAATGTCTTCGGGTTAATACGATCCTATGCTTACCTCTTCAATAAGTCTCTTCTAAGTACTATAAAAATGGGAGTTTAATGGGACTTACTTCCTATATAAATATAAGTAAGCATAAGTTGCCACCTCTGTCATGTAGGAAGCCGTAATGAATGACTTATATAAAGAAATGATGAAAAAAATTACTCTTTTCTTGCATAATACAAGGAAATATGTTATCTTTGCCGAATAGAAAAATCAATAACAATAATTAATAAACAAATATCAAAGCTAACTTATGAGCCAAAAAAGAGTTTATACCTTTGGTAATGGAAAAGCTGAAGGTAATGCAAAAATGCGTGAACAACTTGGTGGTAAGGGTGCCAACCTTGCCGAAATGAACCTTATTGGAGTGCCTGTGCCTCCAGGATTCACCATTACTACTGACTGTTGCAACGAATACTATCAGGTAGGACAAGAGAAAATCATGCAGTTGCTTAACGATGATGTCATGGCTGCTGTCAAGCACATCGAGGAACTGATGAACTCTAAGTTCGGAGACAAAGAAAATCCATTGCTCGTGTCTGTTCGTTCTGGAGCACGTGCTTCCATGCCTGGTATGATGGATACCATCCTGAACCTTGGTCTTAACGACGAGGTGGCAGAAGGATTGGTAAAGAAGACAAACAACCCTCACTTCGTTTATGACTCATATCGCCGTTTCGTACAGATGTATGGCGACGTCGTACTCGAAATGAAACCTGTGAATAAAGAGGATATCGATCCGTTTGAGGAGATTATCGAACAAGTGAAGGCTGAGCGTGGTGTGAAACTCGACAAAGACCTTTCTGTGGATGAGTTGAAGAAACTCGTTCAGCTGTTTAAAGCAGCTATCAAAGAACGTACAGGCAAAGTATTCCCAGACAATCCTATTGAACAGCTGTGGGGTGCTATTTGTGCGGTGTTCCGTTCATGGATGAACGAACGTGCCATCCTCTATCGTAAGATGGAAAGCATTCCAGACGAGTGGGGTACAGCTGTTTCGGTAATGGCCATGGTATTCGGTAATATGGGTGAGACTTCAGCTACTGGTGTATGCTTCAGCCGTGATGCTGCTAATGGTGAAAACGTATTCAATGGTGAGTATCTCGTTAATGCACAGGGTGAAGATGTTGTGGCTGGTATCCGCACACCACAGCAGATTACAAAGCTGGGGTCACAGCGTTGGGCAGAACGTGCAGGAATCTCAGAAGAAGAGCGTGTCGCTAAATATCCTTCAATGGAAGAAGCTATGCCAGAGATTTACGCACAGCTTAACGGCATTCAGGAGAAACTCGAAGAGCACTATCGCGATATGCAGGATATGGAGTTCACCGTACAGGAGGGCAAACTCTGGTTCCTTCAGACCCGTAACGGAAAACGTACAGGTGCTGCCATGGTGAAGATTGCCATCGACCTGCTTCACGAAGGAAAAATCGACGAGAAGACCGCTATCATGCGTTGTGAACCACAGAAGCTTGATGAACTGCTTCACCCCATCTTTGATAAAAAAGCTCTTACCACAGCAAAAGTTATTGCACAGGGTCTGCCTGCATCTCCAGGAGCAGCATGCGGACAGATTGTATTCCATGCTGACGATGCACAGGAATGGCATGAAGATGGCCACAAAGTGGTACTTGTACGTATTGAAACCTCTCCAGAAGACCTCGCCGGTATGTCTGCCGCAGAAGGCATCCTGACAGCACGTGGCGGTATGACCTCTCACGCTGCCGTTGTAGCACGTGGCATGGGTAAATGCTGTGTATCAGGTGTAGGTTCACTCAATGTTGATTATCATGCTAAGACCGTTGAGATTGACGGAGTCGTATATAAAGAAGGTGACTACATCTCACTTAATGGTACCACAGGTCAGGTTTATGCAGGCGAAGTACCTACCAAGGCTGCAGAACTGAGTGGCGACTTCAAAGAACTCATGGACCTTTGCGATAAATACACCAAACTTCAGGTTCGTACCAATGCAGACACTCCACACGATGCACAGGTTGCACGTCAGTTTGGTGCCAAGGGTATTGGTTTGACTCGTACCGAGCACATGTTCTTCGAGGACAAGAAGATCGTGGCTATGCGTGAAATGATCCTTTCTGATAGTATCGCAGGACGCGAAAAGGCACTCGCCAAACTTCTTCCTTATCAGAAAGCTGACTTCAAGGGAATTCTTGAAGCAATGGACGGGCTGCCCGTAAATATCCGTCTGCTCGATCCACCTCTCCACGAGTTCGTTCCCCACGATATCGAAGGTCAAAAAGTAATGGCCAAGGAGATGGGCGTAGATCTCGCCACCATCCAGCGTCGTGTGGATTCTCTGGCAGAGAACAACCCGATGCTTGGACATCGCGGATGTCGTCTGGGTATTACCTTCCCTGAAATTACAGCCATGCAGACCCGTGCTATTCTCAGCGCAGCATGTGAACTGAAGAAGGAAGGAAAGAATCCTATGCCAGAGATTATGGTTCCATTGATCGGTACCATCAAGGAGCTCAAACAGCAGAAGGATGTTATTCAGTATGCTGCCAAGGAGGTATTTGCTGAATATGGCATCAAGGTAGAGTTTGAGATTGGTACTATGATTGAGATTCCACGTGCTGCCCTTACAGCAGGTCTTATTGCCAGCGAAGCACAGTACTTCTCATTCGGTACTAACGACCTTACCCAGATGACCTTCGGTTACAGCCGTGACGATATTGCTTCGTTCCTGCCTGTATATCTCGACAAGAAGATTCTTAAGGTTGACCCATTCCAGGTACTCGACCAAGAGGGCGTAGGCCGTCTCATCAAGTATGCCGTTAAAGAGGGTCGTGAAACACGTCCTGATCTCCGTTGTGGCATCTGTGGTGAGCATGGTGGTGAACCAAGTTCTGTGAAGTTCTGTGCCAAGATTGGTATGAACTATGCATCATGTTCTCCTTTCCGCGTGCCCATCGCAAGACTTGCTGCTGCGCAGGCAGCCGTAGAGGAGTAAATTAGCACTCTTATATAATGAAAGGGACCTGTCCGTTTGGGCAGGTCCTTTTTTAGTCTTCGGAAGAAAGCTTCCGACGATTATTGACTAAAAACGTCGCATAATATGTGGTAATTTGCAGATTTGTTTGGCTATTCGACATTAATTTTGTATCTTTGTCGCAGAATTTGCGACGTTAATCACTGTTTTATGTCGCACAAAGTAGGAATGTGTTATGTATATACACGAAAGAGACAATTGGACGGACTTTCGTTGGGACATGTCCCAAGTGTCACTCCTTCAGGAGAAAGTATTCCGTAAGCAGGGGTTACTTTATGGCAGGTTAAGTTCATTGGGATTTGACAGCAAACTCCGTGCAATGGCAGAGAACCTGACATACGATGTAGTATATTCTTCGGAAATAGAAGGCATACGACTGAACGTTGAGCAGGTTCGTTCTTCCATTGCCCGAAAACTTGGTATTGAGAACGTGAAAGATACTGCGCCTTCACACTATGTCGATTCTGTTGTTGGTGTAATGTTGGAAGCGGTTCAGCACTATGACATGAACCTCAGTAAAGAGAAGCTGTGTGCTTGGCAAGCAGCTTTCTTTCCAACTGGCTACAGTGAAGGAAGTCAGATCGAAATTGGTCAGTACCGCACAAACGAGGAGCATATTGTCAGCGGAATGTTTGGACGTGAGAAGATTCACTATATTGCTCCTTCGCCAGACCGCGTAGAAGAGGAGATGGAAAAGTTTATTGCCTGGTTTGACGGAGAGGAGCCTGTAAGTAGCGTCATCCGTTCTGCCATTGCCCATTTCTGGTTTGTGAGCATACATCCCTTCGAGGACGGTAATGGGCGGTTGGCCCGCATCCTTTCAGACATGCTTCTTGCTCGTGGAGAAAAGAGCGATTTCCGTTTCTACAATGTCTCATCACAGATTAACAAGGACAAGAATCACTACTATGACATTCTGGAGCGGATGCAGCATGGCGATGGCGATATAACGGAGTGGTTGGTGTGGTACATGCAGAAATTGGTAGATGCACTTGACGAGGCAGACACCATCGTGACCACAATCCTGAATAAGAGTTTCTTCTGGCAGAAAGCTTCGTCTGTTCCAATGACTGAGCGACAGACACAGATGCTCAATCTGTTCCTTGACGGCTACGAGGCAAAGATAACGTCAAAGACATGGGCAACATTGGCAAAGTGCTCGAAAGACACCGCCATACGCGACATACAGGATCTTGTCGATAAGAATATACTCATAGAGGACATTCCTGGGGCAAAGCGCCCAAGTTATTCCATCGTCTATGATGCAGAAGACTTGACGCAGTTTTTCAACGAGGTGAGCATCACAGAGGAAAATGGCATTCCATATCTCAATGCGTTGTATAAAGGTAAGAAAACTATATGCGAAAGAATTCTAAAACTCGATGCTGACAGATACCAAAAAGGCGATTTGCCATTATCCAATCTGCTCAGTAAATACTGCTCGTATGTAGTTGGAAGCAATAAAGCATAGTTCAACAAACAGATAAATCGGAATATATCTGCCCACATTATTTTTCATATAAACAAACAATTTGTACAAAATGATGAAGAAGCTTTTTACATTTCTAACGATTGCGTTATCAATAATGCAATTGTACGCACAGCAAACAGAGATAAGACGCTCTGAATATCGTAGTATGGATGATGATGGAAATTTCATAAATGTTGTACAATTAGAGATAGGTGGTCGATATTTTTATGATATTGACGAAAATACCCATACGGCTATTTTTAAAAGGTGGTATGGCCGTGAGAACGATACAGAACTCATAATTCCTTCGTCTATAGATTATAACGGAGTGACATATAAGATTGTTGCTCTCGGTGACGAGGCAGGTAACCAAAACGAAAAGCTCGAGAAGGTAATTATACCAGAAGGTGTAACCAGAATTAAAGGATTTGCACGTTGCCATGGATTAAAAAATATAACAATACCCTCTAGTGTAAAAGAAATTGGCAGCAATGCTTTTAAAGAATGTGTTGAGTTGGAGAGTGTAGTCTTACCTGAGGGACTTTCCACACTAGGTTATCGCGCCTTCTATAATTGTGTTAAGCTCAAATCGATTGTTATTCCTAGTAGTGTTGCTCGTATCGAGTCAGGCGTATTTCACAATTGTCAGCAACTTTCATCCATAACGATACCTTCGACTGTTTCAGAGATAGGAGAAGAGGTGTTCGTTAATTGTGTAAATTTGAAAACTATAAACTTTAATGAGGGCCTCCTATTAATAGGAAAGGGGGCTTTTTCTTATTGTACTGCATTAGATTCTATTATTCTACCGAACAGTCTTAAAGCATTAGGTATTCATGCTTTTTATGGCTGCACTTCTCTTAGAAGTGTTAAACTCCCGGAATCGTTAAAAGTGGTTCCTGATGCAGCATTTATGAAATGTGGGGCACTCACTAGCATAGAGCTCCCCAATAGTATATACAAAATAGGAAGCTCTGCCTTCAGGGAATGTACGAGTTTGAAAAAAGTAGAGCTACCAAGAAATTTGACTGCATTAAATGGCAGTGTGTTTCAAGATTGCTCATCGCTTGTTGAAATCGTTGTTCCAGAGGGAGTGACTAAAATCAGTTCCGGTTTATTCTATTCCTGTGAGAGCCTCACGGACATATACTGCTATTCGGAGATGCCACCAGAGATAGATGGGTCACTTTATGGTGTACCTTTGGAACAAGTTACCGTGCATGTTCCCGTAGTTAAAAAGTATAAGAAGGATATTAGTTGGAAAGCATTTGGCAAACTTGTGCCAATACAATAAATGTAATAATTGATTAAGTTGATTTGATTATTATATGACAGAATTGGAATGTTTAAGAAATAGTCTTGTGTTAACAGAGACAGATCCTTCTAAAATTGAAAGCATTTTCAAAGACATTGCGAAGAATTTGCTTAACAATTTTGTCATCAGGAAGGGAGATGAGTTATATCGCATGGTCGAGATAGAGTTTTATTATAACTTAACTGACACAGCGCATATAACGTACAAGCGTATGACTGAGGCTGGAGAGTGGTTCAACCATGACTATGGTGTTGATCTTGCATTCAAGAGTAATGAAAAGTCATACGGAGGAATACTCATCCGCTCCATCGAGTGCAATGGGAAATTTTGCAATGGGCCATTAAAGACCCGAGCCTTGCTATTTCAGTTTGATGCTTTTGGGGAAAAGGGCGCTGTTCCTACGCTAGAATATTGTCCAAGGGCAAAAGCGATTGAGCCTGTTGCTTCTACACGCTATAATATATCAGAAAAACAATATTTCCGATACTGCATTCCAAAAGAACTATGGACTGAACACAAGGGATATGCAGCATACCCATGGGATTATAAAGGAAATCCTAAAATATAGATAGTAGATGCATATGATGTAGAGAATATATAAAATCAACAAATAAATTCCAATTTAGTGAAAACATGAAGTTGACATAGAAAAGACTATCATCAGCCATTAAACACGTTTATCGTTGCCATGAACGTGTAAAAACGTGCAGAATGTGTCGTAAAAGAGTCGCCAGTAGTTTGCAATAGCTCTGTAACTTGTTGATAATCAGCATCGTCTAGCAGCGGCGCAGGCAGCTGTCGAAGAATAGACAGAAAATGCTGAAATTCAGTAATATAAAGGGTAAGCGTCTGCGTGAAAGACACTTACCCTTTCTTTTTGCGTTCATTCTGTGTGTTTCATTTGCAGAATAAGACGTCGAAAACAGGCAATATGTTTCCCAAATTTGAGGGTGCTGTTACTACAATTTTATTACGGGAGTTTCCCCCGATGCTTTTAGGGAAAATCATACGCTGGTTTATGGTTTTCCCCTTGTTATTTTCAGCTATTCTCTCTATCTTTGCACTACGTTAGAAGAAAGGCTGCACTCGACAATTTGAAAGCAAGCTTTCATTGTACTCGTTTGCACTTTCTTTGCACCAGAAATAAATAAATGCAGTAATAACCCTTTAAAGAGAAGATTGTTATGAAAAGAATGATTATGACATTGGTAGCAGTATGGATGATGATTACATCTATGAATGCTCAGAGACTGACAAATATTCAGGCAGAAGCCCGTTTTATCACAGATAAGATGGTGGTGGAACTGGGATTGAGCAGCGCCCAGCGCAACAGCATCCTGAACATCAATCTCAATTATCTCAATGGCATCCGCAGCTATCGCGACATCGATGCCTACGGCTGGCATTACCGCAACAAGCAGCTCAAGCGCATGATGACCGCCAGACAATGGAAGAAATTTAAGAACTCATACTATTTCTATCGCCCTATCGGCTGGCAGAATCATGTGTATGTTCACCATATTTACACCAAGTATCCAAAGCATAACTGGGGACACGACAAGCGCCGCCCTCGCTCTGAGTGCAGCTACGGAAGACCAGGATGCCCAGGCGGAACCCATGTAACTTATGGACCAGGAAAGCCGTGCAAGCATCACAAGCATCACAAGCACGATAAGAAGTGGAAGCACGACAAGAAGAAGTGGAAGCACGATAGAGATTGGGATGATGACTAAGATTAAGACAAACATTCGATGATAAAACAGAAGAAATCCAAGCTAGAGATGATTCTCCGGCTTGGATTTCTCGTTAAATAAAAACTAACTATGCCGACTAACTAATCATTAATCATTAATAACTAACAAAACGTCTTCCACAATCTGCTCATCGAGCAGGCGATTATCCGAAAGCAACTTCTTCACATCGTATCTGTCAAAGAGTCCCTTCCTGATACCGCCCACCATCACCTTCATATCTGAAGTGCCATAGTAAGAGGCGATACGCTCGCCGAATCCGCCATCCTTCGAGCCATCTTCCAGGGTTACCACCAACTGATGGTTTGCCTTCAGGCTATCCAGCACTTCGGCATCCACCTCGTTCAGATAACGTGGATTGATGAGCGTAGCATCGATGCCCTTATCAGCCAACAGGCGGACTACATTCTCGCCCTTCTGATAGAACGAACCGGCGGCGATGACTGCCACCTTCTCGCCCTGGTGCATCACCTTGTACTTTGCCTCGTAACCATATTCAGCATCAACGGCTTCGGACGTATGAACCACGCCATTGCTTGGCACGCGGATGGCGATAGGTTTCTTATCCTGCAGAATGCTCCAGCGGAGCATGGCGAAATACTCCTCGCAGGTGGTTGGAGCCAGATAGATGAGCCCCGGAATGCTGCAGAGCATCGGAATATCGAAAAGGCAGATGTGGGTGATGTCGTTCATCGAGTTCACTCCGCCTCCTACCACGTTGATTACGGCTGGGTTGGAATTGATGCAGAGGTCTTGCGCAATCTGGTCGTAGGTACGCTGGATGAAGGTGCTGTAAACGGTCCAGACAGGATGCAATCCGCCCTTTGCCATTCCCGAAATCATCGCTACTGCCTGCTCTTCGGCGATTCCCATATCAATGTGCTGCTTGCCAGCCAACTTTCGCTTATCGGCAGTAAAACCACCTGCGGTAGGAGTACCGGCGGTTACGGCGATTAGAGTCTTATCCTGCTTCATCTCGCCCAGCATCCAGTCGGAGAATAATGTGCCGTAATCCTCTGTTGGAGCAACCACCGGGAGAGTTCCATCGGCATTCTTTCTTGGTCGGCTGCCGTCTTCCAGATTGAAAGGCATTCCCCAATGCCATGCCTCCTTGTTGGTTACGGCTGGCGCAAATCCATGACCTTTCTCTGTGTGAATGTGAACCACGGTAGGCTTATCCGTATCCTTCACGCTCTTGAAAATCTGGATGAGTTTTTCGATGTCGTTACCCTCTTCCAGGTACTTGTATTCAAAGCCCCACGCCTTGAACCAGTTGTGCTTGCAGGTGCCGTTGCTCTGGCGCAAGGCACGCAGGTTCTTATAGATTCCGCCATGATTTTCGGCGATAGACATTTCGTTGTCGTTTACCACGATGATGATACCCGTGCCGAGTTCCGAAGCCTCGTCTAGTCCCTCGAAAGCCTCGCCGCCAGAAAGTGAGCCGTCGCCGATAATGGCTATGATGTTCTCATCGGTTCCCTTGATGTCGCGCGCCTTTTGCAAACCGGTGGCAAGACTCACGGAAGTTGAAGTATGCCCCACCTCGAAGTTATCATATTCCGGACATTCGGCAGGAGAAGAATAGCCCGAAATGGCATTCATGTCATCCACATCGCCGAGGAATCCCGCAGCGCGCCCGGTAAGCACCTTATGCGGATAGCATTGGTGGCTTACGTCAAACACGAGCTTATCCTTTGGCGCATTAAAAACGTAGTGAAGCGCCACGGTAGCCTCCACGAATCCCAGGTTCGGCCCCACATGACCGCCATGCTTGCTCACACGGTTCAGCACAGCCTGTCTGGTTTCATCAGCCACAACCTGCAACTCCTTCAAATCCAGCTTCTTCAAGTCGGTTGGCGACTTTATTTTCTCAATATACATATTTTTTATACTTATAGTTATGATTATATGATGATCATCATTTCCGGGTGCAAAGATACGAAGAATCCAGGAAACACGCATTACCCAAACTACAGAAAAAATGAATGATTTTCCGGAAAACTCATCTTGGAAATCAGCCTGCTGCCTTATCCCTATCCTTCAGAATCACAGCCATGTTATCCAGCGCCCATTCTATCAGATGAGCCTTTCTTACTCCTGATGGAGCAACCTGCGTTGAAGCTGTGAAAGCTGCCATCGCTGCAGGCTACACCCACATCGACACCGCTGCTGTCTATAAAAATGAGAAGAGCGTGGGCGAGGAAATCAAGGAAATTGGAATCAAACGTGAGAATCTCTTTGTTACCAGCAAGGTTTGGAACACGGAGTGTGGCTACGACAAGACCTTGAAGGCGTTTGACAAGACTTTGAGCGATTTAGGTCTCGATTATCTCGATCTCAACCTCAGCCATTGGCCAGCCAACGAGTTGCAGTTTGGCAAGGATGCAAATCAGCAGAATGTAGATACTTGGAAAGCGATGGATCGTCTGCATGAAGAGGGCTTGATTTGCAGCATCGGTCTTTCCAACTTCATGCAGCATCATGCAGAGCCAGTAATGGCGAAGGCAAACATCTGTCCGATGGTTGACCAGATAGAGTATCATCCTGGATTCACCCAGAAGGAGTGTGTTGAGTTCTGCAAGAAGAACAACATTCTTGTGGAAGCATGGAGCTCATAGGGAAGAGGTAATGTCTTGGATAATCCTCTCTTGAAGTCGATTGCTGCCAACCATGGCAAGAGTGTAGCTCAGGTAGTTATCCGTTGGGTGATGCAGACAGGCGTGCTGCCACTGGTAAAGTCGGTTACTCCAAGCCGAATCAAGGAAAACTTCGATGTCTTCGACTTTGAACTCTCTTAGCAGGAAATGTTTGAAATCGCATCGCTGAAAGCTGACAGAATAGGTGCAGACCCAGATACATGTGATTTCTAATACGGTATGGTTTGGAGTGAAATGCTCCCAAAACATATAAGATGAAAATGTAAAAAGTTACGGAGATAATTCATATTCTCTGTAACTTTTTACTTAAAACAGTCATATAATTTATCTGTTGTTTTCACCCTATGCAGGAACATCTATTTACAAAATGCAGATCAGTCAATATCTATTAATTGGAAATGCTTGTTGAAGGTCAAATCCAATCCGTTTGTCAGTTCCACCTCGTATTCATTCTTGTTCATTTCAATCTTTTTCACCGATTGTCCTGCATAATTATCCTTCAAGTAGTTCTTGATGGTTTGCGGAATCAACAGAGCTGGCACGATTCCCTGCTTGCAGTTTATCTCTGTAAGATTTCCTTTTTTGTCGAATTCCAGCTTCGTGCCATTCTGCAGAACCACATCATAGTTTCTGCTGACAACTCCCGATTCAATCGTTGCAAGCATCACCTTCTGACTATTGAAATGATTATTGAGCAAGGTCTGGGCCTTGGCAGGAAGTGCATTTACAGAGATAGGCTTGTCGTTGCCCGCATTCGCTGCCATATTGCATGAAACCATGCAGCAAATGGCAATCATCAATATTCGAAAAATTCTTTTCATAAGCTAAAAATTAAAAATTTATAATACCTAAAAAGCGATGGGTGCTTAAACGCCATTACCTAAGAATTAGACGCAAATCGTGCCTGAATGTTTAAAGAGAAATTCTATTGCAGCTTCTGATGAAACTCCTTCCTTGTCTTAGCCATTGCTTCCGTAGCCCTATCATGGGTCTCTATCAGCAATGGGCTCTTATGATAATGTACGATTTTGACTCCAACAGACTTGTGTCTCTTCTTTTCCTCGATGCATTGAATAATCAAGTCGGAGTTGGCTCTCGCCTTCTTCCCTCGCGACTCGGCAGAGATTGCAAGCGAGCTTGCATCTTTGCTCTCGCTGCTCGTTCGGTTGGTCGACTTTGATGTTGGAGTCTTGTCAAAGTTTTGAATATAGGCGGCATTGGTCAGGAAGATAATGTCGGAACTTTCAGGGATTTCCTGCATTACCTTCACCATAAGCGTTAGCATCATACGGAACTCTGTGGTATGCAAGTCGCTGATTACATCACGGCTGATGATGCTACCGTTATGCTCAATCACAACGGCAGCACCACCAGCTCGCTCTTTATGGCCATAATCACAAGACCCGCCTATCCATACATAATATGTTGTCGAGTCCTGTACCATCACTCTGCAGGTGCCCATTTGCAACGAACAGGAGAGACGATTGCGCCCTCTGCCTTGAGCTGCTTCATGGCTGCATCTACCTCTTTGCGGTCGAGACCGCTGAGTTCTGCGATTTTACCTGCGTTAAGAGGCTGACCTGCCTCTTTCATTGTTGCTAATACTTTTTCTTTTGTGTCCATTGTTTTAACGATTTAATGTGTTATTATTATATTGTTATGCTGTCTCCTTCGTGCCCGATGCACCAAAAGGGGACATCCTTTCCTTTGCAGAAAGGCTCCATGCGCCACGAGCTCTCAAACCCACTCATGACAAAGTGCATTGGAACGAACATTCCAACCTTGAAGCGGTCGATAAACTGACGCCCTCCGAGCGTATAGCCGTTGCCGATGCGTCCGTCCACAGGGAACATCACAAGGTCAAAGGAGTCGGTAATCTTTCGGATGTCTTTAAGTTCACCAAGGAACCGCTTTTCCTCTGCCACAGGATTGATGTATTGACCAAACTCTTCACTGAAGACCTCTCCTTCAGGCGTGCCGTCAACAAGAAAGCGTGCGTACCAGTTGCACAAGTCGCCAGCATGAAAGATGGTTTTACCTTCTGTCTCCACAATCCAGCTCACGCCACTGTCATTGCTGCCCGTGGCTGTCACTTTCAGGTTTTCATCTTCCCATACCGTTCCTTTGGCCATCCATACATCGGCATCCTCTTTCTGCGCTCTTCTTCGTTTGAGTATATCCTTTGACAGGATGTATGTAATATTGGGGATGCTATTCTTCCATCTGAGGATTGCTTTCGTGAAGTGGTCCTCGTGGAAGTGGCTTGAAAACACGTACACATGTTTACATGTATTCATGTACCCACTCATAACATCGGCAGGATCCATCCAGTAGTCAAAGACCAGGATGCACCGAGCCGTTTCAAGCAGGAATCCACTATGGAAGATGTATCTGAGTGTCATCATTTCAAAGTCTTGCCATCTGAGAATGCCTTTCCGATGGTCTTGCCAAGTTCGATGTAACCATGATGTATCGGGTCGAACACGATGAGTTCCATCTTCTCCATGTCGGGCTTGCCGTCCTCTGCCAGATAGTTCTCATCCACAAGGATGTTGACTATCTCTGCCACGATGTAATAGCCCTCTTCCGACTCGTCAATCTTTTCCTTGATGCGGCACTCCAAGGTCATCGGAAAGTCGGTGAAGACGGGTGCGTTTACATTCTCTGACTTCTCGCATTTCCAACCTGCTTTCGCCATCTTGTCGGCATCGTTCTTGGCTGATACGATGCCCACGAAGTCAGCAGCTACCATGGTCTGCTTTGTAGCAAATGCCACGGTAAAATCAGGGCAGTTGTTCAGGTTGGCGGTGGTGGCATGTGCGCCCATGGAAATCATAATCTCCTTTGCGTCCCATTGACCGCCCCAAGCTGCATTCATAGCATTGGGCTTGCCGTTCTTGTCGTATGTGCCGATAATCAGTACCGGCTGTGGAAGCATCCACGATTTTTGTCCAAATGATTTGACCTTTGGTCTTCCTCCTCCTTGTAAAGCAGAGTTAATGCCTACATTACTCTGCGTTTCCTTCGTTCGTCGGTTCATTGTTCTATTCATTATATTGTTATCAATTCATTCAATTTATCTTCTCGTATTATCTTCGGTTGTGCCTTACCTGCCAGAATGAGAATCTTCTTCCCATTCCTGTAGATGTTCAACTGCCTGCTCCGTATCACAGCCGTCAAGGTCTCATCATCCTTCATGGCTTGCCATATCGGATAATACACACCATCAGGTTCAAACAGCTTCTTCTGAAGGTGTGAGCACATATTGGTTGTATCTATTGTCATCTCATTAAGTTTATATCATCAACATAATCCTGCCTGCTTCTTTTGTGAACATTTCAGGAAAGCGGCAAATCGTTGCATACACTTGATTGCTCGTCACAGGTTGCCCGTCTTTTCGTTGGTGCAACCCTTGGCGATTGATGGCATCAGCAATTTGATCGGTAGTCATACCGCCATTTCTCTTCACAATCACATATACTATGGCTTCTTCTATCTTCATCCTTTATTCATCTGTTTTTCAATCCATGCCATCAATACAGCAACAGCATATTCCTGTTCTTCCTTTGTCAGTGCCCTGCCTGCTGGAATATGATGCCACTTGAAGAAACAGCCCCGGCAACAACAGCCAGTGGCATGTTGGGCCAAAAAAACAGGATGCCCACGCATAGGAGTCTGCTTGCCGTCGTTCGGTATAACAGCCGGAGCAAGTCTTTTTGCTATGAAGTCCTCAGCGTGATTTCGTATCGTAGGCAACCCCTTTTCCATTATATATTCCCTGTCTTTCATTGACAGATGGAAACGGCTACGGAAATCTGACTTTGCCAATCTCTCAAAGAGATTCGTCAGGTCATATTCTTTCCTCTCAGAAGAAATGTTCTCATTCAATTCTTCCTCAGGGAACAATGATGGATATATGTATTTCTGTGACACCATTATCTGTTACTTCTGATTTCCAATGTTATATCCATATACGACCGCTTGCCGTCTATATAGTCGGCATATAGCGATTCTTCGCTTCGACCTTTAAGAACATGGCATTTGCCGCATATCTCGCAGTTATGCAGACATCGCCATTCGTTCAAGACGTAATCCAAACGCTCTTCTCGTGTGGATGATTCAATATTCGGTGCGGTCATTATTGTTGGGTTTATTCAGTCCTCATCTTTGAATGTTCCAACTAATACAATGCAAAGCTCCTCCTTCTTTTGCTATTTCCGTCATTTCTAACAGATGTATATGACAATCAGGAAAGGCGTTTTTGACATACTGATACGCTATATTGTCTTCCTCGATATTGAAGGATGGCATAACAATATGCTTTCCAACCTGAAGAAAATTGATATATGCCCAGTTAAGTTCTTTACAAGGAGAAGAAACAATATCGTTGAAACGCATTTCTGTGACAGAGAATCCATATTCTACCAGAATATCTTTTATCTCTTTTGCTTCTTCTGGATATTCATCACCATGGTTTCCCATTAGAATACGATTATCTCCACACCACCTGAGAAAACCATCAGAGTGCCCATATTTATCAGTATCATCAGAGTTGAAATCTCCATGTAAAGTCCAAGGAATGATTATCACAGGATGACCAAGTTCTGATTCCAATTTATGCTTGAACGCCATGTCTCCCTTTTCGTAATGATTTTCTGTATATACCTTATCAGTCATGACGATATAAGGGCCACAACAAACCATATTACCACCATCAATAATAAGGTTTGTTTTCCGACAGTTTATACCCATTCCATGTAGCACTTTTGTGCAATCTGTTATTGTGTCAGCATCGCCTGGTTTGTTGCTATTTACAAGATAATCTGGATAATAACGATACTTCACGAACTCTTCTTTTCCCAATTGAATGGGCATGTAGTCACGAGCCCAGTAATCCTCCGTGTAATGTAACTCTTTTGTCGTTATTCCAATATCATTCAGCAAGTCAATAAGCCTATGATAGAACTCTGGATGGCCGTCACGTTTATCCTTTAGCCATGTGGAGAAATACACTTCATTAGTGTCGGAATCATGCATCAGATTTTCACAACGAACATACCTATATCTTTTCTCCTCGAATATCGCGAAGTCGTTGCATAGGAGTTCAAATTTTGGATATGACTCAAATTTTCCAATAATGCTACATACTTTTTTTTCAATGTTTTGCTGCTGCGTTCGAAGATTTTTTCTTTTCTCACATACATATGCTACACTGCCATTGTTATGTTCAACCAGGCGAGGGAAATCACCATCTCCACTAACTGCATTGAAAGTCCTGAAAAGCTCAGCGCAAGCCCATGGACCGTCCAGTATCTCACTGCCATCTTCCTTCGTTAATTTGCGTAGAAGAATTCCGCCGAAAGAAGCATTATCATCCAAAAAATAATGTTTTGAAGATTTCTTCTTGTCATTGGAGATGATTTTGGCTTTTATCGAACTTTCAAAATTTAAGTCAATCCCACCAAAATCGTTTATATACCATCGCATTGCCTTGGAGATACGTGGATGGGTAATAATGTCTCGATGGTTCTTGTTGTAATAATAGAACTCAATATCATTGAATAAATAGAGTGAGCCTTCGTACTCAATGACGAAACATTCAAACAACAATTTTGCTATATGGTCGAAATGTCGTTTGATGTCTGGTGCTGTATTACAGCCTTCAATAGACATTAATTGCTTTAGTTCTTCAATTTTGCTCATAACTGAATATTTCGTTTTATTATTTGTTACAAATAAATCCAATGGCATCTTTGACTGCTCTGTCAAATGCCGTATCCTGGCCGGGAACTGTGATGAAAAGATGTACGGCTCCTTTATATTCTATCCGTTGTATATTTCCGCACATCCTTTCTGCAAGATTCAATCCTTGATCGCGCAGAATGTCCCTTTCAGCAGCGATGAGCAAGGTTCTCGGAAGCATATTCAACACTTCATCACTACACAGGCCTACGCTAATGGCAGAACAGCGATTGTCAGCATTGATGGTGTACGCCCGATTGAAAGCTTCCATGATTTCGGTATCCAGACCAAAGCCTTTACCATAGTGCTGCCATGATTCCGAACCATCGTCAAAAGCCTTTGTCACAGGGTAGAACAGAAGCAAGGATTCTATTTTGCCGCAGCATGTTTCTGACAAAGCCGTGGCCAAAGCAAGGTTGCCTCCCGAACTGTCACCGCCAATGGTGATGTGGTTGGCATCAATATGTAGCTCTGCAGCATGGTCGATGATGTAATTGACGGCAGAGATACAGTCGTCCAGTCCTTCAGGATAAGGATGCTCTGGAGCCAAGCGATAGTCAAGAGCGATGACTCTCATCTTGCCCGATGCAGCCAGGGCATCACAGAATCTTCCACAACTGTTGATGCTGCCAAAAGTCCAGCCACCTCCATGCAGATACAACAATACAGGAAGGTGTTGGTCTTGACTTCCCTTGGGCTCATATAGGCGCATGTTTGGGGTAATCATCTTTGTTTCCACATGGTCAGAATACTTGGGTGGAGCATTCCGGGCATTGCGGACAGCCATCAACGCTTTGTTATCTCCATCAATAGCACTGAGTATAGCCAATGTCTGTTTGTGTTGTAGGTCTGGCGGCATGTTGCGTAGGAATTTATCCGCCTGGATGCGCATCAAACATTGTTCTGCGATCTCTGCCACCTCTTTCTCCTCCTTTGACTTTTGCAAGAAGATGGCAATAGACAAGTGAGAACCGTCGGGCAAAAGAACGATTCCAACATCGTTTCTGTCTTGTCTTCCGTCAGAAGAAGGAAAACCAGAACCTGTCTTGTGAATCAGTTTGCCGTCTTTGGGCAAGATTGCTGCTATGCGTTGCTTACCAGTATTACAATCTGCCATTGTATTCCAGATAAAGGAGAGATTCTTGTTGTCATTCCTATGAAGATAGAACCACTCCAAGAGTCTGGTCATTTCTTTCGAAGTAGCTGAGTTTTCTATGGCTCTATGAGGATTCTTTTTCATCTCCTTCTCTGTCAGTCGCACATGGATGTCTTTGAATCCAAGCGTATGGATATATTTCTCTACTGCATCCGGTTGTCCACATGATGCAAACAAAAGGTCGCAAGCATTATTGTCGCTCTGCTGCAAAGACCATTCTATTAACTCAGCAAACGTGAAATAACGTGCCCCTTCAAATTTTGACAGCATGGGCGACCATGTCTCAGCGTCCAGGCTATCCTTGTGTACAAGAACAGAGTCGCTCAGTGTCAGTCCTTTCTTGTGCAAGTAGTCTGCTACGTATAAAGCCTGTGGAAATTTCATGACGCTATGCATAGCAAAAACACTGTCCTCCTGATGACCGCAATACAAATCCCCATTCATCATGCTTGCCCCATATGAAAAATATGAGGATTGACCTTTCGCCTCTGTAGTCTGGATGTAAGCCAGGAAAAAGGTGAGAAGCAGAAAATGTAGGATTTCGCTCACACGTCGAGTCCCTTCTGTGGGGTTGAATATGATTTGATGTATCTTCATCTTTCCTTTATCTGTTTATTGAGTTATAGACACTTTGATGACTCCATCTCGCTTCTGCTCAAAGAGTTCATAGGCTTCAGCTATCCTCTCCAACGGAAAACGGTGGGTGATGAGCGGTGTGGTGTCAATCTTTTCCTCCTTGATGAGTTGCAGGATTTCCTGGCAATCACATCCATCCACACCTCCCGTCTTAAAGGTAAGGTTCTTGCCGTACATCTGAGGCAGAGGCAGTACCTGTGGCTCATCATAAAGGGCAACAACAGTCACTATTGCATTGGGACGAGCACATTGCCAGGCCAGTTGGAAAGTGTCCTTACCACCAGCCACTTCCAGTACTCGGTCAGCACCTCCATGGTCGCTGTGCTGCATTACGAAGTCGGAACATTCATCTGGAGTCGTCAGCAATACATCGGCGTAATGCGCTTTAACGAAAGCCCGACGTTCAGCTGATTGCTCACAGACAATGATGTGCTTGGGATGTTTCAGCATGGTGCAAAGCAAAGTGCAGATGCCTGTAGGTCCTGCTCCAATAATCAACACAGTGTCATCTGTAGAGATTTCGCTGATACGTGCCGCCCAGAAACCTGTGGCGAGGATGTCACCCACAAACAACGCCTGTTCGTCTGTAACACCGTCGGGGATATGGTTCAGTCCCTGCTGTGCCAATGGTACACGAACATATTCCGTCTGACCGCCATCGATGCGGCAGCCAAGTGCCCATCCACCGTGTGGCGATGTACAGTTGTTCACATAGCCATGCTTGCAGTAGAAACATTCTCCACAGAAAGTTTCCACATTCACCGTCACACGGTCTCCTTTACAGAATCCTTGGACTTCACTGCCCAGTTCTTCCACGATGCCAACCATCTCATGCCCGACGGTGATACCAGGCACAGCCCTTGGTACGCTGCCGTGCTTGATATGCAGGTCACTTGTACAGATGCTGCTCATGGTCACACGGACGATGGCATCCGTAGGCTCCTGGATCATAGGCTTAGGCTTTTCAACCAATTCAAACCTACCTTTATCTATATATGTGTATGCTTTCATTATTTACTCGTAAATTCGTTATCATTTTGAATTTTCATGGATTCCTGCACGGTTGATTAGCTTTTCCACTCGTTCAAAATCAAGGTATCTCTTTTCAAATCCTCGGAAGATGTCTATGTCGGGAAATTCTCTTATAAGCGCAGATACAAAATTCTCCAATGTTACAGATTGGAATTTGTATTTATACTCATCCTTTAGAATTGATCTTAGGCTACTCTCATCCTCCTCATTGCTTATGTTTTCTTTTGGAGACAATATGATGGATATAGAATCGTCAAGATGCTCATGTAGCCTTACTGTTTCGGTCAACAAGAAATTTCTATATACCTGTGAGAGTTTTATGTCTCTCTTGGTAATCCCTGCAATCCCTTCGTCCGTCAACAATTGAGAGATTCCAATGTTTTCCGTAGCTTGTCTTATAGCAAAAGACGGATTGGAAGCCGGATTCGTTCCCAATATGTCTGTATATTTTGTCTCAATTGCGATAATACCATGCTTTCCGTCTGTTCTCTCATACAAAAAATAGGCATCCATCGCTGTCTTGTCATTCAGACATCCTGAGTAGTATGGGGGTATAAACTCAATACCTACTTCTGTGATTTTGTTGAATGTCGATGAATCTGAATTGGTGACTTGTCCTGCCACAACTTTGGCAAGTTTGCTTCTCCCCTCATCTGTGTGAGCAATGTTCATCAGGGGAACAAACAAGTTGAATGCCATGGGTTGGCTTGACAGGAAATTATTGAATAGCCTGTCCTCATTGATGGTTTCGTATGCTTTTTTTTGTTCGATACGCCATTTTGCATATTCGAAGATTTCCTGACTTAGAAAATTACATCCTGTATCACTTCCGTCCGTTGCCAGATTGGGGTGAAAGTATGTTGTCCCTTTCTTTGTTATAGAACCACACGGAGAGCCCGATTCTTTTCTGTGCATAGCCTGTAGAAGACGTGCTTTGCGAGTAAAGGCATTATCTGTCTTTACAAAATATCTGCGCTGAGGATTGACGGATGAATATGAAAGATAATCTTTCAGTTCGCATAGTTCTTGACTTTTCATATTCTTACTGTGGCTTAAATTGTTTATACCTTTACTTCAAAAATGGGTCAATCGTTGCCAACAGCTCTGCTCTTTGCACAACGCCGCTTGTTCTCCAAAGTACTTCTCCGTGTCTAAACAACATGAGTGTGGGCACAGACTGTATGCCATACTGGTTTGCAGTTACCCCATACTTGTCCACATCTACCTTGATGATGCGGATTCTGTCACCCAGCAATTCCTTCACCTGCTCTAAGATGGGGTGCATCATCTTGCATGGCTGGCACCATGTGGCAAAGAAATCGACCAATACCAGTTGGTCGCCTGATATAACGTCTTTGAATGTTTCCATCTTTATCTGTCTATTTCTGTGAATCGGTTAAATGTCCTTCCGTCTCTTGTTATTTGCTCGAAAAACATCTTCTCGGGACGAACCCAGTATGCTTCCTCACCATATAGTGCTTGATATACTACCATGAGTTCCTGAGTTTCGCTGTCATATGCGGAATGGATATACTTGTACATTCCTCCCTTGAAGTGACGGAAAAATCTTTCTTCTTTAACTGAATACTCCATGAGTATCTTCTGTGCCAACGGGGCATACCAAGTCCTGACTTCCTGCTCTGTGGGCGTGTGTCCGCCAGGGAAGTGATAGCTGTTGTTATAGTGATGCAAGAACAACGGCTCAAAATGAGCCAGTGTGTCTTGTTCACCAAAGAGTCCCCACACACGATCCTTGTAATACGGATTGCAATAATCAAACTGTGTGGCTTCGAGTTCCCCAAACTCATTGATGAGTGATTCGTTGATGACTATTGTCTGATTACCGTCCATACGCGGAGCCTTGTACTCATGTTCGCCAATGCGTTCTCTCAGGAAGTCCGTCATCTTGAAATGAGGATTGCCAAGTAGGGCGGGGATGCCAACGACAGGAGAAAGCATCTGTGCAAGGAAAGCCCCGCAACTGTTGCCTATGAGCAGGTCTGGCTTCTCCTTGTCGATAAGCATGCGTATGTATTTCAGTGCTTCCTTGGGATGGAGAGGCAGATCGGGAGTCAGCACGATGGCTTGCCCATCAAAGGCCTCCCTCAGTGCTCTCGCCATCGGACAGCTGCCAGTAGCAAAGAAACCATGTAGGAACAGTATCTTTTTCATGCTATTTATTCTTTGTCTTGTGGATTGTCAGATATGCCCTTTCTCTTGATTGGCCCAGAATGATTGCCGCGGTTCAGCTTGATGCCATGTTTGTTCAGTATGCGGAACACAGAGCTTCGGCTTCTGAAACCGCTGGCTCTCCATACTTCATCAATGGGATGACCTGCAACATACAGGTTGATGACTGTCTTTTCTCTGTCGAGCTTCTGCATCTTTGCTGACGAGACGGGAGGTAGTGACACTATCATCTTCTCCTGTAAATTGACGACATGCTCCGCAGACTTACGCAGGGGAAGAACCTCTTCCGGCAAAGCATCCATCATTTCCAATACATCGGACGGCCTTGTTTCGGGAAACAGCTCGTTCCTTGAATCAATCTGGTCATGGATGCTGACAATACGGATGACCTTGACTTGGCAAAATTCCAGAAATGTTGCCAGTTCCCGACTGCCACGCAAGGCATTGGAAAACTTGGATATAACAAGTTCGTCGCCCCTTTGCAGGGCAACCATCAGTTGTTTCCACAATGGTCTGTTGCGTTCGTTCTCGTCACTTTCTTCAACGATACGGATGCAACCATAGTCGTTCATCCACTTTCGGTCTTCCTCCAGTTTGTCATACTGAGAGGTTGCCATTATGTAGCCCACTTTTGCCATATCAAAATATATTATTGACTGATAATTTGATAGTTATATGCCTATAGATAACAGAAAAGTCAAAACTTAATCTTAAATAGATATGATTCACATGCAAAGGTACACAATAATATTCAGAATCATTATTATACTGATATTTTTTGTTTGACAAACCCATAGAATCATACATGATTTCACACACATAAAGATAAAAACAAAATATCATACTAAAGAGAGTATGAAATATACCTAAAATCCGCAAGCAATCTCAATGGCAATCTCAATTGCAGTAAAGAGCTTGAACACTATGCATCATGATAGTATGAGCGTGAATTTTGTCCGATTTGTGCATACCTTCCCCTTACCCCACAATGCGACTTGAGGCAATACGCAGATTAAAACCATAAGGAACGGACTTTATCCGAATCCAGTTTTGAAAGGTCTTGCATAAGCCCGGTTTTCAGTATAGATATTCAGCACGTATTGCCTTGCTGTCATGATCCACTTGGCAGGTACGGAGATGAATCTGAAGACAAAAGCCTTTATGCGACTCGTTTTCTTGAGCCCAAAAGCCTTGGTGTCAAGCCTGCTCATGATGGTCTTGTAGAAATTGTGTATCA
>NZ_NPJA01000022.1 GCF_002251295.1 Prevotella sp. P5-50
TTGTCAGGTGTTGTATTCCTGAAAGCGGATGCAAAGGTACGGCTTTTTTCTGAACTACCAAACTTTTTCGAGAAAAAAAATGCAGATTGCATGAAACTTTTTTGCAGAGATTGATTTCTGTCAAGCCAAAAAACGGGAACTCCTTATTTATTATATATAAAGGACGTGTGGACGCGCACAAATCTTTCTCTTCATTTCCGATGGCTGAAAAAGCACCCGAAACGCACCAATGCCGCTATTTCAAAGTTTCACTTTTAGAGGGAAGCTTTGCGGAAATGTGCAAAGAACGGGGAGATTTTGGATGGAAGAGCTATGAGGAAACACAAAGAATAGGGGCTGGCTTTGCGGAAATGTGCAATGAACGGGGCGGGGCTTTGCGGAAATCGCTACGCGATGGAAGTTGTGTTTTTGGGGAAAATTATTGGTATTGCGGTGAAAAAAGCGTATCTTTGCGTGCTGAACAGATAACTTATCACAAAACTATGAATCAAACTATTCTGAAAAGATACATTGCCATTTTCCTTTTCATCGCAACGGCTGCGGTGAACGGATGGGCAGCGACGCTAACAAACCGCTCTTTTACATCGCCAAACGGTTGCATCATCTGGAACACCATCACAACAGGCGATTCAATCACAGCCTTCGACATCAGTTACCGACAGGATAAAAACAGTATGACACATCACGTGACAACCATCACAGAGTTTGGAGTAGAGACGAAAGACGGAGCTGGACACCACTTGAGACTGGTGGATACGAGTGATCCACACCCTGTGTTTGAAACCTACGCGATGATCGTGGGAAAGAAATCTATCTGCACCAATCACGGACGCGAAGTGGTCTATACGTTTGAGGATGATGTCAAACGCCAACAACGACTGGTGGTCAGACTCTATAACGACGGTGTGGCCCTGCGCTATGAGATGGATAACCTGTTGCACACACGTGTCACAACAGAACATACGACCTTCCGGATTGATGAGGGCACCAAGCGCTGGATGCAGAAATGGAACGAACCCTATGAGGACTTCTATCCACTCGCCACTACCGGCAACGACAACAACCACCGATGGGCTTTCCCCGCCTTGGTGGAAGCCGCTCCAAAGACATGGATGTTGCTGACGGAGGCAGGAATAGACGGTGGGCATAGTGCTGCATCGTTGTACAACGACAAACAAGCAACCGACTATCGTGTGGTGGCTGACGAACAACGACAGAACACCTCAGGAAGATGGGTTTCTCCTTGGCGTCTTGCCCTGATTGGCGGACTGGAAGATCTCGTAGCCTCAACACTCGTAACGGATGTCAGTGCGCCCTGCCGACTGAAAGACACGGCATGGATTCAACCGGGTGGTGTGTCGTGGATCTACTGGGCCCACAACCACGGCAGTCGTGACTTCAAGATTGTGTGTCAATATATCGACATGGCGGTTGCCCTTGGCCTGCCCTACGTGCTGATAGATGCAGAATGGGACGAGATGGGCAACGGCGGAACGATAGGCGACGCACTGGATTATGCGCAAAAGCAAGGTGTAAAAGTGCTGATCTGGTATAATTCCTCTACTGCATGGTTGGGGAAAGACGGAGCGCCAGGTCCCCACTTCCGCCTCAATGCGCCAGAGCGCAGAGAGCGCGAATTTGCATGGTTAGAACAACAAGGAGTGGCTGGCGTGAAGATAGATTTCTTTGCCGGCGACAAACAAGAGACTATGCAATACTGCATCGACCTGTTGGAGGCAGCAGCCCGCCACCATCTGATGGTAAATTTCCATGGTGCAACACTGCCACGCGGTTGGCAACGCACCTACCCCAACCTGCTATCGACGGAAGCTGTCTATGGTGCTGAATGGTACAACAACAGCCCTGTGCTGACAGACAAAGCAGCAGCACACAACGCCACACTACCCTTCACACGCGGTATTGTGGGATCGATGGACTATACACCCTGTACCTTCTCCGACTCGCAACACCCTCATATCACCACCCATGCGCACGAGCTCGCCCTTGCCGTACTCTTCGAATCGGGACTGCTCCACTGGGCAGACCGTCCTGAGAGTTATCTGACGCAACCGAAACAGGTGAAGCAGTTGATCGGTTCGCTACCCACCACCTGGGATGAGACACGCCTGTTGGCAGGTTACCCCGGAGAACAAGTAGTGATGGCACGGAGGAAAGGACGCGACTGGTATGTGGCAGGAATCAACGGAACCAACGAGCGGGTGACGCTGGAATTTAACATCGACTTTATCGGTAGTAAGAAAACCACGACAACCGTCTTTACCGATTCAGGGAATGCTTCGTCACCGTGGCACATCAACAGCAAAAGAAAAGGCCGTATAGTCTGTGAGCCACGTGGCGGTTTTGTTATGGTTATCAAGAGTAAATAGACCCTATCAACAAACAATACTACAAAAAACAACTACAAAACGATGAACATCAAAACGACAATGAAACGAATGATGATGATCGCCCTAATGGCGGTTGTCACACTGATGGCTGGAGCAGAAAACTATCCGTACCGCAGCGACTACCTATGGGTAACCGTGCCCGACCATGCCGACTGGTTGTACAAGACCGGCGAGAAGGCAAACATAGAAATACAATTCTATAAATACGGAATACCCCGAAACGGCGAGGTGACCTATACCGTGGGCAACGACCTGTTGGGAACAGATACAAAAGGCACCGTCACGCTGAAGAACGGACGTGCCAAAATCAATATCGGAACGAAGAAAACGCCAGGATTCCGTGATGTCGTGCTGACCATGAAACTGGACGGACAAAGCTACACCCACCATGTGAAGGTAGGATTCTCACCTGAGAAGATACAACCCTTCACACAAGAGCCCAAAGACTTCAACACCTTCTGGCAAGGCAACCTCGACGAACTGGCAAAGATTCCGCTCAGCTACACCAAGGAGATTGCCAAGGAATACTGCACCGATAAGGTGGATTGCTATTTGGTGAAAATTCCCGTGAGCCGTCGCAAACAATGCGTCTATGGCTACCTCTTCTACCCCAAAAACGCGCAGCCAGGCAAGCATCCCGTAGTGCTCTGTCCTCCGGGAGCCGGCATCAAGACCATCAAAGAGCCATTGCGACATAAATACTACGCAGAGAACGGTTTCATCCGACTGGAGATAGAAATTCACGGACTGGATCCCCGACTGGCCAAGGAGACTTTCGATGACATCAGCCGCGCCTTCAACAGCGACCCGACAGGATATTTGGAAAACGGTATAGACAACCGCGACCGATACTATATGAAGCACGTCTATCTCGCCTTGGTGCGCTGCATTGACCTGCTCACCTCACTACCCGAATGGGATGGACGGAATGTTGCGGTACAAGGCGGCAGTCAGGGCGGAGCCCTCGCCCTCGTGGCAGCAGGTCTCGACAAACGCGTGAACCTCTGTGTGGTGAACCATCCAGCGCTCAGCGATATGGCAGGCTATACGGAGAAGGGACGCACCGGCGGTTATCCCCACTTCAATCGCATGACAGGACTCTACACCCCTTCCAATATCTCTACCATGGCGTATTACGATGTGGTGAACTTTGCCCGTAAGGTGAAAGCCACCACCTATATGACATGGGGATATAATGATAATACATGTCCGCCAACCACCAGTTATGCAGTATGGAATACGCTGAACTGCGAGAAAGAGTCGCTCATCACCCCCATCAACGAACATTGGACGAGCGATGCTACGGAATACGGACAGATGGTCTGGATAAAGAAACACCTACAATAATGAAACAAGAATCACACCTCCTGTCGTGGAAGCCACGACACACCGCAGTAGCCGTTGCCTGTTGCCTGGGAGCCCTACTCTCCGGATGCACCAACGATGCTTACGACAAGGGCGATGGCCCTTATTCCGATATGCAAGCCGAACTGGTTGATGTAAGTATCGGAGAAGAAAAGAAAGCCCTCGACTTCGTGACCGACAAGGGTCAGCACTATATGTTTGAAACTCCTGTCCTCGCTACATGGGCTTCAAAAGCTGATTCCACATACCGTGCCATCGTATATTTCGATGATTTGGGCAACGGAGTTGCCAAATGCAGGGCATTGGGAGGTGTACCCACCCTCCGTGCGAAAGAGCATAGGAAACTGCAGAATATGGCAGATGACCCTGTGGGTTACGAGAGTGTGTGGGTGTCAGACAACCACCGCTATGTGAACATGGCATTGCTGCTGAAGTCGGGAGTCTCTGATTCTAATTCAGCACTCCATAAGATTGCCCTTGCACAAGATACGCTGATCTGTCATTCAAACGGACGCAACACCATGCACTACAGACTGTTGCACGATCAGAACAATATTCCACAATACTATACAGACCGGAGCTACGTGAGCATCCTGTTGCCCGAAACAACACCTCTCGACACCGTAGTGCTGCAGATGAACACTACAGATGGCGTGGTAAGCAAGGTCTTGACGATAAGATAAGGGCTTTGCTGAAATACGCAAAGAACGGAGGCAATAGAATATTAGCAATACGAGGCGGATTCATGATGGATCCGCCTCGCTGCATTAATTATAATAAGGTGTTAGAATCACATGCTTTCTAACATACGTTTAATCACAACCGAACATGAAATTTCTCTGTTGGCAGCTTCAGGAATAACGATGCTATCCGGACTCTCAATAACATTGTCAGTAACGATAAGACCACGGCGCACAGGTAGGCAGTGCATGAACTTAGCATGGTCGGTCCACGCCATGTGCTGTTCATCGACCGTCCAACTCATATCCTTCGATGTAATCTTACCATAGTCAGCAGGATTGGTCACGCCCGGATTACTCCAGTTTTTAGCATAGATAAAGTCCGCACCTTCGAACGCTTTACGCTGGTCGTACTCCACGCGAGCATTACCTACAAACTTCGGATCGAGTTCATAGCCCTCAGGATGAGTCACCACGAAATCCACATCGGCAGCATTCATCCACTCCGCAAATGAGTTAGGCACAGCCTGCGGCAATGCACGGCAGTGAGGTGCCCATGTGAGAACCACCTTAGGCCGTTGTTTCTTCTTATACTCCTCAATAGTGATGAGGTCTGCGAAAGCCTGCAGGGGATGCACGGTAGCCGTTTCCATGGCGAAGACCGGTTTTCCGCTATACTTGATAAACTGGTTGAGAACCGTCTCAGCATAGTCGTAGTCGCGGTCAGACAATCCAGCAAATGAGCGCACACCGATAAGGTCGCAATAGCACCCCATCACCGGAATAGCCTCCAACAAGTGTTCACTCTTATCGCCATCCATGATGACTCCACGCTCTGTTTCAAGTTTCCATGCACCCGCATTGACATCAAGCACGATGACATTCATGCCCAGGTTCATAGCAGCTTTCTGTGTAGAAAGACGCGTGCGCAGTGAATTATTGAAGAAAATCATCAGCAGTGTCTTGTTCTTGCCCAGATGCTGATATTTGAAACGATCGTTCTTAATCTCTTTAGCCTCGGCCAGTGCTTTCTCCAGCGGACCGATATCTTGTACGTTGATAAAACTTTTCATACAGGTTATGATAATTGATGATAAAAAGAAATGTCTTAGTTTCGAGTCTGTCCCTCACCCTCTATAATCCATTTATAGGTGCAAATCTCGTCGAGTCCCATAGGTCCACGCGGTCCGAGTTTCTGCGTAGAGATTCCAATCTCAGCGCCCAATCCGAACTGTGCCCCATCAGTAAACGAGGTTGGTGCGTTCCAATAGACGCAAGCTGCATCCACCTTTTGTTGAAAGAGCCGTGCGGCAGCCTCATCCTCGGTAATGATAGACTCGCTGTGTCCAGAGCCATACAGGTCGATATGAGCAAGTGCCTCATCAATAGATGCTACGGTGCGAATAGCGAGTTTATAGTCCATAAACTCCGTACCAAAGGAATCGTCGGTGGCAGGCATCAGGAGCGTATCGGGATAATGCCCTTTGAGTTGGTTGTAAGCCATACTATCTGCAATGAGAGTCACTTGTTTCTCCGCCATCGGAGCCACCAGTTGTGGGAGGTCAGCAAGTCGTTCCTGATGGATGATCAGGCAGTCGAGCGCATTGCAAACCGATACCCGTCGCGTCTTAGCATTAAGGATGATAGCCTGTCCTTTCTGCAAGTCACCACCTTTATCGAAATAGGTATTGACCACGCCAGCCCCCGTCTCAATGACAGGAATACGAGCATTATCGCGCACGAAATCGATGAGTTTTCTTCCGCCTCGTGGAATGCAGAGGTCAATATATCCCACGGCATTAAGCATTTCGGCAGTAGCCTCATGAGTGGCAGGCAGCAGCGATACGGTATTTTCATCGATATTGTGACGCTTCAACACCTCATGGATGAGTGCAACGGCAGCACGGTTGGAGTCGTCAGCATCGCGTCCACCCTTGAGAACGCAGGCATTGCCACTCTTGAAACAAAGGGCAAAGACATCAAACGTCACATTGGGCCGCGCCTCATAGATGATGCCAATCACTCCGAAAGGCACAGTCACGCGATGAAGTCTCAACCCATTGGGGAGCGTTCGCTGATGACTGTTATGCCCCAGAGGCGACGGCAGTTTCGTCACGTTGCGCATATCAGCCGCAATACCTTCCAGTCGTTGTGGCGTCAGTTGGAGTCGGTCGTAGAGCGGATTCTTCACATCCATGCGCTCCAAGTCCTTAGCATTAGCCTCCAACAGCGTATCCTGCTGCGCCACGATAGCCTCCGCCACATCCAATAGGATGGAGTTGCGTTGCTCGTCAGTCAGAGCCGATAGTGTTTTGCTGGCCCTCTTTACATCTTGAAACAGTTTTTCCATAGTTTTCTTCAAACAACAGATTGTTATGCTTTCACCAGTGGTACGAACTCCGTGTGTGGCACTTCCACCTTGTTGTTGACCAAGTCAACGAGGATATTATCGCGCTCACCATTGGCAATAATCACCCTGATACCCGCTTGCGACACTTTCGTTGCCGTGGTGTATTTCGAGTGCATTCCTCCACGACCGAATGCACTCTTTTCAGGTTGAATATATTCAGAGAGGTCCCGTCCCGGTGCCACTTCACGTATGAGTTGGGCGGCAGGGTCGTCGGGATGAGTAGTGAAGATACCATCGATATTAGAGAGCAGGATCAGCGTCTCCGCATTCATCATCTGCGCGATGAGTCCCGACAGTTCATCGTTATCGGTAAACATCAGTTCGGTGACGCTCACCGTGTCGTTCTCATTGACGATAGGCAACACATCGTTTTCGAGCATCACCTTCATACATGCCTGCTGGTTTTGGTATTGTTCTCCCGGTTCAAAGTTTTCCTTCATGGTCAGCACCTGTCCGATATGGATATCAAACTCCCGAAAGAGGTCGTAATAGAGTCCGACGAGTTTGACCTGTCCCACAGCAGAAAACAGTTGTCGCTGTTCTACAGAGTCGAGCAGATGATCCACCTTGATTTCTCCGCGTCCACTCGCCATAGCACCCGACGACACGAGAATAACCTCATGGTCGTGTTGTCGTAGCCATGCAATCTGATCGACTAATGCCGACATACGCGTGACATCGAGTTTACCATCCTTACGGGTCAGCACGTTGCTACCCACCTTCACTACAATTCTTTTCATTTCTATAAGGTGTTCAACGGATTTATCCCTTTTGTTCCGAGTCTTTCTTACGTATTTCCACGCGGCGAATCTTTCCGCTGATGGTCTTAGGCAACTCATCAACGAACTCAACGATACGCGGATACTTATACGGAGCAGTTTCCTTCTTCACATGCTGTTGCAGTTCTTTGACGAGCTCATCGCCCGCTTTATCCTTCCATTCCTTTCCTAATACGACTGTAGCCTTAACCACCATACCACGGATATCGTCAGGAACACCCGTAATGGCACATTCCACAACAGCAGGGTGAGTCATCAGTGCCGACTCCACCTCAAACGGACCGATGCGGTAACCACTCGACTTGATCACGTCGTCGATACGTCCTTCAAACCAATAGTAGCCATCTTCATCGCGCCACGCCATGTCGCCCGTGTGATAAACACCATCGTGCCATGCTTCGCGAGTCAGTTCCGGGTCGCGGTAGTATTCTTTGAAAAGACCGATAGGTTTGCGGTCTCCCACACGTACGACAATCTCTCCCTTCTCACCATCCTCACACGGCGTACCGTCAGGTTTAATCAGGTCGATGTCATACTGTGCGTTAGGCATTCCCATAGAACCCGGTTTCGGAGTCATCCAAGGCATGGTTCCCAGTGTCATAGTCGTTTCAGTCTGTCCGAATCCCTCCATCATCTGAATACCAGTTTTTTCTTTAAACTTATCGAATACTGCCGGATTGAGCGCTTCACCAGCCGTGGTGCAGTACTCCAGCGATGAGAGATCGTATTTAGAGAGGTCTTCACGAATCATGAAGCGATAGATGGTAGGAGGCGCACAGAACGAAGTGACGTGGTATTTCTCTATTTGTCTGAGCAGCGTATCAGCATTGAATTTCTCATGATCGAACACAAACACGGTAGCTCCGGCAAACCACTGTCCGTAGAATTTGCCCCATACCGCCTTACCCCATCCCGTATCAGCAACAGTCAGATGGAGTGAGTTTTCGTGCAGATTATGCCAGAACACACCCGTTGTAAGATGTCCCATTGCATAGAGATAGTCGTGTGCCACCATCTTCGGTTCACCACTTGTACCACTGGTGAAATACATCAGCATCGTGTCCTCGTTGGTATTGACGAAAGCAGGACGCACGAAGTGTGGTGCCTTTTTCCATTCCGACTGCCAGTCGCGGAAACCTTCAGGAATGGGTTTACCATGGTCAGTAACGGTGATGAGTAGCTTAACGGTAGGACTCTCCGGCATTGCCAATTTAATCTGTTCGGTCACATAGGCATCATCCACACATATAATCGCCTTGACACTTGCACGCGTATTGCGATAAACGATATCGTGCTTGGTCAGCATGTGAGTAGCCGGAATAACGATGGCTCCAATCTTATGCAAAGCAAGCATGATGACCCACCATTCATAGCGTCTCTTCAGTATCAGCATGACAGGATCATTCTTCCCGATGCCCAATGTCAATAGGTATGAAGCCGCCTGGTCAGTCTGCTCTTTGAGTTCTCCGTATGTTGTGCGAATCTCGTCTCCTTGGTCGTTAGTCCAGAGGATGGCGAGTTTTTCAGGAGCCTCTTCCGCCCACACATCCATCACATCGTAGGCGAAGTTGAAGTTTTCGGGAATGATAAATTCCAGATGTTTGTTATAGTCTTCCACAGACTCGAAGTGTGTCTGCTTTAAAAATCTTTCAATCATGTTTGTTGTGTTTTTACTGCGTAAAGGGAAACTCCAAGCACTTCGTGTGTTGTAAGTCCCCAGTGTGTTGTTTGTAGCCTCCTTATTTCTCAACCACGAAGGCGAGGAATTTTACTGCTTTGTTGCCTACAGCGAGCATGCCGTGAGGTTTTCCTGAATCGAAATAAATGCTGTCTCCCTCTTCCAGGCGTATGGTTTTATCGCCGATGAAGAGATCCATTGACCCTTCGAGTACGAGGTTAAACTCCTGTCCGAGGTGAGTATTCTTATAGATTTTGTGTGCTTCAGGCTTGGGTTCTACGGTCACGATAAACACCTCCGCATCGTGGTTAACAAATCCACTGACCAGACTTTGGTATTTATAGGCCTTTGTGCGCTCCACGCTCATGCCCTGTCCTTTTCTCACTACGAAATATGATTTCATGCGTGGTGCCTCAGCAAACATCAGTTCTTCCGCCGACACACCATATTTTCGTGCAATCTTCATGAGTTTAGAGATGGTAATATCCACTTCACCGCGTTCTATCTTTTCATATACATCCACATCGATGCCGCAGGTTTCAGCCACTTCCTCTGCCGTAAGATCGAGCACGTCGCGCAATCCTCTGAGTCGTTCACCGATTTGTTTTAATTGTTCGTCCATTGTTTTTGTGTATAATCGTGTTATTATTTACTTTTAGCGTATTACAATCTTGTCAGACGGTTTCACTATTTCAGTCCGGCTTTCAGTCCGCGGATGACAGCAGAGGTAAAGCCAGCATGTTCCATCTCGTTGAGTCCCTTGATGGTCACTCCACCCGGTGTAGTCACCAAGTCGATGGCCTGTTCGGGATGCATTCCGCTTGCTTGCAGCAGTTTGACAGCACCCAAAACAGTCTGCATCACGATGTCTTTAGCAACATCCGCTTTAAAACCAAGTTCCACGCCGCCTTCAGAAGCAGCGCGGATGTAACGCATGGCATAAGCAATGCCGCAAGAGGCAAGCGTAGTTCCAGCTGCCAGATGTTGAAAGTCAGTGATGAGTGTACTACCCATCTCATCGAATATTCCTTTGACGGTTGCGGTCTGTGCATCGTCAGCCCCTACGGACACCATGAAGGTCATTGATGCCAATTGGGCAATGGCGATATTGGGGATTACGAGGAAGAATGGCGGTGTTTCGGGCAGTGCCTCACGCACCCGTTCCGGCGTTACTCCTGCTGCAATAACCACCAGGAGTTGGTCTTTTGGACGTATGCTTGCTCTGATACCAGCCAATACAGTATCAACGAGCCAAGGTTTCACACACACGCAAACGATATCAGCCGTTTTGGCTGCGTCAGCATTGTTTGTCGTGGTATTGACTCCCATTGCCTTGAATTTCTCCAATACTTCAGCCGTTGGGTCGGCCACTGTAATCTCTTCCTGCTTGAAGGATTTAGCCTTAAGCAATCCTTCTACGGTGGCGCCCCCCATGGCTCCAGCACCTATCATGGTAATTTTCATAATGCTGCGAAAACTTTATTGAGTTTATCGATAAACAGGTCTGCTTCTGCTTTGGTGAGGCAGAGTGGTGGCAAGAGACGCAGTACGTTGGTTCCTGCACAACCTGTGAAGCAGTGTTCTTGATAGATGAGCGGTTGTCTGACATCCTTATGTGGCACATCGAGATCTACGCCAATCATCATTCCTCTACCGCGCACATCGAGGATATGCGGGTTGTTGATTGCTCGAAGACGACCGATGAGATACTCTCCCACCTCGTTGGCATTCTCGACAAGATGCTCCTCTTCAAACACATCAAGTACGGCGAGTGCTGCTGCGCAAGCCAGATGGTTACCTCCGAAAGTCGTTCCAAGTTGTCCATATACGGGTTTAAACTCTGGCGAAATCAGTACGCCACCCATCGGGAATCCGTTGGCAATGCCCTTTGCCACGGTGATGATGTCGGGTCTGATGCCCAACCACTGGTGTGCAAAGAACTTACCGCTTCTTCCGTATCCACATTGTATTTCATCGCAGATGAGTATGGTGCCGTGCGCTTTACAGAGTTTCTGCAGTCCTTGCGCAAATTCGGCAGTGGCGAGTTTGATGCCTCCCACACCTTGTATGCACTCAAGAATGACAGCGCAGACATCTCCCTTAGCGAGTTCGTGTTCCCATGCTGCGAGGTCGTTGAGTGGCAGATAGGTCACGTGACCGTTATTGTTGATGGGCGCAATAATCTTCGGATTGTTGGTAACCTCTACTGCGAGCGATGTACGTCCATGGAATGCTTTCTCAGCCGAAAGCACTCTTGTGCGTCCATTGGTGAATGATGCGAGTTTCAAGGCATTTTCGTTAGCCTCAGCACCCGAATTGATCAGGAACAACTGATAGTCGTCGTAGCCCGAAATGCGACCGAGTCTTTCTGCCAATTCCACTTGCAGTTTATTGATTACCGAATTGGAATAGAATCCCAGTTTGTTCAGTTGTTCGTTTACCTTATTGATATAGTGTGGATGTGAATGGCCGATAGAGATGACCGCATGGCCTCCGTAGAGGTCAAGATACTCTTGTCCTTTATCGTCCCAAACGTGGCATCCTTTACCTTTGACGATATTTACATCGAACAATGGATAGACATCAAAGAGTTTCATATATGTTTTATTTATTTTATTGTTAGAAGGCAGAGGGTTTAAGTCTCAAGCCTGCGTGTTCATCGATACCAAACATGATGTTCATATTCTGCACCGCTTGTCCCACAGCACCCTTCAGAAGATTGTCGATGGCAGAGGTGATGAGGAGTTTGTTGCCATATTTCTCCACATGAACCAGTGCCTTGTTGGTATTGACCACCTGTTTGAGGTCGATGGGATTGTCGCTGACATGCGTGAAAGCCGCATGGCGGTAGAAGTCTTTATACGCTTCTTTCACATCCTCCAGCGGAGCTGGTGTACGCACCACAGCGGTGCAGAAGATGCCTCTGGCAAAGTTTCCGCGGTAGGGGATAAAGTCTATATCGGCATCAAGATAGCCCTGCACCTGTTTCAGCGACTGTCTGATTTCGGCAATATGCTGATGTTGGAAAGGTTTGTAGATGCTGAGGTTGTCGGCACGCCATGAGAAATGGGTGGTGGCTCCGGGTTTCTGTCCGGCTCCAGTACTGCCCGTGATGGCATTGACGCTCACATCTTCTTTCAGCAGATTGAGATAGGCAGCAGGCAGAAGTGCCAGTTGAATAGCTGTGGCAAAGCATCCCGGATTAGCCAAATGTTGTGCGGTGGCAATCTCGTCGTGGTTGATTTCGGGCAATCCATATACGTAGTCGTGGCTGCCTTTGATGCGGAAATCCTGTGCCAGGTCGATGATTTTCACGTTGGTGGGTATGGTATGTTCCTTGAGGAACGCCTCGCTCTTTCCGTGACCGAAGCAGAAGAACACCACGTCAACCTCGTCGAACGGCATCTGGTCGGTAAACTTCAGTTCGGTATCGCCTATGAGTCCTTCATGAACATCACTTACAAGGTTGCCTGCATTGCTTTCTGAATTGGCGAACACGATGTTTGCCTCAGGGTGATTGAGCAGCACACGGATGAGTTCTCCACCCGTGTAACCTGCTGCGCCAAGTATTCCTATCTTAATCATAATTGTCTGTCTGGTATAACGATCCAGCAGATGATATAGAATATCACCCCACTAAAACAAGTGAAGACAGTAGCCGCCAGCCATGCCAATCTTACGAGTGTTGGGTCGAAATCGAAGTATTCGGCAATTCCTGCACATACGCCCGCAATCTTTTTGTCGGGCGACAAAGTGAGTTTTCGTTCCATATCCTTGCTGTTAGAATCTATTGTATTGTTATGCTGTGATTATTTGCGCTCATCGGGATGAGTACCGTAATAGACGCGAAGTGGTGTAGAGAGCACCTTGATAAAGCCCTTGGCTTCGTCGGCAGTCCATCCGTTTTGTGTCTCTCCATATTCGCCGAGTTTCGACTTGGTGAGGTCGTTGTCAGAATCTACGCCGATAGTCTCAAAACCGTAAGGACGCAGTTTCAGAATAGCTGTTCCGGTCACATTGCGCTGACTTGAAGTAAGCATGGCTTCCATATCAGGCATGACGGGTTCGAGATACTGACTCTCGTGGAGGAACATGCCATACCAGTTGGCAACTTGGTCTTTCCAGTATTGCTGCCATTTAGAGAGTGTTGATTTCTCCAGCAGTCTGTGTGCTTCGATGATGAGTTTAGGTGCAGCAGCCTCAAAACCTACTCTTCCCTTGATACCGATGATGGTGTCTCCCACGTTGGCGTCGCGTCCGATGGCGTAGCTTGCACCTATTTCTTCAATTTTCTGAATGGCTTTCACTTTGTCGTCAAACTTCTCGTCGTTGACAGCAACGATTTCACCCTTGTCGAAAGTGATTTTCAGCGTAGCCTCAGCATCCTTTGCTGTGACGTGTTTGAGATATGCTTCTTCGGGCAATCCCTGTGTTGGATCGAGGAGTTCGCCACCGCAAATACTGGTACCCCATATTCCTACGTTATAAGAGTACTTCAGTTTGGTGAAGTCTGCAAAGAATCCATGTTCGTTGAGGAAGTCAACTTCCTCCTTACGGGTCAGTTTCTTATCGCGTGTCAGGGTGATGATTTCCACTCCGGGAGCCATCACGAGGAAGGTCATGTCAAATCTGATCTGGTCGTTTCCAGCACCTGTAGAACCGTGGGCAATGGCGTCAGCACCTATCTCCTTGGCATAGCGTGCAATGGCAATGGCTTGGAAGATGCGCTCAGAACTAACCGAAATGGGGTAGCAGTTGTTGCGGAGCACGTTTCCGAATATCATATACTTGAGCGATTTCTCATAGTATTCATGTGTCACATCGAGTGTTGCGTAGGCTTTAGCACCCAGTTTGAAGGCGTTTTCTTCGTTGGTTTTCAACTGTTCTGGGCTGAAACCGCCAGTATTGGCACATGCGGCATAGACGTCCCAACCGTCTTGTGCCAGTTTCATCACGGTGTAAGAGGTGTCAAGACCTCCTGAAAAAGCTACTACTACTTTCTTGTTTGCCATATCTTTCTTCGTTTTTTTGTTTTTATTTCCATGTTTCTCCCCGGTCCTTTCCTTAGGGTTTGTGGCGCTTGGCGTTGTCGGTAGGAAGGGCTGAGGACGTTGTTTCCTATTTTACTCCGTCCATTGCTTTAATACGTTCGAGCACTGTCTCAGGGATTTTCACGGGCAGGTGTTCTTCGGGATCGTATAGCATGGCGGTGCAGATGCAGTATTTTCGTCCGGTGCGGTGAAGCACATCTACATTGACACAACCCTCGCAACCGCGCCAAAACGATTCATCGTCGGTGAGGTCGGCAAAGGTCACGGGCTGGTAGCCCAAGTGTGTGTTCATCGCCATAACGGCAGCTCCGCTGGTGAGCGAGAATATCTTAGCATGTGGCCAGCGCACTCTTGCGAGCGAGAAGGTGAGGTCTTTGATGCGTTTTGCCACTCCGAGGCCTCTGAAATCGGGGTGTACGATGAGTCCTGAGGTTGTCACATAAGTTTTGTTTCCCCATGTCTCAATGTAGCTGAATCCTGCAAAACGTCCGTTTGACAAGGCTATTACAGCCTTTGCCTCTTTCATCTTCGTGGCAAGATATTCGTGTGTACGCTTTGCAATACCGGTGCCGCGCACCTTTGCAGCATCGGCGATGGTCTGCAGGATGGTATCTACATATACCTCATGCTCCGGACTTGCCACAATCACTTCTATTTCCTTATTGTCTGTCTGTTCCATTTATTTCGTTCAACTGACTATTTCGGTCTGTATTAATCTTTCGTCATTTCATGTTAGGCACAACTTCGCTCAGCGCGTCAATCACCTGCTGTGTATGCACGCCCTGCTTGATAACAATCAGAATGGTATCGTCGCCGGCTATCGTTCCGAGGATGTCGTCAATATTGCTGTTATCGATATTATAGGCTATACTGCTGGCGTAGCCCGGACGGGTTTTGATCACACCAATGTTACCTGAGAAGTTGATGCTCAAAAAACCAGGCACCTGCAACATCTCGCGCACGCTGTGCGGAGTGCTGACGCGCTTGTACATGGTGTCGTTGGGCAACACATAGACATAGTTGCCACGCATGGAAGCAGCTTTTGCCACCTTCAGTTGTTTCAAGTCTCTACTCAGAGTTGCCTGTGTCAGCGTGAAGCCTTCTTGCTTTAAGGCGGTCAGCAATTCTTCCTGACTACCGAGTTCCTGACTGGAAATTATCATGCGGAGGGCCTCTAAACGGTCGTTTTTGACTTTCATAGTGCTAAGTATATTTATACGAATGTGGTGCAAAATTATACAATTCTATGCATATAACCAAACATTCTACTATCTTTTTTCAAAAAAAAGTGGATTACATGATTCAGACACTGTTCACTCAAGAATGAAGACAACCGTCCACGTATTATGTTGGGTATCATAGAAGAAGTGAAATGCAACATGCTACGCACGCGCACGCACGTTCATTATTATTATTATATTGATGCTCTACAGGCTAAAAGCATCGTTTTCAGCAATCTTTTCAAACTTACATAATTTACTGGTAAACAACACCTTGCAACATCATAGAAGCCACTTTTCTCAGCAAATTCATTGAAATTGGTCAGCAAATTCATTGAAATTGCTGAGGAAATTCATTGAATTTGCTTTGCTATGAACATCACATGCACATAGAGGGAACGTCACGGACACAACGAGAAAACGTCAGTTGCAAGGTGGAAGCGATATTGTTTCAGACTGCAACTGACGTCTTTGACTGTTTGATAAAGGGAAATGTTGTCTTATGGTTACCGTATGCGGAAGCGCAAACGGTGGGTTGTCGATTTGTCGATGGCGTAGCGTTTCAGCACACCGGGACCACACGAACTATTGCCAAGTCCTAACACGGCACAATCAATAGACAGGTAGGTATGACCGTCGGGACGCAGTTCGTAGTGGTGGTTTTTTGTGGCCAACTCGCGCGCGGAATAGGGTAAGGCACTAAACGCAAAGGGTTCGCCTATGGCTTCAACGCGTATTGTCTTGCCAGCACCGTTGCGCAACACCACATAGGCACATGATCCGTGACTACCAGAATCCTGCGGACGCGCATAAGGGGTGTATTGTTCTGCCACGGTGGAAGTCCACTTGCCTATGGTGCAGGCAGCCTGTCGGTCGGGATAGTTGTCCCATGGTCCGAGTCCGTACCATTCCACTCGGTTGTAATCATCGGGCAGAGCCATGACAATGCCCAGTCGGGGCAGTTCGGGCAGCGTTCCCTGACAGGTGAAGGTCAGTTCGTATTCATCGTCTTGCTGTTCGGCTGTCATCGTGATGGTGCCTTCGGGCAGTCGTATCTCCTGTCGTCTGCCTCCGTCAGTCACTACCACTTGTGCGGTATCAAGGCCCTGTCGCTTCCAATCCTTTGCCAACCAGTTGCCAAAACTCTTATCGTTGTCGGTCGGTGCACGGAATGCTTGCAGGCGTATGTCTGCCAGTGAGACGATAGGCGACTGACGCTTATTTGCGGAGGATGCCATTGCCAAGAGATGATCGGCAAGTGGGAACTGTTCGTGGGTCACTTCCATACCGTTGCGATGGGCGGCGACAGTGAGTCGGATGTCGTGATCGGCATGGCGATTGATCAGTCGGGCGAAGCCATCGAGCGAGAGCGTTTCGGCGAATGTGCCCTGTGCAGCGGGTCGTCCATTGTCAGTCACAGTATATGTAAAGCGGTATTCTGAGAGTGGAATCTCGCTGTATCGCACAGCAGCCCGAATGGTGTTGCCCTCGCGACGGAAGCATACTGGCGCATAAACTTTCTTCACTTCATAGTATTTCGGAGTGAGTTCGCGCTGACTGCGCACCACACCATTGAGGCAGAAAGCGTGCAGATTGGGTTTATCACCAAAGTCGCCACCATAGCAAACACTATCGCCACGGAGTATTCCCTGATCTACCCAGTCCCAGATAAAACCGCCTAACAGTTGGCGATGACTGTAGATTTCGTCCCAATAGTCTTGAAAATTGCCCATCGCATTGCCCATCGCATGAGCGTATTCGCTGGTCAATATGGGGCGGGTATCGCCTGCATCGGCAATATCGAGCAGTCGCTCCCACCGTGCATTCTCAGCACGTTCGCGGTCGGAGCCCTCAGGTATGCCGGGATTGAGATATTCCTGGCGCACCCGTGGATAGAAGCGACTGATGACATCAACGGTCTTAGGGTCGTAAAGGTCGGGGTAATGGCCCTGCGCTCCTTCGTAGTGAACGGGGCGTGTGGGGTCGAACTCATGGAGCCAAGCTGCCATGGCAGCATGGTTGGGACCATAGCCACTCTCGTTGCCCAAGCTCCAAAAGATAATCGAAGGACGGTTTTTATCGCGCTCCGCCATGCGGATGCAACGGTCGAGAAAGGCGGGTGCCCAGTCGGGAGTACTTGCCAGGGTGCCTCGCAATCCGTGACTCTCACAGTCAGCCTCGTCCATCACAAACATGCCGATAGAGTCGCACAACTCATACCAACGCGGACAATTGGGATAATGCGACAGGCGCACGGCATTGATGTTGGCTTGCTTCATCAGCAAGAGGTCTTTGACCATCAGCTCTTCACTCATCACACGAGCTGTATGGGGGTCGTGTTCGTGGCGATTCACACCACGCAGTTTTACCACATGACCGTTGATAAACATCTCGCAGCCCTTGATTTCTATCTTTCGGAAACCCACACGCTCCTTCACTTGCTCTGCCACACTTCCGTCGGGGCGCAACAATACCAGGTGAAGGTCATAGAGATGGGGATAGTCGGCACTCCACAATCGTGGACGGGAAACCGTCATCGTCATGCGTCCCAACTTGCGATGCCCACGCTGTGGATACCATTCGTTCATGCGGACTGCCTTGTGTGAGAGGTCGAGCACCGTTGCCACATCTGCAGTATCGCTACCTACAGTCTGTCCGCCATCGGTCAATACGGCTGCCAAACGGTAGCCTTCGCCATCCTCGCCACGATAGACCGAGAACTGCGGGTCTATCTGCAACGTCCATTGGGTATCGGAAAGATTGTTGCAACAAGTTCGAATGGCAACATCGCGAAGTCGCACATCGGGAGTGTGGTAGAGCAATACGTCGCGATGGATACCGCCAAAGCGCCAGAAGTCCTGATCTTCGAGATAGGAACCGTCGCTGTATTTATACACCTCGACTGCCACTTGGTTCTCACCGCAATGCAGATAAGGGGTCACGTTGAACTCCGAGGGTTCCATCGATCCCTGCGAATAGCCCACGCGCTCGCCGTTGACCCATACGTAGAACGCACTCATCACGCCTTCAAAGCGCAGGAAGGTCTGACCCTGTTGCCACTTTTCAGGCAACTGGAAGGTGCGCTTATACTGGCCTGTGGGGTTACGTTCCTCATAAGTAGTCCAGTCTTTTTTCGGCTCATCAGTAACGTAAGGGGGATTGATACGGAAGGGAAAACCTGCCGACACATAGATGGGGGTGCCGTATCCATTAACCTCCCAGTTGGCAGGCACGTTCAACCGTTGCCATGACGATGCATCGAAGTCGGTGCGATAGAAGTCGGCTATGCGCTCCTGAGGGGTCTTGGCCCATCGGAAGTGCCATGCACCGTTGAGCGACAAACGGCTGTCGCCGGGCTTTTCGGCAAAGGGTATGAAATAGGCACGAGGTGCTTCGCGGTTGATCTGCAACACATGGTGGTCTTCCCAATCGTGGTGTTCACGTGTGGGTAAGGATGATACGGATTGTGCCACTATCGGTGTGGCAGTCTGCAGCGCCATGCCACAACAGAACGTGGCGGTCAGCACGAGGCGCAGGATAGGATTCTTCATCGTTGACATGAGTATAGTGTATGGGAAACGAATCATCGTTTATTGTATTTCAAGTTCGCGAAACGATACGTCTGCCGACTCTACCGTGACGGTATAGGTGCCCGCATTGATCTGTGTTCCGGTGGTGGTGGAGAGCATCTTAAACTTGTTGGGCGTGGCAGGGAAGGTGATCTTGCGATCCACCAGCGTAATCTGCTTGGCATCAACAATGGTCAGGCGTGCCACAACAGGTGCGCCCGTCGTGTTCTTATAGCGGAAACGCAGCGCATATTCCTGTCCGAGACCCGGTTGAATGACAAACTGCGTGGCGGCAACCTGACCTTCGGCAGGGGTTGTCAACGGTTTGTAAGCCACGGCAGGACGAGTCTCTGTGTCCTTGGGCAAAAGGTCTTGGGGCAGTCGAGCTATGGTGTCGGTATCGAGCGCTTGCCATGTCGGACGACAATCGTGGGGAGGTTCAACCACTGGCTGCAGTGAAGCGATGGCAATGCCACTGATAACAGCCTGTCCGGCTTTAACCTCTGGGAACGAAATGCGCAGATGACCGCCCTCCACATGAACATTCGCCACACGTTTGGTGGCGGCACAATAGCCTGCCTCTGCCCACAGGTCGAGATCGTCGATAACAACCGAATCGTTGACTGCTACATCAAAGATGCGCAATCCCTCATAGTCATCGTGTTCTCCCCCATCCTTTCCGTGCCATGGTTCTGCGAAGTATAGCTCTAATCGATAATCGCCATCGGCAACAGGGAAATCGTACCAAAGACGGTGACGACCGAAGCGGAAATACTGGAAGAGGCTTGCTGACTGTGTTCCGCGTATGGTATCAGTGATGTGGCGTTGGCTGGCTTGACGCGGATCGATGTTCTTGAAGTCCTGTGCCCACGAGTGCCAGTAGCGCTGATCATCGGCGTGCCACTGCTGTCCATATTCATCTGTCATACAATCGCCACCGCAGTTGATACGATAGAGATAGTGGTAGCCCTCGGCAGCACGCAGGCAATCGGTCTGATGGTCGGCGGCTGTGAGTCGGAGCGACGGGGTGTTGTTCTTTCCTCTTTGGGCTATGGTGGTATAGGCGAGCGATGGTTCTTCCCAGATGGTGAGCAGGCCTTTGTAGTTGATGGGGCCCACACGGTCGATACGGCGGTAGGCACCATCGGGTTGCACGCGTCCGGGATTGTCGTGAGAAACGAAGATCCACTGGAAATGACCGCAGACGCTGTCGGCAACCTGCTCGGCTAAGCGCATCTTGGTAGTAAGCAGTTGGGTGCTCTTTTCCTCACTGTATTTTGCTTCGCCATGCAGATCAAGGGTGCGCCAAGCACCGTATTCACCATTGAGCAACTGGTCGGGACGACACAACTCCTGATGATAGTTGTCGGCAGAACCGCCATAGGTGCCGCTCCAGTTCTGTACCACATTCCAATCGGTACCTTCACCGCCATTGCAAGTGGTAATGGCACGCTGGTCATGACAGGTGGGGTCGAGTGAACGGATAATGGCAGAACACTCTTCGGCAAAGTCTTTGGGCAACACACTTTCGTTTTGCAGTCCCCAAAGGATTACGCTCGGCGAGTTGCGACGCTCTTTTATCCATCTCACCAATAAGCGTTTGAAGTTCTGTCGGAATGCCGGTGTGTCGTACCAGATATGGGCTGAGAACTGACTCCAGAAGAGCATTCCCTGTTCGTCGGCAAGTTGCTGATAAAGCAAATTATGGGGCTGATGGGCTTCGCGCAAGGCATTGTATCCGGCGTGGCGTATCATTTTCATGCGTGAACGTATCTGTTCGTTGGAGAACGCATGGCTCTGACCTAAAAGATGTTCGTATTCACAGGTGCCATTGATAAAGGTTGGCTGACCGTTGAGATAGAATCGGGGATCGTTATCATGGCGCAGTACGGGCCAAGATATGCTTCTTATGCCGAAAGGCGTGCGTACCTCATCGGTAGTTTTGCCTTGCCGCTTGATCATAGATACCAAGGTGTAGAGATAAGGATCTGTCAAACTCCATCGATGTGCATCTGCCACAGCCTCAGCACGGGCTATCATGCGGGTCTCGCCGGGTTGCAAAGTCAAGGTATCGCTCTGTCGGAAAAGTTGCTTGCCACTGGCTAACGTGAACTTATTGACGAGTTCGAAGGTGGCTGGCAAACTGCCGTAGTTCTTCACCTCGGTTTCGATATATACCGAATCACAGGTGTTGTTGTTCCAAATGTGTACACCAAACGGTTCGATACGCACCTCGTCGGTCTCGATGAGCGATACGGGGCGGAAGATGCCCAATGGTTGACTGCCCTCAGAGAAGCCCCATTCCGACGAACAACCACCACACACCCAGGGTGACTCGGTCTGCATAGATGGGTGCTCCACATGGATGGACAATTGGTTGGTGCCCATTTTCAAACGATCGGTCACATCGAGCGTATAGACCGTACGGCCTACCAGTTCTCGCGGATAGGCATGACCATTGATGCTGACTGTGGCATAGGTGCCCACGCCTTCCAACTGAAGGAAGTAGCGGCGACCTGCTTGTTTCTTACATTCGATGGTTTTGGTATAGTCGGCATTGCCGTGCAGATTGCCATGGCGCAACTGTCGGTAGCCGTAATAGTCATCGAAATTGTGGGGCAGATTGACTTTTATAGCCTCCTTCTTGCCCTTACCCGACAGGCGTGCCTGCCATCCTTCGTTGAGGTTGGTCACTTGGCGGCAACCTTTCCTCTCGGCTTTTGGAAAGTGGACAGAAGACCGTCCCATCGGCCGACTGGTAGCCACAGCAATGCCACGTTGCTGGTCGTTGTTGACAGCACAGTAGAAATGATAGACTACACCATCATGTTTCACCACATAACTCTTATGCGCAAACAGGTTGTCGTAGGGCTTTGAGGGGATTATCAAGTCTTCACCGTCCCAGTCGGTCCAATGGATAAGGTCGCGACTGACGGCAAAGGTATTGTAGGCACTGTAGCGACGAGACGGATTGTAAGCAGAGAAATAGAACATGACAAAAAGGTTACCCATCTTCACAATCTGTGCATCGCCCGTGATAATGCCGGGTGCTTCATGGCTATAAACGGGATTGCCCTTGTAGCGCTGCCAGTGTTTCATGTCGTTGCTAAGGGCTATACCGATGCGCTCAGCTTTCAGTTGGTTGGATGGATTGATGCCGCCGGCATTGTAGAACATCACAAAACGCTTGCCCAGCGTGCGCTTGGGGTCGTCATATACCGTACTTTTATATTGTACCAACTTCTCCCACCATTGCGCATCCTTATCGTTGATGGACATCACCGGGCGCGACAGCGACTCCCATTCGTGGGCTTTGCTGACATCGCCTGCAGTCCATGCCAATCCAATATGTAAAGGTTCGCGTACTGCTTCATAACCAGTGCCGTGCCCGCCAATATAGGTCATCCAGTGATGGCCCTTATAGGTGTTTATGCGGTAACTGCCATTCCATGTCCAGTCTATAAGTGCAGGGAATCCACCACGCTGATTCATGTCCCATCCGGCATCGCGATAACTCAGCAATCGACCTTCCACTTGCCAGTGTAAGAGGTCGTCGCTCGATGCCAGCCATGTCTCATAGCCACGTCCATCAAGTCCGCCTTTACCGTTATACACCACATAGGTCATCAGCCAACGATTGCCTTCGCGGAACACCGTAGGACAGTCAATCTTATGACCATTATCGGCGGGAGCCACCACCATACCATATTTATAAGGTGTGCGTACTTCGTCATAGACGCGCTTCATGTCCTCGCGAGTGACAGCCACCTTTTGCTTATGGCGTGCAGCAAAGGATATTTGACTCAACAGCAACAAGGCTGACAGCAACAGAAACATCCGGTGGGTAAATGTAGTAGTATGCATCATTGTCGTATCGGATTCGTTTTATTTCTGAAACAGCCAATCAACCTCGTTGCCGGCACCGTTGAGTCCTGCATCGCGGGGCTGAATTTCACTGGATGTAAAACCAGCCACCATGATGATGCCCTTTGGCAAACGCAACAAATGATTACCAGCAGGAAGACAATACTGATGGATATTGACCTTCGGCATTTGTAGCATACTGATGGCATTGGTCAATACGGGCTCTGCCTGACCATATTCATTGCCCGTGGCATCAATCTCCAATTTTGGAGGATTCGCCCATTTATGGTCATCATCCTGAAAGAATCCAACCAGCACTTTAACAGGCTTGGGCGATGAAAAACTAATGGTGGTACCCTTGATGCGAGTAGTATCGCGATTAAGGACAAGGGCTTGAAGACCTTCCAGTTCGGGGGCTACGGCATCAACCTTAGTATCGGGACGACCTTCGAAAAGTATGGCATCCTTGGTTAGTGTCACGGTCTGCTGTCCGTCGGACAGTTTCACTGGGGCTGGAGTGACTGCCGCAATATGGGCTGTGGCTGTGGAATCAGCAGGATGACGCAATCGGTAGATGTTCTGTCGAAGTGCTTCCAACTCTTCTTCATAGATGGGCAGCATCTCTGTCCAAGTCTTATACTTGCCATTGTCGCCACCTACAGGGATGCGACGCTGTGCGGTCTGCATGGAATTGGCATAGAGATAGGTGTCGGCGGTGAGTTGGCAGAGCTTGCGCCATTCCTCAATAGACTGCTCCAACAACGGAACGGCAGCATCAAGGTGGCTGATATCCTTGCTCCATTTGTAGTTGAGAGCCTGCTGGGCAGCCAACACTTTCAGACGGAAAGCCTTGGCAAAATGGTAATAGCAACGCATATCGTTCTGCAAACGAAGGAACTCGTCTCTGTGGTTGCCCAGCGTTTCGGATTGAATGGAAGTGATGGCGGCAAGAGCTGCAGCACCATGATCCACACATTGGTCTATGATATCAAGAGGCAACTCGCCTTCATGCGACTGATGGTTCCATTCCTTTTCCACGTATTCTATGAGTTTTTCACCCTTGGGACCACAACTTTCATAGAATCCAGGATAGATGGTGTATTTGTAAGGATTGACCAGTTGTCCCATTTTCATGCCCAACAGGAGTGTTTGGCGATTGCCCTCGGTAATTCCGAAACGGCGCAACAACTTGGGCGCAATCTCTCCAGACTCATCATAGGCATTGAGTATGCGACCTGCCGTAAGTGTATCGGTCTGGTAATAATCTGCCAAAACCTGCTTCCAATAGTCATTATCGTTGTTACGATGACAGTTCCAAGCATAACGGCCCCATGCCTTATACCACATCCAATCGCGGTCCAACTGTTTCAATCTACGTCCATCTGGCAATTTATCTGCTGCATAGGGCCAGTCCCAATAACTGGCTTGGGGATAGAGATGCAATCCTTTTGAATGGTGTACACGGTGCATAGCCTCTACCGTCTTACTGATAAACGCCGGTGACGACCATCGCCAAGGTTCCAGATTGGCAAGGATATGCACATTGTCGATATGGACAGGGGCGGCGGCAGCCAGTTGTCTATGGGTTTCACCCCACGGTCCACCCGGCTCGTAAGTAGTAAGCGACTCACCTGTATATTTCGACATCGTATAGATGTTGGGATATAGTGGTAATGACTCACGGAGTACCAATGGACCATCGGTATCGTGGGAACGCAACACAACAGGAGGTATGTCGGTACGACCAGATGCTTTCAGTCCGTCTTTGATACCGGGTATGATGGTCTCCTTCATCCATTTCACATCATCGTCAATAGATGCCATGGCCTCACCCAAACATACCAGCAATCCCACGTTGGGATATTTCTCGATAAAAGCCGCAACAGACTTACGGGTATAATCGCTTATGAGTGGTGTGATGGGGCGATGACGGTCCTGGGTCTTCAGTCCATAGTGGTCTGCAAAGGGTTTGCTGAGGATAATGTTATAAAACATCTGTATAACGAAGATGCCGCGACGGTCGGCTTCATGCGTAAGAAAGGAGAATATCTCTTCATTCTTACGGAACGTAGCCTCGTCAACCTCTAAGGCAAAGGGATAGTCTTTCAGTTTTACTAAGGAGGCAAAAGGATGTCCATTCCATAAATAGAGCGAGTTCATACGGTTCTCAACCATCATATCGAGATATTTCACCCACTCTGCTTTATCGTAGAACCAAGGGAAGTTTTCGGGAGTATAAGGATACTCATAGACTCCATGCCCCGGTAGATAGACGGTTTTCTGCAGACCGATACAAGTGCCACGCATCACCATTTCAGGATGTTGCATGGTAGGCGAAACCATCAACATGTGGTTTTTCTTCACCTGTTCCACCAGTTCGTTGCATCCATAGATGACTCCCGTGGCATCGCCACCTTCTATCGTGATGGTGCGTTTGCGCTGTGAAAGACGGAAGCCTTCTTGCTTCAAAACGGTGCTGTCTTTCGATATTATCAGAGAGATGCGATAGTCTGCTTTACCCTTGACAAAGGAATAACCCAACGCAGAGAGCTTGCGCGACAGATATTCGGCTGCAAACTTTTCGCGGTTGGAAGCCTCTCGGCGAGTGGTGATGCTGAATGTCTGAGCATAGGATACTATGCTGACAGCCAGCAAAATCATAGTGAGTAGTTTTTTCATTTGTCTTGTTTCAGTTTCTTCAGATTGATTTGTTTGTAGGCCATCCGCTGTCGGCGCCAGGTATAGAGACAATGCAACGTGCCATCTTTACCCTGTATAATAGCGGGATAGGAATATTGGTCGATGGGCGAATCTTCTAAGGTCAACACCTTTTGCCAATGAGAACCATCGGTGCTCAACGCTAACGACAAAGGTGTGCGCGGACCTTTCTTTGTATCGGGCAGCGTCTCAAAATCGTTATAAATCAAAGCATGGCGACCATCATGCAGAGTCACAGCATCGGTGCCACTCTGGTTGTTGGGAACGTCTGTCAACACCACTTTCGACCAAGAATCTCCATGATCATTGGAGAAAGAGGTGGCAAGACGACCATTGCGCGTGCGCATCAACACCTGCAAGCGTCCATCAGACAGACGAAGAATGGAGGGTTGTATGCTATAGATGGGCAATGCCGATTTGCCTTCATGATATATGGGATGGGCAAGATCTTTAGTATCGGCAGTCAGGTCAATGGTGGCTGGTTCGTTGGCAGCCTCTATCGGTCCCACGTATTTCCAAGTCTTGGTAGCTATGTCGTAAATCTCCACATGGAAGCGCCAACCCTTTCCTTCGGTAGAAGAACCGCATATCAGACGACCGTCAATCAGTTCGGGCTTGTTCTTAATAGGGCCGAGAAAACCTTTCGGCAACGGTTCCTTGTCACTCCAAGTACGGCCGCCATCCTTCGATTTTGTAAGCCATCCGGTCCAATCCCCTACCGTTGATCCTATTTTGAAAAACAGCCAAAGTTCACCATCAGGCATCTCAAAGAGTACAGGATTCCAACATGCCTTGCGTTTGAGACCTTTCGGAAGCGTGACAAGCGTCTTTTTAGTGAGATAATCATAGGTCAATGCGCCACGTTGATCACTGAGCGTCTTCACCGGACCGGCTTCTGCAGAGGTTGTTTCTGCGTTGATGCCCGACAGTCCTGCTAATGCTGCCTGTGGAGTTCCTATTTGGAACACACCGTCTGCAGCAAGTATAGGGGTTGACCAGTGGTTCTCGCCCTTGCGTTTGATATTGACATAGATGCAAACATCAGGGTCGCGCTCATGCGTTCCACCGAAGTATGCGGTGATAAGATCACCTTTCTTGGTCTCTACAATAGTTCCGGCATGTGCCTCAGGGAAAAGTGTATGTTCATAAAGGAACTCATCTTTCATTATAGCGGCATGTGCTGTGGGAATCTCAACACGGAACTGGTAATGTCCAGAACCTACAGTTTTGACTGTACCATCAGGCAGATAAACCTCTGCTGTAGTATTACAAGGCACTTCCACCTCCCAGTCCAAATGTTGTAAGGTCTTTCTCCAATGACTGCTAATGCGACCGTAAGGCGACTCGTAATCTACATTTGCCCATTCACAGTCCTGTATATCGAATGAAGGACGAAGTGTGAAATGGCGGAAAGCATCATTAGTACGGATTCCACCAATATACTGGTAACACCAAGGCAATAGGTCGCCCAAGAGCATCACATGATTACCTGAGTTCATTCGGGGGTTGGCAGTATTACCATTCCATAGTTCCCAAATGGTAGTAGCCCCATTGTTTGCCATATATCCCCATGAGGGATAACTCTTCTGAGTGGCGAGAAGATATGCCACGTCGGCAAATCCATTGTCGGAAAGTGTGCGCAATAACCATGATATGCCTATGACACCACACGACACATGACCTTTGTTCTTGACACAAATATTCTCCACCACCTGACGAACAATGTCACTCTTGCAACTATCGGGTACTATGCCCAATGCCAAAGGCAGGATATTTGCTGTCACGGTATTATTACCATAATAGGTAGAATCAGGGAAGAGCACATGTCCCGGACGTAGCGAAGTACCTTTACGAACCGTCAGAAAATTGCGGTTGAAGGCCTCTGTCATTGTCTTTCGGATAGGATTCCAGCGCTCTGGCTCACAATTCCATTGTTCCAACAACTGTAGCACACGAATCATATAAGCCGTGGCTATCAGTTTTCCATCAGTAATGCGATTGGGATCTTGAGCGTGGATTAAGTCAAGTTTTTCAGGTGGCGGACACCAGTCACCATATTTATCTTTGGTGATAATACCATTTTGGCAGTATTCCTCTATCATGTGCAATACCCATTTGCGAATAGTAGGATAAGAATCGTCAATGGGTTGCCGATTGCCAAACTGTCGCCACAACATATCACAAGTGAAAGGCAGAGCAGCAGGCCATGTCACGTTATCACTATAGTAATTCCAGAATGCAGGTGCCACGTCAGGAATACATCCATCAGATCGCTGTGCCTCACAGATGTCACGCATCCACTTTGCATAAAGGTATTCGTTATCAAACAAAAAGCTCTCACCAAGCGACCCCATTGTGCGATCGCCCAACCACGGCTGTCGTTCGTCGCGTTGCGGACAATCCACAGGCATCCCCTTGTAATTGCTGGCAATACCCCAGAAGGCATTATGCATGACTTTGTTTAATATCGTATCGCTACACTCGAAATGTCCAAGTACCGCCATCTCATCGCCTACAGTTTCTGCCTTACAGTCTGCAAGCGTAAGATTTTTCAATCCTTGTATCTCTACATAACGGAATCCATGATATACGAATGTGGGTGTCCACCATCTTCCGTTTTTACCTTCCTTTCCGTTACAAACATAGATATCTGTAGATTGTGCATTGCGAAAATTATCGCGATAGAGCGTACCATCGGCATTTAATCGCTCTGCATAGATGATGCGAATGGTGTCGCCTTGATGACCACGTACTCTGACTTTCAGCCATCCAGCCATATTCTGACCCACATCAACGATCCGTCCGTTGAGTTGACGGATATCGACAGTACCGTTGACTTTCATGCCTTTTCCCTGTGGGCGAAGCACTCCGGTGGGTATATCAGTCCGTTCAGCTTTCATCCATTGCGAGTCATCAAAACCTACAGAAGCCCATCCCGTCAGTTCCTTACGGGCGTCATACTCCTCACCGTCATATTCATTGTTAGCGCGTATTGGTCCTTCAGCAGTTACCTTCCACCCCTTATCGTCAGTCTGTAGAAGTTGTGTGGTACCATCGGCATATTCCACCTTGACATTGATACGACACTTAGGGAAGCCGAACACAGGAATCTTATACGGCTTGTGTTGCTGCATAGGGAACAGTCGTCCGTTGCCCAATACAATAGCCAGACAGATGCGTTTGCCCGCTGTAGTTTGCGACGTTACATCGTAGGTGTTATAGTAAATAGTCTTACGATAGTCTGATGGGATAGGGTTCAAAACTCCATCGCCCATACGTTGTCCGTTCACATAAAACTCATGCAAACCTATACCGGCAACGTATGCTGTAGCGCGTCGCACCGTTTTGTTTTTCAGTTCAAACTCCTTACGCAGATAGCGAGCAGCCATGCGTGTATGGATTGTGCGTTGCTCTCCAGGCATCATACGCTCCAATCCTATCCAATAACCACGCCATTTGGCTTCGCTAAGCAGACCTATAGCAAAGGGAGTTGCATCCGTCCATGCACTCTCGCCTGCAGTAGTCCATACCTTCGCTTTCCAAGTATAATCGGCAGCTCCAGAGAGTGGGGTTCCTTGATATTCCACCCATAGCTGGCGGTCTGAAATGACTTTGCCAGAATTCCAAACCTCCCCTTGTGCATCTGCCACAACAATCTGATAGGCCGTTTGTCGCACATTATTCTTATCGGAAACTATCTGCCATGAGAAGCGTGGCTGCGATGTTGCTATGACAGCAGGCTGATCCATATTCTCCACGCGAAGCTTTGTCAGTCCGACTTTCGCCTCTGCGCCAAAAGCGAAAAAAGCCATGGCAAGAACGAGAAGTGTTTTCATATTTTTATTGCGTATAGTAGTGGTATGATTCATGATCGCGTCATCTTATTCGTTCAGGTCGCGTGCTTTCGGCTGATAGCCATCGGCAGAGAGTTGTTGTTGGTCTTCTTTAAGATAGTCTTTGGAGGCATCCACAGCAATAAGGACACCGTCTTCTATGCCAGTAGTCTGTGGGTGATATCTGAATGTCATGACTTTGTTTTCATATTCACCCAAATAGCGCAATTGTCCATTTGCAGCACTCATCCACCACACCTTCTTCTTATCTCCGGAAATCTTTGTCAGATTCAGACGCATGGCATTACTATTGTAGTTATATACCAACAAATAGTCGTTGCCTCGTGTAGCAATAAGGCGATTGTATTTCTCTCCGTTGTCTTCAATGACACTTTGGTCAGCCACCCGTTCGAAATAAGGGAAGGAAAGAATCAGACGCTTCAGATATTGCATCTGATTGAAGCCAGGATCGTTGAGTGCCTGATACCATGTTTTCACATCACCAGCATCACCATAGGATGTGGGATAACCCGGTTTGAGCATCTGCATGATAGCATTATGTCCATAAGTGTGACCACAACTACCGGCAAAAACACTCCAATAGGCATAACGTCTGACATCATAATCTTTCCATCGAGCCTCATTGGCATCATGCAATCCTACAGGAATGTCCTCGTAGGAGGGTTCTGCATCAAGCACAGGCTTTATGGGTTTGTGTGCCCATGTAGAATCTACATACATCCAATTGTCCTCTTCTGTGTTATCAGGAATAGGATAGTCAGCATTGCCCATACGCTGTCCGTAACGTCGGTGCCCACTTTGGAACATGTGAAAATCGAGCCATGCAGCCTTGCTCCACCATCGTGCAGAAGTGTATCGTCCACGTGGATGATAGGTCATCAGGTGGTTCTTATCGATTGCTTTAATCGTTGTGGCGAGAGTCTCCCATACCTCTGGTCGGATATTTCCCTGTATATCTCCACCCATGATCCAGATAATGTTTGGCTTGTTTTTATAACGGTTGGCAAGAAATGTACCATACCGTTTAGCATCTTCCACCGATAGTTTACCGGCCTTAACCAGTCCGCCCCAGATACATACCATACCGATATATATACCCTTATCTGCAGCTTGGTCTATGATATAATCCATGTGATCCCAATAGCCATAAACCCCTTTACGGTCAATGTGTTGGAAGTTCCATCCATCGATATTGGAGGGTTGTCCATAGATATTATAGGCAGGCACACCATCAATAGTCTGCACCTGAATCACATTATATCCCGCTTTAGCACAGCGTTGCAGATAATATTCCGCCTCACTGCGGTCGAGACGTTCGGGTAAAAGCCATCCTGTATCAGCAAGCCAGAAGAACGGAGTTCCATCGGCAAATTGCAGATAGCGTTGGTTGTCTGCCACTTTCAATACGCCATGGCTCCATGGTTTGGCAGCCTGCATGCCGATAGCAAGCAGCAGCAGTCCGAGAATGGATGTGAGTCTTTTCATATCGTTTATTGTTTTTGTATCGATGATTATTTCAGTATATATTCACCTCCTGCCACAGTGGTCAGTTGGTAGAGTTGTGTCGGTGCGATACCGTCAGCGCCCTTCTGGGTGTCCTTGATGCGCTTCAGATTCTTATGATGGAGTGCCACTTTACTACGGATCAGACATTTACCGCCATGTCGCGAATGGATAACAGCCTTAGTGATACGACCGTTTTGCCAATCCATATCGACCTCAAAACCGCCTCGCGCTACCAGTCCTTTCACGCTGCCGTTTGGCCATACTGAAGGTAGTGCGGGCAGGAGATAAAGGAATCCATCGTGGCTTTGCAACAGCATTTCGGCAATACCAGCCGTACATCCGAAGTTGCCATCAATCTGGAATGGGGGATGTGCGTCAAAGAGATTGGGATAGGTTCCGCCACGCTGTTTGACAGTGCCGAATATCAAGAAGGTGTCGGCAGTCAGTGTGAGTTGGTCTTTGATGAGTTTGTAAGCATGGTCACCATCCAACAATCGTGCCCATGAGCATACTTTCCATCCCATCGACCAACCGGTAGAAACATCGCCTCTATGCGTCAGCGACACCTTTGCAGCATCAAACAGACGAGGTGTGCGGTATGGAGAAATCTGATTGCTGGGATAGAGTCCAAAGAGGTGTGAGAAATGTCGGTGGTTGTCGTTAGGATCATCTACATCGTCGAGCCACTCCTGTAATTGTCCCCATCGTCCCACTTGCATCGGAGGCATCTGCGAGAGTTGTTGCTTGATCAGATCAAGTGTATCGTTGTGCTCGCCCAGTAGTTTTGCAGCAGCCAACACATTGGTATAGAGTTCGCTGACAATTTGATTGTCCATCGTTACACCGGCATCGAGTGGTGATGGGCGCCCTTTGCCACCATGTTCAGGCGATTCGCCAGGACACACCACCAACCAATTATGATGGCGTGGGTCAGGTATCATAGTCTGGGTATAGAATAGCGCAGCCTGCAACATGACAGGATAGGATTTCTTGAGAAAATCCTTATCGGCAGTATATAGATAGTGTTCCCATAAGTGGCGGCAAAGCCATGCCGACCCTACGGGCCATAATCCTGTCTGCGCCCGATCCACAGGTCCTGTGATGCGCCATTGGTCGGTGTTATGGTGGAGCACCCATCCATCTACACCATACATCTCGCGTGCTGTCTGTCGTCCAGTGTTGCTCACTTCCTCTATCAATCGGAACAATGGTGCATTCATCTCGGTGAGATTGGTAGGTTCGGCAGGCCAGTAGTTCATCTCAAGATTGATATTGGTCGTGTATTTCGAGTCCCATGAAGGCAACATCTTCTCGTTCCAGATGCCTTGCAGATTGGCGGGATTGATATTATCAGGCTGTGACGATGAGATAAGCAGATAGCGGCCAAACTGGAAATAGGTAGCCACGAGATAGTTGTCGGTACGTTCACCGAAGTGTTCCACGCGTCGGCTGGTACTCTCTTTGGCAAAGGCATCGGCACCAAGATTCAGCGACACGCGGTCGTAGTAGTGGCGATAACGAGCTGTATGCTGTTCGCGCAGAGCCTCACATCCCGTTGTAATGGCTTGCTGGAGGCGTTGTTTCGACAGCATCGCCTCATCGCCTGTGATGTCTTTATAGTTTTTCACGTTGGTAGCAATAGCCACATATAGCGTAGCCTCATCGGCGCCAACGACACTGAGATTGCCGTCGCTACAATGAATGTGTCCGCCACGTGTGACAGCCGTGAGGCGTCCCATGAATCGCACTTTACCTTTGAGTCCTTCGTGTTTGGCCGATACGCCGTGGAGAATGACTTGTTGTCCTTCGCTGGCAGTCAACACATTATCATGTGGTGAGGTCATGTGTGCGGTAAACGTCAGTTGTCCCGGTTTGCTGGCAGTCAAGTGTACTGCCACTACTGCGGGGCCACCAATGGGAGTAAACACTTCACGCTGATAGCGCACACCACCCGATGTATAGCTGACCATAGACCGTGCGGTGCTGAGATCGAGCCATCGTTCATAGTCCTGATAGTCTGCATGTCCAGCCATTGATATATAGAGATCGCCGAAGGGCTGATAGGGCATTCCCATGTTTTGTCCCGCAGCATTGGGCATAACCTTAGCATTGGCCAAGTCTTGTGCTTCGCGATATTTACCTTCAAGGATAAGCTGCTGCACCTGTGGCAAATATTTTTTTGCCTCAGGATTGACCACATTGTTGGGCTGTCCAGCCCAGATTGTCTCTTCATTGAGTTGGATATGCTCCACGGCAGGTTGTCCAAACACCATGCCACCCACTACGCCATTACCTACGGGTAATGCCTGTGTCCATGTCATGGCCGGTTTGTCGTACCACAGCCGATAGTTTTGGGCTTTCATGGTGACGCATCCTACAAACAGCAGGAGTAATAGCAGATTACGTTTCATCATAGTTTGAAAGGGTATTGTGTGTGTATTATTTAAATTTTGTTTTCAGAGCTTCATCAGGCAAGATGGCCACTTTATTCTCGTCGAGCTTAGAGCGGTCGAGATGGAACACATCGATAAAGAAGTCATATACCGCCTTGCGTTTATTGGGTCCGAAGTCGTGTCGCTCATTGGGAAGATGCACATTGCGTACTTGTTCTTTCGCACCATAGAATCCATAGATACGTTGTAGATAAGGCATTTCTACGGTAGGTACCGATGCTGTCCAGTCGCCACCGTCGCTAACAATAAGCATGGGGCGCGGTGCCATAACGGCAGCCAGTTCGGGTTCGCACGTTCCTCCTGCGCTCAACTGCACAGGCATTCCGCTCTCACAGGGGCATCCGCCATCAAAATGGGAGGCGAGATGCACTACAGGTGCCGATGCTGTCACCCGATTATCCAATAGCGACAGCAGTACGGTGTGGGTTCCGCCGCCACTTCCACCCATCACGCCTACGCGCTGATGGTCGATGTCTTTCCGGTTGGTCAGCATATAGTCGAGCAATACATAGCCACAAGCTGCCTGATAGACATGGGCACGACTGGTGTGATGGGCTGCCTCGCCCACTTCTTCAGCCGACTGTCCCCATCCATAGAGATCGAAATCCACACATACGGCTCCCATGCGTGCCAGTGTTCCGAGGCGTTGTTGCTCGTCTTTTCGATAGCGCATGGGCCAGTGTCCGTCTGGACAGATGATGAGTGCATGCTTTCCCTTTGCTGTCGAAGCATATATGGTGCCGAAGAGATGCTGACCCGGAGTCAGTTCGATACAGATATTCTGTGTGGTATATCCATCATGTCGGGTGATTTTGGAAAGTATGGGTTTGCCCAATACGCATGAATCGAGAAAGGCGTCGAGACCTAACCTTTGTCTCACTTCGCGACGAAGTGTGTCGCGACGCGCCTCCCATTGTTCCTTGTTCTGATAGAGCGTTGAGAGGTAGTTGAGCATCTGCTGTCCCTCTTCCACATGTCGGCGTGGATACTCGTAGGGCTTTATTTTATAGAGTTTGTCACTTTGTTTCCACCAGTTCCAATCGAAGTATTTGCAGATATTGTCGAGTGTTTCCTCTATGGAATAAGGGCGCACACGGAAGTCGGCATAGGGCAATTGTCGTCCTACGGTATCTACATTATATTTGAATCGCACGCCGAAACGCTGAGCCACATCGTTCATCAAATCGCCCACTGGGCGTTCGTAGTTTGTTTCGAAAGTCTGTGCCATGACCATGGTGCATTGTATGGTAGCAAAGACTGTTGTCCATATTCTTTTCATTGTTTTCTATTAGATAGTATATATACCTTATTATATAGACGCACAAAGGGTCTGTTTGTCATCGGTGGAAAGTGAATGAAAGACAAAGAAATGATGAAACGTTTCCTTGAATGTATATTTTCTCTATTTATTGCCGTATGAAAAGCATAGAGGGCAACCATCCATCTGAACGGTTGCCCTCCTACGCTATATTTCTTGATCGTATTATTCTTCAGGAGCCTGTCCTATCAACTCCATGAATTCGTCGAGTTTCGGAGTGATAATAATCTGTGTGCGACGGTTGCGCTGCTTGCCCAATTCGGTGGTGTTGGGCTGGAGTGGGTTATACTCACCACGACCACCGGCGGTCAGACGCTTAGGATCTACACCATACTGGTTTTGAAGTGCCTGTACCACACTTGACGCACGGAGGCAAGAGAGGTCCCAGTTGTTGCGAATGTTTTCACGATTGATGGGTACATTGTCAGTATTTCCTTCGATCAGCACATCATAGTCTTTGTAGTCTTTGATGATTTTTGCAATCTTCGAAAGTGTCTCTGCTGCGCGGTCGTTGATTTCATACGATCCAGACTTGTAGAGCATGTTGTCTGCCAATGAGATATAGACAACACCCTTGAGCACCTGCACGTCCACTTCTTTGAGTTCTTCTTTCGAGAGCGAACGAGTCAGATTGTTGGTCAAAACCACATTGAGCGAGTCGCTTTTCGACTTGATTTCCACCAGATGACGAATATACTTATTGGACTCATTGATCTGATCTACAAGTTTGTCGATGCTTACGTTATTCTGATTGGCATTGCTCAAACTCTTGTCGAGCGACTGCTGTAATGCACTAACAGCCTGCTCCTGGCGCTTGAGTTGTTCTTCCAAACTGGCTACGCGAACATTGGCAGCGGCCAATTTCTCTTTGGTATCCACATAGTTAGTCTGCAACGCTTTATTCTCCTCCTGACATGCAGCCAGGTCTTTTTTCATAGCACAACTGGACAACAGCAATGCTATTGCGAATGTCGTTACAATGTTAATCTTCTTCATTTCATTCTATAGTTTTTAGTGAGTACTTCGTATATTGATGTTGCAAAGATAGTGCAAACCGAGCGAAATACAAAGAGAAACGGAGTTTTTCTTTTATTTCCGAGGTGCAGCCTATCTAAGAGACGCAGTCTCAAAGATAGTGCAAACCGAGAGGAATACAAAATAAATTAGGATTTATTTGTATTTCCGAGGTGAAGCCTATCGTCATGCCCATCATGTTTAGTTGTTTTTGTTATGTGACAAACAGAAACGCAGAAAGTCAAAAAACATTTTGTTATTTTAACTAAACCATCGTCAAAGGAGAACCATAAATACAGCCCCACACGACTGAATATCAATCATTTAGCATACAATAACCTATATTTCCTTCTCAACAAAAATTATATTATCGTTCTCACCAATATTACATAGAAATATTGCCATACGTTGGACAAGAGTATTGCCATACGTTGGACAAGAGTATTGTCAACGTTGGACAAAAGTATTGTCAACGTTGGACAAAAGTATTATCAAACGTTGATAAGAGTATTATCAAACGTTGGACAAAAGTATTATCAAACGTTGGATAAAAGTATTATCAAACGTTGGATAAAAGTATTATCAAACGTTGGATAAAAGTATTATCAGACGTTGGATAAAGAAAGAAAAATATATTGTTCATATAAAAATTGATGGTCGATGGTGGTCGATAGTGGTCGAATACAAAACCATCGACCACCACATAACAATCATTCCAACAACACATTACACACATTGGTGGTCGAGTGGTCGATTTTTAAGACATCGCGTGTGCGTGCGCGAGAGAGAATTCAGAGAATCGCTCCCCTATTCCGTGCGACTCCTCTCGATACCATCCCGACCACATCCCGTCAATTTACAAACAATATCACGTTTACTGAGAACACTAAAAGGAGATAATTCACACCAAGTTTCGGAAACATACGGATAAATTTGGTTATTCGCCCAAAAATTAGTAATTTCGCAACCAAAATTCTAATTATAAAGGAACAAAGTACATGATTCTCTTTTTTAAGACTCCACAGACGAGTGTGATTGCCACTCAGGCAGATCATCAACTCGCAGAAAACGAAGTAAAGGAACTGTGTTGGCTCTATGGCAATGCTGAGCTATTGAGTGACCAAACACTGACTGGCTACTATGTAGGACCGCGTCGTGAAATGGTGACTCCTTGGTCAACGAATGCCGTTGAGATAACTCAGAACATGGGACTCAGCGGCATTCTGCGTATAGAAGAATACTTCCCAGTAGCGGGTGAGAATGCTGAGCACGACCCCATGCTGCAACGTATGTATCACGGACTGGACCAAGACATCTTCACCGTGAACATCCAGCCCGAACCCATCAAGTATGTTGATAACTTGGAGGAATACAACGAACAGGAAGGTCTGGCCCTTTCACCTGAGGAAATCGAGTATCTCCATAAGATTGAGAAAGAGAACGGCCGTCCGCTGACCGATTCAGAGATTTTCGGTTTTGCACAAATCAACTCTGAGCACTGCCGCCATAAGATTTTCGGTGGCACATTTATCATCGACGGCAAGGAGATGGAGTCGAGTCTTTTTGCCATGATCAAAAAAACCACACAGGAGAATCCCAACAAGATTCTGTCGGCCTACAAAGACAATGTGGCTTTTGCACAAGGTCCAGTAGTGGAGCAGTTTGCACCTGCCGACCAATCTACCAGCGACTATTTCCAGGTTAAAGACATCGAGAGCGTCATCTCGCTGAAGGCTGAAACCCACAACTTCCCCACTACCGTAGAGCCTTTCAACGGTGCTGCCACAGGTACTGGCGGTGAGATTCGCGACCGTATGGGTGGCGGTGTTGGTTCATGGCCTATTGCCGGAACTGCCGTATATATGACCGCCTATCCTCGTATCGAGGGTGAAGGCCGCGATTGGGAAACACTCATGCCCGTTCGCAAATGGTTGTATCAGACTCCTGAGCAGATTCTCATCAAGGCTTCAAACGGTGCCAGCGACTTCGGAAACAAGTTTGGACAACCGCTGATTACCGGTTCTGTGCTGACTTTCGAACATCAGGAGGGTCAGGAGAAATATGCCTACGACAAAGTCATCATGCTGGCTGGCGGTGTAGGCTACGGCACCAAGCGCGACTGTCTGAAGAAAGAACCACAGCCAGGCAACAAGGTTGTTGTGGTTGGTGGCGACAACTATCGCATCGGACTGGGTGGCGGTTCGGTATCGTCAGTAGATACTGGTCGTTATAGCAACGGCATCGAGCTGAACGCTATTCAGCGTGCCAACCCGGAAATGCAGAAGCGTGCCTACAACTTGGTGCGCGCACTCTGTGAAGAAGAAACCAATCCAGTAGTGTCAATCCACGACCACGGAAGTGCAGGCCACTTGAACTGTCTGTCGGAACTCGTTGAGGAATGTGGCGGTGAGATAGACATGGCTAAGTTGCCCATTGGCGACAAGACCCTATCGAGCAAGGAAATCATTGCCAACGAAAGTCAGGAGCGCATGGGTCTGCTCATCGACGAAAAGCATATCGACCACGTACAGAAGATTGCTGAACGCGAACGTGCCCCAATGTACGTAGTAGGTGAAACCACAGGCGATGCCCACTTCTCATTCAAGCAAGCCGATGGCGTGAAACCTTTCGACCTTGACGTGGCACAAATGTTTGGCCACTCACCCAAAACCATCATGCGCGACAATACCGTAGAGCGCAAATATGAAAACGTAACCTATACTCAGGACAAGATAGACGAATACTTGCAGCGCGTGCTCCAGTTGGAGGCTGTGGCTTGTAAAGACTGGCTGACCAATAAGGTTGACCGCAGCGTGACGGGTAAGATTGCACGTCAGCAGTGTCAAGGCGAAATTCAGTTGCCACTGAGCGACTGTGGTGTTGTAGCCCTCGACTATCGTGGTCGTAAGGGTATTGCCACCGCCATTGGTCATGCACCACAGGCTGGTCTGGCATCTCCAGAGGCTGGCAGTGTATTGTCGGTAGCAGAAGCACTTACCAACATCGTATGGGCACCACTTGCCGACGGCATGGATTCGCTGTCACTGAGTGCCAACTGGATGTGGCCCTGCCGCTCACAAGAGGGTGAGGATGCACGTCTCTACAGTGCTGTAAAGGCGCTGAGCGACTTCTGCTGCGACCTCCACATCAATGTTCCTACAGGTAAAGACTCGCTATCGCTGACACAGCAGTATCCCAACGGCGAGAAGATTATCTCTCCAGGAACCGTCATTGTAAGCGCTGGAGGCGAGGTTTCCGACATCCGCAAGGTGGTAAGCCCTGTTCTCGTCAACGACAAGAACGCTTCTCTCTATCATATCGACTTCTCATTCGATGAGCAGCATCTCGGTGGTTCTGCCTTCGCACAGAGCCTCGGCAAGGTAGGCAGCGACGTGCCAACAGTGAAAAACGCCGAATACTTCGCCGATGCTTTCATGGCAGTACAGGGCCTTATAGAGAAAGGATGGGTTATGGCTGGTCACGATATCTCTGCCGGCGGTCTTATCACCACATTGTTGGAAATGTGTTTCGCCAACCAGAAGGGCGGTCTCCACATCAATCTGCACGACCTCTGTGCCGATGGCGACGTGGTAAAGACACTCTTCGCAGAGAACCCCGGTGTGGTTGTGGAAATCAGCGATGCCCACAAACAGGAGTTTATCGACTATATGGAAGAACAAGGCGTGGCATTTGCCAAGATTGGCTATGCCGTTCCTGAGAGCCGCACCATCGTTGTTAAAGCTGGCGACAGCGAGCATACCTTCGACATTGACGCATTGCGCGACACTTGGTACAAGACTTCTTACCTGCTCGATCGTCAGCAGAGCCACAACGGCAAGGCTGCCGAGCGCTATGAAAACTATAAGAAGCAACCGTTGGAGATGAAATTCAACGACTCTTTCACCGGCACACTTGCTCAGTATGGACTATCGGCAGATCGCCGCACTCCATCAGGCATAAAGGCTGCCATCATCCGTGAAAAGGGTACTAACGGTGATCGCGAGATGGCCTACTCACTCTATCTGGCAGGTTTCGACGTGAAAGACGTGACCATGACCGACCTTGTAAGTGGTCGCGAGACACTGGAAGACATCAACATGATCGTATTCTGCGGTGGATTCTCAAACTCCGACGTACTTGGTTCTGCTAAGGGTTGGGCTGGTGCATTCCTCTTCAATGCCAAGGCAAAAGAGGCACTCGACAAGTTCTATGCTCGCAAAGACACTCTTTCACTCGGTATCTGCAACGGCTGTCAGCTGATGGTAGAACTGGGATTGACCGGTGCTAAGGGAGCTAAGATGCTGCACAACGACTCTCATAAGTTTGAAAGTGAATTCATCTCATTGGCTATCCCCGAGAACAACAGTGTCATGTTTGGATCGCTGAGCGGCAATAAACTCGGCTTGTGGGTTGCCCACGGAGAAGGCAAGTTTGCTCTGACCGAACCAGAGAGCGCCTACAATGTCATTGCTAAGTATAATTACCACGGCTATCCAGCCAACCCCAACGGATCAGCCTTCGATATTGCAGGTATCTGTTCAGAGGACGGACGTCATCTCTGCATGATGCCACACTTGGAGCGCGCCATCTTCCCTTGGCAGTGCGCTTGGTATCCTGAGGCTCGTCGCATGGATGAGGTAACACCGTGGATTGAGGCATTTGTCAATGCCCGCAAGTGGATTGAAAAACAATGAGTAACATATACTGGAGCACATTCAGTACCTTCTTTAAGATTGGCATGTTCACCCTTGGGGGTGGATATGCCATGATTCCAATTATAGAGGAAGAGGTTGTCAACAAGCACCAATGGGTGTCAAAGGAAGACATGCTCGACTTGATTGCTATCGCCCAAAGCTGTCCGGGCGTCTTTGCCATCAATATTTCGATATTCATCGGATATAAGTTGCGCAAGACACGGGGAGCGCTGGTCACAGCATTAGGTACGGCTCTGCCTTCGTTTCTCATCATTCTTGCCATAGCCATCTTCTTCCATCAGTTTGAAGACAATAAGGTTGTGGCTGCTATGTTTCGTGGCATACGTCCTGCCGTTGTGGCTCTGATTGCCGTTCCAACTTTCAATCTTGCTAAGAGTGCCCATCTCAATCGCTACACGCTATGGATTCCCATCGTGTCGGCACTGGCAATATGGCTATTGGGAGTATCGCCTATCTGGATTATCATTCTTGCGGGTGTGGGCGGCTATCTCTATGGTTTGACACAAAAGAATAAGAAAGCATGATATTCCTATACCTCTTCATCACATTCTTCGAAATTGGCCTCTTCGGATTTGGCGGTGGCTACGGCATGCTGTCACTTATCCAACATGAGACAGTGGAACATTGGCATTGGTTGTCGTCATCGGAATTTACCGATATCGTTGCCGTCTCACAGATGACACCGGGACCTATCGGCATCAATTCTGCCACCTATTGCGGCTATACTGCTGTAAGCAATGCAGGCTATAGTAGCAGTATGGCAGTCTTTGGATCAGCGGTTGCCACGCTTGCTTTGGTATTGCCGTCGCTCATACTGATGATTCTCATCAGTCGTATGTTCATGCGCTACATGAACACCCACACGGTGCAATCGGTGTTTACGGGACTGCGTCCTGCCGTTGTCGGACTATTGGCGGCAGCAACATTACTGTTGATGACTCCCGAAAACTTCTCAACTCCATCAGAGGATGCATGGCAGTTTTATATCAGCATCGCCTTGTTTCTTGCCACTTTCTTTGGCACCAAGGTTGTAAAAATCAATCCTATCAAGATGATTGGATGCTGTGCCATTGCAGGCATTATCCTGTTCTATTGACCCTATTCAGACGATCTCCCACATCGTCGAATGAGGTAAATAAGCGATGGAAACAATAAGGTGCGAAACGGCTACAATGTCGTTTCGCACCTTATTGATAATACACATGTGCGAGAGAGCATTTCCCGCACGTGGTTTCGTTACTTGTGTTTCAGATAGTATGCCACGCCCCGACGCACATTTTCCTGTACGGCTTTCGACGATAACGTTGCTCCTGTCACACCATCCACTTGTGGCATTCCTTTCTTGCCCACAGGCTGTCCTGCGTATTTCGGCACCATCTGTTGGCTGACGCGTTGGAAGAATTTGGGTGTTTCCATGTTTCGCAATGGTTTCACCTGTACTATCTTGTTTTTCTTGATAGTAATCTCCAAGGGCGTAGTGCCACGATATCCCGTCACACTGGTAGCCAGCGTGGTGGTATTGATAATATAGGTGCCATTCTTTTCTTTACGCATCACCTCCTGTGCCGAAGCAGACGCCACGAGCAGAGCGATAAGGGTTGCCATATAGAGTCTTTTCATATTCTGTTGTATTGTCGTTGGTTTCTGTCTTGCAAAATTAGTGTAAAGCAGAGAAATCTCCAAATTATCATATTGTTTTTCTGTCACATTACCTATAAATGGGGAGGACATTCTCCCGTTCTGTCTATCAGCAATTTGGTGTTTTATAGGAGTAAGAATGCTGCCGCTTCTTAATCGTTTGGATTTATTAAGTGTGCTTTTACAAAAGAATTGAGTAATTTTGCAGTTGCATGGTGAATACTCCATATCCTTTAGAAGAAAAGAGATAGAAAGCGTTTGCATGGTTGCACCATTTGTTACTTGTTACTTGTTACTTGTTACTTGTTGATTTATCGAGCTATATTTGGCTGGTTCGTATATTTTCGCTATCTTTGCCCCAAAATGATAGGATAAATGAAGAAACTACTATGTATTATTGCGTTGGCATTGGATGTCCTGATCCGCTTGGCTGGTATAGAGACAAACCTGAAGACAAAAGCTTTTATGCGACTTGTTGTATTGAGTCCGAACCTCTTTACGTCAAAGTCTTTGGATAATGGTCTTGTAGAAGTTACGTCAATGACCTCTTGACATGTTGGGGGTGATGCCATGGACCAGTCCCCGTGACACGTCGGCAGTATGTCATCGCTGTCGGATGTTACACCAGTGATTGTCGATGTGGTGTTTTGTGCAATAGCAAACACAGAGAAAACCATCAACAGACACAGCATCACTGCTGTTCTTTTCATCGTTCTAATTCTCATTCAACACTTTTTATTGTTAATAACACTTTTAATTTAAAAAAAACTTGCCATGAGCCATGACTGGACTTCACGTCTTCTCTGTTTGGTTTTTAGTTATGCACTTCCTTAGATTATTATATATTGGGTATATTCTTATATATAAATAGTGCAATTATATACAGATGTTACGTAGCTAATAATTTTTTTGCAAAGGTACATATTTTTTTTGAATTTGACATTGCTCCCCCCGAAAAATTAGTTAAAAAAAAACGTCTGACCAAAAACTTAACACAGTCATTCCCGAACAATTCCGACGACTCACAGCCTTTGCAGATGATGATGAAGAGGCTGCGCTGGAAATCATCAAGAATGTAAAACTTGCACTCAACGAACACTTGCAACGCCTGCAAAACATATTGGACGAGGCAAACAATCCTACTACCAATGCTGCTGATATTCCTGATATCAAATCGTCCATCACACCAATCAAGCAGGTGGTTCATAAAATGTTGCCAATTGCCACCATGATGCAGATGAAATCTCTTGATCAGCTAACCGCCCTGACACCCGAAAACATCGATAAACTGGATGACAGACAAATTCGGGAACACCTGCAAACCATCATGACCGACCTGCACAACATCCTTCAGGACAAATAACTGAACTTTCGCATGTGGGGGAAGTTAAGGGGAAGTTAGAGAAGTTAGAGAGAAGTTAAGGGACAAATGTCCTACATCTTACGGCAAAAGGCTATTGTCTCTTAACTTCCCGAACGACCGTAGGGAGTGATAACTCCTTTAACTTCCATCAATTCCTAACACTTGAAAATGCAAAACAAAAAAATCCCAAATTTTCTTTTGCTTTTCTCTCGCTTAATCGTACCTTTGCAAGATGTAATCCTAAACTTTTAACAATGAAACAAATACTGCTCTTGACAATGGCTACAATCGCTATAGTCAGCACACAAGCCAAAAACATCACCACACCAAAAACCAATGGCTACCCCATCACCCAAGTGCCCTTTACTGCGGTGAAGGTTAATGCACAGACTTTTTGGGGCCAACGCATCAAGGCGGCACGCGAAGTAACCATCCCTTTGGCCTTCGAAAAATGCGAAGCAACCCATCGCTACGACAATTTCAAAATGGCTGCCTATACGTTGCAACACCCTGGTCACAACGGTCTGCAAACTCCCCAATGGGACGTCAGCAAGATGAAGTGTTTACCCTTCGACGATACCGATGTCTATAAAACCATCGAAGGAGCAAGCTATATACTCCAAACCTATCCCGACAACCGCCTCAAACAATATATCGACAGCATCCTCGATATTGTAGCTGCCGCACAAGAACCCGACGGTTACCTCTACACCTCACGCACCGTCAATCCTGCGCATCCACACCAATGGTCTGGAGCGAAACGATGGGTCGAGGAAGAAGCGCTCAGTCATGAACTCTACAACTTAGGTCACATGGTCGATGCCGCCTGCGCACACTATCAAGCCACAGGTAGCAATAAGTTTCTCAACATAGCTCGCCGCTATGCTGACTGCGTCATCCGCGAAGTTGGACCACGTCCCGGCCAAGTCTGTGTCACTCCAGGTCATCAGATTGCCGAGATGGCATTGACCCGGCTCTACCTGCTCACCGGCGACAAACGCTATCTCGACGAGGCTAAATTCCTGCTCGACTATCGTGGAAAGACTTCCACCCACACCATCTATTCCCAAAGCCACAAACCTGTCATCGAGCAGACCGAAGCATGGGGACATGCTGTCCGTGCCGGATATATGTATGCAGGAATGGCTGACGTGGCAGCCCTTACGGGCGACACCGCCTATATCAATGCCCTCAACGCCATCTGCAATAATATCGTCAGCCGCAAATACTATATCACCGGAGGTGTTGGCGCACGCCATGAAGGCGAAGCCTTCGGTGCCGACTATGAGTTGCCCAACCTTACTGCCTATAATGAGACATGTGCCGCCATTGCCATGGTTTATCTCTTCCATCGCATGTTCCTCATGCAAGGCGATGCAAAATATATCGACTGCATGGAGCGCACGCTCTATAACGGTGTCATCAGCGGCATGTCGGTTGACGGCGGTCGCTTCTTCTATCCCAACCCCCTGTCGAGCGATGGCAACACCGAGCGCCAACCATGGTTTGGATGTGCCTGCTGTCCGAGCAATATATGCCGTTTCATCCCGTCATTCCCTGGTTATGTCTATGCTGTCAAAGACCGCACACTCTATGTCAATCTCTTCACCGGCAATACGGCGCATGTAGAAATAGGAGGTAAAACCGTCGTATTGGAACAACAGACCGACTATCCATGGAATGGCGACATCAACCTTCGCATTCAGAAGAATCAAGCCAAAGCATTTGCCATGGCTATCCGTATTCCAGGTTGGGCTGTCAACACACCAGTACCCAGCGACCTCTACCGTTATACCGATTGTCAGACACGCAACTATCAGATTACCGTCAACGGAAAGCCTGTCGATGGGGTGAAGACCGACAAAGGATATCTCATCATTAACCGCGTTTGGAAGAAAGGCGATGTTGTTTCGCTCCATCTCGATATGCCGGTACGTACCGTAGTTGCCAATCCACAGGTGACCGACGACCGTGGCCGGGTGGCTGTAGAACGCGGTCCTTTGGTCTATTGTGCCGAAGCTGCCGACAACACCTCCCACAGCATCTTCCGTTTCCTCATGCCCACCAATCCACAGTTCAACGTGGTTGACCGCACCATCAACGGTCAACATCAGGTGTCGTTTGGTGTGAAAGCCATCGAAGTAGATGGTCAGACCGTTGATACCGATGCCGACGGCAGGGTGAAAGTCTCCGACACGCGCCTCACACTCATACCCTATTACGCATGGAACCACCGTGGGGCAAATGACATGGAAGTATGGTTGCCACAGAGTATCGAGGCATTGGGCAACTATCGCTAAGTAGCAGATCGTGCCATATCAGTATGATAAATAACTATTCAAGTTTCGCAACTGAGGGAATTGATTGAAGTTAAACTTCCCCACATGCGCAACTGAGGGAATTGATTGAAGTTAAAGAAGTGATCACTCCCTACGGTCGTTCGGGAAGTTAAGAGACAATAGCCTTTTGCCGTAAAACGTAGGACATTTGTCCCTTAACTTCTCTCTAACTTCCCTTAACTTCCCTTAACTCCCTCACATGCGACAGTTCATTAACTATAACAAACACGGGGTAGCATGACTGCACAACGCTTCGCGAGTGGTTTACCACTTTCAACGCCCAGTATTTCGGCAATACTCTGCCGGAACCCCACTTTGTGGTCAATCATGCCAAACGCACCTTGGGACAGTTCAGCTGCCACAAGGTTCGGCGTGGTCTGTTGCCTGGCCGGTGGAAAACCACAGACTATACCATCAAGGTGAGCGAGTTCTACCATACGAGCGACCACGACAGACAATCTGTTTTGCTCCACGAGATGATCCACTTCTATATTGCCTACACCCAGACTCGCGATACTTCTGCCCACGGGAAGGTATTCCGCCAATGGATGCAACGGCTCAATGCCGACGGATGGAACATCACCGTCACCTCTCGCAATGCCATGCTTGCCACTGTTCCCACTACCGACAAGCAACAATATCTCTTGCTTGCCATCCGGCTGTCGAACGGCAAATGTTACCTCTCGGTGGTCAATCCTGCCTATCGCCACCACCTTGAGCAGATGATCCACAACCATTGTCAAGCCGACGAGTTCCATTGGTTGCGTACCAATGACAGCCGCTATGCCGGGTGGTCTGCTGTCAGGACGCTACGAGGCAGGCACATCACCCAGGATGAATGGGATCGACTCATGAGCGAAACTGTGATTCTCTGACCTTTGGCATTACAAAATGCCACTTGATGCGTCTATATTATAAATTACTGAACTTTCGCATGTGGGGAAGTTAAGGGAAGTTAGGGAAGTTAGAGAGAAGTTAAGGGACAAATGTCCTACGTCTTACGGCAAAAGGCTATTGTCTCTTAACTTCCCGAACGACCGTAGGGAGTGATAACTTCCATTTTATGGCACCTTTTCTCGCCATGGCAGACCTCGAACGAGCTCGGGTCTGCTCATCTGGCTTAACGAAAACGTTCTTTAACTTCAATCAATTCCCTCAGTTGCGAAACTTGAATAAAATATAAACAAATCATGAAACGGACACTACTCGCTCTAATCTCCTTGTGCTGCCTCTCTGCCATGGCAGTAGAGGCACAACACGACCTCTATGTATCCACCTCTTTCCACGAACCAGCCACCGACGGACTGCGCTTCATCTACAGTCGCGATGGATGGCATTGGGACTCTATCCCTGGCATCTGGCTTAAACCTGAGGTAGGTAAACAACGTGTCATGCGCGATCCATCAATCATCCGCACTCCTGATGGCATGTTCCATCTCGTATGGACATCAAGTTGGAAGGGTGACAGAGGCTTCGGCTATGCTTGTTCGAAAGACTTAAAGCACTGGAGCAAGCAACGTTTCATCGAGGTCATGACCGACACCACCACCGTCAACGTATGGGCTCCCGAACTCTTCTGGGACGACGACCGCCAACAGGCTGTTATCGTATGGGCATCGTGTGTGCCGGGCAAATTTCCACGAGGAATAGAGGATGAGAACAACAACCATCGTCTTTACTATACCACCACCAAGGATTTCCGCACCTTCACCCCTGCTCGCTTGATGATAGACCCTGGCTTCAGTTGTATTGATGCCACCCTCGTCAAACGGGGCAAGCGCGATTATGTGATGGTGCTCAAAGACAATACACGTCCTGAACGCGATATCAAGGTGGCTTATGCCAAGTCACCTTACGGTCCATGGTCGAAGGCATCCGAACCTTTCACCGGCAAACTGATGGAAGGTCCTACTACCGCTAAGGTCGATGGTGGATGGCTGATCTACTATGATCGCTATCGGTTGAAGGATTTCGGTGCACATTTCACCACCGATTTCAAAACCTTTGAAGATGTTTCCAACAAGGTCAGCGTGCCTGTTCTCCATAAGCACGGCACCATTTTCCGTGCTTCCGAAGCCATTGTGCGCAACTTGCTCAACGCTTCAGATGCCATCCACTACACCGGCAGCACCCTGAGCACCCCCTACCGCCACGATGGCGGTTTGTCGCCCGTAGTTGGTGTACACAACATCCAAGTGATGCAAGCCAACCGCGAATATCCTGCTAAAGCCAACAATGATGGTTGGACCTACAACCACCAACCCATGCTGGCCTATTGGAACAATCGGTTCCATCTCAACTTCCTTTGCGATCCGAGCGACGAACACATACCACCTTCACGCACCATGTATCAGACGTCTGCCGATGGTTATACATGGAGCGAACCTGAGATTCTCTTTCCTGAAATACAGGTTCCCGAAGGATTCCAGAAGCCAGGACGCTCTGAACGTGCCCACAATCTGGTAGCCATCATGCATCAACGTGTAGGTTGGTATGTCAGCAAAGACCGTCGCCTCTATGCCTTAGGCAACTACGGTGTGGCTTTCGACCGCAAAGACGATCCTAACGATGGCAACGGCATCGGCCGTGTCATTCGCGAAGTCAAAGCCGATGGTTCGTTGGGCCCCATCTGTTTCATCTATCTCAACCATGGTTGCAAACCATTGGCAAACAAGAAAGGTGCCCTGCCGTTTCCTTATTACACCCAAGCCGACAAAAACTTACGTAAGGTGTGCCGAGAGATTCTCGACAATCCACGATACCGCATGCAATGGGTGGAAGAGGCAGACCGCAACGATCCGCTCATCCCACTCAACAAAGGTTACAAGGCATACTGCGACTACACTTTGCCCGACGGACGCTTAGCGGCTTTATGGAAACATGCGCTGACCAGTATCAGCGACGATGGCGGTCTGACGTGGTCACAGCCTGTGGCACGTGCTCGCGGTTTTGTCAACAGCAATGCTAAGATATGGGGGCAACGCCTTTCCGACGGGTCCTATGCCACCATCTACAACCCATCGGAATACCGTTGGCCGTTGGGCATTTCCCTCTCCAACGACGGACTGGAATATACTACGCTCAATCTCGTGGTGGGCGAAGTGCCGCCCATGCGCTACGGTGGCAACTATAAGAGCTATGGTCCACAGTATGTCAGAGGAATTCTCGAAGGCAACGGAGTGCCCAAAGATGGTGACCTCTGGCTGACCTACTCTATGAATAAGGAGGATATCTGGGTGAGCCACATCCCCGTGCCAGTACAGACCAAAGCATCAGCGCACGCCCACGATGGGGAATTCAACGTGGGACAACTCGCCCAACTCCGCCAGTGGAACATCTATTCGCCTAAGCGTGCCGAGGTTTCGTTGGTCAACGGATGGCTCACCATGGCAGACAGCAATCCCTTCGACTATGCCTGCATAGAACGTAAGATTCCTGCATCGAAGAGTCTGCGTGTGGCTTTCGACATCGAAGCACTGCAAAACGACCATGGTCTCCTACAGATAGAATTTCTCGACGAACAGGGTACCGCCTGCTCGCGTATCGAACTGACACCACAAGGAGAGATGCGCTGTAAAGGTGGTGCACGCTACGGCAATTTGGGAAAATACGAAGCTGGCAAGACCTATCATATCGAAGCCGTACTCTCTACCGACAACCGGATGATACAGGTTTATGTCAACGGCAAGAAGGCAGGACAGCGCATGTTCTTTTCACCCGTAGCACATATCGAGCGTATTCTCTTCCGCACCGGTGCACGCCGCACCTTCCCTGATATCGACACCGATGCCGACTGGTATGGCACACTCGACCATGCAGGCGACGATGAACCGCTTGCCACCTACCGCATCAGCCATTTCCAGACTTCATCCGACGATGCTGATGCCCATGCCGTGGCATTACGCTATGCCGACTACAAGCACTATGTGGATGATTTCAACAGCATGGAGGATGAAAATATCATTCAGGCAATACCCAACAGCAAGGCATGGCAGTGGATGACCGATAACGTACCGCTGTTCGACTGCCCGCAGAAACAATTCGAAGAGATGTGGTATTACCGTTGGTGGACACTCCGCAAGCACATCCGACTCACTCCCGTGGGCTATGCCATGACCGAGTTTCTTGTACCTCGATCCTATGCCGATCAGTACAATCTGATTGCCTCTGCCGTAGGTCATCATATCATGGAGAGTCGTTGGTTGCGCCAAACCGACTACCTCGACCAAATCATGAACACCTGGTACAAAGGCAACAATGGCGAACCGATGAAGAAGATTGCCAACTATTCCTCGTGGATGCCACATGCCCTATGGCAACGCTATGCCGTAGATGGACGCAAAGACTGGATATGCAACATGTTGCCTTCACTCGAATGGGAATACAACCATTGGGAATCTACCCATACCCGAAAGGTCCAAGGACAGCAACTCTACTGGCAGGCTGACGTGCAGGATGCCATGGAAGAGACCATCAGCGGCGGACGTAGGAAGAAATATCTGCGTCCCAGCATCAATGCCTATATGTTTGGCAATGCCCAAGCTATCGGCAATATTGCAGCACTCAGCGGTGACCCAGCCAAAGCCGAGCGCTATTATGCCAAAGCCGATTCACTACAAAAGGCTGCACACACCCTGCTGTGGAACACCGACCAACAGTTTTTTGAAACCCACCGCGTCGATTCTTCGGCATGTGTTCGGGAGGCTATCGGCTTCCTGCCTTGGTACACACACATGGCGAAAGATGACAATCGCTATGGTGTGGCATGGCTGCAGGCTGCTGACACCAAGGGATTCTCTGCTCCCTACGGACTGACTACTGCCGAGCGCCGCCATCCTTTGTTCCGTACTCACGGTGTGGGCAAATGTGAATGGGACGGTGCCGTATGGCCCTTTGCCACCAGTCAGACGCTTACTGCCATGGCAAACTATATCAACGACTATACCGACCCTGTAGTGGGCGACTCGCTCTACTTCCGTGAAATGGAGAAATATGTAGAAAGTCAACACATGCGCGGACGCCCTTACATCGGCGAATATCTCGACGAGACTACGGGTTATTGGCTTAAAGGCGATCAAGAGCGCAGCCGCTATTACAACCATTCCACCTTCTGCGACTTGGTCATCACGGGAATCTGCGGTCTGCGTCCACGCACCGACGGAACATTAGAGGTGCGCCCCTTGTTGCCTGAAGGAAAATGGAACTACTTCTGTCTCGACAACGTAGCCTATCACGGTCGCTGGATCACCATCGTTTGGGACCATGACGGATCTCGCTACCACTTAGGCAAAGGACTGCGCGTCTATATCGACGGACAGTTGGCAGGACAACGTGACACCATCGGCAAACTCACCATCAACAACGCATTATGACTAAGCGCGACATACTCTTCCTACTGTTCGCCATCACCCTTCGAGTGGCTGCCCAGTCGCCAACTTGCTTCGGCGAGGCACAATGGATTGGTGCCATCACCCGACAGCAGGCAAACATTCCCGAAGGCAGACACTACACGGGAGGCATATTGAAACAAACTCGCGCACTATGGAACGCTGCCGACACGTTGTCGCGCCGTAGTATCTATATCGCGCGCAACTTCCAGCTCAAGAAACGGGTTGCCCATGCCACCGTGCAGATTGCCGGACTGGGATGCTACAAGTTGTCCATAAACCGCCGCACAGTAGGCGATGCTGAGTTTTCACCAGCATGGAGCGACTACGACAAGACGGTGTTCTACAATACCTATGAAGTGGATACCTGTCTGCAACGTGGCATGAATACCGTTCAGGTGCTATTGGGCAACGGATTCTACAACGAGCAGGGCGGACGCTATCACAAACTAAAGGTTTCGTTTGGACCACCCACACTACTGCTGGCACTACACATCACCTATCACGATGGCAGTAAAGAGACGATTGTCAGCGATGCCGCATGGCAGTGGAGTCTATCGCCCATCACCTTCAACAGTCTGTATGGTGGCGAAGACTACGATGCACGCATCTCCTCCACCACATGGCATCCTGTTGTGGTGCAACAGGCACCCAAAGGAATCCTGCGTCCTCAGTTGGCATATCCTGTCAAAGTGATGGAACACTATGAAGTGGCGCAAACTTTGCGTCGCGACTCTATATTGGTGTTCGATATGGGACAGAACCTTGCGGGATTTCCTGAGATTACCGTCAAGGGAAAGCGTGGTCAACACATCAAGATTACACCGGCAGAAACACTCACCGACGACCTGCGCTGCAATCAGAAGCAAACCGGTCGCCCACATTATTATACTTACACGCTTAGTGGAAAGGGCACAGAGACATGGCATCCTGTCTTCTCCTATTATGGATTCCGATACCTCCAAGTGGAGGGCGACATCGAGACTTTACGCCATATCCGATCTTGCTTTGTCTATAATGCAGCACCACGCACCAGCAGTTTTGAGTGTAGCAACCCACGCATCAATGCCACCCACCGCATCATCGACCGTGCCATACGCAGCAACTGGCAGGCGGTATGGACCGATTGCCCGCACCGTGAGAAACTGGGATGGCTCGAACAAGACTGGCTCAACGGCGAGGCATTGCTCTACAACTACGACTGCAGAACGATGATACAACAGACCATGCAGAACATGGCAGATGCCCAACACCCCAATGGAGCTATGCCTGAGACAGCTCCAGAATATACCGTGTTTACCGGCGACTGGGCAAAACCCTTCCTCGAATCGCCTGAATGGGGCGGGGCACTTATCGCGCTGCCGTTTCTCTATCAGCAATACTATGGTGACGATAGTCTCATCCGACAGTACTACAAGCCGATGAAGCGCTATGTCGATTATCTGGCGTCGCAAGACTCGTGTTACATACTGCGCATGGGACTTGGCGATTGGTATGACTATGGTCCCTGGCGTGCTGGTTTTGCGCGCAACACTCCCATGCCTTTGGTATCTACCGCACATTATTACTGGTGGAACCATCTGATGGGAGAAGCACGTGCCGATAGCATCCGAGAGGCTTTCAACCGCGAATTCTACAATCCGCAAACCCATCGTTATGCCTCTGGCAGCCAGTGTGCCCAAGCCATCGCACTCTGTATGAATCTCGTTCCCGATGGCGACCGTCAGGCGGTATTCGACCAACTCGTGGCTGATATCCATCAGCATGGTGACCGATTGACCACGGGCGATATAGGCAACCGCTATCTCTTCAAAGCTCTCATCGACGGTGGACAACGGGAGTTGCTCTACCGCATGCTCAACCACGACGAGGTACCAGGCTATGGCTATCAGATCAAGCAAGGCATGACAACACTCACCGAACAGTGGAATCCGAAGCATGGTGCATCGATGAACCACTTCATGATGGCTCATATTGAAAATTTCCTCATACCCGACCTGCTGGGCATACAGCGACGGGGCAACGACCTGCTGATAGCGCCTCACCCCGTGGGCGACATCCACTGGTGTAAAGGTTCTACGGCATCGGCACACGGCACCGTAAGCGTAGATTGGCGAATTGAGGGACACACTTTCTATATCGACATCATGATTCCGCAGGGTGACCATGCCACGCTGCAACTGCCCTACGGAGGTAGCGAACAGTTGGAAGGCGGCAGTCACCATCGTTCACAACAGATTCTACAACACTAACTATACCCTATGCATATTATCGACTTCATCGTATTTCTGCTATTCACCATCGGCATCGTAGTCTTCGGCTGTACCTTTTTCCGTCGAGGAAGTTCTGCCGATGAATTTACTTCTGCAGGCAAATCGCTGCCCGGATGGGTAGTGGGCATGTCTATCTTTGCCACCTATGTATCGAGCATCAGCTATATCGGCTATCCCGGTAAAGCCTATGCCAGCAACTGGAACGCTTTCGTTTTCTCGTTATCCATACCGATAGCCAGTTGGATTGCAGCTCGCTATTTCGTACCTTTCTACCGCAAGAGCGGTTCGGTATCTGCCTACAGTTTCCTTGAAGAGAAGTTTGGTCCATGGGCTCGCCTCTATGCTTCGGCATGCTATCTGTTCACACAAATAGCCCGTATGGGCAGCATCCTCTATCTGTTGGCAGTACCCATGTATATTCTGATGGGGTGGAATCTCCATGTGGTCATCATCGCCACCACCGTTGCCATCGTCATCTATTCGATGCTGGGCGGTTTGCGTGCGGTGATATGGGCAGATGCCATACAGGGCTTCATTCTCATCGGTGGTGCACTATTGTGTTTGCTGATACTGATATTCTCGTTGCCTGAGGGTCCTATGCAGATTATCGACATTGCCACCCACTCTCCCGAAGGCAACAAACTGTCGTTGGGATCGTTCGGTGCGAGTCTCACCGAGAGCACCTTCTGGGTATGTCTCATCTATGGCATCTTCACCAATCTGCAGAATTATGGCATCGATCAAAACTACGTGCAGCGTTATCATGCTGCCAAGAGCGACAGCGATGCACGCTTCTCTGCCCTATTCGGTGGCTATCTCTTCATACCGGTCTCTGCACTATTTTTCATGATCGGCACATCGCTCTATGCTTTCTACGAGTCGGGCACAGGTTATCTGCCCGACGCTATTGCTGCCAAACCCGACTATGTATTCCCTTATTTCATAGTGGATAGTTTGCCCTTGGGACTGCGCGGGCTGCTCATTGCCAGTATCTTTGCTGCGGGCATGAGTACCGTATCGACCAGTGTCACATCGGCAGCCACCATCATTCTGACCGACTATTTCCGTCCCTTATTGCCCCATTGGCGCCGTCGCAAGGGCAACACCAGCACTGCGTCGGGTCCCGAACTCGTTGTATTGCGCATCGCTTCAGTTGTCGTGGGCGTCTTGGGTGTCCTGGTAGCGCTTGCCATGTTGCAGGTAGAGAGTATCATCGATGCTTGGTGGACGTTGAGTAGCATTTTCTCTGGTGGCATGTTGGGATTGTTTTTCTTGGCTTGCACGCGACACATCGGTCGTCGTGCCGCCTTCATCGGTTGTCTGTCGGGCATCCTCGTCATCGGTTGGATATCGTTGGCTGGACCACTCAATCTGCCTGGACCACATCTCCATCCCTATCTCTCTATCGTGCTCGGCACGTGTGTCATCTTTATTGTTGGTTTCGTCATCACCCTGTTGTGCAGCAAATCGTGAAGTACCACACTTCGCTCATATCATGATTTATCGGCAAATCGTTTCTGCCATCATGTTGAGTTCCAGACATTCTTCGCGTGTCATCTTTCAGCGTTTGAGTATCATGTTTGATAGTGCGAGACAATGGTAATGATAATCTGGCATATAGGCAAGAAAAAAGGGTGACCCCATATAGGAGTCACACCTTTATTCATTTATAGACTTAAAGAGAATTTCTCTTATTCGCCTGCATCGTAGAAATCCAGACCGGGGAATACATCCATCCATTCACCTGGAGCATTAGCATCGGTGCGAGTCAAGCGGATGTATGATGGGTTCTTAGGATTGTCGGTGCTCAATTCGAATGTTCCACGGAGGATACCATTGGTGATGTAATTATAACCTTTTTTATAATAGTACTGACCATTTCCATCGTAACCCTTCATAGCCAATGAGAGGTGAGTGCCATCAATCGGAGTTACTGTTGGAAGAAGCGTTCCTATATAGTTACCACTGCGGAAGAATACACCCCATCCAAGATTAGCGGCATTAGGATTCACACCGAATGCGATGAATATAACGTCCTCACCTTCTGCAGCACTGGCTTCCTCAGCTTTTGCAAAGTAAGCAGCGGCTTTTTTGCTCATCTTGCCCTTCTTGAACGACCAGAATGTGTTAGGATCAGTGAGCTGCTCTACGAGAGTAGGCAATACATAGTTCACGGTCCAACCCTTGCCGTCAGTCTTCCAAGTTTCATCAGCACCTGGAGTCAGCATGGTGATAGAGTCAGTACCAATCACAATTGGTTTCTTGAATTTCAAGCCCTGATCGGTAACGATGTATGGGATAAGCACATCTTTATCGGTTTCAGCATCGTGATAGGTGAAGGTACGATTGCTTCTTGCGATGGTCAGCGGAGCCTCGCCGCCAAACTCGATGGCATAGGTCTTGTAGCTCAACAGCTTTTCCATGTCTTCTACAGCCTTGAAGTAGTTGTCCCAGTTGAGGTCTTCTGCCACACGGGTCATCACAATCTTCTGACCGTGCTTCTTACCCTGAAGTTCAAAGCGGTCTGCCTCTGCCTTGATGACACGGAACTCAAAGTCGCCTTCAAAACCCTTACCATTGTCACCTACCTGCAATATGTTGGCAGGATCAGAGAAGATGTGGAAGATTTCATTATACTCGTCGAATGAGAGCAGTACACCCTGACTCTGCTCAAGTTTGAAGTGAGAGGTAGCACGAGTGCCCTCTTCAAAGAACTCGTTGGCAGCTGTTACGGTGTTGTCAGCATTGAACTTGACGAACATATTGTAACCACCATACTTGCTGGCGCCATAATACTCCATCAGCCAACCATTAGGTGCATCAACCAGCAGTTTCATGTCGGCATTGATAGCCTCCTGGATTCTGTCGGCAGACGACTTATCGAATACGTCATCCACTTCGTTGGAACATGCCACGAACGACAGACCAGCGAGAAGGACGAACAGAATGTTATAGATCTTTTTCATAGTCGGATTGCTTAATTAAGAGTTGTTAAATCCATATTCATAACCTCTGCCGAACGGCGGAGCACGATAGCGCGGAGCTTCTCAAGGTCGATACCCCAAGAGTCTTGCAGATAGCTGCGCACGATTTCAAGTTTGGCATTGATGATATTGGCACCTTCACGTGATGTAATCTTGGCACCTTTGATACTCGCAAAACCTGCACCTGCCAACTGAGCATTAGTAGGTTTGCCCCAGAATGCAACTTGGATAGTCTCACCCTTGGCATTGAGACCTGTTACAGTATATTCAATACCTTTGTCAAGACGTGCTTTCCAAGATTCATCGCTTGAAGTGACGTAGTTGGCATAAACCTCAGCAAAGTCCTCATTGTATTCACCACTGGCATAACCGGTAACGAATCCTTCTTTAACAGCATCTTCGTCATCCACGTTGATCCAGTCGGTAGAGTGATACTTACCGGCAGAGATGGTCTGGAAGTCGGTGCTGTAGTACTTCTTCTGTGTCAAGATGTGACAGAACTCATGGTGCATGGTGTGGAAGTACCAGTAGTTGAGGTCCAGAGGCAGTTTGGCATGCGCACGGAACGGCTCGTCCTGATTCACATAGATGTTGTTGAGGTCAAGCTCATTGAGTCGGAACAGGGTCACCTGAACACCACCTTCAGCAGTACCGAGCACGATTTCACCCTTACCGTTGTATTCTGGTGAACCGATAAACTGGAACACACGGAAAGCATTTGCCTTCAAGAAGTCTGCACCGCAAGCCTCTACATAAGCGTCGAGCCATACGTGTTTGATCATCTTGGCCATAGCCTTCGAGTTGGTGATGGTGGCAGGCACTACGTTGTAGTAGTTGTCTGTCAGCTTGTCGTTATACAGATAGTAGAGTTTGATGTTGTATGGCTCCACGAAGTTGGTGTTGAGCCACTTGTCGAACTCGGTCTCGTTCTTCGTTTCGGTCTTGAAGATCGATTCGCTATTGGGATCGTCGTTGTCACACGACACGAATGCAACACTCATGAGCAGTGCAACGAGCGACATTGTAATATGTTTCATCATATCTTTATTCCTTTCGTTCGTTATAATTAATTCTGGGTTGCTGTCTCTCTGGGGTTAGGCTCAAGTCCAGCTTCTATGACGTCGTAAGGCAACTGGATAGCACCGCGAAGGTCGCCAGCCTTGAAGACGATGTTGTCTTCGCCGTCAAGATGGTGGGTGAACTCAATACCCCAACGCTTGATGTCGAGCCAACGCTGACCTTGATAGATGGTGGTGATACGACGCATATGGAGCACTGTATAGATCATATTGGTCTGTGTGCCTTCCTCAACGGTGAAGCCCTGTGGGTTGAGCGGCTTCTTGATGCTCTCTTCGCTCACTGCACGTGAGGGAACCTCGGTCATGCGGATGGCATTGAGCGCTGTATTAACATTATCAACTGTGAGCGTCAAGAACTTGGGTGAAGTCACATCGCTGTGAGCGGTGAGCCATGTATTCATGTCGGCAAGAGCCTTGTCATAGTCTTTCTTCATGATGTAAGCCTCTGCACGTGTCAAGATAGTCTCGTCACCGGTGAAGACGGGGTCAACCACGTGGGCATAACCAGTCTGGTTGATCTTATCTTTGATTTCGAAGTCCTCGATCAAGCTGGGTATATACACGGCTTGGTTACTACCATACATGAGACGAGCTTCCTGAAGGGCATTCTTTTCTGCACTACTGGCTGATTCAGACCAAGGAGTTTTAGCCCACATAGTCTGTGATGTGATCACATCCCTGTTGTGGTTGAAACGCTTGTAACTTGACGAACCACGGTTGACACGTCCGTTGATAGAAACGGCATCGACAAACATGAGGTTGCAGTTCTCACCAGAACGGATCCATTTGTTGTGGATGTCATCAACACCAGCCAAAGGAGCATAGCTGTCCATGTCACGCAGCAGACTGCTTGGGTTTCCACCCAATGCCTTGGTAGCGTATTCGATAGCTTTGTCCCAGTTTTGGTAGAACAGGTTGAAGCGGGCAGCAAAGGCATAAGCAGCCTTCTGGTTGAAGTGATACTTAGGTACGGTGAGATAACCATCGTTGAGCAGAGGAAGAGCCTCTTCGATATCAGCATTGATATTCTCATAGGTCTGACGCAGCGTTCCGCGCTCGTTGACAGATTCACCAGCTACTTTAGGATAAGGAATACCGAGGTATTCGTCAGCCTTAGAATCGTTCCATGCCATACAGAACATATTGGCATTCTGGAACATGGCAAAGGCACGGCAGAGCAGTGCCTCGGCACGCAGTGCCTGAGCATCAGCAGATTCATCGCCTGCCAACGCCTCAAGTGCCATGTTGGCTACAGCCGCAGCCTCGTAGTTAGCATTCCAAACCTGCTTCGGGTCGTCGTTATTCTCAGTCTCAATGGGCTGCCATTTGTAGGCATTCATCTGGTTGGGCTGTGCGTTATAAAGTACACCATTGTCGCTCACGTTGTCGCCACTTATAAAGAAGACAAAGTTGGGCGAATGGTTGGGATAGGCCGATACGAGGAACTTCTTTGCCTTGTCGAGGCTGTTAACCTCGGCGCGATCATCGGGGAGCTTGTCGAGATAGCTGTCACACGAAGCAAGTGCGAGCATTCCTGCGGCCAGTGATAATATGCTAAGTTTTTTCATCTTATTGTTCCTTTCTATTAAGTTTGATTAAAGTCCAACTCTTACGGTGCAGGTGAACTGACGGGCCATAGGAACAGCCACACCACCGGTGTTGAAGAATTCAGGATCCTGTCCGTTGAGTTTCTTGTCTGAGTAGATCAGGAAGAGGTTGGTACCCTGCAGCTTGATGCTGGCACTCTTCAGTTTGAGAGCGTTGAGCCAAGTCTGTGGGAAGTCGTATGACACTGAAATCTCCTTCATGCGGATGAAGTCACCCTTAGCAACGCGGTCGGTAGAACGGTTGTAAGCGTTGAAAGCATAAGAGAGCTGAGTGTCTGCCTGCAGCTGACGGAGGTCAGGAATAGCAGGGATAGTGGTTTTGTTCTCGTCACCAGAAACGGTCCAACGGTTCTTGAACTCCTTCGGCATAGCGTCGAGGTCAGAATAGCTGGCATAGAAAGCAGGATCAAGGCGTACCACATTGCCGAAAGCATAGGTAGCGAAGATGTTCAGGTGCCAGTTCTTATAAGTGAACGAGTTGCCGAGTGAACCGGTAATGGTAGGATCGGTAGGTCCTTCGTAAACGAGGTAGTCGATATCGCGGCTCTGGAAGTAGATGTCGCTGGTTACCACCTCACCACTTTCATTAACTACCTGAGGAATACCATTGGCATTAAGTCCCTTGAAGTCGAATGAGAAGAGTGAACGGTAAGCATATCCCTTCTTAGCGAAACCGGTACCGGTTACCATGTCGATCAAACGTGAACGGTTGTCGAGTTCGGTAATCTTAGTCTTCACGTGAGAGAAGATGAAGTCGGTGTTCCACTTGAAGTCCTTGCTGACAATGTTCTTAGAAGAGATAGAAAGTTCCTCACCATGTGAGCGCATAGAAGCGACGTTGGCAAACTCGTTGATAGTACCCTTGGTACCGTTGGTGGTACGCATACCGATCAAGTCGTAGTTGTTACGACGATACCAGTCGAACTGTACGTTGAGTCGGTTGTTCAAGAAGCCGAGGTCAACACCAATGTTGAGCTCATGTTTCTTTTCATAGGTCAGATCGGGGTTTGCGAAGTCGTAAATGTTAAGTCCAGACTCCTTATCGCTTGCGAATGGACGCCAGGGGTTGAACGACTGAATGATAGCCTGTGAGTTGGTCACAGCAGGTTTGTCACCAGTCAGTGAGTAAGAAGCCTTCAGGGTAGCGTGTGTCAACGCATTCTTGAAAGTCTTCTGGAACCAAGGCTCTTCGTGAGCATTCCATGCACCAGAGACGTTCCATGTAGGCAACCAACGTGCTGAACGAGATTTACCCAGACGGTTAGAACCTTCGTAACGGGTAGTTCCGTTGATAACGTAGCGGCCCTTCCAAGAATAGGTAGCGGTGGCGAAGAATGAAACTTCACGACCGTAGCTGTTGCTCAAGCTGTAGTACATAGCGTTCTGCTCTGCTGACTGCTTGAAGAAGAGGTAGTCGTATGATCCGAGGTAGCCCATGTCATACTGCATACCTACACCGTTGAAGTAGCTGCGGCTACGCTGTGTATCGTTGATTTCCATACCACCATAGAGGTTCACGATATGGTCTTCGTTGAATACATCGTTATACTGTGCAGTAGCACGGAAGTCCCAGCTGGTCATCTTATACTTGGTCTCACGATAGAAACCACCTACAGGAAGCACTGATACAGGCTTGGAGTTGGGTTTATCGGGATCGGTGTAGAGCCAAGGGTTGTTGTCACGGATGGTGGCATCGTCCATTGCACGGAATGACTGTGCCATATTAGAGTTCTCGTGAATCTCGTTGGCCTGAGTAGTGGTAGAGTACTTGTAGGCACCGAGTACAGTAAGCTCAACCTTCTTGATGGGCTTATACTTGAGTTCTGCCTGATATTTCAAATCCACTACGTCGAGGTTCATGAAGTTGTTTGCCAACTCATTGTGGATATTGAAAGGAGCATAGTTACGAGTATAGAACTCGTTAGGATCAAGCGCACGGCTTGAGTTGATCGCATAAGAGTAAGGGTTGATGTCGAAGTCACGGCTTACATTACCGGTCACCGCATCGACGCTCTGACTGGTAGTACCAGGAGCACGCTGGTTACGGTAGCTGGCATTGGCAATCATGTTGAGGGTGACCTTCTTGTTCACATTATACATGGCATTGATAGATGCAGTATAACGGCGAACCTTTGACTGCTCGGTCCATCCTGGGTCGTCCATGATAGAGAACGAGGTATAGTACTGAGCCTTGTCGGTACCTGTTGACATGCTGATAGAGTGGTTCTGCTGGATAGCATTAGAGAACAACTCGTCAAACCAGTTGGTGTTGCGCATCTCAGCCTCACGGAGGTAAGCATTCTTAGCCTCTTCAGTCTGAGACAACATGAACGAACCTGTTGCAGGATTGTAAGTGTTCATCAACTGATACATCTTACCATAGACACCGCTTGATGAAGCACGGTAGGTACGACCAAAGCTGATCAGACCATTGGCCTCCAACTCCTTGTAGATACCCATCTGCTCCTGCGAGTTCATAATGTTGAAGTTTGAATAAGAAGGCTTCAAACGCATGGTAAACTCACCGGTGTAGTTGATACGGGTCTGTCCAGACTTACCTTTCTTAGTGGTCACAACGATCACACCAGACATGGCACGTGCACCGTAGATAGAAGTTGCTGAACCGTCTTTCAGAATCTGGAACGATTCGATGTCGTCTGCGTTCAAACCAGCAATAGCAGAAGAAATCAATGTCTCTGCATCACCTGATGACAATTGGTCGGCATCAACCTCGGTCACATCTTCCATGATGACGCCATCAACAACCCAAAGGGGGCGTGATGAGCCATAGATAGACGTAGCACCACGAACACGAATCTTCGGAGCTGTACCGAAAGTACCACTTACGTTCTGCACCGATACACCAGCCGCACGTCCTTCAAGCGAACGGGAGATATCTGCCACACCGTCCAACTTGGCCTTTTCGGCATCCACCTTAGTAGTAGAACCTGTAAAGAGTCGGCGGTCGGTCTTCTGCATACCGGTCACAACCACTTCCTGCAGTTCTGCACTGGAGCGGAGCGTCACGGTCATACCGTTCTTAGGTGTTACGGTCTGGGGTTCCATACCGATGTAACTGATAGTGATTTTCTTGCCTGATGGCACACTGATGGTAAACTTACCATCAACATCGGTCACTGTACCGGAGCGCTGGCCCTGTACGAGAACTGAAGCACCAATAATGGGCTGATCGTCCTCTTGAGAAATTACGGTACCAGTGACTTTTGTCTGGGCAAAGGCCATTCCAAGGCTGAGGAACAAGCCTGCCAAAAACATCATGAGTCTTTTTTCCATAAACACTCTCGTTAATTATTAAGTTATAATATTGATATAATTGATATTTCGTCTTGACCCGATCAACGGGAATTATGCTTTAATTATTCACTAATTATGCATATAAATTTCCACTCATTTCTTATTTAAGTTTGCACTTATTATACTTTGCTCACTATTTCCGTGCAAATATACAACATTTTTTCACAATAAACAAGGTTATTCTTAAAAAAAGTAGCATTTGCGCCTATTTTTTTTCGTTTTGACGAATTTTCGGCGAATTTATTAACGAAACTATAACTCTTCACGTGCGCACGCGTATAATATATAGGTATAAGTGTTTATTCAGAACACTAATGAATACTAACTATTCACACGATTCCACCCCATCCAACAATGCTACAAAAAAGCAAGATGTTTTACCTGCAAACCTGACTTCCGACAGATTAAAATTTGCCTGAATCCAATAATCTCCAACGCCATTTTCCTACGATACCACCAAAATAAGCCCACATCCACCTACTCTCTGAACATCGCAGACAACGGATCTTATCAGCAGGATCTGAAAATTGGTCAGGTGTTTAAAATGATCATGTAATTGATATTTTCCATACCAAATTTTGAGAGTATGTTCTCCGTGAGGAGAGCATACTTTTTTATTATACTGTAAATATATTGGGCGCTCCTTGCATTACCGTTGTAAAGTTACCTTACTTACATTACACAAAATGGTAACATGGAGGACTCTTATGTGGCTTTGCATGATTTTTATGGTTTGGCCTATGAGGTTGGGGCTGTTGGGCTTGCGGCAGGGTGTTTGGGGTGGACAGAGGATTATCTCTGTCGGTTGTCTGGAGAATAACAAAGCATTTGAAGCCCGTGAAGGGGTTTCTACATGGTTGGACCATAGAGATCCACAGGATGGACGAAATGGCTTTGTTCGCCTCGAAAATGCTCAGTGTGGACAGGAAGCAAGGGGTTCTACATCGGCAGAGTAGAAGCAAAAAGGCATATTGTCGGTTTGTGGTTGCAGAAGGGGGTTCTGCCAGCCATGATGGTGGCTTTACGTCGAGTTTTCGATAGATTCTCGTCGGTTCCTCGATCGACGTTCGTTGCTCTTTCGTTCGTTTTTCGCTTGTTCCTCGTTCGGTCCTCGATCGGTCTTCGATAGACTAACGACTAAGCAACGAGAGACGAACGAGAGACGAACGAGGACCTAACGAGAAGTTAACGAGAACCGAACGAGAAGTGATCGGGAAATCGTGGGCCTTCTGTCGTGACCTGATAGCATGGGAATTTGTTGATTTTGTAAACATAAGCAGCATTTTAGTTGTTGGGTTATTTGTTTGATTTTTGGTTTAAAGGTTTCTTTCTTGTTTTTGAAATCATCCTCGGCTTGAAACACAAAGATACAACATGACACCCCCGAAATGCAAGAGTTTTGGCAGCTTTGACTCAATATTTAATATACTTTAACTTTATTATAGATATTTTTACCCACACTCATATAGTGCTTTTATAATTTGTTCCTGACAATATAAGCCAAGGGCATATCACAACAAATAAATCAAAGATCAAATGAATGACATGGAGTGCCACGGATGGGGGTAGAAATTATTACCAGAACAAACCTGTTTTATAGTATTTGCTCCGTAGCGATTACTGAAATCCTTGGCTATTGATTCGGGCAAAGTATTGTAATCTACCGGTGTTTCATTTTCGGAATTACATGAAGAGAATACGAAAGTAATGACTACAGCCAATACGCATAATAAATGTTTTGTACTTGATAATTTTATTCTGTATTTTTTTTTATTTGTTCCATTTCATGGCATCTTTTCTCGCCAAATGGGCAGAGGACAAGTAAACTTAACTCTGTCCATTTGGCTTAACGAAAACGTGTTTCTGATGTGTTAGCGCATCACCTTTCTGGTTTTGCCATTCTGCCGAATAATGGTCAATCCGCGGTGGTTGGCAGATACGCTACGACCCTGCATATCGTAATAGTGCACGCTGGTATCGGTTGCCACCTTAGCCTGATGAATGCCTGTAGTCTGTTCGGCGAGTTCGCAAGTGCCATCAGCAGACTTGGTCAATAGGCGTTCGTAGAACTTGCCGCCCAGACCACGCACTGGTCGATAATCGGCATCCTTTACATCTTTTGCTACAAGACGCACGCGATAGGTGCCGGCTGTCAAGCCACTAAGATCATAGGTCTGACGTGCTGAGCCATTGTATCGGTCATAGGGGGCCAGATTGATATTGACATATTCGAAATATTGCTTTTCGGTGGAACCTTCTGCGGTATTCTCCAAAAGGACTCCTACTGTACCATCAAAATCCAGATGGCCTGTATTGAAGATATTGATGCTCGATACACTAAGCTGTCCTTCGGGTGTGATCAAGAGACCGCTGAGCGACGAGGTACATCCCATGTGCGACTCAAAGGGCATTCCTGTCACAGCCTCTTTCTGTGGGATGAGTCGTGTGATGATTTCCTGTCCGGAATTAAAGGCAAAGCTGTTATCAGGATTTAGTTTGTCGATGGCATAATAACCATCACAAACACCATTCCATCCCCAGTTAACATAAATCATACCGTTGGCATCAACACCAGTCAGCAGAAATGCATGTCCACCTCGGCCTGAGTCATCACTGGCTCCCATGAAAATGGGGCGTCCTTCTGCCAATTCAGTATAGACAATATTCATCCATTCGCTGTCGGAATAGAAGTCGCGAAGCACATAATGGGTGGCATCCTCATTATAACCGAAGACCGTAGCAAAAGCTGCTGCCGCATCGTCTGAATAGGCACCGCTTCCTTTTGAGGCATAATTCATATTAACGGCACGACCACAGTCATAGACCAACTGTCCTACGTTCTGCTGCTGTTTTTCTGTTACGTCAGCAGCACGGGGATCATAAGGAATATTGTCCCAGTCGTAGTCGGATTTGATGTTCTCCACCACAGTCTTTGAGGAATAGGCATTCAAGGTTTCATTATAAATCTCAGTAGTATAACCTCCAGGACCTTCTGCATGAGTGGGATAGGCATAATAGCGAAGCACTTGAGACATGGCTGTTGCCACACATCCGCAAGGCAGGTGTTCTCCCTTTACTGTTGGACAATAGTAGTTATAAGGCATATCCTGTCCCCATTTCGTTTGCAACAGATTATCAACTACCGTGAAGTCTGGTTGCTCATCGGCAGAATAATGTTGCTGTTGCAATGCCTTGTCGGTAGCTTTCAACCACCATTTCAATCCGCAAGGCAGATGTTTGGCATCGAAATTGGTTTTTGAATAACCTAACACCGCTCTGCCTTCGCTTGTTTTTCCCACGACGACAAATCCCTGCATGGCACTACGATAGATAGCATAGGTATTGGTTTCGGTGGCAAGTGTCACCATTCCATTGATACCCATCTGTTGCAACTGTCGATTGGCAATCTCTTTCATCACTTGTTGGCTTCTAACAATGGCAAAACCTTGCAACGATGTTATCATCGCCACCAACAGAAGAACTAAAGTCCGTTTCATTTAATCTTTATGTGTATGTATTGTGTTTATATCGTGTTTTTATTTCACCAATACCACGAGATACTTACTGGTGGACCAGAACAATTGTGGATTGGTGATGCGAAGCACATACTGCTTGTTGGCATCGCGGTCGAGCGTATAGCTGGCTTGCGGATGTGAGGTGAGTAGTTGTGCGCTACGCGAATAGAGGCGTATCTCCTTATCCACACGGATATCTATCTTGGTGAAATAGTCGCGATTGAAGTTTGACTGGAGTACTTTACCATCTACAATGATACGCTGTTCTTTGAGTTCTTTCTTTGTACCATAAACAAACCATGCGGTATTGAGCTGCTTGTCCTGTACAGAGATGGTTTGCGACTTCTGACTGCTTTCCTCTTTCAGCGATGACACATTGGTATTGAGGTTGGTCACCTCCTTATCGAGTTCACCGATGCGCACATCCTTGGCTTCAAGTTCTGCACGAAGCTGACGCATCTGAGCATCCTTCTCCTCCATCTGACGGGTGAGATTGTCGAGGGTGCGGCGCAGTTCATCACTTGCTACCGAACTTTGGCGAAGCTGGTTGCGCATTTTATTGATAAGTTCGCGATTGTGCTGCATGGTCTGCTGGATAATCTGAATATTTTCGCGAATGCGCTCCACAGCATTGGCACCCTCACCCTGTTGGGCAACGGTAACTCTATTCTGTGCCTGATTGATGGCACGGAAGCCCTCTTCGATATCATTGATGGTGGAAACCATGTCGTTGATCTCGTTATCCTTCTGTTGGATGATGCGATTGAGTGAATCGGTCTTTTGGGCTATCTTCACTTCTTCTGCTTTCGGACCTTTCTGTCCGCAAGCCACAAGCATCATGGCGCCAATGGCCAAAACTATCATCTTTTTCATAATTCTTGTATTTTGTCTTATTACCTATTTTATATTATACATAAGTGTTTTACTTTCATGTGGGCTTGCCTGCCAAGACTATGACAAACTCGCCACGTGGGTCGTGCTCTTGAAAATGGGCAATGACTTCTGCCAAAGTGCCACGCACACTCTCTTCGTGTACTTTGCTAATCTCACGACAAGCACTAACCTGACGATCGGGTCCCATCACCTCTGCCAACTGTTGGAGAGTTTTCAATACACGGTAGGGTGACTCATAGAATATCATCGTGCGCTCTTCATCAACCAGCGACTGTAGTTTGGTCTGGCGTCCCTTCTTCTGAGGCAGAAATCCCTCAAAGCAGAAACGATCACAAGGCAGACCGCTACTAACCAATGCCGGCACGAATGCCGTTGCACCAGGCAAGGTTTGCACCTCTATGCCAGCACGCACCGCTTCACGCACTAAGAAGAATCCGGGATCGGAAATACCTGGTGTACCCGCATCGCTGATGAGGGCTATGGTTTGTCCGGCTTTGAGCCGTTCTACTATTGATGCACTTGTGCCGTGCTCATTGAATTTATGATGCGAAAGTAAATGCTGCTGAATCTGGAAATGTTTCAGCAGGTTACCGGAAGTGCGCGTATCTTCCGCCAACACGAGGTCGGCCTCTTTCAAGATACGGACTGCCCGAAAAGTCATGTCCTCCATATTGCCAACAGGCGTGGGAACGATATACAGGATACCCATAACAGGGGACAAAGTTACGAATAAGCATGGAAAACACAAAGAAATTTATTATTTTTCTTGTTGTTACGGGATGAAAGTAACTTTTATTCACTAAAGCTTATCACCTACGACACTCCTTTTACACAGCAGAAATAGAGAGAAATTAAAAACCAATGCCCCGCTTTCGTTAAGTCAAATGAACTTAAGCAAGTTTGCTAAAACTCTGCCATGTCGAGAAAACGAAGGCAGAAGCAAATCCTAATGACCGATTTGTGAGAAAATAAAAGTTTTTTATCGAAAGTAAGAGAAGATATTGGCATAATTCAAATAAAATGCCTACATTTGTAGCATGATTACAGAAAACATGATTGGTGAAGTGCGCCGCCCAGGCAGAATAGAGGTAGTATGCGGTTCGATGTTCTCAGGAAAGACAGAAGAACTCATACGCCGTTTACGCCGTGCCCAGTTTGCCAAACAGAAAGTCGAGATTTTCAAACCATCCATCGACACACGCTACAGCGATGAAGAGGTGGTGAGCCATGATCATAACACCATCTCATCAACTCCTATTGAGTCGTCTGCCAGCATTCTGTTGCTATCAAGTGACATCGATGTGGTGGGTATCGACGAGGCACAGTTCTTCGATGACGGTCTGGTGGACGTATGCAACCAGTTGGCCAACCGTGGTGTGCGCGTCATCGTGGCAGGACTCGACATGGACTTTAAAGGCATTCCTTTCGGACCAATGCCAGCACTCTGTGCCATTGCTGATGATGTAACGAAGGTACATGCCATTTGTGTAAAATGCGGTTCACTGGCGTATGTCAGCCACCGCACCGTTGACAGCGACCGTCGTGTACTCTTGGGCGAAACCATGGAGTATGAACCGCTCTGCCGCGAATGTTACAAGAAAGCACTTCAAGCCGAACAACAATAGCCTATTCACCTTTTATACAATAACCCTTAAACCTAAATGTTATGAAACAGAAAACGACGAAACTCGCCCTGATGCTCCTTGTAGCTGTTGTGGCATTCACCTCGTGTTCGAAATCCAGTAAGACAGCACGCTTCCTGCCTGACGATGCCATTACTATGCGCATCGATGTGAAGCAGATTCTCGACAAGAGTAAAGCCGCCGACAACGATGCCGTAAAACAGCAGCTGGCAAAGAATCTGGAGGCTATGGGTAAGAATGAAGAAGCTAAAGCAGTATTGAAAGCTGTAGCTGAAGATCCTGCTAAGGCCGGTATCGACCTACGCCAACCCTTATGGGTAAGTGCCAATGCCGAAGGTAAGAATGCATTGCTGGTGGGCGAACTGCTCGACAAAGACGATTTCGTGAAGTTGCTTACCGCCTTGGATAAGGCTCCAAAAGAAAAAGACGGCATACAATATATCGGAGAAGGAACCAATGTGATTGCCTTCGACGATGACTGTTTCGTGGTTTCTGACGGCACCATCGACGATGTCATCAAGAAGTTCAATGCCGACACCAAGGGTACAATGGCAGAGAGTGACGACTTCAGCAAACTCGCTGATGCAAAAGGCATCATGCAGGTGCTCATTCCCATGGGCGTTGCACAAAATCAGTTGACCGCAGAACAGAAAGCCTTACTGCCTAACGGTCTTGACATGAAGGACCTCTCAATACTCCTTGACCTGAGTTCTGAGAAGGGTTCTGTTACGCTTTCCGTAGAAGCCATTGCTAAGAGTGATGCTTGGAAGCAGAATATTGAAGAAGGAAAGAAGCTGATGCGCAATATCGACGGCGACTATGCCAACTACATTGCAGCAGACGGCATGTCTATTTTCTGCAATATTGACGGTAAAGCCTATTTCGACTATCTCGAGAAGATGGGTGTTTTCAAAAACCAAAAGACCATCAAATCCGACCAATTGGAAATGGCTAAGGGTGTACTGGGAACCATCGATGGCGACTTCACCGCAGGTATCAGCAAGTGGGAAGGCTTCATCCCCAACGTATGTCTCTATCTGAAGACCAAGGACAAGAAGATTATTGAAACGCTCAACCAATTGGGCATCAAGAGCAGCAAAGAGATGAATTTTGGCGAAAAGAACGGTACTACCTATTTGGCTATTGGTGGCGAGCCATTTGCTGAAGCCAAGCCTGCTGTATCGAAAAGCAACCTCAAAGGCCACCGCGTGTATATTCATATCGGTGCACAGCTGGCAGCCAAAGCCATACAAGGATTCTGCACCCGCAGTCAAGCTAAGGCTGCCCAATCGGCTGTGGAGAGTATTAAGAGCATCGAGATCTACGACACAGCCGATACCAAGGTTGACTTCCGTGTCAATATGAACGATGCCGACAAGGATCCTGTAGAGATTCTGGCAGACACCATGCTCGGACAGTTTGGACTCAACTAATAAATAACAGAACTTTAGCATGTGGGGAAGTTAAGGGAAGTTAGGGAAGTTAGAGAGAAGTTAAGGGACAAATGTCCTACGTCTTACGGCAAAAGGCTATTGTCTCTTAACTTCCCGAACGACCGTAGGGAGTGATAACTTCCATTTTATGGCACCTTTTCTCGCCATGACAGAATTAAAGCGAGCTTTATTCTGCTCATTTGGCTTAACGAAAACGTTCCATTTTATGGCACCTTTTCTCGCCATGACAGAATTAAAGCGAGCTTTATTCTGCTCATTTGGCTTAACGAAAACGTTCTTTAACTTCAATCAATTCCCTCAGTTGCGAAACTTGAATAAATAACAGAACTACGTGAAGAGCCATCATCATCTGCTCTACAAACTGCTCAGCCGTGGAATGAATGCATGGCAGTTGGCTGGTTTTGTACTTGCCAACCTGTGTGGCATGACCATCGTATTGGCTGCCATACAGTTTGCCACCGATATCATTCCGATATTCTCCGGTGGAGACAGTTTTATGCGACCTGGGCAGATGGTGGTGGCTAAACACGTGAACACTATCGGCACGTTGACTGGCACAGCGCCAACCTTCTCACCAGAAGAAATAGAGGAGATGCGCCAACAACCATTTGCCACTCGTGTGGGAACTTTCACCCCATCTTGCTTTGGGGTGGTTGCTACCTTAGGTAGCCAAAGATTAGGTGTACAGTTTTCCACCGATATGTTTTTCGAAGCCGTGCCCGATGAGTTTATCGATGTGGATTTGTCTCACTGGCAATGGCAACCAGGCGATACAGATATTCCCATCATTCTGCCACGCAACTATCTCAACCTCTATAATTTCGGCTTTGCTACCAGCCAAGGACTTCCCGCACTTTCTGAGAGTCTTGTACAAATGGTAAAGATCCGGTTTCTTTTGCGCGGTAGTAACGAAACTGTAGAGATGACAGGCCATGTGGTTGCCTTCTCCAAAAAGCTCAATACCATTCTGGTGCCACAACGCTTCATTGACGAAATGAATCGTCGGCTGTCACCCAACCGCAGTGCCACCCCATCACGTCTTATTGTCAGCGTTGACAATCCAACAGACGACCGTCTCATTACTTTCCTTGACGACCGAGGATACGAAACCGAGGCAGACGATGCAGAATCAGCACGCACTGCTCTTTTTCTGCGCATTACCACTGGCATCGTCATTGCCGTTGGCCTCCTCATCAGTGCCTTGGCGTTCTATGTCTTGTTGCTCAGCATCTTCCTGCTCTTACAAAAGAACACGGAAAAGATAGACACCCTACTGCTCATCGGTTATCGACCTTCTACTGTAGCACGTCCTTACCACCTGTTGACACTGACCGTCAATACGCTGGTACTGGTCATCGCCATACTACTGATAGTCATGCTGCGCACATATTACATCCCACTTTTCGGCAGTCTCTATCCAAGTTTCAGTGCTGCGACACTTGCACCGAGCCTACTCACAGGCATCGCACTTTATATATTTGTCGGCATACTAAATTACGCTGCAATACGTCGCAAAGTACTCCATATTTGGCACATGCATAAAAGATAATTCAAAAAAATCAGAAAAATATTTGGTGGTTTCAAATAAACTTCGTACCTTTGCATCCGCTTTCAGGCAATGATCCGCTAGCTCAGTTGGTAGAGCACAACACTTTTAATGTTGGGGTCTTGGGTTCGAGCCCCAAGCGGATCACCTCAAGAAGAGAATCAGCAATGGTTCTCTTCTTTTGTTTTGGTATATGTACTATAGATACAAAACAATGGGGCGCACCCGATAAAACGGCTCAGTAGATATTTCTGCCTCAATTTATCTGATAATTCAGTAATGAGAGGACGTTTAGACGCAAGAAGGACGTTGAAGGACTTTGTTGCGGATTTGAGGCATGCTAAAAAAAACTCCATAGTTCTGCAAATGGTTAGGTGCCGAACTCTTTCCAAGTGCATCCCGAACACATCCCGAACACATCCCGAACACATCCCGAACACTTAGAGTGAGATATGCAGGTAATTAACGACTTTTCCGCCCGAATATTTTGTATTGTGATAAATAGTCGCTAAATTTGCACACGAAACAACAATACCCATCTACTAAACAACAGATTATAAACATGAGAAAACTATTTGCCATTGTTGCCGCCTGCCTTATGAGCATGGGTGCCAATGCCGCTTGTGGCGACAACTACGACGAACTGTACACCAATCTCCCCTTCGAGATGAATAAGGTGACACGTCCACAATTTCCTGATAATGAAGTCAACCTCCGCGATTTCGGTGCTGTTGGCGACGGTTCTTCACTCTGTACCGATGCCTTCCGCAAAGCCATCGAAGCACTCTCTGCTAAAGGCGGTGGTCGTCTGACTGTACCTCAGGGCGTATGGTTTACCGGTCCTATCGTACTGAAAAGTAACATCAACCTCCATTTGGTGAAAGGAGCCATCATCCTTTTCTCACCAGACGATGCCCTCTATCCTTTAATCCATACTTCATTTGAAGGCCTCGACACTCGTCGTTGCCAGTCGCCTATTTCAGGCAACAACCTCACCAATGTAGCTATTACCGGTCAAGGTGCCATTGATGGAAATGGTGAGTTCTGGCGTCCTTTGAAGAAACAAAAGGTGACCGAAGCCCAGTGGAAAGCCATTACCTCACGTGGCGGTGCTTTCAAGCGTGCCGACTATTGGTTTCCTACCGAAGGTGCACTCAATGCTGACAACAATGCCAATATGAACGTGCCAGCCACTCCATCGAGCGAAGCCGAATGGAATGCTATGAAGCGTTTCCTTCGTCCTGTGATGATTAGCCTGGTGAGCTGCAAGAATGTATGGTTGAAAGGTGTCACTTTCCAGAACTCTCCTGCCTGGAATATCCATCCGTTGATGTGCGAGAATGTACTCATCGAAGATGTATTGGTACGCAACCCATCGTATGCACAAAACGGCGATGGCCTTGATTTGGAATCTTGCAAGAATGCTTTGATTGTCAATTCCACCTTCGACGTAGGCGATGATGGCATCTGCATCAAGAGCGGAAAGGATGCCGATGGTCGCAAGCGTGGCATTCCTTGTGAGAATGTTATCGTCAGCGGCTGCACCGTATTCAAGGGGCATGGCGGTTTCGTAGTAGGTAGCGAGATGAGCGGTGGTGTGAAAAACATCATGGTCAGCGACTGCCAGTTCCTCGGCACCGATGTAGGTCTGCGCTTCAAGAGCACCCGTGGTCGTGGCGGTGTGGTTGAAAATATCTATATCCGCGACATGTCTATGTTCGACATTCAGACCGATGTCATCACCTTCGACCTCTATTATGGTGGCAAGTCTGCCGTTGAAGCATTAACCGATGGCGACGAGAAGAAGCAGCAGAGTGTACCTGTATTCAAGGTTGACGAAACCACGCCATGCTTCCGCAATATCGACATCCAGCATGTCATCTGTCGCACTGCTCGCCGTGCAGCCTATTTCAACGGTCTGCCAGAGATGCCAGTTAGCAATATCAACATCCGCGATCTTGAAGTAAACAACGTGAAAGAAGGTATCGTAGTCAACCATACGAAAGGTGTGACACTCAACGACATTCATGTTCAAACCACTGGTCACATCTTCAAGGCCAACAATTCGACCGACATCACCATCAACGACAAGAGTTATAAGAAACTGCCCAAAGAAGGTCTTTCGCTCGATACCCTGTAAGAGAAACACTCACATACCATCACCGCCTGTTGATAGGATATAGATTCCTGCCGACAGGCGGTTTTCTTTTACTCCACGTTCGGAAATATAAAAGAAAATGGGATTTTCTTTTGTATTTCGCTCACTTAATCGTACCTTTGACGCGATGCGTCTAAGGTAGGCTGCACCTCAGAAATACAAAGAAAATGAGCCATTTTCTTTGTATTTCGCTCGGTTTGCACTACCTTTGCATTAAAATAACATATTATATAATGGCAGACAAGAAATTCAAGAGAACAACAGTGACAGCAGCACTGCCCTACGCCAATGGCGGTGTGCACATCGGTCACCTGGCAGGAGTTTATGTACCTGCAGACATCTATGTAAGATATCTGAGACTGAAAAAAGAAGATGTGATGTTTATCGGTGGTAGCGACGAACATGGTGTGCCCATCACTATCCGTGCCCGCAAAGAAGGCATTACCCCACAGGACGTGGTAGATCGTTACCATAAAATGATTAAAGACTCATTCCAAGAGTTCGGCATTTCATTCGACATCTATAGCCGCACCACCTCAGAAACACACCATAAGTTTGCAGCAGAATGGTTTCGCAAGCTCTACGACGAAGGCAAACTGACCGAGGAAACCTCTACACAACTCTACGACGAAGAAGCCAAACAGTTCTTGGCAGACCGCTACGTTACCGGCGAATGTCCTTATTGCCACAGCGAAGGAGCATACGGTGACCAATGTGAGAAATGTGGACGCGACCTGTCGCCCCTGGAACTTATCAATCCAAAATCGACCATCAGCGGTTCTACACCTGTGATGAAAGAAACCAAAAACTGGTATCTTCCCCTCAACAAATATCAGGACTGGCTGAAACAGTGGATTCTGGAAGAGCACAAAGAGTGGCGTCCCAATGTCTATGGACAATGCAAATCATGGCTCGACATGGATCTCCAGCCTCGCGCCATGACACGCGACCTCAACTGGGGTATTCCCGTTCCCATCGAAGGAGCCGACGGTAAGGTGCTCTATGTATGGTTTGACGCCCCAATCGGCTATGTTTCCAACACCAAAGAACTCTGCGAGAAAGAACCAGAACGCTGGGGCAACTGGGAAACATGGTGGAAAGACAAAGACACCCGCCTCATCCACTTCATCGGAAAAGACAATATTGTATTCCACTGCATTATCTTCCCCGTTATGATGAAAGCCCACGGCGGCTACATCATGCCCGATAATGTGCCAGCCAATGAGTTCCTGAATCTGGAAAACGACAAGATATCTACCTCACGCAACTGGGCTGTATGGTTGCACGAATACTTGGTTGATATGCCTGGCAAACAGGATGTGTTGCGCTATGTACTGACTGCCAATGCACCAGAGACCAAAGACAACAACTTCACTTGGAAGGATTTCCAAGACCGCAACAACAACGAGTTGGTGGCTATCTATGGCAACTTCGTCAACCGTGCACTACAACTCAGCAAGAAATACTGGGGTGGCGTTGTACCTGCCTGTGGCGAACTGCAGGATGTTGACCGCCAGGCATTGGAAGAATTCAAGGACGTGAAAGGTCGCGTAGAGGCATTGCTCAACCAGTTCAAATTCCGCGAAGCACAGAAAGAGGCTATGAACTTGGCACGCATCGGCAATAAATACATCACCGACTGCGAACCATGGAAGGTTGCCAAGACAGATATGAAACGTGTGGAAACCATCCTCAACATATCTCTCCAACTGGTAGCCAACCTTGCAATCGCCTTCGAACCGTTCCTGCCATTCTCAAGTAAAAAGCTGCGCGATATGCTCAATATCACCTCATTCGACTGGGAACAGCTCGGTTCTACCGATTTGCTTGAGGCAGGCCACCAACTGGGCGAGCCTTCACTGCTGTTTGAAAAGATTGAAGACGATGTCATTCAGAAGCAGCTCGACAAGCTCGAAGCCACCAAGAAAGCCAACGAGGCAGCAGCCTATAAAGCCGCTCCCATCAAGGACAACGTATCGTTTGAAGACTTTGAGAAGCTCGACATCCGCGTCGGCCTCATCAAAGACTGCCAGAAAGTGAAGAAGTCGAAGAAGCTCCTTCAGTTTACTATCGACGACGGAACAGGCACCGACCGCACCATCCTCAGTGGCATTGCCGCATTCTACGAAGACCCTGCCGCCCTTATCGGCAAGCGCATCCTCTTTGTAGCCAATTTCGAACCACGCAAGATGATGGGTATCGAGAGCCAAGGCATGATACTCTCTGCCGTTGATTTCGACGAGAGTCTCAGCGTGGTTACTACCAGCAAAGACGTTAAACCAGGCAGCCAGGTGGGATAATCCCACTTTGGCTTGCCCAATAATCTCTATCAACACTCCCTAATACTCCACAGATGCAGGCTATCATCCTGGCGGCTGGCATGGGCCGCAGACTTGGCGAACTGACCCGCGACAACACCAAATGTATGGTGTCTGTCAATGGTGTGCGCCTCATCGACCGTTTACTCGGTCAACTTGCCACGCTGTCGCTCACTCGCGTCATCATCGTGGTGGGTTACAAAGGCGATGAATTGCGCCAGTATATCGGCCACCGATACGACGGACGCCTCAACATCGAATATGCCGAGAACCCCATCTACGACAAGACCAACAATATCTATTCCTTGTCGATGGTGAAGCAACAGATGACTGAAGACGACACGTTGCTCATCGAGAGCGACCTCATTTTCAGCGACCAGTTGTTCCGAATGATTCTCGACAACCCCTATCCAAACCTTGCCCTCGTTGCCAAATACGAGACATGGATGGACGGTACGATGGTAAGGATGGATAGCGATTACAACATTGTGAACTTCGTGCCGAAGAAAGCCTTCAGCTATGCCGATGTTGACCAATACTACAAGACGGTCAATATCTATAAGTTCTCGCGCGAGTTCTCATGCCATAAATACGTGCCTTTCCTTGAAGCCTACTGTTCTGCATTAGGCAACAACGAGTATTACGAGCAAGTGTTGCGCGTCATCACCCTTCTCGACAATGCCGAGCTCAAGGCTTTACCCATCGGCAACGAGAAGTGGTACGAGATAGACGATATTCAAGATTTGGATATTGCCGAGACCATTTTTGCCGAAGGCGATGAGATGCTCCATCGTTTCAACTATCGCTACGGTGGTCACTGGCGCTTCCCTAAGATGCTCGACTATTGCTATCTGGTCAATCCCTACTTCCCCACCACTCGCATGAAAGATGAGTTGCGTGCCAATTTCGACACGCTACTGACCGAATACCCATCGGGTATGTTTGTCAACTCACTTCTTGCCGGCAAGTATTTCGGCATCCGCCAACAGTATGTTGTCGTGGGCAACGGTGCAGCCGAACTCATCAAGAGCATGATGGAACATGTGGAAGGACGCATCGGTGTGGTCTATCCCACCTTTGAGGAATATCCCCACCGCCTGCAACCCGAACAGATTGTGGCTTATCAGCCCGATCCACAGACCTTATCATATACTGCCGACGACCTCATCAACTTCTATGATGAGCATCCCATCGACAATCTGTTGCTCATCAATCCAGACAACCCTTCTGGCAATTTCATCCCAATGGATGGTTTGCTGCAACTCATCGAGTGGGCCAAACAAAAACATATCCGACTGGTCATCGACGAGTCGTTTGTGGATTTCAGCGATGATTTCGAACACAACACCCTATTGCGCAACGACCTGTTGGAGCAGTACGACGGTCTTATCGTAGTGAAGAGCATCAGCAAATCGTATGGTGTTCCCGGACTGCGCTTAGGCATCTTGGCATCTGCCGACAGCAGCCTCATCCAGTATATCAAGCGCGATGTCAGCATCTGGAACATCAACTCGTTTGGCGAGTTCTACATGCAGATATTCGGCAAATACGAGAAAGACTATATGGCAGCCTGCCACCGTTTCATTGCCGAGCGCAACCGCTTCGGTAAGTTGCTTCAGCAGATACCCTATCTGCGTGTGTTGCCTACACAAGCCAACTTCTTCTGCTGTCAGGTGACCGACCGCTATTCTTCTGCCGAACTGACCAAGCAACTCCTGTCGCGCTTCAATATCATGATCAAGGACTGTGATTCGAAGAACGGACTCAAGGGTCGCAACTTCATCCGCCTGTCGGTACGCGCTACCGAAGATAACGACCGGCTCATCGAAGCATTCCATATTCTCGCACAATGAAACGCATCTGTATCTGTGGCGGTGGCAATCTCGGACATGTAGTGGCTGGTTTTCTGGCTGCCAACGGCTGTGAGCTCACTCTACTCACCCGTCATCCCGAACGCTGGAGCCATACCCTCCACATCACGACTCCTGAAGGAACAACCCTTGAAGGACATCTTTCCACCATCAGTTCCACAGCCTCCGATGTGGTACCGCAGGCAGATATGCTACTTCTTGCCCAACCAGGTTTTGCCATCAGAAGTGTGTTAAGCGAACTGCGCGACGTTCTCCGCCCCGGCATCCCCGTGGGAAGTATCGTCAGCAGCACAGGTTTCTTTTTCGAAGCCATGTCACTTCTTCCTTCCACCACTCCCCTTTTTGGTTTTCAGCGTGTGCCCTTCATCGCCCGTACTGAGGTCTATGGACACAGTGCCCACCTGTTGGGTTACAAGTCGTCGCTGAATCTTGCCGTAGAAAGGGCAAGTAGAGAAGATGCCAACCGCATTGCCAGCGAGATACAACAACTATTCCATTGTCCCACACATCTATTGGCATCCCACTATGAAGCCAGTCTGACCAACAGCAATCCATTGCTCCACACCTCACGTCTTTACGACCTGTGGCACAACTGGCAAGAGGGCATCACCTACGAAAGCATACCAGAATTTTATTCCAACTGGACCGACAATGCCTCATCACTACTGATAGCGATGGATGCCGAGTTCATGCAATTGCTCGACAAGTTGCAGGTGACACCGGGTGCCATCCCCACCATTCTCGATTATTACGAGAGTACCGATGCACCATCGCTCACTCACAAACTACAGTCGATAGCAGCCTTCAAGGGCATTATGTCACCAATGGAAAAAGTCGGCACTACCTATATCCCCGACTTTCACAGCCGTTATTTCACAGAAGATTTCCCTTATGGTCTTGCCATTATCCATCGGCTGATACATGAGCACAACATCCCTGCGCCCCATATTGACCAAGTCTATGACTGGGGCATGAATCTCATCAGCCGATACAGCGACTGATCCTTTACGCCTTTCAGTCTTTACCAACGCGTAAAGAGAGGCGCCCATAAAATTCAGTTTTTCTAAAAATTTCGACCACTCGACCACCCATCACGATAACCATCTGTGGTATAATAGATTGCCGGTGGTCGATAGTTAACTGATCGACCACCCATCGACCACCGACATAAGGGTATTACAACCAATAGGCTTCAAACTTGTGGGTGACGCGCTGGTCCTCTGGCGGGAGAGCCATATAGTCGCCATAGGTATGTTCCAGATAGTCGCGATACCCCACCATCGCCTTGTAGGTACGGTCTTCAAACGGCATATCGACCACCGTAGCCATATCTTCTGCGGGGAAACATCCCTTCATCTTCGGTCCCGCCTCGGTCATGTTGCATAGCGTTTCCGTAGGCGTTTTAAGCACGATAAGTTGTCTGATCCATCGTTCTATCATCGCCACAGATATGGGCAACAGCCGATAGACCCAATAGGCAAGTTGCGAATGGAGCGGATTGTCGTTTGAAATCTTGCAACGGCGTATTTTGTAGAGCAGTTTTTTCCATTTGAACACCCGTTGCCGCCGCTTCATATCATCCGTCACATAATCCACGGGAAACACATCGATATATACCCCAATCTCGTAGCCCTTTGTTTCTTTCTCCACCATACGTGTGCGCTGATCGACCACTTTGGCAAAGGTATAATAATAATGCGACTCCTTGTTGGGATCGAACACCCGATAACGTCCTTCCTGATCAGCATAGCTGGCAAGGAAACGCTCATAGTCTTCTCTCGGCATATAGATGTCAATATCGTCGTCCCAAGGTATGTATCCCCCATGTCGCACCGCACCTATGAGCGTTCCGCTCGATAGCGAATAGCGCAGGTGATGTGTGTTGCAGAATCGATCGACGTCGTCGAGTATTCCCATCTGCAAACTTCGCAGTTCTTTGATATCTGTGATTTGTTGCATAGTCATTGCCTTATATTATAGGACAAAAGTACTATAAATATTTTGAACTTAAAACAATTATGCGTATTTTTGCATAATAAAACCGACGCGACATGGCAGAATCACTGAAAGACAAGACCGCCAAGGGTCTCATGTGGGGAGCGCTGAACAGTGGCACAACGCAACTGCTCAACCTCTTTTTCGGTATCTTTCTCGGTCGTCTGCTCTCTCCTGCCGACTACGGTTTGGTGGGTGTATTGAGTATCTTCTCGCTCATTGCCGGCAATTTACAGTCGAGCGGCTTCTCCACTGCCGTTGTCAACATGAAAGCGCCGCAACATCGCGACTACAATGCGGTATTCTGGTTCAACGTGTTGATGAGTGCCTGCCTCTACGGTGTATTATTCTTCTGTGCTCCGCTCATTGCCCTTTTCTTCCATCAACCAGAGTTGACGGTGCTGTCGCGCGTGGTCTTTCTGTCGTTCTTCATTTCTTCGTTTGGCATCTCTATGAATGCCTACATGACCAAGAATATGATGCAGCGCGAGATGGCTATTGTTTCTATAGCCGCCCTTATCATTTCGGGCATCACCGCCATCAGCATGGCACTGGCAGGGATGACCTATTGGAGTATAGCTGCCCAACAGGTTGTCAACAGTCTGGTATTGGTATTAGGTCGATTGTTCTTCATCAAGTGGCGTCCCACGTTTGATTTTGACTTCACGCCCATTCGCCAGACCTTCAGTTTCAGTATGAAAATCCTCGTCACGATGGTCATCACCACCGTTAGCAACAATATGTTGACCGTTATCTTCGGTAATATGTTGGGCATGCGCACAACGGGCAACTTCTTTCAAGCCAGCAAATGGAACACGATGGCCCATTCGCTCATCAGCAATACCGTGATGCAGGTGGCTCAACCTGTATTGGTGGAAATCCGCAACGAGCAGGAACGCGAGATCCGTATCTTCCGCAAAATGCTGCGCTTCACAGCCTTTTTCGCCTTTCCCGCCCTATTGGGTCTCTCGTTGGTGAGTCGCGAATTTATTGTGACCACCATTGGTGAAGGATGGCTTGATGCTGTACCCATCTTACAGATTCTTTGCATTGGCGGCGCCTTCATGCCGTTTTACACGCTCTATCAGAATCTCGTAATCAGTCACGGACGTTCAGATATCAACATGTGGCTCAACATTCTGCAGATAGCCATACAACTGGGCATCATCATAGCCCTCAGCCACATGGGCGTACTGCACATGGTAGCAGCCTATACTGTGTTTAATATCGTATGGTTGGGAGTTTGGCAGATGGCAGCTCATCGGTTGACAGGCCTTCGCTTCATGCAGGTGTTTGCCGACCTCACACCGTTTTTCTTTGCCGCAGCCTTTGTCATGATAGCCACCCATTATGCCACATCGTGGATGACTATCGCCCCACTTCTGCTGTTGGCGCGCGTTGTTGTGGCAGGCATACTCTATCTTGTCGTCATGAAACTCGCCCATGCACAGATACTCGACGAGTGTCTGCACTATGTCACACATAAACATCATCAGGCATGAAAATATCCGTCATCGTACCTATATATAATAAGGTGGAATACATCGAACGCTGTTTCCGCCAGTTGCTCGCCCAAGATATGGACGATATAGAGGTTGTGGCTGTTGACGACGGCAGTACCGACGGGTCGGGCGACCTATGCGACAAACTCTCTGGCGATGCCCGCCTTCGGGTGTTCCACACGCCTAATCAAGGTGTGACAGCCGCCCGCCGCTATGGTGTGGAGCAAGCGCAAGGCGAGTATATCGTTTTTGTGGATAGCGATGACGAGCTCCTTCCGGGTGCCCTTCGCACACTCTACGATGCCATTAGCCAGACTTCAGCCGATGAAGTGATAGCCACCTTCTGCACCCACAACGGCATTCAGTCGCCTGTGGTCTATCAGGGTGAGGTCAATCCCACCGATTTGGTGCGTGCCATCATAGCCGGCAAGAATCGGTTTCCCGTGTTGTGGGCAGCCATTTTCCGCCGTACTATCTTGGAAGGATGCCTCGACACACCGCGCGACATCATTGAGGGTGAGGACAAACTGATGCAGGTGATGGTGCTGATGAAGCGCCCCAGGGTGTGGTTCATCACCGATTGCGTCTATCGCTATACGCTGGGCGTGCCCAACACACGGCGCCGCACTCTGGAACGCGAGATGCTCTACGACCGTCTGCTGCGTCAGACGCTTGCCCCGCAATGGTCTGAACTGCACAGCGCCTTTGTGCTTCACCAGTTGAAGGAATACGAGAAATTCATCTGCGACGGACACATGGAGGTCCGCCACAACTACTATATCAAGGCCATCGGCACACTGCCGGCAGGCATTCCGCTCTACGACCGTGTGGTATGGGCATTGCCTCCGCTGCTCAGCCGACCTGTTATCAAACTCTATCGAACCATCATACAAATCAAACAACATCGATTATGAAGTATCCCGCACAGACAGACATTGCCGTTCTCATGCTGTTTTTCAACCGTCCCGATAGTTTGAGAGTGGTATTTGAACAAGTACGTAAGGCACGCCCCACTCGCTTGTTTCTCTTTCAAGACGGTCCTCGCAACAAGAAGGACCTTCCTGCCATCATGGCATGTCGTGAGGTAGTGGCGGAAATAGACTGGGATTGTGATGTACACCGCAACTATCAGGAGCAGAACTTGGGTTGCATGACAGCAGGATTCACATCCCACCGGTGGGCTTTCTCGCTTGCCGACAAGTGTATTGTATTAGAGGACGATGTCGTACCGACCGTTTCTTTCTTCCGTTTCTGCAAGGAGATGCTCGACCGATATGAGCATGATGAGCGTATTACCATGGTTGCCGGTTACAACATGGACGAGGTCACACCCAACGTGCCCAACGACTATTTCTTCACTTCAGCCTTCTCCATTTGGGGCTGGGCATCGTGGAGTCGTGTGGTCAACCAGTGGGATGAGCACTATACGTTTATGGACGACAAGTATGATATGCAACTCTTGCGCAACCTCATCAAGCGTCGCAAGATAAAGAAAGACTTCATCCGCACCTGTCAACTGCATCGCAGTTCGGGTGTTCCTCAGTTTGAAACCATCTTCTGGGCATCGATGTTGTTCAATTCCGGACTATCTGTCATGCCTGTGAAGAATATGATTAGCAACGTAGGGGCCACCGATGAGTCAGCCCACTATTCTGCTTTCAAGACGTTGCCACGCGGTGTGCGTCGTCAGTTCACCATGAAGAGCCACGAGATAGAGTTTCCTTTGCGCCATCCCCACTATGTCATCGAGGATGTGACCTATAAGGAGCGCATGTATCGCTATAATGCCTGGGGCCATCCATGGATCAAGATCGGTCGGTCTATCGAGGAACTGCTGCTCAACCTGCGCTATGGCAATTTCAAGCAGATCAGCAAGGCTGTCACCCGCCGCTTCCATATATTGACAGGCACCGACAAGGAGATTTGACCGCTGAAGGCGGCATGTTTCCCTCGCTATACCATCAGAAAAGCGACAAGCAGAACCCTCTGTTTGTCGCTTTTCCAATAATAGCGGTGTTTTATCACTTCTCCATAAGCAGTTCTACAAGTGGGCGATCCTTGTAAGTATGACGTTTCTGATCCCAGAAACCAAAGTCGGCATCATAGCACCATGTGGCCCACGCAATATTATACTCTTTGAAGACAGACAGCATATCCTCCGTCCACCGATAGGCAAGATCGCGGTTAACAGGCTCATAAACGCCCCACTCTCCACAGAAGAGCTGTACACCGTATTTCTTTGCCACAGCAATAGCGTCACGAAAATCTTGGCAGATGCGTTCTCTATCCCACACCTTGGTATATGGTTCGAATGTCGGACGCAAGTCGGCAGGAATAGCCTCATAGTCCTGTTGTGAGATAAGCTGTCCGGGATAGTTTACCTTTCCCTTATACTTTCCAATGGGAGTCCAGGGTGCGCCATAGTGTGTGAGCACCATTGGCTCATAATAGTGGAAAGAGAGTATGATATTCTTATCACCCTCAGGAATACGCAGATATTTGAAAGTCCCCGTACCCTGCCACTTGTTTGAACCAACAACCAATGTGCGTTGTGGCTCGCGTTTGCGGAGAGCTTTATGTACTTTGAATATCAACTGATTCCATTGTTCATGGTCGTCAGCAACAGGTTCGTTCATAAACTCGTATGCCACGGCATCGTTGCTATAGGCTTTGAGCACGTCAGAGAGTTGATACCACATGTTGATAAAGTCCTGTTGCGCCTTATCAGAAGTGAATAGCACATTGGCATTTGCTTTTCCTTCGTTGACAGCATTGAAATGGTGGGTTCTAATGATATGTAGATCGACAATAGTGCGTAGGTGGTATTTGCCTGCCCAATCGAGTGCTTGGGTGAGAAGATGCCATGCTTCGGGCAGTTTGTTACCCGCTTCATCCCAAAACTGTTCTTCGTCAATAGGCAAACGTACAAAGTCGAAGCCCAGTTGCGCCAGTCGTGCGAAGTCGTCTTCTTGTATGTGGAGTCTGCGTGCAACGCCACGTTCATTACTTTGCGACAACCAGTGACTGACATTGGTGCCTCGTTTGATAGTGAAATTGTTGGTGCCTTCGGATGTAGCTGCTATTGCCGATAGGGTCATTGCTACGATAGCGATAGTGAAAAGTGCAATTCGTTTCATTTGTTAGTTATAATATGAAGTTAGTACTGGATGGACTACAAAATTACGAAAACAATTTGTAACAACACCACGAATTGCCATATTTTCTCTCGTCTTGCATTTCCCTACGTCCATTCCCCTACGTTTACAGCCATTGTTGGAAGCGAAGATAACTCGCTTGCCTACTGAATATTAGACCATCACAGACGGCACTTCCTTTAGCAAATTCATTGAATTTCCTCAGCAATTTCATTGAATTCCCTCTGCAATTTCATTGAATTTCCTCTGCAAATTCATTGAGATTGCTATCACAACCATGTTGCGTTGCATCGGCACATGACTTCTATGACGCTGCAAAGTACCATTTGTCGCACACCTTCCAAACGTGCACAAACCACCAACAGACAATATATTGCACTATCAGAAACAATACTTGCGTGAGCAAAACAATTTGATTTACTCAGCAAAACAATTTGATTTACTCAGCAAAACAATTTGATTTACTCAGCAAAACAATTTGATTTGCTCAGCAAAACAATTTGATTTGCTCAGCAAAACAATTTGATTTGCAGAGAAAGAGCCTGTCAACAGAAAAACTATGGACGCTGGATGGATATCTCATCCAACGTCCGTAAGTATCGTATAGGTAGTTTTTTTCAGTACGGTCACACGTTTCAGAGCGTTGCATTGATGGGCGACAGGAGGAAATCTACCAGCTGCACACCATTATAGAGAAGGAGGTAGATCGACAATACTGCGGTCAATAGGCGAAGCACCTGACGCGGTGTGCCCTGCAACCGATGGAACAATGCGGCTGTTGCAAAAGGCACTACGAAGAGCCAATGGGGGGCCATAATGAATATTTCGTTGATGCCGAAACCTAAAACGAGATGGATGCCCATGTCGAAAACAAAATATGATAGTGCCAACCACAACACTCTGTTGCGACGACCTACCCACAGTCCCACGATGAAAAGCAGTACGATGATGCCTTCAACCACATAGCTGATAGCCCAATCGTAGCGCACAAAGACGGGACGGAACACGAGCGTATCGCCCAGAAAATGCTGCTGGTGGAACTGTATGGCCTCGCCAAAGAGGTTTTCATAGGCTGTTTTCAGTCGCGGAGTGGTGGTATCGGTCCAGCTCAAGAAGCCCACTTTCTTCATCGGCTTACCTGTTTTGGCTGCCTGACGCGCAAGCACCTGATTGCGCTTCTGCTGTTTTTCCTCGGCTTTCTGACGTTCATCTACCGACAACGAAGCCATGAAACGCTGGCGTTCCTCTGCCTTTTTAGCCTTTGCGGCAGCCCGTTGCTGCTCTTTGGGCCATACGTAGGTGCGGTATTCCCAGCGCGAGAATCCCCATATCAATGCTGCCGGCAGCAGCACGCCAAGTAGCAAATGGCGCCAACGGAAGAACGAACGGCCATTGACCAATAGTGCCGAGAGGTAGGTCTTGATACCGTTGCTCAGCGTGACACCCGCTGTCACCACGAAAAGCAATGCGGTCTGCCACCACGACAGTTGTCGCCCGGCATGGATGCAACGGCCCGACACATAGACGGTGAGCAGCAGCAAGAACATCGAAATGGTGAAGTGGTCGGGCACAATGACCGACAACAGGATATATGCCATCGAGAAATAATACGCCGACAGCAGTGTGGCATCGCCCTTGGGCAAGAGGAAAAACTCGCGCATGATGCGATAGGTGAACAGATAGGAATAGAGCGAAGCTGCCACGAGTGGCAGTGCTACGACATATTGCACACAGTTGACACCCGTCAATGCACTCAACATAGCATTGATGAGGAACAGGGGCCAGATGAAAAATGCCAATAGCGGATGACGATAGACATTATAGACGGTGCCCCAATCGGTAACGCCAAGATAGGTCAAGGGGTCGTAGCCGGAGAGATGGAACTCGCGCATAAAGACTTTCCAATAGGGTCCGAAGCCTTCTTGCATAAACAGCGGGGAGAGTCGCGCAATAAACAAGCCGTTGAGTGCCACTATCACCAGCAGGACGATGAGTGCCATCCAGCGCTCTTCCTTACGAATCTTGAAAATGTCGTTGAATATACTTATCATACCAAATTTTTATTTTGTTGCTTGAGAAATCATACACTTATTCATACCAGAAGGCGGTAGATACGATGGGCTGCTGCATCCAGTCGAAAAGGAGAGCGAGGTTGTGGCTCACCAAATAGACCATCAGTGCCAACGTGACGCCACGTAGCGCCAACAGCCACCGACCGTGAGCTCGCACAAAGAGAAACGACAGGGCGATAGGTACCACATAAAGCCAATGGGCTGCCATGATATACACTTCGTTGATGGCGAAGCCCAAGCCGAGGTGCATCAGTGCATCGGGCACGATGCCCAACAGGCACATCCATAGCAAATGGTGGTGACGTCCCATCCAGATACCTGCCACAAAGAGCAAAAGCAGAAGCAGTGAAACGGCATAGCGCCACACCGACTGATAGGACAGCAATACCGGGCGATAACTCGTCAGCACATCGTCGAGCACGTGAGTTTCGTGGAACTGGATGGATTCGCCCCAGAGGTTTTCGGTCATCGTGTCCCATCGGGAGGTCGAGATATCGGTCCATCGGAGCAGTCCGCCCTGTCCCAGCGCCTTGCCTTTATGGATGACCCATGGCGCATGCTTATAGCGTTGATGGTTCTGGCGTGCTTTCGCCATCATCTCTGCCTTGTGTTCTTCGAAGTAGCGCTGCTGTTCCTGCTGTTTCGGATAAACATAGATTCGCTCCTCCAGCATGCCTGCTCCAACCATCAATGCCGATGGAACGACCACCGCCAAAAGGAAGTAACGCCACTGGAAGAAGCGACGCCCACGGGCTATCCATTCGGCGGCAAACACCTTGACACCATTGGTCAGTGTCACACCGGCGGTTGCTATAAAGAGCAGAGCGGTCTGCCAGGTTTTCAGCACACGGCCTTTCTGAGCTGCACCGCCTATCAAATAGATGGAAAGTAGGATGAGACAGAGCGACAAACTGAAATGGTCGGGCACGAAAAACGTGACCTGGATGTAGGCAAAACTAAAGAACAACAGGGTCAGCAGGGCGGCATCTTCGGCTACGACACCCACCAGTCGGTGGATGATGCGATAGAGCAACCATGCCGACACACAGCCGCTAAACCATACGATCATGGCGGATATATAGAGTGCGGCATTGAAGCCGAACAGCGACATGCCAACCTCGTTGACCGAAGCGGGCAATGCCATGAGATAGGGTAACAGCGGATGGCGCAACACATCATATTTCATGCCCCACTCGGTGAGTATCGCATAGTTGTTGGGATCAAAGCCAGAGACATGGAAGAGATACGACAAGCGCTTGGCATAGTCGGCGGCAACAACGGAAAACACCGCATCATACTTCATCACCATCAGCACGTTGAGCACCAACAGCAGCACGGCAACAACCGTCACCAGCATCTTTTCCACCTGTTTTTCTCTCATACTCGAAATGGTTTATAATGAGCCTCATCGGCAAAAGCAAGCATCTCACGGTCGCCACGGCTATCACCATAGGCGGTCAGGCGATATTGCTGGCGGTCGGGAAAGCGTTGCAACAGGCGGCGCACCTTCTCACTGCCATAGCAATTAGGGGTGAGAAAGCGACCGGTCAACCTGTCATGAGCCACCTCAACCTGTGTGCCGAGCACACAAACATGGGGGAAAAACGGCTGCACCCAGTTGTCGATAGAGGCACTGACGATGACCACCTGGCGGTCGGCATCGCAATCGCGTTGCAGCGATGCCATACCCTTTTCGCGCAGTATCGTGCGGTTGTCGGCAGCAAACTGCCGACAATGGCGGTCAAACTCCTGAAGCGTCATGCCTCGGAAGAAATGGGCAAACACCTTTTGCTTCGCTTTGTAGTTGGGATAACAGTGCAGTTTCATCAGCACCAACAAGGGCGAATAACACAGAAATCCCCACAGCATTGCCCATCGCCCATGCACATAACGGATGAAATCCAATAGCGAATCGCTCTTGGTCAGCGTTCCGTCGAAATCATATACCACTACTTCTTTCATAGCCATTGCAACAGTCGTTTCACAAATTGATGGAGCAACCACGCCAAGGGGATGGTCAGCACGATGGTCAACAGCGACGTGGGCCAGTAACCCAGATGGTAGGGACTGAGCCAAGCCATCACAAAGTGGTTGTGGATGAGATATGCCTCCAGACTCAATCCGCCGAAGAAAGCCCAGAAACGGTTGACGCGTTGGGGCAGTCGGCGAAATATTCTATTGAGCAACAGAATGGCTGTCAGCGTCAAAGGGATATAAATCATGCGCTCTACGAAAAGTGGGAAACGCCCGTGAGATACCTGTTCGAGATAGATGCACGATGCGAAACATGCCACAAAGGTGATCAGGGCAAGCCATACGGCAGCACCGTCGATGCGCACTTCACGACGTACCATTTCACCGAAATTGATGCCAAGAAAGAAGATGGGCACGCGGCTCCAGAAGATTTCCAGATGTCCCACAGCATGGTGGACGGGTATGATCCACTGCACCATGACACACCACAACACCATCAATACCACCGACCAACGATAGATGGGGTGCTTGGTGATGAGTTTCATATAAGGTGGTGCCCAGAGATAAAGCATCATGATGGCGGGAATATACCAAAAAGTCAGCTCGTCGTGAAGCCAGAAATTCCAGTTGATGGTGATATTGCCTATCAGATCGATGATACTCCCGGTTTGCGGATTGAAGCGTGGAATATAGTAGAGCGATGCCATGATGAGCCACGCAGGCAAGATGCGCAACAGGCGACGACGATAGAAACTCCAGGTGGAAGGTTGCTTCACCCAGGAGAACCAAAGGCCTATGCCACTAAGAAAGAGAAATATATCGACGCCGATATTGCCACAGCGACGGAGGCCAAAAAACAAATCGGTGCGGGGTAATCCCACATGGAAAAGGATGATGAAGAGCATGGCGGCTCCCATCAGTTCGCCTCGAAAACGGCTGATATTTGCCAGTTCGATGTCCTTGGTACGCATACTATTTATCGCTTTGGGGTTGTGGTATCTGGTCTATCAATAGTCGCACCGCCCACGAAGCACCGATGACCACTACGACATAGAGCATCAGTCCGTCGTAAAGGTCGCCTCGCCATGCCACGGTGATAAAGAGTTTGCGAATGATGGGGTGTGCCACAAACATGGCGGCTGACAGACCACCAAACCATGCCAACACATGGCCTGCACCTGCAGGTATGCTCTTGACAAATGCCACACTACCCACAATGGCAATAACAGGAACCCACAGCCATGTCTGGAAGGTGTAGCTCATGACAAAAAGCAATATCAGCGACACCAGCAATATCACAGTCCAGACACCGCGTCCCCATAGGGGCATCGCCTTGCGCCACTGCTCATAGCGTGCCCAGAGGATGCCCATGCCGAAGGGCACCATGCCGCCAATGAAGTTATAGCGCAGTCGATTGAGGGTCTCGCCCTCTGGGTCGCATACCATTTGAAGAATCCAGCAGACTGCCATCAGCGCTACGGTCCATCCGTAATGGCGGCGATAGAGCAGGAAACGATAGACGATATAGAGTTCTATCATCAGTCCGAAGAACCAATAGATGCCGGGCCAGATGATTTTATCGGGTGTGGGCAACACATTGATATACATCACCAACTGTGCCACTACATGATTCCAATGGAAGTGGAAACGCCCCGGAGTGACGGCATCGACCATGAGAAAGATGGTGAAACCCACGATGAGCATGCGCAAGAGTTTGAGATAATGGTAGCGCACAAACGACAAGCGGCGATCCAATGAATCGGCAGGGGCACTGCCACGCTCGTATTTCATCACCAGTCCGAAACCGCTGAGAAAGAGGAATACGGGTACACCGTAATGGCCAAAATACGAGAAAAGATGGGCAGGAAGCAGACTGTCGGGACTGGACAGCGCTTGCATCAGGCGGTCATTATTAGAGGTGAAAAACTGATACTCATTCTCCTTGACTATCGATCCCACGAAGTGACAATAGTTATGGAGCACGATGGCGATGATGGCGAGACCGCGCAAGGCGGCGCATTCGGTGCGCGTAAGGAGCGTAGGAGTGGTTTTCATCAGCGTGATGTCTTGTTCAGATGGTTATAATCGGTGGTCATCTTCAGCACTCGTGGCCGTTGGGTGTTATACTCGGCATTGAGCACATCATAGTCTTTACGATAGTAATTGGAGTGGATGCCACCAAGGAAAAGCAACGTATGGGGCAGCGCATCGGTCATCAGCGGACGGTGGCGATACTCCTGTATGGCTTTCCATCCGTAGGGATGGGTCATGCGGTATTCATCGGAAGCCCATATCCAGAAAGGTATCTCAAATTCCTCGCGTGCCAACCGATAGTCGATATCGGCAGAATGCATGCGACCATAGAAGGGAAGACTGCCGTTGAAGCACTCCTCACCATGGTCGGGCACATAGATGACGATGGCATTTTCGTTTTCAAAGCGACGGATAATCTGATCGACCACAGAGTCGTTGTAGAGCACAGCATTATCATAGTCGGCATTGATCTGCTGACGTTGTGGCGACAAGTCTGTGCGGTTATAGTCGGCAGGAGTAAACTTCCGACGGGTTTTCATCGGGAAGCGCGCACGGTAATCGACGTGCTGGCCCATGAGATGGAAGATGGTGAGCTGGTGGGGATAGCGTTTCTTTGCCACCATGCGGTCGTAGTCTTCAAGCAATCCTTCGTCGTAGCGATGGAGTTTGGAGTTGCGCTCGTCGAAGAGTGCACGGCTCAGCGTGGGATTGTTTAAGAAGAAGCCGCCACTGAAGTCATATACTTCTTCACCCGATTTGGGTAGGAATTGATTGGTAAGGAACTTCACGTGATAGCCAGCTTTGCGGAAAACCTGCGGAAAGAGCGGACTGTCACACCACTCTCCATCGTCGCCAATACAGTGAAGTGAGAACATGTGCTTGAAAACAAAGCTTGTCAAGTTCCATGGAGCTACCACATCGGTGAACGCCACAAGGGTGCTATCCTGCATGCGCTGTAGCTGTCGGGGGGTAGTGGGCCGCTGGTAGCCATAGAGTTGAGAGCGATGACGGTTGTAACTCTCGCCGATGATGAGTACGATCTGCGGACTACGGAAGTCGCAACTCTCTACGCTGACATGCTCGGAAGTGGCAAGAAGACGATCCACCTGCTTCGCTGCCAATCGGTTGGCATAGAGACTAAACATCAAACGGTAGATGGGGAGATAGAGATTGGCACACCCCTTTTGGGTCAGTTCGTGTTCCACCTCTCCCAGATTGTGCTTGCTCATCAGGCGTACCGTGGCACACTTATTGTCCCAACAACGGGAACCGCAATGGATGAAAAAGGCAAAGGCAGCGATTCCTGCCAGTGCACTGAGCGTCCATACCACTGGGGGAGCGAGTCGTGGACCAACCATTTTATTGCTCCGCAACTGTTGTGCCACCATATTCCATGCCAGATGGAGCAGCGCGATAAGCAGTATGAGTCCTGTTTTAGAGGTGATGAGATCCCATCCGACGTAAGATTGCAGAAACTCGCCGGCTTCGCGTCCGGTGGTTTCGAAGAAGAGCATCAGCATAGTGGGGGTCAAAGTGGATTCGAAATGCACATAGCAGAACATGTCGATGAGTGCCACCGCATAGAATATGAAAGCCAGAACGGCACGGATGACACGGCGCACTTTACGCGGGATTACCGCCAGAATAGCACACAACAGATAGAGATCGAAAAACAATTCGACTGCCGACAACTCGTAGGGAACGGCACCGCGCAGGTGCAGTCGTATCTCTGTCTGTGTGCAGCAATATCCTAATGCATACATGAAGACAAAGAAGGAGGCATTGGATCGGATAGGCCTCCAAAGCATGCTGATGATTCGCAACAATTTCTCCATGATGATAATTTACTTATTTTTAGTTATCGTTTATTGATGATAGAATCGTTCTACGTCGGCAATAATACTATCGGGCACCATTCCAATGATGCTTTCGCCTCGTTGTATGCGGGCTCTGATGGCGGTGCTCGACACGTCAAGGAGCGGTGCATTTACCACGGTGAGGTGACAACAGGCATGGTCATCGTCGGCAGGAACCATCGTACTTCCGGGGCGTGGATAAACGATGATGGGGTATTTCCTACGGATGTCGTCAGCGCGATACCAGCGATTGAAGAGATCCCAATTATCGCCTCCGATGATGAGCGAAAACGTATGGTCGGGAAAATCGGCGGTCAATGCCTCGAGAAGATTCCAAGTATAGGACGGTCGTGGCATGTGCATTTCGTAGTCGCTGACGTTGATATGAGGGTGACCCTGAAGGGCTTTCTCAGCCAATACCAGTCGCTTCTGGTCATCAAGCAAGTCGTTTTGCTGCTTCAGGGGATTGTGGGGTGACACCATCAGCCATATCTCATCGAGGCTGGTGTGGCGGAGAATCTCTTCCGCGAGTGCCACATGTCCACAGTGGATAGGGTTGAACGACCCTCCAAAGATGCCGATATGCTTCATCCGAGGAAGTCTTTGAGCAGTCGGAGTGCCTCTTGTTTGGCTGTTTCGAGGTCGTCGTTGACCACGATATGGTCAAATTTCGGGGCGAAGGTCAATTCGTATTCTGCCTTATCCAAACGCTGTTGGATGGCTTCGGGAGTATCGGTGGCGCGTCCTTCAAGGCGGCGGCGCAGTTCTTCTACCGATGGGGGTTGGATGAAAAGGCTCATGGCTTCATCGCCATAATACTTCTTGATGTTTACTCCACCCTTCACATCGACGTCGAAGACGACATTCTGGCCTGCTTCACGCTGGCGTTCCACCTGTGCTTTGAGTGTTCCATAGAAGCGGTCGGTATAGACCTCTTCATATTCAAGAAACTCGCCATTGGCTATTTTCTGACGGAATTCGTCGGGTTGCAGAAAGAAATAATCCACTCCATCCTGCTCTGTTCCGCGTGGTTGGCGACTGGTGCAGGATACGGAGAAATAGAGCTTCAGCTCTGGATGTTGCTCCATCAGCCAACGCACGATAGTCGATTTGCCGCTGCCGGATGGGGCTGAAACGATGATGAGCTTTCCTTTCATAGGCGATTTAGAGTGCGTTGAGCACTTGTTCTTTGATTTGTTCCAATTCGTCTTTCATCTTCACCACAATGTTCTGCATCTCTGCCTGATTGCTTTTCGAACCGGTGGTATTGATTTCGCGACCCATCTCTTGGGCGATAAAGCCGAGCTTTTTACCCTGTCCGGCATGGTCTGCCATGGTTTCGCGGAAATATTTCAGATGGTTTGCCAAGCGCTGTTTCTCTTCGCTGATATCCAGTTTCTCGATATAGTAGATGAGTTCTTGTTCCAAACGGTTTTTGTCGTATTCGGCAGAAGGTATCTGTTTGAGTCCATCTACAATGCGAGTACGAATCTTCTCCACACGACTTTTCTCGTAGGGTTCGATGCTTTGGAGCAGTGCTTCGATATTGTCGATCTTCTCAGCAAACTTCTTTTGCAGAGCTGCACCTTCCTGAATACGGAAGTCAACAAGGTTTTTGATGGCCTGCTCGACTGCTTGTCGTGCCACTTCCCACTCTTCATCGGTCAGTGTTTCCACTTCTGTCTTTGCCATAACATCGGGCATGCGGGTCAGTGTCTGCAACCAATCCACCTGCTGTCCGATAGCATTAGCCTCAACAAAAGAGCGCAACTGATCGTAATAGTTCTGCATCAATGCGGTGTTGATGGTAGTGGCATCAACTGTGACATCCTTTTCTACCCAGAGTGACATTTCCACTTTTCCGCGCAGCAAATGCTTTGCTATGAGTTGGCGCACCTCCATTTCTTTCTCACGATAGAGTGGTGCTATACGAGTGGTTAGGTCAAGTTGCTTGGAATTGAGCGACTTGATTTCCACATTAATCTTCTTTTCTTTGAATGCTACTACGGCTTTACCGTAGCCTGTCATTGACTGTATCATGCTGTCGTTATCGTTTTTTCGAGCAATTGTTATCTGTTGCTACACTCTTGTTTACCTAATATTATTCTTATAGTACAAATCTCTTTCTCTATAATATTAGGTGCAAAGGTAGTGCAAACCGAGCGAAATACAAAGAAAAATACCTTTTTTTCTTTTATTCAGAGGTTCCAACAAAGTATGCACATCGTAATTACCGAATATATACTACGTTTTAGTCCGATGCAGAGAGTTATGGTTCTCTGCCTCGGACTAATAGGTATTATCGCCTTATACCATACGGTTTTGTATCACAAAACCGTATGGTAGGCTCCACTAAAGAAACGGCAAAAGGGATTAATCATACATTTTTCTTTGAAAGCCACCTGTTGCAGATTCCTCATATTCATGACCGTCATTCCCTGTATAGGTATTCATACCTGTTTTACGAACTCTGACGGAATGACCATATTGATCGCTGATTAATATCTCATCATCATCATCTGATTTTCTTTTTGATGATTTTTTAGATCCTCTATCTGAGAAGAATATCAACGGTATAATAACCAAAACGAATATGGACGCTATCATTGTCAAGTATAGCATCTCAACAACAGCTGCTCTGAAACTACCGAGTTGCTTTGTTCGCAAGAGAAGTAAAAGGACTTGATATACCAAGAGTGCCCCTACCATGATATCCAGATTAGAGGTAAAGTAATAGGTGATGCCACATACTGTGGCCGCTATAAGTGGGCGAAAACACTTTGCTCCTATATCTGCAACATCCATATCAGCCATCTTATCGAACATGCCTGGGACATCTACACCAAAGAATGCAAACAGTATATAGCCTCAATGTATCATACCGAGTTTATTCAGGTATTGGGGAGAATCCCACACTGTAAGGTCTTCGTCGGTTACAACCCAACGGCGTTGCGCATCAATACAGACTACTGAGATGTAAGACAAAAGGATAAATAGAATTGTGCGTTTCAACATAAAGATATTTATTGTTTGGGGATTATATAATCAACAAATATCATATCCATATTAGTATTCGGTCTTATCTGTCTTCTCGCGCCACATCTCAAAGGCTCGTTTAGCCTCGTGTTGCATCACTATTTCACTGGGTTTCTTACGATATTCAGGTTTCAGTTCGAGTTCTTGGTAGATGAAATCGTCGTCGAAACCAATGTCGGCAGCATCTTTTCTGTCATTCGCATAATAGATTTTGTCGAGGTGTGCCCAATAGATAGCACCCAAACACATAGGGCATGGCTCGCATGAGGTATAGATTTCGCACCCTGCCAAATCGTATGTTCCCAACACTTTTGTTGCTTTACGAATGGCACTAACCTCTGCGTGTGCAGTCGGGTCAAGGTCTATTGTGACGCAATTGGATGCTTCTGCCACAATCGCTCCATCTTTCACAATGACAGCACCAAATGGTCCACCACCATTCTTCACACTATTTTCCGATAGTTCAATGGCTCTTGCCATAAAGTCGTTCTTATTCATATTCTATTTCTTTCTTTTTTGCCACAAAGATACGATTAAGTGAGAGAAGAACAAAGAAAAACTCAGTTTTTTATTTGTTCTTCCGAACGTGAGTAGCGAAGAGACGTAGTCTCAAAGATAGTGCAAACCGAGAGAAATACAAAGAGAAACGTAGTTTTTCTTTTATTTCCGAGGTGCAGCCTATCGAAGAGGCATTGCCTCAAAGATAGTGCAAACCACCTTCTGCCTCCACGCCCATAGACGATTTTTCTCTAAAAAATAGAATGGAATTATAGAAAAACTTGTAATTTTGTAGCAAAATTAGAAGATATGAAAGTTCTGATAGTCAACACAAGCGAACGAACAGGTGGTGCAGCAGTGGCAGCTAAGCGTCTATTGGAGGCTCTAAACGGCAATGGTGTGAAAGCAAAAATGCTGGTAGGCACTAAAGAAAGTGATCATATCAGCGTAGCACAAATGCCTCATCAGAAACGGCTACACTGGAATTTTCTATGGGAACGCCTGTGCATTTGGGTGCGCCTACGCTTTCAGCGCCGCCATCTCTTTGAAGTGGATATGGCAAATGCTGGTTGCGACATCACCAAACTGCCCGAATTTCGAGAAGCTGACATCATTCATCTCCACTGGATCAACCAAGGCACGCTATCGCTCAACGGCATCCGACGCATCCTGGAGAGTGGCAAACCGGTGGTGTGGACCATGCACGATATATGGCCTGCAACAGCCATCTGCCATCTTACACTCGGATGTGAACGGTTCAAAACCGCTTGTCAATACTGTCGGCTGCTGCCCGGTGGCGGTTCTGCCAACGACCTATCATCGTTGATATGGCGTCGCAAACAACACATGCTCGAGGGACGACACATCAGTTTCGTTGCTTGTAGCCAGTGGTTGGCAGGTGAGGCTCGACAGAGCGCACTGCTGAAAGGACAGACTGTCAGCGCTATCCCCAACCCTATCAGCACGTATATTTATCGACCAGGAGACAAAACGGTTGCACGCCAACGCCTATCATTGCCTATCGATGACCGTATCATTCTATTTGTATCACAGCGCGCTACCAATCCCAACAAAGGTATGCAGTATCTGACGGAAGCCTGCCAACTATTAGCAAAGCGCTACCCCGACATGGTGGAACATACCGCAGTGGCTATCCTCGGCGGTCATGCCGAAGATGTAGTGGCGCAGTTGCCGTTCCGTTCCTACCCACTGGGCTATATCAGCAACGAGCAACGCATCGTCAGTGTCTATCAGGCTGCCGACGTCTTTGTATTGCCTTCACTCTCGGAGAATCTTCCCAACACTATCATGGAGGCTATGGCATGTGGGTTGCCCAGCGTAGGATTCCGCATCGGAGGTATTCCCGAAGAGATTGACCATCAGCAGAATGGCTATGTAGCAGACTATTGCAGTGGTGAAGACCTTGCCAATGGCATTCGCTGGGCACTATCGGAAGCCGATCCGACTGCCGTTGGCAAAGCGTGTCTCGACAAGGTGGCACGCTGCTTTTCACAACAGCGTGTGGCACGACAGTATATTCAGGTTTATGAAAACGCTATGCGTCCGACCACAGCCAAACAATAATTTCCACTATTATTCATGCAACAGACCATTACCATCAGCGTCATCACCATCACCTACAACGCTGCTACGGTGTTGCAACGCACCCTCGACAGTGTGGCGCATCAGACATATCAGCATATCGAGCACCTTATTATAGACGGTGCATCGAAAGACGATACACTCGCCATAGCGCATCGCTATGCCGAGGGCAAGAATTATCCCGTAGTCATCCAGTCGGAACCCGACAAGGGTATCTATGACGCCATGAACAAAGGAATGGCGAAGGCAACGGGCGATTATCTGGTATTTCTCAATGCTGGCGACGTGTTTCATGCCGACGACACCCTACAGACTGTTTGTCAGACGATAGACCTACAGACAGCCGGCAACACCTCTGCCCCACTGCCTGCAGTGGTCTATGGTGATACAGCAATAGTGGATGAGCAAGGCCATTTCCTACGATTACGAAGGCTTCGTCCACCCCACCAACTCTCTTGGCGATCGTTCCGATGGGGCATGTTGGTATGTCACCAGTCGTTTTATGCCCGCACGGATGTGGCGCAACAGCATCATTACAATCTGCAGTACCGCCACTCTGCCGATGTAGATTGGTGTATCCGACTGATGAAAGATGCGGAGAAGCGACATCTACCTATTGTCAACAGCCATCAAATTCTATCCGACTTTATGGATGGCGGCAATACCACACAACATCACCGTGCCTCGCTCCGTGAGCGTTTCACAGTCATGCGCAACCATTATGGATTTGTTTCCACACTGCTGTGCCACCTTTGGTTTGTAATAAGAGCAGTGATAAAGAAATAAAAAGATCTGCCTACAGATAGTTGAAAGGGATTGCCCAAACAATCGCCACTACTTTTCTATCAGCGCCACGGCATAGGCAGAGATACCCTCCTCACGACCAGTAAATCCTAAACGTTCGGTAGTGGTGGCCTTGATAGAAATATTATCGGGATCGGTACCGATAACATCTGCCATACATTGTTGCATGGCAGGAATATGCGGATTCATCTTCGGACGCTGGGCACAGATAGTGGCATCGATGTTTACCAACCGATACCCTTTGGTGGCAATCAGTTCAATAGTCTTGCGGAGGATAATCTTGCTATCCATTCCCTCAGTTTCGCTGCTGGTATCTGGAAAATGAAAACCGATGTCGCGCATATTGGCTGCACCCAATATGGCATCGCAGATGGCATGTATCAGCACATCAGCATCACTATGTCCCAACAGTCCCATGGTGTGTTCTATCTTGATGCCGCCCATCCAAAGGTCGCGTCCGCTGACCAACTGATGGACATCATATCCCATTCCTACTCGTATCATAGTTGTTTGTCTGTATTATATTTGGTGTAGATTTATCGTTTGAAGAGGTCCTTGATACCGTCCATATCAAATGCCAGTGTGAAGCGCAAGGTCTGGTCGAGCGGATTGCTTTTGGCTGTGGCAATGACATATCCCACATCGAGCGAAAAGACATTCATGCGAAAACCGCCTCCCACAGTGAAATATTTCAAGTTGCCTTTGTTCTCACTCTGATGGTGATAGCCTGCACGCAGTGTGAACTGATCATGGTAAACATACTCAGCACCGACACTCCACTGTATCTCTTGCAACTCCTCTTTCAGTCCGCCAGGTGCATCATGGAAGCTCTTGAAGATGCCGGAAATGGCACTCACATTGTCGTATTCATCGATGACACGCTGTTCATACTCCTCTTTGCTCTCGCCTTCGTTTTGTTTGGGCACCGTCGGTACCAATAGTTTATTGGCATCGGCAGCTATGGTAAAGCGGTTATACTCATCGACAGGCACCATCAGCGAAGCGCCCAGACGCATATTGGCAGGTAGGAAGTTGGATCGCTCATCGCCGAAATAGGTAATCTTACTACCGATATTGGAGATGTTCAGACCCAGTCCCAACTGACATTCGCGCTGTCCGATATTGATGTAGTTGTTATAGTAGCATGCCAAATCGGCTGCCACTGCCGATGCTGGCGAAGCGTCTTCGCTATAGTCGTAACGCAGATCACTATAGAGCCAACGTATGGCGGCAGCAATAGAAAAGCGTTCGCTGAGCATGAGCGAATATGCCACATCGAGCGACATCTCATAGGGTTTCACCGTCATGGCATCGTCACCACTGCCGGTATAAACTTCACCCAAGGAGAAATAGCGCAACGAACCAGATATAGCAGAATAGTCGCCGATGCGATAGTAACCTGACAGATATGCCAAATCGATATCGTTGACCAACTGTCGGAGCCATGGCGTATAGTTGAGCGCTATGCCTGCCCTACTGATACAGAAGGGATATTTAGCTGGATTCCAGTATTGTGAGTTGACATCAGGATCGGTGGCAGCACCCACATCGCCCATACCTGCCGCACGGGCATCGGGCGCAATGGTCTGTGATATGACGGCATGGTCAATGGGGTTGAACTGACTTTTGCCGTCTTGCGCCCAACCGTTTGCTGCCGTTGCCATCAACATGGCTATAAGGAGAATCTTTACTTTGTTCATCATCAATATAACGTAGCCATGCGTTATTTATTGCTCAACACTATCAGTTTCTTGGTTTTCGACACCTGTTGTCCTCCCGTACTACCCAAGCGCACCCGATAGAGATAGACTCCGGTAGAGAGACGATGCCCGTTACTGGCAGACAAATCCCAGTCGATGGTAAGACTTCGGTCTGATGGTGTTGCCTGTTGGCGATGCTGCCAAAGCATGCGCCCTGCCATGTCAAATACCTCAATACTGATGTCGAGCGCTGTACCCACACGGTCGTGAATGATACGGAAACCGGTAGTGGTAGTGGCAGGATTGCGTGTGGTTTCCACTTCGAACACTCCAGGAGCAAGGCCTTCTACCACACGGAAGTTGAGTTCGCGGGTGGTGACATTGTTTTGCATATCCCAAGCGCGGAACATCAAATGGTGGTCGCCCGCTGTCAACTGGGGAATGCTAAAGCCTACCGTGCCACGGGTGTGGCTACCGAAATCATAAGCGAAATAATCGTTGAGGTTGTAAGTCTGTGTGGTTTGTCCGTCAATCACCAAGGTCAGGTTGTGGCCCAAACCATTGCCTGCGGCATTGATACCGCTGGCATCTTCCAGTTCGGCTATGAAATAAGGAGTGGGATTGACGCGCCCTCCATCCACAAAGTCGCTACTATTGAAATAGCAATATACTTCGGGACCCTCGTTATCATCGGTATTGGCATCGGTTCCGCCCAGAGTAAAACGGGTGCAATGTCCATTGGCAGTCTGCGTGCGGTCGGTATTTACCGCATAGACATGCAGGAGTCCTATGGCATCGGAATAGCTGATGTCACGTGGCACGGTGAAGGAAAACGAGAACACACCCTGCCGGATGCTATCACTTCCAGTAAACAAAGTATGGGTGCGGTCGGTATATACAAAGGCTTTCTGCGCCTGTGACGAATCGTTTCGTCGGCACACCACCGTCTCTGCAGCATCACATACCGTGGCGGTGATCTGTCCATTGAAAGCAGGATCAGCCCCCTCCCCCTGCTGCACATGACCACAAACCTTGACTGTAGTACCGGCAGAGAGTGGTATCGGGCGGTCGGTATCTGTCAAAGCCACACCGTTAATGCTATCGATAAGCACCTTTCTGACGGGGAGCGACAAGCGCAAAGCAGGATCGCCAAGTAGGAGAAACTGTAGTTTGTTGGCGGTAAGGTCGCCTCCGGTAGTTATCAATTCGTTCTTTGCTCGGCGCACAGCCTCTCCAATAGGCATGGGGCGCCCATCGGAAATATTGAGCAAATGACGCATGAAGGTCTGGTTCATCAGGCGGTTATACGACTGGAAGACGGTACGCGTAGTACCGTAAAAGGCAATGGCGCCACCATGTGGATTAAGCAGTGCGGTCTCACCGATATTCTCTGTCTGTCCGTCGAAGGGCATAATATCACACGTGGCAGCAACCCAAAGGGGCAGATGACTGGAAACGGCATTGGCGAAATCGGTAACATCCACCACCTTCTCATGGGATATGCTTGTTGCAGCGCCATGACCGGAATAGTTCATGACGAGTGCTCCGGTATTCATCAGTTGACGTATCTGCCGTGTCACATCGGGATAACTGTTAGATGTGGCAGACGATGTGCGCTGATAGGCATCCCAAAGAATGCGCCTCACTTGGACAGAAGGCTGTTGGTGTTCGACTTGTTTCGCCACATCATCGGCATCTTCCATGTGCTGGTTTTCATTGCCGTCGTCGCCCATCACGACAATAAGATTCTGCCAACTGCCCACATCGCGATTGTCTGCATAGGCAATAATCTTATCCACTACCGCCTCCGCCTGACTCACAGTACGCACGGGCAGGCGGCCTACAGCCACATCACTCTTGTCGCTACCCAAGAGATTGGCACCTTCGCCATCGTCAAGGAGCGTAAAATAGTCGTCGCAGACATAGCTGCCGGTACGGCTATAGGAGTTATCGCTCTCATAACAGAGTAGGAACTGATCAGGCCGATACCCTCGCCAAGTGGTGGTAAGCATGCGATTATCCCATGCTCCATCCCCCATCAGCAACAGAAAGCGCGGTTGGTCAGCCTCTGTTGTGGCGCGGTCGTAGAGCATTTTAAGATAGCGGCGGTAGGCATTGGCATCGGGTGTGCCACTACTAAACTCGTTGTAAAGTTGGTCGGCCGCAACGATGCGCACGCGAAGGGTATCGTGGGTTTCGTGCCAATCAGCCAACCGTTGGGCTTGTTCCTGCATCTTACGGTCGGCAGGAATGATGATAATCATATCGGCAGGACCGTCGGCATGGAGGTTCTGATTATTGACCAGTCCCACAATGTCTGGTGCAGGAAATGTTGCGGAAGCGAGATTGGGTGTAGTCTCCGGTGTAGCATGATAGAGCGAGACATGATCGAGACGCACCACAGCCTGAGCATTGACGGGCGTGAGCGTCACTTTATTGTTGGCTGCAAGCAGTTCGGTAACGGGAAAAGTTGCCGTGGCAGTACGCATCTCATCGTATTCGCCACGCGATACCACCGCCAGTTGCCCCACGTTCTGCCCATTGACTCCCACCATCACAGCAGTGGCTTGGTCGGCAGAGAGCGTCACAGTCAGAGATCCGGTATCGTGGTCTTGTGCACCTTGCAGGGTAATACTGCGAGGATTGGCGGCTGTGATACGCGTGGCATCATATAGATTTCTGCCACCTTGATACCATGCATAGTCATCAACCTCATAGAGCGTATGCGTGCGGTCGGCATGCGATTGCCAGTTGGTCAAAAAGGTTTCAGTATCGATTGTAAGTGGGTTGTCGCCCTCTGTCAAGAAATAACAACCGTAATGGGCATAGGGATTACGGATGCGCTGATGGTTGCTGTCCCACGTCACAGGGCCTGTTGCCATCAACAGGCAACGCCCATCGGAAAGGCGACAGGTTGCCACTTCATGCAAATCGTCGGTGGTTTGCAGATAGTCTGCCGTCAGCCATTCAGGCTGCAAGGCACCACCATAGCCATAGACTTTAACACGCGATGGATCGGCAAATCCTGCATTTCGCAGCAGTTTGTCGGTCAACTGATAGATACCTGAGGCAGGCACGCTGATTTTCACCCATCGCCCTTCTGCCAATACCGAGTGGTCGGCATAGCGATTGACAGGTGCTGCGGCAGATTGTTGTGTGCGGTTGCGTGCCGGTTTGGCTTTGGCATCGATGCGAAGCACAAAGCTCACGAGTTTCTGGAGCTTGCGTCCGCGCTTCACCAACGGTACGAAAGAGACTTCAAGGCTTCCTTTTTTACGTGCGACGCTGAGTTGTTGGGATATGCGTGGAATACGCGGCAACGATGCGTCTGTAATTTTCTGCAGGCGCTGCACATCGGCATTACCCATCGGGATGAATTCGGGATAGTCGAGACTTACTGTATATACGGAGTCGAGGTATGCGCCACAGAGTGGAATGGAATAGCTTACGCGTGGCAATACAGAGTCGATCCTGACCTCAGAAGCCGTCAGGTTAATGGTGCGTTGTGCGCGACAAGGTGTCAGCTGCACGAGCAACACGATAAGACTCAGCCATGCGTGTTTCATCTACTTACAGTTGAATTCCAATACTTTTCGTTCTTCTATCCATCCTTCCAAATGGTCGTCGATATGCACGGGTCCCACTCCAACAGGTGTGCCGGTATAGAGCAGGTCGCCAGTTTTCAGTGTGAAATATTGTGAGATATAGGCAATGAGTTCGTCAACACGATAGATCATATCGCTTGAACAGCCTTCCTGCACCGTCTTGCCATTGATGTCGAGATGGAAATGGAGTGCCTGGATGTCGCGAAACTTCTCCACATCGACCCAGTCGCCAATAACCGCCGAGCCGTCGAAGCCTTTGCAGAGTTCCCAGGGTAATCCTTTCTCGCGTGCTTCGCGCTGCAGATCACGGGCTGTAAAATCGATTCCCACGGTCACGGCATCATAGTATCTGTGAGCGAAGCGTTCTGGAATACTCTTTCCCAATCGGCAGATGCGCACCACCAATTCTGTTTCATAGTCCACCTGACTGCTCCAGTCAGGAATAAAGAAAGGCTTGTGGTCTTTCAACAAAGCCGAATCAGCCTTGGTAAATATCACAGGCTTTTCTGGTTTATATGCCTTTCCGTCCAGTTCTTCGGTATGCTGGAGGTAGTTCATGCCAACGGCGAATATCTTCATAGTGTATGCTTATTATAGATAATGTGTATGTTGATTGCTTATCGTTGCAAAATTAAATAAAAATATCGAGAACTAAGACATTTCCATCAAAAGTATGATGTTTTGTGGCAAATTGACCATCTGTAATTGCAGATTTGTAACATCGCGACTGTTCTTTCTCTGGCTTGTAACAGTATTGTTACACGACTTTATCAAGATGTTCAAACACTCGTAACACGTTTGACACATCGTCCCACTACCTTTGCACTCGCATTTCACCCACCATGAATGGGTTTGAGATTCGGGTGCTTTAATAGCATATATCGGTATTTCGGAACACTACTTAGATGAGGATAAAATCAATTTTAAAAGAGAAATAAAATGAGAAACAATGTAATGAGAGCATGCGGCAATAGAGTTGCCATGATGCTGATGGCTGTCTGTCTGATGCTTGCCAACGTGCAGGCGCAAGCACAAAATGCCACAGAATGGGAGAAATTGAAAGGTGAAATCACACTTTATATGACCAACGACATGGGTCGGAATGGCTATTACGACCAAAAGCCGATTGCCGAACTGATGGGCGAAATGGCTGATGTGGTAGATCCGGAAGCAGTACTTGCCGTGGGCGATATCCATCATTTCAATGGAGTGGCATCATTGCAAGACCCACTTTGGATGACCAATTACGAGTTGATCTACTCCCATCCCGACCTCATGCTCGACTGGTTTCCTGTTTGCGGCAACCATGAATATCGGGGCAATACCGAGGCTTTCCTCAACTATGGCAAGGTGAGCCGCCGTTGGATGATGCCTGCCAAATACTACACAAAGGTGTTTTCACATAAGAATACCACCATACGCATCGTATTCCTCGACACCACACCCCTTATCGATTCTTATCGCAAGAATGCCGACACATACCCCGACGCCTGTAAGGAGGATATGCAAGCGCAACTCTCTTGGCTCGACGAAACGCTAAAGAATGCCCACGAAGACTGGGTCGTCGTGGTGGGTCACCACCCCATCTACGCCGAGACAGGCAAGAAGGAAACCGAGCGTCTTGATATGCAGAAGCGCCTGTTGCCTGTACTCCATAAATATAATAATGTGGCAATTTACGCCTGCGGACACATCCATAATTTCCAGCATATCGAGAAGAAAGGAGATGCTATCGACTATGTGGTCAACTCATCGTCGTCGTTGGCACGCCCAGTAAAACCTATCGACGGCACCGTATTTTGCAGTTCTGCCGATGGTTTTTCTGTCATCACAGCCGACAAGAATCAGCTCCGCATGTCGATGATTGACAAAGAGGGCAAAGTGATTCACACGATAGAAAAAAGCAAATAAAAGGAAGCAGAGAGAAGTATTCTACTGAGACATATATTGAGATGAAAAGATTTTTAATCAGTGCGGCATTGCTTGCCGCCGTGACAGCTACTATCCAAGCCCATACGCTGGATGGATCTGTCAAGGACAACAAAACGGGCGAACCGCTCATCGGAACTGTGATCCGAGTGAAAGAGTTGCCTGAAGTGACCACCACTACAGGCCTCGACGGAACTTTCACCCTGCATGAATTGCCCAACAAGGGAAAGTTCACCCTTATCGTTTCCTACATTGCCTACAAGACTCAGGAGATTGTGGTGGATGTTGCCAAGAAAGACAAACTCGACATTCCGATGACTGAAGATCAGAAGGAACTTGGCGAAGTGGTGGTGACGGGTCATCGCGAATATCGCTCCGACCGTAGTGCCGTAGAAACCGTAAAGGCGGCTGGCAATGTGCTCAACGTGATTAGCCAGCAGAGCATCCAACTGTCTCCCGACGTCAATGTGGCCAGTGTGCTTCAGCGCGTATCGGGTGTCACGATGGAGCGCGATGCGTCGGGTGAGGCTTCTTATGCCATTCTCCGTGGCATGGACAAGCGCTACAATTACACACTTGTGAACGGGGTGAAGATTCCAAGTCCCGATGACAAGAACCGCTACATCCCGTTGAACATCTTCCCAAGCGACCTGATGGATCGCCTCGTAGTATCGAAGTCGTTGACTGCCGACATGGAAGGTGATGCTGCCGGTGGAGTGGTCGATATGGTCATGAAGGACGCTCCTTCACGTTTTCAGCTCCAAGCCAATGCTGCCATTGGAGCGAGCGATTACTTCTGGAAAGACGGCAGAGACTATCTCACAAGCAACCGTTCTGACTATACCCACAAGTCGCCTTACGAGGCTTTCGGTTCGGAATACAAGGCAAGCATGAGCGACTTTAAGAATGGTCCGATGCAACTAAAGAGTCACTCCGCTCCAAGTCCCAACTTCATTGGTGGCATCAGCATAGGCAATCGCTTCTGGAAAGACCGCTTGGGCGTGATAGTTGCAGGTAGCATACAAAACACCTTCCGGGGGACTGAGCGCACTTATAATTCTGTAAAGATGGCTTCGGGCGAACAGGCCATGTATATTTCCAAGCTGCAACACCGCTACTACAGCATCCACGATTTGAATACGGGTGTTCATGCCAAACTGGACCTGACTTTGCCTGGTCACAAGTTGGAATGGTATAATATGTATGTGCATACCAACTCCAAAGGTATCAGATACAGCAATGGCATCGGTACTGAATATATCGGCGAAAACAGTTATACGCAAGATGACGAGATGCGATCTACCTCTACCACGCAAAGCATTTTTGCCACCAATCTGAAGGGCACTCACCATCTCACCAAGGATTTCACCATCGACTGGGCGGGAATTTTTTCTCAAGCCAAAGAGGAGGATCCCGATAGAACCTACGCCACACTGAGCAACACAGTGACTACCGACAACACAGAGGGGGATGCCGTTTCCGGCTCGATCTGGTCGCCCGACAAGACCATTAGCAAGACGTATCCAAAAAATGCGGAACGCCGATTCCAACACAACAGAGATACCGATTGGGCTGGATACATCAACCTCACTTACAACACCCGTTTCGGAAACGATATGGAAGCTATTTGGAAAACTGGTGGGCAGTATCGTCGCAAGGAACGCAGCAACAGATACTATTCCTACATCTTCAATCCTGCCGATACCGAACTGACGTTGGATGACAATAGTCTGGAGCAGTTTGGCCATATCGAATGGACATGCAGAACTCCATACTCGCAAGCCTCACAACTCAACTACGACTCTAAGGAACACATCGGTGGAGCCTATGCCATGGTGACCATGAAGAGTCAATTGGGCGAGGTGAATGTTGGTTTCCGCGCAGAACACACCAACCAGATATACACCATGCTGCAACACTTCCGCAACATGGGACAGGTGGGAGAACAGAGCTACTGGGACTATCTGCCCTCTGCCAATATCAAGTGGACACCTACACAAAAGATGAATGTGCGTCTATCCTACTATCGTTCCATCAACCGACCTGGATTCTACGAGATTGTGCCTTATCAGATTCAGGGCGAGGAATATCAGGAGAAGGGTAATCCTAATCTGAAGCGAGCACGCATCGATAATATCGACTTGCGATGGGAGTGGTTTCCGTCAAAGAATGAGCAGATACTGGCTGGCGTATTCTATAAATACCTGAAGGATCCTATCGAACAGGTGTTTGTCACTTCCGACGGTAAGATTGGTGCGGGAACCGATGCCTACTATATGCCCGACAATTTGGGAAATGCCAAAAACATGGGTTTCGAAATCGACGTCATCAAGTATATCCGCCACTTTGGTATAAAGGCAAACTACACCTATACCTATTCGAGAATCACCACATCAAAGCGTGAATATCAAGAAGGCAGCGCGGAATATAAGACGGGAGTGACCCAGACCCGACCTCTGGTAAATCAGGCTCCACACACCGCCAACCTCTCTCTGCTGTATAAGGATACCGAACACGGATGGAATGGACAACTCGCGGCTTCGTTCACTGGCACCAAACTGGCATTGGTATCACCTTTCAAAGATGCCGACCAATGGGACAAAGCCATGTTTGGACTCGATCTTAGCGCCGAAAAACAATTCAAGAACGGATTCTCTATCTTCTTCAAAGCCAACAATCTGCTCGATGCCAAACGAGAGAGATACCTCAAGACGGTGAACCCTGCCAACCTTGAATATGAGGGACAGCAGAGTGATAAGACCATCGTAGGTACGTATAAATACGGCAGAACATTCCTTTTGGGAGTAAGATATAAACTATAAAAAACAAGAACAAATATGAAACAGATAAATACTTTCGCCTGCATGTTGATCATGGCAACGACAGTGTTCTCAACAGCATGCGAGAACGACAATATCAATCCATACGATTACGTAAACAACAACAATCAGGATAACAATAACCAAGGTTCTACCGATGCCATCAAAACATCGTTTGCCGAATACCCCATAGGGTCGCTGGTATGGACCAAAGACACTACGCTGACCGAGAGCATAGAAATTCCGGAAGGCACTTCGCTCTACATCGAACCGGGTGTGACTGTCACTTGCAAGGCTGAAGTGCAAGTGCCCATCGAAATCGTGGTATTGGGCAACCTCTACTGTATGGGTACTGCCGAGAAGCCCGTTGTGTTTACTTCAGACGACAAGAAACCTGAGGCATGGGGTGGTATCATCTGCGGATACAATTCGGAAGAAGTGGTGCTCAACCATGTAGAGATAGCCTACGCAGGAGCAACACCTACAGAAAACTCCATCTCGTTTCAAAGAAAACTCTTCAAAACTACTATCGATGGCGGTGTGCCTGCCTTCCATTTTTGCAATGTAAACGGTAAGTTTGTGATTGCAAACAGTTTCTTCCACGATGCCTACAACGACCTAACCTACTTTACTGGCGGCAATGCCGTCATTGTCAACAGCATCTTTGCTGATTGCGGAAACAAGACCGATGGTGGCGAAGCTATCAACGTGAAGGCTGGATGCAAATTTGATGTGGCTAACAATATCATCTACAATGCCTGCACCAATGCTTTCAAACTCTCAAATGCGGGTAACAGCGAGGTGATTCCTCTCACCGAAATGACCGTATATAACAATACGGTTGTAGATTGTGGATGGCGTCGCGCCAAAAACAAAAAAGGCGGTTCGGTATGGGTCGAGAAGGCTGCAAAGCCCATTTTCGTCAACAATTTAATCTACGATTCACGCTTCGGACTGAAACAACCTAAGCAGGACGGTGCAGATATGGAGCACAGCCGACTCACTCCCAACTATTATTTCGCCTCAACAGAAACGGGTGTGAAACAAATGGAGAAAGGGGCTTCACTCGGCATTTGGTTTGATACCGACATCAAGAGCGGCGTTGCCGGACAACTCGACCCACTATTCAAAAATTTCAAACAAAGCAGTAACATGAATATCAATTGCGAATCAGATGATGTGGAAAAAGGTGCTCCACTCGCCTTCGACAAGACATGGAACTTCGACGTGAAAGCCGAAAGTCCTGCACGCTCTGGCGGTGTTACCGATTTTGCTCGCCTTTTCCCCAACGGCATTCCTTTCTTTGGCATGAAAAAGGTAGTTTTCTTGGATAACAACAACGATCAGAACTACTACTTCACAGCTCCACTGCCAAGCGCCAGATTCGGAGCAACGATGTAATATCGGTTCGTTGAATATCGTGCCACCCATAACTATATGTTCATCCATACACTTCTTCGTGTGGGTTGACATATAGATATGGGTGGATTTCATATGCATTATTCACGCACGAAAAATAACTACGACACAATCTATTCGTAGGTATATAGGAATCGCTATTCTCTTGTTTTTGGATAGCCCTAACGATAGTTTCCACACGAACTGGTATCAATGTAAATGCTACACTTGTTTTTTCAGAGTTTTTCAAACGCCTGACAAAAGTTTTGTCTAACGTTGGATAATGGTTGTGTCAAACGTTGGATAATAGTATTGTCAAACGTTGGATAATGGTTGTGTCAAACGTTGAAAAGAGTTATATCAAACGTTGGGTAAAAGTTATTTCAAACATTGCGAAAGAGTTGTGTCAAACGTTGGGTAAATGTAGTTTCCAACGATAGGCAATCGATTCAAACACGTCAGACTACCAGGGAAAGAAAAATATAGTTGGTGGTCGATCGGTGGTCGAAGGGTGGTCGATTCCACAACATTGAACACCATATAAGTCTTTACTACTCAGAAACATAACCGTCACGGGTGGTCGGTGGTCGAAAAAACAACACATCGCGCATGCGCATACGCGCGTGAACATCACGCGAAAGATGAGGGCAACAGGAATACTATGGCTATTATACCAAACCTTTCAAGAAATACCTGAGCATCAAGACTGCAAAAGGATTCTTTTAGAATATAGGTTTTCCCACATTGTCTTACTCCATTTAATACCAATGGCTTACGACGCTCTTGGTTCTTCCAATCTACAAGCTGAGTATATATCTTTCTTTTCATAGATTTACACTTTTAGACACATAACAATGGTAATATCTTACACTTTCTGACACATAAAATCATCACAAAGATACACTTTTTGACACATACATCCAAATAAACATAGCAAAACAATTGGGTTATTATGTTTTTTTTAAGCATAATATTTAAGCAAGCTTGCTATTCTGCATTCGGTTTGCACTATCTTTGAGGCAATGCCTCTTCGATAGGCTACACCTCGGAAGTACAAAGAAAAAAGTGTTTTTTCTTTGTACTTCTCTCGGTTTGCACTATCTTTGGACTTGCAGCCCCAAGATACTCACGTTCGACAAAGCAGAAGAAAAAATGCTTTTTCTTTTGCTTTTCGCTCACTTAATCGTATCTCTGCAATCTCATTGCTTAGATAGGCTACACCTCGGAAGTACAAAGAAAAAAGTGTTTTTTCTTTGTACTTCTCTCGGTTTGCACTATCTTTGCACGGAAAATGGTTAGATACTACATCATAACACTAATGGTCTGGCTATCACTTGCCAGCGGAAAGGCACAGACTACAGATGTGCGCTGCCTCGACTTTATGGGTGTGCCCATCGAGGGAGCGGTCGATTCGTTCCTTGTACGCATACAAGAGAAAAACTTCACACCATGGGGAGATTCGGGAGATGGCGAAGACTATTATTTCCGGGGAAACTTCTATGGCATACGTGCCAAACTGATGGTTAGTGCCGATAAAGACACCAAACGGGTTGAATCGATGTATTTCACCGTGGGACCCTATCGTACCAAAGAGATGATGAACCGCAATACGGCTTATTTCCTCCGCAAACTGTCGCAAGACTATGGCAACTATACCACACGAAACGGATCATACTATTTCTTCAACGACTATGGCAATGTGAAAGTATCTATCACTAAAAACAACGATGGGGCCTCGGATATCAATATCTTCTTCCAACCTACTACTCCTTTTTATAAAGATGCGGTACTGTTGGGACTGAAAGGCAATGTGCAAGAGGTGATGACCACCAATCCGGTGTCGGAGAATGCCATGGAGCGTTTCGCACGAGACGGCAAGATGGAGAATCCTGACATCATGGAGCGTATATATAATGAATATGGTTATCTGACAAAGGCGAAGATGCTGGAACGCAACGGCACAAGCAGCATCAGTTATGAGTATGATGACAGAAACAGACTGGTGCGCCGCACACTGACCAACGAGAAAGCTGCCATCACCTATGTCAATGAGTATATCTACAACGAAAAGAACGAAATACTCAACGAGAGTCAAAAGGTTTATAATGAACAGAAGGAGTGTCTGATGTCGGTCAATATGCGCAATGAATATACCGCCCACGACGATGACGGCAACTGGACACGCAACCAACTCAACATCGTGTATTGGGAGAAAGATGCACAAAGCCAATCTACCAACGTGGTGCAGACACGCAAGATTCGCTATTGGGATGAATAACAAAACAGGTGCAACACCCTCCTACTCCACATAAACTTCCACATACAACTATCCCACTCATTAGATGATGAAACGGGAACTTCATCAGGAAAAGTGTGGATTACCCTTGACTTTTTATCAAAATGTATAAAATATGAAAAAGACAATTATTTTAGCAGTAGCCGTTATTGCTGCAATGTTTGTGGTTTCATGCAATGGCAACAAGACAACAGGTCAGAAAACTGATACAGATAGCCTCAGCTGTGTAGAGAGTGATTCGCTGCAGGCTGATGGCATTGCTATCGAATCGATTGCGGGCACCTATGAGGGAACACTCCCCGCAGCAGATTGCCCAGGAATCAAGACAGTCTTGACACTCAACAGCGATAGCACTTACCAGTATGCTGCCGACTACATCGACCGCAAGGATGGACACGACGAGGCAAGTGGCATCTTCAAGGTATCAGCAAATCATGTGATTGAGATTATCCGCCCATCAAGTGGTGAGGCCTCTTACTACAAGGTTAAGGATGACAATAGCCTCATCATGACCGATTCGCTCGGCAACGAGCCTGAAGGAGAAATGGCTAAACACTATGTGCTGACAAAGAAAAACTAAACTTCAAGCAGAAAGCACTCACGCTATCATACGAAACGAGTCCACGGAAACCATGTTTTCGTGGACTCGTTGTTTTTGCCTTCTTATTCAAGAATAATCAATATCAGGACATCTACACTTGCTTCCGATTCCATCCCACACACCATTTCAACATCTTTATCTATTATCTCAACCAGCAGAAATGAAAGAACCGAAAAAGAATGTGTTACACCGCATGACCATTACTATATATATTATATGTATCTTTGCATCATCCTAAAACAATTAAACTAAAGACATGAAGATCAAACAAAAGATTGTATGGGTTGCTCTTGCTGCAATCAGCGCAACAACCGCTCAGGCACAGGGTTTGAAAGATGCCTACAAAGACTATTTCACTATTGGTGTGGCTGTCAATAAGCACAATATTGCACAGCCTGAACAAATCGCACTGATCAAGCGAGAATTTAACAGTGTGACTGCCGAGAATGATATGAAACCTGTATCGGTACACCCGAAAGAAGGTGTATGGAACTGGGGGGCTGCAGACAGTATTGCCAACTTCTGCCGACAGAATGGTATCAAACTGCGCGGACATTGTCTGGTTTGGCACAGCCAGTTCTCCGACTGGATGTTTACCGATAAAAAAGGTAAGGAAGTGAAAAAAGAGGTGTTCTACCAACGCTTGCGCGAACATATCCATACAGTGGTCAACAGATATAAGGACATTGTATATGCATGGGATGTGGTCAACGAAGCCATGAACGACAACAACATGATGCGCTTCCGTCCTGGACAGGAGCCTTCTCCCTATCGCCAAAGTCGTCTGTTCAAACTTTGTGGCGATGAATTTATTGCCAAAGCTTTTGAATATGCCCATGAGGCAGACCCCAACGCTCTGCTGTTCTATAACGACTACAACGCTGCAGACCCCAAGAAGTGCGAGCGAATATACAATATGGTGAAGAAGATGCAGGATGCCGGTGTACCTATCACTGGTATTGGTATGCAGGGGCACTACAACATCTATGGACCATCGGAAAAGGATGTTGATGCTGCACTGACCAAATATTCTCAGTTGGTAAAACATATACACATCACCGAACTCGACATCCGTACCAATGAGGAAATGGGTGGACAGTTGCAGTTCTCACGTGGTCAAGCCGTAGCACAGCCCGCATATATTGCTGCACTGCAGGAAGACCAGTATGCACGTGTGTTCCGCGTATTGCGCAAACATAAGGACGTGATTGACAACGTAACATTTTGGAATCTTTCTGACCGCGACTCCTGGCTTGGCGTGAATAACCATCCGTTGCTCTTTGATGCAAACTACAAAGCCAAGAAGGTATATAGCGTAGTAAAGGACTTCAATGTTGCACTCGACCAACATCAGCCTAAGGAAGACTTTGTACCCAGTTCAAAGAACCAGCCTGGACAACAGTATCCTATGGTCAACTCTGAGGGTTATGCCCGTTTCCGCATTGTCGCTCCAGATGCCAAATCTGTTATTGTAAGTCTCGGATTAGGTGGTCGTGGCGGTACAGTACTGCGCAAAGACAAGGACGGCGTATGGACTGGAACTACAGAAGGTCCTATGGATGAAGGTTTCCACTATTATCACCTGACCATTGATGGTGCTGTGGTAAACGACCCAGGTGCCAACAACTACTATGGTTCATGCCGTTGGGAGAGTGGTATTGAGATTCCTGCCCACGATCAAGCATTCTATGAGAACCGCATGAATGTGGCTCATGGTCATGTACAACAGGTATTGTTCCCCTCAAAAAGCACCAACACCGTGCGTCGCGCTTTTGTCTATACTCCACCGACGTATGGCAAAAACAAGAAAGAACGCTTCCCTGTGCTCTATCTGCAACACGGATGGGGCGAGGACGAAACAGCTTGGAGCAACCAAGGTCATGCCAACCTGATAATGGACAACCTGATTGCAGAAGGTAAGTGCAAACCGTTTATCATTGTGATGACCTACGGCATGACCAACGATGTGCGCTTCGGACATATCAATAAGTTTGATGCCAAGGAGTTTGAAACCGTATTGGTGGATGAGCTCATTCCTTATATTGATGCCAATTTCCAGACCAAGGCTGACCGCAACAATCGTGCAATGGCAGGATTGTCAATGGGTGGTTTTGAAACCAAACTCATCACCATGCGCCGCCCAGAGGTGTTTGCATACTGGGGACTGCTGAGCGGTGGACAGTACGAACCTGCCGATCTGAAAGATAAGGGCGAGGTGAAACTGATCTTCCAAAGCTGTGGTAGCAAAGAGCGTCCCGAAGCCATCAACGCTTCAACAGCTCGCTTGAAAGAAGCTGGTTTCAACGCTGTGGGACATATCTCTGAGGGCACAGCCCACGAGTTTCTGTCATGGCGCCGTGCCCTGCACACTATGGCACCGCTGCTCTTCAAATAAAGCATATAGTCAAAAATACTATAATGAAAAAATCTATCTTATCATTACTTATGCTCTGCTGTGCCATCGTGATGATGGCACAGCCACAGAGCGCACCAGGCGGATTCAAAATGCCCGAAACCAATCCGCAGTACAAGGATTTGAACTATGCAGGCGATAGTTTGGAAGCTCACCGACTGGACATCTATCTACCTGCTACAGGTCATGAGAAGTATAAAGTGGTGATGGTAATATATGGTAGCGCATGGTTTGCCAACAACATGAAGGCCATGGGCTATCTATCAATCGGCAAACCTCTGGTGGATGCCGGCTTTGCCGTAGTAAGCATCAACCATCGTAGTAGCGGTGACGCAAAATTCCCTGCACAGATCAACGATGTGAAAGCCGCCATCCGCTATATTCGTGCCCATGCCGAGGACTATCATCTCGACACCTCGTTCATCGGCATCACAGGATATTCTTCTGGTGGTCATCTGTCATCGCTGGCTGGTGTGACCAACCACATGAAGACACACACCGTAGGTAAGACCACGGTAGATATCGAAGGCAATGTAGGGCATTATACAGACTATTCCAGTGAAGTGGATGCTGTAGTGGATTGGTTTGGACCAGTCGATATGGCAACTATGGAACGCTGCGAGACTGTAAAAGATGCCAAATCACCAGAAGCCGCACTGATAGGTGGTGCGCCTGCCGATATGCCTGACATGATTTCACTCATCAGTCCTTACAGCTACGTCACACCAGACATCCCTCGTTTCCTCGTCATACATGGCAATTCCGACAGCGTAGTGCCTTACTGTCAGAGCGAGCGTTTTGCTGCGGCACTGAAGAAGAACGGACGGTTGGAAAAGTTCATCACCGTGGAAGGTGGCGAACATGGTCCTGTGACATTCAACGAAAATACCTTCAACGAAATGGTGACGTTCTTCCAACAAGAGGCCAAAGCCAAGCAAGCACTCGCTAACCAAGAAGGACAGCCTTCGCTGTGGAATATCCGCGGACAACATTATCCTAAGGTATTGGCCGACCATCGTGTGGTATTCCGCGTCAAGGCTCCTACTGCCAAACATGTGCAGATAGACCTTGGACGAAAATATGATATGTATAAAGACCGTGATGGCATATGGACTTGTGTGACCGATCCGCAGAGCGAAGGTTTCCACTACTATTTCCTCGTAATAGACGGAGTACGTGTGGCAGATCCGCAGAGTGAATCGTTCTATGGCTGTTCGATGATGACCAGCGGTGTAGAGATTCCCTATGATGACATCAAAGCTCCACGCTTTGCCCAACGTGATGTTGCTCGTGGCGACGTACACCGCAAACGATACTTCTCAAAGGTTGACAACAAATGGAAAACCATGTATATCTATACTCCTGCAGCCTACGATACCAATCCCAAAGCCACCTTTCCCGTGCTCTATCTGCAACATGGTGGCGGTGAGGACGAACGCGGATGGAGCAACCAAGGACTGACAGACATCATTCTCGACAACTTGATTGCCGATGGCAAGGCTGTGCCAATGGTTGTAGTGATGATGGATGGCAACACCAGCGACTTTACTGCCGAATGGACACAAGAGGGGATTCCTTTCGTAGAGAAGAACTTCCGAGTGAAGAAAGGCATGAAGTATCGTGCCTTAGCTGGACTGTCAATGGGCGGAATACATACACTCAACGCCTTGGTGTCAAGTCCTGACCTGGTGAGCTATGCCGGTGTATTCAGTTCGGGATGGTTTAAAGAACGAGTACCTTGGGCATCGTTTATTGATACGGAGGCATGTTACAAAACGCTGAAAGAAAAGGTTGCCATCTACAATAAGAACCTCAAGAAACTTTGGCTGTCAATGGGCGGAGAAGAAGACATCGCCTATGAAAACTGCAAAGCCATGCGTGCACGCTTTGACGAAATGGGTTTGAAATACGACTACTACGAGTACCCAGGCGGTCACACTTGGCCTGTATGGCGCGAAAGCATCTATCAATTTGCACAACTGATTTTCAAATAATTCATTACTTTTGATTCAACATGGACTGCTCCGGTGATGGAGCAGTCCATGTTTTCTTTGTATTTTCCATCCTGCATCTATCCTTTTTCTGTCAACAACCGAAAAAAAATTGTCGTCATAGAGAATAGTATCAAACTGTCAGACAAAACAGCAACACGCTTAGTCTTGCAGATTTCCAAATAAATGTTTGGTCATTACAATTATAAGGTATAATTTTGCAAAACAAACCCCAATGATATCCAACATGCACCGAAACCACCAGATGCGTACGAGTATGACCAACTATCAGTTCTCACGTATGGGTGATAAGGAAGCGGAGATACGCTCTATAAGAGATATATGAGCGATAAGAAACCTGTAAAGACGACAAAGAAGGAATAACAAACTTACAGCAAATCCAAAAAACGCCTTAATATGACACAAGAAAACAACCCACACAACTATCTGAGACTACACATCGGCATACTGTTGGCGGGAGCTACCGGTATCTTCGGGCGTATCATCGCACTAACAGAGATTCCTTTAGTTTGGTATAGAATGCTTATTGCAGCCATCGTACTATGGATTGTAATGCGCATGAACCACCGCGTCAGCATACCCGAACGCCACCAACTTGCACGTATTGCTGGATGTGGCATACTGCTGGCTATTCACTGGGTATTGTTCTACGCCAGTATCAAAGCATCAAACGTAAGTATCGCTGTGGTCTGTATCGCACTCAACGGATTCTTTACTGCCATCATCGAACCGCTCATCGGACACCGACGCATGTCGTGGCATGAACTGGCACTCAGTCTTCTCACTCTGGCAGGCATCCTACTCATCTTCGGTCTGGATACCAGACATCGCACAGGTATCATCATCGGTACATTCTCATCGCTGTTCTACACCTTATTCTCCATTACCAGCAAACGTGTACAACAGCAAACCGGACGCTCAAGCAGCACCATGCTACTCTACGAATTGCTGGCAGGATGGGGTGCTCTGACAGTCATCTTGCCAATATATCTCCACCTATACCCCACCGCAACACTATTGCCTACGGGTATCGACTGGGCCATGATATTGATGTTTGCATCGGTGTTTACCATCGGTCCGTTCCTCACACAGCTACAAGCACTACGCACCATATCAGCATTCACCGTCAATCTGAGCTATAACCTCGAACCGCTTTATAGCATCGTACTCGCCATGATGCTCTTCGACGAAGGACAAGAACTCAATGGCGCATTCTGGTTTGGCGTACTGCTCATCATCCTTTCGGTAGTATTACAAACAGCATTATCAAGGCGAGCCGAAGCAACAATCTGCGGTAAATGATACTTACAGATAGTCAGACAACCAATTAGGATTTATTATCGGCAAAAGAAACATTATCTTATTGATTGATCACTCATCGCTCTTCAAAAGCGTTTAGCTGTTCTTTGTGCAGAATTCATGTAAAAGAGTCTATAGACAAGTTAAATAAAGCTAAATTTCAGATCAAAGAGTGACAAAGAGTGACAAAGGCGGACATCATCCTTTTGCACTCGAAATTCCCCTTCCGTCCATCGCAGATCCCAAGCACAGCAAAATCTTTGTGTCTGCCACAGAAGGCAAAAAGATTGATGAAGAGTTTCCCAACTTCAAATCGTGGGCAACAAGCGACGGTCATAATTCACAAGACTGGTATATGCATCGCAAATAAAGGCCCTAATGAATCATTAAGACTGGACAGTCTATAACACACAGACACAAACTAAACTGTCATCAGATAACGTGAAGACCTCGACACCCTTTATAGGATGCCGAGGTCTTATTACATTCTTACAGCTACTAATTTTATTTTATCCTGATACTTTCCAGTCATTAAGACCAGAAATGTTTTCTATTGAAGATTGTATGTATGTGAGGTTTTATCTTGCGCCATTCATCACATGGCGGCACATCTTCTGACGCTGACGAATAGCTTCGGGACTGTTATTGCCATGCTGTCGACAATTGCGATCTACCTGATGCTTACAGTATTTATTTTTTTGTTCTCAGGATACTTAGCATAGATATGGTGCACATAAGCATGGTCACGCCAAGAGATGGGACGGTAGAAATAATAGGTGTTTTTATATTGATGCCATTGACGTTTGTTGAGCAACGACTTAATCTTTTTGTCTCTACTCTTACATCCTCTACCCTCTATGTCACGGTAACTGCTAATACCATCCAGATAAACAAGGTTGATGCGCAACAGTTCTTGACTCTGAACACGGGTCAATCCGAGTTCGGCTGTCATTATTCGGGTGATATAACTGGCCTCATCCTTCGCATGTTCGAGGCGTTGTGCTTTTGCAGAAACGGCAAACATCAGGATTGTTGCCATTGCGAATACCATTCTTTTCATAACTCTTCGATGTTTGGGTTATACCATGTTTATTATCTCTTCCAGAGCCAGCACGTGAGCGCAAACTCGTATCGTTTGACTTCTGATGGTGCAAAGATACGGAAAAGATGACAATAGAGTCAAGGGGAAATTCATAAACAATAATAGGAAAAACCCTATCGATAGCAGGGAAACATGTATAAAGCACAATCCGTCATGTGATATCCACTGTACATTTCCAGCATGCTACTCAAGTTGATTAATAATAACCAAAAAAAGGAGCACCCTTATGGGATGCTCCTCCAATAATATCGGATTGTGCTTAATGCCTATCTACGGATTACTCAGCAGAAAGGGTGAAGCGCTTGAAGTCAACGATCTTGAGATCCTTGTCCTGCTTAGCGAGCCACTGTGAAACTGAAGCTTTGTCGCCATCACCGAACTGGAACTCCTGGTCAACGAGACAGTTCTCTTTCAAGAACTTCTGTACGCGACCCTTAGCGATGTTGTCAATCATGTTCTCATTGAGTGAAGCAGCCTTCTCAGCAGCAGCCTTTACCTTGATTTCGCGAGCCTCTTTAGCCTGCTCCTCAGTAATCCAACCCTTTTTCATGTTGCTCTCGATGTGTTCGTCTGAGTCAACGTGAGCGGGATTGATACCGGCCTTCTTCAGCATGTTCTCAACATACTTCTCAACCTGCTCAAGCTTGGTCTTCTCAACAGCAGTCTTGTACTCCTCGTCGAGAACAGCCTGAGAAACCTTTGAAGCATCGAGTGCTACAGGCTTCATGGCAGCAACCTGCATAGCGAGCTTGTGGCCAATCTCTGCAACGGGTTTGTTGGTTTGTACCATAGTAGCAAGAGTATGCTTGCCCATGTGGTCGTAAACCTCGATATTCTCACCTTCGAGAACATTGTAACCGTCGAGTTCCATCTTCTCACCGGTGATACCTGAACGCTGAGTAACAGCGTCCTGAATCTTCTGACCATCAGCGAGAGTCAGCTCCTTCACAGCTTCGATGTCCTTAGCCTTAGCAGCTACAGCAGCATCGAGGATGCTCTGAGTGAGGGCGATGAAGTCAGCACCGTTGGCAACGAAGTCAGTTTCGCACTTCAGGGCGATGATAGCAGCGAAGCCATCAGCAACCTTTGCAAGAACACAACCGTTTGAAGTTTCGCGGTCGCTACGCTTTGCAGCGATAGCCAAACCACGCTCACGGAGCAGTTCCTTAGCTTTCTCGAAATCGCCTTCAGCCTCGGTCAGCGCTTTCTTAACGTCAGCCAGACCAGCACCAGTCATAGTGCGGAGCTTCTTGATATCTTCAATTGAAATAGCCATAATCTTTTTGCTTTTTTAGAATTGATGATTAAACCTTTAATTACTCTGCAGCAGGAGTATCCTCTTTTGCCTTAGGAGCTTCCTCTGCGGGAGCTTCAGCAGCCTTGCGAGGCTTGCGTGCAGCACGCTTAGCTTTTGCCTCGTCAGCATCAGCCTCAGCCTGTGCGTCTGCAGCTTTCTCGTCGGCTTTCTCTACCTTGCGCTCTTCGAGACCTTCGTTGATAGCCTGGCAGCAAGCATTGAGGATAACCTCTACGCTGTCCTTAGCGTCATCATTGGCAGGAATTACGAAGTCGATGTTGTTGGGGTTAGAGTTGGTGTCAACGATACCGAATACGGGGATACCCAGACGGTTAGCCTCGCGAACGGCAATCTGCTCTTTCAGCACGTCAACAACGAAGAGTGCAGAAGGCAGACGAGTCAGGTCAGCGATAGAACCGAGGTTCTTCTCCAACTTGGCGCGCTGACGGGTAATCTGCAGCAACTCACGCTTTGAGAGGTTGCTGTAAGTACCATCCTGCATGAGCTTGTCGATGTTCGCCATTTTCTTTACGGCCTTGCGGATAGTCGGGAAGTTGGTAAGCATACCACCCGGCCAGCGCTCAATAACATAAGGCATATTCACGCTCGAAGCCTTCTCGGCGATGATTTCCTTAGTTTGTTTTTTAGTAGCGACGAACAGTACTTTCTTGCCGCTCTTGGCAATCTGCTTCAATGCTTCAGCAGCCTCGTCAATTTTAGCTGCAGTCTTGTGGAGGTCAATGATATGAATACCGTTACGCTCTGTGTAGATGTACTGAGACATAGCGGGATTCCATTTGCGCTTCATGTGACCGAAGTGACATCCGGCCTGAAGCAATGTATCAAAATTAGTTCTTGACATTGTCTTAATGCTTTAAAATTGTTGTTTACTTTCTTTTTAATTCTTGTTGTTAGAACCAGCCGGCAGGTAATCCTATGATGGAGTCCTACCAGTTTAGATACTAAACGTGTCCAGTAGATATTAACGCTTACTGAACTGGAAGCGACGACGTGCCTTGGGCTGACCTGGCTTCTTACGTTCAACCTCACGTGAATCGCGGGTCAGGTAGCCTTGTACCTTAAGAGCCTTCTTGTCTTCTGCATTAACCTTAACGAGTGCACGGGCAATAGCGAGGCGGAGAGCCTGGCTCTGACCAGTGAAACCACCACCGTCGAGGTTTGCCTTGATGTCATATTTCTCAGCCACTTCGAGCAGGTTCAGCGGCTGCTTAACCACGTACTGCAGGATAGCTGAAGGGAAATATACACTGATATCTTTCTTGTTGATCGTGATTTTGCCTGTGCCTTCGCTCAGGTAAACGCGAGCTACAGAGCTCTTACGACGACCGATTGCATTAATCATTTCCATCTTCTATCTTATTATTTATACTGGTTAATATCAATTGCTTTGGGCTTCTGTGCCTCGTGGTTGTGCTCAGTTCCTTCATAGATGTAGAGGTTGTCGAGCAAGCTACGGCCGAGTGGGCCTTTGGGAAGCATACCTTTGACAGCGTGCTTCAAGATACGCTCAACGCCGAATGGCTGCTTGCGCAACATGGCGGGAGAGGTGAAGCGCTGTCCACCGGGATAACCAGTGTAGCGGGTGTAAACCTTGTCGGTTTCCTTTTTGCCGGTGAAAACCACCTTAGCGGCATTGATGATGATAACGTTGTCGCCACAATCTACGTGTGGTGTGTAGTTGGGCTTGTACTTTCCGCGGATGAGCTTAGCTACTTTAGAAGCGAGGCGACCAACAACCTGGTCTGTGGCATCAATAACCACCCACTCCTTCTTAGCTGTTTCCTTGTTAGCGGAAATAGTCTTGTAACTCAAAGTGTTCATTTTACTTTTTAATTTAACTACTAAAAAACATTTAATTCTCTTTTCTCTTATGCACAGACAAATACCACGGCAGAGGTCTAACTCCCTGCAGCAGTCTAACGTCTTGTGCTGAATCGTGATTCACAAACCGCTTTGCCCGGCCAAAGGCACTGCTATTTACACACGGTTCACGGGGATTCTAAGTCTCTCCCCAATAATCGGACTGCAAAGTTACGACTTTTCTTTTGATAGTCAGAGTGTTTAAGTTTGAAGATTATTATATTTATGATTATTTAACATTCGGCAAAGAATCGTCCTCTTCGTCAGGTTCCTCGCCCTCAAGTTCCTTGATGCGGGTCTTGGCATCGGCAAGATCTGACTTGGACGAAGCAAGCTCCACCTTCAGATTGTGTATCTTCTTGTCCTTTTGGCATATGACACGGTTGAGACGTCCAATCTCCTCAGTCTTCTCGGAGTCGGACTTCTCAAGCTTACGCAGACGCTGATTAATCGAGCGTAAAATTTCGTCTATGTCTGTACACGGTCTTGCCATTCATCTGCAATGATAGGCATTTCTTGTGAAATGACCAAATGCGGTTTCACATCCATTAACGGAAGTTTTGCGTTTGCCCGAAACGCAAAATAGGCTCTCGTTGACGACTGTCTGCTTGAAGACATAATTTGGCTGCGCAAGTATGCCGCACCCACAGGCATCCTAATAGATCTAAAATTTGACAAATGTAGGCTACACATACATAAGACCATACATACAAACCGCTTTAACAATGATTTTGTTTTGGAACAAAATCAAGTTTATGAATTATTAACGAGTTCAGTTGACTATCTTATGCTGTGGGGGGCTGAGTAGTTACATTCATGAGTACTAACCATACACTGTAAACGCGCAGCAAGCGTATGGTTATTTATTAGTAATATGCCTCAGTACAAAGCAATATTTTTACTTCATAAAAACATATATAACATGCATAAACACGCCATTTGTTACCGTTTTTTTGTTAAAAACTTCAAATTCATTTGGTCGTTTCATAAATAATATTTAATTTTGAAGCGGTTTTCATGAAACATGCAGTTTCCTATAACATGATGAGTAGAGACTTATCGCTGAATTGTTACTTGGACTGCAGAATCCACGCCGACATGATGCGCTCACAGATTTTTTTAGTGTGTATGAGGTTCCGCATAGGCTAAGGGATATAAACCACAGAGGTAATGAGAGCCACTATTTATGGGAAGCGTTTATCATGCGCTTTGTAGCTTGACGTCTTGAAATTCTCGCAAAGTTTCAAAATGATTCAGTCACGTGACGAAGCAACGATAGATGCTCATGGGATGTTTTTATAATGCCCTGATATCATGCTGTACGTTGTTACTTTATAATAATGTACGTGTATGGTATAATGGGATTGTTATATCAACAATCGGCGTGGGTTTCTGACGTTGCTCGTTCTTGACTGAATGGGCAATGCGAGAAGCCTCAAGACGTAGGACGAGTGACAAGATCAGACTCCTACGCTTTTTGTTTATAGTCAATAACTTTTTCATGTAACAATGTATTATTGCCGATACTTGGGAGTCAGTTGGCCAGTTAAACACGTATGAAAAAGATTGCGTTTACACTTTTATTACTAGTTAGCTGTGCATCCTCAATGTTTGCACAGGCTAAATTTGAGCATGCACAGACACGTATTCAAGAGGGTATGTCTGAGTTTTTTGTTCGTCCTATGGTAGCCGAACTTCAAATGCTCAACAAAGATTGCCAAGAATGGTCTTTCAACATTTTCCCTGGTGTTCCTCTTTCCGACATCAGTGTTGACATGCTTGAAAATGCCAAGGCTAACGCAGCATTTAAAGCCACAAAACTTGCTGGTGCAGACATTATTCTTGGTGCTACTTTCTATGTTATTAACAACGAAAAAGCTAAAGGACTGGATGTTACCGTACGTGGTTATCCTGCCAAGTATGTGAAATTCCACAACTATGGCGAAGGACAACTTGGCGCTGACGACTCTAAGTGGATTACTCCATTGCAGGATGGTGCTCGCATACGTGCCATATCTGTTGACAACAAGCAGAACAAGGCTGTACAACGAAACACAAACAAGTAAATTTCAATATTAATTTTAAATTTTAAAGACAATGAAAAAATTATTAGTTCTGGCTATCGCCTCAATCATGAGCCTCGGCGCTTCAGCCCAGCTCATTACCTCAAACACCATGACTTATTCTCACAAAAAGGGCAGTGGTTACAACCGTATTGGTGCATCGTACAATTCAATCAGTACTGATGCCGAAGGTTCTGGATCTGTCAGTGGAGCTTCGTTGTCATGGACCAAAGGTATCTCTGTTTCTAAAAGCATGCCTCTATACATAGAGACTGGTATTGGTGCCACTTACGCATTTGATGAATTAAATGCCCTCACAGCCACTATTCCTTTGAACGTAACATACAAGTTACCAGTTACCGAGGGCATCAAGATTGCTCCTTTGGCAGGTTTGACTTTCAATGGAAACATTTTATCAGACGCTGATGACGTGAAGGTCTTTAGCCTTGGTTGGCAGGCTGGAGTTAATGTAGAGTTGGGTAAATTCTATGTTGGTGTAACTTATGGTGGTGGTCTGACCAATTATGCAGGAAACGAGTCATACAGTTGCAAATTGAACAATCTTGCAGCCACTGTCGGTATCGTATTCTAACAAAAAAAGAATAACTTAATGGTCTGCCGAACATCTGTTACTATAATGGATGTTAGGCAGATTATTTTCTTTAACAATAAAGAGATGATGATATGAAATTCATGATTTTGACAGCATTAATGATGACGTCTATTACCTTTGCACATGCACAAGAGAGCTACACCTTGATTAAAGAAGGCAACAGCTATATTTGCAAAGGTTCTCAACCATGCAAATATGACGAGAAAGCGACCTTCGGAAGCGCTGCACTCTGGGCAATAGAGAAATCAAGCAACATCATTGAGAATACACTGAAGTGTGATGCGAAAAAGCTATCATTAAGCGTCGGTTGTAACATTGAAGAAAGCGAAAACTCAGACAAGGCTTATACCTTTCAACTCAACATTGGGGTAAACAAGGGGAAGATAGAATTTCTTGTAAAAGACATAAAATGTATTCCAAAGGGTGTTATGGCTGTATTCAAGACCGTATCATTAGACAAGTTGAATTTAGAGAAGAAACCCCAGAACAAGGAATATGTTGATAAGTTTTCTGTTTTATGCAATCAGTTTATGCAGCAAACAATGAAAGAAATCCTTGGAGAAAATATTGATTTGTCTCATTGGGAAGCCATTATCAATGGACAAGTAGTAAAAGGTATGAACCCCAACGAGGTTATATTGGCAAAGGGTAAACCCCTTACAGTCACAGAAAACTCACAACGTACCATGTGGTCTTATGAATCTGGCAGCATCGTTATGATAGAAAACGGAATTGTTAGCGGCGTCATAAACTAAAAAAAAAAATAATAATTCATCATGAGAGTGTGTCATAAACAGACACACTCTCACCTTTTTTACTTAGCACACACTAATAATGATGGTCAGCAAAAAATATGCTTCGTTCCATATATAATATTTAAGGATCGCGCACGCGCACTCGCGCGCACGCGATGTCGTAAAAATCGACCACTCGACCACCTCTATAGTCTAACATGCAGTAGTTTAGAACTTTAAGTGGTGGTCGAAACTATTATCATCGACCACCCTTCGACCACCGGATTGCCATCGATTATCAACACAGACCAAGCAAAGCAAGTCCTGCATATCGATATATAAGTTAGAGATGTTGTTTATCATCGTTTTTCACAACCTTGACAATACTTTTGTCAAACGTTGGACAATACCTTTGTCAAATATTGGACAATACCTTTGTCAAATATTGGACAATACCTTTGTCAAACGTTGGACAATATCTTTATCAAACGTTAGATAATATCTTTTTCAAACGCAGAAAAGACCTTTTTCAATCGTTTCGAAACAATCTTGACAAATGTTAGAAAACACTCTTAACAAACGTTAGGCAATACCTTTACCAAAGGTTTGGAAATGTCTAACTATACGTATCTTGGACTGAGATATGAAATTCGACGAATTTTGGCGGTGGTTGATGGGTGGTCGATAGAAACAGTTTCGACCACAGCATAAAACACTGTATGATAATGCGATACACACTTCTGTGGTCGTGTGGTCGAAATTTTCTGAAAACTAAAATTTTTAGAGAATGTCATAAGCATCGTGGCATTCCACCTGATGAAAGTTCCACTAAAGACAAAGCGCTCACGCACGTACCTATTCATATATACGTGCATGAGCGCTTATGTTATTTGATAGCTGTTCTGTCCTGTGATTACTACATGATACCAATCCAACGCAACACATCGTTGAGGTTAGCCACAATCATAAGGAGCATGAGTAAGGCAAGTCCCACATAATTGGCACGTATCATGAAGTTTTCCGATGGTTTACGACGTGTGATGATCTCATAGATGAGGAAAAGCACATATCCGCCATCGAGGATAGGTATGGGCAGAATATTCATAAATGCCAGAATGATAGACAGGAATGCGGTCATCTTCCAGAAGAGATACCAATCCCATGTTGAGGGGAAGAGATTTCCAATGGCTCCGAATCCTCCGAGACTCTTAGCGCCATCGGCAGTAAACACATATTTCAGGTCGTCAACATAGGAACCAAGCACATGCATGCCATATTTGACACCAGCAGGGAAGCTTTCAAAGAATCCATATTTCTGTGTATATGGCTTATAGAGACCCGCTACGCTCTGTACGGTGAATCCCAAACGCATATCGGCAGTGAGCGTCACCACGGCAGTATCGGTTTTTACGCCATTGGTAAATACCACAGGGATGGTGCGCACTTTGAGGCTATCGGCAGGCGATTTAGCATCTGCCAACAGGTCGGAGCGACGATCCAACTGGTCGATAATCTCATTGTATGAATCCACTGCATGTCCATTGACCGCCAGTATTCGGTCGCCTTTCTTCATTCCAATTTGCGATGCAGGCATATTGGGCACGACAGAGTCTGCCACTGCAGGAAGGAGCGGACGCACGAACGAGGGTTCTGCCTTCATCATATTCAGGAGATTCAGGTCACCAGGCAGATTCACCGTCACTGTTTTTCCCTGACGAATCACCTCCACCTGTTGTGCTGCAGCGATATCGCGATACAGGTCGGCACTAAAATCTTTGAAGGCACCCTTCTCTGTTCCCACGAGAATATCACCATCGCGGAAACCGAGAGCCTTAGCCTCTTTATTAAACTTCATACCGCCAGTCATGTCTTTCACTGGCACATAGGTATCTCCCCAATAGAAGAGAATCATGGAGTAGATAAACAGCGCAAGGAGGAAGTTGACCAGCACACCGCCTATCATGATCAGCAATCGCTGCCATGCCGGTTTGCTTCTGAACTCCCAAGGCTGTGCGGGTTGCTTCATCTGGTCGGTATCGAAGCTCTCGTCGATCATACCGGCAATCTTGCAATAACCGCCAAGGGGAATCCATCCGATACCATATTCAGTGTCGCTGTTTTTGGGTTTAAATTTGAAAAGACTGAATTTCCAGTCGAAGAACATATAGAACTTCTCTACTTTCACTCCAAAAAGTTTCGAGAAGAAGAAGTGACCACCTTCGTGCAAGAGCACCAAGATAGAGATGGCCAACATCAGTTGTAGCAGTTTAATAAGAAAAACTTCCATTCGTTATTTGTGTCTATTCGATTTTTATTTATTCATGAGTTCTGTTGCTATGCGCCTTGCCTCGGCATCGGTCGCAATATATGTATCATAGGTAGGCGAAGCATCGTAGGTGCAACGCTGCATGGTTTCGGCTATGATGTCGCTCATCTGCAGGAATCCACACTTATCTTCAAGGAATCCGCGATTGACAATTTCATTAGCTGCGTTGACGATACAAGGCATGTTTCCACCCTTCTCAATGGCCTCGAAAGCCAGTGCCAAGCAACGGAATTTTTTCAAGTCGGGCTCAAAGAATTCAAGGCTGCGGGTCTTAAACAGGTCGAGGCGCTCACCAGAGAGCGTCAGACGTTTGGGATAAGAGAACGCATACTGTATGGGCAGTCGCATATCGGGCACTCCGAGTTGCGCTTTGACCGCACCGTCATCAAACTGCACAGCCGAATGGACAATGCTTTGCGGATGTACCAATACCTGAATTTGCGAGGCTTTTACACCGAAGAGCCACTTGGCTTCGATGACTTCGAAACCCTTGTTCATCATCGATGCCGAGTCGATAGTAATCTTCGCTCCCATGTCCCATGTAGGATGTCGGAGTGCATCTGCCTTGGTCACCTGTGCCAACTGCTCAATGGTAAAGTTGCGGAAGGGGCCTCCAGAAGCTGTCAGCAGTATCTTGTCGATGCGGTTGACATCCTCGCCCACAAGACTTTGGAATATTGCCGAGTGTTCACTATCTACTGGCAGAATGGGCGCATGATACTGCGTAGCCAGATTGCCAATCAGTTCTCCAGCCACAACAAGTGTTTCCTTGTTGGCCAGTGCAATGGTCTTTCTTGCTTTGATGGCATGGATGGTGGGGGTCAGTCCAGCAAATCCCACCATGGCAGTGAGTACGATATCAATCGGTTTAGCCTCTACTATCTCGTTGATGGCCTGTGCTCCGGCATAGACTTTCACGTCGGGAATATCGTCGGTGAGTCGTTTGAGTTCATCGTAACGTGCCTCATTGGCAATAACGATGGCTGCCGGATGAAAGCGATGAGCCTGCTCGGCGAGCAGTTCCACACGGTTGTTTGCCGTGAGACAATACACCTCATAGAGGTCGCTATGCTCTTCGATGACCTGCAGAGCCTGTGTTCCTATGGAACCTGTAGATCCGAGGATGGCAATTTGTTTCTTTTTCATATCTCTAACAATCCCTCTGGGATAATTGTTTTTATGGTTCTTTCCGTGGTGTCAATATGGTGTATTAGGTCGTCAGAAGCCGGAATGAGTCGTCCGTCTTCGAGTTCAAAGAGGATGTTATGGGTTGAATCGTCAATCGATGCAATGCGTCCCACCTCTTTTCCTGTATCGGCATCCACGAGCATGAATCCCACGAGCATAGACAGTGAAGGCATGGCGTCCTCCTCTTCTGCCAGACTTCTTGGGAAATAGACATCACACCCTGTGAGTTCTGCTGCCCGTTGTTGGGTATCGACATCGCAGAATTTGATGAGTGCGAGACTGTCTGAACGGAAGCGATACTCTTCCATGAAGAACGGCACGAGTATGCCGTCGATATCGAGAATCAGGTATTCTGCCTCGACACGGTCGAAGACATCATCGGTAAACTGCAGGCTCACCTCGCCTTTCACACCGTGCGACTTGCCCAGTCGTCCTATCTTATAGACCTCTTCTTTACGAATCATCTCACTCTTTGTTATCGTTTGCAGTCGTTCTACACCTTATTTATATATATTATTATATGCGTTCAATGTGTGCACCAAGTGCATTGAGGCGCGCTTCAATATCTTCATAGCCGCGGTCGATCTGCTCGATATTGCTGATCTGGCTGACGCCATCAGCACTCATGGCAGCGATGAGCAGAGCGATACCGGCACGAATATCCGGACTCGACATGCGTTGCGGGCGCAGCGTATTTACCCTGTCGTGGCCTACCACCACAGCGCGGTGTGGGTCGCAGAGAATGATTTGCGCTCCCATGTCGATGAGTTTATCCACGAAGAAGAGTCGGCTCTCAAACATTTTCTGATGGAAGAGCACTGTGCCACGTGCCTGCGTTGCCACGACGATGAGCACCGACAACAAGTCGGGAGTCAGTCCAGGCCATGGTGCATCAGCCAGCGTCATGATAGTTCCATCGATGAAAGAGTCCACCTCATAATGTTCCTGACGAGGAATATACAAGTCATCACCCTCTTCTATAATCTTCACACCCAATCTGCGGAAAGCGTCTGGAATGATACCCAGATTGCGGAGCGACACATTCTTGATGCGTATGCCGTTGCCCACCATGGCAGCCATTCCGATAAACGATCCCACCTCAATCATATCAGGCAGAAGGCGGTGGGCTGTGCCATGCAGATGCTTCACACCCACGATGGTTATCAGGTTTGATCCGATACCACTGATATTGGCACCCATGCGGTTGAGCATGTGGCAGAGTTGCTGAATATAGGGTTCACAGGCTGCATTATAGATTGTTGTAGTGCCTTTGGCAAGAACCGCCGCCATGATGATATTGGCAGTACCGGTCACCGAAGCCTCATCAAGCAACATATAGGTGCCCACGAGCTGTTTGGCAGCAATCTCATAAACTTCCGTCTTTGGGTTCTGTCGGAAGTCTGCACCCAGGTATTTGAAGCCGAGAAAATGGGTATCAAGGCGTCGGCGACCGATCTTATCACCCCCAGGTTTAGCAATCACAGCCTTTCCCATACGTGCCAAAAGCGGTCCAATCATCAGCACACTGCCACGCAGTGCAGCACACTTCTGGACAAACTCCTCACTACCGAGGTAGTCGAGATTGAGTTCATCAGCCTGAAAATGAAACACTCCCTGCTGTTCCTTACTGACTTTCACACCGATGTCTTTCAACAACTGTATCAGATTGTTGACGTCGCGAATGTCGGGAATATTGCGTATAATAACCTCGTCGTTGGTGAGCAACGTTGCACAGATCACCTGCAAGGCCTCGTTTTTAGCGCCTTGAGGGACGATGGTTCCACTGAGCAGGTGTCCGCCTTCGATTTTGAATGATGCCATAATCAGAATGTTAGGGGTTATAAAAATACTTATCTGCGACCTTTTCCCTTATTGCGTTTCATGGGAATAGGGTCTGTACCGGGAATGATTTTCTCAAACTTAAACTCGTTGAGATCAAGCTGTATCACACCGTCCGTCAGTCGGGCAATATCGTCAGCCACCTTCTCGTCGTCTGTCGAACCATGTCCCCAATTTGCCAGATCACGCTTCATCTGATTGGCAGTCAACCGTGCTAGTTCGTCGCGTTCCTCTCCCGGCGGCATGCTCTTGAGGCGTTCAAAAGACTCATCAAGCAATCTACCGTAGTGACGCATCTTAAACCGGCTCTTGTTATAAGAAATCGGTGCGGGCTTTGCCAAAAACTTTTCTGCCAACGACACATCGTAAGGCCAGTCGATATCGAGCTTCTTGTCGCTGATGAGATATAGGTGATCCCAATAAGCCTGTGCGTCACTGTTGTTGACTCTGGCTTGCGGATTACGACTCTCCATCAGTCTGACGATACTCTTTGCACAGCGCAGGCGTTCCTCTTTGGAAGGTAACGAACAGGCATGTTGCACCATCAACTGAATCTCGCGTCCATATTCAGGCATGACGAGTTTCTCGCGTTGTGTATTGTAATCTATTCCTTTGATGTCCATTGTCATGTTGTTTTGTCTTTTAGAGTAATTTCTTGGGCTTGAGGGCCACAAAGTCTTTCAGATAGAAAGGCACAAAGTAGGCCACATCTTCCGTACGTCCGTCCAGCAATCGGCGCTCTGCCAGCGGCTGCATCCAGCGTGCCTGTGGCTCAATGCCGTCTATATAGTGGGCATTGGGATGATCGATGATGTCCATACACTTCTTCGCACCATTGCCGAAGAAATATACGGGATGCTGGTCGAGCCACTGCCGATAAGTATCGGCATTCACCACGTCGGCACCTACCGGCCGCACCTCTTTCAGGCTGCGATCGTAGATGGCGGCATAAACTTCCATGCGTCGTGCATCGAGCATGGGACAAAGTAAGGCATCGTCTTCAATGCCTTCGCGCAGAAGTATGGGCACACAAAGAAGCTCAAGTGTAGGAACGGCAATGAGTTTCAAGTCACGTCCGTAGCAGACACCCTTTGCCATTGACACACCGATACGCAGTCCCGTATAGCTTCCAGGACCGCAGCTCACAGCCACGGCATCGAATGGAATGGCGTGACTATCAGTGAACGAAAGGGCCTCATCCACCATTGATCCGAGTCGTTCGGCATGGTTAGGACCGCTATGGTCTTCTTCATGATAAATGCAGTGGCTGTCTTCCGACACTGCCACCGAACATACGTCTGTGCTGGTTTCAATATGTAATATACAAGCCATGTGTCTTGGAGTATATAATAGTTCAAGCTGCAAAGTTATGAAAAAAAAACGATATTCTGTGTATTCTGCCCTATTTTTACATTACTTTCACGTCAAAGAAGATAGTACAAAGCGCAAGACTCTCCAACTTTCTCCTATTGTCCTCCTATCATTCTCCCATTTATCATCGTAAAAATGGGACTTACTTGGGACTTACTTGGGAGTCACATAGGACTTACATACAATCTGTATAAGGCCTAAATAGGCCGTGTACAAATACAAAAAAGGAAGAAACTCAGAATCATCTGCAACTTACCAGGAATATGCTCACATCTAATATAATACTATCTTCTTAGTTCAGAACTGGACATCCATACGACGGATACAAGCCTAAGCAAAATATCAGAAACACGTAAAACAAAATAGCGCTCAGATAGTTAAAGCCTGTTAACAAACCATTGTTTTCGCACACAAATCCTTGATATACGTCAAGAATATGATAATTTAATGCATGATTTATTGCAAAAATGTTGCGAGATATCGAAAAACATCGTAACTTTGCATCGTCAAAAGGAACAAGAGGTTCCAAAATGACACACACAAATAGATTGTTTTAGGTTAGTAGTAATATTTATAGTTTTAGGTTTTTAGTTATTGGTAAAAAGAAAGTTTGAAATATGGATAACAGTGGTCGCCGTGAGGCTCCCATAACTTTCTTTTTTTTATTTGAATTTTGTTTTATACAAGATATACTACCGCAAGGTAGCCCCGACCGAAAGGTCAACAACATTAGAAAAGGATTTTTAGTTATACATAGGCTTTGGATGTCGCTGCTCGTGGTGAGTAGCGGCATTTTTTTTTGAATTTACTCGGCAAATTCAATGAATTTGCATCTTCGCTGAATATTTCATTTGACTCCTATACCTATCTGTTGTGAGCGCCATGCAAGTTTTATTGGTGTGCAAATCAATTTATTTTGCTCAGCAATTCAATTTGTTTTCCTCAGCAATTCAATTTGTTTTCCTCGGCAATTCAATTTACTTTGCTGAGCAACGTAACATCCACAAACATGCAACACGCTATATACAAGCATATTACATGGCTTTTCAACAACACAGAGAAAACAGGTCTTTTGAAACCATCAATATCAGACAATGCCAAAAGGTCTGACCCTGGTGATCGTTCAGAACTTCCACTCCATCTGCAACTGTAGGTCGGGTTGCGAGGAATGGCATATTTCCTGCTTGCCACTGCCTATCTTAGAACGGTCGAAATAATCGGTGACACCCAACTTGGCTGTTAGCATCAGACGGTTGGCAATGGTGGCAGAGGCCAAGAAACTATACCGGATGCCTTCACCATAGAAGGCAGGGAAATAGAAATCATAGCGCAACGATGGCTCATACTGATAGAGGCGGCTCTCATAACTATTGGTGTGAAAATAGCCCATGCGCCCCGACAGGCGGAAGGCGGAACGTTTCCAAGTCAGCTGCTGACTACCCATATAGCCCCAATACTGCTGATGGATGCTAACCGAAGTGCCGTCGAACTGGGTCTGCCAAGATAGCCACGAACCTATTGCCCTACTCAGCCGGAGGCGCAACCGATGGTTGTAGCGATTGTAGAGGGTAGTTTTCTCTGCATTGTCGCGCTGGGTGAGATGCAATCGGTAATAGCCATCAAGCATCCAATTGCGGCTCTTCCACTCGCAAGCTACCTTGGTATCGAAGACATCGCTCGATGCGCTGACCTGATAGCGTGCCCAAGCAAAGTGGGCATAGTCGGCATATACCTTCAACAGAAATCGCCATGAGGGTCGCCATTCCATGCCGACATACATGCCATGCTCGTTTTGCACCTTGCCTCCTTCCGAGAAACTGCGAGCATGGAGGGCGGTGTATTGCTTGTCGTAGTAGCGGTGGATGGCTGAAAAAGTCAGTGAGGTGGCAGGATGCCAAGTAGCACGATGCAGCAAAGCCAAGTGGCCATGGCGGTTGATGGCTGCTTCGCCTGCCAACGAGATGTTATCGCCTGTATAACCGTAATCCACGCTCATATTGGCAAAGGTGGATCCTGCGGCTTGATAGCGACGGAAGGGAGCACCCTCACGGTCGGGATCAAGTGTGCGGTCGAAGTGGGAATAGACAAAATTGCCATTGACATAGACCTTCTTGCCATGCCAGCCAACACTTCCACCGGCATCCCATCGGTAGGTATTATGCTTTTTGTCCATCTCGGCAGGCAGGCGATGGTAGCCCGAAGTGAGCAGTGTGCGCACGGTTCCATCATCGTTGAGCGTGGCATCAAGCGGTCGGTAGGAGCCGAATACGGTGGTGCGCCAATGGTCAGACAGGCGCATGGTCAGGGCTGCACCCTGCAGATAGTTGGCAACAGATCGTGAGCTGTAGGCTCGGATATCGGCAGAGGATCGCATGGCAGACTGTAGCATCATGGTTTTTCCCATGGCGAAAGCTCCGTTCATGATGAGTCCCATGCCCATCTGCACCCGATACATGCCCAGACAAAGGCGGTCGATACGCCCCAAATGGTTGAGTTGCAGATAATAGGAGTAGTGGTCATACCCCATCTTATTGCGGTCGGAAAAGAAGGGTTCGCCGGCATCTTGTGCTGCCGTAAACCCCACTTTCAATCGGTCGCGATAGTTGTGCTGATAGCGCACGGTATGGGCATAGCGCTTGCCCAAATATCCATCGCGGTAGCCCTTACGGGTGTAAAACGGTATGGAGACGGTGGCTGACAGCGTATTGTCGCCTCGCAAGAGGGCTGAGTCCAGTCGCAACGTGGGCATTTGACGCTCGACGGGTGCCACACAGACAAAGTGTAACAGCAGTCGGCGCACATCGTCACCTATCGACTTCACCAACAGCAGTTCGCTAAGGGATAGCATGGCCTTGTTGCGATAGATATACTCCAAGAGGTCGCCCACCTGTCTGGCGGAAAGAAAAGGCAGCCGCTCAAGTTGCTCGCGAGTGGCACTATTCAGGTTGATGGGGTGGTTTTCCAGTTCTGTCAATTGGTCGAATGCCTCTTCCCATTGGGCGGCATCGCCCTCATCAGCCTCAACCCACTGCCAAAAATCATCTTGCCAAGGGCGCGATTGCTGTGCCGACAGCATCAAAGGCGATGCTGTCAGGCACAGAAGCAGACATAGGCACTGCCCCCACTTGCTGTAGTTTGCCATATCCTCCCTATTTGGTTAATCAAAACCACTTCATCAGCGGTCGCAAGAATGCAACGAGCTCAGCTGCCATTTTCTGGTGTTGCCAGAGTGATGGATGCCATGAAGCGCCATAGTATAAATCGCCGGTTTGGGGTGTGAAGTCGAAGCGATAGACCTCGGCGTCACCGCCCTTGCGTGCCTCTGCCACTACTTCATCGAGGATTCGACGGGCTATGTCGAGCTCTTTGCCATTGAGCATAGAACCGCAAAGATACACTATTTTGGCATGTGGATTGCGTTGGCGCACCTGAGCGAGAAAGCGTTTGTAGGCTTGTTTAAGCAACTTTGTATCGTAATTGTTGGTGGAGAGGTCATTGGTGCCAAGGTTGATGCACACCAACTGAGGTTGGTAACGGGCAAAATCCCATTTCTCCGAACGGTCGTAGAGGTTGGTGTAGAGATATTCGGTGGTCATCACATTGTCGGGAGTACCTGTCTTCGGACCGTCATAACTGCGATATACTCCAATGCCACTGCGTGCCACGACATGCGCTACGGCATCAAGATCACGCGTAGCGATTTGCGCATAGGTGAAATAGTGGTTCTCTGTTTCGTATTCGAAAGGATCGCTCATCTCGATACTCTCGTTGCCATAACCGCAGGTGATGCTGTTGCCGATAAATTCGATAGTGCGTTGGGGCAATGCAGGGGCTGGCAACAACTTAGCGCCAGCGTCGAGAACGAAACCACGGAAGTCGGGTTTGAGTTCATAACCTTCTATCACATACATCAATCGCACATCATGACAACCTTGAGGTAAGGCTGTGGCAAGTGTAACAACCGAATCGCGCTCACCCATGAAACTCACTTTGAAGGGTTCGGCACCATCTATTTGTGCCATGAAATAGCCACTGCGAGGTTTTGCCATCATCTTCAACGAGGAGCCGGTAAAGCGCGCAATGATCTGTGTGCCAGGGAAAGTGAAGCGCGGACGCATGGGATTGGAGAAACAGATGCGTCCCACATACTGGATGCAACTGTCGGTGGGGTTGATAACTGTGCCTGTTACAGGACGTGTGGTCGATGCCGCAGCCGAAAAGACGGCAACAACTGAGAGCATGAGGAAAACGATTCTTTTCATGAACTATAGTATGGTTTTTTGTTATTCGCTTTGCAAAATTACAAAAATTATGATTAACTTTGCACCAAAAGCGATAAAAAAACAATGATGGACGAAGATTTCGACATAAGACAAGAGCAGATCTCAGCATCGGAGAAAGACTATGAAAACGCACTCAGACCACTCTCGTTCGATGATTTCAGCGGACAGAAACAAGTGGTAGAGAATCTCCGGGTGTTTGTAGAGGCTGCTAAATATAGGGGCGAACCATTGGACCACACCCTGCTCCATGGCCCACCAGGACTGGGTAAGACCACACTGTCCAATATCATTGCCAATGAATTGGGAGTGGGATTCAAGATTACCAGCGGACCGGTGCTCGACAAACCGGGCGACTTGGCAGGCATCCTGACATCGCTCGAAAAAAACGATGTGCTCTTTATTGACGAGATACACCGTCTGTCACCAGTAGTTGAAGAGTATCTATACTCGGCTATGGAGGACTATCGCATAGACATCATGATAGACAAAGGACCGTCGGCACGGTCCATACAGATTGACCTCAACCCCTTCACACTCGTGGGGGCTACAACAAGAAGCGGACTCTTGACGGCTCCACTGCGCGCACGTTTCGGTATCAACATGCACTTGCAGTATTACCAACCAGAGACGCTACAACGCATTATCACGAGATCGGCATCGATTCTCGGTGTACCCATCACCGCTGAAGCAGCGGCTGAAATAGCGGGAAGATCGAGAGGTACGCCACGTATCGCCAATGCACTGTTGCGACGAGTGCGCGACTTTGCACAGGTGAGAGGCACTGGACGCATCGACACCAATATCACACAGGTGGCATTGACAGCGCTCAACATCGACCAATACGGACTGGACGAGATAGACAACAGACTGCTGTTGACCATCATCGATAAGTTTAAAGGGGGACCGGTGGGCATCACGACCATTGCTACGGCTATCGGAGAAGATGCAGGAACTGTGGAGGAAGTCTATGAACCATTCCTCATCATGGAGGGTTTCATCAAGCGAACACCACGGGGAAGAATGGTCACCGAACTGGCTTACAAGCACTTTGGACGCAACCCCTATACGGGAAACATCATGGAACCAGGACTCTTTGACGAATAAAAACTATGAGAACAGGAATATTTGTGGGAAGCTTCGACCCCTTTACCATCGGACACGACAGCATCGTCAGACGAAGTGTGGCACTATTTGACAGACTCGTTATCGGCGTAGTGGGCGACCATGTGGGGAAACCTTATATGCAACCGGCGGAAAATCGGATGAAGGCGATTGCCGAACTCTATGCTGACGAACCACGCATAGAAGTGAAACCATACTACGGACTGGCGGTGGATTTCGCTCGCAACGAGGGGGCGCAGTACATCATCAAAGGGGTTAGGTCGGTAAAAGACTTTGAGTATGAACGCGAACAGGCGGACATCAACAGACAAATGAGTGGGGTGGAAACACTGCTGCTATACAGCGAACCACAACTTTCGAGCGTTTCTTCAACCATGGTGCGAGAACTGATGCACTTCGGAGTAGATGTTTCTCCTTATCTGCCGAAAGCCAAAACACCAACGAAGCAATAACGCTGGGCAATGAAAATACAGCGTATGACTACAATATACAGATAGAACGAAAATTAAAAACAATATGATAACATACAACGCAGAAAACGTGAAATTCCCGAAAATAAAGCGCCGGGAAACCACAGCATGGATTAAAAGAGTAGCTGCCTCCTATGGAAGAAAGGTGGGAGAGATAGGGTATCTCTTCTGCGATGACGAGAAAATACTGGAGGTGAACCGCGAATACCTGCAACACGACTATTATACTGATATCATCACCTTCGACTATGATGAGGATGACATCATCAGCGGAGACCTCGTCATATCACTCGACACCGTAAAGAGCAATGCAGAACTCTTCCATAAAAACTATGACGAAGAACTACACCGCGTCATCATACACGGCATCCTACACCTCTGTGGCATCAACGACAAAGGGCCGGGAGAACGGGAAATCATGGAGGCTGCAGAAAACAAAGCGCTGGCAATGCGAACCGCAGAAGCACAATAGCCGAAAAACGAAACTGTAAATACTTACACACAAATACACTAAAACACTAAAACCTATGACAGCAATTATCGCTATTATCCCCATTATCCTGCTCTTCGTATTGATGCTGGGACTGAAAATGCCCGGTCACAAGAGCGCGTTTATCACTTTGGCTGCCACCGTCCTGTTAGCGCTATTCGTGGCGCCAGCAATGGGCATGATGCCAGAAAAGTTTGCCACTGCCAGTACCTATGCAGTAGTGTGGTGGAGTCTTGTGGAAGGCATACTCAAAGCCGTATTTCCTATACTCATCATCATTCTGATGGCTATCTACAGCTATAACATACTGGTGGAATCGAAAGAAATAGAAACTATCAAACAGCAGTTCACATCGTTTACAGACGATAAAGGAATACTCGTTCTCATGCTTGTATGGGGATTTGGAGGACTTCTCGAAGGTATGGCGGGATTCGGAACGGCTGTGGCTATTCCTGCGGCAATACTTATCGGACTGGGATTCAAACCGATGTTCTCGGCACTGGTGGCCCTCATCGGAAACACCGTGGCTACGGGATTCGGTGCTGTGGGAGTGCCGGTAACAACGCTCTGCAACGAAGTGGCACCGGGCGGATCGGCATCGGCAGAAGCCATTTGCGAGACATCGGCATTCGCTGTGGTACAGCTCTCACCATTGTTCGTCCTGCTGCCGTTTATCATCCTGATGCTCACCGACCGGAAAGCTTGGGCGAAAAACATTGCACTGGCACTATGGACGGGCATCATATCGGTAGTGGTGCAATATCTCTGCGCACGCTATCTGGGATCGGAAACTCCTGCTATCATAGGCAGTGTGGCGGCTATCGTGGCTATCATCATCTATGCTAAACTCTTTGGGAAGAAGAAGGAACATCGTGAGAACGAACGACACTTCACACTCGGAGAGACCTTCCGCGCATGGAGCGTATATCTCTTTATCCTTGTGTTTATCCTTGTCAGCGGTGCACTATGCCCACCAGTCAACGATTTCCTCAAAACACATCTCGTATCGAAAGTGCCGCTGCCGGTCATCGGATCGACGTTCAAATTCGGATGGATATCCAATGCTGGACTCATGCTCTTCTTAGGTGCTACCATCGGTGGAATGATACAAGGACTTTCTTTACGCAAGTTGATGATAGTGCTTGCACGTACTACCATCAACCTGCAGAAAACGGTGGTGACCATCGTTTCACTCATCGCATTGGCATCGGTCATGAACTATAGCGGCATGATAGGGGCTATTGCGGCAGGACTCGTGGCACTGACTGGATCGTTCTATTCATTCTTTGCACCACTCATCGGCGCTATCGGAACATTCGTTACAGGATCTGATACCTCGTCGAATATACTTTTCGCAAAACTACAAGCCAATGTGGCAGGACAGTTGGGCATGACGGGCACATCGTCATTCTATGGCATCTCTGGCACGGAAAGCAACTGGCTCGTCGCTGCAAATACCACTGGTGCAACTGGTGGAAAGATGATTTCACCACAAAGTATCGCTATTGCTACTGCATCGTGTGATATGCAAGGAAAGGACGGAGAGATTATGCTTTCGGCTATTCCCTATGCGGTGGTATATATCATACTCGGAGGACTCATGGTCTATTTCGGTATTTAATCTGGATGACATAACATACGGACACGGCCTACAACAAGACAACATACACCTATTTATATATATGGAACACGACAACAAGCAACCGGTTTGGACGGACGACGACGTGAAATATATGCGGCGTTGCATACAACTGGCAGAGAACGGACTGCTATCCACACGACCTAACCCGATGGTGGGTGCGGTGATTACAGCACGCGGAAGAATCATTGGAGAGGGCTATCACGTGAGATGCGGACAAGGTCATGCTGAAGTGAATGCCTTTGCTTCTGTACGTCAAGACGACGAACCGTTGCTCAAAGAGGCAACCGTCTATGTGTCGCTCGAACCCTGCTCACACTGGGGCAAGACGCCACCTTGCGCCGATCTGATTATCAGCAAAGGGGTGAAGCGCGTTGTGGTGGGCATCATCGACCCATTTGCCCAAGTGCAAGGACGGGGCATCAGAAAGTTGCGTGAAGCTGGAATAAAGGTGGAAGTGGGATTGTTGGAGGATGAGTGTTGGTGGCTCAACAGGCGATTCTTTACTTATCATGCCCAACAACGACCATACATCATCCTGAAATGGGCACAGACGGGCGATGGATTTATCGATGACCATTACCACCCAGTAATGATTTCCAATCCGCAAACGCAAATGCTTTCACACAAACTGAGATCGGAGGAAATGGCTATATTGGTGGGACATACCACTGCTGAGCGCGACAAACCGGCTCTCAACGTGCGACACTGGACAGGACAAGATCCGAAGCGCATCATTCTAACCCATGCACGCCCACTGCAACAACTCATAGATGATCTTCATCAACAGGGCATCCAGTCGCTCATCGTGGAAGGTGGAAGAAAGACATTGGAAAGTTTCATAAAAGCGGGATTATGGGACGAAATACGGAGAGAGCTATCGCCCATGACCATTGGAGACGGTACTCCTGCTCCCCATTTGCCTGCCGACATCGCCATTGTCAGCCATCACCATTATGCCGACAACACCATCACCGTCTATCGCCGCAAACAACATAAAGGCTCACAAGCATAATCAGGCTACTACATAACACGTGCAGGGATTCCTTTCAGAATCCCTGCACGTGTTATAATAGTTTCTCGCTCAACATTTATTGAAAATATTCTTGATGGCATAAAGTGGATAGACCCTGATGTCATCATAACTACAGAAATTTTCAAGTGATGTACGGATTCCATAGTCAATGTCTTTCTGGTGAAGAAAATAACGCATACTTTGCATAGAACCTTTGATACCCGATTTAACTTCTATTGGACGTATCTTATCAGCAAGTTGTACTACGTAATCCACTTCAGCATTGCTGCCACTCTTCTCCCGATGCCAACAGAAAAGTGATTTTGGTTCGTAACAAGAGGATGATTTGACTATTTCGTTACCAACGAAAGTTTCTGCGATGGCACCACGATTTACAACTTGTATGTCAGTAGTGGATAGAATATCTGAAAGGTCTAAACCTAAAAGACATTGCAACAATCCAGTATCAAGGAATATCATACGACGATATTTTTCATTGATTTCTGCTCCCAAAGGTATTCCGTTGGCAGACGTATGGGTTACTGGATATACAAGTCCGGCAAGGATAAGAGTTTCAAGTGCTGTTTTAATCTGCTCGCTGTTTCCATCGCAGTTCACCTTGCTATATACGAATTTGCCAAGCCCTTGCTCGGCAACAGAACGGAATACGGCATCAATACGAACAGACGGGACACGCTGGCGATACTTTACAAAATCATCTCTAAACGACTGTATCAGGTCGCGCAATAGGTGCTGACACTCTTGCAAATTACCATCTTGACAATATCTGGATACCACAGCGGGCATTCCTCCCATAATCAGGAACAACCGCAATTTGCGCACGGCTTGCTCATGTATAGGTTCTGGAAGTGGATTAAATGGATTTGCTTTGGCTATCACACTTGCCAACATCTCATCACCCGTAGCCCACAAAAACTCCTCGTAAGAAAATGGATACATAAAGATACTTCTTATTCTTCCAACTCCATAGGATGGTAACGATTCTAAAGCAAACTCCAAAAGAGAGCCTGCCGCTATTAGATGTTGTTCTGGATACTTTTCATAAAAGTATCTTAAACGATTAATTGCTTGTGGGCATGCTTGTATCTCATCGAAAAACAAAAGGGTTTTGCCTGCAATAATTGGCTGATGAAGCTGTATTGACAACAATTGGCAGATCTCTTGTGGTGAATAAGTTCCGTCAAACATATAATGTATGTCAGGCCGTTCATTGAAATCCACTTCTGCAAAGTTATCAAATTGCTCCGAAAGATGCCGTACTGCAGTTGTTTTTCCAACTTGTCTTGCTCCTCGCAATAGCAGAGGTTTTCGGTCTGTTTGCTTTGCCCAGTTCTGAAGTTCTTTGTCTATATATCGTTTGTTATATTTAGCCATATCCTATATGTTACTGGTTTTCAGTCGCAAAGATACCACTTTTTTATGAAATTAAGAATCAAGAATTGGTTAAATTTTATAAAATTAGGGGCTAAGAATCACTCAAATCAGAGAAAATTAGGGGCTAAAAGCTGCCCAAACCTTATAAAATTAGGGGCTAAGAATCACTCAAATCAGAGAAAATTAGGGGCTAAGAACAGAATTAAGACATTAGATAATGCCATAATGGCGAAGCGCCAAAAGGATGCCATCATCATCTACACTTGTAGTAACATAAGTAGCAACAGCCTTCAATTCGGGGATGGCATTACCCATGGCGATGCCTGTTCCAGCCTTGAGAATAATGCTCATATCGTTGCCACCGTCACCGAAAGCGATGGTGTGGTTCATATCTATACCTTCTGCCTCTGCCATGGCGATGAGCCCTTTGCCTTTGTCAGCATCGCAATGGGTAATGTCGGTAAACTCCGGATGCCATCTGCCCGACACACAATGGGGCACTTGGGGCATGAGCAACGACTCATGGTGGGCATCAAAGAATGCCGACAACTGATAGACAGGTTCTTCCATAGCCACGTCAAGGGGCGTATCGTAGTCGATATTGGTCACCGCAAGGTCGTGTTCAAAGATACGTGCAATACACTCTTTGCTATTGAATGGCACCATGCGTGACTCGGTACAAACGAGACAAGCATCGTCATTCTGACGACAATCGTTGAGAATCAAATCCACATCGGCAGGGGCTATAGGCACACGACGAACGGTGCGCTTGCCTACAAAGCAATGTGCTCCGTTGGTAGTGATATAGCCGTCAATGAGATGTTCGATAGGTTTGAGATTGTTGAGAATATAATAGGGACGTCCCGTAGAAATATAGATGCGTGCACCATTGGCCTTAGCCTGTGTGAGGGCAAGGATGGTAGATGGTGGTATCTGGTGGGTTTTGAAACTAACGAGAGTACCGTCGATATCGAAGAAAAGGGCATATTGATGATCCATGAAATACAATCTTTATATTGTGAAACTAGTGGGTAAGAGGTTTATTTCCTACCGAAATCGGCAGGAACCTCACCCCATTTCTTGGTTTCCCACTTGATGATGGGGTTCGTCCAAGTATGTGTATTCAACCAACGCTCAGCGCGCTGGATAATCTGATAAAGTGGTTCTGTCTGTGGTGTGCGCTCAAGTTTGGTCTTACACTGGCGTTTCTTCACCCAAAGAATGGCATTGTAAGAATCACTATAAATGGTTTTTTGCGTTTGTCCTTGCTGTTGCATGAGTGCGAGTGCATGGACTATGGCGAGAAATTCACCGATATTGTTGGTGCCTTTCATCGGACCGAAATGGAACACACGGGCACCTGTAGCTAAGTCGATGGCCTGATATTCCATCGGACCGGGATTTCCGGAACAGGCAGCATCGACGGCCCACGCGTCTGCCGTCACCTCAAGAGGCAACGGCAGAACGGTGTCGTTTCGATAGTCGGGAGGGTTCTGCATGGGCTACATACGCTCAGGAACCTCGATACCAAGCAGTGCCATGCCATTGCGGATGACTTTTGCCACGTTGCGTGCAATAACAAGACGCACGAGTTTCTTCTGCTCATCGGCCTCGTTGAGGATGCTATAGTCGTGGTAGAACTGGTTGAATACCTTTGTGAGTTCGTAGCAGTAGTTGGCAATGCCACTGGGACTGTAGTCTTTACCGGCCTGCTCTACGGCAGCGCCATACTCGCTCATCTTCTGGATGAGTTCGGTTTCCTTGTCGGAAAGAACTGCGGTGAGTGGTGCTTCGGATGCTCCCTGCTCGCCTGCCTTGCGCAGAATGCTGCGGATACGGGCATAGGTATATTGGATGAAAGGACCGGTATTGCCATTGAAGTCGATAGACTCTTCGGGATTGAAGAGCATATTCTTGCGTGCATCAACCTTCAGAATGAAGTATTTCAGGGCACCCATTCCCACGATGCGTGCAATCTCGTTGCGCTCGTCTTCACTCATATCGTCAAACTTACCCAGTTCCTCACTGGTCTTCTTGGCGTCGCTGACCATGAGTGCCATCAAGTCGTCGGCATCGACAACAGTACCTTCACGGCTCTTCATCTTACCATTGGGAAGTTCGACCATACCATAGGAGAAGTGGACAAGTTCCTTACCCCACTTGAAACCGAGGCGATCGAGGAGTATTGAAAGTACCTGGAAGTGGTAGTTCTGCTCATTGCCCACCACGTAAATCATCTTGTCGATGGGGTAATCCTGGAAGCGCATTTCAGCAGTACCGATATCCTGTGTCATATAGACACTGGTTCCATCGGAACGCAACAGGAGTTTCTGGTCAAGGCCCTCGTTAGTAAGATCGGCCCAAACAGAATTGTCGGCATGACGCTCAAAGAGGCCTTTGGCAAGTCCTTCCTCTACTTTGGCTTTACCCTTGAGATAGGTCTGCGATTCATAGTAAATCTTATCAAACGAAACACCCATCTTTTTGTAGGTCTCGTCGAAACCGGCATATACCCAGTTGTTCATCTTTTGCCAGAGGGCACGCACTTCGGGATCATTATTCTCCCACTTCACCAACATCTCGTGTGCCTCCTTAATGAGAGGAGCCTCCTGCTTGGCTTGTTCTTCGTCCATGCCACTTTCAACAAGTTGCTTTACTTCTTCGCGATAATGCTTATCGAAAGCAACATAGTAATCACCAATCAGGTGGTCGCCCTTCTTACCGCTTGTCTCAGGAGTCTCGCCATTGCCATATTTCAACCAAGCCAACATAGACTTACAGATATGTATGCCTCGGTCGTTGACAATATTGGTCTTCACTACACGATTACCGTTAGCCTGCATAATCTGTGCTAACGACCAGCCCAACAGGTTGTTGCGCACGTGTCCTAAGTGAAGTGGTTTGTTGGTATTGGGCGAAGAGTATTCGATCATCACCAACGGACTATTTTCATTAGCTTGACGCTCACCATAATGTTCATTGGCATTGATATCGTTGAGCAGGGCAAGCCATGCTGCTGGCGCAATGACCAGATTGAGGAAACCCTTCACAACGTTGAATCCTGCAACAGCTTCGCAATGGTCTGCAAGATACTGACCAATCTCTTGTGCAGTCTGTTCTGGATTCTTCTTAGAAATCTTAAGGAAGGGAAATACCACTAATGTAAGATTACCCTCAAACTCACTACGTGTCTTCTGCAGTTGCACCATCTTTTCGGGCACTTGTTGTCCGTAAAGTGATGATACGGCCTCTTGTGCCGATGTGATTATCTGTGATTCTATATTCATATACCTATTATATTTAGAGTGCAAAGGTACGATTAAGTGAGCAGAATACAAAAAGAAATACCAAATTTCTTTTGGATTCTCGAACGTAAGTACCTAAGATGCGAAGCATCAGAGGTACGATTAAGTGAGCAGAATACAAAAAGAAACACCG
>NZ_NPJA01000023.1 GCF_002251295.1 Prevotella sp. P5-50
GCAAATTTACATAAAACCCCCGAATTATAAGCCAGTCGGGATAAAAAACCTAATGTCATTTCCCCGAATCGGGCAGTGTTTGAGAGAAAAAATGTCAAGTCCGCCACAGATTCTTGTCCTATATACGTGCTCTTTCGTCACAATTTTGTATATTTGGGGCCTATTGTTTAATCCTCTAAAGTTAGGCTTATGAGAATAGTATGCGGACTTGACGTGCACAAAGATAGCATATTTCTTTGTATTATGAGCAGCACGGGTGAGATTTTTGAGAAAAAGTATGGTGTTTTAACAAATCAGCTTGAGGAAATGCGTGATTTGATGCTCACGTATCACGTGCAGGAGGTTGGTATGGAAAGCACAAGTGTCTATTGGATTCCTGTATGGCGCATACTGGAACCGCATTTCAAGCTGAAACTTATCAACCCCTATTTCATCAAGCAGCTTCCCGGTCACAAGAGCGACGTGAAAGATGCACAGTGGATAGCCGAGTGCATGATGAAGGAACTGGTGCGCGGCAGTTTCGTTCCCCCTGAGCGCATCCAGCAGCTCCGTCTGTACGACCGTCGCATTTACGACCTTGATGATGAGATCATCCGTAAGCTGGCCAAGCTGGATGCGGCGGTGCAGCGGTGTAATATCCGTCTGAGCAATTATGTGTCAAACACGGATTCCGTAAGTTACAAGAGCGTGATAGACAAGATATGCGAGGGCGTGACATCCCCCGAGGAACTGGTTAAGGAAGTGCACGGGCGTATCATAAACCGTCATGGCAGGGAAACCATAATCGCATCGCTCAAAGGGTGCGTCACGGAGGCCGACATAGACATCATGGCTCAGCTCAAGGCGGAAATTGACATGGCAGAGGCGCACAAGCAGAAGTGCATGGACAAGATGCAGGAGATTTGCGAGAAAGAATACTCCGAGCAGCTGAGGAACCTTCAGACCGTTCCGGGGGTGAAGATGAGAGCCGCCACATCATTAATCGCAGAGATTGGCACAGACATGAGCCACTTCGAGACGGCAAACCATCTTTCATCATGGGCGGGACTGAAGCCTCGCAACGACCAGTCAAACAAGACTATCAAGTCACGGCGCATCACGCATGGAAACCGTTACCTGAGACGGACAATCATCCAGTGCGCATGGGGCGCAAGCCGAACCAAGGGCTGCTTCTTCAGCCGTTTCTCCTACCATCAGACACAAGTCAGAAAAAAGAACAAGATGAAAGTGGTTGTAGCCATATCACGCAAAATGCTCGTCTGCGCTTGGCACATCCTCAAAGAAGGAGTCGGCTATAAGGACTTTGACAACATGATTTTGACACCCTGCACTAAAGGGTGACAAGATATACCAGCCGTGCCAAGGCTACTATCTTTGTGGTGGTGACACCCCGTGATTGCAAATTAACCAATGGCACTGCTGGAGATGGAACCCAGTCTGAGTAAAACTCGAAGAGGAAAGTATCTGATTATCACAGGTCGGAAGAGGAACTGTGACGGATAACTATGCACCACAATTATGCGTTCTTGTGGGTTTTGTTGCTTGTGCAGGGAAATGAAATTAGGTTTTATAGAGGAAAG
>NZ_NPJA01000024.1 GCF_002251295.1 Prevotella sp. P5-50
GAGGAAAGTATCTGATTATCACAGGTCGGAAGAGGAACTGTGACGGATAACTATGCACCACAATTATGCGTTCTTGTGGGTTTTGTTGCTTGTGCAGGGAAATGAAATTAGGTTTTATAGAGGAAAGTTACGTCGAAAACATTTTCCTTACAATACCAAATAATTATAAAATCCTCATAATCGCATTAATACACTCATTTTCCCGTAGTTTTTTACTAATATCTCGGTATATTAATTCCTTACAAAATGTTCAAAATACCTACTATCATTATCCTGTTTCCGTCATCCTATTTACGCCCTACAAATCCCCTCCTTACCTCGTTTAAGGTATTAAAAGTGGCGGCAGTATCGTACTGAAGACATCAGTATTAAAACTTTTGCGACTATGATTATCAAAACGAGAAACTATTTAATACAATGTCCTGTATTCTGTCGAGAATGTCTTTCCGGTCTCGTACTTCCATATGGTTGCAGTCGAGAAGATGGCAGGGAGAAGCGGGATAATGGGAGTTCCAATTGTCTATGTTCCCCTTCCACGATTTTCTCATCTTTTCGTTTTCTTCTCTGGTCTTTCCCTCGTCATTGGCTTGGTTCTCATGCAGGATGGGCTTGTTGACCATAATGTTCACTACGGTGCCATCGTAGTTTAATTCGGGCATATCGGCATATACCTTGTCGAAGATTTCAAGGCGACGGTCGTTAGACTTCTGAGTGGTATCAAGGTTCAGGAAATAATAGTTCTTGCGGTCATATACGGCTTCGATGTTCACCACACTGAGATTAATGCCGGGATGACGCTGACTCATAAACTTGGCAAATGCGATGGCTATTTCGGCTCCGATGCAATAACCGGTCAAGAAAAGGACTTGCTTGTCTCTCAATGCCACCATCATAAGGTCTTCGTATGTTTCAAACAAAACTTGGAGGGAGACATCCTTGCCGCCAATGAAGAAATTGTATATCGACTCGATGTTAAAGACCGAGAAGTTCTTCTCGAAACTGGAAATGACAGGCATGTTATAAGGGTATGACTCCACAAAACCGTTGAAATAAATAATCACCGGCTTTCTCTCGTCGGTACCCTCGCCCCAAGAGTATAGGTTCCTGTCGATGTTGTCTGTTAAGTTCTTCACACTCTTGAACTTCAAAACGTCGAAAGTGGTGAAGAAGACATAGGCTTTGGATGCCGACATATGAACAAAATCATCCAATAGAGCCTTGTTCATTCCCGCCTCAAAGAGGTCGGTATCGGCATCAATTCCTTCTGTGCCCATCACCTCCCTGGCTATGGAAAGGAGTTTAAGGCAAGCGTTGTCGTCGGTGTTGTCAAGCATTGTGTCGATAAGCCGTGCCATGCCTTCGAGAGTGGGATTCTCGTAGATGTTGGACGCGTTGACGGAGATACCGAAATGCTTGTGAATTCCATATACGAGTTGAATGACCATTATCGAATCGCCACCCAAAGAGAGGAAACTGTCGTTACTGTCTATAAAATCCTTGTTTAGCAGGTCGCCCCAAATCTTTACAAGACGTCTTTCCGTCAAAGTGGTTGGCGCATTGTAGTTGGCAAGGTCTGTCTCGGAAACTGGCATAGGGAGTTTTTGCCTGTCGATTTTACCGCTCGTGTTGTATGGAAATGCCGTAAGCGGCACAATAGCCGACGGAACCATATAAGAAGGGAGACGGTTGAGGACATGGGCTTTAAGGTCATCAACAGGGAATTTTTCCGCGTCAGGAACGAGGAGATAAGCCACAAGCATTTTGTTTCCGTTGTTTTCCCTTATCATTGCCAAGACATTCTTGATGCCATTGCCAAATTCCGAGATTATCGTCTCCACCTCGCCCAACTCTATTCGGAAGCCGTTCAGCTTCACCTGATGGTCGGTGCGTCCGAGGAACAACAGATGCCCGTTGCGGTCACGCATCACAAGGTCGCCGCTCTTGTAGAGTACGAGATTACGGTGGTTTTTCCTGTCGTCGTCGGATGCAAAGGGATTGGATATGAACTTGGTTTGGTTAAGGTCGGGCCTGTTGATGTATCCGTCAGACAACTTTACTCCACCGATGTATAGCTCTCCCACGGCATAGTCGGGCACCATGTTCTGATGGCTGTCGAGCACATAGGAAGCTACACCTGGCATGCTGGTGCCAATATCGTTGACGGCAGATCGAGGCGTAACGATGTTGTATGTTACATCGACACAGTTTTCCGTAGGTCCATAGGCATTGATAAACAACCTGTCCTTGCTCCAAAATTCTATTACATTATTATTCGTCAAATCGCCTCCTACCACTATAGTCTTCAAGGCTGGCAAATCCGTATGGGGCAAGGTGACAAGAAGCACTGGCGGAATGTTTATGAGCGAAATCTTGTGACGAGTGAGGAAACCAAGCAGCAGGCTCGTGTCCCTTCTCTCTTCCTCCAAGGGCAGATAGAGTGTAGCTCCGATGGCAAGAGATGGAAAGATTTCCACCACGGAGGCGTCGAAAACAATGTTGGCAAACTGCATTACCCTCGACTCTTCGGTCATCTTCTGCAAGGCAATGTTGTTGACAATAGTTTGGCTAAGCATTGAGTGCCTAATTGGAACGCCCTTCGGCTTGCCCGTTGTCCCGGAGGTGTAGATGATGTAGGCGACATCGTCTGGAAGAACCTGGGGCAAAGCCACAGATTCGTCGTCGGCAATGATGTCAGCTGCACTTGGGTCAAGACACGGTAGAGTGCCGAACATATCACGTGTTTCCCTATGGGTGAACACAAGCCGTAGGGAAGCGTCGTTGACGATAAATGCGATGCGGTCCTTCGGATGGTGGATGTCGATGGGCACATAGGTGTTGCCTGATTTCAGTGTGGCGAGTATTGCCACAATCATATCGATGGTCTTGGGCAATGCAATGCCGATATTGGACCGTGCAATGCCCATGGCATGCAGTTTGCGGGCAAGGACATCGCTCCGTTTGTCAAGTTCAGAATAAGTGATTTCTTGTTCCTGATGCACCACTGCAATGTGGTTGGCATGTTCCATCGCCTGTTTTTTGAACATACAGGTGAAGGGATCGTGGTTGGAGGCAAGTTGTAGGTTTGCCTGCTCAATCTCTATGAGTTCTTGCTGTCTTTGAGGGTCGATGAGCCTTATCTGCGACAACAAGACTTTGGGATTGTCCGTCACCTGTCGGAGGATGTATCCGAAGGTGTGGCCCAGCATCTTCACATATTCCAATGATATGGTTTGCTTATAGCGCAAGTCACAAGTCAGTTGTTTGTCGGCGTCGATGACAAGAAGCAGTTCGGCAGACACGTTGGTGTTGACGTGTCGCCAATCCAACACCTCGCAATCTTTGAAATCAACGGTTAACTCATCCAGTTTCAGAGGATAGTTAATGCTGAAATTAAAAGAGTCCCTTATGGCGTTGTGGGTCTTTGGCAGATAGTCGCCATAGATGGCAAAAATATGCTGTTGCTCTGCCATACGATTGGAGTTGGAGTATTCCAGAAGGTCGGTGAAAGACTTGTCGGAAAATTCGCTGAAAGGGTATTTGATGGGGAAATTATTTACAAACACGCCTAAAAGCGGACAACCCTTGGGACGCATGTTCAAGGCGTGGTCCAAGGCTATGGCACTGGTGTTAAGCACCTTAGACAGTGTAAGAGTCCAAACGGCGGAATAGACTCGAAAATGGGTGGTGTTGCATTGCTTGCATAGCCCGCTGACCTTAGAGTCCATCTCCTCTCCAAGGCGGAAACGCCAGGTGTTGGGCGCATCTGTGGTCTTGGTGTTGTCATACACTGTCTGAGGCAGTATCACCTTCACCGGCACATCTTTGATATATTGCTTCCAATATGCGGTGTCGGCGGCATTGTTTGTCTTGAACTGACTGTCGAGCACCTTGTTGAACTGCAAGAGTTGTTCAATTTGGTTTTCAGCGACATACCTGTTGTCCATCAGCTGATTGTAGATGGTTGTCAGGCGGTCGAAGAATGTCCTTATCGACATACCGTCCATAACCAAATGATGGAACGAATGGAGCAGATAGTGGAGTTCTCCCTTCCTTATGCAGCAGAAACGGCAAGGCAGCTCACGACCAAGGTCGAAGGGCACATTGACAAGGTCAGACAGCATCTTTTCAACGTGTTCAGCATCAGTGTCTTTGTCAATGGTGAGGAGCTTGAACGGCAGTTCAAAATTCTCCTGTGGAACGAAATAGGGATTGCCGTTATCGACCTCGACGATGGAAGAAAACGGCGGATATTCAACCATTATCTTCCTGTATGCCTCCTTCAGGACAGGCAACGACAGATTTCCCTTGATGATAAAGGTATGGTTAGGGTCGTTATATTCTGTGGACGGCGATTTCAACAAATCGTCCATCCAGAATTTTTCTTGAATAACATTTAATCTTATCCTTATTCGTGTCATTGTGTAATCTCATTAAAAGACATAAGAAACCTTGGCAAGGAAGTTAAACTTCTGCTGTGGTATTGGCAATATGAAACTCCCGCCTTGGTAATAGTCTTTGTTCAACATGTTGTAGAAATCTACCGATGCCTTAATCTTCGAGTACTGACAGTCGATGCCCGAATTGACAATCACCCTTCCGTCGATTTGATATTCAGGATTCATCACATTATTCTCTCCTATGAACACTGTTGGCAGCGAGATAGGTGAATACTGTTTTGAGAGAACCTGGACATTTGCACGCAGGTTCATGCGCCAACCATTTCGCCGTTCACTTCTTCTCGACTAAGACCAGCTTCAATCTGTTTAAGTCTTTACTTCCCATAATTAATCAATTAAATTTTATGGCTAAGTTATTTCCTTTTTTCGAGATAAACGAAGGAAAATCGGAAAAACTCCATTTCTGAGTGTAAGATTTAACTTTTCATGCGCAATTTGCTACTTGGATTTATGATTCATTTACACAATCATCCGCATAACAATTGTAAGGAATGGCTGTATGAAAATTGGGGGTAGAAATCGAAAGGCGGTCAAATTCTTAATAGTGTATGAATATAATACTGAAATATAATAAAGAAGTTTTATATTTAATTTATGGTGGTAGAGGCGAAAGCCATTGGATAAACAAACTTTCATATAACAATGACTTAACTGCGCACGGAGGACTACCACCTTAGCAAAGGTACGACAATTACGCTGATAAACGATAAATTTATTTGTTTTTTAGATTATGATGACTGTTGCTGCGAGAATGATGATTGCTATGGCGATAATTGCGGTTGTTAGTCACCTTCTGAAAATGGAAATCAGAAAAAAATCCGTGTGCCGTGCTATTCTACTTCGGTGGCAAACATACGGTCGAGGTCTTGTTGGGTGAAGGGACAGGGTTCTTGACGCAGTTTCGCCAAACGGAACTGCTGGCAGGCGTTGAGGACTGACTGCACTTCAAAACACTTGAAAAGCATGTCTTTCAGTTCGTCAAGGCGGAGGGCATCTTCCTCGGAGAACCGACCACAGGTCTTGTAACTCATGTGCTGCTCTGGCAGGAGGTCGTGGTAGTAGTACGACCAGACCAGGAATTTCATACACACATCGGGGGTCATGAGAATCTCTTGCATAGCATCGGTATTTTATGGAAAGATTAGCATTTTTTTGTGAGATAACAATTGTGGCGGATTAGAAATCACAATAGAGGCGCAGACTGGCGACGGTGTAGTTTCCAACTTCCCCTCCCCGAATTGCGCACCGAGATGCTGGGCTGTTAGCTGAAAAAAGGGCGCACATACGTATGCGCACCCTCTTATGTTAATAACTTATGTATTGATTTACAGAATATTACTCTTCTGTAGCAGCTGAGGTCTCCTCAACAGCGGGAGCTTCTTCAACAGCGGGAGTAGCCTCTTCAGCCTTTACCTCCTCAACGGGAGCTGCCTCAGAAACAACCTTTACAGGAATCACAACCTCAACCTCCTTGTGGAAGTGGATGGTAGCAACGTAATCACCAACCATCTTAGCATCGCGCATGGTGATGATCTTGCGATCGATGTCGTGACCCTGCTTCTTGAGTTCATCAGCAACGATGTTAGCATTGACAGAACCATAGAGCTGTCCGGTAGCACTCACCTTAGCAGTGATAGTCAACTCAACACCATTGAGAGCTTCAGCTTTCTTCTCTGCCTCAGCCTTGATAGCTGCGAGCTTGTGAGCCTGCTGCTTGAGGTTCTCAGCGAGAATCTTCTTAGCAGAGGGAGAAGCGATAACGCCCTTACCCTGAGGAATCAGATAGTTGCGGCCGTAGCCAGACTTTACATTTACGATATCGTTCTTATAACCCAGACCGATAATATCTTCTTTCAGTATAATTTCCATATTGTCGTCCTCCTCCTTATTTATTTCATCATATCAGTTACGTAAGGAAGCAGTGCAATCTGGCGAGCACGCTTAACAGCCTGAGCCACGCGGCGCTGATACTTCAGTGAGGTACCAGTGATACGACGGGGCAGGATTTTGCCTTGCTCGTTCAGGAACTTCTTCAGGAACTCGGGATCTTTGTAGTCGATGTACTTGATGCCGCTCTTCTTGAAACGGCAATACTTCTTCTTCTTAGTGTCGATAGAAGGAGCTGTCAAATAACGGATTTCTGATTGTTCTGCCATAACTTAAGCCTCCTCTTTTTTACCGGTTTTGTTGCGACGCTTCTCAGCATATTCGATAGCGTGCTTTTCAAGTTTAACAGTCTGGAAACGGATAACTTTCTCGTCACGACGGAAAGCTGTTTCGAGCTTCTTGATCACATTGGGCTCAGCCTTGAACTCTACCAGGTAGTAGAAACCTGTAGATTTCTTCTGAATGGCGTAAGCCATCTTCTTCATACCCCAGGCCTCTTCGTTCACAACCTCTGCGCCGTTGTCGGCAAGGAGTTTGGTGAATTTAGCGACCGTTTCCTTTGTCTGCTCATCAGACAAAACGGGAGTCAAAATGAAAACGGTTTCGTATTGATTCATACTGTTTAAAATAAAAAATTGTGTTACTTTTGCAAAATTGCGGGTGCAAAGGTACTGATTTTTTTGTTAATTCCGTCATTTATCGGCAATTATTTTGTATCTTTGCACTAATTTTTAACGAATTACAACAAGGAAATGCCTTTTCTATGAATAAAAAATTTGCCTCAATAGGAATTTTGCTGATTCTATCTGGCGTGATAACTCTTGCCACGGCATATTTCCTGCACCATACCACCAATGGTTTGCTGACCACAGGACTACTGCTGATTGTGGGGGGCATCGTCCTTTATGTGGGTGGCATCAAGCATGGCGGACGCTATTGACGGCACACCGCTTTTGCCACCTGCGCAGCAATCTGTTTCATGCCTTTCTGTGAGGGGTGTCCCCATTGTTTGTCGATGCATTCCAATTGGATGTATTTCACCTGATAATGGTCGCAGACGGTCTTCATCGACGTGGTGATCTCGTCGGTCAAGCCATCGTTGATGATGACATAGACCGTGGTGCCGGGATAGCGTTTCTGGATGCCGTCAAGAAGATATGCCATGGCGGGGCGGAACTGATAGAGATCCCGGTTGCTCCAACCGCCGTACTGGTAGTTGCCGATAGGCGATTTCGCCCAACTGTCGTTCGTGCCTCCGAAAACGAAGATGAGGTCTGCGGGCAATAGGTTGTTTAGGCGGGTGACATACGACCGGTCGCTATAGTCTGCCTCATCATAACCTGTATGACAGATGGTTGCTCCTGAAAACGAATTGTTCTGACTGAGGCGGAAACCGTTGTCGCAGATGAACTGATACCACCAGAGCTGGGTGATATCTTGCACATCGTTGTTTTTTACATCAGACTGTGGGTACCAAACGGCATTGGTATCGGGTTGCACATAGCCTTTGAAGGTGCTGTAGGAATCTCCAAGGATGGCAACGGACGGTTTTGCCTGTGCCATCAGCGACGCTGCGCAACAGAGCATCGCGCCAACGAGTATTATCAGTTGTTTTGTTTTCATTATTATTGTTGTTTATGTCAGCATCTACAATAGCGTTACTGCCCGTTTCGGCAGCCGACAAATAAAAAAGCTCACTGAATATTCTTCAATGAGCTTTGTTTCAGCGGTGCGTACGAGACTCGAACTCGTGACCTCCTGCGTGACAGGCAGGCATTCTAACCAACTGAACTAACGCACCTTTGCTATGCGTTGAAAAGAGTGGCGGTGCGTACGAGACTCGAACTCGTGACCTCCTGCGTGACAGGCAGGCATTCTAACCAACTGAACTAACGCACCAGTCTTTTCTTGTTTAGCGGGTGCAAAGGTAGTGAGAATTTTTGAAATCACCAAACCTTTTTAAAGAAAAGTTATAAAATTCTTTGAAAAAAGCTGGCATCATGGTATTTTTCCCCGTCAAATAGCCAATCTTTGAGGGTCCTGCCTGCTATAAAACAGTATTTACGGAAGATTTGCAAGGCGGCTTCGTTGCGCTGGTCGATGATGACATAGAGCTGATGGAGATGCAGGATATGACGGGCATAATCGAGGACCTGTACCACGGCAGCTTCGGCATATCCCCGGCGCTGGTATTGGCGAAGTACCACCAGTCCGAGTTCGGCACGGAGGTGCTGTGGGTCGAAATTGGCAAGGTCGGCAAGTCCCACTACCTGGTGTTCGCTGTTTTCTATGACCAGCCGCACCTGCCGATCGACATAGATATCATTACTGGCATGAACGATGTAGTCGCGGAGTGAATAGCGGGAATACGGCACATTGGAGGTTCCCATGTCCCACAGGGAACGATCGTTCTCGATGGTATAGAGCACTTCAAGGTCTTCGGGTTCCATGGCACGGAGGGTGATAACGGGTAATTGTTTCATGTGAGTAAGTCTTGAGGGGTGATAATGGTTTTGACGCGTGTTCTGACCAGTCGTGAGGGCAGGATGCCTATCATGGCCAACAATGCACGAATCCAGATGGCGAGTTCCACGAGTTTTCTGATGCAGAAATTGGTCTGTGCATGATGTTTCCGATAATAGATGATCATGGCTTTATAGAACACACGGACGTAACTGACGGTGGTCTTGTCGCTGCATCCTCCCTTATAGTGTACGATCTTACAGGGCAGATAGCAGTTGTGCCACCCTGCATCGAGGAGGCGACAGGAGAGGTCGATATCTTCGCCGTACATGAAGAAATCTTCGTCGAGCAGTCCCACCTGGTCGAGTGCCTTCCGGCGCAACATGGCGAAGGCTCCGCTGATCACATCGATCTCCGCCGGTTCTGTCCATGACAGCCAACTCATGTAATAGCGTGCGAAGCGGTGGCTGTTGGGAAAGAGGCGTGCCAGTCCACACATCTTATACAGAGCGACAAGGGCTGTGGGGCGTCCTCGCCGTGATTCCGGTGCGCGTGTTCCGTCAGCATTGAGCATCTGGACTCCTGCTGCTCCCACCTGCGGATGCTGTTCCATGAAATCGACGGTCTGACGGAGTGTATTGGCGCCCACCACGGTATCGGGATTGAGGAGCAGCACATAGGGACTGTGGCTCAACCGTATGCCGATGTTGTTGGCTTTTGCGAAACCTATATTTCCCCCACTCTCCACCACCTGCACCTGCGGGAAATGGGCCTTGAGGTCTTCGACGGTGCCGTCGGACGACTGGTTATCGACGACGATGATTTCTCCGTCAATACCTTTCATCGCCTGTTCTACGCTACGGATACAGGGTCCGAGATACTGGCGTGCATTATAGCTTACGATGACGACAGAGAGTTTTTTCATTCCGTTTCGCTTTTGCTTGTCTCTGCCTCACAGCGTTTTTGCGAGGGATAGACGAATACCATTGCCAACAGTGAGATGATGGCGAGATAGAAATAGGATGCCTTATCGAAGAGTCCGTAACATACCGCATCGATGGCAAATACCGACTGGAGCAGCAACTGGCGTGTCCATGCCCAACGGGCATACTTCTCGGGCAACTTGCGGCGTACGGACTGGCAATACATGAGTCGTAAGGCAAGGGGTACGAATGCGATAGTGAGGCATACTGCTACCATATCGACTACATATTCCACGACAGGATTGGAGATCTCCTGCAGAGTTGCGCAGCAATCGGTGGTGCGCAGCAGTACGGTGATTAGCAGGGTAAGTGTCAGGATGGTCCAGAAGGTCATCATCAGCCAGTGTTGCAGATAGGATATTGTCTTAGCCATTTCGTTTGTTGTTTATTCGTTTGCTATATGCTATATAGATTATTACCGTTTCTTATAGATATAAATAATTTGTAGCGGTCATTTGCCCTCAAACGGCGTGCGGTTGACGATAGACCTTCCGAGGGTCACCTCATCGGTATACTCCAGTTCGTTGCCTACAGACACACCCCGTGCGATGATAGAGATGCTGACATCATAGGGAGCGAGTTTGCGGAAGATATAGAAATTGGTGGTGTCACCTTCCATGGTCGGGCTGAGTGCGAGAATTACCTCCCTGACTCCCCCTTCTTCCACCCGCTTGACCAACGAATCGATTTCAAGGTCGGAGGGTCCAATGCCGTCCATGGGTGAGATGACTCCGCCCAACACATGATACAATCCCTGATACTGCTGAGTGTTTTCCACCGCCATGACATCCTGGATGTTCTCCACGACACAGACCGTAGTGGCGTCGCGCCTTGGGTCTGCACAGATGGGGCATCGCTCAGCATCTGAGATGTTGTGACAGGTTTTGCAATAGCAGACATCGTGCTTCAGGCGACTGACGGCCTCCACAAAAGCCTGTACGTCCTGATCTTCTTGTCGCAACAGATGAAGCACGAGGCGAAGTGCTGTCTTACGGCCCACGCCAGGGAGTTTGGAAAACTCCTGCACGGCTCTTTCGAGCAACTGCGACGGATATTGCTGACTGATCATTTCTTTGGTATTATTTTCCCGATTCGTTTATTTCCTCGATTCGTCTTTTATCTCTGAAAGTTCAAGCCACCGCATCGACTTCTCATCGAGTTCGCTTTGAAGCACTGGCAGGCGCTTGCTCTTCTCGGTGAGTTCATCGACAGACAGCGTACCGCTGCATAGGGCATCTTCTATCAGGTGCTGTTCCTCTTCGAGTTGTGCGATTTCCTTTTCGAGTTTCTCAAACTCCAACCGCTCTTTGTAAGTCATTCGCCGCCGGTCATCATGCCGGTAGGATTTGGCAGTCTTTCCCCTCGGTTCCTTGTTATCCTTGACCGTTGCCGCTTCTTCCATGGCGAGCCACTGGCGGTACTGGCTGTAGTTGCCGGGGAAGTCTTTCACCTCGCCCTGTCCCTTGAAAACCAGGAGATGATCGACCACCTTATCCATGAAATAGCGGTCGTGGCTGACGACAATCACGCAACCGGGGAAATCCTGTAGATACTCTTCGAGGATCTGCATGGTCACAATATCGAGATCGTTGGTGGGCTCGTCGAGTACCAGGAAGTTGGGATTCTTCATCAGCACGGTACAGAGGTAGAGTTTGCGTCGCTCGCCACCGCTCAACTTATACACGTAGTTGTGCTGCTGTTCGGGTGTAAACAGGAAATACTGCAAGAGCTGGGACGCTGTCAGGCGCTTTCCGCTACCCAGGTCAACATAATCGGCAATGGCAGTGATGACATCGATGACCTTCATCTGTTCGTCAAACTGCAAGCCTTCCTGCGAGAAATAGCCAAAGCGCACCGTTTCGCCGATGACGATACGTCCTTCGTCAGGTTGCACCTGAGACAGTAGCATTTTGATGAAGGTGGATTTTCCCGTGCCGTTGTTGCCCACAATACCCATCTTCTCGAAGCGTGAGAAGTTATAGTAGAAATCCTTGAGGATGACCACATCGTCAAAGCGCTTGGAGATGTACTGACACTCAAAGATCTTACTGCCGATATATACATTGCTCGCCTTGAGGCGGAGCTGGCGCTCTTCCATGCGCTGCTTAGCCACCTTCTCCAACTCATAGAAAGCCTCTTCGCGGTAGCGTGCCTTATGGCCTCGCGCCTGTGGCATTCTGCGCATCCATTCCAGTTCGGTGCGATAGAGATTGTTGGCACGGGCAATTTCTGCGCGTCTCGCATCAATACGCTCCTGTCGCTTTTCGAGGTAATAGGCGTAGTTGCCACGATAGGTATAGACCGTACGGTCGTCGAGTTCGAGGATGACCGAACAGACGCGGTCCAGGAAGAATCGGTCGTGGGTGACCATGAGCAAGGTGCGGTTGCCTCGCGAGAGGTAGCCTTCGAGCCATTCTATCATCTCCAGGTCGAGATGGTTGGTGGGTTCGTCGAGAATCAGCAGATCAGGTTCGGTGAGCAGCACGTTGGCGAGTGCGACACGTTTCTGCTGTCCGCCACTCAACTGCCGCATGGGTTGGTTGAGGTCGCGAATCTTCAACTGCGTCAACACCTGTTTGGCTTTCAACACCTTATCGGGATCGCCCTGGTGGTTGAAGCAGGCATCGAGCACACTCTCGTCAGGGTCGAACCGTGGAGACTGTTCCAGGAATCCAACCCTCAGGTCGCGACGGAAGACGATGTCGCCGCTGTCGCATCCCTCTTTGCCCGCAAGGACAGCGAGAAGTGTGGATTTTCCCGTACCGTTCTTGGCAACGAGTCCCACGCGTTGTCCTTCGGCTATGGAGAAACTGATGTTGTCGAACAGCTGAAGTGCTCCAAACGATTTGGAGAGGTTTTGCACATCAACATACGGAGTGTCCTTCGCCATACTATCCCTTCAGTTGTTGATTGATACTATCAATATAATCCAGGAGTTCGTCCCTACCCTGCCGACTTTCGGAGGATGTCAGGAACATCGGCGGGAGTTCCTCCCATGTTTCCTGCAACTTCTTCTTATAATTGGCAATATTCTGACTGGCCTTGCCTCCGCTCAACTTATCGGTTTTGGTAAACACGATGGCGAAAGGCACTCCTGACTGTCCGAGCCAATCAATAAACTCCAGGTCTATCGCCTGCGGTTCGTGTCGCGAATCCACCAATACAAAAACATTGACCATCTGCTCCCGTTGCAGAATATATCCTCTGATCATCTGATCGAGTTTTGCCACTTCTTTCTTGGAGCGCTTCGCATAGCCGTAGCCCGGCAGATCGACGAGATACCACTCTTTGTTGATGATGAAATGGTTGATAAGCAAGGTCTTGCCAGGTGTTGCTGAAGTCTTTGCCAACTTGCGTCGGTTGGTCAGCATATTGATCAGGCTCGACTTGCCCACATTGGACCTGCCGATGAAGGCATATTCTGGTTTTGTGTCGTTGGGACACATGCTTACCATTGGTGCGCTCAAACTAAATTCAGCACTTTTTATATCCATGCAATAAAATATTGTCGGTATGTTATATTACTGAAACCAGCGGATTACACTTCGTAAGGCAACCCGCCAGTCTATACTGGGTTCACAAAGGTAACAGCGGTTTAGTCTTCTTCTGGAGAAATCAACTTATAACCCTTGCCGTGAATGTTGATGATTTCTATCTGCGGATCGTCTTTCAAGTGTTTACGCAACTTGGTGATATAAACGTCCATAGAGCGTGCATTGAAATAGTTGTCGTCAATCCAGATGGTCTTCAATGCGAAATCACGCTGCAGAATCTCGTTGGCATGGCTGCAAAGCAAGCCCAGAAGATCGTTCTCCTTCGTAGTCAGCTTAGACACCTTGTCGCCGATGGTCAAGGTCTGCTTCTGGGTGTCGAACACAAACTTACCGATGTGATAGACCGAACTCTCCTTGTTTTTCTTGCCACGTACACGGCGCAGGATGGCCTCGATACGTGAAACGAGTTCCTCCATGGAGAAAGGCTTGGTAATATAATCGTCTGCACCGATTTTGAAACCTTGCAGGATGTCCTCTTTGAGGGTCTTTGCAGTAAGGAAGATGATGGGGATCTCTGCGTTGGCACTACGGATTTCCTGTGCCAAAGTAAAACCGTCTTTCTTCGGCATCATGACATCGAGTACACAAATATCGAATTTGGTCTTAAGGAAAGCTTTGTAGCCTACCTCTCCATCGGGGCAGAGTTCTGCCTGGTAACCTTTAGCTGCCAGATACTCACGCAAAAGCATTCCGAGGTTTTCATCGTCTTCGCAAAGAAGAATTTTCAGTTTGTCGTCCATAATCATGAATGTTTAGATGTTATTATTCTATTTTTGTTTATTCTTGTTTATTGTTCGTGGAGCACGGGGAGGGAGATGGTAAACTTAGTACCCTTGCCCAGTTCGCTCTCACATTTGATTTCGCCTTGATGCAGGTCGATGACCTTCTTGACATACGCCAGTCCCAAACCGAAGCCTTTCACATCGTGTTTGTTGCCCGTATGCACGCGGTAGAACTTCTCAAAAACTTTTTTGATATTCTCGCGCTTGATGCCCTGTCCGTTGTCGCGTATGGAGAGGTACAGACGGTCGTTATCGTTCCATGTGCGGATGAAGATATTGATCGGCTCTTCGGGTTTGCGGTATTTCACGGCATTATCCATCAGGTTGGTAATGGCATTCTGGAAATGCAGTTCATCCACATAGATGGCTGAATCCACCGCTTCTATCTCGGTAAATATCTTTCCTCCTGTATGTTCCACTCGCAATGAGAAGGTAGAGGCGATATTCTCAACCATCTCGTTGAGGTCGAGTTCTTTCTTCTTGAACACGATGCTCTTCTTGTCGAACATCGACATCTGCAATACTTTTTCTACCAAAAAACGCAAGCGTTTCGACTCATCGGCAATCACCCCACCGAGATGTTTGGTCATGGCTTCTGTCTTGGTCACGGTATTGTCGTTCATCATCTGCGCAGCCAGTGAGATGGAAGCAATAGGTGTCTTCAACTCATGGGTCATATTGTTGATGAAATCGTTTTTGATTTCAGTATAGCGTTTCTGTCGGAAGATCACCACCACGGTAAAGATAAAGGTGATGAGCAATACGATGGTAAAGATGATGGACGGGATCATGAAGCGCACCGATGAAAAGATGTAGCTGTTCATCTCAGGGAAGTGGATTCTCACCAGGCCCATCTTCGACTGCGGGTCGTTGCGGAAGAGCAACTGCGAATAGTTGTACTCTTCTCCCTCGTCAGTATAGTCAGGACAGCGATAGACCTCACGGCCGTCGGTGGTAGAGACGGTGAAATGATAGGGAATATTCACTCCGTTGTTGAGGAGCTCGGCACGGATGTCCTGGTCGAGCATCTTGAAATTCACACGTTCCTTGAGGGATTTGTCGCTGGCGGTATAAAGGATATTATAGACCACCTCGTCCAACAGTGCTTTCTGATAAACATAGCGCTTGCGCACAATCTCCTGCATGGATTTGGCAGCTTCGGAGATGGAACTCTTGTCTTTGCGGATGATCATGCCTTTGGGTACGCTAGCGGGTTTCATCTCAAACGATTTCATCTGGAAGGAAGAATAGACTGTTCCGTCGTCGGTAGCTACCGAGAACTGATGTGAGTGCTTGATGGTTCCGTCCAGTCCATCGACCATCACCGAATCCTGTCGGAATGCCCGGCGCTCGGTCTCGTTGACATCCTTTTCCAAATACCTCAGCGTCTCGTTCATCTCTAAGTTGCGCGAGGCTTGGTAGAGACTTCGGTTCACACTCTCGTCAAACTGCTCCTTCTTCATCTTGATCATCTCTTCTGCATAAGAGAACTGAAGGAAGAGCAGCACCAGGAACGAGAGTCCCATGATAATGGCTATTGCCCAGATTGTGGATTTCTTCATGTCTGCAAAGTTAGCGATATTACAAACATGGGGGTACTTATTCGTTAATTATCTTCGTTAATTTTAACAATATTAACATAAATACCGATTTTTAGTATCACATTTGCAACTAAGCACAATCAGTCCTTAGGTCATCGGTGTGTTTAATCACCTTTTTCCCTAAGGACCGATTGAGATTAAAAGTTCCAACCGAAATCGATTCCGAGTTGGAAGGGGTTACCGCGCTGTGCAAAATACAGCGATTCTCCCGTCGCTTTGCTTTGGAATGCGAAGGTATTGTAATGGGTATTGGTGAGATTGCGAGCCCAAAGATTGACATGACAGCATTCCAGTTGCACGCCGATATGAGCCCCCAGCAGCGCATAGACTTGCTGTTGGTAAGTATTCATTTCATCCCAATAGATGCTGCCGAGTCCGTTGAGGTCGGCTCCGAAGATGATGGCCTTAAAATTGTCGTGATGAAGGTCAACACGATAGTCTGCAAGCAATGAGAAGGAATGTTCGGGAACAAAAGGCACGCGTTTGCCGCAATAGTCAACAGCTTCGCCTGTCGCATTATCATTGGTGGTGTAATCTTTGAACGCGGCATGGGTATAGGCATAAGTGGCAGCCCAAGACAAATGGTCGGACAGCGCCTGACCGCGTACTGCCAGTTCGAGTCCACAACTGTAACTGCGTCCTGCATTGACCATTTTTCGTCCATAGCCATAATCGCTGCTAAACACAGAGAGTTGTTGGTTGCGAATCTGCATGTAGTATGCAGCTAAATCAGCCTGAACGGTGTTACCAAAGAGATTGAGGTGGGCACCTGCCTCGTAGTTCCAACTCTCCTCTGGTTTGAAGCGGATGCCTTCGAGCAACGTGGCATATTCCTCATCAGTATGGCTGATATTGACCTCAATATCCTTGCGTGCCTCCATGGCTTGTTGCAAAGCAACGCGCAGATTGTTCTGCACATCGGTCTGAATAATGTCGCTAAAGAGTTGGATATTAAATCCTCCACTACGATAACCTTTTGTCACAGTGGTATATATATTACTTCCGTTAGACCATCGATAGAGCAGTCCGAACTTAGGCAACAGCTGTTGAAACGAGGAATGTTCCTGATTGACAAATGGAGAAACCATCTTGACTTTCGCTGCCGAACCCATGATACTGAAGTCCATGTTGGCCTGTCCGCTCGTATCATAGGAAATACTGTTGCGGCTGTAATCGTATCGCAAACCGACGGTAGCGGTGAGGTGTTCGGCTATTTCAATATTCGACTCATGGAAAATGCCGATATTGGACTGTGGAGTATGGAAAGAACTCGGCACCCACAATCCCATGTTTACACGGACACCTCCTAATCGCTCAATCATGGCGGCAGCAGCCGTTTCGCCCATGCGGTCAGCCAGCGAACGGAAGATCTGTCCGTAAATCATGTTGCCGATTCTACTGCCCATCTGCTGACTGAATGCCTGTCCGAAGGTGTTGGGGGCTGTGGTCTTCAACCATTCATGGGCAAGAAACATACCATTAGTCCAGTGCCAACGGCTCTTATTGGCGCTCTTTATGGTAAACTCCTGACTGAGCGAATTGCTCAACTGACGCTGATCGACCTTGAAGAAGTCGGAAGGCGAATAGTCGGCATCCATCAGCAGACGGTCGCGCAAGAACTGCCAGGAAGTGGTGCTTTGCATGATGAATCCTGCTCCTGAGTATTGGATATGGAGTCCGTTGGTCAACAGATTGCGCTGATAGCAACTTTGCTCGTTCTGACTAGGATCATCTACGCGGTTGTTGTCCAGATGGAGCACGCCATAAGGGTTGGCGTTCTGGCGAACATACTGGTAGTCACTAATGAAATCAATGTTCCAATGCGCTGACGGACGAAGCATCAGGCGGAAACGACCGCCAGCCTCATCCATCTTATCGGCAGAACGGTCGGTCTGCGTGTTACGATAGAATCCGTTTGTGCCTTGATAGAACCCTGCCAACGAGAAAGCTGCTTTGGAGCTTAACTGTTGGGAGTGTGCCACTTCCACATTACGATAGAAGGCGGTTCCCAATCCCAGTTTCAATGCCGTACCCTGATGGCTAAAAGGTGATTTAGAGTAGATTCTTACCAGTCCGCCTTCTGCATTCATTCCATAGAGCGTACCCTGGGGACCACGCAACACGTCAACGCGGTCGGTCTGGTAAAGATGGGTGTTGAACGCTGTTTTGTTGGACAGAGGGATGTTGTCAACATACACACCCATTGACGGACTGTTGACGCGGGAGCCGATGCCACGCACGTAAATAGAGGATGTAAAACGTGAACCATACGCAGGCATGGCAAGCGAAGGAACAAAAGCAGAGACGTCTCGAATATCTCCCATTCCATGGTCAACAAGTTGGTCGCGACCTATTACCGTTGAAGCCAAAGGCCGCTGGCGCAACCGATAGGTATCTTTGGGCTGCGAAACCACAACGACTTCGTCAAGGTCATAAACGCGCGAAGAGTCGGATGGTATATTCAAAGACTCAGCCTTGCTTACTGCAGGCCATAGCAATAAAATAATAAATAACGATTTGTTTCTCATAACGGCTGCAAAGTTACGTTATTTTCTCTGCCTGTCCTATCCACATTTATATGGAAAATTGCATTTTCCGCTTCTGCATTCACTTTCTACAGTGTCGGGCAGAGGCGTTTCCACTCAGATTTCTATGCTATCAAGCAGTTTGGATGCCAACGACAAAGAACTTCGTTTCTTCGGCCAAGTGACAGCTAAGATTTTCCTCAAAAACAGCACATAATTCAAGAAAAAAACGTAACTTTACGCTCAATAACTTCAAACTGGACCGTATTTTTAGTTTCCAACCTATACAATATTCTTAATAAGTTATTGTTTTAAGTTTATTTCGTTTGATGTAATTATATAGACTTCACATCTCCCGTTCAGGATTTCCGTTGCAAAATTACAACATTTATTCAGAACAACGTTTTTATTTTTTTGACGAATTTTTATAAATTACGAAAGTCATCGGAAATTTCTGTGTTTTTTTCCACACATTCCGCCATCATCATATAACTTTCCACCTGTCATTTGGTTTCCTTTCCCCCCTATTACAAGCGGTTTTATTAGTAAATTCGGCTCGATAATCGGAGTCAGAATCGCTTTCACTCAGAAAACAAGAAGAAATTATCATTTTTCTTTGGTTTTTCACTTACTTCTTTGTACCTTTGCAGCCGAAAAGTTGGTTCCGTAGCTCAGTTGGATTAGAGCAACGCCCTTCTAAGGCGTGGGTCTAGGGTTCGAATCCCTACGGAATCACTTCAAAAAAGAGAATCAGCAATGGTTCTCTTTTTTGTATTTAATAGGTAGTAAAAAACATACAAATACAGTACACCTTCTAAGCTGTCAATAAAATCAAACTAAAATTAGAATCATTAAGACGCCACGTAGGCACGTATTGAACATTTACTCAGACAACAATGCTTATGCCAACCTGTTCAAGACAGACTTTGGTTAAAGGCCATGCTTTTCTGGTTAAACCGGCGTATTACCTCAAGTCGCTTTATGGGGTAAGGGGATTTTGTGTTTAAAAAGTTTCTATTATGCAAGGAATATGTACAATAAAAGAATTTTTGTCGTTTTACAAGCAAAATCACACTAAACCCTATTGGTTGCGGATTTGAGAAAGAATATACGGAAAGACTTTCTCTGCTAATTTAAGGAATATTGTTTTTATATATGTATAACAGATGTTTTTGTGCCAATAGCAATATCATTGTCTTCTTTTTATGATCTGTATTAACGGACTGTCATGTGAAAACAACCCTGTTTCACTTCGTATTTGATGTAACACCGGTCTTGTTCACGTATATCGCGAAGCACTTGTGTTAAGACCCATTTCAAAGTATCGTTGCGAACAGGACGCATCACGGGATGATAACGGTTGTAACAAACATCGAACGTAGTGCCGAAAAGATGGCAGCTGCGCTCGGTGGCATTGCCATTACGGCGACGCAATTTATCAACATCTTCCTCACTACGCAATACGCTGGTTACAATCAGTTGATTGATGGGTATTCCCTTGACATAAAGACTATCATAGAAAGCCTGACCTATGTCTTGCAGCAATACTGCCGCACGAGGCACAAGATAAGGCAGGGAACTCCGGAGATGATCTACATGATAATAAGGACTTGAGGCAATATAAACCAACTCCTTTTTACGTGCTTCCGCATCAGCACGATTGGCAACAGGACGAACACCCAGGCGCTCAGCAGCGGCAAGTTGCACTTGCTGGCTATCGGGAAAGGTCGTCTTGTAAGGAGGCACATAACCAATCTTGTGAGGTTTTTCTCCTATCTCCGCCACGACAGCCGGAACATTCTGAACAGTATCTGTCACGACAGCCTCGTTGGTTTCAGTAGAATCACAACAGCCCAACAAAGGCTCTTTAATCACGGCCAATGCCACTACAACGGCATAGAAGACGGTGACATATTTTCTTTTTGATATTTTCATTTTTATGAGTTACCGTTTCTAAAACAAACTCCCAATTTGATAGACTAACATGCTGACAATCCATGCTATTGCCGTGGTGTAGAAGGCAGAGAAAGCAGCCCAAGACCACGATCCTGTTTCGTTGCGTATGGCAATGACCGTAGCTATACAGGGGAAATACAATAATACAAACAGCAGATAGCTGAAGGCAGCAAGCGGTGTGATGCCATCGGCAAGCATCTGATAGCGCAAGCGGCTATATTTGGCAGTATCGTCGCTGAACGAGTCATCATCGCCAAACGAGTCGTCGCCACTGTAAATAACACCTATTGTAGAAGCCACGATTTCCTTTGCACCCACACCGGCAATGAGGCTGACATCGAGTTTCCAGTTGAAACCTTGCAGCTCGAAAACCGGTTCTACGGCCTTACCTATACTGCCAATATAGGATTGCTCCTTTTGTTGGACAGGTGATAATGATTCATCGTGGGGGAAATAACCTAACGCCCAGACGACGATGGAAGCCACGAGAATGATACCACCCATCTTCTTGAGATACTCTTTACCTTTCTCCCACGTATGTCTGCCAATGGCTTTGGGAGTTGGCCAGCGGTAAGGAGGCAATTCCATCACAAAAGGAGTATCTTCGCCCTTGACAACAAATGACGAGAACACCTTGCTGACTATGATTGCCACAATCACACCAATGACATACAGCATGATCATCACCCATGAACGGTATTGGGCAGCAAAAAACGTTCCTATGATCATAATATAAATAGGTAGGCGCGCCGAGCACGACATGAAAGGCAAGATAAGCATCGTGATAAGACGAGAGCGCCGACTCTCTATGGTGCGCGTAGCCATGATGGCAGGAACATTACAACCAAATCCCATGATAAGAGGGATGAACGATTTACCATGCAGCCCCATCTTATGCATCAACTTATCCATAATAAAAGCTGCACGTGCCATATAGCCGCTATCTTCCATCAGCGAGATGAAAAAATAGAGAATCAATATCTGAGGCAAGAAAACAATAACTGCTCCTACTCCACCAATCACGCCATCAACAAGCATGGAACGCAAGGGACCTTCGGGCATCAGCGCAGAAGCCTGTTCGCCCAACCATGAAACGGCAGACTCTATCCAGTCCATCGGATACTGGCCCAACGAGAAAGTGGTCTGGAACATCACATAGAGAATCAAAAAGAAGATGGGAAAGCCCAGATATTTATTGGAAAGCACATCATCTATAAAATGCGTCATGCGGTAAGTATCTTCCTTGGTGCCTTGCCGAAAGCCCGCTTCTGTCAGAGCGCCATGAATAAAGCCATACTTCGCATCCATAATGGCAGTTTCAGAGTCAGTCTTTTTCTCCTCTTTCACACGAAGTTCTGCTGCGTCACGCGCTGCCATAATCTCTTTGGCATTCTCCATCTTCGCCACATAAGCCTCTGCCCGGTCATCATGCTCAAGAAGTTTGATGGCCATATAGCGAGTTGAAAAAAGCGTGCGAACCACCACGTTGCACTTCAGGTACTGTTGGATATGGGCAATACCGGACTCTATCTCGTGACCATGGTTGATGTGAATATGGCGAACAGACGCGTTGCAGTCTTCAAATACGCTGATGACCTCACGAAACAGCTCCTGGACTCCCCGACCCGATTTGAATGACGTACAAACAAAAGGCACACCAAAAAGCGTTGACAGCGTTTGAGTGTCTAACGTGTCTCCTCGGCGTTCAAACTCATCATACATATTGAGTGCGCAAACCATTCTGACGTTCATGTCAACAAGTTGAGTTGTCAGATAAAGATTACGCTCGAGATTGGAAGAGTCTATCACGTTGATGACAACATCGGGATGACGTTTCATCAGATGCTCACGCACGTAGAGTTCCTCCGGACTGTAACAGGAGAGCGAATAGGTGCCGGGAAGATCCGTAAGATTAAAGACAAACCCGTCGCACGTCGCACGAGCCTCGCTGGCATCAACCGTCACACCACTGTAATTACCCACATGCCCGTGAGCACCACTGGCGAAATTGAAAAGCGACGTCTTACCACAGTTCGGATTACCTATCAGAGCCACATTGATGGTATTGCCAACATGTGCTGGCAAAGATTGGTCGCAAGTGTCTTGAACTGTATCTGTCATGGTTCCATGATTCACAACGGGTTGCTGATGGGATGGGTCAGTATCCACCACAATCATCTCAGCCTCTTGCCTACGCAGACTGATTTCATAGCCCATTACCTTATATTTGACAGGGTCCTGCAATGGTGCATTAAGCAAAACCTCTACATCTTTTCCTCTGACAAATCCCATCTCTACGATGCGTTTTCGGAAGCTGCCATGGCCTTGTACCGTCACTATCGTGGCATGTTGCCCCGTTTTCAGATCGGATAGTTTCATTTGCTATACTTTAAAAATACGAGTGCAAAATTAGTAAATTATCTGCAAATAAGGCAAAAACCATACTATAAATCATCAAAAATAGGTATTCCTAAATGAAATGGATTCTAAAGTTTTTACAAGGGAATAGATACCAAACTCATAAATACATGTCGTGGGGATAGTCCACGAAAGGAAAAACCTCGAAGTCATCCCGAAGACATCCCGAAGCCGAGAACGAGTCATCAACTCCTATTCTTTTCAACTTATGAATGAGAAACAAGCACTTTTTTCTCCGCAAACCTTTACGCAGAAAAATGGGACATAAATTAATCTTTTTTTTGCAGTTTCGCAATTAGTTCGTAACTTTGCCCTACATTTAAAAACAATCTATAAAATATTAAGAAATGAAACCGTTAAACAAACATTTCGCACCTAAGAGTGTGATGCCTGAAAAGGTGATTCAGTTTGGTGAAGGAAACTTCCTTCGTGCTTTTGTTGATTGGATTATCTGGAACATGGACCAGAAAACCGATTTCAATGGTAGCGTAGTTGTTGTACAGCCTATAGAAAGAGGTATGGCAGACTGGCTTAACGGACAAGACGGTCTTTACCACGTTAATCTTCAGGGTCGTGAAAACGGAAAGCCCGTCAATACGCTTGAGCGAATCGATGTGATCAGTCGCGCTTTGAATCCTTATTCACAGAACGATGCATTCATGGCATTGGCAGACCAGCCTGAGATGCGTTTCGTCATTAGCAACACCACAGAAGCCGGTATTGCTTTTGACCCTGCTTGCAAGTTGGATGATAAACCTGCATCTTCATATCCTGGCAAACTCGTACAGTTGCTTTATCGCCGTTATCAGACTTTCAACGGAGATCCCACTAAAGGACTTATCATCTTCCCTTGTGAATTGATTTTCCTCAACGGACACGTACTGAAGGATTGCATCTATAAATACATCGAACTGTGGCAGTTGGGTGATGCTTTCAAGAAATGGTTTGAAGAAGCTTGTGGCGTTTATGCCACTCTCGTGGATCGTATCGTTCCAGGATTCCCACGCAAGGAAATTGCTGAGATTCAGGAAAAGATTTCTTACCGCGACAACCTTGTTGTACAGGCAGAGACATTCCACCTCTGGGTGATTGAAGCTCCTAAGGAAGTAGCTAATGAGTTCCCCGCAGACAAAGCTGGTCTCCATGTGCTCTTCGTTCCTTCGGAGGAACCTTACCACAAGCGCAAGGTGACATTGCTCAACGGCCCACACACCGTACTCTCTCCTGTGGCATACCTCAGCGGCGTTAATATTGTACGCGATGCTTGCAACCATGAGGTCATCGGTAAATACATCCACAAAGTGCAGTTTGACGAACTGATGCAAACACTCGATTTGCCTATTGAAGAGCTTGAGAAGTTTGCAAGCGATGTTTTGGAGCGTTTCGACAATCCATACGTTGACCATCAGGTGACCAGCATCATGCTCAACTCATTCCCCAAATTCTGTGCACGCGATCTGCCCGGAGTAAAGACCTATCTCGAGCGCAAGGGCGAACTGCCTAAGGGATTGGTATTCGGTTTGGCTGCCATCATCACCTACTACAAAGGTGGCAAGCGTGCTGACGGTGCAGAAATCGTTCCTAACGACGACCAGAAGATTATGGATTTGCTCAAGGATCTGTGGGCAACTGGTGACACCCAGAAGGTTGCAGACGGAGTACTCGGTGCCGAGTTCATCTGGGGAGAAGACCTCAACAAGATCAGCAATCTCAACGGAATGGTTAAACTCTTCCTTGACCTGATTCAAGACAAGGGTATGCTCGAGGCTGTTAAAACTATTCTTTAAGACATAAGGAATTCTCAAAGGAAAAAAGATATGTTTTCATAACTAAAAGGCTACACCTGTTTGGGTGTAGCCCTTTCTTATTCGGAAAATTTTTATAGCACGCTTATCGCCTTGAAAGAATAACGTAGATGACAACAGGTGCTCCTATCAAGGGCGTAATGGCATTAAGAGGTATTATCCCACCCTCACCAGGTAATACCGTCAATATATTGCAAAGCAAAGCCACAGCACTTCCTGTCAGAATTGTAGCAGGAAGAAGGACCCGATGATTGTCTGTTCCCAACACCAATCTCGCAATATGCGGTACTGCCAAACCGATAAATGCCACGGGACCGCAAAAAGCCGTGATTACAGCAGTAAGGACACCTGTAACCAGCAACAGCCAGTTGCGTACACGTATAATGTTTACGCCAAGGTTTTCAGCATAGCGATCTCCCAAGACCAAGGCATTGAGAGGCTTGACAAGAGCTAAAGAAACAGCCAAGGTTATCAAAGTTATCACACTAAAAGTAGGAAGCATTTTCAGCGAAACACCTCCAAAAGATCCCATTCCCCATACCATATACGATTTCACCCCTTCATCTGTTGCAAAAAAATTGAGCAAGGAAATGGCAGAACCAGCCATATATCCTATCATTATGCCAACAATCAGCAACATCACATGACTTCGCACCAATGTAGAAAAGAAAAAGATCAACGCCATGACACCCATAGCTCCTGCAAATGCAGCAAGAAGAACAGCCATGAAACCGCCAATGCTGACAGTTCCAGCCGAAACGCTTCCACCGAAAAACAACATCACCAAGGCTACACCAAGGCCTGCACCACTATTAACACCAAAAATGCTGGGACCTGCCAACGGATTACGAAACGCCGTTTGCAAGATAAGTCCGCAAACAGCTAAAGAAGCACCACAAAGCATGGCAGTAACAGCCTGAGGGAGGCGCGATTCAATCACGATATACTGCCAACTGGGCTTGACGGACTCTTCTCCAATCAGAATGCGAAATGTTTCGCTCACAGGAATCGAGACAGAACCAATCAATAGGCTCACCACAAAAAACAAGAGCACCATGATGCCAAGCATGATGCATGAAATGTAGCCTTTGTTCATTTTGTATTTTCGAAATAGCGTAAGTGTTTTGATTGGATCAAATTCGGATGAAGTATCTGGATGATGTCAGAAAGCAATAGGTCAGGACGAAATGGAGTTTCTTCATAAAAAGATGTCTTCTCTACATTACATCCATAAACTTCATTCTGACGAAATGCTTTCAGCATCTTATAACCGTCGCGCTCCCCTAATAGATCTGCCTTCGTATAGGTATGGTCACTACTATAACGGAACAGCCAGACGTCAGCTTCGCCAGCTCGTTCTAAAACATTCTCAAAGGGCAGAGCCAGACTTCCTCCATGGGTATCGTTCTCCCAAGGGTAGTCACCACCCGCATCTTTAACCATCTGCCCAATGGTGCTGCGTCCACCGGGAACATGCCATACAGAACCTGTCATCTTGTCGAAAAGCACAGTACGGCGATGTCCTCCATGACGAGCCTTTGAAGCTTGTTGTTGAAGCATGTGGTAACAGCTATCTACACAAGCGAAAAGGCTGTCTGCCTCCTGTTCACGTCCAAGAAGCAATCCATAGAATCGCATCCATTCTGCACGTGCCAACGGAGAGTTTTCCATATACTCTGCACATTCTACAATAGGAATATTGATTTCCTCAACCTTTCCATAGCCACCGCTGTTTTCAAAAGGAGAAAGCATGATTATATCGGGCTTCACATCCATAATCTTCTCTACCATGGGTTGCATTCCACTACCGCAATCTGCTATTTTACCAGCTTTTACCCCTTGTTGGACAAATGGCAGTTTGATATATTTCAAATCAGCAACAGCCACTATCTTGTCCTGTGCTCCAAGCATACCGAGTAAAGAACAATGAACTGTGGTAAATACAGCAGAATGCTCTACGGGTGTACGGATAATGGTAGCCTGTGCAGGCAGTAATGCTTGATCTGGTAACTGTTCGTCTTTCGGAACCAATACATAGGTATGAAGAGTCTTCCCTGATTTCCAAGGATTACGGATTTGAGCCATCGTATATCCCTCATGACGCACAATAGTCAACAAAGAGGAATATTTTAAATGAAGCGTGTCGCCACCATCCTGCACTTCGGCCATTCGGCCTCCGCAGGATGACAGCAACACGGTCATCATTCCAAACAGGATGAACTGACGCATCTCTGTCTATTTAATATTTGATCACATTAGTGGTAACGTTGAAAGCAAAAGCGCAAGGACCTACACCTGCAGTAGCGCCCCACACATTAGCATTCTTTGAAGCGGATACAAAAACGCCATGTTGTGAATATTCAACGTTGAACATGAAGATCTTGCTATTTGCCTTATAATCAGTTTTGCCAGTATCAGCATTCTTCACGTTAGAAGCAATGAACACGGTACCGACAACCGGATCAACACCAATACATGCAGGGATAATCTCGTTATTAGTATCTGTGTAGAAAGTAGATGTTCCCTGGCTTAAAAGATTATAGACCTGATAAGTAGTCTTGACTGGTTTGTAAGAAGCATCGAACTCAGTATAATAACCAAAGATATTGCTACCAATGCAATCCATGTCGTTGGCATCCATCAGACGTGTCACCTCGTTATTTTTGGCAGAAATCTTATATACACCAGACTTCTTATCGCCATAGTTTCCAAAATCAAGTACATACATATCGCCAGCAGCAGTCAAGACAATCTTCTGTGGATTGACAATATTATCATTCTTAATCAGACTTCCAGAACCTGTAGTCAGGTCGATAATAGAAATAGAAGGTTTGGTACATGCTGCATAATCAGAATTGCAGACATACAGTTTTTTATCTGCCACGCTGATGCCCTCTGGGAAAGAACCAGCCTCATAGATACCTTGTCGAGTGAATGTTGTGGTGTCAATTGCAACTACATATCCATTACCTTTAGTTGTAGCGTTCCAATTCTCATCATACGAAGATTCAGACTTGCCGTAGAATGAAATATACACCTTGTCGCCTGAAGCTGTAAGGTGACGAGGTTTGAGACAACCCTCACCAAAAGTCACATTGGTCTTGATCTGTCTGAGAGACTTCAATGTCTTGGCATCAACCACTTCAAGAGTATTCTCACCAGTTACGGCAATATACATCTTACTACCATAAACCAAAGCATCATTAGGAGTACCACCTAAGGAACGACCATTCTGTGCTTGGAACTGCTTGTTGGCAACCTGATTAGAGGTATAATCGAGGTATGAAACGCTACCATCGATGTTGCTGCTCATGTTTCCACTACATACAAGGAATGCACCTTTTGTTACAGGAACAATGTATTCATGCTGTTCATTGTCGTTGTCATCACACGCGGTAAACATAGCTGCTCCCATGAGCAGTACTGCCATACTTAATAAATGTTTTTTCATTTTGAATAAATAATTTAATTATAATTTGTAATTGATTGATATCATCCAACTTCTGCCGGGCATCGGATAATGAGCCACGATACAGTATTGTTTATTAAAGAGATTTTTAATATCTCCACGAATTTCTACATGATGGTTTCCAAAATGGATTTGTTTATATGCTGTCAAGCCAAAATCAACATAGCCTTCTACCATTGTTGAAGGATAATGCTCGTTGTTAGGCCAACGGCTACTCATACCTGTCGCATGCAGTATTAAGTTTATCCAAGGATTCTCATAAGCAACAGAACCACTTGCTGTATGTTGAGGCATATAGGCAATCTGCTTATTGTAGTTGGGCGACTCAGGATTAGTTCGGTTTTGCACCTTTTGCAAACTATAACTTCCAGAGAGCATCAACCCATGAGCTTTATTGAACTGGTGTTCAACCTGCATTGTTGCGTCGATGCCTATACTGCGCACGTTACCGACATTGATACACGTCCAAACAAACATATTATATGGTACTGCTACTATCATGTCTTTCACCTTATTGATATAACTGTCAAACATAAGCGTTGCAGTAGTGTAACGTGAGAGATGAGGTGAGTATGTCACACCTATATTCCACTGGTCAGTTAATTCGGGATTCAATTCGGTACTGCCATAATGATAGTAGTAACTCTCATTAAAGGTGGGAGAACGAAAAATATTTTTGTAACTGGCACGCAGAAAGAGTTCCTCATCTTCAAGCAGTTTGTATGACAACGACAGCGATGGTGAGAGACGACGCATATTTCGTGCAGAATTTATTTGCACATCGGTACGATCTGTCTGTTCGACGTTCTTCTGCCGGTTGATAAAAAGCGAATGCAACAGTTTTCCCGTCATGACCAAACGACCAGTTTGATATTTTACAGTAACGGACTGAAGAATACTATGGCGAAACGGATGTCCAATAATGGCGCGCCATGAACTGCCATTCAGATTGTTAAAAGAATAATCTGCAGAATAATCCATTGCCCAATGTTTCGTTGGGACAAACAGCAGGGCAGCAGAAGCATAATATTCCCGTTGCCAATAACTTGCATCGTTAACAGCGCCAGGCATTAGTTTGTCGCGATAGATAGATTCGTACCAATTTACTTTGGCAATGGTTTTCAACGCCCACGTATCTCCCCAACGTTTTTGGTACCCCGCCTGTACAAAGAAGTTGCGGTCATGAAGAGTCTCCCCACTTACGTTAGTATAATAATGGACGATACCAGGCAACTGACGTGAATTGTCATAATAGTAAATCTTACCTGTCAATCGATTTGTTGCATGAGGTTGCCATGAAAAGTTTAACTCGCCATGTCCGCTACTCATGAGACTGTTAGTACGACGATCTTTCGTCACAGTCTTTACATTTTTAATCTCATAAGGATAATCATTCTCGGCATAAATATATTCAGCTACAGCAGACACGGCAAAGGCCTTAGAAAAACTCTGTTCATATCGCAAATAGGGACTAACATATCCGAATGACCCCATCTTCAACTGAGAAGTTAAATGCGGTTTTCTTTCATCAGAAGGTAAAGGCAATGTCTGTATGTTGAGAACTGCTGATGATGCCGCCTGACGTGCAGGAATGAAAATATCATCATTATCACCAATTACCAACGATAACTTGGCGACATTATCAAGCGAATAACGAGAAAGGTCTATTTCGCCGCTCTGGCAATCACTAAGCATAACACCGTCATAACTTACACCGGTATGCTTTGCTCCAAAACCACGCACAGCCACGGTCTTCATGCCTCCTGCACCGCCATAGTCGCGTAGCGTAACGCCCGACATTCGATGAAGTGCGTCTGCCATATCTGTTACTCCCATAGTAAGCATGTCTTTTCGGTCCATCATTTGCAAAGGTGCTGTACTTGTGAGCATTCGCTTGCGCTGACTCTTAGTCACAGTCACTTCTTTCAATTGATGAACACGGCTTGTTATGGTGTCTGTCTGCGCCATTGCGCTTACAGAGACAAGCATTGCAATTATCGACAAATTGAATTTCTTCATATTTATAAACATCTCATCGCCTAGCCCAAGAGTACGATGAAAAATTTTGTTTTTGCTTGGAATTGGTATTCTGACTTGTCAACCTGATCGCGAACGCCTTCCCGGTAACAAACCAGTGACTTTGTTGTTCACGTCGATATAGGGTTGTTTACAGCTGCCGGACAGTCGAGGATTTTCACCTCATTCCCTTCTATTCTCAATGCGTTTGCAAAATTACGAATTTGTAAGCGAAAAACAAAGAAGAATTATGTTTTTCTTTCTTTTGCCACAAATGCGACATCTGCTTTATCTGTCAGTTAAAGCTAATCAGACGTAGTAAGAATGTGATAAATGCGTTCCATGTCAACATGTTGTCTAACATGATCTGCCAACAAATCATATTGTTGGTTTTTATAGGTTTCATAGTCAAAGACAGACTGCTGTTGAGCATCTTTCAGATATGGTGACAATAAAACATCAACAATAGGTGCATTATCAAGTATTCCATGAATGTAGGTGCCCATGCAGCGATCATCAACGAAACATCCATCAGTTGTTTGGTTATTAAATAGATTCATCGACTGAGCATTGTCATCAAGTGTTGTCGTTCCCATGTGAATTTCATAACCGCGAAGCTTGACATTTTCATCTTTTACCAGCGTAGGACATTGGAATGTAACTTGTCGAGTAGTTTTTTCACCACCAATAACTGTCACGACAGGCAAAAGTCCCAACCCTGGCAATCGCTCGATTTCACCCTCGACATGATTCGGGTCTCGTACTTCCTTTCCCAAGATCTGATAGCCGCCACATATGCCTAGCACCGTAACGCCACGTTTTCGTGCTTCTACAACAGCTTTTGCCATTCCATTCTGACGTAACAGACAAAGATCATCTATCGTAGATTTGGATCCAGGAACGATGATGATATTTGCATCTTCAAGATCAGCAGGATTGTTGGTATAATAAAGATGCAGTCGTGAATCTTGTTCTAATGCATCAAAGTCTGTAAAATTGCTCATGTGGCGCAACAATACTACTGCAACATTTACCTTGCCTTTTACAGCCTGTCTCGACTTAACCTGCAGCGAGACACTATCCTCTTCTTCAATATGAATATCACGAAAATAAGGCAGGATACCGAGAACTGGTATTCCACATAGTTGCTCTATCATTTTCGCGCCTGATTCGAAGAGACTGATGTCTCCACGGAATTTATTGATAATAATACCTTTAATGTGACTTCGTTCTTCAGGTGTCATCAACATAATACTGCCATAAATACTAGCAAAAACGCCACCGCGGTCAATATCTGCAACAAGAATTACATTTGCATGGGCATAAAGAGCCATAGGCATATTGACAATATCTACCTCGCGCAAATTGATTTCAGAAACACTTCCTGCCCCTTCCATCACAATAGGATTGAAACGGGATGCCAAACGATTAAATGCTTCATGAGCAACATTACGAAAGCGATCTCGTCCTTCCTTTCGAAAATAGCTTCCAGCAGACTGATTGCTGTCAGGACGTCCCAACAAGACTACTTGCGATGTATGGTCAGACTGCGGTTTCAGCAAGATGGGATTCATATCGGCCTCACAAGGGATTCCTGCCGCTTCAGCTTGTACAGCCTGAGCGCGTCCTAATTCTAATCCATCGGGAGTGGCATACGAGTTGAGCGACATGTTTTGTGCTTTAAATGGAGCTGGGCGATATCCGTCTTGCCGAAATATTCTACAAAACGCAGCTGCTACAACACTCTTTCCAACATCACTTCCTGTTCCCACAAACATTAGTGGATTAAGTTTTTTCCTATGATTCGATTGTGAACTTATAGCCATTTGATAAATATTATAGTTTACATCTCAAAAACAAAGAAATATCATTTTTTTCTGTACTCAAAACAAAATCGATGCACATACAATTACCATCATAACAATCTCGACTCTTTGGTTAACACCAATGGCAATGATCATATCTTTCGTACTTAGTTGGCGATCACAGTCTCCGATATATGGTTTATAAAAACGTTGACCAAAATAATCATGAGATCCACCAAAACGACAATCAAGAATAGATGCTAATGCAGCTTCTGGATAGCCGCTATTAGGACTTGCATGCATTCTGCCATATTTTGCTACAAAACGTAACCTGCTCCACCAACGATAAAAACTTGAAGTCAATATCATCATCAATGCTGTCAATCGAGCTGGTATGTAGTTGGCTACATCATCAATGCGTGCTGCCCAAGTTCCAAAACGAAGATAGCGTTCATTATGGTAACCTATCATAGAATCGAGAGTATTGACCATTTTATATGCCATCATTCCCGGCACGCCCAGTAGTACCAACCAAAAGAGTGGCGCCACGACACCATCGCTTAGGTTTTCTGACATGGTTTCTAATGCTGCCGAACGTACCTCCTGAGCTGTAAGATTGGCTGTGTCTCGCCCTACTATGCGAGCTACACGCTCACGTCCTTTGTGTAATGAAATATCAAGAGCGTAGAAAACTTGTCTAACTTCACGAATCAGTGTTGTTCCTGCCAAACAGTAAAACACAAGTATGGTTGTCACGGTCATCCATAGATAAACAGACACATCCAACGCTATTTTCAAAAGGTAATCGGTCAAGACAAAAGTCATTATAATAAGCACAACAGCCATTATCGCTCCCTTTGTCCGTTTCCAATGGCCTTTGTTTAATATTGTTTCGCACTTATGTATGATTTTACCAAACAGCACAACAGGATGCGGTAACCACATCGGGTCACCTAATATCTTATCCAACAGCCAAGCTACAAGAATTGGCAAAATGGAAATGGCCAAGATTGAAAGCATTTGCTATTCTTAGTATTACAAGTCAAGAAGCGTCTGTACAATACGCTCTGCCGAACGTCCATCCCAACGGTCAGGCAAATCACCATGTTTCCAATTGCCAGCCATCAGTAATTTCAAGGCATCATGCAATTTTTGGCAATCCTCACCTACTAACACATTAGTACCTACTTTCACCGTTTCAATATGTTCTGTATAACTATTAAGAGTGATACATGGTACATGATTGAATGTGGCTTCTTCTGCCACATTACCAGAATCCGTTATCACACCTTTAGCATGTGCAGCAAGGTAACCAAATTCCAAATATGACAATGTTGGAACAAGGGTTATAGGTAGCGACATTTTATCCACAGCTTCTCTTGCTACTCCACGTAATGGCGCAATAATTTCACATCCAGTGCACACATCGATTATAGTAGCAAGGAGGTGTTGGAGTTTATCTGTATCTGCCAAGAGTACTTTGCGATTAAGAGTCAAGACAATATACTGACCGTCTGACACATTTTCAAGACATTGAGGTCTCGTCCATCTGTCATGATTAGCACGCAATGAGTCCATCAGGATATTGCCAACCATGTAAATTTTTTGCATATCAGCACCTTCACGAGTAACAATACTATTATTACTAACACCTGCCGTAAACAACAAATCACTCAATCCATCAATGACCAAGCGATTGATTTCCTTCGGCATATTGATATCAAAGGAACGAGTACCAGCAACAAGATGAGCCAATTTTACACCTCGTTTCTTTGTTACTATGGCAGCTGCCATGGTAGAAGCAAGGTCATCAACGACGATAACAATATCTGTAGAATGATGATTAAGATAATTTTCAAACTCAGCCATCACTCTTCCTGTCAGTTCATTAAGATTTTCACAATCAACACCGAGATAAATATCTGGTTTTGGCATCTGAAGATCATCAAACAATGATGCTTCAAGGGTAGGATCATCTTGACGTCCTGCATATACCAACTGATAGGCAATACCTTCTGTCTTAATGATGGCCCTCACAATTGGAGCGACCTTTACAAAGTTCGGTCTTGCTCCTGTAAAAACACATACGTTCTGCATAAGTTTTTTTTCTATTTCGACTGCGAATTTACTATATTTTGCACTAATTACAAAGAGTTTTTCACTTTTTCTTCTATGTTATTCGCACTTTGAATCAAAAGACGTTGCTCAATTCAGTAGAAATTAGTAAATTTGCCTTCAAAATAAACTTAGTGTACGATTTACAACAAGACTCTTCAACAAATTGTTATGAAAGTTCTACTCATTAATGGAAGTCCACGAAAGGAAGGTAATACTTATACTGCCTTAACGGAGATATCAAAACAACTTAGTATCCACGGAATAGAAAGTACCATCCTATGGATTGGTAAGAAACCTGTTCGCGGTTGCATCGCCTGCAATAAATGCAAAGAGAACGGCAACGGACAATGTGTGTTTTCTGATGACATAACAAACTCCGTCATCGAAAGCATCTCTCATTGCGATGGAGTCATCATAGGCTCTCCCGTCTATTACGGTCAACCATCAGGTCAGTTACTTTGCCTTCAACAGCGTATGCTTTATGCAGGAGGGGCATACTTCATTGGAAAGCCAGCAGCTGCCGTAGCAGTTTGTCGTCGTGGCGGTGCTTCTGCAGTATATCAAACATTACTCATGCCTTTCCAAATGATGAACATGCCGATTGTGACTTCCCAATATTGGAATCTGGCTTATGGAAGAGTCGAGGGCGAAGCCGCACAAGATATTGAAGGTATGCAAACCATGCGTACATTGGCCAACAACATGGCATGGATGTTGAAAAAACTAAACAACAATGATTCTTCAGACCTTCCAGAACGCGAAGCATGGACACCCATGAATTTTATTAGATAATACTATGTCAGAAATAAATCTGAGTCATATTTACCAAACCGTCTGTAATGCACCTGGTGGAAATGGATTTCGAGTAGAGCACATGCCCGAACTCTTTGCCACAAGTGACATTGACGACTGTATGGCACATGTCCACTCATTCTATGAAATTCTATGGTTTCAGGATGGTGAAGGAATACACACGGTGGACTTCGTTGATTACAAGGTTGTTCCAGGCACCATATTTTTTCTGTCTCCTGGACAGATTCACCATTTCGATTGTAAAGACAACTATCGGGGTGTTGCTATAAAAATGTGTACTGATTTGATAAAAGTCTCAAATTCTTCCACCAATATCAGTCGTTTATTCCTTGAATACAACGCGTTTCATACCTACGAAGGAACACCATATTATATTATAGACGAGCCAACATCAAAGTTACTTCAACCGTTAATACACGAAATGGAGTTAGAAGCGGAGAGAAATGGTGAATTGGGTAATATAGACATCTTAAAATCACTACTAACCATCTTTCTTGCAAAAATAGAACGATACGGCAAACATGAGGCAGAACAAACTGTTGATTATCGTAAACCTTCCCACCTACTTTTTATCCGTTTCAGACAGTTACTTGAACAGGAATACAAACAACTGCATACTGTTCAAGAATATGCTAATCGTTTAAATGTGTCCGTCCGTTCACTCAGCAATAGCGTCAACGAGTGTTCTGGAAAATCTCCATTGATTTTCATTAATAACCGCATCATATTGGAGGCCAAACGTCTTGTTCTTTATTCTGATTTGATGATTAAAGAAATTGCTTACATGTTAGGGTATGACGATCCTTCATATTTTGTAAAACACTTCAAGCGCCATACTGGTTATCTACCTTCAGAATTCAGAGAGATGGAACGTTAAAAGAAACAAGAGAGTCACAGTACATGTCATAGATCATTGAATTCAAATTAAATAATATAAATATGAACCTAAAAGAAACATTCAACACACATTTTCCGTTGGCTATTTTGGCTGGTATCTGCATTGCAATTGGTGGAACAGTCAATCTCAAAGTAGGAGGAATAGCTGGTGCAGTACTCTTCGCTTTTGGCTTAACAACCGTAGTGTATTATGGATTGAAATTATACACAGGAACTGCAGGTTTTATACGCCGACATGGCGACTGGTCGATGCTCGTTATAGTACTCATCGGAAACATTATTGGTTGTCTGTTAACTGCCCTTGCCATCAGATATGCTCATCCTGATTGTATAGACAAAGCAGGAGATATATTGACAGGGCGTATTACCAAAGGTCCATTTGCATGCGGCTTGTTGGCCATCGGATGTGGTTTTATTATGACGACTGCTGTTCAATTTGCACGACAGGGTAAAATGTTAGCACTCTTACTCGGTGTGCCAGTTTTCATTCTCTGTGGATTCACCCATAGTATTGCCGATGCATTTTATTTTCTTGCCGCACCTTGGGATGTGGTTTGTCAACCTATCGTTGCGTTGATTTATGTCTCTGAGGTTATTGGCAACTTTATCGGTTGCAATCTCTATCGATGGATGACACCGGAGCAAGTAAGGGTAAAATAACTATCAAATCAACAAGTGAATAGAAAATAATAAGATAAATAGAATGAAACACATCGGTATATACACGATAATTGCTATTGCAATGTTTTCAGCTTGTCAAGAGACCTTAGAGCAACGTTGCCAGCGCGAAGCCCAAGCATATACAGAGAAAAACTGTCCTGCACTTATTGCCAAAGATGTAACAATAGACAGTCTGACATTCGACAAACAATCCCACACATTGTGTTATGCTTACACCTTAGGTGGTGTACTGGATGACTCTGCAATAGTGAACAAGTCTGAACTAAAACAGCAAATGCTGATGGACTTAAGAAATGCCACATCGCTAAAAATTTATAAAGAGGCTGGCTACAGCTTTCGCTACGTGTATTATTCACGAAAGCATCAAGGACAGAAACTTCTTGACGTGGTATATAAGGCAAAAGACTATCAAAAATAACGCCCAAACAATCCCCAAGGCCATCGGCGGCTTTGGGGATTGTCTTGATGACGGCAGAGGGCTATCTGATGGTAAGCCACACGGCTTCGCCCCTGTCCTTGGCCTCCACAATTCGCTTTTTCAACTTGTAGAGCCACTTGCGGCTATCCAGCACCTTGCCCACCTCGCGGTTCATGCCCACGAGGATGCAGCCCTCGGTGTCCTTGGCTGTGTTGCCAGCGTGGATGCGGATGCCGCTCCACTGCTTCTTGAATGTCTCGTCGCCCAGCAGAATGGGCAGCCATTGCTTGAACTTGGGTGAGAACGAGATAACCACGGCATACCGCCCTTCAGGGATGGCACTCTTGCCCTTGATTTTGTATGCGCCGTTCTTGTAGTCGCGCCATGTCGGCTCTAAGGTATCACAAAAGTACTCGTCGGCTGTGCCTGTCAGGTATTCGTCCGCTACCTGCTTGCGGATGCAGAGCCTACCTATCGTGTAGGTCTTGCGCTTTGCTATACGTGTCAATATTAGTTCCATTTGTCAGACAAGAATTTAACTTTGTTGAATTTCTGTCGCTCCTCGGCAAAACTCAGGCAAGCTTGGCTTTGCTCTCGTCGCTTAGAAATTTGAGTTTACGATAATTGTAAGGTGTAAGGCGTAAGACGTACTTGCGATAGACCCATTGGTAGAGCATGTTGGCAGTGCCATCGATCGGCATGCCCTGCGACTGCCGTATGATTTCTGCATCGTGCTGGGTGAACTCGTCTGGCAGCAGCTCCAGCAGGTTGCGGGCACCTGGGCGCACCACTCGCTCACCCTCCTCGTTAGCCTGCTGAATGGCTGCGCCAAAGAACTCCATCTTGCACCACATATCGTACTTCAAGCTCCAGCGCACGAACTCCTCGATTTCCTTCGCCCACTTGTAGTCGTTCATGATGTAGAGCACGCAAGCCTTCAAGTAGGCTATCACGTTGGCGCGGAAAGACAGGTTCTCATACACTCGTGACTGCGAGAGGCGGGCGAACTCGGCATTCTCCTCGCTCATCTTCTTGGCCAGCTTGAATGCCTGTGGGCAGTCAATCGTGCCAGCGGCTCTTGTCAAGCGGTCGATGAATGGTCTCAACTCTTCATCAAAGGCAGCATCGTATGTGCCATACACGGGCATGTCGGCTCCAATCTCACGCTCAGGGATAGTGCAGAAGTTGATGCGGCTGATTGGGCCATCGGTCAGCACTCGGCTGAAATACTTCTGCCCTTTCTGGATGGTCGTGGCCGCGTTCCAGTTGAAGCGAATCGTGACTTTCTCCGTCACCGACTGCGTGCCTACTCGCGTCTGTCCATATCGGTTGTCTGGGTCGAAAGCCAAGCACATTATCTGGAACTGCTGCTGTCCGCGACCACTGCCGCGCAGGGCATCAAACTGGTCAATCTCGTTCATCTTCGTGTAGAGGAAATGATCGTCGGCTTCGGCCATGCGCATCACAAAGGCAGGGTTGGTCATATCGGGGTCAACCTCCTGAATCACCAGACCTTCAGGACGCTGCCGCTTGTCCTTGTTCGCTCCTTTCGAGTTCACCTCTTTCTTCCATTCGGCTTCACGCTTCAGGTTCTCGGCATCGCGAGCGCGAATGTCCTTCATGATGTGGTTGATAGGCTGCGAGACACAGTCCTTACCAGCACCCGTTCCGGCCATCAGCACGTTCATGAACGTGGCCTCGTGCTTCACATTGTCTATGTAAGGGAAACGGACTTTCCAGAGGTGTGCGCCCAATGCAGGGAAGATAGCGTGAGCCACTGCGGGTTTATAGACATCGGGGGTCTTGCTCAACAATAAGGCAACGACCTTCGGCAACTTCGTGGGCATCTTGGGCGGTGTTGTGGGGTACGCAGGCGGCTCGCCTGCAACCTGTGCACTTGCTGCAACCGAAGCCGGTTGTGTACTCTGCAATGCGCTTCCTGCATCCTTTGCCATCTTTAGCCTCTTCGCCAAGGTCTTGCGCTGAAAAGCACTCAACTTCTGATTCGGGTCATAATACTTCGTGTAGAAGTCCTCAACCAACTGCCGACAGTCGTTCTCGTTCACAAAGTCGGCCATGCGCACTTGCAGCACACCCAGCAATTCTTCCTTCGTCAGTAACTGCGTAGCCCCAACAGACAGGATGCTTTTCAGAGCTAGGTGTCGCTTATTACTGCCCTCCACGAGCACATCGGGTGTCAGTTCCGCCTCTTTCATGCAAGCATCAAACACGAACAGCGTACCAGCATCGGCTGGGTGCGCATCACTTCCGCAAGGTGATCCCTTTAGGGACGTCTCGGATGCGGCCTTGGAGTTGGTATCTGTGGCAGCCGCAACCGAGGCCGACTGCGTACCAACTAACTTTCGTCCGTCAACATCCAGCCCTCTTTGCAGATACGCCTCCCTGCGCTCCTCTAACTCTTCCTTAGAAAGAGCCTCCAGCCAATGCTCAGAGCGATACACCTCTTCGTCGATACCCGTCACATAGATGAACCTTTCGGGTGTAATGCAACTGGGGTCATACAGTTCAGGCATACCCAGTTCTTCGCAGAAGCCACGTTGCGCCTCCTCAATCGTCATGCCCTTTGGAATGCGGATGTAGATATGCCCTTTCTTCCGAGCCGAATACTCGATGCGCAGCACCATGTCCTGCCACTCGCTATCCTCATCCTTGTTCACAGCAAGAGCTTTCTCGAAAGCCTCACGCACCTTCGTAGCATCATCCACATCAACGCAAGTCATAAACGTAAAAGCCTCTGGAATAATCGCGCTCTGCGCCCGATGGTTATCCTTGAACTGAGTGTAGTGCGGACAGATATAAGGCAACTGGTCTTTCTTCTTCTCGTCACCCTGACGAATAGCCTCCACCATCTCCTTCAGCCATCCCTCGGAGAGCAGCTTGTCAAGCTGCTCCGAGGTTTGTGTCTCTGCATAGCCGCGCCCTTTCAGTCGCGGCTGTGCATTTGCTGCTATCACCTTCATCGTGTTATCGTTAAGGTTGTCGCTAAGGTTATCGTTAGCGTTGTTTAGTCGTTGTCCCATACCGTCACCTCCTTTCTGCTGTTAAGGTAAGCCATCACCTCCTCGCTCTCCTGATAGAAGAGGCTCTTCATCAGTGCCAGCCCATAACGGCGTGGAAATCTGAACTCCACCTTCAAACATCCTCGCTGTCCGTGGTTCATCTCTCGTGTCCGCTTCACGTCGGCATGAGCCGTCTGAAACAGCGTCTCGTACTTCGGCCCGTTCATGCCGTCTCGGAATCGCTTCACTCTCGTGCGACCATCCTCGTCCACCTCAATGCCGCCACGGTATCGGACAAGGCCTTTGCCGTCAGCCGTCACGGGAGCCTTCGAGTCCTCCCACGAGCATGGATAGATATTGATGTCGCCGTTGGCCATAAAACTTGTCTGTGTGTCCATCTGGACGTTCTGCAAAATGTTCTGCTTAAAATTCTTCTGTGTCATTGTTGTGAGTTGTTTGCGAGAAGAAGGTCAGATTCTTTGCGCATTTACCCGGGAACATCCTCCTCACTTCAACTCAGGTTAATAATGTTTATCTGTTGACTTTGATTAAGTCCGTCACCACGATGTCTTGAAACATCTGTCCGTTATACTCCCGTGTTGTGAATCGCATCGTGGCTATCACGATGTCGTTCTCATAGAACTGGCACACAGCCAGATTTCCCAAAGCCGCCACAACATACTGGTTCTCGTACTTGCCGCCCACCTCCTGAAGCACCAGGTTGCGCTTGGCCATCTGTCCGTTTTCGGACTTCTCGCTCTTCACCGTGAACTGCTCACCGCACTTCACCACTCTCATAATTTTTGTTTCCATTTGTCTTTTGCTGCCATCCGCTGCCCGAAGCCTCACCATGAGACATCTTCGTCGGATTGACATTGCAAAGATACAGACATAAAAAATCCCGACTCAGAAAAAATCCGAGTCGGGAATTGTTATTGGAATTTTGGAATTGTTATTGGAACTGCCCTCAGCTCTTAATGCCGAGTTTCAGCATCAGGAACTCCGCCACCACATACTGTTGCCTATAGTTATCGCTCTTGTCTTTCTGCGTAACCCAAACCGACGGTGAACAGGTTGCTATGAGCGGAACCTCCTTTGATGCCGCACTCAATGAGTCATAGGTTAGCCGACGTTTATCATCTACACTGCCAAGCTCAAGTTCGGTCATCTTGGTAACAAAGGAGGTCATCTGTGCAGGATAATTGCAGAATTCCTTCAGCACTTTATACACTGCCCACCATTGCTTTTTATTTGAAAACACGAGGCCATCCCCCTCCTTGGCTTTCAGCAATTCCTCAACGGCAGCCTTTATATTCTTGTCCGACTGTGTCTGTGGAGCAGTTTTCGCGCCGTTGTTTATCTGAATGCCGATGCCGCCCTGCTCCACGTTGCCAATCTCGTTCTCAACAACTTTCACGCCTACAACATCGCCTTTGAAATTGCTCAGGTCGAAGCCTTCGACAGCAGCCTTTATCAGTTCCTTCACATCTATGTCCATACTTATTACCTATTTTGATATTCCTTGTTTACGCCAATGCCGCCTCTCTCGACGTTCTGTATTTCGCTCTCCACGTGCTTCACAGCCACATACTCTTTTACGTCCAGAAGTGTGGTGGTCTTGATGCCCAGTTTGTCGAACAGCGCTATCAGCTCCTTGTCGTAGGCATGGCCGTGGTCAATGTTGTAGCGAGCCAAAAAGAGCAGTTGCCCCTTGATGGCATCCTTGTCCATCTGGTCGGAATAGTTCACGAAGTCGGCAAACAGCTGCCTGATTTTCTCTGAGCCGCCACCCATTCGTTCTATTTCCTTCAACTCATAGTTCAGCAAGTCCGTTTTCTTCCCCTCCATCCATCTGGCATCCTCCTTGGCGGTCATCTGCTCAACGAGAGGCCAAAGGAGGGCGTTTCCGTCAAGGCGCTCAAAGATGCGGAAGATGATTCCCCTGATGTCGATGCCAACAGTTTGCTTTGCTCGTGCCTGTAGCTGAGCCGTGGCCACAGCCAATATGATGGCTGCATCATTCTCATCCTGCGCTTCATCCTCCAAATCGTCAATCTCCTCATCCAGTCCCTCTGCTGCATCAGGCAGGGCAAACAATGACTCACAGAAATTCTGGGCGGCGAGGAACACCTCTACTGCCGACAACCCAGTTTCCCCGTCACGTTTCATCTGGCGCAAAGCCTCATGGCTCAGGATGTACACTACATCCGTGAGTAGTTGCCGCCGAGCTAGGCTCTGTTGCTGTCTGTCGAGTGTCACTATCATGCTGCCTGTTCCTCCCCTTCGCCTGTTGCCTCGTGCTTCATCGAGTTCATCAGCTCCACAATCTGCTCTTCAGCCCTTAGGCGGTCTTCAGGCTCTATCTTGCTGCCATCCTTGCGCGTCTGATTGAACAGCATCTCCAGATACGCTTCGTTAAACTCATGACTCACAATCTTGTCCGTGTTTTCATCATCACTGTCAATGAAGCAGCGGAATGTGCCGCCATCGTTTGTCACCAGTTCTATAGGCTCGTCCACAGCCTCGGCAAATGTCAGCAGGTTGCGCATGAAAACACTGCTCTTGTCGACATAGAGTGCAGCTTTCTTCTGCTCAGGCATCACCGTGTAGTGCCCCTTGTACTTCGCTTGCTTTTGGGCATACAGCACCTCCAGCAGCGAGCCCATCAGCGTATCATCGTAGTAGTCGCGCTTCTTGTCCTTTAGAGCCTGCACCTTCCTAAGAATCTCGTCACGCTCCATTTCTGGCACTCCGAAGCGCATCTGCTGGGCGTGCTCCTGCTGACGCTCCCATACCTCGAACAGGTCTTTCGGATAGTAGTCGGGCACAACCTCAAAGCCGTAGCAATGCTCCTTGAACAACTGCTGGTCGATGCAGAAGCTCATGATCTTGGCCACCTTGTGCGTATTGCTGAATGCCCGTTTTCGTTTCTGGATGGCCACGGTGCGCAGATTCTCCCGATTGTCGATGATGACAAAGCATGATGGCTCGTCCTTGGCCATCGCTGGTTCAAAGTCGCGCTCCACGGGTATGTCGATATCGTTGGCAAAGCGCATCACCGTGATGTCATGTGCTGTGGTGAGGTGATACACACGGTGCTTATACACCTTGCGGTCAGTACCTTCACCCAGAAAGAACTCGATGCCCTCATCACGCTCGAAGAGCAATCCGAGATGCTTCTGCCGTTCTTCCCATTCATAGCAGCCGGCATCATGCTTGTACTTGATGTAATATTGTGCGAAGCGAGACATATTTTTACATTTGTTTAATCATACCCTCAACATTTCTTTTCTGAATGGGCCAAACAGGTTGGAGCAACCGCCAGTGAACCATTTCGACGGAATATGTATAGTGGATGTTTTGCTGCATGCCGTCAAAACAATATATAGTGTTTGGGCAGGTGTTCCTGCTTTTGTCTGACAAGACTGATGAATCTCTTGAGGTCGCTGATTTCGCTCTGATATTCCTGCGGGAAACTGGCAATGTACTTGTGGGGAACGACGAGCGTCAGGCGAGAGTCATGCATCTCTTTCAGTTGGTTTTTGGAGATTCCTTGCTGGAGCGTGAAGAGATATTTCACATCCACACGGTCGGCCTCGGTCAATACCTGCCGCCATCGGTCTTTGCAGGTGGTCTTTGCGCCAAGCACTATCAAATCGTCAGCTGGGAATTGCATATTGTGATAGCACTCGCCGTTGGGAAACAGGAAGTCAGGTTTCTTGTTGTCTTCTGTGATGGCTTGCTCCTCAAACACAAGCTCGTTATGTGTAAAAATGTCGGCTAAATGGTGTTCGAGCGACTTTCCTGCACGAGATTTCCGGCGGTTCAGTACTTCGTTGGCAGTCTGCACGAAAGCCTCGATACTGCCGAATGGCTTGCTGATAACGTCGGCATAGACCTTTTCTTCCATGCACTTGAAGAGGCGGTATTCTGTGTCCACCCAATTCAGCAGCACTTCGTCAGGTTTGTTGCGAAGAGCGTTTTCAGCGATGCCATAAGCATTGTTGTAACAATCTCTGGCCCCTTGTGCCATCTGTCGGGTTTCTGGAAAGTTGTTGAACTGTGCGACGAAACTCTGCAAAAGTTGAGCTATCTTCTCGTCGGGTTTTACGCTTCCATCGATGTCTATGAGTTGGTTGGTCTCGTCTGGGGCAAGATTGAAATAGGCAAAGAACTCGTCAATGTCCTCATCGGAACTCAGCACATAGCCAGCATAATCCTCTTCGGTGAACTTAGCGATGATGAGCAGGTCGCCCACGTTTTCATCCTGCAAGAATGGGAAGTTGCGACCAAAGCGTGTGATGCGGTATTCGTTGCGTGTTCGCTGCCCATAATACTTCATGCAGCTTTCAGTCGTGAAATCGTCCTGCCACTTTATCTGCACAGTCTTTTCCTTGTTCTCGCCCTTGCGTCCTGGCTCGTCGAAAAGCAAAGCCGATGCGCACTTGGGAATGTAGAAACCTGCCTGATGGCTCCCTGTAGTGCCAGTGTCATTGCCTGTGATGAATCGACACCAGGCGGCTCGCGACTGCCGCACGCTCTGAATCGCTGCGTTAGATATTTCGCTCATATTCGTTGATAGTTCTTATGATTTGTTCTGAAACTGCGGTGATAAGCGGCACGATGACGGAGTTTCCGCACTGGCGGTATGCCTGAACATCGGAAACTTGGTCGAGCCTATAGTTATCGGGATAGCCCATCAGTCGGGCACATTCCCTTGGGGAGAGTTTGCGAGGATTCACGCCCTCGCCTTGCGGAATAAGGATTTCCGAACCGTCCTTGTAATAGCGTGCGCTGAGCGTGCGGCTGATTCCGTTGAGGTCTACGAGGCCGAAACCGAAGCCATTGCCCTTTGCCTTGTGCTTCTCTGCGTATGTCTGGAGGTACAACCAGAGTTTATCGCTCAAAGTGTATTTCGGATCAATGTTCGGGTCAAGTATCTCTTGTATTGCCCTTGTCGCCTCATGCTGTTCAGGGAACGTGAACTGTTCCTCTCCGTGGAAATGATTGCGGTCGAAGCCGACAATCATGATACGCTCGCGATGCTGTGGTACATAGGTCTGACCATCCATCACCTGATAGTGGACGGAGTAGTTCAATTCCTCCAGCGTCTCACGGATTACGCGGAACGTTTTTCCTTTGTCATGCGAGGTGAGGTTCTTGACGTTCTCCAGAAAGAAAGCCTTGGGGCGATGGCGGTTGATGATGTCGGCCACATCGAAGAACAAAGTTCCTTGTGTCTTATCTTTGAAGCCCGTCTCGCGTCCAAGACTCTTTTTCTTCGATACGCCAGCGATAGAGAATGGCTGACACGGGAAGCCCGCGCATAGAATATCGAATTGCTGAGGGATATAATTCTTTGTTGCCTCTTTAGTGATGTCGCCAAACGGCATCTCGCCAAAGTTGGCAAGATAGGTCTTTTGGGCGTACTTGTTCCACTCAGATGAAAACACGCACTTGCCTCCCTGCGCTTGCATCGCCAAGCGGAAGCCTCCCATGCCAGCGAACAAATCTATGAACGTAAAACGCGGCTGTTCTGGGTCAGGAAATGGTACTTGAAAGAAATCTGCAAACAGGTTGTATTCTGCGGGATTTTCTGCCGCCATCCAAGCCAATTCCTCCGTCGGCTCAAAATCGAGGTTTGGTTGCTGGCTCTTCTTACGCTCCAAGAATTCAAGTATTGCGGCCACGACTTCCTCTCGCTGTTCGCGTGCCTCAATGTCGTTGCCCTCGATGCCTCCGTTATGCAGATAGTGGCTCAGCACCGCCATCTGGTTCTCATAGCTCGTCTCGCCATATATCCGTACGTTCATGCCGTTCTGCTCACCCTCTTCTTCAGGGAAGTCGGCCAATCTTATATCTTGTATTTGCTTCTTCTTTGCCATTGTTGGTTGTCGTTTGATTGTAGTTTTTCTGTATTGTTAACTACGATACGTTCCATTCCCAATTGTTCATTTCGGAGCTACCCAATTTGAATCTTTCAAGAAAATTGTTGTACGCCTTGCGGATGCTTTTTCGCATGTATGCTTGCGGTACACTTGACAGAACCTGCGTAAATCCGTCATCAGATACAATTTCAAAGTTGAAGTTGCTCCAATCATAGAACACGGAGTCAGCATTCATCGTTCCCATTGCGCTGACGATGATTTCGTATTGCTTCTTGTATATATCATGCTCTGCTACATGGAAAACGTTGCCGTCATCGTCAACGTCATCGAACGCATCAATGTCAAGCCATTCTTCCAAGTCGAACAGCTCTTTCCTTGTTCCGTACCATTCATCAAGCAGCACTTCTGTATTCATCGTTTATCAATTCTTTCGTTTCTATATTGTCGCCCTGCCGCTCATAGCCGAGTGTGCCTTTGTAGGCCATGCGCGTCCAATGCCGCCGCCCATCGCCAACAGTTCGTCCTCTTTGATGTCTATGCCGTACATATGTTCAGTCAATATGTCTGCAAAGTTACACATTTTTTCTGATACTTATCACACTTTGCCGACATCTTTAGTAATTATTGGCAATTTGCCTCTGACCGTCTTACGCCTTACATCTTACAGTCTTACAATCTTACAATTGATGAAAATGAGAATGAAAAAGAGATAGTAGTATATATATTATATAATATATATACTACTATAACTATAAGCACACGAAAATTTATAATTGTAAGATTGTAAGGTGTAAGAAATCGGTGCACCTTGCCCGCCATCGACGAGAAGTAAAACACGATGGCCGTATATTGCGGATTTATGCCTCGAAAATTACGGCTCGTCAAAAACGGCGTGAATTGGTGCTGAAAATCGCCCCAATTGGAGGGCTGAAATTTGGAACGAGGCGAGAAATGTAGTACCTTTGCCGATGCATTTGAGATGCATCGAGCGAGCTCAGCTCTGCGTTCGCCTTGCACTTCACTTGCAGAGTCAATCATGAGAGACACGAAAGCGGGAGGCGGCCACCCGATGCAGTTGGCCGCAAAGGATTCTAATACCATGAAAACACACAACTATGGCAAAGATTATCTATGAAGTGAAAGAGAACAAGAACACGAAGTCGGCTGCTTACGGCAAGCACTTCGCGAAGGTGAAGAACCTCGAAACGCTGAACACGCGCCGGCTGGCGCAGCACATCTCGGAGCACGGCTCTATCTACACGCCCGACGTGGTGTACGGCGTGCTGGAGAGGTTTCGCGCGTGCCTCGTTGAGATGCTGCTGGAGTCGAAAAAGGTGAAGATTGACGGCCTCGGCACGTTCTACTGTACGCTGGAGAACCAACCAGGCGGTGCGCAGAAGAAGGAGGACTTTAACGTCGGGAAGCACCTCAAAGCCCTGCACATCCGCTTCCTGCCCGAGCAGGCCACGGAGCTGAACATCTCCAGCCGCGAGTTCCTGAAGAAGGCCGAGTTCATCAACATCGACTCGCTCCTGAAGGGCACTGAGGATGCTAACGGCAGCAGCACCAGCGGTGGAAGCACCAGCGGTGGAAGCGCCAGCGGTGGAAGCGCCAGCGGTGGAAGCGCCAGCGGTGGAAGCACCAGCGGTGGAAGCACCAGCGGTGGAAGCGCCAGCGGTGGCGGCCTGGAAGGATGAACCACAGCGTCCCTGCGGAACGTCCGCGGGACGCTTTAACCCCCACACAGTTAGCGTATGAAACGAATACTCTCATTGGCCAGTTTCGTCTGTGCCATCCTCTTTGCTGCAGCTGGCATGATGATGCCTCCGCAAGGTGAGATTTCGGGATCGGTACTCATCCTCGTTGCCCAGCTCTTGATACTATGTGCCACCTTTCTCGGCATTAAAGACTATCGTGACATCATTAACAGAAAACTATCATGACTCAAGATTCTAAAAACAAGTGGAGCGTCATCATCAACATTGCTTTGACCACCATCACTGCCGTTCTCTCGGCTCTTGGTTTCACCATCGGATGACTTGCTCCCTCTGGCAAACCCATGAACCGCACAGTGTGGTTCGTGGGTGTTTTTTTTAGGGTTAAGGGTTATTTTCGGTTAAGGGTTATTTTCGGTTAAGGGTTAAGGGTTCACGGTTAAGGGTTAAGGTTTCATGTTTCATGTTTCATGTTTCTGCGTCAAGAGTGAAACGGGAACCTGTCACCCTGTTTTTTTGTCCTCCTGTTTTTTTTGAATGATTCTTCCACCTCTTTCTTCAAGATTTTGCTTATCTTTGCAAGCATAAAAACAAGCCTTAAAAATAAATCAAACCTAAAAAGGAAATAATATGAAGCAAAAAATGAGTATCGCTGGTATTTTGTTGCTTGCTGCTTTGGGTATGCAGGCTAACAATTATACGGTGAAGTCGCCAGACGGTAAATTGGTGGTGAATGTTGCTTGTGAGGGAGGCAAGGCTTCCTACACGGTAGATTACAATGGCAAGCAGATGCTGGGAACTTCGGCGCTCGGATTGGTTGCCAATTACGGTGATTTCTCAAAGGATCTCACCATGGGCATCCTGAATGGTGGTGAAGTGAAGCCGCTTTCTTACAAGATGAGCCGCATCAAGAAGAGTGATATCAGGAAGGATGTGGTGGATGCTACCATCGGTTTCCTCAACAGTAAGAAGGATTCCATGACCCTCCATCTTCATGTAAGCAACAACGACATCGCCTACAGGTATGAGATGAGCCGTCCTGAGAAGGATAATCCTAAGTCGGTGATTATATATAATGAGGTGAGCGGATTCAATTTCCCGGAGAAGACCACTACCTTCCTCTGTCCTCAGATTACTCCGATGACCGGTTGGGAGCGCACCAAGCCATCTTATGAGGAGGAATATACTCCTGATGCTCCTATGAACGTGAAGTCACAGTTCGGGGTTGGCTATACTTTCCCATGTCTCTTCAAGGTGGGCAGTGACGGATGGGTATTGGTCAGCGAAACCGGTGTGTCGAGTGCTTATCCTGGCTGCCGTCTTTCAGATTACGAGCCGGGCAAGGGCTATACCATCGCCTTTCCTCAGAAGGGTGAGAACAATGGCATTGGTTCTGAATATGCCGGTATCCCATTGCCGGGCGAGACTCCTTGGCGTACCATCACCGTGGGTTCTTCGCTGGCTCCTGTCGTAGAGACCACTATCCCTTACGATGTGGTGGAGCCTTTGTATGAGGCATCCCAGACTTACAAGCCATCACGCTATACCTGGAGCTGGCTCATCTGGCAGGATGGTTCCATCAACTATGATGACCAGGTGAAAATGGTGGATGTGGCTGCAGCCCAGGGTTACGAGGCTGTTCTGGTAGATAACTGGTGGGACAAGCAGATAGGCAGAAAGCGCATCGAAGAGTTGAGTAAGTATGCACAGAGCAAGAAGGTAAGGCTGATGCTCTGGTACAATTCCAACGGTTTCGAGAATGATGCACCCCAGACTCCTCGTCAGATCATGAACAATTCCATCGCCCGCAAGAAGGAGATGGCTTGGATGAAGAAGATTGGTGTAGTAGGCATCAAGGTGGATTTCTTCGGTGGCGACAAGCAGGAGACGATGAAGCTTTACGAGGATATCCTCAGCGATGCCAACGATTATGGCTTGGAGGTTATCTTCCATGGCTGCACCATGCCTCGTGGCTGGGAGCGTATGTATCCTAACTATGTTTCGAGTGAGGCTGCCCTGGCTTCAGAGAATGTATTTTTCACGGATTATCATGCCAAGAAGGAGGCTTTCGAGATGACGATGCATCCGTTTGCAAGAAATGCCGTAGCTAGTTTCGACTGGGGTGGCGTGATGATGAACAAGTATTTCTCCAAGGACAACAAGAGCCGTCATCAGCGTTATACCAGCGATGTGTTTGAGATGGCTACTGCCATTACCAACCAAAGCAGCGTGAACTGCATCTGTCTCTATCCTAACAACTTGCAGGATGTGCCACAGTGGGAGTTGGATTGGCTCAAAAATGTACCTACAGCTTGGGAGGATATCAAGTATATTGCCGGTTATCCAACCAAGTATGCGGTAGTGGCCCGCAAGTCGAGTGTAGAGAATGGTTCGGGTGCAGCGCTTACAGCTGGCAGATGGTTTGTGGGTGGTTTGAATGCAACCGACAAGCCTCTTGTCCTGACCTTGGATTTGCCGATGTTTGCGGGTAAGACCGTTACTTATATCACCGACCAACCCAAGAAGAAGGGCGAGAAGTTCTTCACTTCTGTCAAGAAGACCTTGAAGGTTGGAAAGGATGGTAAGGCAAAGGTTGTGATTCAGCCTAATGGCGGTATCATCATCGAATAAACTTTATGTTTAAGGCTTCGATTGCCTACGTGAAAACGTTTTTGGGGTTAAACAATGTTCATGCTGAGCATACGAAGTAAAAACGGTTGATGAATTAATCATCAACCGCTTTTTCTTTAAGTATTTCCAAAGCTCTACAAAGTTGGTCAGGACAACTGGTGTTTTTGGTTCCACAACGGATTCCATTAATTTTGTGGATCACATCATCAATATGCTGTCCTTTCACCAGTTGGCTAATTCCTTGAAGATTGCCGTTGCAACCTCCAAGAAAAAAGACCTGCTGAATAATATTATTTTCATCGCAAGTTACATCAATCATTCTAGAACACGTACCATGCGTTTCGTAAGAAATATGCTTTGTTGCCATAGAGACCTACTTATTATTCTTCTACGATTTCAGGCTTCATGTTTGTATAAACTGTCTGAACGTCATCGAAGTCCTCAAGCTTTTCAACCATTTTGTCGATAGTCTCACGCTCTTCTGGAGTAACATCTTTGAGGTCGTTAGGAATACGAGTAAACTCAGCGCCTGTTACTTCAAATCCGTTTTCTTCCAAATGCTTCTGAATTGCGCCAAAAGACTGCGGATCACCATAGATGGTGATGCTGTTTTCTTCCTCATCTTCGTCGAATTCATCTTCTACTCCGTAATCAATGAGGTCAAGAATCATCTCATCCATATCCAATCCATCTTTCTTTTTGAAAGTGAACACGGCCTTATGGTCGAAAAGGAAAGAGAGTGATCCTTGAGTACCCAAGTTTCCGTTGAACTTGTTGAATACCGAGCGTACGTCTCCCACAGTACGGGTGGTATTGTCGGTCAGTGTATCTACGAAGATGGCAATTCCATGAGGACCATATCCTTCATAAGTCACTTCCTTATAATCACTCTGATCTTTACCCATGGCGTTTTTGATAGCACGCTCGATGTTATCCTTCGGCATGTTTTCGCGCTTTGCATTGGCAATAATGGCACGCAAAGCAGGGTTCATGTCAGGGTCTGGTCCACCAGCCTTAACGGCAATTGCTATTTGTTTACCAATTTTTGTGAATGTTTTGGCCATGTGGCCCCATCTTTTCAGCTTTGCAGCTTTACGATATTCAAATGCTCTTCCCATTTTATTGTATTTTTTTATTATTATTTCTTTGAATTAACGAAGTTCGGCACCAAGTTTCTGCTTAAGGTTATTGATGAGCTTCTGCATGATAGCATCAATCTGTTTATCTCCCATCGTTTTCTCAGTATCCTGGAGAATGAAATTTACTGCATAGCTTTTCTTACCTTCTGGAAGGTTCTTTCCTTCATAGACGTCAAAGAGTTCCACTTTCTTCAAGAGTTTCTTTTCTGTCTGACGGGCAACCTCCTCAATCTGAGCAAATTCAACCTGTTGATCAATAAGCAATGCAAGATCACGGCTTACTATAGGATATTTTGCAATCTCGGTGTAAAGAACCTTTTGTTTGCGTACAGCTTTCATCAAAGCTGTCCAATTCAGTTCTGCATAATATACAGGTGTGTCAATACCTGCAGCTTTCTGTTCCTTCTTTGACAGAACGCCCATCTCCAACAAAACCTTACCACCACGATTTTCGTATGTCAGTCCAGCACTAAAAATCTCATTTGTTGATTTTTTGCGCACAACCATACCAGACTGTAATCCGATTCGAGTAAGGATGTTTTCAACGTAAGCGCGCAGTTCTGCAAATGAGAAATCTTCGTCAGGATGCGCCCAAGATCCTGTGATTCGTTTACCAGTGAGCCAAATACCGAGGTGATACTGTTCTGTATAGGCTTGCATTGGATTTTCTTCATTTGTCTTATTCGGATCAAAATAATAAACATTTCCAAATTCGAAGAAACGGCAGTTTCCATTTCTTCTATTGGCATTGTGTTCAATACTTTCCAATCCTCCATAAAGCAATGATTGTCGCATGACGTTCAAGTCAGATGAAAGCGGATTCATGATTTTCACCAACGTATCCTGACGTTCACCATAATAAGCGGCTTTTGTCAGCGAATTATTTAGAATTTCATTGAAGCCCATGCCAACAAGTTGTTCGCTGACGAGATTGGCCATTTTGTGTTTATGGTCTTCCTCACCTTTTATAACGAGTGAACTCTTCAACTGTGTTGGAATTTCCACATTATTGTAACCATAGATGCGTAAAATATCTTCAACCACATCACAAGGACGTTGTACATCTACACGATAGGCTGGAACTTTAAGTGTTAAGCCAAGTTCGTTTTCTTCAATGATTTCCATTTCGAGCGATAGACAGATTGACTTCAATGTAACCACATCGATGTTTTTTCCAATGAGTGAGTTTACATAGTCAAACTTCAGGTCAACCACTGCATCTTTAATAGGTTTTGGATATACATCACAGATTTCCATAGAAACCTTACCACCTGCCAACTGCTTACAAAGCATTGCTGCATATTTCAAAGCCTCTACTGTACCATTCGGATCTACACCACGCTCAAATCTAAATGAAGCATCGGTTGACAGACCGTGGCGACGTGCAGACTTTCTTATCCAGGTAGGATGGAAATAAGCACTCTCAAGAACCACATTACGAGTGCTTTCATACGTACCACTACCCTTTCCACCGAATACACCTGCAATACACATAGGTGATTCTGCATTACAAATGGCGAGGTCACGTTCTGAAAGTTTATGATCTACTCCATCAAGAGTTTGGAATGGAGTTCCCTCTGGCATGGTTTTCACTACAATCTTTCGTCCTGTTACCATATCTGCGTCAAAGCAATGCAAAGGTTGACCCAGTGCCATCATCACATAGTTGGTAATATCAACGATGTTATTGATTGGTCTCAGACCGATGGTAGAAAGTTTATTTTTCAGCCAATCAGGGGATTCTTTCACTTCACAGTCTGTAACACTAACACATGCATAACGCTTGCAAGCTTCCTGGTTCTCAATAACCACTTCAATGGGTAAGTCGTGGTTATCTACCTTAAAATCTGCCGTTGAAGGCTTGTGAAGTTGTGTTTTATAACCATTTTGCTTGAGCCAAGCATAAAGGTCGCGAGCCACTCCCCAATGTGAAAGTGCATCAGCACGATTGGCAGTAATATCAACCTCGATGAGCCAATCGCTCTCCAAATGGTAATATTCTGCGGCAGTCATTCCGACCTTTGCATCTTCAGGCAATACGATAATTCCATCATGTGAATTACCAACACCTATCTCGTCTTCTGCACAAATCATACCACAAGATTCTACACCTCGCAGTTTTGATTTCTTAATAACAAACTCCTTATCGCCATCATACAGGACACAGCCCAAATCTGCCACTATGACTTTCTGTCCTTCAGCAACATTTGGCGCTCCACATACGATCTGCGATAGTGACTCACGACCGAGGTCAACAGTTGTCACATGCAGATGATCTGAATTAGGATGCATTTCACAGGTGACTACTTTGCCAACATACAGACCTTTAAGACCACCTTTAATACTCTGAACTTCTTCAAGTGCGTCAACTTCGAGACCAGTAGATGTCAAGGCGTCACACACTTCCTGTGGCGTCAGGTCGAAGTCAACATATTCTTTTAACCATTTATAAGAAATATTCATTGCAATGAATTTATTGTTTCAATTTCCGCGCAAAATTACTAAAAAATCAGCAAACACCCAAATATTTAGCACACATTTCGGCACAACGTTCTCCATCGACGCCTGCTGAAACAATTCCTCCCGCATAGCCTGCGCCCTCACCACAAGGAAAAAGGCCTCTAATGCGAACGTGCATTAAAGTGTCACGGTCGCGTACAATACGTACTGGCGAAGAGGTACGAGTTTCAACGCCTATCATCAATGCTTCGTTGGTTAAAAAGCCATGTGATGACTTTCCAAACTGTAAAAATCCTGCTTTTAACCGATTGCTTACAGCTGGTGGCAACCAAAAGTGAAGCGGTGAAGATATGAGCCCTGGTGCATACGATGACCGCGGTAGGTCGGCACTGAGTCTACCATTTACGAAATCTGCCATACGTTGTGCTGGAGCGGTTTGTTTCCTATTGCCTTGCAACCAACAGTCATACTCCATCTGTTGTTGGAAACGCATCATGCAAAGTGGATCATCTCCTTCCACGTCTTCTGGTCTGATTTCTACTACCATACCGCTATTACTCCATTGTCCACCTCGGTTGCTAGGTGACATTCCGTTAACAACAATCTGTTGCTGATCTGTTGCGGCAGGTATTACGAAACCTCCCGGACACATACAAAACGAATATACACCACGTCCTTCAACCTGCGTCACAAAAGAATATTCTGCGGCAGGAAGATAACGTCCACGTCCCTGTTTAGAATGATACTGAATTTGGTCTATCAGAGCAGAAGGATGCTCCAGGCGCACACCAACAGCAATTCCTTTGGCTTCCAACTCAATATGCGCATCTGCGAGATAACGATAGACATCACGTGCAGAATGTCCTGTTGCGAGAATCACGGGGCCCTTGAAAACTTGCTGTTCTCCTGTGGGTAAATAGACAGCCTCTACACCTACCACCACATCGTCTTTCAACATGAGTCGTGTCATCTTCGTTTGAAAATGCACTTCACCTCCACATTGTAAAATGGTGTGGCGCATATTTTCTATCACACGTGGCAACTTATCGGTACCAATATGAGGATGTGCGTCTGCCAATATAGCGGTTGAAGCACCATGCTGACAGAACACATTGAGTATTTTGGTAGTGTTTCCTCTTTTTTTGCTACGTGTATAGAGTTTTCCATCTGAATAGGCACCTGCCCCACCTTCTCCGTAGCAATAGTTGCTTTCGCCATCAACACGTTGATTTTTGGTTATCAACGAAAGATCACGCTTTCTTTCGCGAACATCCTTACCGCGTTCCAACACGATAGGACGAAGTCCGAGCTCCACAAGGCGTAAAGCGGAAAAAAGTCCGCCAGGCCCCTCGCCTACTACCACAACGGCAGGTTTGTCTGACACATCGCCATAAATTGTCTGTTCGTAGGCCTCGTCTGTGGGCAGTTCGTTGATGTATAATCGCACCTTGAGGTTTACCACCACCCTACGTTGTCTTGCGTCAATACTCCGCCGCAAGACACGTACACTTTTCACCGTACGTCTGTCAAAGCCGTACTCATCTGCCAAAAACGCCACAAGATTCTGTTCGCAGGCAGCCACTTGCGGTATTACTCTAACGTCGTATTCTCGGATCATTCTGACTTACCGAAGAGATCGTTTGCTTCTTCTATTTCGTCCTCGTCAAACCATTTGCTTAAGCGTTGTTTTGCTTTTTCCTGTATTTCAGGTGCCACATCGCCCCATACTTTTTTCAGTACATAGAGCAATACTGCAAGGTCATCGGTCAATCCCACAATGGGAATTGCATCAGGAATAACATCCAAGGGACTAATCATATATCCCAGCGCTCCAATAATCAGCGCTTTATTGGCTGTACTTACTTTGTCGCTTTGTAACGTATAGTACAGGATAAGGGCCGCATAGACCAACTTCGCACCGGCACGTTTAGCGATGCGTGAAATCTTTTCAACGAAGTCTGACTGAGAGAACTTGTTGGCATAAGTCATGAAATCAGGTAATTCCATATTTTTCAGTTTTAAATTTGTTTTATACTATTTTATTCTAATAACGCGAATTCCAAGAAATGATGGATGCTTCTTCATATACTGAGCAAGTGTCATAGGTTCGAGCACCACTTTTTTATGTATCATAGACGCATTGAGTAAATGCAATCCATCACTCTTCCATTCTGCAAATCCGACATGTGAAATATCGAGCCCTTTCTTATTGGTTACAATAGCTAAAATATCGCCATCATGTATCGTCTGTCGAAGAATCTTGCTATTTGTAATCTGTTTATTGGGAATATAACTGAATGTCTGTCCTGTAAGTTTCCGTTCTTGTGCAGCTATCACTTTGACATCCTTAGGATTGTTCTTCAAGGCCACATAGGATAGCGGATGAGCACTCATATAGCCTACACGGACGTTTTGTACCGCAGTAAATGGGGTATTGTTGCTTTGAATTTCCTTAACCCATCCGGCTTTTCCATTAGACAGTATCCAGTCTGTAAAATAATGCAATCTGGACGTATATCCATTGATTTTGTGATGATGGTAACGTAATTTTTCCAACATGCTACAATAAGCATCGAACGAGGTTTGCTTGTTTTTTGCACAGATGGTAAGTGCGGTCACCGTTTCCACAAGGGTGGTACAGTCAAGCTGTCGGGTATTAACCACAAGTCGTTCTGTCGGTTGACCTTCAAGTGTATGAGCCACATAAGGCCGTCCTATCAATTGATGGGCAAAGAATAGCGGCGTCTTGTTCTTATGATTATCAACCGCCTTTTGCAGCATAGTCACAATTTTTACACTATCCACCTTTTGATAAACACAACGTTGTGCGTGAATTTGCAGCGAAATGCCCATAATGAGCATCAGAATATATTTTTTCATCACTGTTTTCTGTTTTTATATCTTCCACGTTTACCGAAATTATAACCTACATAGGCATTTACTGTACCATATATATTACTTGCGGAAAAACGAGATTTCTTATAGTTGTTCCAATAGACGATAGCACTCAGTCCTGCAAAAAAACGGGTATTATTGAAGACAAGCCCGAATCGTCCTATTCCATCAATATTAACATTGTTTATATCAAATCCATGTGCTGCAGGTTCTTTCATTTCTCCCTTCGTTTTTTTATAGGCAAGAGCCAACGATGTACTGGCGCAGAACAGAAAATTAGGTGCAAAAACCCAATTATAAGCATAGCCCACGGAAGCATTATAGTTGTAGTATTTCACTTTATTGAACATTAGTGCACTATCGAGTTGTTCACCATGCATTCCTTCGTTTTTATCTATAAGATCTTGTAACCGTTCATGGTCAAACGAAAGACTATTGTGCGAATATCCTATACCAGCCATCCATGAACCACAACTGATTTTCTGACATGTACTTTGTGCAAAAGCAGCAGGATAAGAGAAACGTTGGTGGTTGAAAATATAATAGAGATTGAAACCTGTAGTTCCAACCTTGAGTCCATCAAATGAGTGGCCTTTCAACAGCTGCTCAGAGCTTTTGTCAGATAGTCTCACCCTACTTATTTTGTAATCGCTTCCTGTCTTACGATAAAAAATGTCAAGACCGACCTGAGCAGCATAGATACTAAAATCCCAACCTTGTTTGGCTTTTTCTTGGTTGAATCCAAAGTGCTTTACATCGAAAGTATAACCAAGAAATACCCACCTCCATCCAAAATACGGTCCGATTTTTACGGTCGGATTCGGAGAAAATGTCAAAGACTGCCCATTCTTCTCTGACGTACGTAATTGATAGATGTCGTAACTTTGGGTAGCTTGTAGCATAACTGCCCAGTTATAATGTTGCGGTTCTACATAATTTGTATCAATATAACTGAATCCGCGTATAGTACGCCGCAACCAACTCAATTTGCGCTTGGGAGGTACAGAAACTTCCGTTGGTACTTTTTGTGTATCAGTTTCCGCTTTTACAGGATAGTTAACAGACGGCAGAACTTGAGTAGCATGGCCTTTCATCGTCGTAGCCAATGCCAACACAAGAACAATCAATACCATTCTTAAGTATTCCACCGTCATCATCTTTTTTTTAGAACTTACCAAGAATACGATCGAGCACCCAATTAACTGGAGTTGCCGATATACTTGTACACTCACAAACGCCAATACCTCTCAAATGTTCTATCACATTCTTAATAATGGGATACTGTACGTATGGGGGATTAGGTACGGTAATGTTTTCCTCGCCTTCGCTGGTATGCAGACGAATTGGCTGATAGTCAAATACTGAGAAACTCACCGATCCTTGATCACCAATCAGTTCGATACGATCTTCCTGTGCTGACTCATGAGCTACAAAACACCAGGAGCCACTTCCTGGTACTCCGTTTTCAAATTCGAAGCAGGCACTAACGGAATCTTCAACCTCATAGAGACCACCTCTGTTAGCCTTAATTCCACGAGCCTCAATAATGGTGCCAAACATATATTGCAACAAATCCAACTGATGAGGAGCCAAATCGTAGAAATAGCCACCTCCTGCCACATCGGGCTGCAAGCGCCACGGCATTTTATCTGGTCGGTCATAGTCAAGTGCTCGTGGAGGCACAGCAAAACGCACCTGCACATTGACAAGACGACCAATACGACCACTATCCACAATTTCCTTCACCTTAAGGAAATAAGGCAGATAACGACGATAATATGCTACAAAACAGGGCACTCCTGTTTCTTCACTTACTCGATTGATTCGCGCACAATCGTCATATGAGGCAGCCAATGGCTTCTCCACATAAACGGGTTTTCCTGCACGCATGGCCATAATGGCATAAGTAGCATGACTCGACGGAGGCGTGGCAACATAGACGGCATTGACATCAGGGTCATCTATGAGCTCTTGAGCATCTGTGTACCATTTGGGTATTCCATGGCAAACAGCATAGCTTCGTGCACGTTTTTCGGTACGACTCATAACAGCCACTACAGTAGAACCCTCAACCTCAGAAAAGGCAGGTCCACTTTTTTTCTCAGTTACTTCTCCGCAACCGATAAATCCCCATTTTACGGTCTCTAACATGCGTATAGTTTCTTTAATTTCATGCAAAGTTAGAAAAAATCTCTTAATTCTTTGCAGTCTTCACCTATTTTTTAAATATAATTGACTACCTTTGGCTTCGATTTCTAAAATTAAAGATTAAATGAATAGTAAAGAGCAAATCGACGAGCTGATGAAACCGCGCAGCTACAGAGCAGTTGTTTCTTCTGGATTCCGTTTCTATACAGCACATTTTCGCACTGTATTTAAGTCTTCATGGCTGATGGCATTAGCCTACTCACTTTTGGTCGGTCTTACAGGATTGGTTGCTGCGGTACAAATGCCCAAGGTCGTTATGAAACTGATAACTTTAACACAACACGGTGCAGACAGTACTGCACTTATTGACTCACAGAAGAGTTATTTTATCACTGGTGGACTTCTCGTGGTCTTTGTGATTGTATGTATGCTATTACTCGCAGTTACCATAGGGTGTGTGTTGACACGTCTTAAAGAGCACAAAGAAAACCATACATTAGTGTTGCCTACAAGTTGGTGGAATCCCAATTTTCTATTAGCGTGGCGAACCGTTAAAGGCGGTATTTTCACTTCCTTACTAACGATAATACCCATTGCATTATTGGCAGGCGGTACCATCGCATATTCCATAGCCTCACCTCAATCTTTCGCTACTCATTCTACTACCGTGTGTGTGGCAGTAGTTATTCTTTCCCTCTTGATTATTGCCTTCGGACTACCCATTGTTCCTACCCTGATACATTATATATTTAGTGAACGCACTCCTTTCCTACAGACCTTGCGTGCCAACTACAAAGGGGGACTCCGTTTTTGGGGTGGTCTTTTCGCTATCGTAATCATAGATGTTCTATGGGCCATCATCGTTGATCTCATCATCTGCCTTCCTGCCAAAATCCTGTTTATGGCCAACCTCTCGGCACAGACAGGCCAACTTTATGGTGACCCATTGTCCATGCCTGCCTATATGCCAATGCTTACCTTTGTGACATTTACCATCTGTGGATTTTTCCAGTTTTTCGCCACTCTTCCGGCTCTATTCCACAGTTATTATGCTTATGGCGCCATCGTTTCTCGTGAACAAGAGCGTTTTCGGCAAGCCAAATGAGCAGAAGTAAAGCTCGCTTTAAATCTGCCATGGCGAGAAAACGAAGGATGAAATCCAACGTTTTCGGCAAGCCAAATGAGCAGAAGTAAAGCTCGCTTTAAATCTGCCATGGCGAGAAAAGACGTCATGAATGGAACATCAGAATACAATAAAAATCATACACTTGATATATTTTCACAAACCCCATAAATTAACATGAAAAGAATACTCTTCATAGACCGGGACGGAACCATAATCAAAGAACCCGAGGACGAACAAATTGATGCTTTTGAGAAACTGCAATTCGTAGAGGGCGCCATCGGCAACCTTGCTTTTCTCAGGCAACACACCGACTATGAGCTTGTCATGGTGAGCAATCAGGACGGATTAGGAACCGATTCATTTCCTGAAGAAACATTTTGGCCTGTTCATAATTTCATACTTCAAACGCTGAAGGGCGAAGGTGTTGAATTTGATGATATACTCATCGACCGCCATTTTCCAAACGACAATGCGCCCACGCGTAAACCCGCTACTGGTCTGGTGGAGAAATACATGAACAACCCCGACTACGACATGGCTCACAGCTATGTGATTGGCGACCGAGATACTGATAGACAATTTGCAGAAAATATTGGTTGCCAATTTGCTCAAATCGGCAACTGGAATGAGGTTACAGAACGCATCTTTGCTGGTGACCGTACTGCCGAGGTTCGACGCACCACCAAAGAAACTGATATTTACGTTCGTTTGAATATTGATGGTACGGGGCAATGTGACATACATACTGGATTAGGGTTCTTCGACCACATGCTTGAACAGATTGGCAAACACGGTATGATGGACTTGACCATCCACACCAAAGGCGACCTTCACGTCGATGAGCACCACACCATAGAGGACACCGCTTTGGCGCTGGGCGCTTGCCTGCATCAGGCTTTAGGATCCAAACGAGGCATTGAGCGTTATGGTTACGCATTGCCCATGGACGATTGTCAATGCTCAGTATGTTTAGATTTCGGTGGACGCCCATGGTTGGTATGGGATGCAGAATTTCATCGTGAACGCATTGGCGAAATGCCAACAGAGATGTTTCTGCATTTCTTCAAGAGTCTGAGTGATGCGGCTGCCATGAACCTCAACATCCGTGCTGAAGGTCAAAACGAGCACCATAAAATTGAAGGCATCTTCAAGGCCCTTGCACGTGCTTTGCGCATGGCCGTCAAACGCGATATCTTCCATTACCAACTACCCAGCACCAAAGGAATGCTTTAAGGCTCTCTTTAGTTGGCACGCTTGGTGAAAGCTATATGGCTAACTCGTATAAAAAACATAGGTTGCTAACTTATCATGAAAGAGGATACTTAGCAACCTATGTTTTTATAATGAATTATTTTTTCCGTTTAATAGAGTCGCTTCATCAAGAAGATTATCTGCGACCTTTAAAGACACTGGTAATGGGTTGTCCACGCCATGCCTGGGGACGTTTTAGATGGAAAATTTCAGCAATAGTGGCAGCCACGTCAAACTGCATCATCACATCTGTAATTTGATATCCCTCCTTAATACCTTTTCCATAGATAATAAATGGGGTTTCCATTTCTAATAATGTCTTACCGCCATGACCTTTCTCCTTACCGCCATGATCGGAGGTTATAATAAATATGGTATTTTCAAAGATACCTGCATCTTTTGTGGCTTGAATGATACGACCCACATAGCGGTCGGCTCTTGCAATTGCATCGTAATAGGCTGGTGTGTCATGACCAGACTCATGACCAGCATGGTCAATACCGTCATAACAGAATGCTGCAAAATTGGGACGCTTTTCCTTGATATAATCTTCTGCAAGTTCAGTCAGTTTGTCAAGGTTATTTAAGTAATCAGCCACTACCTCCACCCTACTTATTGCCAAACTATCCACTAAATATTTAATACCATCCCACTCCATCATGCAAGCTGTTTCCGCCTCAGGATGTTGCTCGTACAAAATAGAATATATAGTAGGGAAGATTCCACGACTATTTACTATTGCCGATGGAATTTCTGGAGTGCGAGATCCCCATTCGGTGTAGCCGTGTTGTTCTGTACATGCACCATTAAACATAGATGCCCAATTGATGGCAGAGCTTGACTCCAACACACTTCTTTTCTTTAGTGTGTATGCACCGTGTTCCATCATATTCTTGATATTAGGGATGTCGTGTGCCTTAGGTACACTATAGGCTCCCCACCCATCAAGTCCGATAAGAATTACGTGTTGTTTTTTAACTGATTTTGCCATTACGCTACCACCGGTTGCCAGTAGGAGCGCAAGAATGAAGAATAATTGTTTCATGTTATTATTTTTGTTATACATTAGTACTTTCAAATGCAAAGTTACAGAATATAATTGGTTCATGAAAATATTCTCGGCATAAAAGCAAAAGAAAAAAAGGCAAAGATAAAAAATACCGATGTATAAATAGCCAAAGCATACAATGGACATACTGAAATAGGCTCAACGTCAAAGAGAAGTATAACGATTAGAGATAAAAAATCACACATAAAGAAAAACTGCCAACCTCATCCAATTACGGAAAGGTTGGCAGCCTATCTTATGAATAATCAGTGTATTCTATCTTAGAAGTCCTTGGTCATCTCATCCACTTCGGCATTAATGTGAGCAATGAAGTCTTCGATGGTCATCACCTTCTGCTCGCCACCACCTTGTGGGCGTACTGCAACTGTGCGATCTGCTTGTTCCTTTTCGCCTACAATCACCATGTATGGGATACGCTTCAATTCGTTGTCGCGAATCTTTCTACCGAGCTTTTCGTTGCGCAGGTCAATGGTAGGACGTACACCACCATCTTGCATCATCTTAGCAACTTCCTTGGCATAGTCGTTATATTTCTCTGACAGAGGCAAAATAGCCACCTGATCAGGTGTGAGCCAAAGAGGGAAATGTCCACTTGTATGCTCAATAAGTACGGCGGTGAAACGTTCGAGTGAACCGAATGGTGCACGGTGTACCATGACAGGAGTCTTCTTCTGGTTGTCCTCGTCGGTATATTCCAACTTGAAACGCTTAGGCAGGTTGTAGTCCACCTGAATGGTACCCAACTGCCAACGACGACCAATGGCATCCTTAATCATGAAGTCAAGTTTAGGACCATAGAAAGCAGCCTCGCCATATTCTACCTTGGCATGGAGACCTTTCTCCTCACATGCTTCAACAATGGCTTTCTCTGCCAATGCCCAGTCCTCATCGGTTCCCACATACTTCTCATGGTCGTTAGGGTCACGAAGAGAAATCTGTGCTTCAAAATTGAAGCCGAAAGCCTTCAGCACGATTCCGATAATGTCCATTACGTTGAGGAACTCTTGTTTTACCTGATCAGGACGACAGAAGATATGAGCATCATCTTGCGTGAACGAACGCACACGAGTCAGTCCATGAAGCTCACCGCTCTGTTCGTAACGATAAACTGTTCCGAATTCAGCAATGCGCAAAGGCAGATCGCGATATGAACGAGGTTTCCATGCAAAAATCTCGCAGTGATGCGGACAGTTCATAGGTTTCAACATGTATTCCTCATCCTCCTCTGGAGTATGGATGGGTTGGAATGAATCCTTGCCATAATGTGCATAGTGCCCTGAGGTAACGTAGAGGTTTTTAGAACCAATATGCGGAGTAATAACTTCCTTATATCCAAAGCGCTTTTGTACTTTACGCAAGTGTTCCTGCAAGAGCAAACGAAGTTCTGTACCCTTGGGAAGCCAGATAGGAAGTCCCTTACCAACATTCTCTGAGAACATGAAGAGTTCCATTTCCTTGCCGATCTTACGATGATCGCGCTTCTTGGCTTCTTCCAGCATAACGAGGTATTCGTCAAGCATCTTCTTCTTGGGGAATGATACACCGTAGAGACGTTGCATCTGGTGACGTGTAGCATCGCCACGCCAGAAAGCTCCAGCAACATTGGTGAGCTTGATAGCCTTGATTTCTCCTGTGTTCATGAGGTGCGGACCACGACAAAGGTCGGTAAATGCTCCCTGTGTATAAGTTGTGATGGTACCGTCTTCAAGATCTTGCTCAATGTGTTCACACTTATAGGTCTGTCCTGCTGCTGCAAACTCCTTGAGGGCATCAGCCTTGGCCACCTCTTTGCGAACCACGGGCTCTTTCTTCGAAGCCAGTTCCTTCATTTTAGCTTCAATCTTTGGGAAATCACTCTCTTTGATGCTTTCGCCGTCTTTCAGCAGCACATCATAGAAGAAACCGTTCTCGACAGCAGGTCCGAAACCAAATTGGATGCCAGGATACAACTCCTGCAAAGCCTCCGCCAACAAGTGTGCAGAAGTGTGCCAAAATGTGTGTTTACCTTGCTCATCGTCCCATTTATAAAGCTCAACCTGAGCATCTTCCATAATGGGGCGGTTCAGTTCCACTGTTTCGCCATTCACTCCGCAAGCCAATACGCTGCGTGCCAAAGCTGGCGAGATGCTTTCGGCAATCTGAAGTCCAGTAACGCCCTGCTCATACGAGCGAACAGAACCGTCTGGGAAAGTAATGTTGATCATATCTACAATATATGTTTAAGTTTAAATCGAGTGCGAAATTACAAAGTTTTCGGCAAACGACCAAATATTCCTTCGTGAACTTCCAATTATTGGTGCGACATTCCCCGTATTCTCGTTTTTTTTTCTTAAATTTGCAGTCTATTTATCTTATTCCAGTGTAGATTATGGACAATACAACAATAGCCCCACAACAGCTCCAACGCATGAAAGAACTGGTTGAGCAACTCAACCGTGCATCAGAAGCCTATTACAACGGACAAGGCGAACTGATGACAGACTTTGAGTGGGATGCTCGTTTCGATGAGCTCCGCCAATTAGAACAGCAGACCGCCACCGTGTTACCCGAATCGCCTACCCATAACGTATCGCATGACGATATGGCGGGAAAGAAAGAGGAACATGAATTTGCTGCACTTTCATTGGCAAAGACCAAGCTCACCACAGATCTTGAGAAATGGGCAGAAGGGCTCCCTATATGGATATCGTGGAAACTTGACGGACTGACACTTGTGGTGACTTACGATGGAGGACGTCTGTCGAAGGTGGTGACACGCGGAAATGGTCACATCGGTACCAATATCACCCATTTGGCTCAAGCCATCAGCGGTATTCCGCAACAAATTAAAGAGTTGGGACACACGGTAATACGTGGAGAAGCGGTTATCAGTTATGCCGATTTCGAACAGTTTGAAATGGAAAGAGGCGAAGGGTTCGCCAATCCTCGCAATTTAGCATCGGGAACCCTAACATTGAAAGATACGGATGAAGTACGCCGACGTCATGTACAATGGATTCCATTTACATTAGTCTATTGTGAACACGAAATCGTGTCGTGGGGCGAACGCATGAACTGGCTTGACAGTATGGGATTCAATACGGTGGAGCGAACTGCTGTGCAACAGCCAAACACAAAGAATATACAGGAAGTGATCGACGCGTTCACCCTGCGTGTCACCAACCGGACCTGTCCTTTCCCCGTTGACGGACTCGTCGTATGTTACGATGATACCGACTATGCACAAACAGGTTCTGTCACAGGCCATCATGCCACACGCGCTGGTCTGGCCTTCAAATGGCAAGACGAGGCTGCAGAAACAGAACTCAAAGAGATTGAGTGGTCGTGTGCTGCCAATACCATATCCCCTGTGGCTATTTTCCAACCAGTCAACCTTGAAGGCACGACCGTGCAGCGTGCATCACTCTGCAATATTAGTGAGTGTGAACGACTGGGCATTGGTGGTGCCGGCACACGCATAGAGGTCATCAAAGCCAATAAAATCATCCCCAAGGTCATTAAAGTCTGTCAGACTGTGGGCGAGTTGCATATTCCTGCACAATGTCCAGTCTGTCACGCAGCAACGGAAGTGCGTATCAGCGAGACGAGCGGTACTCGAACGCTTCATTGTACCAACGGTCATTGTCCCGCCAAGCAACTTCGCATCTTTGCCCGTTTTGTATCCAAGGAGGGTATGAACATCGATGGAATTTCAGAGCAAACCATCGCAAAATTTATCAATAAAGGATGGATTAGTGAGTTTGCCGATATTTTCACCCTTGGCGACCATATCCGCGAAATAGCGCAGATGGATGGTTTTGGACAGCGGTCGGCATCAAATATTAAGCAAAGTATAGAAAAAGCACGCCAGACCGAGGCCCACCGTCTGCTCTATGCTCTTACCATTCCACTCTGCGGAGCAGATGTTTGCAAGCGACTACTTGCTGCCTACCCTTTGGAGACACTTGTTAACGAAGCGACAAAAGACGAGGGAGATCTCTTTGCCACACAACGCGAGCCACAAGAAGTGTTTGCCCATGTGGCAGGTATAGGTCCTGAGAAGTCAGCTTCTTTTGTTCGATGGTTCAGAAACACAGACAATCTGTCTCACTATCAGCGACTCATGCAGCAAATTACGGTCAGCCAAGCTTCTTCCCAGCCTACAGGAAGCCGTTGTGAAGGTCTAACCTTTGTGATTACTGGCGATGTGCACCATTACAAGAACCGTAATGCCCTCAAGGCGTACATCGAGAGCCAGGGCGGTCATGTGGCATCGGCAGTCAGCGGTAGTACAAGTTTCCTCATCAATAATGACGTTCAATCAACATCGGGCAAAAACCGTAAAGCACAACAACTGAATATTCCTATTATCTCGGAAGACCAATTCGTTGCCGACTACGGAGAATAACCGACTTTTTATAATTTAAATCAATAAACAACTATGAATTTTTCAGGATTGATAATAGCCGTCATCACCTTTCTGGTTATCGGCATATTCCACCCTATCGTCATCAAGTGTGAATACTATTTCGGCACACGATGCTGGTGGGCCTTTGCCCTTGCCGGCATCGTCTTTATCGCCGCCAGTCTAATTGTTGCTGACAATATCATCAGCCCCATATTAGGCGTTGTGGGATGCTCGTGCCTCTGGAGTATTCTTGAGATTTTCGAACAAAAAGGACGAGTCGAAAAAGGTTGGTTCCCCATGAACCCCAAACGAAAAGACGAATACAAGAAACGTTAAGTGAACTTTGCATCTGCTCTCGATTCGAGGCGCCGTGACCATTGGTCGAGACGCCTTCGGGATGGATTCGGGATTGCTTTATCGTCTTATCGTCTATTGAACAATCTTAAACTTGGCAAATTTCAGTAAGAGTTGCTTGGTACCTGTGTTGCGGAATTCTACTGTAGCTTTGGCATTTTCTCCACTACCGTCAATACGTAGAACAGTTCCCACTCCGAAACGTTGATGCTCGATAACGTTACCTTCTTTTAATGCCGTTGTTGCAGATGATGCTGAAGTAGAAGAAACGACCCTGTTCACGGGTTTGAAACGATTACCACCCGCATTCTGAAGTTGCTGACGGAAGGAGGGAGACAACGGATCAACACTTGACTCCGGTTGACGAGGAGCCACAATACGGGGTTTGGGGTCTGCCTTAAATTGTGAGGCCACCGGATGAGGATTCTGTTGCCATGAAGAACCGCTTCGTGAAGACTGTCCTGAGAAGGAATTCCCATAAACAGATTTTGTTCTTGAACCAGACAGGCTCTCAGCTCGTCCATAATCCTGACGTCCTGACTCCACCCGAAGGAAACGGGTGTCAATATCCTTTATAAACCGCGAAGGAGTGTCATATTCCAACTTACCATAACGCCAACGGTTCTGAGCACATGTCAATATACAATGACGCTCTGCTCTCGTTATAGCCACATAAAGTAAACGACGTTCCTCTTCCAACTCACGTGTAGAACCGGCACTCATGGGAGATGGAAAGATGTTCTCTTCAAGTCCCACGACAAATACCGTAGGAAATTCCAATCCCTTGGCACTATGTACAGTCATCAGCGCCACGCGGTCGTCTTCATCACCTTGTTCGCTGTCAAGGTCTGTCAACAACGCCACATCCTGCAGATAGTCTGCCAGCGACATTTGTTCGACTAATCCCTCTTCACGATGGTTTTCTACAAAATCCTTCAAACTGCCAAGAAATTCTTCAAGGTTTTCCTGACGTGCCACATCATCTGGATTTTTCGAAGCATAGATTTCCTTACTTATACCACTCTCCATGATAATGGCGTGACCTATCTCATAAGCATCTTCAGCAGCCATTCGAACACGCCACCCTTCTATGAGTTGACAGAAGGCATCCAGGCGAGTCAAAGTTGATTTCCCAACAGGAATGGGATGCAGATGCGGTTGTGAGATGACAGACCATAGACTGACGCCATCATGATTAGCAACATCTATAATCTTGCGAAGAGTCGTATCGCCAATGCCTCTTGCCGGATAGTTGATAATACGACGCAAAGCCTCCTCATCGTCGGGGTTGACAACGACACGATAATAAGCCGTAACATCCTTGATTTCTTTGCGTTGATAGAAACTCAGTCCGCCATAGATGCGATATGGGATATTATCTTTCAGCATTTGTTCCTCAAAGGCACGACTCTGCGAATTGGTACGATAGAGTATTGCAAAATCGCAATAACGTCCGTTTTCCGTCTTTCTGATACGTCGGATATCATTACATACGATAATAGCCTCCTCCTTGTCACTATAGGCTGGTTTAAGTACAAGGTGTTCACCTTCGTCATTCTTACTATAAACCGTTTTTGGAATCTGCCGTTGATTATGACGGATCAGACTGTTTGCTGCATCAACGATATTTTGGGTTGACCGGTAATTTCGTTCGAGTTTGAAGAGGCGTGTATTGGGGTATTCCTGTTGGAAATTAAGAATATTGTCGATATTAGCACCACGGAATCCATAGATACTCTGGGCATCATCGCCAACCACACAGATACGTCCTGTGGGTTTGGTGAGTTGCGAGACAATAGCTTGTTGGACGTAGTTGGTATCTTGATACTCATCCACGAGTACATACTGAAAACGGTCGATATACTTCTGCAAGACCTCTTCATTAGCATCGAAAAGCATAAAGGTGTTCACCAGTAAATCATCAAAATCCATGGCATTGGACTGTCTGCAACGCTCACAATACCTATTATATATTGCAGAAATTGACTGTTGACGACGTATTGCATCATCTTTCGCCCATGCACTCATAGCATAAGTCTGTGGTAACACCAGATGGTTTTTCGCCATGGAGATGCGATCGGCAACGAAAGCGGGTTTATAGATCTTATCGTCAAGATCCATTTCCTTGATGATGTTCTTCACCAGCGAACGGGAATCGCTTTGGTCGTATATCGTAAAGGACGACTGATAACCAATGGCTTCCGCTTCAACTCGCAGGATGTGTGAGAAAACGGAATGAAAGGTACCCATGTGAAGACCGCGAGCTCTGTCTGTACCAACCAGATTCGCAATACGTTCCTTCATCTCGCGAGCTGCTTTATTTGTAAATGTCAATGCAAGGATATTCCACGGAGCCAGTCCTTTTCTCAAAAGGTATGCTATTTTATAGGTCAGCACACGCGTTTTGCCCGATCCTGCCCCTGCAATAACCAATTGCGGACCATCACACCATTCTACTGCTGTGCGCTGGCTGTCGTTAAGATTGTCGAGTATATCTTCCATTGTCATTTGTTTTTTTTTTCAATAGGGTTTTGATAGAATGAGCCCTCGATTCTCATCGGGGGCTCATAACAACACAAACACAAAATAAAAACGCAGTCCCACTATTGAAGACTGGTTAGTCTTAACTATAATTTAAAAATTATTGTATTCCTTCTTCACGAAGCTTCTGCTGCCAGCGCCACGCACTCATGAGCGTGTCTTCCAGAGAAGTTTCGGCTTTCCATCCCAATACTTTGTTGGCTTTCTCAGGATTAGCCCATACCTTTTCGATATCTCCCTCACGACGAGGAGCGAAAGTCCAGTTGAGCTTAACGCCTGTAACTTTTTCAAAAGTTTCAACGATTTCCTTGGTAGAGCAGCCATGTCCTGTTCCAATATTGAATACCTCAAGGGCTTCGCTGTCGGTATCAAGCACACGCTCCATGGCTTTCACATGAGCCTTTGCCAAATCCACCACATAGATATAATCGCGGATGCATGTTCCGTCAGGAGTATTATAATCGTTACCAAACACTTTGAGCTGTTCACGAATACCCATAGCGGTCTGGGTTACATAAGGTATGAGGTTCATAGGCACGCCATTGGGCAGTTCGCCGATAATGGCTGTTGGGTGCGAACCAATCGGATTGAAGTAACGCAACAGGATAGCCTTGATGGGTGCTCCGCTGTGAATATCGTCGCGGATAATCTCCTCGTTGATCTGCTTGGTGTTACCATAAGGACTCTCTGCCGGTTTGATAGGAGCATCCTCTGTAACAGGAAGGTTCTCTGGGTCCGGCTGACCATAAACCGTACAGCTTGACGAGAAAATAATGCCTTTCACATCATGCTTAGGCATGAGTTCCAGCAAATTCACCAAACTAACAATATTGTTACGATAATAAAGCAAAGGCTTCTCAACACTCTCGCCCACGGCCTTCGATGCAGCGAAATGGATAATTCCAGAAATATCGGGATACTTTGAGAACACACGGTCCATCGCAGCAAAATCGCAGCAATCCACTTGCTCGAATGCAGGACGAACTCCCGTAATCTTCTCGATACCGTCCACTACCTTTGCATCGGAGTTGGACAGATTGTCAACTATCACCACTTTATATCCGGCATTCTGCAGTTCTACGGTAGTGTGACTACCGATGAATCCTGTTCCACCTGTTACAAGTATTGTTTGCTTCATTTTCTTATGCTTTAAAAGAATCTTTGCAAAGTTACACATTATTTTCTTATAAAAAAAATATATTTGCGGAAATATGACCTATATCTTATATTTCTTTTTTTTATGATGTGCTTTTTGGGGTACTCCTGTGGTATTCATGTGGGCGGCTGTCTTAATGCCACGATAGCCATTCCACCGGCTGATAATACGACGCACATAGTCTTCGGTTTCTGTTCCACGCATATATCCGTTCTTCACCACTGGGTCATTATAATATTGCGGTTGCGATAAAGCAAGGATATACTGACTCACATCATTCCAGCGATGCGGGTCACGACCGTGCTTGCGGGTGAGTGCCATGGCGTCTCTCACATGATACGACCCGCCATTATAGGCTGCCAGTACAAATTTGATACGTTCTGTCCGATTGGGAATATCTCGGAAATGTCCGTCCAGTTCCTCAATAAACTTCACAGCAGCGGCAATATTCTTGTCTGCATCAAACAAATCGGAATGAGCCAGTCCGAGATGGTTTGCTGTTGACGGCATGATCTGCATCAGACCACAGGCACCTGCCCATGAACGAGCTTGCGAGTCGAATGTTGACTCTTGATAACATTGAGCTGCCAAAAGTCGCCAGTCCCATCTGATACGACGGGCATGTTGCTGGAATTGTGCATCATATTTAGAAATCACGCCTCCTTTCGCATTGAGCATCGGCGCAAATACGCGTCGGCGAACCGAACGAGACGACAGCAGATACTGTTCTTCCTTACGTGTCTCGGCAATCAGCTGAGGACGAAACCATGCTTTTATTTCTTTTTCCAATTGAGGTTTATCGGGACCTATCCGCCACGCCAGCCGATCGTCTCGTCCTGCGAACAGCGCCACATCGGCTTCACCATCCTTGATGCGGCGCACCATCTCTGCCGAATCCCGACAGACCTCGACGCGCAGTCCCACGCCAATCTTTTCCGCAAAGCGTTGACACAGCAGGTATTGAGTTCCAAGATAATGACCATGATAATCATAATAGGTCTCTGGACCCGTCATGGTCAAAACAATCATTTCGCCATTACCCACAATCTGCTCCAAGTCAAAATCTGCCGACAACGAATCTTGCTCCTCTCCCCAAGGTGTGAGTTGAGGTTCATCCTGTTGGTGCTTGCATGCAGCACACAAAAGCAAGAGAGCAAAAACGTGTATATATATTCTCTTTCGCATCAATTTATTAAAATTTCGTTGCAAAAGTAATCAATTTTTTGGAAATATTACCAGAATTGCGTACTTTTGCAAAGGAAATCATCAGAAATAGATTTTTATATGTTGAGAATTGCAGTACAATCCAAAGGTCGTCTGTTTGACGACACGATGAATCTGCTCGCAGAAGCAGATATCAAAGTCAGTTCAGGACGACGCACCCTATTGGTACAATCACAGAATTTCCCCTTAGAAGTGCTCTACTTGCGCGACGACGATATTCCACAGAGCGTTGCAAGTGGTGTTGCTGACATTGGCGTAGTAGGTGAAAACGAATTTGTAGAACGTGGCGAAGATGCTGAAATCATCTCACGCTTGGGATTCTCCAAATGCAGACTTTCACTGGCCATTCCTAAAGACATCAATTATCAGGGGTTGGCATGGTTCAACGGCAAGAAAATTGCCACATCCTATCCTAATATCCTGCAACATTTCATGGAGCAGCACAACATCAACGCCGAAATCCACGTCATCACAGGTTCCGTAGAAATCAGTCCGGGAATCGGTTTGGCTGATGGTATCTTCGACATCGTCAGCAGCGGATCCACATTGGTCAGCAACAACCTGAGTGAGGTGGAAGTGGTCATGCAGAGCGAGGCATTACTCATCGGCAACAAGAATATGAGTCAGGAGAAGCGCGAAATACTCGAACAGATGCTCTTCCGCTTTAAGGCCGTCAAAGACGCAGAAGACAAGAAGTACGTGCGCATGAATGCCCCCAAGGCAAGACTACAGGAAATCATCAGCGTATTGCCAGGACTGAAGAGTCCTACTATCATTCCATTGGCCGACGACGACTGGTGCTCCGTACATACCGTACTCGATCAAAAGCGTTTCTGGGAGATTATCGGCAAACTGAAAGAAATGGGTGCACAAGGCATTCTTGTGACTCCTATTGAAAAAATGATACTTTAAGCGAAAGACAAACGCTTCTTTATCACTTATCCTGTCACTTACAGGTTAACCCCCACAAGAGTAGAGCAAGGTCATTGCTCTACTCTATGCTATTAAAAAAGGAAATAACATAACGGAAGGAATTTAAGCTATGAGAACTTATCGATACCCGCAACAAAACGAATGGAAAGAAATTATCCAGCGTCCACATCTGGACCTCTCCAAGCTCCATGCCACGGTGACTGGGGTGCTCGACGACATCAAAGAGCATGGCGATGAGGCTGTCAAGAAGTACGAGGCGCAGTTTGACCACGTAACACTCCATTCTTTGGCTGTTTCAGCACAGGAGATGGACGAGGCAGAACATCTGTTGGATGATAAACTGAAAGCTGCCATCATTTTGGCACATGAAAACATTCATGCCTTTCATGCAGCACAAAAGTTTGAAGGGAAACCCATTGAAACGCGTCAAGGCGTAAAATGCTGGCAAAAAAGTGTGGCGATCGAAAAAGTCGGATTGTATATTCCTGGGGGTACTGCCCCACTCTTCTCCACAGTTCTCATGCTGGCTACTCCTGCAAAAATTGCAGGATGCAGCGAAATCGTACTCTGCACCCCGCCAAACAGCGAAGGCAAGGTGAATCCTGCCATTCTCTATGCCGCACAGGTGGCTGGCGTCAACAGAATCTTCAAGGCTGGAGGCGTACAGGCCATAGGTGCCATGGCATACGGAACGGCAAGCGTACCGAAAGTCTATAAGATTTTTGGACCGGGAAACCAATACGTCATGGCTGCCAAACAACAGGTTAGTCTCGATGAGGTGGCTATCGACATGCCCGCTGGACCGTCGGAAGTATGCGTCATTGCCGACCACCAGACCAATGCAACATTCGTAGCAGCAGACCTGCTGTCTCAGGCAGAACACGGAATCGACTCACAGGTGTTGCTTATCACCACCTCTGAGGAGAAACTCCAGGAGATACAAGAGGAGGTTAATCGCCAACTGCAAGCATTGCCACGCAAGGAAATGGCAGCGAAAGCGTTGGAAAACAGCAACTATGTCTTGGTTAGCGATCTCGATGAGGCCATGAAACTGTCTAATGCCTATGCACCGGAACACCTCATTTTGCAGGTTGAGGACTACGAGGCCTTAGCAGAAATGGTCATCAATGCAGGAAGTGTCTTCCTCGGAAAATATGCCTGCGAGAGTGCAGGAGACTATGCAAGCGGCACCAACCACACACTCCCCACTCATGGCTATGCAACAGCCTACAGCGGCGTGAATCTCGACAGCTACTGCCGTAAAGTCACCTTCCAACACCTTACAGAACAAGGCATCAGGGAAATTGGCCGCGCCGTGGAACTCATGGCAGAAGCCGAACAGCTTGATGCTCACCGTAACGCAATGACAGTTAGAATAATATCGCTTAAAGCATGAAACAACTTGAACAACTGGTAAGACCAAATATTTGGAAACTCGCACCTTATAGCTCTGCCCGCGACGAATACTCTGGCAAGCACGCTCACGTCTTTCTCGATGCCAACGAGAATCCGTACAGCATGACCGACAATAACAGATACCCCGACCCACTCCAGCGAGAACTCAAAGTGGCGCTGTCCAAGGTCAAGGGTGTCGCTCCTGAGCATATTTTTCTCGGTAACGGTAGCGACGAAGCTATCGACCTGCCTTACCGCATCTTCTGCGAACCGGGACGCGACAACGTGGTGGCCATCGAACCTACATACGGCATGTACCGCGTGTGCGCAGATATCAATAATGTGGAATATCGCACAGTGACGCTCAACGAGAGTTTTCAGTTTCAGGCCGATCAAATATTGCAGGCTTGCGACGAGCACACCAAACTGATATGGTTCTGTTCGCCCAACAATCCTACAGGAAACTCACTCGACAGACAGGAGATGCTCCATGTCGTAGAACGCTTCCAGGGTATTGTCATCATCGATGAGGCGTACATCGATTTCTCACGCCAGCAGTCGTTCCGTAGCGAACTGGCAACCCACCCCAACCTCATTGTGCTCAACACCATGAGCAAGGCATGGGCATTGGCAGCAATCCGCTTGGGCATGGCATTTGCCAGCAAGGAAATCATCGATATATTTAATAAGGTGAAATACCCCTATAATATCAACCGACTGACACAGGCAGAGGCGATGGAAGCCCTTGCCAACCCCTATGACGTGGATAGATGGGTGAAAAGTATTCTCGACGAGAGAGTTCGCATGATGAAAGCATTCCTCGAATTGCCGGTTTGCCAACAGGTATTTCCGTCAGATGCCAACTTCTTTCTGGCTCGCATGACCGATGCACAGTCTATCTATGACTATCTGGTCGATCATGGAATTATTGTACGCAACAGATCACGCATCACACTATGTCATAACTGTCTGCGTGTGACCATCGGACTGAAGAGCGAGAACAACGAACTTATTGCTGCATTACGGCAATACGTACAATAAACCCGATGTCCATGGAAAGACTGTGGAATGCCAATTACGTGAAGGTCATGACAGCCAATTTCTCGCTGTTCTTTGCCTTCTATCTCCTGACACCTCTTCTGCCACTCTATCTCAGCGAAACTTTCGGAGCTACGAAAGACGTGATAGGACTGGTGCTTTCGGGATATACCGTTACGGCATTACTCTTCCGGCCATTCAGCGGTTATTTTGTTGATACGTTTCCTCGAAAGAAGGTGCTCATGGTATGCTTTGCCGCATTCTCCATCTTCTTTGCAGGATATCTGGCTGCAGGAACCTTGTTGATGTTTGCATTGGTCAGAACATTACACGGAGGACCCTTTGGTTCGCTCACGGTTGCCAATTCAACGGTAGCCATCGATGTGCTCCCTTCCTCACGACGTAATGAAGGCGTGGGCTATTATGGCCTGAGCAATAATCTTGCCATGGCCATCGCACCAACATTTGCCATTTATATCTATGCCGAGACCCACAATTTCGAATTGCTGTTTTGGATGGCTTTGATCATAGCGACATTCGGTTGGATGGTGGATGCGACAGTTCGGCTAAAGCCCACTACCGTCACCCAGGAACCTAAGCGCATCTCCCTCGACAGATTCTTTCTGGCACGTGGCTGGATGCTGGGGTTCAACATGATATTCTTCGGATTCTGTTTTGGCGTACTGAGCAACTATCTGGCGATCTACGGCAAACAGGTCTTGGGAATGACCGGAGGAACAGGAACGTGGTTCCTGCTCTGTTCCATCGGTCTGATGATGTCGCGACTACAGGGGAGCAAGGCGCTACGCCAAGGCAAACTCACACAAAATGCGTCAGAGGGCATGCTCCTCTCGCTGGCAGGATACACCATCTTCGTCGCCTGTCCTGACATGGTCGGCTATTACGGCTCAGCCATACTCATCGGATTAGGCAACGGACACCTGTGGCCTGCCTTCCAGAATATGATAATCTCCATGGCACACCACAACGAGCGGGGCACGGCAAACTCCACCATACTCATCTCGTGGGACGTAGGCGTCGGCATAGGCATTATCGCTGGCGGAGCCATTGCCGAGCACTTAGGCTACGCTACCGCATTCTGGACCTTATCAGTCACTCATGCGCTGGGAGTATTGCTCTATTTCGTGCGAACCAGAAGATTCTTCCTCTCAGGACGTTTAGATCAGCCATCGGCATCCTGACATCGGACAAACGACATCCATCACCCCTATAATTCTAATAAAATTGGAAAAGAAGAAAAAGGAATTGACGCTCAAGAAACGACCATCGGTCTTTCTGTCTATACTGCCGCTAATTGTGTTGGTGATCATGCTGACCTTCACCATCCGATCGTTTGGCAGCGATTCTCTTGAAGGAGCAAGCCAAATCACACTACTCTCTGTATCGGCGCTTTGCGTACTCATCGGAATGGTATTCCTTCATGTGCCGTGGGCAAGTTTTGAGAAAGCCATCACGAAAAATGTGGCAAGTGTGGCAAGTGCCCTCACCATCCTGCTGTTCATTGGTGCGTTAAGTGGCGCATGGATGGTCAGCGGTGTTGTCCCTATGCTCATCAGCTACGGAATACAGCTTATCCATCCCGATATTTTCCTCGCTTCTGCCTGCGTCATCTGTGCCTTGGTAAGCCTTATGACGGGTAGTTCGTGGACCACCATTGCCACCATCGGAATAGCCCTGATGGGCATCGGACGCGCACAGGGATTTAGCGACGGATGGATTGCCGGAGCCATCATCAGCGGCGCCTATTTCGGCGATAAGATTTCGCCCCTTTCCGAAACCACCGTATTGGCGTCTGGAAGCATGGGCGTTCCCTTGTTCCGCCACATCCGATACATGCTGATCACCACCATTCCTTCCTTGACCATTGCGCTGATACTCTTTACCATAGGCGGTATTCTGTATGCCACCAACGACAGTCAGAACATCATGTCGTTTACAGCCGCTTTGGAACAGCGTTTCCATATCACCCCATGGCTTCTGGCAGTCCCTGTACTGACCGGCGTGATGATCGCACGCCGATGGCCGCCATTGATCACGCTGTTTCTCTCCACCTTGACAGCCATCATCTTCGGTCTGATCTTCCAGACCGATGTGTTTCGCGACATCGACCCGTCACTCTTCAAAGCTGCCATGAAGAGCGTTTACGGCAGTACGTCTGTGGCTGACGACATCCCCGTACTGACTGAACTCGTCTCCACGCGCGGAATGGCTGGCATGATGGACACCATCTGGCTCATCATCTGCGCCATGTGCTTCGGAGGTGCCATGTCGGCAGGTGGCATGGTAGGCGGCATCACACGCCTTTTTGTTCATTTGGTGAAGGGACGCACCACCATGGTAGCATCAACAGCCTGTACCGGAATGATGATGAATCTTGCGGTGGCAGATCAGTATCTGTGTATCCTGCTGACGGGAAATATGTTTAAGGATATATATGACCGTCAGGGTTACGAGCGCTGCCTGTTGAGTCGCACGACGGAAGATGCCGTTACCGTCACTTCCGTCCTCGTGCCTTGGAACACCTGCGGCATGACGCAGGCCACGGTATTGGGCGTTGCCACGTTCACCTATCTGCCCTATTGTTTCTTCAATATCCTCAGCCCGTTGATGAGCATCTTCATTGCTTCCATCGGCTATAAGATAGTGAGACACAAGCCTGATTTATCCACTGACAACAACAATACGCCATCATGATACAGCAAACCACCTTTTCCCTTGCCCCCAAACGCAGGGGGTGCCATCTGGTGACCAACGAGATACTGGCAAACCTCCCCGCACCGATGCCCGAGACCGGACTCCTTAACCTCTTCGTACAACACACCTCATGTGCACTCTCTATCAACGAGAATGCCGATCCTGATGTGAGAACGGACATGGAAGAGATTCTCAATCATGTTGTAAGAGAAAACGAGTCATACTACCAACATGTATTCGAAGGTGCTGACGACATGCCTGCCCATGCCAAATCATCGCTCTTCGGCGTGAGCCTGTCTATTCCCATCACTCACGGCAGACTCAACCTTGGAACATGGCAGGGCATCTATCTCTGTGAATTTCGCAATCATGGCGGATCACGACGTATCGTCGCCACCGTCATATCATAATCTATAATTCATAACCGCCTAAGCATTATGCCATTTCATAAATCTATTAAAACAAAGTCTTTAACGCTGATCATGGCAGGCGGACTACTGTTCCAACCGCTTCAAGCCGCCGTACGCGACACCATTTCCCTGTCGCGCAACTGGCAGTTTTACAGAGGCGATGTGGCCCACACCGATGAGTTGAAAGACAAGAGCATGGAAGTGGTTCATCTGCCCCACGATTTCCAGATCTCGCAACCATGGGTTGCTCCGCAACAAGACGAGAAGGTCAACAAAAATGATGCTGCCAACAATACCAAGAGCCGACTCAGCAGCAGAGGATTCAAGGAGATGGCTGTTGGTTGGTACAGGCGTACCGTCACCCCAGACAACAGTTGGAAAAACAGGCGCATCGTGCTCGATGTTGAAGGCATCATGCTCGTGGGCGATGTCTATCTCAACGGACAACGGATAGGAGGCACAGACTACGGCTATCTCGGTTTTGAAACCGACATCACCGACAAGCTGATCTTCGGTCAGGAAAACGAAATACTCGTCAGGGCTGACACCCAGTCTCCCGACAATTCACGATGGTACACCGGTGGCGGCCTCTATCGTGACGTGCGCTTGATCATCAGCAATAAAGACACGCATTTTGCACGCCACCCTTTATTCATCACAACCGTTGACAACCGACAGGTGTGCATTCAAGCGGAGCTGTTCAACAAAAGAAAGGCAGAACCCCTGACCGTCGGAGTAACGATCGTTGACCAGAGCGGACAGACCGTTGCCCAACACGAACAACCCCTCCACTACTCGCCACGCTGGCGACAGCGTGAATATCCGTTGGACACGATAACCCTTCAGCATCCACAGCTCTGGTCGTGTGAAAGTCCGTACCTTTACACCGCCATCGTCACGATCTACAACCGTCAGCACCAGCCCCTCGACCAGGTATCGCAGTCCTTCGGCGTGAGAACCATCGCGTTTTCTCCACAATACGGCCTGCGCATCAACGGAAAGAAAGTGCTGCTCAAGGGCTTTGCCAATCACCATACACTCGGCGCATTGGGAGCGGCAGCCTACCCTCGCGCCATTGAAAAGCGGCTGCAACTGATGAAGTCGTTTGGCTACAACCACGTCCGTACTGCCCATAATCCATATAGCGAAGAGTTTCTGAACCTCTGCGACAAATACGGAATCATCGTGGTCAACGAACTGTACGACAAATGGCTGCAACAGTTTGCCGGAGGACGCACGTCCTGGCAGAACCTATGGCAGAACGACATCACAGAATGGGTGCAGCGCGACCGCAACCACCCCTCCGTCGTCATGTGGAGCTTAGGCAACGAACTGCAACAGCGGTCCGACCTCCCCTTCAACGATTGGGGTGTTACCGCCTACCGCCTCATGCGAACCCTGCTGCACCGTTACGACACCACACGTCCCACCACCGTAGCCATGCATCCACGCTATAGGAGTCTCGAAACCGATTCGTTGCCGGCTCCGTTGGCTATCGCAACAGACATCGCCTCCTACAACTACAGATACCAGTACTTCCCTGGAGACCGCAAGCGTTATCCCGACCATATCTTCTATCAAAGTGAGGCCAACACCTCGATGATAGGCACCAACTTTTTCGGCATGAACCACGATTGGGTGGTCGGACTGGCATATTGGGGTGCTATCGACTATCTTGGCGAAAGCATGGGGTGGCCCGTCAAGGGATGGAACCAAGGGGTGTTCGACATCTCCTTGCAACCCAAGCCATTGGCATATCTCGTCAAGAGTATGTTTACCACCGAACCCACTGTTCACATCGCCATCCTGGATCATGCGCAGCATAGCGAAGAATGGAACGGCATCAATGTGGCTGTTGACCAATTATCAGATCATTGGAACAGGACAGCAGGCGACACCCTCTCGCTCTACACCTATACCAATGCCGAGGAAGTAGAACTGCTGCTCAACGGAAAGTCATTAGGCAGGAAGCGCAACACCCTATTGCCCACACAGCGCAACCGCATCTTCTGGCGAGGTATCGTCTATCAGCGAGGGCGCCTGGAGGCTGTTGCCCGCAACAACGGAAAGATAGTGGCTCGCCACAGGATAGAAACCACAGGAGCGGCGACTGCCTTACAGATAGAAGCCGACAACAGCCAGTGGAAAGCTGACGGGAAAGACCTGCAACATCTGCGCATCACAGCCATTGACCGCCAAGGACGTCGGGTGTGGGATGTCAGCGAACCATTGGTGTTTAAGGTAGAAGGTCCGGCAGAGATTGTTGCCACAGACAACGGCGATTTGCAGTCCGATGAGGTTCATGTCGGCAACCGTCGCCACCTCTACCACGGCTCAGCGTTAGTCATTCTGCGTTCCACCGGCGACACCGGCAATGTAAGACTCACCGTTGACAGTAAAGGACGCTATCCTCAAACCATCTGGAAAGGCAGCACATCGCACTCACGAAGATAAAAAAATTTAAGTTTCGCAACTGATGGAATTGATTGAAGTTAAAGTTATCACTCCCCACGGTCGCTCGGGAAGTTAAGAGACAATAGCCTTTTGCCGTAAGACGTAGGACATTTGTCCCTTAACTTCTCTCTAACTTCCCTAACTTCCCTAACTTCCCTTAACTTCCCCACATGCGAAAGTTCAGTAACAAAACAAAACAAACAATGAAAAGAAAGATACTATCCCTCGCCGCCATGGTCCTGACGACCATCACCGGCAACGCCCAAAGCCAGGCTTTCAAGAGTCTGACGGTAGAAGCCTACGAACAAGCTATTGCCGACACAACAGTCATCCGTCTTGACGTGCGCACGTCAGAAGAGTTTGCCGCAGGTCATATAGACCGCGCCATCAACATCGATGTTCTCAACCCCGACTTTGAGCAACGCGCCACCACAACCCTTCCCCTCAGCAAGACCATCGCCATCAACTGTCGCAGTGGCAAGCGAAGCAAGCGTGCCGCCCAAATTCTTGTCCGTCATGGCTATCGCGTCATTGAGCTCGACTCCGGCTATCTCGGTTGGGTGGCAGCCGGCAAGAAAATCATGCGATAATACCACACAGCTCCGTTTCGCCAGAAAGTCAAATGAAGCCCTTGCTTTTTGGAAACTGTAATACTGTAAATGTAACGTTTGTAACGCTTAGGACTGATGACATGGACCTGTTCCTATGACATCCTAAAAAAAATAAACCCCAAAAAACTTGGAACATATCGTTATTATTCGTATATTTGCAACGTACAATGGTACAAATACAGAAATAAATTTTTCATATTTTAAAGGATTTTAAAGAGGCCGTATGCGAATACCGCCTCTTTTCTAAACCCCTCGAATTCGAGGGGATTAAAACTTGGATTGAATAGTTGTTCCCAAATACCCAGGAATTCTATCGTGTTGCGATTGCGCATCCAATTTGCTATTACACCATTTGGGTCACCACTATTTTTCTGGCGTGCAATATCTTAAAAAAGATTTCCTCCAAAGATTTACCTATGGTTTGTTTTGTCGTGACTCAGCATAGTGAAAACGAACGTTTTCGTTAAGCCAGATGAGCAGAATAAAGCTCGCTTTAATTCTGCCATGGCGAGAAAAGGTGCCATGAAATGGAACTCTCACTCTGTCTTCGCTACTCCAAAACATCTAGCCTTCAGGCTACCCCCAAAAAAATCCACGGATCACACGGAGAACACGGAAAAAGATTCTCGTTAAAGATTATTCTAAAGATTTTTATTTAGATTTCGAGCCGTAAGGCGATCCATAATAAAACGCTCCTATAGAGCAACGTACTGTTGCGCATTTTGGTATGAGATTTTCGTTAAAGATTCTCGTGGCGTGACAAACCTCAGACCTCAGACTTCAGACTTCATCTTAGTTAAAGATTTTATTTTCATCCATCCTGAATGATATATTATTTCTGGCGTGAAATATCTTAAAAAAGATTTCCTCCAAAGATTTACCTATGGTTTGTTTTGTCGTGACTCAGCATAGTGAAACCGAACGTTTTCGTTAAGCCAAATGAGCAGAATAAAGCTCGCTTTAATTCTGCCATGGCGAGAAAAGGTGCCATAAAATGGAGCTCTCACTCTGTCTTCGCTACTCCAAAACATCTAGCCTTCAGGCTACCCCAAAAAATACCGTTTCCCAAAACTGTTATCTGTTATCTGTTATTTGTAACGCAAAAAATTCATTTTGGGAAACTGTCAACTGTCAAACTGTAACGTCTGGTGTGAATTGGCATTGTCCAAGAAACAGGAACAGTCCTCGGTTTTAAGAATCCCGAAACCTATTTTTCCTTTTCAAAAACTGTAAAACTGTAAGCTGTAAGAATTATAAGTCATGATGTCAATGACCTGTCACTGTGACATCTGAGAAAATCAGTCAAAAGTGAGTAATATATCTTGCATTTATGGAGAAAAATTATAAAAATCTTCATTTTTTCTCTATGATTTGATTGATATTGAAATAAAAGTAGTAACTTTGCATTCACAAATATTTGATAAGTTTGTGAATAGATTTGTATTAAACTACAATGGTAACGATTGAGAATAAAATACTTAGCAGCTTAAAGAAGTGCGGAAGGGGTACTGTATTCTTTCCGGATAGGTTTGCTCGCTATTCATCATCGGATAACATACGCAAGGCTCTTGAGATATTAAAGTCCAAAGAGCTTATTATAAATGTTGCCCGGGGTATATATTGTTATCCTAAAATTGACAAGCTATTGGGACTTGGGGTAATCTTACCATCTGTCGATGATATTGTAAATGCAATAGCCAAGCGTGACCATATAAAAGTTGTACCAACAGGTGTACATGCACAGAATATATTAGGTCTTTCTACGCAGGTTCCTATGAATTATGTGTTCCTTACCAATGGCTATGCCAAGAATTTAACAGTTTTGGGAAATATCAAAGTAAAATTTAAGCAGACATCTTCAAAGAATATTTCCTTTCAGAACAAATTGGCTATGCTCATTACGTATGCCCTCAAAGACTATGGGCAGAGTAATGTTACAAAAGACCAGATAGACCATATTCATAAATTACTCAGATTAGAAAATAAAGACAGCATTGTCAAGGATTTGGCTTTAATGCCTGTATGGATTAGAAATATAGTGATGAAAGCATATGAACAAGAATAACTTTTTCTTATTGTCAAAAGAGCAGCAAATCATGGTGTTGAATCAAACATCTCCTAAGACCGGATTACCACCACAAGCCATAGAGAAGGATGTTTGGGTCTCAACTATTCTTCAAATAGTATTCACTCTGCCTTTTGCAGATAAATTGATTTTCAAGGGAGGTACGTCTCTGTCCAAAGTTTGGGGAGTTATCAATCGTTTCTCAGAGGACATTGATCTTGCTGTTGATAGGTCTTTATTTGATCTTGAAGGCGACCTTACAAAGAAGAAAATCAAGAAGCTACGCAAAGCTTCTTCCATATTTGTTAGGGAACAATTTGCCACAGAACTTCAGAAGAAAATTGAAGAATATGGTCTTGCAGAGCTTTGTACCATGGATGCAGAACCTGACGGTGAAGGTGATGGAACATATCCTGAACCACGCAAAATCTTCATCCGATATAAAAGTGCCTTAGCAGATGTTGCCACATATCTGCAACCAGTTGTGATGTTGGAAATTGGTTCAAGGTCACTATTTGAGCCCAATGAGAAATGCCATATCCAAAGTATGCTTGAACAGCAGTTCCCAGCAATCCAGACTTCACTCGTTGATTCAGAAGTTGCAACGTCTATCCCTGGCAAGACTTTCCTCGAAAAGGTGTTTCTCATTCACGAAATGTTCTCAGTTGAAGGTCATGGACTTAAAGCAGAACGTAAGAGCCGTCACTTGTATGACTTGTATCGTATGATGAACATGGATTTTGCGGTGAAAGCAGCCAGTGATGACCAATTATGGGAAAGTATTCGTCATCATCGTGAGATATTCACTTCTGTAAGTGGAATGGACTATACACCAGAAGTCCGTAAACGAATGCAGTTGGTGCCACGTCCAGATATAATTGACGCGTGGAAAGCTGACTATGAGGCAATGATGGAGACGATGATCTATGGTGATAAACCTTCATTTGATGAACTCATTTCTGCCATGTTAGAACTTCAAGAAAGGTTCCGGAGTTCTAATTCTGTATGTTGATACAGCAACAAATTTTGCATAAAACACTATAATACAGAAATGTAATAATATAAAAAATGAGAACAATACTCAACAACAGATGGGTGAAACTCGTCAAACAATTGTTTTTTACAATTCTACTGACCGTGACATCCCTTTTCTGTGCGCTAAAAACGGATTTGACATTTTATATAATCATTGGATGTTTGGCACGTTCTTTTTCGGAATAGGAGGAACGTATGCCTTTGTTCGAGACCTAATTTATAATATAAAAGGAAGATGCTGGGTTCTGATACTTAACGAAGGCCTTCTTATCGGTAAGACCTTGATACATTGGGAAAACATCGAGGGTTTCGGCAAATGGAATGGAGGCGTATTGGTGTTCACAAACAATGTAGAAGAAAGATTAGCAGCTGCAAATCTGATTAAAAGATGGAACATGAAACTATCCATTAAAATGAGTAAAACAGATATACTTGCCCCAGAGTTGGGATTTGAAGGTAGTTGTAATGATTTCATTGCACAATGCGAGGAAGAACTTATCAAATTTAAAAACAAATAGCAAGAGATGTCACGGGGACGAGATGTCACGGGGACGGGTCAATGACATCAAGTTTTTTTGCTTTCTAAAAACTGTTATCTGTTATCTGTAACGCAAAAAATCGTTTTTGGAAACTGTCAACTGTCAAACTGTAACGCCTGGTGTGAATTAGCGTTGTCCAAGAAACAGAAACCTGTCCTCGTGTTTTAAGAATCCGAAACCTATTTTTCCTTTTCAAAAACTGTAATACTGTAAGCTGTAAGAATTATAAGTCATGATGTCAATGACCTGTCACTGTGACATCGGGCAAGAAATATCATTCATAAAACCCTTTTCACTCCCGGCAACAGGCGCAATAACCATGTGAAGGCGAATGACAATACAGTTGAGACAACACCGACGAACATAAACTTGCCAAAGGCTCCCATCCATACACCATCAAACATATTCTGAATACAAATCATCAACGGCAAATGGACTATATATGCGCCATAGCTCTGAGCCGAGAGCCAAGAGAGTGCTTTATTGCCCATATTGACTTTCTCGCGGAACAGCCATAACAAGCCAAAACTGATGAAAACGCACATCAGCGACTCATAGATTCCAAACCATTGCCAAACGAAATCATTCCACTCACCGTCTTGTCGGAAATAGTTTCCTATAGCCAATGCTCCACCTATCAACAATGCCACAACACCCGTCGTCTTGGTCATCTTGTCGAGCCAGTCAAATCGATAGGCAAGTATGCCCAATACAAACATCATGACATACTGAAGATAGTGAGCTGGTTCAAATTTCCAAACACCAAGACTGATCCAATGATCTTGTGGACTCTCCTGACGAATGAAATAACTACCGATGCCCATAACCAATGCTGCTATAAACAGTCCTATTAGCGTCGGTCGTGAGTCGCAGTCTTTAGATATTGCCGGGCATCTTTTCCTGACTACGGCATAGAAGAAGCTGAATATCAAAAGACTTTCCACAAACCACATGTGGGCTATCTCGACTTTTCCTGTAGCGGATGTCAAAAGACCACCCATCAACAACAATGGAACTCCGAGACGAAGTATTTTCTTCCTGACAAAGGTGCCAAATCCCTGCCTGTCATAACTGCCAGGTATAAAATACCCTGATATGAAGAAATACAACCCCATGAAGAACGCAGCATTAGTAGAGAAGAAATGCCATATCCAAGGCATCACCTCCGCAGGATTTGAAGGAGTATATCCCCACTCGCCACCGTCACCATACGCTTGTCCCGCATGATGGAATATAACCAAGAAGGTCAATGCCACCTTCAGATTATCAAGATAATTCAGTCGTACCATAATACTAGGTAAGTATGCTTGTGTAATCGTGTATCAGTTATTCAACAAACGAAGATATCACTACTGCAGTACCGCTTGCCGTCACCATCAGCATCGAACCGTTGGCCCCGAGAGCCTCATAGTCGAGATCGACACCTACGACGGCATTGGCTCCCATCATCTGTGCACGCTCCTGCATCTCGCGCAATGCTATGTCCTTGGCCTCGCGCAATACGCTCTCGTATGAGCCACTGCGTCCGCCTACGATATCGCGGATGCCGGCAAAGAAGTCCTTCACGAAGTTGGCGCCAATGATGGTTTCACCAGTCACCAAACCCTTATACTCTCTAATTGGATGCCCCTCAATAGTGGGCGTTGTTGTTACTATCATAATCATCTCGTTTTAAAATGTGAAACAAAATTTTTTTTATTCATTAGACGATAAACGTCAACGATTTACTACAAAATAATGATGTCAATGACCTGTCCCTGTGACATCTTTACATACGCTTGATTGCCGCTTCGCCTGCACTTTTGCCCTTATACTTGCTCTTGGTGGCATTGAAGGCATAGCGCACCGACAGTGCCACACGATGGAAACTGTAGTTGCCGCGTCCCTCTCCAAATACGTCGCCTTGCTTCAGCGTATAGTTGCCGAGGTCGATAACCGCATCCTGCTTTGCCGTGTTGAATATGTCGCAGAATGAGAGGCGCACCACGAGCGACTTGTCCTTTAGGAATGATTTCTGCACTGCGGCGGTCAAGTTCCAATATGCCTGCAGCAGGCGCACGTTGCGGTAGTGGGCTTTGCTATAGAACTGCGAGTTGAGTTCCAACTGCCAGTCGCGTTTCAGTCTGAAGGCATTGTCGCTATTGAATATCAGCATAGGTTTGTCGTAAGTGACATGGCGCTTGCCTGTTGCCTCGCGCGGATCGTCGAGATTAAACGAGAGCCACTGCTTCTGCACTCCCACTGTATTGCTCGTGGTCCACACTCCCACTGTGGGAGATAAGTTCACGAAGGCACAGAACACGTCGATAGGACGGTCGAAGTTCACCATGCCAATCATAACCACTCCATTGTCGTCGTAGGGCGATGTCCAGTCGTATATGGCATCCTTGATATGCAGGTAGTTGACATTGAAGGCTATCCATTTCCATCGTCCCGAGAGGTCGAGGGTGTGGCGTATCTCGTTTTCCAACAGAGGATTACCCGTCTGCAGTGTGTATTTGCTGCCATAGTCGATTTCGCTTCTCAACTGATAGTATGACGGGCGTGTGGTCTTTACGCCATAGCTTAGTTGCATCTCCACGGTTCCGAGGCGAGTGCCGAAAGATAACGAGGGGAAGAAATCGTCATGATTTCTCTTCACCGAGCGCGATGGGTCGGTCTTATCATCGAAGTCGAATGCCACATGCTCATATCTCATTCCGAGAGTCAACATTCCTGCCTTGGGTATCATGATGCCATATTCGAAGAAAGCGGCATAGTTCTGCTCGTTCACCTTCGACATCCTATCGAAGATATTATCCACACCGCTGATGCGATAGTCATTGTCGCGACACACGGTGGTCATTTCACCACCCAACTGCAGTTTGCCTGTCCAAAGAGGATGTTCGGCAATAAGTCGCGCGGCAAAGAGGTGGCTCTTGTTCTCGGTCATCGACTCCACGGTGCGCATACCCGACATTGCCTGCTCGTTGACATGATTGTCATTCTTGTCACATTGCGAGTAGTAATCCACATTGGCGTCAATACCCCATTTGCCTATCTTTCCATTGTAATATGCATTGACGAGCATTGTATTCGGATTCTTGTATTTGATGTCGCTCTCCGACTTTAGGTAATCCTCCTTCACACCATTGCGCAGCACGTCTTCCTCCATCGCAAACCAGTAGCGGTTTTTCAACCATATACCTCTCTCCAACTTCACTCCAATGAAGTTGTCATCGTCAAATTGCCAGTTGACTCCCGCATTGAAGAACATACGCGAAAATTTCTGGTCGGATTGGGTATATCCTGTCTGGGTATGGGAAACAATTGAGTTTGTATTCTGCTTGAGGTATGTGTTCTGCTCGAGCAGAGACCTATAACCATCGAGATAGTCGTTTTGGAATGTCACACCGCCGAAGAAGTCAAGTCCCTCATGACGATAGTTGAGATTGAGGGTGGACGTCAGGTTGTTGTTGCCCGATTTCAATGCCTGTTCATCGCTCACGTCAAATCGACCGCTGAGCCCCTCGCCCTGCTGACGACGCGTCTTTATCTTCACCACGGCGTTCACCGAGGCATCGTATGCAGCTCCCGGACTGTTGACTACCTCCACCTCACGTATATCCTGACTTCTCAATCTTTTCAGTTCCTCAAGGTCCTGCACCTTTCGTCCGTTAATATAATAAATAGGTGAACCCTTTCCTATCACCTGCAACTGACCACCCATACGCATCATACCAGGCACACGCGAGAGCATGTCCTCAACCGAACCCGCCGACTCCAATGGCGAACCCACAATGCGAGTGACCATCGCACCGTTTCTCATCTTTGTTCGCGGAGCAGTGGATTTCACCACAAACTCCTGCAGGTTGAGCGAATAGCCAACCGAATCTTTCTTCTCCGTCTGGGCATTGGCTGTTGCCACTCCCAACATTGCGGCGATTGCCGCCAAACATAATTTCAATGTCGTCATATCTTTGTTCATTAAAAATTTTCCGTTGCAAAGTTACGTTGGATATTTAGATTCTGCAATAGCGTGGGATATAAGGCAGAGGAAATGGGATATTACGTCTTCCATTCGTCACATATCCCTACCATTTGTCCCAAATATGTGGAAATATGGGATAAATGGTGTATCTTTGCAATCGTTTTTGAAATTATGACGATGATGAAAAGACGATTAAAAGAACCAATAAACATCCGCATCATTCACGAAAGCGTGTATGCCGGCATATTCGTATTCCTTTTGTTATGGCTCACCATGCCATTCAATGTCGAGACTATCCACGAAGGTCGCCCTCTGTTCTTCCTCGCACAGAGTGTCATCACCACTGCGGTCAGTATGATAACCTGTATATTCACTGCCCACATTCTCCACATGCCCATGGACCCCAAGTTGCCGCTCAACACTGTCCATCGCAACTCTATCGTCAACTATCTTATCAATATCCCCATCCTCGCCCTCGCACTCACTCTCTTCGGGGGATTCTTCTTCTACAATAATCCCATCGAACCCTGGTGGTACGACGAACAATTTCACCTTGATTATTTCTTTGACTACATATACTACGTCTCAGCCACATGCATATTCTTGTATATCGGCACCTACGTGCGCAACCGCAACTGGCATCTGCGCCATCAGCTCGAAGAGGTGCGCACCATCAATGCCCTGCTTGAGGAACGGCAGAAAGCCATTGCCGAACAGACAGAAAAGGAGGATGAAACAAGCGACAATACTCCCTGCGAGGAAGTGCGCCAGTGCCACCTCGTGGGAGCCACGGGCAACAGCACACTCATTCTTCCTCCCTCTAATATAATATATGTAGAGTCGATGTCCAACTATGCCAATATATGTTATATGGAATCAGACGAGGTGCGCCACAAGATGATGCGAATCACGCTCAAGCAGATTATGGAGAGTATTGGCAGCGAACCGTTTATGGTGCAGTGTCATCGCGCCTTCATCGTCAATCTCAACTTCGTCGTGTCGATGTCTAATCGCAACTCTGCCTATCAGCTGCAGATATTCGGTACAGACAAACCCATCCCCGTATCGCGCAACAACACCTCTGTGGTAAAGGAAAAGTTATTATTGAACACAGAGACTCAGAGGCACAGAGAATAATAATAAGTTACTCGACTTTCTGAAGTGATAATCTGTGATAATTAAAATATCTTTGATATTTAAAAATCTGTGATAATCTGTGGACAAAAAAGACTCAGAGCATAGTCAGGTTTTTCAGACCACAGATTAGCACAGATTGGCACAGATTAAGAGCCAAAGGCTCTGATTAGGTTGATTATTGATTGATGATGATTGATTATAATCTGTGACACAACTTGTAAAGATTATAGTTAAATTCTTGTAAAGATTATAGTTAAATTCTTGTAAAGATTATAGTTAAGATGTCGAGCCGTAGGCGATCCATAATAAAATTCCTCCCAGAAGCGAGGAACTCGAGCGCATTTTCAGTTGAGATTTATATTTATTGTTGTCCGCTAAAACTTCGTCACTTGCGTATGCGTATATGCATGCACATGTAAGTCTCGAAAAATAAAAAATTGGGCTGATTCCTATTTGCGGAGTCAGCCCTTTTTGGTAATTTTGCAGCTG